>CAWDDG010000009.1:0-247699 GCA_963801065.1 uncultured Actinomycetota bacterium | reverse complement strand
CCGCCTCTCCGGATCTCCGCGCGGAGCTGTTGTCGGGGCCTGCGGCGCTGGTGGAGCCGCTGTTCGGGGCCCCGCGGGCCGCCGGTTCACAGGACGCGCCGGCGGAGAGCTCGTTCGCGATCCTGCACGGCCTCTACTGGCTTGCGGTCAACGCGGCCTTTCACCGGCCGACGCTGCTCGCGATCGACGATCTGCACTGGGCGGACACCCCTCCCTGCGCTGGCTCCTCTACCTGACGCGAATGCTCGAGGGAGTGCCTCTCCTCGTCGCTGCGGGATCGCGGCCGCCGGAGGGCGAGAGCCGCGAACCCAGGCTTGTCGCAGAGCTCATCGCCGATCCGGAGGCCGCCCCGATTCCCCCGAACCGCTCGGGCGTGCCTCGATCGCGGTGCTCGCGCGCGAGCTGCACGGTCTGGATCCGGACGAAGCCTTCAGCGCCGCGCTCGAAGCGGCGACCGGCGGAAATCCGCTCTTCGTCGGCGCGGTGCTCGACGCGGTTGCACGGGAGGGGACCAGCCCGACCGCCGAGCACGTGCCCCGTCTGCTGGAGATCGCGGCGCAGGGCGTTTCTCGAGCCGTCGCGCTTCGCCTCGCTCGCCTGCAGCCGGAAGCGCTTGCCCTGCTCCGCGCCGCCTCGATCCTCGGCGACGGGGCCGAGCTGCGCCACGCGGCCGCTCTCGCCGGCGTCAAACCAAGCAAGCTTGGTCCGGCGGCCGCCGCACTTGTCCGCCTTGACCTCCTCCGCCGCGAGGACCCACTCGAGTTCTTCCACCCGGTCGTCCGCAGCGCCGTCTACGAGACGCTCGATGTGGTTGAACGTGACGCCGCGCACCGCTCGGCCGCTGAACTGCTGCTCCAGGCCGGCATGCTGCCGGAAAGTGCGGCGGGCCACCTTCTCCGCGTCGCCCCACGGGCCGACTCCTTCGTGGTCTCGACGCTCCGCCAGGCGGCCGAGCGCTCACTGGCCCAGGGTGCGGCGGAGGCCGCGGTCGGATATCTGAGCCGGGCGCTCGACGAGCAGATTGATCCGGCTGCGCGGGCGGAGGTGCTGGTCGAGCTCGGCTTTGCGGAGCGGCGGACGAACGGTCCGGCCGCGGCCGACCACCTGCGGGCCGGTCTCGAGCTCCTCGCCGACGCCGGTCGCGGCGCGGCGCGGTCGCGCTCGAGCTGGGCCGCGCCTTCTGGTTCACGGGCCGGATCGCGGAGGCTCTTGCCGTCTTCCAGCGGGCGCTCGATGAGGTCGATCGGGAGCAAGATCCGGACCACCACGAGCTGCTCCTGGCGGAGCTGATCAGCTCGGCGTGGTGGGACGCGCAGACCTATCCGATCGCCGAAGCAGCGATCGGCGAGGTCGACCTGGATGAGCTCCAGGAGGTCTCGGCAGCGACACCTGTTCGTGGCGATGGCGGATCGCGAGTACCGGCTGGGGCCGCCGCCAGCCCGCAATCGAGCCGCCGGCCGCGCGCTTGTGCCCGCAACCTGTTGGGAGCGGCTTGTTCGCGTCGATTGACGCGGCCATGGTGTTGGGCGGGGCGGGGTTGCGCGACGAGGCGGTGTCCATTCGACCACGCGACCGAGGCTCGCCGCCGCGCTGACATCCTCAACCTCGCGTTCGTGTTGATGTGGCGCGGCGAGTGTCAGACGGATCGCGGCGATCTTCGAGCGGCGGTCGCGGATCTGAGGGAGGCGATCGATCTCGGCGTCGCCCACGGCATGCTCGTCGCCTGGCCGTACAACATCGGCTTCCTGGCGGATGCGCTGCTGGAGCAGGGGAGGCGGACGAGGCGGCGCGGGTCATCGACCAGGGTGACTTCCCAGCGCAGCTACCGCTCGAGCAGTTCCACCCCGTCTACGTTCGGCTCAACCGCGGCGTCTCCGTATCGAGACGGGAAACCCCGAACGGGGCGTCGAGGAGCTGCTCGAGGTCGGGAAGACCGCACGGCTGGTCCCGTTCGACAATCCAAGCTGTGTGCCGTGGCGGAGGTGGGCCGCTGAAGGCCTTCGACGTCTCGACCGCAACGACGAAGCGCGTGCGCTCGCCAACGAGGAGCTCGCGCTCGCTCGACGGTGGGGCGACCCGATCGCCATCGGCGCCTCCCTGCGCATGCTCGGTCTGGTCGAAGGCGGCACGGCGGGATCGGGCGGCTCCGGGAGGCGGTCGAGGTGCTCGCGGGCTCACAAGCTCGGCTCGAACACGCCCGCGCCCTGGTCGACCTCGGCGCCGCCCTCCGCCGCGCCAACCAGCGCACCGAGGCGCGCCAGCGGCTCCGCGACGGGGTCGACCTCGCGCAAAGGGTCGGAGCACTCGGGCTCGCCGGGCGGGCCAACGAGGAGATCGCCGCCACCGGTGCCAGGCCGCGAACGGTCCTCCACACCGGGCTCGACGCGCTCACCGCGAGCGAACGACGGGTGGCCCAGCTCGCCGCCGACGGGATGAGCAACAAGGAGATCGCGCAAACCCTCTTCGTCACCATCAAGACGGTCGAGGTGCACCTGAGCAGCGCCTACCGCAAACTCGAGATCAGCTCCCGCGCGCAGCTGGACAAGGCCCTCGCGACTCCCGCACCGGACCCGGCGCCCGCTTCCGCCTAGTCACTGCCCGCCCCTCCGTCGAGCCGGGAAGAACATTTGGGGACGAGGTTGGGGTCACCCCCGATGCGAATCAGCTCCTCCGCGACGCACAGTCCTGCCATCCGTCCCATCGGTCGAGACCGCCGGAGGAAGGAGTGATCCAGCTTGCCGACACTGAAACGAGGGGGAAACCGCGTCCGTGCCATCCTCGGCCAAGCGGCCCAGCACGTCATTACCCCGACTGCCGCTCGGCCCATGGCGCAGATCACGCCACGCCCAGCAGCGCTCCTCGGACGGGCAACACGGCGTTGGACTCAAGAGGCCAGGTCGGACACCGGGGAGACTGCGAGGGACTTCAACAATTTGGCTTCGCGGACCTTGCCGTTGATCGTTCGAGCGGGTGGGAGAGCTGATGGGATCGAGTCACTCCGTGGCTGTGTTTGGCGCTTACGGGCACACTGGGCGCTTTGTGGTAGCGGAGCTCCGGGATCGCGGGTTCGTTCCGATTCTCTCCGGCCGCGACGCGGAGAAGCTGCGGGGTCTGGCCGCCGGTGCGGGGCTTGACGCCCGGCCGGCGTCAGTCGACGACCCAGCCGCGCTTGACCGGGCGCTGGCCGGCGCGGCGGCCGTCATCAACTGCGCCGGGCCGTTCGCTGCGACCGCCGCCCCGGTGATCGAGGCGGCACTGCGCGCGGGGATCCCGTACGTGGACGTGGCGGCCGAGATCGAGGCCAACGTGGACACGTTCACGCACTTCACCGACCGCGCCCGCGCCGCGGGCACCGTGGTCGTCCCCGCGATGGCTTTCTTCGGCGGCCTCGGAGACCTGCTGACCACCGCAGCGATGGGCGATTGGACCGCGGCCGACGAGGCACACATCGCGTACGGGCTGAGCAACTGGCACCCCACGACCGGCACCCGCGTCGCGGGAAAGGTCTCCCGGGAACGCCGCAACGGCCGACGGGTCCGCGACACAACGGGCACCTGGAGTACCACGACGACGATCTGCCGACCCTCCAGTGGACCTTTCCCGCCCCGATGGGCAACCGGGCGGTTGTCGGAGAGTTCTCGATGGCCGATGTCGTCACCGTCCCCAGCCACCTTTCCATCCCCGAGGTACACACGTACATGACGGTCGAGGCAGCCAGGGACATATCAGCTCCAGACACACCCGCACCGGCAGCTGTCGACGAGCGCGGGCGATCCTCCCAGACCTTCCTCGTCGACGTCGTCGTGAAAGCTGGCGGCGTCCAACGACGCGCCACAGCAACCGGCCAGGACATATACGCCATCAGCGCGCCGCTCGCCGTGGAAGCCGTCCACCGCCTCCTGGCGGGACAGACCAGAACGGTCGGCGTTGCCTCTGCCGGCGCAGTGTTTGACGCTCCCGACTTCCTCCACGCGCTGTCCACACACATCTCGTTCGACCTGTCCAAATAGCGCTGCAGCCGCTCGGCGACACGCCTCATGATGGCCGGCGGATCGTCGCAAGACACATCGTTCGTGGCCAAGGGCATCCGATCTTTCAGACGCGCCGCGGCTTACAAGCTCCAGCAGTGGATCCAGGCTTAGAAGTAGCAAATGGAAGGAGTTGCCATGAGGTCCTGGTTGCAGGCGCAACAGGGGCGATGGGAAATCAACTCGTCCCCCGGCTCGTCGCGAGGAATTGTCAATACGGGCGCGTTCGCCGGTCCGTTCCTGATCGATCTCGCGGGGGTCCTGACCCGGCGTCGCCCCGGCTTGGTCCGTCGGTCCTCCTCCATGGGGGAACTCCTACCCACCCATCGCGCCGCGATCCTCGTCATCGCGATCCTCGTCATCGCGCCGCGATCCTCGTCATCTGGTGGCGGGTTCTACACGTCAAATCGGCCGCGGTGACGTGCACAACCCGCCACCGGACACCAGAGGGCGGGCTGTGTCGGTGGCCGTCGTAGCGTCGCCCGGGCGAAAGGAGCCCAGATGAGGTACGGTTTTGTGTTGCCGCGTAGGCGATGCGCGCACTGCGGCCGATTTCGCTATGAGCTCGCCGAGCAAGCCGGCTGGGATGGCTTTTTCGTGTATGAGACCGTCTGGGGGATCGACGCCTGGGTTTCGCTGACGGCGGCAGCGATGCGAACCGAGCGCATTCGGCTCGGCACCGACCTGACGCCGCTGTCGCGCATGCGCCCGTGGAAGCTGGCCAGTGAAACAGTCACGCTCGACCATCTTTCGGGCGGGCGGGTGATCCTGGCGGTCGGGCTGGCGCGATCGATACCGGCTTCGCCGCGTTTGGCGAGGTACTGATCGCAGGGCGCGCGCGGAGTTGCTGGACGAGGGGCTGGACATTCTCACCGGGCTGTGGGCGGGCAGCCATTCTAGCTACGACGGCAAGCACTACAAGATCAAAGCAACGACTTTCTTCCCGCCGCCGCCGCCGGTGCAGCAGCCGCGCATCCCGATCTGGACAGTCGGCGCATGGGGCCGCGCAGAAGTCGATGGCCCGAGCGCTGCGGTACGACGGCCTGCTCCCACACGTCGCCAGGCTCACGCCGGAGGTCGTGGCCGAGATGCGCGCGTACGCCCTCGCCGAACGAGGTCCAGACGCCGGGCCCTACGACATCGTGGTCGATCACGCTACGTCATCCGACGATCCGATGGCCGCCGCCGCGCTGGTCCGCCCGTACGCCGAGGCGGGGGCCACCTGGTGGCTCGAGTCACCGTGGGACTTCGCCGACGATCACGAGAAGGTCCTCGCACGTCTGCGTGCCGGCCCTCCGCCATCGGTCACCTCGGCCGGCCTCGACTAGCGACCCACTGACCGGGTACCGCTCAGTCAGCTCGACGTCTTGTGGTCGTCGCCGTCCTGGCTCGCACCTCGCGCGGGCGAATCACTCATCGCGTCGCCGGGCTGCGCTGGCTCGCCGCGGTCGTCCGTGCTCCGCGCGTCGGCCCACGCGTCCTCGGCGGCGGATCGGATCTTGTTAGGGCGACACACATGCCGATCATGGGGCGGACGTCGCCGTGTTCGTCACGCGGAGGGCGTGCGCAAGGCTGTCTGTCTCGGGCGGCGTCCACCAGGAACGCGGCGCTGCGGTGTGGATAGGGTCTGTTCATGGTCGATTGGGTACGCCTTCAGCTGGACGTGGACGGGTTCGACGACAGGGCGTTCGAGCCGTACCTGCGGCGGGCGCGCGAGTCGGGTATCGGGTTCACGACATGGCCGAGCTCGGCGACACGGCGGGCCACCGGCGCGCGCTCTACGATCTCAACAAGACCTGCTCGGCCGATATCCCGGACCGGGGAGAGTTCTACACCTACGACGCGTACGTCACCCGGCGCATCGACGTGCCCACCTTCGACCCGGACGGTGTCATCCTCGCGATCCGCGACGGCGCGTGGATCGGAATGTCGCCGACGTCGTTGCAACCGGCCAAGGGATACGCGTTCAGCGAGATGACCGGCGTGCTCGCGCCCTACCGCGGGCAGGGTCTGTCGCTGGCATTGAAACTGCTGGCGATCCGCTTCGTCCGCTCGTCGGGCTACCGGTGGCTCTCGACGTTCCACCACCCGCGCAACGCGTCCGCGATCGCGATGAACCGGCGCCTGGGCTTCGTCGACCAGGAAAGAACCTAGGCGACGGCTTGCTCGTCCGGTCGTTCAACGAGCATGCCGTTGACGAACGGGCGCCGGCACGGACGAGGGCGACGAGGTGGGGGGCGTTGACCGCGCGCCAGCGTCCTGGGCGGACTCGATCAGCTTGAACGCCATGGCCAGCCCGGCCGCCCGCGAGCCGGGGCCCTTGGTGACCTTGGTGCGCTGCCGGACGGTGGCGAACGTCGACTCGATCGGGTTGGTGGTGCGCAGGTGGACCCAGTGCTCGGCGGGGTAGTCGTAGAACGCCAGCAGCTCCTCGACTTCGTCGGTGATCTTGGCGACCGCCTTGGGACTTGGCGCCGTACTCGCGTCGGAACGCTTGATCGCCGCGCTGGGCGTCCCGGCGGGCGCTCGGCGTTGCAGATCTCGCCCAGCGCGCTTCGCGCCGGGGTGCGCCGACTTCGGGAGCGCGGCGAGGACGTTGGCGGTCTTGTGCACCCAGCAGCGCTGCTGCGGGTCTCGGGGAACACCTCGCGCAGCGCGCCCCAGAATCCCAGCGCCCCGTCGCCGACGGCCAGCACCGGGGCGCGCATGCCGCGCGGGGCAGTCGCGCAGTAGGTCCGCCCACGACTCGGTGGACTCCCGATAGCCCGTCCGTCGATGCGCGACCAGTTCCTTGGTGCCGTCGACGCGCACGCCGACCAGGACCAGCAGGCACAGGCGGGTCTCGTCGAGGCGAACGTTGAAGTGCACGCCGTCGGCCCACACGTACACGTAGTCGCACGCGCGACAGGTCCCGGGCCGCGAAGGCGCGCTGGTCGTCCTGCCACTGCGGGTCAGCCGGGTGATCGTCGCCGCGGACAGCCCGCGCCGAGTCCGAGGAACGGCTCCAGGGCCGGCACGAAGTCGCCCGTGGACAGCCGTGCAGATACAACAGCGGCAGCACCTCGGCGATCTTCGGCGACCCTCGGCACCACGGCGGCAGGATCACCGAGCGAGAACCGCTTACGTTCCCCGCTGTCCGGGTCGGTGCGCTTGTCGTTCACCCGCGGCGCGCGCACCTCCACCGCGCCGGCCGCGGTCATCACCTCCCGCGGCTGCGCGTGCCCGTTGCGGACCACCAGCCGCCCGCCCGCTCGTCCCGCTCGTCTGCCAGCTCGGCGATGTAGGCCTCGACCTCCGCCTCCAGCGCCGCGGCCAGCATCCGCCGCGCACCCTCCCGCACCACCTCATCGAGCAACGAGACGTCCTCCGCGGCCGCGCCCCGTCCTCGGCCACTACAGTGAGCACCGGCGTACCTTCCCGACCGACGCGCCAACGTCGGCCTCGCTCGAGACCTCAATCCGATCATCGGGAAGGTACGCCCTCCCGGCCGATCCACAGGTTTCAAGCATTTCTCGCTCGTCGCGGGTGGTCACGACGTCGCTGGGATGGCCCGCAGTGTGTCGAGGGTTGAGGCCGTTCGCAGCCTGCGGGCGACTCCGGCGTTGATACCAGCTCGGGACGGAGGCCCGGGAATGTCTGTCTACGTCGGAATCGATGTGCACGGCAAGCGGTCGCAGGTGGCGGTGGTCGATCAGGCGGGGATGTGCTGGCGAACCGGAACGTGCCGATGTGGGACCTACGCTGGGTGCGACATACATGCCACCACCCTCAGCGCCGGCGAAATGGTCCGAGGCAGGATCGTGATCGACGCGCCCGGTGGGGCCGTCGAGCTCGTCTACGCGCCCGGGCTCGTCCGCCGGCCACTTGGACGCTCGTTGACAGTAACGCTCGAACGCGTCCACGTAGAGTGGCAATGATCGGGCGAGAGAACCATCCCCCGCCTCTAACGCCTAGGGGCAGTTACGCCCCGCCGAGTGGTGTAACTCGCCGCGTGTGTGGGTCTTCGCGGTGGCGGGTGCCGGTTGAAACTATGACACGATCATTGCCGGGGGCGCCACCTCCTTGACCGGTTCGGGTGTTGGGGACAGGAGTTGGGCTATTGATGTTTAGGCGCGTCGATCAAGCACTTAGCACAACGGTTCCAGATTCGATTCGGGTCACTGGTGGCGACTTCTCCGGGACAGCAGCCGATTTTGATGCCACCATGGTTTGTAGAGCAGCATGAAGGCGAAGTAGCATCGCCCTCCGCTTCGCGACAAGCGTTGACACTGTGCCGTCCCAGGGACGGCCTTTCAGCAAGGATTCAGTGCCTACAAGTTGGAGGTATGTATGGTTGAGGGGAGCCCGCCACCTCTGACGGTGGTCCAGCCAACCGAGGGTGTGAGATCCGCGAGCTTGGGGCGATCGGTGTTGCATTCAAGCTGTGGGGCGAGGACACAAACGGGACGGTTTCGGTGGTCGAGCATCCGTTCGGGTCGGGGCCCTGGTGCCGCCGCACCTGCACACTCGGGAAGACGAGTACTCCATCGTGAGCGAAGGAGAAATCGGCTTTCCGATCCGGCGAACGGGAAGCGGTCCTCGGTCCCGGCGGCTACATCACCAAGCCTCGCGGCGAAATGCACGCCATGTGGAACGCGGGTTACACCCCCGCTCGGACGAATGATCGAGATCATCAGCCCGGCCGGGATTCGAAAGCTTCTTCCGAGACGTCGTCAGATCTCGCTCACCGCCGGGCCGCCCGCGTTCGACCAAACTCAGTCGCCGCTCTCGCCGACGACCTATGGACTGCAGTTCGGTCGGCCCGCCTGGCTTCCGGACATCATCGACCGCTACGAGTTGAACCCACCGCCGGGCTGAGGTCCGAACCCCGGTCGCTTCAAGAACGACCGTCTCGCAGCCGTGGGGTTCAGTTCGGCCTTCATGGCCATCACCAATCACCCGCTCGCTAAAGAGCACGACGCCCATCGCCGCGGGCGAGGAGACCGTCACACCGCGGGTGAGGAGACCGTCACACTGCCGCCCTGGGCCGCCTGTCAACCGTATGTTCGGCCAGCTCCACCACCGCCGGCCACCGGTCAGCTCTACGACCCCATCAAGGCATTCGGCGCGCCGGCATCAGCCCCGTTTGACATTCAGCGCTATCCGAGGTCTGCCACGGCTGCATCGGCGCCAGGCGCTCCCACCGCACATAGTCCTGGCGGCGCCATCGGCGGGACTTGGCGGTCACCAGACCGAGTCTGGCCAGACCGGCCCTAACCCAACTCACAGGTAGCCGCGATCCGCGCGATCATGCCGGTGAGCGCAAGGCTGCATTTCGGCGGCCGCCGACGTCGCGGGTCACTGGGTCAGTGGCTGGTCAGAACCCTCGACAACGGCGGCGAGGCGGTCGAGCGAGGCCCGAAGCTTATCGGCCGTGGTGGCTCGGGCTCGCGGGAAGCGCTTCTCGTCCGTCAACCGGTCCAGTCGTACGTGTGGGTGACCCGCGTGCGAGACGCGTCGATCGGCTCCAGTTCCCAGCGCCAGAGGTGCCCCGGCGGTGGCCGCCCCGGCTCGGCCGGTGTCCAGGCAACGCGTCGGCCCTCGTCGAACTCGACCACGTGATTCTCCCGGACGTTGCCCTTGGTGGTCGTCATCAAGAACACGTCACCTGTGCGGCGGATCCGTTGCCCGGCAGGCGCCTCGGCCAGGTTGTCGTTGCCGTCCCAGCGTGGTTGTTGAGTCGGATCCGCGAGGAGCTCGAAGATCTCTTGAGGCCCTGCCGCGATCTCGCGACTGGCGCTGACAACGCGGGGAACCTCATCGTGACTTGTCATACCTTCATCGAAGCACCCGACCCAAAGCGCGGGCCGCCGACCGAGCGAGCCTCATCGAACGCGCGTACATGCCTGCGATCCGGGCGTTCTCACAGGTGCGTCTAGTAGCCGCTTGTGTAGCTTCCGGAGATGGTGTGCTGCCAGCCTCGGAGGATTCGAGCACTGTCCGTTTAGTGTCCGGATTGGGCCAGCACCAGGCCGTCCTACTGGGTTACAGTCGGTAGTGACAAAGGCGTTGCTCCCCGCACCACCAAGCGTGAATCGGCTTGGCTCCGCAATGATGGGTAGCACTCGGCAGAGTCGACGAAGTCCAGAGGTCGCAGGTTCAAATCCTGCCCCCGCTACAAATTTCAGGCTCGGGATTCAGCGCGAATCCCGGGCCTGAAAGTGTGTGGGACTTGATCCACCTCCGAAACCCTCCTTTCCCGGAGGCTACTTCTCCCGGCTCACCCCGCGGGCAGCTGCAGGTAGGCGAGCGTGGTCCATGACCAGCCAGTTCATAGCCCCTGCGGCGGCTCCCGCGTTGTCCGCTGCGCGCGCTCGTACCCCCGGTCCGGGCGGGCTGACCCCGGGCGACGCCGAACGGATCGCCGCGGCTATCGACGCCGAACTCGCGCAATCCACCCGCACCGCCTACGCCTCCGCCTGGCACCGGTGGGAGATCTGGTGTCGCGGACGCGACGTTGCTGCACTGCCGGCCGCCCCGGAAGCCTTAGCCGCCTACCTCACCGAGCGAGCCGAGTCCGGGATCTGCTTCGGGACCCTCGACGGCGCCTGCTTCGCAATTGCCCACCGACACCACCAAGAGGGCCTGCCAGACCTGACCACCGATGTCGTCGTGCGACGTGTCCGTCGTGGGCTGCGCCGCATCATGGGCACCGCGCCCCGACGTCAGACCCACCCGCTCACCGTCGCCGAGCTCGGCCGGCTGGTGTCGAGCATCGACGCAGCGACGCGCGATCGGCGTACGTGACCGTGCCGTCATCCTGCTCGGCTACGCCTCGGCGCTGCGTCCCGGAGAGCTCTCCGCCCTCGACCTCGCCGACATCATCGCCAAGCCCAGCGGCGTCCTGGTGGCGGTACGCCGGTCAAAGACCGACCAGGACGGTCGCGGGCAACTCGTCGGAGTCGCCCGCGGGGAGCACCGCCACACCGATCATCCGGGCACTCGACGCTGGCTCAGCGATCCGCCCCGCAGGCCCTGGTGCGCTCTTCACCCGGGTCTACCGATCGGGCACCGCCACGACCGAGCGGATCGGCCCCCGAGCCGGTCAGCAGGCTCGTGCAGGCCCGCGCCGACGCGGCCGGCTTCGACGGCATCCAGGTCACCGGGCACTCGCTGCGCGCCGGCCATGCCACCACCGCCGCACTCAACGGCGCCCCGATCGACCGGATCGCCGCCCAGACCCGCCACCGGGACCTCGGCACCCTCCTCAACCACTACATCCGACCCGCCGAGGCGCTCGCGACCACCACCAGCCGCGACCTCGGCCTTTGATAGACCGGCTAGCCCGTGGGCGGCCCAATGCGCACTCATCGCGGCATATGCGGATGGTCGCTGGCGGTGCGGTGCACCAGACTGATGGGTGTGACGGAGATTAGGCCCGCTGCAAACGCGGATGCAGCGCGGTGGTTGCTGCGGGCTGATGTTGATTGGTGGGATCTTGTTCGGTACGGCCCACCAGGCTTTGACGTGTATGTGCGTATCGCTCTTGCCGATGCGGATGGTGTCGACCGGGCAGGAGAACAGCCTGCCCTTCGCGTAGCACTGGCGACTCTCGCGTCGTACTCGGCCACGCCTGCCACCGGGTATGCGGCGATCTGGGAGGGCTGGGGCCCGAATTTGGCTCCGCAAGCGCCGCGAGTCGACATTCCCAATCGAGCCATGCTGCTGTTCACCGGCCCTGTCGAAGCACTCAGAGACGCACCAGCTCTGGCTTGGTACGGCTCCGCGCAGGGCTGCTATCAAGAACCGCACCTCGTGTGGCCCGAGGATCAGGCCTGGTGCCTGGCCTGCGAGGTCGACGAGGAGATCGAGTTCACCGTGGGTTGTTCCGTCGACGCGTCCCAAGCTCTGGCTAAAGCCCTGCCGGGTGCTGTTCGACGAGTGCACTACGGGGAGCCGGCTCCCCTGTACCGCGAGCGGGACTAGTGCCAGCACTCGCTCATCGGGGGGGTGGGTGGGGGTGCGGGTTGTGAAGTGCTACTGCGGCGCCGATGGTTCAGCTGTCGTCCTGGGCGGGTGGCGCGGCGAGGAGAGTCAGTGCTGCGTGCTTGGCGTGGGCGAGGTGGCTCAGTTGCCCGCTCACCCGAGCGAGCAGGAGCGCACCTTCAATGAGGGCGAGGGCTGCTGAGGCCGCCGTCGCGAGCGAGTCTTCGGGCCATCCGTCCGCGCGCAGCCGCGCGGCGATCAGTGCCTCCCATTGGTCGAAGCACCGCGCTGCGACCGCGCGGAGACGGGGGCTGATGATGGGTGATTCGAGTGCGGTCGGCGCCACCGGGCAACCGGCGCACTGTTCGTCGATCGCCGCCCCCTGCGCGATGTCGAGGAACCGGACGACGCCTTCGCCTGCGTTGGGTGCCCCGTCCAACGCTTCGCGGAGCGCGTCGGCGACGACGTGGCCGGACGCCTCGAGGGCAGCTCCGGCCACCTCTTCCATGCCGCCCGGGAAGTGGTGGTACAGCGACCCGTTGGAGACGCCGCTTTCCGCCAGCAGCTGTGCCCGTCCGGTCGCGGTGTACCCCTGGTCGCGCAGCAGCCCCGCCATCGTCTGCACCAGCTCCGCCCGAGTGTCACGATCGCGTACCACGCCCTTGACACTACTGGAGCGATTGGTCTAGAACTACTGGAGCGATCGCTCCACGGCACAGCGTGTCGGGCAGATCAGGTGGGCGATCCGGTCGATAGCGGGTTCAACGAAGAGAGTCGCCAGATGGATGCCGAGGCGGTTTCGACGATCAGCACGTACTTCCGAGTCTGTGACGGAGTGCGGGTGAGGTTCGCGGACAACAAGGCAGACTCGGACATCACCATGCTGCTGCTGGCGCCGTGGCCGGAAAGCCTTTGGGCCTTCCGCCGCATCTGGAGCCGCGTTGCGGCAGTCGGGCGGGTGGTCGCCATCGACATGCCGGGATTCGGCCACTCAGATGGTCGCCCGGAGTTGATCGCCCCGGACGGCTCCGGAGCGTTCCTGGCCCGCCTGATCGATGAGTGGGGCCTCGGAGCTCCGCACGTCGTCGGCCCGGACGTTGGCACGGCCGCGGCGCTTTTCCTTGCTGCGAAGGCTCCAGAACGGGTCACGAGCCTGACCATCGGCGGCGGCGCGGTCCGCTTCCCGATCGACGCGGGCGGCGCGCTCAAGGACATCATCGAAGCGCCGACGCTGGATGACGTGCGCGCTCTCGACGCCAGAACGAATATCGGCTACGCGGTCGAGCCGGCCGCCCCGAGCGTCAGCGAGCCGGAGGTCCACGAGGACTACGTCAGCGCCTACGACCTCGGACGCTTCGCAGAGTCGGCGCGGTTTGTGCGGACCTACCCCGAGCAGAACCCGGTGCTGCATGATCTGCTGCCGTCGATCACCACGCCGACCCAGATCGTGGCGGGCCGCCACGATGACCTCGTGCCGTGGTCGAACAGCGAGTACCTGGACGACCTCCTCCCCAACAGCGAGATACATCCTCTCGACGCCGGCCACTTCGCGTGGGAAGAAGCAGCGGAGGAATACGGCCGACTGGTCGCCGACTGGGTCAGCGGCGGGTATCGACGCGTTGCGGACTAGGCGACCAGTCTCACCGCAGTTCCTCGCGTGTCATCCCCGCATCATCGATGACAAACACATTCTCATGCCGCGAAGAGCTCGAAGGTGGCGAGATACGAGCGTTCAAGCGTTTCCTCGCGTTGGTCGGGTTGGACACTTGACGCATGGTCGAGGTTGATCCCGAGCGATTCGAGGCGATCGTCACCGAGGCGCTCGATGGTTTGCCCGACGAGCTCGGAGAGCTCATGAGCAACGTGGCCGTCACCGTGCAACGCAACGGAGGTCCGGCGGGCCTGTTGGGGCTCTACCAGGGAGTTCCGTTGACGCGGCGCTCGACCTTCTACGCCGGCGCCTTGCCCGATCGGATCACGATCTTCCGCCGCGCCATCTGTGCGGTGTGCGCCAGCGAGGCTGATGTCGTCGAGCAAGTACGGCGGACGGTCGTTCACGAGGTGGGTCACCACTTCGGAATCGGCGATGCACGACTGCGCGAGCTCGGATGGTGAGTCACGAGGAACATCCGCTCAAGCCGCGATCCGCTCGGTCGTGCCGAGGAGCGGACGGCTCGCTGCGCGATCAAAGTTGCTAGACCAGGGCGACGTGCTCGGTCGGTCCTTGGAGTCACCAAACGTACGGAATGAGCCGAGCACGGCTCCCTGCAAACTCTCGGTAGCGGTCACCCAGGGCGGCCTCCAAGGCGCGCTCTTCGATCCGAAGGCGGTAGATGAGAGCGGCTAACACCACGCCGACGGCGCCGGCGGTGCTCACCCAATTGCCCAACATGAGACCGCCTCCAGCAAATGCCAGCAGCAGGCCGGTGTAACTCGGGTGTCGGAGGACCCGGTACGGACCACGAGCCACGACGGGTTGGTCTTCACTGGTCTTCACGACCACGGTGAAGTACTCCCCCAGGCTCACGAAGGACCACCAACGCAGCAGCAGGCCGAGCCACGCGATCAGCACCCCGAGCGCGAACAGCCAGGCGCCGCCGCCGATCGCGGCGCCCGGGGTGACAGCTCGACCAAATGGGAGAAGGAGGATCCCACCGAAGAACATCACCCTGAACAAAGTCTCTGCGCGGAGATCGGCACGGGTCGCGCCGCGGCGTACGTGAAAGCCCTGCCAGAGCTCGCCCACCACGAAGGCGCCGACGCTGACTTCGAAGACAACGCGCACGAAATTCGTCTGCACGTCATACGGCACGGGCACGCCCTCGATTGTCGCCGAGCCAGTAACGACGACCGACGCTGACCCGCCGCCCGTCAGGATCACGCCAGGTCGCCGCGGGTGTGGACCAACGCACTCTCATGCCGCTGTCCGCTCGCTGTCATGCCAATGAGCGTGCGCTATTCCGCCGGCTGAGACGCAGGCAGCCTGGCCCTGCAGGATCGCACGCTCGCGTCGAGAGACAAGCATTCGCCCATCGCTCTGTCGTCCTCCACTGCTCCCCGTCGGACGATCAAGGCTGCCCGCGACGCGATCCTTCCGACGTGCGTGCCAGCGACCTGAGGCCGGCTACGCCTCTGGGGAGGGAGTGGCGAGCCGGCAGTGGCCGGTGTCGCATGCGGCCAGCGCGTCTCGGATGAGGCGGCGGGTTCGGCGCAGCTCCGCCAACTGGGCCTCGATCCGGGTCTCGACCTGCTCGAGGCGCCACCGCTCCGAGGTGCAGGTCGCACCGCCGACGTTGTGCGCGGCCAGCGCGTCCACGACCTCGGTGACCGTGAGCCCGAGCTGCTGCAGCTGCCGCGCCATTCGGACCTGGTCCAGGTCGCGGTCGTTGAACATCCGGTACCCACCCGTGGTCCGCGGCGCTGGGCGCAGAACTCCGCGGCGCTCGTAGAACCGGACCGCGTCCACCGAGACGCCTGCCGCCACAGAGAACTCCCCGATGCGCATGCGCCCATCGTTCATCTCCCCGCACTCCTCACTTCGTGACGACTGGTTCCGCACAACTGTTGACCCTGGACCATGGTCCAGACTCTACCGTCGAGACATGACCAAGCTGCTGTCCATCGCCGCCCGCCCCGAGGCCCCGGTCGCCTGTGACATGACCGACGCCGAAGACACCCTCGTCGACCGCATCGCCGAGTACCGCCGCCTGTTCGAACACGCCCTGCTCGGCCGGGAGTCCACCGACACCGCCACCACGTTCCGGGTCGCTGACCGCCCGGGCGTGCGCGAATGGCTGCTTGACCTGGTCCGGCGCGAAGCCGCCTGCTGCCCGTTCCTCTCCTACGAGGTCGACCTGGAGGGCTCGGCCGACCGCCAGGAGATCGTGTGGACCACCAGCGGCGGCGTCGGTGCCTCCGAGATGGCGGTACTCGACGAGTTCCTGGCCGGTCCGGCCCAGCCCGAGCGGGACTCCGCCAGCATCGCGCGCCGCCTCGAGGAGGGAAGCGGGGTCCCGGTCATCGTGCCCGCGGAACGCGGCTAGCTCCGAGGTCTCGGAGTCTTGGTTGCCTTCGCCGGGCGCGTCGTCACCGACCACTGAGAACGCACTCATCTGCCGCGAGTAGCGCGCGTAGCGTCTCGTTGACGGCTCGCGGCCCGAGTGTGGCACTCGACGGATGAGTGAATTCATCGTTCTTTCTGACTGCATCGAGCCCGATCGCGATCGGCTCTGGCGTGCTGTCGCGGCGTTCCTAGCCGGGTACAAGGGCCAGAGCCGACTGCATGTCGAATCTGATCTCCGCGCTATCTGTCATGGTGCAGTGCGCGGCAGCTGGATCCGTTGGCCGCTGAACGCGTCCACATCGAGCTGTTCATGCGGTGGATGCAAGAAGTCCGCCGCTACAAGCCATCCAAGTGTCTCGACGACTCTCGGTAATGGCCGGCTTCTACTGCACCTGCGTGATCGACGGCATCCTGCCTCGGTCTCCGGCCGAGCACGTACGCCGGCCGCGGGTCCCCGCGGAGTCACCCACCCTCGGACTGACCCACCTGCAGTTCGAGGCCATGCTCACCGCCGCCCGCGAATCATCCAATCTCAACGACTTCGCCCTGGTCGCCATGCTGGTCTGCTGGGGCTGCGGGTGTTCGAGGCCACCGGAGCCGACATCACCGAGCTATCGGAGATCCACGGGCACCGGGTCCTCCACGTCCACGGAAAGGGCGACAAGATCGTCGACGTCCCGTTACCACCCGCGGTGGCCCGGGCGATCGACCGAGCCGCGGCGGGCCGCACCGGCGGGCCGATCCTGCGCAGCCACACTGGCAGTCGGATGGACCGACACTGCGCCACCCGCCGCCTCCGCGCCCTGGCCAAGACCGCCGGCCTGGCCGCGGTGCGGATGCACCCCCACATGCTCCGCCACACCTACGTGACCACCATGCTCGACGCCGGCGTCGACCTCCGCGACGTTCAGATCGCCGCCCGGCACGCCGATCCGCGCACCACCATGCGGTACGACCTCGCCCGCAACAACCTCGACCGACACGCCAACTACATTCTGGCCGCCTTCATGGCTGCCGGGACCTGAGCCTCACGCCCAGCGCGGTCCTGCGATCACGCGATTCTGAGTCAGCGCTTCCGCCGCTTGAATGCTCCGCGTGCCCACCAGTCCATCGGTGGGCCATCGGCAATCACCGCTGCGGTGGAGAACACATCCCCGATGCTGCAGAACTTCCACAACTCCTTGGCCGCACGGCCGTATTGAAACAGGTCCGCATCAGTCTCGAAAGCATCAAGCCTCACCCACCCGGAACCGATCGATAGCCTCAGCAGCACGACCGAGCAACAGCGACAGTTGTGCCTCGTGATACGCCCCGACCACCTCGAGCGCAGCCTGACGCTCAGACCTCGTCGCCACACCGCGAGGCTACTCAGCGAGCAGACGTCGAGGTCAACGGTCGTGCTCTACTCGCGGCAAGCTCGGAGCTGACGGCTACCACTCTCGCCTGAGCAGCTCGTAGACCCACGAGTCCGACACCTTGCCGTTCACGACGCAGTCCTCCCGCAACGTCCCTTCACGCATGAATCCAAGCTTCTCCAGCACGCAAGCCGACGCCGCATTGCGAGTATCGGCCTCGGCCTGGACTCGATTCAGGTCCAGCGTGTCGAATGCCCACTGCAGCAAGGCACGCGCGGCCTCCGTCGCGTAGCCGCAGCCCCACGCCGCATCGTCGAGGCAGTAGCCCAGCGACGCGCTGCGGTGGTCCGGGTTCCACCGGGTCAGACTGCACCAGCCGAGGAACGTCTCGTCGGAGACACCGTCCATGGCCAGCCGTGCCCCGCTGCCTTCGTCCGCCAACTGCCGACATGCCGCGATGAACCGCTCGGCGCGCGCACGCTCGCTCCAGGGCGGTGCGTCCCAGTAGCGCAGCACGTAGGCGCTGCTGTGCAGCGCGAAGAGAGCGTCCGCGTCCGCGCTGGTGAAGGGGCGCAACCGCAGGCGAGCGGTGTGCAGCGTGGGAGTGGGCAAGGACATGTCTGCCATGTTGCCGTGTCACGAGGGGCGCGGGACACCGAGTTGCGCCCGTCCGTTCCCCGGGGCCAG
The DNA here is from genome assembly GCA_963801065.1 of uncultured Actinomycetota bacterium. Classification (GTDB taxonomy): domain Bacteria; phylum Actinomycetota; class Actinomycetes; order Jiangellales; family Jiangellaceae; genus CAWDDG01. Next base: position 229,601 of record CAWDDG010000009.1, on the reverse strand, counting down.
ACGACAGGAGAGAGCTGGAGGCTCTGCACCCTGATCGCGGCAGATGCGTGAGGGCCGCAACGTCGAGGAGTGACGCATCCAATCGGTCACCTGTCGCCAGCCCGGGTGATCCGGCGCTATCCGTCGGTCTGGTCGGACTGCTTGCGAACGCGGAAGCGGAGGAGGGTCGCGTCGCCCGACCGCGTGCTGCTGAGCGGTTCCAGGTCTGTCCTCGCAAGGCCCGGGGACGAGAAGCGGATGCCGTCGCCGAGCAGCACCGGCAGCACATACACCAGGATCTCGTCGACGAGCCCCCGCTGCAGGCACTGGCTGGCCACGTCGGCGCCGAGGATTTCGAGGTTCTTGCCGCCCGCAGCGTCCAGTGCGGTGGCGACCGCTTCCCCGATCTCGCCGGAGAGGATCGTGACCTCCGGGTCCGGCGGCTCCAGCGGTCTATGGGTGAGGAGGAACATCGGTCCGGAGAAGGGGTAGTCGGTGCTGCCCGGCTCCTCGGCCTCCATCCGGTCGCCTACCTCCCAGGTCCGTCGGCCGACGAGCATGGCGCCGGTGGCCGCGGCGACCTCCGCGAAATCGTCCGGTGCCACGAAGTCGGCGAGAGCGCGACCACCGCCCCAGTCCATCGAGTGGCCGGGACCCGCGATGAAGCCGTCAAGCGACATACACCTGTTCACGACTACCTTGCCGCTCATTTCACAGCCGCCATCCTTGGGTCGTCACCGCACGGCTGGCGCTTCCTGAGCGCTGACACCTGCCGGATCTCAGCGCGCACCGCCACGAGTTCAGATCTTTGCGCCGATCGGGGTGTACGGGAAGTGCCGCTTCAGTACGTCTCACGTGACGCCTGGCGGCCGGAGCAGTAGCGACAGACTGCAACATCCGCATCTCGGCCATGAGAGTGCACGGCGCGTCTGGTCGCCGCCTCAGGTGGGCGTGTACAACGGGTCGCCGCCAGGTCCCTTTGGCAAACCCTGCGGTTCGTCGATCTGCTGGCCTTGTCCTTGATTTGGGTCGACAAGACGGTGCGCGCACGAGGTGCCGGCCTGGCGCCACCCCCGTCACGGTCCAGCGCTCGGGACCCAGGTCGTGGGTACGGGCCAGCTGGGCGTCGGTCAGCGAGCGAGGCACCGGCCAGCTGCTTGACGCGGACCGCCTTACGCTGATGAGCGGGCGCTTCAGGTCGACGTCGCCGCCCTGCGAACGCTTGGAGGGCGACGGCTCAGGGCCGGGTCGGTGGAGCAGCCGAGTCGTTCGGCCCCCCGCTCCCTCCCCACGCGCTCGCCGCAACCCGTCAGCCCGGTGGGATGGCTTGTCCGCTGGGGGGTTGGAAGACGTTGGTGGGGTCGTAGCGGGCCTTGATCGTGCGGAGGCGTGGCAGGTTGCTGCCGTGGTACGCCTCGGCCGGCTCGGCGAGGTCTCGGTCGGGGAAAGCGGGGAAGACCCCGCCCGATCCCCACGGGTGCACGGTCTCCCACGACCGCCGTACGAACGCGTGGGCGGCGTCCTTGGCCCTGGCGGGCGCGTCGGGGTGGACGGTGGCCGAGTGCTTGAGCTGGAACAACTCGTCACGGTGGACGAAGGCGGTCGTGTCGGCGGCAACCCGGTTGTAGGCCCCGCCCCAGGGCATGAAGTCGAGCTCGCGCTCCTCCCCGGCGACCCGGTCCCGGGTGAGGACCTCGAGCAGCGCCGCCACCGTGCCGGTCGGGAGGGGTCGGCGGAAGAACTCGGACCGGGCGACCAGCCACGGGTGGATCTGGGCGGGGGCATCGAGGTCGTGGAACGTCGTCCCGGGCGGAGGCAGCTGTGCCCAGAGCTGCCGGGTCCGGGCGAAGGGCAGGAACTCGCTCCAGCGCCAGGCTGGGTCGGCCCCGACCCGGTGTCGGAGGTCGTCGACGACGTCGGACCCGTCGGTGTCGCCGACCTGGAGGACACCGTAGATGTTGACGGTGGGTGGCTGGGCCGGGTCCCCGGTCGCGATCACCTTGAGGCTGGCAGCGAGCTCGTCAGGCCCCGACGGCGCCCAGGTCTGCCAGGCCTCGACGACGTCGACGGCCTGGTCGAAGTCCCAGGCAAGGTGGAAATCGACGGCGTGAGGCGCGGGAACAGTGCGCAAGACGAACGACGTCACCACGCCGAAGCTCGGCGGCGCCGGCCCCACGCAGCGCCCAGAAGAGGTCCGGCTCATCGCGCTCGTCGCAACCGACGACGCTGCCGTCGGCCAGCACGATCTGGGCCGAGACCATCCGGTCGGAGGTGAGTCCGTAGCGGCGACCGAGCACGCCGAGGCCCCCGCCCAGCGCCAGCCCGGCGATCCCGACGGTGGGGCAGGTCCCTGCGGGAAGGGCACGGCCGTCCGGCTGGAGGCGGTCGTAGACAGCACCCAGGCGGGCGCCGGCACCGACCGTGACCAGGTCGCCGTCCGGCACGACGAGGCCCATCGGGGTGACGTCGAGCACGACGCCGGGGCTCGACGAGTTGCCGGCAAAGCAGTGGCCGCCGCTGCGCACGGCGAACGGCAGGTCGTGCTGGCGCAGGAACGACAGCGTCGCCGCCACGTCCCCCGGCGACGTGCAGCGGACCACCGCCCGGGGACGAACGTCGTGGAACCGGGCGTTGAACGTGGTCGGCTCGGGGTCGGGGACGACGCGGCCGTCGATGGCCGCCTGCAGCCGGTGCCAACCGGGACTCGGCATCACCACCGTTGGAAGGTACCGGGCCCTCGGCGACGACCCCAACCGAGCGATCCGTAGGGCTACGGTCCCCACGATCGCGCCGACGCTATGGCGCCGCTCAGTGCCCGTCGGCCGGCAAGCCGCCGTGGCACGTCTACCGGGTGACCACGCGGTCTGCGACCCCCGCTCACCGTCGACCCCGGAGGACCAGCAGACCAGAATGATCGGACGCTTCCGGAGGCAGAGCTACTCGTGGGCCACCGCCGGCATGCTCGGGACGTGGGCCCGTCAGCGGCATGTCGGGCAGAGCTCGGTCAGCGGCAGATGCGGACGTTAGGAGCGCTGCCCGTCCGACGGCCACAAGAGGTATCCGTCTCCATCCTCGGCGGCGACCAGAGTGGTGCCCATGCCGTAGTCGTGCACGAGTTCCCAGTGGGCTCGATGGTCGATAAGCAGATTGGCGAAGTTCTCGTCGGTCGCGGCAACAGCGTCCACCGTTTCGTGCGCTCGGTGCAGGGCCTCACGAGCGACAGCCTCAGAAACGCTCTCACCGACGCCCACAGTGATGCGTATCCGGCCGTCGGCGCGAGGACCAGACGTGTCCCGCCACATCTGGATGCTCCCGAGCCGCACGGGTGCTTCGCCGGATTCGAGGAGCGAAAGTGCAAGTTCCCAACGCGGCCCACTCGGCTCCTGGATCTTGAGTCCTCCACTATTCGGCACTCGCCCATCATCTCTCAGGGGCCGCTCGCTACGCACGACCATCGGCAGATCCGCGCACTCAGCGGTAGGAGCAAATCGGATCGGACGCTCTTTCTGTGGAAGGTTGTCGTTTCCGCGGGATGCCGTTCGTGGTGGGGGTAGAGGGTGGTCATCGGGACCGCCTGGGACTGACGGCGCCTGAACGCAGTTTCCACCTCGAAAGGAACATTGCAATGTCGAACGTTGTCGCCATCATGTCCATGTCGCTCGACGGCTACGTCGCCGACCTCAACGATGGCGTGGCCGAAGTGTTCGACTGGTACCTCAACTCGGGGGACGTCGAAATCCACACCGGAGGGTCGGACCCCATGACGTTCAAGGTGTCCGCGTCGAGCGCCGAGCACCTCCGCGGTCTCACGTCCGGACTTGGTGCCGTGCTCACCGGTCGACGCACTTTCGACGTCGCGCAAGGCTGGGGCGGAGATCACGCTTGGGGACCAGCATTCGTCCTTACCCACCACATCCCCGCCGGATGGCCGCGACCCAACTCGACTGTCCACTTCGTGACCGACGGCATCGAAAGCGCCGTGAACCAAGCAAAAGCCGCCGCCCCCGGGAAGTCCGTTGGGGTCCACGGCGCTGACACCATCCAGCAATGCCTGAACGCTGGCCTCCTCGACGAGCTCCACGTCGACCTCGCGGCGGTACTCCTTGGCTCCGGAGTTCGACTGTTTGATCACCTCGCCGGTATGCCAGCCGTCCTTGGCAACCCGACGGTGATCCCGGGCGTCGGCGTTACGCACCTGCGCTACCCAGTACGCAAGGCGTAGTCCTACCCCACACCTTTCGCTGGGCAGCCGCGGTCGGTGTCCGGGCCCTCACGCGGCCCGCCCGGTCATCGGCACGAGCGCGCGGTTCGCGGCAGAAGAGGATGTTCGCGAGGTGCCTGCTGTGGTTAGGCCCGCTCGCGCAGCGGCCGGTAGTTGGCGTGGAAGATTCGCCGTCCAAACCGCTTGAGCACAAGGTTGCGGGCGGCGGGGTAAAGCATGCGGGTGCGGTCCCGGCGGTGGGTTTGCCGGAGTACCCAGTCGGTGCGGGGGCGACGGCGGCGTTCGTACGCCGCAAACGCGTCGGGGATGCTGTCGGCCGCGGTGAGGGACTCGGCCAGGACGATGGCGTCCTCCAGCGCCATCGCGGCGCCTTGGGCCATGTTGGGTGAGGTGGCGTGCGCGGCGTCGCCGATGAGCAGCACGGCACCGCGCGACCAGGAGTCGAGGACGACCTCCTCAACCGCGCCGGCCTGCCCGGTGCCGTTGCCGTTGTTGGCTTCGTCGAGCGCGTCGAGCAGGGTGGGCACCGGCTCGGCGTAGCCGGCCAGAAGCTCGTGCAGCGGCGGCGGTGGGGAGGTGAGCGGCCCATCGCAGTAGCAGTACATCCGTCCGTCGCCGATAGGGATTGTCAGAAACGACGAGTTGTGACCGAGCAGCGCCGACCAGATTGGCGCCGCTTCGGGCCGTGCGACGACGAAGCGGCGCGCGTATTGGCCGACCGGGCGCGGCGTAGGGGCATCGAAGACCAGCCGCCGCACCGTCGAGTGCAGTCCGTCCGCGCCCAGGACGAGGTCGTAGCGGTCACTGCCGCCGTCGCTGAACTTGACTGTGACACCTGCGTCGTCGACGGTCGCCGCCTGCGGGCTGTGTTCCCACCTGATCGGCACGTCGCGGACTCCGGCGAGCAGCACCTGATGCAACTCTGCCCGATGCAGCGCCAGGCAGGGGCCGACACCGTTCCACACGTCGGCCATCTCGATTTCGAAGAGCAGGCGTCCACGGTGGTCGGCGACGCGTTGCCGCTCAATGCACACCGCGAACTCGGCCACCTGCGCGCCAAGCCCGAGACTGTTGAGGGCACGTACCGCGTTGCCGGGCAGGTAGATCCCGGTGCCCTCGCTCATCGGCGCGGCAGCGCGTTCGATGATCTCGACCGCGGCGCCCCAACCGCGCAGCGTGCGAGCCGCCGCCAGCCCGGCAATGCCGGCGCCGACGATGAGAACTCGAACACCGTCACCCCGCATGTGCCCTCCATGGTCTGTGGTCTTGGAAAGTCATGACTTCCTCGTCAGGCCATGTGGAGGGAGGACGGCTGCCCGTGTCGCGGCGCCGATCCTAGGGACGCGGCTATGCCGCAGGTTGCCGAGCAGGACGCGGAGCGCCGTGGAGGGTCGGAACAGCCGCTTGGGCGGGTCCTGGAGGGCGGCGACTCGGATGAACTGCTCAGCCACCGCGGGGTCGCGCTCGGCCGCGATCAGCACCCGGTTGACGTAGGCGTTGATGACCCGGACGGGTAGCGGCCGCGGTCCCTTCACCTGCGGCAGGACCAGGTCAGCGCTGACGACCTGTTGCCAGGCCATGTCGACCGGTCTTGCGGCGGCCCGGAAGAACCGCCGGGCCAGGTCGCGGTCACCGACGGCCAGCGAGTCCCGCAGGGCCCCCGCCTGCAGCGCGGCGACCGACATGCCCAGGGCGTAAGCCGGGTTCGAGCTGCAGATCGCGTCGCCGAAAACGAGCAGCCCGGCCGGGAAGCGGCGCAGCCGCTCGTACCGCCGGCGAAGGTTGGCCGGGAACCGGTGGGCGACGATGTCGTCGAGCGGCTCGGCGTCGCGGATCGCGGCGAAGACGTCCGGCGGGGCGATGGTCTCGACGAAGGCGAGGAAGCCTTCGGGGTCGGTCGGCGGGTGGTGTCCGTCGTATCCGATCGCCGTCAGGATCCACCGGTCGTCCTCCTGCGCGAACAGCACGAAGCCGGTGGGCCGGCCCGGCTGGGCACCGATGGAGACCATCTTCTGTCCGCCCAGTGCGCCCGGGCGCAGCCGTAGGTGCCGAGTGGCGTACTTCAACTGGATCGTGAGCTGCTCTTCCGGCGGCTGGTCGTAGCCGATCGTCGCCAGCCAGGCGTGTGTGCGGCCGCCGCGTCCTGTCGCGTCCACGATGAGGTCGGCGTCGAGGGTCTCCTCGGCGCCGTCGGCAGCGAGATGCAGGAGCCGGACCCCGGTGACGCGGTCTCGAGCCGCGGTGGTGACGAGCCCGACGATCTCGCACCGGTCGACGATCTCGACCGCGGACAACTCCCGGACCCGGGCACGTACGTGGCCTTCCAGGTACGGCCGGCTGCCCTGACAGATGAAGGGCTGCCCGGGGCGGCCCCTCAGGCAGAGCAGATGACCGCCCGGGGCGAAGCGGAGCTCCGCGAAGTCCCGGATCACCGGCAAACCCCCGGCGATCATGTCCTCGACCAGGCCGGGAAAGAGTTCGTCGAGGATCTGCGTCCCTCGGGGCACCAGCAGATGGGCGTGCCGTCCCTGGGGGACACCCCGCCGATTCTGCGTCGTCTCCAACAGCGGGTCGCGTTCCACGACCGTGACCCGCTCGTACGCGTCGGCAAGCACCCGTGCGGCGAGAAGCCCAGCCATGCCGGCCCCGAGGACCACCGCGTGGTCACCGATCTTCGGCATCTTTGACCTCCCGCGTCATGACGCGTGCTGCGACGCTAGGACGGCAGGGGATGTGGCGGCTTCGGGGAAACCACCCAAACGCCGGGCAGCGGCGGTATGGGTGGTTCCAGGTAGCGCGTCAGCGGATCCCGCGCTCGAACGCGTACGCCGCCGCGGCGGTGCGCGAGCCGACGCCGAGCTTGGTCAGGATGTTGCTGACGTGCCGCTCGACGGTCCTCTCGCTGAGGAACAGCTCGGTGGCGATGCCCTGGTTGGTCTTGCCGGCCGCGACCAACCGGAGCACCTCGACCTCGCGGCGGCTCAGCCCGGACGGTTCGGCGACCGGCCGCTTGCGGGTATACGCATCGACGCGGGTCAGGTCGGGGACGGCGCCGAGTTGGGCGAAGACCTGCCGGGCCGCATTGTGTGCCTTCATCACACACGCGCTGGTGGATGTTGCTGAGCCTGGATCCGCTGACCCTCGGCGGATAGCGAGGCCGCCCCGCGGGGGCGGCCTCGCTATCGGTCCAGTCCCGGTAGCCGTCAGTCGCAGGAGACGGCCGGGTTGAAGGGCGCGAATGTGCCGGACGGATTGTTCTTCCAGATCCAGGCGTGGAGCGCGAAGAAGGCCGGGATCTCAAATCGATTCGGGAACCCGACCGGCATGAACTCCTGACCGAAGAGCATGGGCATCTCGTCGCCGTGTTCGGCGATCCAGGGTTCCTGGAACACGACGTACTCGACCGCCACGAGGCGCAACCGTCCGTTCGCATTGGGTGCGTAGACGAGCGCCTCAGGCTGGGTCGGGTCGAGGGTTGTATCGAGCAGTGCGCCATTGATGTAGTGGAAGCCCATCGCGCCGGTGTCGTCGAACGACGCGATGCACTCGTGGAGTGGGACGCCGGCAGGCGGGAGGCCGTAGCCGGCGGCCTCGGCCTCGGCGAGCTGGTGGAAGCGTGCGGTCGAGGCGCGCGCCTTAGCCAGATCCGGGCCGGTGGCGACCGTCTGTGCGGTCGTGACGACCACAAGCGCCGCGGCGCCGAGGATGGCGGCCAACGTCCGGGTTGTGGTTTTCATCGCTCACGCTCCCTCGACAACCGGGAAGATGGCGTCCGCCACCAGGCCGTGCGCCTCGCGGTGGACGCGCTCGGCGGCACCAGAATCGGGCGCGTCGACCAGGCAGAAGACCTTGCCGGCGCCCTCGTCAACCCAGTAGCGCAGATAGCGGACGCCGTAGAGGTCCTGCGTCTGGAGATCGGCCAGGTGGGCCTGCGCGACGTCGTTGACGGCGACGCCCCCGTCGATGCTGTGCATGTCCATGTAGAGCGGCATGTGGTTCCTCCTTTAGCCAAGACATGTCCTCGATCAGGCCGGGAAAGAGTTCGTCGAGGATCTGCGTCCCTCGGGGCACCAGCAGATGGGCGTGCCGTCCCTGGGGGACACCCCGCCGATTCTGCGTCGTCTCCAACAGCGGGTCGCGTTCCACGACCGTGACCCGCTCGTACGCGTCGGCCAGCACCCGTGCGGCGAGGAGCCCAGCCATGCCGGCCCCGAGGACCACCGCGTGGTCACCGATCTTCGGCATCCTTGACCTCCCGCGTCGTGACGCGTGCTGCGACGCTAGGACGGCAGGGGATGTGGCGGCTTCGGGGAAACCACCCAAACGCCGGGCAGCGGCGGTATGGGTGGTTCCAGGTAGCGCGTCAGCGGATCCCGCGCTCGAACGCGTACGCCGCCGCGGCGGTGCGCGAGCCGACGCCGAGCTTGGTCAGGATGTTGCTGACGTGCCGCTCGACGGTCCTCTCGCTGAGGAACAGCTCGGTGGCGATGCCCTGGTTGGTCTTGCCGGCCGCGACCAACCGGAGCACCTCGACCTCGCGGCGGCTCAGCCCGGACGGTTCGGCGACCGGCCGCTTGCGGGTATACGCATCGACGCGGGTCAGGTCGGGGACGGCGCCGAGTTGGGCGAAGACCTGCCGGGCCGCGTCCAGCTCCATCGCCGCGGTGTCCTCGTCGTGGAGGGCTTGGCAGACCAGGCCGACCAGGACCCGTACCCGGCCCGACTCGTACGGCGACCCCAGCTCCTGCCACGCCGCCCATGCATCGCGCAGTGCGGCGAGCGCTGCTCGGAGATCGCCCTCGGCGAGCAGGACCGCCCCTGTGGCGCGGGCGGCAGCGGCCCGCAGCAGCGGCGCCTCGAGTTCGGCGGCGATCTCGGCCAGCTCATCGGCGGCAGCGCGCGCGGACGGGACGTCGGTGGCGGCAAGCACGATGTCGACGTACGCGGCAAGCAGCTTGGACCTGGCCAGGCGGCCCGGTGCCTCGTCCAGCGCCGTACGGATCGCCGCCATTGCGGCATCGACCTGTCCCTGGGCCAACCGCAGCTGCGCCAGACCGGGCTGCGGCCTTCGACCGAACCGGCTGGCCTGGCGATACGCCTGCTCCGCCTTCGCGAACTCCCCGCGCAGCCGATGCAGCTCGGCGAGCTGATAGAAGGCCATGCCGACCACGTCCGGCGGGCCAGCGGGCTGGGAAAGCCGGTCACACGCCCGCTGCGCTTCCTCCATCGCATCCGGCCACGCCCCCTGCAGCTGCATGATCTCGGAACGGTGCACCAGGCACTGACCGCGGAAGAGCACCAGGTCCGGCTGAGACTCACACCAGCGGCTCAACGCCCCCGTCCACTCCTGCGCCCGCCGCAGATCGAAGATCTCCTGACACGCCATGATCACACCGCAGTAGACGATCCCGGCAACGTTCGCAGACACCTCGCCAGCCGTGACGGCGACCATCGCCTCGTCGAGCGACACCACGCCCTGCGCGGTCTCCCCGAGCCGGATCAGCGCATGACCCCTGCCCATACCGGCGAAAGCCTTCAGGTCCGGGTCGCCGAAGCGGTCTCCGATCTTGGCGGCCTGACTGCAGGCGGCGTACGCGGTCGCGGCGTCGGCCGCGGCCAAGCTCTGCATTGAGACCGGCAAGAGCAGATACCCCTGCTCGACGCAGTCCAGCCGACCCTCGTCCAGCAGTCCGCGGGCCCGGGCGAGCCAGCCGCTGCCCTGGGCCACCTCACCGCGGTACAGGAGTCCGAGGCCCAACCAGAATGCGCACCGGGCGGCACGAGGTGCATCGCCCATGCGCAGGCACTCGTGGAACGCCCGCGCCCCGGCATCGTCGCCGTCGTCGTCCCGGCCCACCAGATAGGCGGCCATGGCGAGCCGCTCGAGATCCGTAACCTCGAGTGGCGCCTCGTGATCCGCGGCAGAGAACTCGGCATACGCATCCGCCCAGGCATGCCGACCGAAGGAGCCCCGGCCGCGATCGAGTGCCTCGGCCGTGGTCATACGCTCTCCCCACCGGAACGGTCGCCGCAATCACCCGGTTCCCGTCGCGCATCACACAACGTACTGCAGTCGCTTCTCTCGAACATCCTGACATCGGCAGATATGCGCGTCAGGTAGCCGATGCCATGTAGGCCGCGAGGATGTAGTTGGGATGGCGGTCAAGGTTGGTGCGTGCGCGGTCGTAACGCATCGTCGTTCGGGGATCCGCGTGCCGAGCGGCGATCTGGACGTCTCGGAGGTCGACGCCGGCGTCGAGCATCGTGGTGACGAACGTGTGTCTGAGCATGTGCGGGTGCACGCGGTCGATGGCCACGCCTGCCGTGAGCGCGAGTTGGCGTGGTCGGCGGGTGGCCGCGTGGCGATCCATGCGCCGGCCTTCGCGGTTCAGCAGGAGCGGGCCGGTCTCGCGACTGCCGGCTGCGCGGTCGATGGCTCGGCTGACCGCTGGCGGCAATGGCACGAGGGCGACCTTGTCGCCTTTGCCATGAACGCGTAGGACTCGGTGCCCTCGGACTTCGCTGAGCGCCTCGACGTCCGCGCCGGTGGCCTCAAAGATCCTGAGGCCGAGGAGCCGAGCATTGCGACCAGTGCGAAGTCGTTGACGTTGTCCGAGTCTCGGCCCGCGGTGAGCATCGCCTCGAACTGCAGATGGCTCAGGCCAAGCGTGGGTGACTCCGGCGGGACATGTGGCCGACGGACGTACTCGGCCGGCGAGTGCTCGAGGGTCCCGTCGACGACGCAGGTCCGGTAGAAGCCCGACAGCACCGACAGGCGCCTGGAGACAGTGGAGGGCTTGAGTCGTCGAACCTCCTGCATCCACCTTAGGAAGAGCTCCACGTGGGCACGCTTCGCTTCAAGAGGCGCAAGGCGACGCCTGTGGCACCAGTCGAGGTAGGTGTTGAGGTCGGAGGCGGTGTGCGCGCGGGTCTGACCCTTGTAGCGGGCCAGGTGTGCGGCGACGGCCAAACGGAGGATCTGATCGTCGCGGTCGCTGAGAGCGGGAAGCAGGTCGACAGTGTTCATCCGTCTAGAAGCCCTCCCTCGCCCGGAGGCGTCAACGCGGCAGCGGCGTGCGTCCGCCCGCACGACCAGCGGCATGAGCGGTCAATCGACCGGCACTGATCCGTGCCGGTGAGGGATCCTCTTGTGGCACGTCAATGGCAGGATGGCCCCATGCCGATCCGCCTGTGCGTCCTGCTGTGGGAACATCCAGGACGGGGCCGCGACCTTGCTGCGTTCGAGGATGAAGTACTCGCGCTGTTGTCGGAGCACGGCGGTCGCCTCAGCTCGCGGTACGTCGTCATCGAACGAGTCGACGGCGATCCGCTCGAGGTCCAGGTGATCGAGATGCCGGACGAGAAAGCGCTTGCTGGATACGTGCACGATCCGGCGCGGGTCCGACTCGCTCGCACGCACGACCGCGATGCCATCATCGCGCGGACACAGCTCCTACGCGTCGAGCCCCATCGTTAGCAATCTGTTCCGGTTGCGGATCCCCAATCGGTGATCGGCCGGGCGCTGGACCGGTTCAGTCGCGCGTGCTCGGGGCCACCTCGCGCACCATCACGCAGTTGCCCTGGCCCTTGTGCCGGTCGTAGGTGAAGCCCTCGCGCTCGTACATCGTGCGGGTGCCGTTGTAGAGGAACGACGAGTTCTTCTTCCGGACCCCGCCGGTGTCGTGCGGGTAGCCCTCGACCAGGCCGCCGCCGGCCTGCGCGATCAGCTCGACGGCTCCGCGCAGCGCGATCGCCGCCAGGCCCTGACCGCGAAGGCCGCGCTCGACCAGGATGCAGGTGACCCGGTAGTCGGGCAGTCGCTCGGCAGTGGCCACGTACTCCTTGCGGTGATGGATGTTGGGCAGTTCCTCGGGTGATCCGTACTCCGCCCAGGCGACGGTCCGGTCGCCGTCGTAGACCAGCGCCGCGTGCGCGATCCCGTCGGCCACCAGACGTTGCTTGAGCGCCCGGTTCCCCTCGGCGCTCTGGCCTCTCTCCGCGCAGTCGGGATGGAAGTACGTGCACCAGCAGCTGGCGAACATGCCCTTGTTCCGCTCGACGAGAGCGGCGAAGTCGTCGAACGTCTCCGGCGTGAGCGCCTTGATCGTGAAGTCGGACATGCCGGCAACGTACCCCCGATTGCGGACGTTCGGCGTCCGGTAGCTCACGCTGCCAGGGCGGCGTACGCGCCGTCGCGGCCGAGGAGCACGGCCGGCGTGCCGAGCTCGACGACCCGACCCGCCTCGATCGAGCGTCGTCCCGAAAGACCCGTCTGAACGGCTTTCCGGGACGGGGACCCGTTGCGAAGCGGGTCCTTGAGTGTGACCTGGTTTTCCAAATCGGGGCGCACGGACCGGCACGCTCATCGGCACGTCCGGTTGCTTCCGTCAGGTGCCGGAGGCCATGTAGGCGGCGAGGATGTAGTTGGCGTGCCGGTCAAGGTTCTTGCGTGCGCGGTCGTAGCGGCATCGTGGTTCGTGGGTCGGCGTGGCGGGCGGCGATCTGGACGTCACGCAGGTCGACACCGGCGTCGAGCATGGTGGTCACGAAGGTGTGCCGGAGCATGTGTGGGTGCATCCGGGCGATCTGCATGCCGGTTTGCTCGGTGAGCCGACGCAGCCGGCGGGTTGCGCAGTGCCGGTCCATCCGAGTGCCGAGGGCGGTGAGGAGAATCGGACCGGTGGGCCGGTCGCCAATGCCGCGCTCGAGGGCACGCCCGACCGCCGGTGGGAGCGGGACCAGTACGACCTTGTCTCCTTTGCCGTTGACACGCAGCACGCGGTGACCGTGCTCTTCGCCGAGGTCCTCGATGTTGCTGGCGGTGGCCTCGAAGATCCGCAGGCCAACAGCCCGAGCATGGCGACCAGGGCAAAGTCGCATCGATTTTCTGACTGACGCGCAGCTGTCAGCATGGCCTCGAACTGCAGATGGGTCAGCCCCAGGGTGGGCGACTCCGCCGAGACGTTGGGTCGTCGAACGTGCTCGGCTGGTGAGTGCTTCAGGACGTCGTCGATCACCCACGTGCGGTAGAAGCCCGCGACCACCGACATGCGCCGCGACATCGTCGAGGGCTTGAATCGGCGCACTTCCTGCAGCCACCGCACGTAGAGCTCGATGTGCGGGCGATGGGCCGCCAGCGGGTCTAGCCGGGGTCTAGCCGACGTTGATCACACCAAGTGAGGTATCCGCGTAGGTCCGATTCGCTGTGGACGCGCGACTGGCCCTTGAACCGCGCCAGATAGGCCGCCACGGCTATCCGGAGCGGATCATGGTTGGGGACAATGACACCGGAGACGGTCGGGCCCGGTTCGGAGGTGTCCATCGACCCAGTGATCGTGTCCCGATCGAGCCTCGTCAAGCACACCGTCGCTATCGGCGGCTTGCGGGCGTTGCGAGGCTCAGCCGATGCGCTCGGCCAGCGAGACGATGATCCCTTCCGGCCCCCGGACGTAGGCCATCCGCCAAGCGCTCTCGTACTCGCCGATGCCACCGACCAGTCCGTAGCCCTCGGTAGCTGCCCAATCGACAGCCGCCTGCAGGTCGTTGACCTCGAAGGCCACGTTGCGCAATCCCAGCTCGTTGGCCATGGCGGCCGGTGAGCCCGGCACGGAGTCGGGTCGCACGAAGCTCGAGAGCTCCAGACGGGTGCCATCGTCGGGCGGCTTCAGCATGACGATCTCGGTGCGGGAGTCGGGAATGCCGCAGACCGTGTCCAAGAACTCGCCCTCGACGAACGTCCTGCCCTCGACCTTCAGGCCCAGCGCCACGAAGAAGGCGGTCACGACGTCGAGATCTGCGACCGTGAGGCCGACGTGGTCGAAGCGTCGTACATGTGACATAGGCCCGTCCTCCCGTCGTCGTATCGACCGTGCATCCGCCACGGTAGGCGTTCTCAGTACCTCTCGTTGCGGGACCTCCGCAAACGCACACTTGTGGATGTCGTGCAAGTCGAGTTCAACTTCACCCGACCATGATCTGCCATCCCCACGACGGACCGCCACACGCCGCCCTAGTTCGGATCCGGCAGACTTGAGCGATCGGCGGCATGATCGGGCGAGCGTAGCCGCCCTCACCGCGGCATGATCGTCTGTTCCTGACGTCCCAGCGGACCGTGACAATGTCTGGCGCGACCGGGGAGACTGGCACGCGGGCGCGCGGACGGCCGCGGACAGCCCACCCCGCCAGCCTCAGGACGAAGGGACGTGCCGTGACGACCAAGAGTGACTTCTCCGAGGAGGAGTGGAGCCGGATCGTGCGGGCGCCGTTCGTGGCCGGTCTGACCATCTCCCTGGCCGATCCCGGCGGTCCTATCGAGGCCGCGAAGGAGTCGATGGCGACAGTCAAGTCCGCCACGAATCCTTCAAGTCGGGAGCAACTGGTGACCGAGGTGGCCCTCGACATCCAGGCGGAGGTCCAGCAGAAGCGGAACCCGCTCAAGGGGTTCCGCCCCTCGTCGGAGGGGACCGCACCGGTGGGTGAGCAGGTGCTGGTCGAGCTGAGCGCCGTCCAGGCGATTGTTGCGGCTCGGGCGACCCCCGAAGAGACGGCGGCGTTCGGCCAGTGGCTGGTCGCCTCGGCGCAAGCCGCCGCCAACGCCGCCAAGGAGGGCGGCTTCATGGGGTTCGGCGCGGAGCAGGTCAGCAAGGGCGAGAAGGAGATGCTGGACCAGGTGCGCGCGGCGGTCTCCCGGGCTTGACCGGGGCCGACGCCAAGTCGATCCGCTCGACGCGCGCATAACAAGCAGGCACGAGCGCCCTGCGGCAAATGCGGATGTTCTCAAGGACTCGCCGAGCGAGGTGGAGCCGCGGACTCGTCTGGCCCCACTAGCGTCTCGCGCATCCGCCTGCGGGCGGGGTCGCGGACAGGACGAGCATGGACCCAGGACTGATAGGTCACGAGGAGCGGTCATGGACACACAGCAAGACCCGATCCTGGTTGTCACACCCGCCGACAGGACGCCTGGGCCGGCGACGCCGGGGATGGCCAGGCAGCAGGCCGTCGCCACCGACGGGACCTGGGCCGGCTTCGTCCGCACCGAGGCGGGCATGGTCTCGGGGTGGCATCACCACGGCGAGTACGAGACGGTGGTATACGTCCTCAGCGGTGCACTGAAGATGGAGTTCGGCCCGAACGGCTCGAACATCATCGAGGCCGGACCCGGCGACTTCGTCTACGTTCCGAAAGGTGCGGTGCACCGAGAGAGCAACCCCTCCATGGTGCCGGCCGACGTCATTGTTGTGCGAGCCGGCAGCGGGGAATCGACGTTCACCGTCGGCGGGCCATCCTGACGGGCCGAGCACGATGGCGGCAGCCATTAGATCCGGGCGCGTAGCCCGCCCTGTGCGCGGCAGAAGCGGATATTCGACATCAATGCGGATCACTTGCCGGTCGGTTGTTTCGCACTGTCCGTTCAGGCACATCCTGCTGTCGGCGGAAGTCCGAACGCGTCGAAGAGGTGTGGGTACTGGAATGCGACGATCTCGGTGATCAGGCCGGCTTCGATGCGTAGCACCTGCAGCGCGGTTGCGCGATAGGTGGTGTCGTCGCCCCACCGCCGGAGGTAGAACGCCACGGCGGGCTGCCCGTTGGCGCGGGTCGGTCGTACCCGCCAGCGGCCTGGTGGTTCGGAGCCGAATGCGTAGTCGGCGTATGCGATCCGGCTACGCCACGTTTGCGGATCGGGTGGCATCGAGACGTGGAGGTCCTCGCGCACCAGCGTGAGCACGGTGTCGGTGTCGCCGCGTTCGTGCGCGGCGATATATTGCTCGAGCATCTCCCGATCCGCCGTGCTGAGGTCCACCGGTCGGGACCACTCGGACCGCCCTGGCAGGAGCGCCCGCAGCGTCGAGTGGGCACGCTGGAGCGCGCTATTGACCGCGGTCGTGGTGGTGTTGACCAGGGATGCGGTCTCCGATGCCGACCAGCCGAGAAGATCGCGAACGATCAGCACCGCGCGCTGGCGTGGCGGTAGCGCCTGTAGCGCCGCGACGAGCACGAGCTCGACCGTCTCCCGCCCGACGGCGGCCGCACCCGGTTCGTCCTCGGCTGGCGCCGCGATCTCGTCCAGCAGCAGGTCGGGGTAGGGCTGCAACCACGGAATGTCGGCCAGCTCGAGGGGGCCGTACGGCGCGGACAGCTCGGGGCGCCGAGCTCGGTGCCTCAGACGGTCCAAGCACGCGTTGGTGGCGATCCGGTACAGCCACACCCGGGTTGAGGAGCGGCCCTCGAAACTGAGCCGGCTGCGCCAGGCGCGCAGGTAGACCTCCTGCAGCAGATCCTCCGCCTCGTCGAAGGAGCCCAACAGCCGGTAACAGTGAATGTGCAGCTCCCGGCCGTAACGGCCCGCCAGATCGGCAAATGCCGCTTCGTCCATCACCTGCGCATTCACCATGTGTCCTCCTCGGCTCGGGCCACCGGTCGACCACCATGTCGAACCACCGCGTCCCTCTGTACAGACGAGCCAACAAGGGACGACTCATCGGTGGCAACTGTCACGGTCTCACCGGTGAGTGCTCGGCGCGCCGTCGTCTACATGGTCGTAAACCCGCTTCGCACCGATGAAGGGAACACACGTGAGAAAGCTGATCCTTCGCATGCTCACCTCGATCGTCGGGTTCATCGCCGACCCGAAAGGGGACCTCAGGTTCGGCTCCCACTGGAGCGAGGAAATGCAGCAGTTCTACGCCGACACCTTCGCAGCCGCCGGCGGCCTCATCTACGGCCGGACCGTTTACGAGAAGTACGTCCCATACTGGGAGAACGTCGCCGCCACTGGCCGACACCCCAACGGCTCGGCAACCAACGCCGAAGTGAAGTACGCGACGCAGGTCAGGCAGCTGCCGAAGTACGTCGCGTCGACCACCATGACAGAAAACCCCGTGAACACCGCCGTGCTGGGGCAGAACCCAGCTGAACGGATCACGGACCTCAAGCGGCTACCAGGTGGCGACCTATTGCTGATGTGCGGGCCGGCACTGCTGGCCGAGCTGACCGCACACCACCTCGTTGACGAGTACATGCTCGACATCTACCCCGTCGCTCTCGGGAGCGGCATCCACCTCTGGCGTGAAATCCCTGAGCCGGTTGACCTGCACCTCGTCCGGTCACAACCGTTCCCTGACGACGTCACCCTTCAGGTCTACGCCCCACAGGCGATCCCGCCCAGCCGCTAACTGGCCCGCTCAGGACAGCTGCCCCGATACCGGCCGCCCTGGGGGTTGCCCTTCCGTCCTCGTGGAACACCGGGTCTGTCCGGCGGAATGTCCACGAAGATCACCCGCATATCAAGCATGAGCGGGCACTGATGCGACGCCCACAGGCGGCGGTGTGACGCATTTCGGCCCGTGTGCTGCCGCCGCGTGCCCTCTCATGCCGATTAGCGAGCGGGTGCATGCTGGCCGACATCGCCTGCCGTCTGCTGCCGGCGTGATGGCGGGGCCGGCCGCCGGCTAGCTCAGATGCCGGGCGAAGAACCGGGCCGAGGCGTCCAACTCGAACGACGGGACGCCTGTGTGCCCGCCCAGATTGGCGTGCAGCGTCTTCTCCTTGGAGCCGAAGGCGTCGAACAGGTCCAGCGCCATCTGTCGGTCGTTCCCTTCGTCGTCCCACTGCAGCAGGACCTGCAGCGGAATGGTGACCTGGCGGGCCTCCTCGAACATCGTGCGGGGCACGAAACTCCCAGCGAACAGGAGGCCGGCCGAGATGCGCGGCTCGACCACCGCCAGCCGGATGCCGATGGCGATCACTCCCCCGTCGCACCCGACCGGGCCGCCGATCGCGGGCAGTGAAAGGAGTGCGTCCAGGGTGGACTGCCATTCCGGCACCGCCTTCTCGACCAGCCGGAGGACCAGCCGGTCGACGATCTCGTCGACCGGCTCTCCGGCCGCCAGCGCCCTGTGCAGGTCGGCGCGGGCCTGCTCGGCGGCGGCCAATCGGGGCCGGTCACCGCTCCCGGGGAGTTCGATGGCGGCCGCGGCGAAGCCGTACTCCGCCGCGTAGTGCCGGGCCCGCCCCGCAAGCCGGGGGTACATCTTGCGCAGTCCGCCGGGGTGGCCGAGCAGGATCAGCGGCGCTGGTGAGGATGTGGGCGTCCACAGGATGCCGGGGATCTCGCCGAGGGTGAATTCGCGTTCGAGGCTGCCGTCGTCGAGGCGCTGTTCGGAAGTGAATTGCATGGTCGTGCCTTTCGGGAGTGCTCGTTGAACGGCGCTCCCGGACGACCTATCGCCCGACCGTGACCCCGAAGAGGAGCACCCACGTCGATACGTTCACGGGTACCACCTCCTCATTCTTTGCACGGACTTCGGGACTCTAGCAATGGTCGCTGTGGTCCACCAACGGTCGTACCGATGCGTGCATCCGGAACTGCCGCAGATAGGGTGCTACTCGGCTTCCCAGCCGCCCGCTACGAAACGACTGCCGGCGATGATCCGCGCCCACAAGTGGTCCATATTCCGGATCACCAAGGGGCCGACCGGGATACGGGAGAAAGGGGCAATGAATCGCCGAAGTCGCTGGTCAGCTTCCCCTGCTCCTGGGCGGAACGGACCCCTCGCGTTCCCGACGAGGAACCTCGGAACTCGCGGCGGCACGCCGAGGCCGCGTCGACGGACTCGGCGTGAACCGCAGAGCCTGATTCAGTGGCTCCAGCCCCGCCAGCGAGCCGGCGGACGAGTTCGGAACCGTGCTGGACGAGGTGACCGCGGCGTTCGCCGGGGCAAGGCAGGCGATGGACAGCCTCCACCACACCAGGGACACCGGTCTGCGGGGGACCCTGCGGCAGCTGGGCGAGGTGCAGGAGCGCACCGACCAGCTGGTTGCGCAGGTCGCTGGCAACCTTGACCTCTCCGCCGCATCACGAAACGCCGCTGACCGTCCTAGGGCAGTTCGGCGTGTCAGCATGCCGTCAAGCATGCGCCGACTCGGCGTGCCTATTACACGCCCGGTCGGGATCAGTCTGCGAGCACGTCCGGGAAGCCGAACATGACGACCAGCGCCGGATCGTGGAACTCGATCACGCGGGAGACACCGGTGGCGGTTGGGGCCAGCACCACGATGCCGTGTGCCCGGAGCGCGCCGTCCGCGTCCCGGTTGTACACGACGGCGGCGGGCTGGCCGTTGGCTGTAGTAGCGATCATCTGCCAGTCGCCCGGCGCGCCCAGCACGTACGCGTCGAGCATGTGGATGCACTTCACCCGGCCCGCCTGCCATTCGCGGAATGGCGTCGCCTCCAGCGTGGCGTCCGTTCGCAGCACTTGTTCCAGCAGGCCGGCGTCGGAGCGCTCGAAGGCCGCGATGTAGCCGTCGAGCAGCGCACGCGCCCGCTGGTCGGTCGGTTCGAGCAGTTCCTCGGGCTCTGGCTCCAGTTCGTCCAGCCGGGCGCGGGCGCGCTGCAGACCGCTCTTCACCGCCGCCGTAGTGGTGCCGAGGATTTCCGCGGTTTCGGCCGCGGAGAACGCCAGCACCTCGCGCAGGATGAGGATCGCGCGCTGGCGGGCGGGCAGGTGCTGCAGGCTCGCGATGAGCGCCAGCCGCAGCGACTCGCGCGCGACCACCGCCGCGGCCGGATCGTCGGCGGCCGGGGCGATCCATCGGTCCGGCAACGGTTCCAGCCACGAGACCTCGCCCGGCGCAACGTGACTCGGCGGGCGATCGGGTCCGTCGTATGGACCTGTCAGGCCCGAGGGCAGCACCCGGATCCGGCGCGGCTCCAACGCAGTCAGGCAGACGTTGGTGGCGATCTTGTAGAGCCAGGACCGAATCGACGCACGGCCCTTGAAGCCAGCGTAGGAACGCCACGCCCGAAGATACGTTTCCTGCACCAGGTCCTCGGCGTCATGCGCCGAGCCGACCATGCGGTAACAGTGCGCCAACAGCTCCCGGCGGAACCGCTCGGTCTCGGCAGCGAACCGGTCCTGGTCCGCCGCCTCCCGCACGTGCGCCGTCATGCCGGGAGTTTAGGCCGCGGCCAGTCGGCCAGATGCGCGATGGCATCCCAACCGTCCATCGACAGGCGGTTGTCTCGCGGCGTCCGCTCGACGTCCGCCGCCGGAACCGTCAACCACCGCCAGTACAGCTCCACCACTGCCGCGGATCGCCTGCTTGCCATGCGCTGCTCCTTGTCCGGACCGGTCCCGCCGGCCGGGACCGTCGCCCATTACGACCGGGACACCGTTGCGAAGGAATCGAAACCCAGGTCAACGGGCATCCGGGCGGTGGCCGGGTTGTCAGGGCAGCAGGGCCAGTTTGCCGACGGTCGCCCTGGCTTCCAGGTCCGCGAGGGCTTTTGGGCCGTCGGCCAAGTCGTAGGCGGTGGGGCGAGCGGGGGCGAGGACGCCCGCGGCGATGAGGGCGGACAGCTCACCCATGAGCCCCGCGAAGATCTGGGGTGCGGCCTGGATCAGCACGCCGATGTTGAGGCCGATGATGTGGACCTGGTGCTTGTACACCAGCTCCCAGTTGGTGATCGAGGCTTCGCCGCCTGCCACGCCGTAGACGACGACCCGGCCGGTGACCGGCTTGGCCGCGGCCAGACTGGCGTTGAAGGTGGCACCACCCGCCGACTCCAGCACCAAATCGGCGCCGGCACCACCGGTCAGCCGCAGCACCTCGGCGGCGAGGTCGCCATCGAGGGAATCCAGGACGTGGTCGGCGCCCAGCGCGAGCACTGTCTCGTGCTTGCTCGGCGAGGCGGTGGCGATGACCGTCGCGCGGTAGTGCTTGGCCATCGTCACCGCGGCCTGGCCGGTCGCGCCCGCCGCAGCGTGGACCAGCACGTTCTCCCCGGTGGCGATGTGGCCCAGCGGCTTGAGCGCGGCAAGTGCGGTGGGCCAGTTCACGACCAGGCCCAGCGCCTGCTCGGCTGTCCAGCCAGCCGGCACCGGCATCGCCGCGGCTGCGGGCAGGACCATGTACTCGGCGAAAGCCCCGTATCCGACGCCGATCACGCGAGTCCCCGGTCGCGGGTCGGTCACCGCCTTGCCCACCGCCACGACCTCGCCGGCGGCCTCGAAACCCGCCAGATACGGTGGCCGCGGGCCGCCCCGGAACGTGCCGTGGGCCCTCGAGATGTCGGCGAAATTGACGCCGGCGGCGGCGACCCGGATCAGGACCCCGCCCTGGCCAGGGCTCGGTACCGGCGCGTCGGTGATCAAACGTATGTCCTGCGGACCCTTCAGCGAGGTCTGCTGCAGGGCGCGCATGGTGGCGGGAATGCGCACGGCAATCAGCTCTCTTTTCTCGGCTTGCCTCATCGCGGCCGGCCTCTTCGGCGGGCCGCACCGTCGACCATGTAGACCTTGGCCACCGCAGAAAGGAATCGGCAGCCGCTGAAGCGTCCGAGCTACACCGGCGTTGAGACGCGCCACAGCCGTTAGCGCTTGGCGGTGCGTCGGCGCAATCGGTGCAGCTTGACGATTCGTGGGGAGTGTCCGGCCAGGGCGGCTCGGATTCTGTGTTTCGATGCCCGGTCGGCCATCATTTGGCTCAGCCTGGCCGTTTCTGGGCGATGCGGTTTGCAGCCTTCGCCGCATGACCACGGACGCGGCGAATGGCGACGAGCAGTGGGGTCCCATGGCTGCTTACGCCGTTGCGCATCTGGACGAGATCGACGAGCTAGTGGACGGGCGCTGTCGGTACCGGCCGGTTCGGCACCACCTCGGCATCACGTCGTTCGGTGCCACCGTCTGGACGGCCCGTGCCGCGGGCGAACTAATCATCAACGAGCACGACGAGGGCGACCCGACCGCAGACCAGGAGCTCTTCGTCGTGCTGCGAGGCCACGCCGTGTTCGAGCTCGAGGGCGACCGGGTGGACGCACCCGCCGGGACTCTCGTCTTCGCTCCTCCGCGCCTGAAGCGAACGGCGTTCGCCGAGGAGGCACAGACGATGATCATGCTGATCGAAGGGACGCCGGGAAAGGCGTACGAACCTCGCGGCTGGGAGCTGTGGGCTCCGCTCGCGCCGCTCTACGAGTCCGGTGAGTACACCGAGGTCGCCGACCGGCTACGCGTTCTGGTCCAGGCTCATTCGCAGTACGCCTTGTTGTTCTACAACCTCGCCTGCTGCGAGAACCTCACCGGCCGAAAGACCGACGCGCTCGAGCACCTCCGTCGCGCGATCGATATGTCCGAGGAGTTTCGCGGGAACGCAAAGCTCGATTCGGACCTGGACCCGATCCGCGACCAACGAGCGTTCAGGCAACTGATCAGCGACTGACCCCACGTATCCGCAACTCGCAGAAGCACGGAAACCGACGTCCCGCTGGCGGCCGAAGCACCCGTAGACAACCGCACTCACATGCCGCACGGCGGGCCACGTACGCTCCCCCTGACCACGCCGCGTGTGGCCCCCTAGATCGAGTTTGCGAAGCAGCGGTTTGGGGGTGTGGTCTCGCATAAGATCCCGAGCAGATCGGCGCTAGCGCCCGGCGATTCGGTACCTGAGGTGGGTCACGCCAGGAGCATCGAGGACGTTGAGCGTCTCCAGTCGCACCGGTCCGCCGATGTGGTCGAACAGGCGAACGCCACCACCAAGCAGGTAGGGCACCACGGAGAGCTGGATCTCATCGAGCAGCCCCGCTTTCAAGCAGTGCTGCGCAGCCTGCGAGCCGGTGAGGGCGACGTACTTGTCACCCGCGACTGCATCGGCCTGCCTAATGGCACTCCCGATGCCATCGGTGACGAACGTGTACGGCACTGTCGTCTCGGGCACCTCGTCCGGGACGTGGTGGGTGAGCACGAATAGCGGCAGCCCAGGAACGGGCCCGTTGCCGTCCCACGCCCCCGCGATGTCGTAGGTTCGTCGGCCCGAAATGACGGCTCCACAGGTGTCGATGCCGTCGTCGAAGAACTCTGCGCTGGGCTTCGAGAGCCGGAACATCTCGTAGTGCTTGCTGGGGGTGTCGCCGGTGAAGAACCACTCGAAGAGCGGCTCACCGCCCTCGCCGAGGGGCAGCTCTGCTCCGTCGTTCGGTCCGGCGATGTAGCCGTCCAACGACATCGTTATGGCCAACAGCACCTTCGCCATGATCGCTCCCTTGCTTGGCCGCCGCGGAGGCGGCGTCCGTTCGTACCCGTTCACCAGAGACGTCGAACCCACCGGCTCAGTCCGGACACCCGTCACGAATCTCACGCAGCACGTCTCACACATCGGCGCGAATCCGCCAGCTGTCAGCCTCAACACGCGACCCGTCCACGCCGGTCTGACCACCGAGCCCTCGGTCGATCCAGAACCTTCGCCGATTCAGGTCAACAACGGATCGGTCGACTACCGCATACGCCCGACCTTGCCGCGTGGGTGCTCGGTCCGCTCGCTGGCGCGCGAGGGAAGTTTGCGGGGTGTGGAGCGCACCGTGTGCCATGACCTCTCTCACCGTGCCCGCCGGCGTCGGCGAAGCGCCTCTTGCTGTTTACCCGCGGCTGCCCATGGCGGTTGCGGCGCACCTGGCCCGATTCAAGTGCCTAGCCCGTGAGCACACGAACTCCGATTTGCGTGCCTACCGCGGTTGGTGCGCCGAGCGGGACATCGACCCGCTCAGTGCCCTGAGAAGTCAGCTGGAACTGTACGTGCGGTGGATGTGATGCAGGAGACTCGCCGTTACAAGCCGTCCACGGTGTCCCGGCGGACCTCGGTGCTGGCAGGCTTCTACCGGACCTGCGTCATCGACGGGTGCTGGAGCACTCCCCGGCGGAGTACGTCCGCCGACCCACCGTGCCGCGGAGTCGCCAACGCTCGGCCTGACGCATCTGCAGTTCGAGGCGATGCTCACCGCCGCCCAGGAGTCCGCCAATCAGTTCGACTTCACCCTCGTGGCGATGCTCGGCCTACTCGGGCTGCGCATCTTCGAAGCCACCGGCACCGACATCGCCGACCTCGGCGAGGAGCACGGCCACCGGGTACTGCCAGTGGTCGGCAAGGCATGAGAATCGTGCTCGTCCCGCTGCCGCCTGCGGTCGGACGCGCCGTCGACCGCGCCGTCGGCAGTCGCGTCGTTGGTCCGATCCTGCTCAACGGTCGCGACGCCCGGATGGATCGCCACGCCGCCACCCGCCGGTTGCGCAGCCTCGCCGCAGCAGCTGGTGTCCGCTTGCTGCGAATGCACCCGCACATGCTCAGGCATACCTTCGTGACGACCATGTTGGACGCCGGCGTCGACCTGCGCGACGTGCAGATCGCCGCCCGGCACGCCGACCCGCGCACCACCATGCGCTACGACCGGGCCCGGAAGAACCTTGACCGGCACCCCAACTACATCCTCGCCGCGTACATGGCCTCCGGCACCTAATCCCCGAAATCAGCTCTCTTGCCGACGAGCGGATGGTTCCGAGGGGTCGTGGATCCGTTCGAAAGGCGGCTAACTTCCATTCACCGGCGTCTCTGGCAGCGTCCCGTCACCCCGACGGATCCGCTTCGGATCCGGACAGGTCAATGGAGGGTTGGTCGGTAGATGAGCTCTTGGATGTGACCGTCGAGCGTCCGGGTCTCGACCAGCTCCAGGTCGAAGTCGGCCGCACCTTGGAAGATCGGGTCCAGCCCGGTCTGACCGGTGATGACGGGGAAGAGCGTGACCTGCACGCGGTCGACGAGGCCGGCGGCCATCAGCGCCCGGTTCAACGACAGGCTGCCGTGCGAGCGCAACGGCACCTCGGACTCCTCCTTGAGCCGGGCGACGACGTCGACAGCGTCACCGCTGACGACGGTCGCGTCCGGCCAGTCGAGGGGGCCTTCCAGCGTCGTCGACACCACCGTTGCCGGCAGGCTCCTCATCCGGGTGACCCATGGGTCACGCACTTCGGACCCCTCGGTGCTCGAGGCCAGCATCCGCGCGAATGCCCGATAGGTGTTGGCCCCGAAGACCATCCGCTGCTCCGCGCCGTACAAGGCAAGGCGGTGGTCGAGCAACTCGGGGCCTTGCTTCCCCCAGTAGCCGCCCCAGTTGGCGCCGGGACCGACGGACCCGTAGCCGTCGAGGCTGGAAAAGACGTCGAAGGTGTAGGTCGCGGTCATGTCGTTCTCCTCAAGTGCGGTTGATCCGTGTGGAACGCGAGCCCGACGCCGCATTGCGAGTATCGGCCTCGGCCTGGACTCGATTCAGGTCCAGCGTGTCGAATGCCCACTGCAGCAAGGCACGCGCGGCCTCCGTCGCGTAGCCGCAGCCCCACGCCGCATCGTCGAGGCAGTAGCCCAACGACGCGCTGCGGTGGTCCGGGTTCCACCGGGTCAGACTGCACCAGCCGAGGAACGTCTCGTCGGAGACACGGTCCATGGCCAGCCGTGCCCCGCTGCCTTCGTCCGCCAACTGCCGACATGCCGCGATGAACCGCTCGGCGCGCGCACGCTCGCTCCAGGGCGGTGCGTCCCAGTAGCGCAGCACGTAGGCGCTGCTGTGCAGCGCGAAGAGAGCGTCCGCGTCCGCGCTGGTGAAGGGGCGCAACCGCAGGCGAGCGGTGTGCAGCGTGGGAGTGGGCAAGGACATGTCTGCCATGTTGCCGTGTCACGAGGGGCGCGGGACAACCGAGTTGCGCCCGTCCGTTCCCCGGGGCCAGACGACAGGAGAGAGCTGGAGGCTTGCACCCTGATCGCGGCAGATGCGTGAGGGCCGCAACGTCGAGGAATGACGCATCCAATCGGTCACCTGTCGCCAGCCCGGGTGATCCGGCGCTATCCGTCGGTCTGGTCAGACTGCTTGCGAACGCGGAAGCGGAGGAGGGTCGCGTCGCCCGAGCGCGTGCTGCTGAGCGGTTCCAGGTCTGTCCTCGCAAGGCCCGGGGACGAGAAGCGGATGCCGTCGCCGAGCAGCACCGGCAGCAGATACACCAGGATCTCGTCGACGAGCCCCCGCTGCAGGCACTGGCTGGCCACGTCGGCGCCGAGGATTTCGAGGTTCTTGCCGCCCGCAGCGTCCAGTGCGGTGGCGACCGCTTCCCCGATCTCGCCGGAGAGGATTGTGACCTCCGGGTCCGGCGGCTCCAGCGGTCTATGGGTGAGGAGGAACATCGGTCCGGAGAAGGGGTAGTCGGTGCTGCCCGGCTCCTCGGCCTCCATCCGGTCGCCTACCTCCCAGGTCCGTCGGCCGACGAGCATGGCGCCGGTGGCCGCGGCGACCTCCGCGAAATCGTCCGGTGCCACGAAGTCGGCGAGAGCGCGACCACCGCCCCAGTCCATCGAGTGGCCGGGACCCGCGATGAAGCCGTCAAGCGACATACACCTGTTCACGACTACCTTGCCGCTCATTTCACAGCCGCCATCCTTGGGTCGTCACCGCACGGCTGGCGCTTCCTGAGCGCTGACACCTGCCGGATCTCAGCGCGCACCGCCACGAGTTCAGATCTTTGCGCCGATCGGGGTGTACGGGAAGTGCCGCTTCAGTACGTCTCACGTGACGCCTGGCGGCCGGAGCAGTAGCGACAGACTGCAACATCCGCATCTCGGCATGACCGCGCGAACAGCGGCAGATCCGGATTGTCCGTGAGTGAAGGGGCCGTACTTGAGCGTCTCTGCTGGGCACTTCGATCCGATCAGGAATCGAGAAGCGCCACGGTGTGGTCGGGCTTAGCCTTTCGACGGAGGACCCGGCATGACGCCGAGCCCTGAGCGTCAGGAAGGAAGGCCCGAGAATGCCCGCGAAGAATGCCATGACAGAGTCCGACGGCTTCAGCGCCGAGGAGCGTGCCGCGATAAAGGTGCGCGCCGCCGAGCTGCGCACCGAAGGCAAGCAAGGCGCCAAGAAGGCCGACGGCCTGCAGGCGGTCCTCGACAGCATCGCGGGGATGGCGCCGGAGGATCGCGCGCTCGCCGAGCGCGTGCATGTGACCGTGACCTCGACGGCCCCCGAGTTGTCGTCGAAGACCTGGTACGGAATGCCCGCCTACGAGAACGCGGACGGCAAAGTCGTCGTCTTCTTCCAGGACGCGGGCAAGTTCAACTACCGGTACTCGACCCTGGGCTTCCAGGACCCGGCGAACCTCGACGACGGCGACCTGTGGCCGGTGGCGTACGCGCTCACGAAGTGGAGCCCCGCGGTGGAGAGGAAGGTCGTCGAGCTGGTGAAGTCGGCGACTTCCTGACCGTTGCCACGCCCGTCGCGGAGCGCTCATGCTCCTCGCCTGCTGCGGCTGGGACGGCTTAACCACAGCACCCCCGACCCGACCTGCCGTGCCGCGGACCAGCCAACGCGTCCTCTCATCGGCAGATCCGGACGCACGGTCGGCGCTGAGTGATGCAGTCCACGAAGACCCGCTGCCGGACTTGATCGCCCTCCGATTACCCTCCGGATTCAGTCGGCCTGCGCCGGTACGGATCGGTTACGATCGGAAGTGTTCGTGACAGCGGAGACCGCACCAATACAAGCGATTCGGCTGTTTCCGGCGAGGTTCGGTAGGCATCGGAACCGCCCCGTGCGATTCCAGAGGTCGCAGCAGGTTCAAATCCTGCCCCCGCTACCAACTTCGGGCTCGGGTCCCCTTGGGATCCGGGCCTGAAAGCATTCCAGACTTGATCCGGTCATGTTCCATTCGGTCCAGGGGCCCGTTCGGCGGCCTCCGTCGAGATCGAGCATGGGACGTCCAGGGACGCCTCGGAGTCACTCGGAATGTCCTGCCCACCTACAGTGCATGAAGACCGCAACGACACCTGCCAGCGGACTCGATCCGCTGCTGAGCATCGAGACCTCGCCGAGTACCTCGGCGTTCCGGTCACGACGATCTACGACTGGCGCGTGGAGGGCAAAGGTCCCTGTGGCATCCGAGTAGGACGCCATGTGAAGTTCACCGTGAGCGACGTGCTCGCCTGGATCGCCGAGCAACGCGAGTCTCGGCCCGGCCAGCACAACGACGGGCGGTGATCTGAGATGGGACGAGGACGCCCCGTACCGCGATCGGCGCCTTCGGCGAGTTCACATACGTCACCGCCCCCAACGGGAAGGTGAAGGCACGAGTGAGGTTCCGCGACGACGACGGCCAGCGCCGGCTCGTGCAGGCCACGGCAGACTCTCGAAAGTCGGCCGAGCGCGCCGTGAAGGAGAAGCTCTGCCAGCGCGAGAGCTACGCGGCCGGCTACGGCGAGATCTCTGCTGACAGCTCGTTTGCGAAGCTCGTCGAGGTCTGGCTCGCCGACCTTGACATGGAGAACAAGCTCGCCGAGAGCACCCGGGCGCTGTACGAGCGCAACATGCGCCGGCTCGTCATGCCGGCCTTCTAGAACTACACCCTGCGCGAGATCAGCGTCCGCAAGGTCGACCAGTTCATCAAGACGCTGGCGTCGACGAAGAGCTACAGCACCGCTAAGCAGGCGCACCGTGCTGAGCCTCGCGTTCGGGCTCGCGGTTCGCTAGGACGCGCTCAAGGAGAACCCGGTGCGCGACATCGCCAAGATGCGCAAGCCACCCTCGGAGACGATGGCACTGACGCTCGAACAGGTCGAGGCGATCCGTGCCGCGGCTACCTCCCCTTCTACATGCCCACCAACATCGCCATCGACTGGCTTCGCACTCCACGTGGCCTCAAATGGGCAATCCCCGTCGCACTCGTGGCGACGCCCGCCTATCTGTTCGCCAGGAGCATCTGCGCCACCATCGTCGGCCGTGGTGGCCTCGGATGGCTCGACGTGCTGGTCATCCTGTTCTTTTGGAACGCCGCGAAGTTCGCTTGGCTTGCGACGCTGAGTCCATCTTCCTGCTCGCGCATCGGCTGTGGATCTCCAGGGATGATTCCTCAGCCCATCGCCATCAGAGTGAACCCGGTTCGTCGTCTAAACCGTGCTCACCCGACCGGCAGTTTCGACACCGGCCGGGGCGGTCACGAACGCCGCCGCCATCGTGGTGCTCGGCCCAGCCATTCTGGCCACCCTGCGCCGAGCGGCCGCAGAGTAGACATCAGCCCTCGCTGACTTGGCACAGAGTTGCGAACTCTGTGCCGAGGGGCGTGAGTTTGGGCCGGGTGGGCGTTAGTCGCGGGGGAGGGCCTCTGGGGCCGACTCCGTGCGGGCGGCGCCCACGCTCGCGGCCGTCACACACGCTATCGCCAGCAGTTGCAGGGGCGTGAGCCACTCGCTGAGCAAGACCGCGGCGGCGAGGGCAGCGGCGGCCGGTTCCAGGCTCATCAAGATGCCGAACACCCGGGGCGGCAGGGTGCGCAGCGCCACCATCTCGAGGCTGTAGGGGACCATCGAACTCAGCAGGCCGACCAGCGCCCCCAACACCAGCAGACGAGGCTCGAGCAGTCGTTCGCCGGCCGCCACCACCGCGAACGGTGCGATCGCCAGCGTGGCGATGGTGCTGGCCACGGCCAGCCCCTCGACGCCGGCCCAGCGGCGCCCCGTGGCCGCCGTCGAGACGACGTACAGCGCCCAGCAGCCGCCGGCGAGCAGCGCCAGACCGAATCCGACGGCGTCGACCTTGGTGGGGCCGGCGCCGAAGAGGGTAATGCCGAGCGCGGCCAGGCCCACCCACACCAAGTCGCGGGGCCGCCGGCTGCCGACCGCGGCCAACAACAGTGGACCCCAGAACTCGATGGTGACCGCCACACCGAGCGGGATGCGGGCGAACGACTCGTAGAACGCCCAGTTCATCGCGCCGAGCGCGAACCCCAGCGCCAGCACCGGCCACCAGTCGGTGACCGGCCGGCCGCGC
Source organism: uncultured Actinomycetota bacterium (assembly GCA_963801065.1). Classification (GTDB taxonomy): domain Bacteria; phylum Actinomycetota; class Actinomycetes; order Jiangellales; family Jiangellaceae; genus CAWDDG01. Next base: position 199,773 of record CAWDDG010000009.1, on the reverse strand, counting down.
AGCCGCGGCCGGACAAAGGCGAGCAGGATCAGGGAACTGGTGATCAGCCGGAGGAACACCATCCCGACCGGGGGAATCTCGCCGAACAGGCCTTTGGAGACCACCGCACCAAACTGCACCGAAAGGATGCCGACCAGAACGAGCCATACAGGAGAAGAGCGGGGCGTGGACACGCGGGTCACTCCAGGAGCCTGCTGAAGAACGCCGAGACCGTGATGTTGGCTTGGTCGGGCGGCGGGATCAGTTCGTCGGTTACGACCGTGGTGCGTTCAATGAGCTGATCGAAGTTCGTCGCCGCCACGCATGGCGTTTGCTTCGACGAGATCAGGGATGCGAGCAGTCGGTGCGGATAGGACGCCGACCCCTTACGGACCTGCTGCTCGATGTAAGCACGGCGATCCCGTGGGTAGGGGTACATCGCCTCGAAGGCGACGCTGTACTCCTCGGCGCCCAGTTGCTCCAGCAACCCCAGCTTGCTCGCGCTCGTCGTCGCGGTCACCTGGTCGCCACGCGCCGCCAGGTGCGGCACCAGACGCCGCCCGATGACCCCGGTCCCACCTGCCACGAACACTCGCATAGCATCACGCTCCTCAGCCGGTCCTGGCTCTCGTCACCAAGACGAGACAGCCCGGCAGCCTGCGACATCGGAGACGATCCCGCGGACGTCGGCCGCGTCGGAAGACCATCGGACTGAACGGGAAGTGCACTCATCTGCTTGAGCGTGCCCGCTACCGGCCGTGTGAGTGCGGAGCCGAAGCATGAGTTCGGACGCTGGCTCACTGGTCACGCCGGCGCGACATCCCCGGTCGTCCTCATGCGGCCCCGCCGCTGGTGCGCCGCGGCGGCGCCCTGTGCGTGGTGCGCTTGTGGGACCCGGCGCACGGCCACCGGCACCCCGGTCTGGTCATCGGACCGCTCGGGAAATACGTAATCTCATCGCCGAGTTCGTCGACGCGAACGAACCGGGGCTTGCCCTTGAACAGATGGCCGAAGTGCTTTGCGACGAGCAACCTCTGACAACCGAGATCGCGCGGACATGTTCTCCGCTGCAGGCAGGTACGACTGCGGGTCCCTTTCGCCTTCGCTGAGCCAGTCGCGCAGGCGGTGGCCGTAGAGACCTTTGCCATGGCTGCGCTCCGTTCGGTCGAACGTCTCCGGTGCTGGCGAGTCTGCGCGGAAACTGGCCTGCCTCGCGTCGGGGTAAACCCCAACCGCGCCTCTAAACTGTCGGTTCTGCGGGGTTCTGTGGATTGGTCGTGATGGCGCTGGCGGGTGTGGTGCCTTCGGGCGGAACCGCCGTGTTACTCCTGGAGCGCGAGGCCCAGGTTGCGGCTCTGCAGGCATTGGCTGAGGCGGCGCGTGGCGGCGGTGGGCGGTTCGTCGTCATCGAGGGAAGTGCCGGCATCGGCAAGTCCCGCCTGCTCGCTGAGGGGCGCGCGATCGCCGGCGTGGCGGGGATGCGAGTGCTCGCAGCCCGCGGCGGCGAGTTCGAGGGCGAGTTTGCGTACGGGATCGTCCGTCAGCTGTTCGAGCCGCTGCTCGCGTCGGTCTCTCCGGGTCTCCGCGCGGAGCTGCTCTCGGGGCCTGCCGCGCTCATCGAGCCGCTCTTCGGAGCTTCGCCACTGGCCGGTTCGCAGGACGCGCCCGCGGAGGGCTCGTTTGCGGTCCTGCACGGCCTGTACTGGCTGGCGGCCAATGTGGCCTTTCAACAGCCGACGCTTGTTGCGATCGATGATCTGCACTGGGCGGACACCCCGTCGCTGCGGTGGCTGCTGTACCTGACGCGAAGGCTGGAGGGGGTGCCTCTCCTTGTCGCCGCGGGAACGCGGCCACCGGAGGGGGAGAGCCGCGATCCCGCGCTGGTCGCGGAGCTCATCGGGGATCCGGAGGCCACCGCGATTCGCCCCGAGCCGCTGGGGCTGGCCTCGATCGCCGTGCTCGCGCGCGAGGTGCACGGCCTGGAACCGGACGAGGCCTTCTGCGCCGCGCTGGAAACTGCGACCGGCGGCAATCCGCTGTTCGTCGGCGCGGTGCTCGACGCGGTTGCCCGGGAGGGGACCAGCCCGACCGCCGAGCATGTGCCTCGTCTGCTGGAGATCGGGGGGCAGGGAGTCTCTCGCGCCGTCGGGCTTCGCCTGGCTCGGCTGCCTCCGGTGGCGCTTGCCCTGCTCCGCGCCGCCTCGATCCTCGGCGACGGGGCGGCGCTGCGCCACGCGGCCGCGCTGGCCGGCGTGGACGCAAGCGAGCTTGGTCCCGCCGCTGCCGCGCTCGTTCGACTTGACCTGCTCCGGCGCGGGGATCCGGTCGAGTTCTTCCACCCCGTGGTCCGGGGCGCGGTCTACGAGACGCTGGATGTGGTCGAGCGAGGGGCCGCGCACCGGAGGGCCGCTGAACTGCTGCTCGGCGCCGGCGCCCCGCCGGAGAGTGCGGCGGCGCACCTTCTCCGTGTCGCCGCGCAGGCGGACCCGTTTGTGGTCTCGACGCTGCGCCAGGCGGCAGCGCGCTCACTGGCCCAGGGCACAGCCGATGCCGCGGTCGGATATCTGACCCGCGCGCTCGAGGAGCAGATTGATCCGGCTGTTCGGGCGGAGGTGCTGGTCGAGCTCGGACTTGCGGAGCGGCGGACGAACGGTCCGGCCGCGGCCGACCACCTGCGGGCCGGGCTCGAGCTTCTCGCCGACCCGACGCGGCGCGGCCAGGTCGCGCTCGAGCTGGGCCGCGCGCTCTGGTTCACCGACCGGATCGCGGATGCCCTTGCGGTCTTGCAGCAGGCGCTCGGCGAGGTCGACCGGGAGCGAGATCCGGACCTCCACGAGCTGCTGGTGGCCGAGCTGATCAGCTCGGCGTGGTGGAACCCACAGACCTACCCCATCGCCGAAGCAGCGATCGGCGAGCTTGACCTGGATGCGCTCCACGGAGGCCTGGGCAGCGAGATCCTGCTCGCCACGATCGCCATTTACGAGTTCCGGCTGGCGCTGCACCGCGAACTCACGGTCGAGCTCGCCCGGCGTTCGCTCGCGTCCGGGAACCTGTTGGCGAGCAGCCCGGCGTTCTTGTACGCGGTGGTGACGCTATTCCGGTCGGGGTTGCTCGACGAATCAGTTCCCATCTTCGACCAGGCGATCGCCCAGGCCCGGCGGCGCGGCGACATCTTCAACCTCGCGTTTCTGTTGACGTGGTGCGGCGTGTGCCAGACGGAGCGCGGCGATCTTCGCGCCGCGGTCGCCGACCTGCGGGAGGCGATCGAACTCTCCGTCGCCCACGGCACGCGCCTGAACTGGTCGTACAACATCGGCTTCTTGGCGTATGCGCTGCTGGAACAGGGGGACGCGGACGAGGCGGCGCGAGTCATCGACGAGGGCGGCTTCCCAGAGCAACTCCCGCTCGACCAGGTCCACCTCGTCTGGTTTCGGCTCCACCGCGCCCGTCTGCGCATCAAGACCGGAAGCCCCGAGCGGGGAGTCCAGGAGCTGCTCCAGGTCGGCGAAACCCTTCAGCTGCTTCCATTCGACAATCCAGGCACCGCGCCGTGGCGCAGCTGGGCCGCCGAGGGCCTTCGCCTGCTCGACCGGAACGAGCAAGCGCGTGCGCTCGCCGACGAGGAGCTCGCGCTCGCTCGACGTTGGGGTGACCCGCATGCCATCGGCGCCTCCCTGCGCGTGCTCGGACTGGTTGAGGGCGGCACGGCGGGCATCGGGCTGCTCCGGGAGGCGGTCGAGGTGCTCGCAGGCTCACAAGCTCGGCTCGAGTACACGCGCGCCCTGGTCGACCTCGGCGCCGCGCTCCGCCGCGCCAACCAGCGGACCGAGGCACGCGAGCGGCTCCGGGACGGCGTCGACCACGCGCTACGGAGCGGCGCATTCGGGCTCGCCGAGCGGGCCAACGAGGAGATCGCCGCCACCGGTGCCAGGCCGCGAAGGGTCCTCCAGACCGGGCTCGACGCACTCACCGCGAGCGAGCGGCGGGTGGCACAGCTTGCCGCCGACGGGATGAGCAACAAGGAGATCGCGCAAACGCTCTTCGTCACCATCAAGACGGTCGAGGTGCATCTGAGCCACGCCTATCGCAAGCTCGAGATCAGCTCCCGCGCGAAGCTGGACAATGCCCTCCGGACTCCGGCACCGGGCCCGGCGCCTGCATCGGCCTAGTTTCACCCGCCCGCCACTCCGTCGGGCCGCGGAAGAACATCCACCCGACCGTTCTCGTGCCGCCGACGACCGGGGCCCGCGCCGCGGAATGGGTGTCAGCCATCACCGTCTCGCCCACTTCCGGCAGAAGTCGTACCGGTTCACCGTTGTCTGACGTCGGTCACGGATCGTCTGGAATGAGCGTCGGTAGCGGTGGTTGCCGATGCGCGCGTGATCGCGCTGTCGGTGGCTTGGTGTGTGTCGTACCGGTGGAGGCTCTGTTGTCTGGAGCCGCTGGTCCTGCTCGTACGGAGTGGTGGCGGGGCGAGGACGCTCGCCAGGTCACGGGCCAGCGGGCGTTCGAGAAATCGTGGAGCGGCCAGGACCGACCCAGGTCATGGTTCCCGCCACTGACCCGTAGCCAGACAGCGCTCCAATGTCTCGGTATAAGGGGAGAGCTCAAGACCCTGCTTCTGGACCCAGGCGTCGTCGTAATAAGTGTCCGTGTACCGCTCACCTAGGTCGCAGATCAGCGTGACGATGCTGCCGCGCTGGTCGCTCGCATGCATTTCGGCCGCTAGGCACAAGGCGCCCCACACATTGGTGCCCGTCGACCCACCAACGGTCCGGCCGGTCACTGCGCGGACGAAGCGCATCGCGGCGATAGAGGCGGCGTCGGGCACCTGGATCATGCGGTCGATGACGCTGGGCATAAAGGAGGGCTCGACGCGCGGACGACCAATGCCTTCGATGCGCGACGGCCTGCCCGTGGTGACCCGATGAGTCGCCGTTGGCCCAACCTTCGAAAAACGCTGAGTTCTCCGGATCTACAACGCACAAACGCGTCGCATGGCGACGATAACGGACATAGCGCCCGATCGTCGCGCTCGTGCCACCGGTGCCAGCGCCGACGACAATCCATGCAGGCATCGGATGGCGCTCGCTGGCCAGCTGCTCGAAAATCGACTCGGCGATGTTGTTGTTGCCGCGCCAGTCCGTGGCACGCTCCGAGTTGGTGAACTGGTCCATGAACAGGCCTCCGCTGGCGCCAACCAGTCGGTGCGACTCCGCATAGATCGCCGAGGCGTCCTCGACTAGATGACAGCGCCCACCCTGGAACTCGATCAGTGCGATCTTGCTAGGACTCGTCGACGCGGGCATGACGGCGACGAACGGCAACCCGAGCAGGCGCGCGAAATACGCCTCAGACACCGCGGTTGAGCCACTGGAGGCCTCGACGATGGTGGTATCCGGCCCGATCCACCCATTGCAGAGGCCGTACAGGAACAGGGACCGCGCGAGACGGTGCTTGAGAGAGCCCGTGGGGTGAACCGATTCATCCTTGAGATAAAGGTCGACTCCCAAGGCTGGCCGGAAGCGGGAAGACGTGTAGGTGCGTATCGGCCGAGCGGTTGGCGTCGGCGTCAACACGCCGAATGGCCTCCTCTACCCATCTCCGCGTGACCTCCGAAGTGCGGTCTAGCGTTCGCGATCCCACAGCGACGAAGCCTAGCCCGGTTGATGTTTATGGCTGTTTGGGCGCCCGCGCCGAACTGTTCCTTGGTCATCACGTCGGCGTACCCCGCGCCACCCCGCCATCCAGAGCGTGGGAGATGGTCGAGAAAGAGCACGCTGGCTGAGCCCGAGCAGGCGTGCAGCGCTGCCGTCTGCCGGCGCAAACCACCACTCCTACCGCGGCGGCGAATCCGCGGCCGAGTTGCTCGCGCGGCTTGGTCTCGACGCTGCGGGAGGCCGGACGAGTCCCGGCATAGACCCGTTAGAGCGAGAGCCAGAAGAGCATTCCAGCGAGCGATTGGAGCGATCCTATCCACCGGTGCCGTGTACCACACTCACCCGACCACGCCAGCCACAAGAACGAGAATCACTCGCCGATGCCGCCGAGCCACAACAGCCACTTGATCAAACGGGATCTTCTGCGGTTCATCAGCGGGTTCCCTCGACTGCGTCGCGTCCTCCTTGATCAGCGAGGTGAGGCCGTCGATGTCGTGGGCCTCAAACGCTCCGACATCGCGCGCGAGCAGCCCGCGGTGCGCGGCGTCCATCTCCGCTCCGGAGTCGGTCGAGCGTGTGCCGCTCACCTCGATCGTCGCCCGTGCCCGCTGCGGCGCGCTGGTCACCGAGACCACGGTCGTGTCCCACAGCTGCGCGGTGTGGCTCGCGCGGGATGAGGGTATCGAGGCTCTCGGTTCAGAACTGACAGCTTAGGGCCGCGATTGGGGTTGACCCCGACGCGAGGCGGGCCCGTCCAAGACCAACGTTGCAACGAGAGCCGATCAGGAACGGGTCTATGCCGGAACGGACGGCGACCTGGCGCTCGGAAGGACAGATCCATGCGACAGCCAGTGGCCCACTTCGAGATCACCGGACCGATCCGGTGGCGGAGCCAGCGCCAAAATCGCGCAACAACCCGGACAGACAGGAGCCTGCGATGAGTAGTTCGCTTTCGAGACAGACCCCAGCCTCAGCTCAGAAGCCCCAGCATGCAACGATCGTGGATCCCGATGCGCACCAAGTCTTGTTCGAGAATGAACACGTTCGGGTCATCCATGCGCGCGCCTCTCACGGTTGGGAAAGTGCGATGCACTCGCACCCGCCGATGCTCGTGGTCAACCTCGGCTCCGGGCGACAGAAAGTGACCTGGGCGGATGGGACGACGCAGATCGTGGATCTGAACCCCGGCGCGGTCGTCTGGCAAGAAAACGCTTTCGATCACGCCTGGGGGTTGCTGGCGGGCGAAGTAAACGTGATCCTCGTTGAGGTCAAGTCTGCAAACGTCGGAAAATAGGTGTCAAGTGGCAGTCGGTGGTTTCGTCTGGGCTCATTCGTGTGGGGTTTGCCCGTGATGATTTGTGGCTAGACAGGTGAATTCCAGCACCAATTCCAGGTGAATCCTGGCGCCACTCCGGCATCCCGAACAACGAACAAGGGCTGCGCACTACCGACAAGCATGGAGACGCCTGAAATGACTGCGCACGTGGGTAGGCAGCAACCGGAGCTGAGCGGAGGCCGGACGAGTCCCGTCCTCGCCACGCTGGTCCAGTGACTGACGGACCTCGATCCTAGAAGCCACCCATGACTGCCTGCCAACGAAAAGGATGAAGGAAAGGGGAACGACATGCTGCTGGAGAACAAGAAGGCTGTGATTTACGGAGGCGGTGGTGCAGTCGGCGGGGCGGTTGCGCGTGCCTTTGCTCGAGAGGGAGCGACCGTCTACCTTGCTGGGCGCACTCTCGCAGGGCTGGACCTGGTGGCTCAGGAAATCTCTGCCGCAGGTGGGAAGGCGGAGACGGCGGAAGTCGATGTGATGGACGGGAGCGCGGTCGACAGCCACGCCGACGCCGTGTCGGCGAGGGCGGGCGGCATCGACATCGCACTCAATGCCGTTGGCATCGCTCATGTCCAGGGCACTCCGTTCGCGGCGCTGTCTTTCGAGGACTACGCACATCCGATCAGGGCTTACACGCGAATGAATTTCCTCACTGCGAAGGCTGTTGCGCGGCACATGGCAAGCCAGGGCTCCGGCGTGATTCTTCTGCTCGCCCCAGGGCCGGGCGCGCGGATATCCGGTCAGGGGTTCTTGGGAAACGGCGTCGCCGCCGCCGCCGTCGAGGCGCTTTCGCGCATCCTGGCAGGGGAACTCGGCCCCAGCGGCATTCGCGTGAATTGCCTGAGGCCACATGCCATTCCGGAATCGGTGGCCACCTCGCACACGCGCCAGCTCTTCAATGGCATGGCCGGGCTATCCGGACTGACCATGGAGTCCTGGCTGTCGGGACTCGCGGACACCACCTTGCTGGGGCGCCTTCCAACGCTCGCCGACGTGGCCAACCATGCCGCCTTCGTGGCATCCGATCGCGCGGGCGCGATGACCGGCGCCATCGTCAACCTGACGAGCGGCGCGCTCGTGGATTAGCTCAAGAACGGCGGTCAGAAGCCTTTAGGAAGGAGCCTGACCGACGTCTTCGTCCAAGACCGTCAATAACGAGTCGTCGGCACTGCAGCACGAGAGGGAATGCCTTGATCCTTTACGATCCTTATCTCGCAACCTCTGGGAGACCCGTCGTGACTGACAAGACCGGAACATCCGAAGCGTGGCTGGCCGCCCGACCGGCGCTGCTCGACCGGGCGCTTGATTCGCTCGCCGCCCGCATCGATGGCGAGGTCGTCAGGCCGGGTTCGCCGACCTTCCGCGAGCTTGCCCAACCATGGAACGCGAAGTTCGACGCCGTCCTCCCGCAGGCGATTGTGCGGTGTAGCTCGAGCGCGGACGTCGTCGAGACTCTCGCCGTTATCCGAGGAATCGGCATCGAATGCGCGGTCCGGAGCGGAGGCCACAGCGTCGCTGCGTACTCGTCGACGAGTGGCATCGTCGTCGATGTCGGCTCAATGAACGAGATCGCGGTTTCCGACGGCATCGCGGTCGTGGGCGCCGGCGCCACGCTCCGGAGGGTGTACCGCGGCCTCGTGCCACACGGTCTGACGATCCCGGGCGGCTCGTGCCCGTCGGTGGGCATTACGGGCTTCATGTTGGGCGGCGGCCTCGGATTCCTCGGCCGGAAGTACGGTCTCGCCTCCGATCGCTTGGTTGGCGCCCAGGTGGTGCTGGCCGATGGTCGGGTCGTTGACTGCGATGCCAACCGTGAGCCGGACTTGTTCTGGGCGCTAAAGGGGGGTGGCAGCGTCGGGTTCGGTATCTTGACTGAGCTCCGATTCGAGCCGATCCCAACGCCTGGCGTGGCCATCTTCGAGTATCGCTGGCCCGCGCGGGATGCGGTGGAGGTGATCTATGTCTGGCAGCGGTGGGCGCCGGTCGCGCCCGACAATGTCGCCGCGAGCGTCGTACTCGGGACGCCGGACGATCCCGCCGATCCGGGCGCGGTCGAAGTGTTCGGTACGGTTGTGGGCGACCGGGCCGAGGCGGAGGACGTTCTCGAGGCGCTGCTCCCGCGGATCACGGCTGAGCCAATCTCCGCCGAGGTTTCGACCCGCTCATACCTGGACGCCCAGGAGCACTGGGCACACCGCGCCGGGGAGTCGATCGTCGACGAACTACCGCCGGCGACCCGGGGCCACCACGAGATCAAGTCAGACTTCTTCGAGCGTCCGTTGACCCGCCAAGCGTTGGCTGCGCTTGTCGCCCACGTGGTTGCGGACAGGGCGCCGGGACAGTCGCGAGAGCTCGACTTCTCGCCTTGGGGGGGCGCTTACAGCCGGCGCAAGGTAGAAGCCACCGCCTTCGCCCATCGCCGCGCGCGATTCTTGCTCAAGCACGACGCGTCCGTCGAGGCCTGCGCATCGAACGCAGAGCGGCAGGCGGCGCGGGCCTGGGTCCACCGATCGTGGGATCTCGTTCACGGATGGGGAATCGGGGGCGTGTTTCCGAATTGGGCGGACGCAGATCTGACCCGGTCGGATCCCGCGTACTTCGGGCCGAACGTCGACCGCGTGCGGAGTGTGAAGGCTCACTACGACCCCGAGGGCATCTTCGGCAGCCCGGCCGGCGACCAGCGGCCGCGGTCCGAAAGGTCGTCGCATCCTTTGTTTCCGTCATTCGGAAGGGCGTGAAGGAAGAGCCCTGGTCGGTGCTTCCCGTATTTCAACGCGAGGTGGCGTGTGGATACGTCGTCACAGCAGACTGAACAAGAGTTCCCTCAGGTTGAACGCCCCGACGGGCAACAACCCTGTAGCAAGGGTCGGTCCGGAAGGTACCGGCATACCGAAAGGCGCCATTGGCCATGGGTCTTCCAGACCGCCACACCGGCAAGGAGGAGACAGTGATACGGCCCCGAAGCTATCGGTGGCGCCTGCCAAGGGAAGTCCCAAGAATCACCAAGGCGCGCAACGCGGATAGGTCCAACGAGTCCGACCTGAAGAGTTGCCAGCCTGAGCACAGAGTCGCCCCGATGGCTACCCAGCGTCGGCCCACCCTTGGAGGTCCATGATGACACCACGACGGTTACTGGCCTGGCTACCAGGCCTGACGCTGACGGCGGCGCTGCTCGCGCCGGCGGCGGCCTTCGCGACCGAGACCGACACCATTCACTTCAGCGACACCGTCGTGCTCGCCGAAGTAAACCCCTGTTCCGAAGCGCCCGGGACGCTGACGATCGTGCTGTCGGGCGTCCTCCATGTCACCGACCTGGAGGATGGCACCGAACATATGACCGTCACGACGACCGGCACTGTCACCTTCGTCCCAGACGACCCGAGCCAGGCGAGCTTCACGGGCCACCTGGCCGAGTCGTCCGGCAGCAACGTGAACTCCGAGAACCTCACCATGACCAACGCCGAAAACGTCGTCCTGCATGGGTCCGACGGGTCGCTTGGCAAGCAGCACATCCTGTCCCATCTCACGGTGAACACGAACGGGACCGTGACCTCCTCCATCGATATCGACGAGTTCACCTGCTGACCGCGCGGTTGGCTCACGACAGGAGAGCCATGTCAGCAGTGGTCTGACTGCCGATCACGCTCTGGCCGTCGGCCTCACGGCGCCCGTGGTCTGGGAGCGCTGACCCTGGCCCATCGGCGCCCGGCCTGCCCCGTGGCGCTCTACCCGAGCCCGTGGCCGCCGATGTCATAGGGCTCCTTCACTGTCTCGTCCGCGCCGGGTTTGGGCGCCAGCCGCCAGAGAACCGGGATGGCGGGATTCGGGTGTGCGAGGGGTACAGCGTGGGCGCGCGTCGCGCTAGGCTGACCGGCGCGATGGCTGCGATGGGGGATCCTGCCCCGCGTCCAGAAATCGCGGGTCTTTGTGGGCCGGGACCGGGAAGTGGCGGAGCTGGTTGCGGGCCTGGAGGACGCCGCCGGAAGGTCTTTACGCCGGATCCGGGACTTCGCCCGGAATCCGGTGGCCCCTTCCGGCGCAGTTGGGCTGAGCCGGTCCGGTCCGGTTCCCCTACGCTCGGCGGGTGGCCGATGAGTTCAGCACCCGGCACGGCGATCTGCTGACCGGTAGCCATGACTGTATGGACCGGATCGTGCTCAATGCCTATTTCTCGCTGGGCACAACCCGGGCGGGTTCCGCACCTGGTGGCGCCGGCTGCACGACGGCTCGGATGAGCTGCTGGACGACACGCATCTGATGCGGATGGCGGCCGGTTCGCCTGCCGGGTCAAGGCGTGGGCGCGGCCGACGAACGCCCGCGCGCAGATCGTGTTCGGTAACGGCATGCTGACCTGCGGAGACGCCTGTGTAAGGGCAACGGCGGACGGTCAGTTAGATGCTGCGTAGCCAACTTGTAAGCGGTCCCACCGCGGAGATCGTAGTGAGTCAGTAGTCGTCGAGGCCGTGCTCCGAGCGATCCGATCTGTCGCTCGCACCGGTAGCTGCCACGCACGCTGACGTTGCTCACGCTGCTCAGGCGCCGTCGCCGCTGGTTGGGGCGCGACGTCGACGATCGGCCACGGCGGCCGCGGAATAGCGGCGTACCTGGTACTTGTAGGTGACAACAAGAAGGGTTGCTGTCGCTGCGGCGCCGAGACCGATGGAGAGCAAGTCAGCCGAACGGTCGGACAATTCGGCCACAAGCAGCGCTACGCCCACGCCTCCTACCAAGCTGTTAATGGTGGCCACCATGCTGGCCATAGTGAACCAGACTGTCGCCCATCGAGGCATGGTGCCCAGCATGGCCAGCGCTTCTGCGGCTTCGTCGTCGGTCTCCTGCCATGCAGCGAAGAATGTGGACGCCCCAGGGGTCAGCGTGCGGTAGTAGCCGCGAATGTGCGCGATCGCACGTAGGTTTTGGTTGTTCTCGACGGTCGTATCCACCAGCCGCACCACCGTGAACAAACCCAGGACGAACACGCCTGGGAGCACGGTGGCTACGAACGGACCGAACACGTCGGGAACCTGCCCGATGAAGCCCATAGCGACCAACGCGCTAGACAGCGACAACAAATAAAGCGACGCACGAGACGCCGCCTCGCTCACCGTTGTGCTCGCCGCCGATTGTAGGGCGAAATGCTCGGTGACCAGGGCCGACATAAATGCGGAGTCCCGGGCCTGCTCGTCCATAACCATCCTCCCGGTGCGATTTGTTAGGAGTGTTCGGGTGCCGCCAGTCTGCACGGACGGCCGCCACCAACCCGCTTAGGTGTTCGTCCACTGTTGCTCGCACTGCCCCGCCGGGTCGATCCACCCTGGTCGGCGCGGTCCAGCGCGTGCACGTAGCGGTGCAGGAGCGCCGCTTGGGCCCTGTCGGCGTCGGTGCGGTGTGAGCGTTCCACCTTGCCGTTGAGCCGAGGGGTGCGGGTTTGAGGTGCTGGCTGTGTGCTCCCGCCGGCTGGCGGTGTTGTGCCTGGACGCGCTCGAGTGTTTGTCTCCTCAGCTCCACCGGTTCGCACAGCACCGACTGTGCGTCGCGGAGGAGCTGACTCGCCTCGGAGATGACCCCAACCTCGCCCCTAATGTTTCGCCGGCGATCGCGCGCCCCTCGCCGAGCAGGCTGATCTTGCCGATGCCGGCACTTCCCTCGATGACCGCGAACCGCCCGCCGCCACTTCTCGCCGCGTGAGCCAGCGCCTGCAGCGCCACAACCTGGGCCTCGCGCTCCAAGAGCAAGACGGCGGTTCCGCCCGAAGGAAGCACACCCGCCGTCGCCATCACGACCAATCTGTAGAACCCGCAGAACCAACAGTTTTAGTGGCGCGTTCGGGGTTGACCCCGACGCGAGACGAACCGTCCAAGCCGAGACTCGTCGACGCGAGAGACGTTCGACCGAAACGGAGCGCACCCATGGCAAAGATTCGTGCTGACAATGTCGTGGACCGCTTCATGACCGGCCCCAACGACAATATGGAGCACCCCTTCGGGCTCAACGGCCACCGGCTGCACGCCTGGCTCAGCGAAGGCGAAGTGGACCGCAGTCGTACCGGCCCCCAGCGGAGCGCAACGCGAAAGTGCTCGACGAGCTGATGGCCACCTCGCGGCCGTCCGCTGGAGGCGATCACATGCCGGACGGAAGACTCAGCGGATCCGATCCGGTCCAGGTGCATGACCTGCGACCACCGGAGGTCCCTCGACAGCGCGACGGCGCGGACGGCAAGCCGAGCTCCCCCCGCGAGCCGGCGCATCTGGTGCTCGCACAAGACCGGTCTGACCAAGCACTCGGGCTGCTAGAGCACCTGCATGCATTGGCGATCGCGCGGGCCGGGATAGGCAACCTCATCGAGATCCAGGGTCTGCGGGCGCTGGCGCTGGCCGCCGGCGGGGAGCACACCGCTGCGGTAGCTGCCCTGGCAGAGGCGCTCACCCTGGCCTACCACCGGGTCTTCGCTGACGAGAGCGCCCCGATGACCGTCCAACTCGGCCGCCTCCTCGTGACCCAACGCACCGAGCAGACCGCCGCTCGCGGCGTTCCACGCGACGACCTGGCAGGGCTCCTGCCAGCGTTCGGCACCACACACGCCGAGCCGCACCGGGCCAAGGGTGCCACCGCCGCGATGCCCGTCATGATCGACCCGCTGACCGCCCGCGAACTGGAGGTGCTGGCGCTGCTGGCCGCTGGCCGGTCAAACCGGCGGATCGCCTCCGAGCTCTATGTGACGCTGGACACGGTCAAGAAGCACGTCGGCCACATCCTAGACAAGCTCGCCGCGGCCAACCGCACCGAAGCCGCCGCCCGGGCCCGGCAACTCGGTTTAATCGGCTAGCACGCCGACGGAGGTCTGCGTGCTGCTGCGTTGCTGATTAGATCTGCCCTCGATCAGCGGCGTCCCGCTCGTCGTTCTTCACCCGCCGGTAGGCGAACCCCTTCACCCCGAGCGGGTGTGCCAGGTGCACCACCGCGCCTTCCTCGGCCAGCACGTCCGCCGCCCAGTACCACCCGTAGGTGGCCTCTAGCACCACCTCCGGGCACTCCCCCCACGAGGCGGCCTGCTCGGCCAGGGTGAACAGGTCGTTGTCGGTTCGGACCGCGGCGCCCAGCCGCTCCCCCTGCGGCGTCATCCGCACGATCACGCTGCGCCGGCGGTGCAGATCTATCCCGACATACTGCCGGCCGTCATACTCGTGCACAGGGCCTCCTTCGTCGTGGTGGACGTAGACACCCCAAGCGAACAACCGACTTGGGTGACTGTCACGAGGAGCGGAGGCCCGCTCCTTCATCGCATCAGAGGCCGTTTTCGCTAGTCAGCGAAGGCGGCCTCTTTCCGTAGTTTCGGGCGCCGTGTCCGCACCATGTCCGCAAACGCTGCCGTCGAAACGGGCCCCGCGCCGGCATGCGCACGGTGCTGGTACGTGATTGAGGCACTCGGTGAGCGTGTCGGTGAGGCACTCGGCGGGAGGCTTCTCGTTGGCATTGTTCCGTTCGCTCCCGGTGCAATCGCTGTCGAGCGTGAGTGGGCGAGGTTCCAGGCATCGAACAGGAGACGTTCGCCGAGCTCGCGACATCGGCGAAGGCCGGTCGTCCAGTAAGCCGGGCATTGTCTGGCGTGCCCAAGATCAGCCTGGAAGCCGTGCTCGCCTGACCTCGGGTCGGCGCAGTGACGAGGCGCCACTCCCAAGGACGCTCTCAGGATTGGCCTAGCCTAGACAACGACGACACGCGAACTCGAACTCCTCGGCAGGTCCGAGGACAGCCTCATCAGCCCCGGCGACGACGCGACGTTGCGACCCGCGGCACCCTCTGGCGTTCACGCGATCGGACGGGTCATCTGCCGGGAACGTCAGGTCTCTTGGCTTGTGTTTGCCGCAGAGCCGGCGCGGTCCAGTGCTCGCTCGACGCGTTGGTCCGGGACCAACCAGAGCAGGGCCACGACGGCGTACGGCACCATCGCCAGTGCTGAGTTCACGAAGGCGATGGCGACACCGCTGACGTAGATCAGCGCCGAGATCCGTCCTTCCAGTCGGTGCCGAGCGCATTGCGAAGGCGCGACTCGGGGCCTTCTGTGCGGAGGATCAACTGCTCCAGGATGATCCAGGAGAGTCCTGCGCAGAGCAGGTTGATGCCGTACACGATGACGGGGACGCGGGCGAAGTCGGTCTCGTCCATCCACGACGTTGTGAACGGGTAGAGCGAGAGCCAGAAGAGCATGTGCAGGTTTGCCCAGAGCACGCCACCGCTGACCCGTTCGGCAAGTTGGAACATGTGGTGGTGGTTGTTCCCAGTAGATGCCGACGTAGACGAAGGTCAGCAGATAGGCGAGGAGCCCGGTGCCGGTGCTCTCCCAGAGATCCTGCAAGGAGGTGCCGTCGGGAGCCTTCAGCTTCAGCACCATGATCGTGATGATGATCGCGAGGACGGCGTCGGTGAACGCCTCGAGGCGACTGGTGGTCTTGATTACGTTCCGTTGACGTGCGTGTGCCGCTCGAGCTCAGCCGCCGAGCTGGGCACGAGCCAAGGCGACAAGTTCCGCATTCGTGTTGGCGTGGCCGGCGATGCCCCAGGCGCCGTCATAGGTTTCGGTGAGGAGCACCCACGTCCGCTCGGCCAACGTGGAGTCACCGGCGGCTTCGACGATCACCTCGGTGAGCCGTCGTACGGCGAGGAGCTGCTTGTCACGGTCGAGCGCGCCGGCGTTGGTGAGCACCTGCACGCGGACATGGTCGTCGTCTCCGTTGACGTTCGCCAGCGCCCCCTCGTGTACGAAGGCAGCGGTGTTCTGCTTGAACAGCGCGATCGGTGGTACGCCTTCGACCTCCATGAGTGTGGATGCGAGCTTGCTCGCCAGACCACTCGGGTCGCTGAATCGGCCGGGCGTGGCGTATACGTCGATCATCGGCATGGGAGGCTCCACTGGTGAGACTATGGTGATCTGCATAGTAGTCGTGGGCTATGCAGGTGTACATACTTCTTGGCTGCATGGAGGTACCTTCATGGCGAAGGGCGAGGTCCGAGCCCGGATGGTCTCGGGTGCGGTCCGCCTCTTGGCGGAGAACGGGCCGCCTGGCGCCTCGTTCGGGGACGTCCTCGAGGCAACGGGATCGCCGCGCGGCTCGACATACCACCACTTCCCGGGCGGCAAGCGCGAGCTGTACCTCGAGGCGCTCGACCTGGCCAACGGTCGCGCACGGGACTATCTGGAGGAGGTCCGCGGTCAGTCCGCCGAGGCCGTGGTGAAGCGCTTCTTCGCGATGTGGCGCGAAGTTCTCGCCCGCACAGACTTCCGCGCAGGCTGCGCTGTTCTCGCACTGACCGTCGCCGGTAACGACGAGGCGGTCGTCGAGCACGCAGGGAAGATCTTCTCGAACTGGCGGGATCACCTCGCCTCCCTCCTGAGGGAGGGAGGCCTGCCACCGAAGCGTGCGCGCGTCGTCGCGGCGCTGGCAATCTCTGCAGCAGAGGGCGCGGTGGCCGTCGCGCGCGCCGAGAAGAGCCCGGAGACACTCGACCTCGTCGCCAGAGAGATCGCGCGCCAGGTCAGGGTGTGACGCTTACAAGCCCTGACCGCTGCCCACGCCAGCCGGTCCACAACGCCTGCTCGACCGCCTCCCGGGTGAGCAGGAGGTGGATCGGACCTCGAGCAGCAGTTCCGGTCGGTGTCGTCCGAGACCTCGCATCTCGAGATCCCGGGCTCCACGCTCGGCCGGTGCCTCGATGTGGTCACGCCGGAAGGTGTCCGCGACTCGGCCGCGGGTTCGCGTACTCGTCCGTCGATGTGATCGCGTGCCGCAGGGCGCGGCCCAGATGGAGACTCGATTTGGGGGCGACCTTGGGCGGCGTCTATACCAGCTTTGGCGCGTTCCGACCGCGGCGAGGAGCCCGCGACCGGGCGGCGGTCAGGGCGGCTCGGGTGGCGGTCCGGGCCCGGGTCGGTGAAGTGTCACGGCTTGGGGGTTCGGTGGGGTTATTCGTCGTCTTCGCCGTGCTGGGCGGATTTTCTCCGTTCGAGCCGCCAGTGGATCTTGTGGGTGTTCGGGTGCCGCCACTCGCGCATCCGGTACTCGAAGCCCGGTTTCAGCACGATCGGGATCGGATCAGGGGACGCCGGGGCGACCGCTCCCGTGATCTACCGACATTGACCTACCCGCTCGATCTTGACGAGATGCGCGAGATGGCGGCACCTGGCCTCGGGTCGCTCGAGCAGGTGGCCAAGGCGATCGAGAAGCTGGCGAAGCAGCAACCGTAGGGGCAGCCCCTCATGACCGGCCGGCGAGTGGCCCCTCGTCGCCGCCCCCATGGTGGCCAGGTTTCGTTCGTCAATAGTCGAAGGTCTCCAACCGTAGGTCGCCTTCCACGAATCCCCAACCTGAAGCGCTGTACGTGCGTGCCGGGTACTCCGAGACAAGGCCGACAACGAGCACGCCGCTCTCTCGGACCGTGTAGCCAGCGCCCCGACGTCCTTGGGCTCCGTGGTAGTGATGCTCGCCACCGGAGGGGAGGACGACACGCACGGTCTTCAAGTCTTCGCCGTGTTCCGACAATTGAGCTTCCTCAACCACCTCTACCGGCCCGGCGGTGGTCTCGGTAAGGATGTAGTGCTCGATCGACATCTCTGCTCCCCTTGTTGGTAGCCGGGAGCGTAATCCCATCGATAGTCACCCGTCCGGGTCCGGGGGCCGGTTGGTTGATGTGATCGCTAACGTTCTTGGCGTGGGACCGAGACTGGATGCGTGAGCGGTTGGATGCGTTCGAGACCCTCTGAAGCACGTACAACGAACTTATCCGTCAGCACGGTGACTTGGGTCCCGAGCACCAGCGCATCACCGACGAGGCGACCCGGCAGATGCCGACCGTGCGGCGAGTCCTCAACGCGCTGGAGCCAGCGCTCGGCGCCAGATTGGACAACCGGAATACATCGGAGCGATGAATGACTCGCTTCGTGCCGCCCAGCAGGGTCTTGGATTCTTGACGACCGGGACGAGTGGGCGTACGTCTTGCTCCCGAGTCCCCTTCGCTCGCTGCCGATCAGCTCCACCCGCATGTGTGGCTGGCCGCGTCCGCCCTATGGGGACACGGGCCAGTAGCGCGGCGCAGTACAGCAGGCGTGCGTGTCGCTGTCGGCGCACGTCGCTGCCAGGGCAGGATCAGCTCTTACCGAGCGAACCCTCGTCAACGAGGTGTTTTCGGCGAGTGATCCACGGCCCGGCCATACTCGACTCCACTTCCCCGGCGACAAGGCCACGCCGACCTGAAGGAACCGCCAGGAAAGCCTGCACCTGATTGCGCAGGGCGCGTTCGCGGCATCCGAAATGTGGCAACACACCGACGACGAGTGGACAGAGCACATTGCACTGGAACACCTTGCTGTGCTGTCGGTGGTGGCTCGGTGGGCCGACGAGACCGAGGTTGTGACTGGCTAGTCAGACAGGCGGAGGCTCGTCGTCACCGGAACGCTGCCAGGGGCCGCAGCAGCGCTCGTCGTCGTCGTGCTAACTGGAGCGTGCGGGGAGGAAGGCGCGACAACCGACACCCCGGGGGATGTAACGACACCGGAGGCACCCGCTACCACAGGCCCGGACACCGACGATGACGACACCGACGACGACCAGGACGACTAGCTGTATTAACCGGGGACACTGGTTGAGCACCGCGCCCACGGGCTCTCTGCCGTCGGCACCTGCAACGGAGCTGCGGGCCCGAGACTCACGAGGCCAACCACTCGCGTGCGTTGCGACGTGATCTTGTGGGTTCGACCTCGCCGTCAGGCTGGTTGATCTCGGCCCACACTTCATCGAGGGAAAGGCTGAGGACATCAGCGATCGCAGCGATGGTCGGGAAGGCAGGGGTGGCTACGCGACCAGACTCGATCTTCCGAAGGGTCTCCGGTGAGACACCTGCGTCCAGCGCGGTATCGAGCATCGAGCGCTCCCCCCTGGCGCGTCGCAGGAGGGCGCCGAGGCGCTGCCCGCGCTCGACCTCTGCGGGAGTGAGCGGCAACCTGACCATGGCTCCGATTATAGTACCGGGATATATGGCCGGGATAGTTATTGGTAGCGCGAGGAAGGCGCCGGATGGTCGAGATCCTGAACCCCACCGAACTGGCACGAGCGAAGGACACAGGCGCCCTGGTCGCTGACATCTTGCAGACCCTGAAGAGCCGTAGCACGGTCGGCACGAACCTCCGGGACATCAACCGGTGGGCCGAGACCATGATCACCGAGGCCGGAGCGCAGTCCTGCTACGTCGACTACGAGCCGCCCTTCGGACGCGGGCCATTCGGCCACTACATCTGCACGTCCGTCAACGACGCCGTACTCCACGGGCGGCCCCACGACTACACGCTTGCCGACGGCGACCTACTGACGCTCGACCTCGCCGTCTCCAAAGGCGGAGTCGTCGCAGACTCCGCCATCAGCTTCATCGTGGGCGACTCGAAGCCCTCGGAGAGCGTCGCGATGATCAGTGCGACCGAGCGCGCATTAAGCGCAGGGATTGCCGCGGCCGGACCGGGGGCTCGCATCGGCGACATCTCCCATGCCATCGGATCGGTCCTCAGCGAGGCGGGATATCCGATCAACACCGACTTCGGAGGTCATGGCGTCGGATCGACGATGCACCAGGACCCGCACATCCCAAACACGGGGCGGCCCGGTCGCGGATACAGGTTGCGCCCTGGGCTGCTGCTGGCATTGGAACCGTGGGTCATGGCGGACACCGCTGAACTCGTTACTGATGCCGACGGCTGGACGCTCCGAAGTGCGACAGGCTGCCGGACAGCGCACAGTGAGCACACGATCGCTATCACCAACGACGGAGCCGAAATCCTCACCTTGCCAAAGCGGGTGCAGCCGTGAGGTCGGAGCGACCCGGTTCCCTGTTCCCCAAGCACTGCATCGCGAATCGTTGGTGAAATGAAAGGCTGCCAATGCCTCACGTCAACGCTGCCCTGACTCCCCGACGCCGTCTCAACGTCGCTCGTCTCGTCGTCGACGACGGGTGGCCGAAAAGAAAGTCAACATCTGTGCCGGCGGCGTACTGCCGATGCTTAGGACACCGCCACCGCGACCGTGATGGGAAAGAAGTCTGCGGGGCCGTGTCAGCGACGGGCAGGCTCGTCGAATGAGCCGCGGCCGATCCTCCCTTGCGCGTATCTCCGCACAGTCCTAGCGTGACGCTCGGGGCGGCGAGATCTGCCCCGGCTCGGCGCGGCGCCGATCGACGCCGGGTGACCACGGCGCAACGCCTCGACGAGGAGCACACCGCATGCCCGAGCTCACCGGCATCCGTTCCCGGCGTCGGAGCGTCGCCTGCCTCGCCGCCGCCGTGGCCTTCGCTGCCTTCGCGGGAGCCGGTCCGGCGAACGCCGGCGCAGCCGGGCACCTCGTGCAGGCGGTCGACGGAGCACCCGACTTCGGCCCGAACGTTACGATCATCGACCCGTCGATGCCGACGGCCGACATCCAAGCGATTCTCGACGACCTCGCTGCGACGCAGGTGAACGACGAGATGGGATCGAACCGGCAGAGCGTGCTGTTCCTGCCCGGCGAGTACGGCAGCATCGAGGACCCGCTGCAGGCGCGTGTCGGCTACTACACCGAGATCGCCGGCCTCGGCGCCCAGCCCACTGATGTCTCGGTCAACGGCAAGTTCGAGGTGTACAACCGCTGCCTCGCCGACAGCGGCACGTCCAACTGCATCGCGCTCGTGAACTTCTGGCGCACCCTCTCGAACCTCTCACTGCAGGTCAATGCTGCGGGGCAGGACGGATGCCGCGCCTCGGCGAACTTCTGGGCAGTCTCGCAGGCAGTGTCGATGCGCCGCCTCGACATCTCAGGCGCGAACCTCTCGCTCATGGACTACTGCACCGCCGGCCCGCAGTTCGCGAGCGGCGGTTTCATCGCCGACTCTCGGCTGCCGTTCGTGATCAACGGCTCGCAGCAGCAGTGGCTCATCCGCAACAGCGAGATCGGCGGCTGGTCGAACGGCGTCTGGAACCAGGTGTTCTCGGGCGTCGAGGGCGCGCCGGATGACGCGTCCTTCCCTAACCCGCCGTACACGACCCTCGAGGAGACGTCGGTCAGCCGAGAGAAGCCGTACCTCTATGTCGACGACGCGGACGACTGGTTCGTGCGCGTGCCCGCGGCCACCACCGACACTCACGGGATCACGTGGGCCGACGGTGCGACGCCCGGCCGCAGCATCCCGATCGGCAACTTCGTCATCGCGAAGCCCGGCGACTCGATCGGACAGATCAACTCGCAGCTCGCGAAGGGCAGACACCTCCTGCTGACGCCCGGCGTGTACGACGTGGCGAGCAGCATCCAGGTGAAGCGTGCTGACACGGTCGTGCTCGGCATGGGCCAGGCCACGCTCACGGCAGTCGACGGCGCGGTGCCGCTGAAGGTGGCCGACGCCCCCGGCATTGTCGTGGCCGGCGTCACGATCGACGCGGGCGCCGTGGAATCGCCGATGCTCCTCGAGGTGGGCAAGCCCGGCAAGGGCCAGTCGACGAAGGTCGACCCGGCGAACCCGATCACGCTGTCCGACGTGTACTTCCGCGTCGGCGGCCCGCACATCGGCAAGGCCGACACGGCACTCGTCGTGAACAGCGACCATGTGCTCATCGACCACACCTGGGTGTGGCGCGCCGACCACGGGATCGAAGGCTTCACTCAGGGCGTGAACGGCGACACCGATCGCTGGAACACCAACACCGGTCGCACCGGAGTCGTGGTAAATGGCGACGACGTCACCGCAACTGGCCTGTTCGTCGAGCACTTCCAGCAGTTCAACACGGTCTGGAACGGCGAGCGTGGCACGACCGTGCTCTACCAGAACGAGCTGCCGTACGACCCGCCGACCCAAGCCGACTGGACCCGGCCAGACGGCACGCTCGGGTGGGCCGGCTACAAGGTCGCGGATGACGTCGCCGAGCACACCCTCCACGGGGGCGGGGTCTACGTGTTCAACCAGAACAACCCCTCGATCCTCACCGAGAACGGGTTCGAGGCTCCGGAGGACGAGGGCATCTCGCTGCACCACATCATGACGGTGAACCTCAGCGCCGGCACGATCTTGCACGTCGTGAACGGCATCGGCGGCGCGGCCGACACCACGAAGATCGGAGTGCCCGTCTACATCGCGCAGTTCCCGACCCCCTAGTCCGCTAGCCCAGGGGTACACCTCGGGAGTGACGAAGCCGCAGGTCAGCGCGCACCTGCGGCTCATGGGTGGGTGGTACGCCATCAGGGACTCGAACCCCGAACCCGCTGAAAGCAAGGCTGCGTGGGCCCGCTCCGAACGCCCACGTGAGCGGAAGCGTCGGTCTCATCGCCCTTGAGGTGGACATCTGACGTCGGCCGATCTGGACGACTGGTCGCGGCGCCGCGACTCGGAGGCGCATGCGGTGTGTTCGCCTTCAGGCTGTTCAGATGGCGGTGACGAGGATTCGAACCGTGGCCATTTACTGGCCACAAACGCTCGGCAACGACTCCAGAGTGATCGGGTAAGGTCTGAGCCGATCGTGCGATCCCTCCCCGTCAACCCGAGGAGATCCACGTCACTCCCGAGTCACTCCAAGTGGTCGATCTCGTCCAGAGGTCGCAGGTTCAAATCCTGCCCCCGCTACTACGTAAGTGCCTCTTGATCGTTTGACCGTCGTTGACCTGGTTTGCTCGGCATGACCGAGGTGCCCAACCCACCGTGCTCGCCCGCCGTGGCGGCGCATGGTTCCGCTCGGGCACAGCCGAACTGCACCTCGGAGTGGAAGACCCGTTCCCGCCGGCGAAAGGCGCATCCGGCCTGCTGGTCGGTGATCTCGACGGACTGCCGGCGCGGCTGGCGGCGGTAGGGGGACATGCGGGCCCGATGGGTTGCCGCCCGGCTTCCCACGCGCGTATGGAAACGATCCGTTCGGCGACCGCCTAGAGCTGCTGTCGCCTGCGGACTACCACGTCAGGACGCGCCGAGGAGTGCATCGCCACAGCCACGTCAGCGGCATGTCAGCGCGCGCTCAGGCTGCCGTCAGGGCGCTTCTTCATGGTGTGGCCATGACTACCAACGGAACCCCGGCGATCGATGTCGTCGGGCTGCGCAAGTCCTACGGCGATCTCAAGGTCCTCGACGGCGTCGACCTGCAGGTCGCGGAAGGCACGGTCTTCGCGCTGCTCGGTCCGAATGGCGCCGGCAAGACCACAACTGTCCAGATCCTCTCCACACTCTTCCCGGCCGACGGCGGCAGCGTCCGGATCCTCGGCCACGATGTGGTCCGCCAGGCCGACGCGGTGCGCAAAGCCATCGGCGTCACAGGCCAGTTCTCCGCCGTGGACAACCTGCTCACCGGCGAGGAGAACCTCCTGCTCATGGCCGACCTCAATCACCTGGAGCGGGCCGAGGGTCGCCGCCGGGCGGCCGCGCTGCTGGACAGGTTCGATCTGGTCGACGCGGCCGGAAAGCCGCCGAGCACCTACTCCGGCGGGATGCAGCGCAAGCTGGATCTGGCGATGACGCTTGTCGGCGACCCGCGGGTCATTTTCCTGGACGAGCCCACCGCCGGCCTCGACCCGCGCACGCGCCGCACCATGTGGGAGATCATTCGCGGCCTGGTCGCCGACGGCGTGACGATCTTCCTGACCACGCAGTACCTCGAGGAGGCCGACCGGCTGGCTGACCGGATCGCCCTCCTCGACCACGGCGGGCTCGTCGCGGAGGGCACACCCGACGAGCTCAAGCGGCTGATCCCCGGCGGCCACATCCGGCTGCAGTTCGCCGATCCAGCCGAGCTCGACGCGGCCGCCCGCGTCTTCGGCGGCTCCACCCGCGACGACGACGCGCTCGCCCTGCAGGTACCCAGCGACGGTGGTGTCGGCTCGCTGCGGGCAGTGCTCGACCACTTGGACGTAGCAGCGATCGACGTCGACGCCCTCAGCGTCCACACGCCCGACCTGGACGACGTCTTCCTCGCCCTGACGGGCCGGCCGGCCGAGGACGGGAACGACCCGAGCACCGAGCTGCAGAAGGAGACTGCACGATGAGCACCATCACCTACGCCGCCCGCGACTCCAGGACGATGCTGCGACGCAACCTGCGGCGGATGGCGCGCTACCCGTCCCTGACGCTGTTCCTGATCGGGGGTCCGATCATCTTCCTGCTGCTGTTCGTCTACGTCTTCGGCGAGACCCTCGGCGCCGGGCTCGGTGGCCCGTCGGGCGATCGGGCCGACTACGTGAACTATGTCGTGCCTGGGGTCATCTTGATGACGGTGGCCGCCGCAGTCCAAGGTACGGCGATCTCCGTCGCCATGGACATGTACGAGGGCATCATTGCCCGGTTCCGCACCATGGCGATCTCCCGCACGGCAGTGCTCACCGGTCATGTCGTCAGCAGCCTGATCCAGACACTGGGCAGCATGGCGGTGATCACTGGCAGTGGCGCTGCTGGTCGGGTTCCGGCCCAATGCCACACCCGTGGAATGGCTGGCGGCCATCGGACTTCTGGCGCTGTTCTCCCTGGCACTCATCTGGCTGGCTGCCGCGCTCGGGCTGAACGCAAAGAGCGTCGAGACCGCAAGCAACGCGCCCACGATCCTGGTGCTGCTGCCGTTACTGGGCAGCGGGTTCGTGCCTACCGACTCGATGCCGACCGCGATGCGCTGGTTCGCCGAGTACCAGCCGTTCACCTCGGTCATCGAGACCGTACGAGGTCTGCTGCTGGGCACGGCGATCGGCATCGACGGCGTCCTTGCTGTCGGGTGGAGTATTGGCATCGGGCTGGCCAGCTTCCTGTGGGCGAGGCACCTGTTCAACCGGCCACCCCGTGCGCTGAGCATGTTGGCTACCGGCTCAGCGCGGACGCAGTGAGCTCGCGCACCGCTTCGGTGGTCGCGAGCCCGCGCCGGGCGTCGGCAAACTCCTTGCGCGCCTGCTTGATCGCGTCGGCGAATTGCGGCTCGCCGAGCGCGGTGCGCGCGGTCGCCTCCACCTGGGCACCATCGGGGCGAGACAGGTCAGGGCCGCCACTGATGCCCTCGCTCGCCGCCAGCAATCGCGCCGCCAGGGTGGGGTAGCCGCGCCGGATCGCCTGGTCGGCCACGCCCACGAGTACCTGGCTGACCATCCTGTCGTCCCTTGAGCCCAACGCGATGGCTAGTGCTTCTTCGCGCCGGGCACCGGCCGAGTCCAAATCTCCGTCGGCCGCGTCCAGATAGGCAAAGGAGTCGAGGATCATCGCCCGGAACACAGGGTCCATGCCGGTGTGGCCCAGGAGGGCTTCGGCATGGGCCAGTTCAGCGCGTGCCGTGGTGCCGTCACCGGACCAGCGAGCAAGATCTGCCTTGACGTAGGCCATCCCCGCCACGGCGTCAGGCCAGCCGACGCTGGCCGCATCCTGCTCAGCCTGCGCCATCGCCGCCGCCGAGCCGGTCTCGTCGCCGACAAGCCACCTCAGCTGAGCCTCCCCGGCTTTCATGAACACCAAGTCCTCCACAGCACCGAGCTCAGTGAGGACATCGGCGGCCCGCTCGCCATAGTCCAACGCCTCGACGAGGTCGCCACGCCTGGCGGCGAGATCGGCGAGCGTGGCCAACGCGTACGAAATCCCCCACCGTTCACCGATCGAGCGGAACTCGACGAGGGCCTGCTGGATGTCCGCCTCCTGCTCGCCGGCCCGGAGCATGCGGTTGCGGGTCAGCCGAGCCACCGCCCGTACCCACGGATCCTCATCGGCGATCAGAGCGCGCATGAAGTCCTGCGATGACTGCCCGGGAGCGTTCTGGCTCTGCATCAGCGCGCCCATCTCCACGACGTACCGCAACAGCGGACCCGGATGATCAATCCCCTTGGTCAGCTCCTGTGCCGTCCGGATCCACGGTTCGGCCTGCTCCACGCCACCAAGTCCAGCGCTGGCGAACCAGCCGACCATTGCGTACGCGGTGGCCCGCGCCTCGTCATCGGCCGCCCCCGGCACGGCCAGTGCCTCGGTCGCCAGCTCAATAGCCTCTGCTTTGTGGCCGCCGAGCCACCAATACCAACCGGCCGCGGCGACGAAGCGCACCGCGGTCTGCGCGTCGCCGGCTGCGATCGACCCACGAAGCGCGGCGTTGAGGTTGTCGTGGTCAGCCTTGAGCCGCCGCAGCCAGACCAGCTGCTCGGCGCGGCGCAGGTACGGCGCGGCGGTCTCCGCGAGCTCGACGAAGTACCTGGCATGCGCTCGGCGGAGGTCTTCGCGTTCTCCCGCCTCGTCGAGCCGGTCCAGGCCGTACGCCCTGATGGTCTCGAGCATCCGGTAGCGCGGCACCTCGTCTCCGGAGACCACCAGCAGCGACTTGTCGACCAGCGCGGCGACCAGGTCGGGTACGTGATCTGCAGCGACGACGGCGTCGGCGCACACCCGCTGCGCGGCCTCCAGCGTCGCGCCACCGGTGAAGACCGCCAGCCGCCGCAGCAGGATCCGCTCGGCGTCGGTGAGGAGGTCCCAGCTCCAGTCGACCACCGCCCGCAGTGTCTGGTGCCGGGGAAGCTGCGGTCCTGCTTCCGCCGGTGAGCAGTCGGAACCGGTCGTCGAGCCGTTCGGCTAGCTGAGCCACGGTCATCGTGCGGATCCGGGCCGCGGCCAGCTCGATGGCCAGCGGCATGCCGTCCAGGACGCGGCAGATGCGCGCCACAGCCGCCGCGTTGTCGTCGGTCACCGTGAACCCCGGCCGCACCGCCCGGGCCCGGTCGGCCAGCAGCCGGACCGCGTCGTAGCCGAGCATGTCGTGGCCATCGAAGTCCTCCGGCGGCAGAGCCGAGGGGTTCGACTGGCCAGACCGCCTCGCCGGTGATGCTCAGCGGCTCCCGGCTGGTCGCAAGGACTCGCAGCCGCGGGCACTCCGCGAGCAGCCGGTCGGCCAGCGCGGCAGCGGCATCGATGAGGTGCTCGCAGTTGTCGAGCACCAGGAGAGCGCTTCGAGATCGCAGCGCGGCGATGAGCCTGTCGACCGGGTCCTCCGCCTTCTCTCGCCCGACGAGCGACGGCTCCCGCAGATCCATCGCCGCCAACACCGCAGCCGGCACGTCGGTGCCGGCGGCGACCGGAGCGAGCTCCACCAGCCAGACACCGTCCGGCATCTGATCCAGCATCGCCCGTGAGACCTCGACGGCAAGCCGCGTCTTGCCGAACCCGCCGGGCCCGATGAGCGTGGTGAGCCGGTAGTCGTCGACCAGCTCGCGCACGCCGGCGACGTCGGCGTCCCGGCCGACGAAGCTGGTCAGCGGGGTGCGCAGGTTCGTCCGCCGTGCGACATCCACGGTGGCGCCGGTGCCTTGTCGATCTGGCCGCGCAGTACCGCGGTGTGCACCGCGGACAGCTCGGGCGACGGGTCGGCGCCCAGCTGGTCGGCGAGAGTCTGGCGGGTTCGCTCGTAGACGATGAGCGCTTCCGCGGGGCGGCCGGCCTCGCTCAGGGCCCGCATCAGCGCGCCGACCAACCGCTCGCGCAGCGGATGCTCGGCCACGAGGGCCGTCAGCTCGGTGACCAGCTCGGCACCGCGGCCGAGCCGCAGGTCTACCTCGACCCGGCCCTCGGTCGCGGTCAGCCGGAGCTCGTCCAGTCGGGTGAGCGCCGGCTGGAAGAAGTCCACCTCCGCGACGTCCAGCAGTGCCGGTCCGCGCCACAGGCTGAGCGCCTCGCGCAACATGCTCGCGGCCCGGGCGGGGTCGTCGGGAAGCGCGGCCCGTCCGTCCGCGACCAGCCGCTCGAAGCGGGTCACGTCGACGGCGCCCGGGTCGATCAGCAGCCGGTAGCCGCCCAGATGTGACTCGACCACCGCAACCGGCAGCGCCCGACGCAGCCTGGACACCAGCGCCTGCAGGGCGTTCCCAGCGCCTGCCGGCGGCTCGTCGCCCCACACCGCGTCCACGAGCTGAGCCGTGGGAACCAGCTTGCCGGGGGCGAGAGCCAACTCGATCAGCAACGCCCGGAGCCGGGCGCCGGCTACAGGAACGGGGGCACCGTCGCGGTCGCGGACCTCGAGTGGCCCCAGCATCCCGATCCGCACCTGATCCATTCTGCCCCGAGGCGCGGGCCGAGCAAGCCGCCCGATGGGACCGGGCGGCAGCGGTCCCTTACCTTTCAGTCCGGTAGCCACTGCAGCCGGGGGTCATCTCAACTCTCTGCGCGGCGAGGGTTGTGGTGATGACCGTGAGGTCCTGGCCGCCCAGTCCGCAGGTTGTGGCATCCCACCAGTCGTGGGCGAGCGTGCGAAACACGGGGTGAGGTGATCCGTTGAGGGCGTCCAGGGCGAGGCGTGCGCGACCAGCAGCCCGGCGCCATCGTGCTCGACGTGATGATCCCGCCTCCCACCGGGATCGAGGTGTGCCGGCAGCTGCGCGCGGAGGGCTGGGTGTGCGGGGTGATCATGGTGAGCGCCCGCAGCAGCCCTGCCGATCGCGCCACGGCCGTCGCGGCCGGGGGCCGACGCCTTCATCGGCAAGCCGTTCCCGCTGAACGACCTCGTCGCCATGGTCGACAAGCTCACGGCGCGACAACGAGCCGGACTCGAGTGACGACTCTCATATTCCTTTCATCAGCCCCGGCACACGGTGACGGTGCTTGCAAACCCGCGATGCACAGCGGCGGCACCAGGTGACCACGCACCGACCGAAGGAGGGTCCAAGATGAGCAGGGGCAGAAGAAGCGCGAAGGCCGTCGTCTCGCCCACGCCGCCGACATCATCGTGATCCTCGCCTCGCTGGCCCCGCACAACAGCCTCTACGCCTAGGGCGGGTCCAGTGGCTCGCTCCTTCCTCAGCTCACCGCTTTCTTCACGAGCGCGCCGATCCTTGCCTCGTCGGCGGCGGTCAACTCCGTCAGAGCGAAGGCGGTCGGCCACATGGCGCCTTGGTCGAGGTTCGCCGTGTCGTTGAAGCCGAACGTCGCGTACCTCGAGTTGAACTTCTGCGCGCTTTGGAAGAAGCAGACGACCTTGCCGTCCTTGGCATACGCAGGCATCCCGTACCAGGTCTTCGGCGAGAGGGCTGGCGCGTTGGCTTTGATGACAGCATGGAGCCGCTCGGCCATGGCGCGATCCGGTTCCGGCATCTCGGCGATCTTCGCGAGCACGGCGCTTTCCTCGTCCGCCTTTTTTCCGCGCGGGCCGTGGTGCGCGGCCGCCTTCAGCTCTTGGCCGCGCTCCTTCATCGCGGCTCGTTCCTCGTCCGTGAATCCCTCGAACTTCTTGTCGGATGCGGTGGTGCTCTTGGCGGACTTCTCCGTGTCCTTCATTGCAGGCTTCCTCCCCTGCGAGTCTCGATGGGACGACCCTCATGCTAGGCAGCCGCCGCTCCGGCGGCTTCTCCGAAACTGACCGGTCGTTACCTGGGTGAGACCAGCGACGACATGGCCGCCGCCGGAAACGACGTCCTGCTCGCCGCGGCATGCGATCGAGTTGGTAGGCCTGCCGGGCTACCGCACCCACGGATGCCAGCAGAGCGCCGACCGGGTCCGAAGCCACGCGGTGGCAGTGGTGGGGATGTTCACCGGATTCGCCCAGCAGCACCAGGAGCGCCGCGCGCCGCCCGCCCCGCCCATCCAGGTCGCCGCCGATACCCGCGACGCTGTCCTCGGCTGCCTGCGAGCATAGCGGGGCGCGACGGGCTCCCCGCTCGGTCCAACCGCCCATCGCCCTGGCCACGGCCTGGTTCTGGGGTCGGGAGATCGCCCGCCTTGGCGGCGAGCTGACCAAACCCCTCGCCGAGGTGGCCGCCGCTGCTCAATCCCCCTGGTGGCGATCATCACGCACCAGCCATGACATCTGCAGCTTGCCGCCGTCCGCAGCCAGGAGTTGATGCTCGGTCAACCAGAAGCCGGTTGGCCGAGCAGCCCGGCCCCTGGGGGACACCCGCACTTGTCTTGTCGGGTGCCACCGCGTCTTCTGCTGTGTTCTTCATTGCCGGCGCAGTGGTGGAAGCGAACAATCGACCCGATCTGACCCCAGGTTCGGCGCTGAGGGATCTGGTGGTGGGGCTGCTCGTCGGCGTCGATGGTTGGGCACGGCAGCCGCGCGACGCTCAAGGTGGCCACGCTGACTGAGGCTGTGCTGGTCAATGGATGGCACCCTCCGCACGAGTCGTGGGATGGCATCCGCGATATCGGCGGCCGCGTATCGCGAACCAGCTGGCCAGTGGTCATGGCCGTTAGTTCGACGGGGGTTGTCGAGGCTCACCCTACGGTCTATAGTGCTAGGAACCTAGATGAATGAGGGCTGAGAGTGATCGAGTTCCACCTTGACGGCCGCTCCGGCGTCGCCCCGTACATGCAGCTGATCCAGCAGGTCCGCCAGGCCATGCGGCTCGGGCTGCTGACCGAGGGTGACCAGCTGCCCACGGTCAAGGACGTGGTGGCGAAGGTGGCGATCAACCCGAACACGGTGCTCAAGGCGTACCGGGAGCTCGAGTACGAGGGTCTGGTCGCAGCGCGTCCCGGTGTGGGCACCTTCGTCACCCGAACCCTGACCGACCAGTCGCTGGCCGCGCACGGTCCACTCCGCGAAGAGCTGCGCGGCTGGCTCGCCCGGGCACGAGCAGCCGGGATGGACGCCGAAAGCATCGAGGCCCTGTTCGTGACCACATTCCGCACCCCGATAGAGGAGACCGCATGAGCAACCCCGTGCTTCAGGCCGAGGGCCTGTCCAAGCGGTACGGGCGACGCCCGGCGTTGTCCGACTGCACCCTCGCCATCCCGCCCGGCCGGGTGGTGGGCCTGGTCGGCCCGAACGGTGCCGGCAAGACGACCCTGCTGCATATCGCGGTGGGCCTGCTGCGGCCCACGGCGGGCAGCATCGAGGTACTCGGCGGCCAACCGGCATCCGGTGCCGCACAGCTGGCCAAGGTGGGATTCGTCGCCCAGGACACCCCCACCTACGCGGGCCTGTCCATCGCCGACCACCTGCGTTTCGGTGCCCACACCAACCCTGGCTGGGATCAGCAGGTCGCCGAGGACCGGATCACCAAGCTTGGCCTCGACCCTTCCCAAAAGGCCGGGAAGCTCTCCGGCGGGCAACGCGCCCAGCTCGCGCTGACCCTGGCCATCGCGAAGCGACCGGAGCTGCTCATCCTCGACGAGCCCGTGGCCAGCCTCGACCCGCTCGCCCGGCGGGAGTTCCTGCAAGGCCTGATGGCATACATCGCCGAACACGGCGGCAGCGTGATCCTGTCCTCGCACCTGGTCTCCGACCTGGAACGCGTCTGCGACTACCTGATCGTGCTCGTCGCCTCCCGGGTCCGCATCGCCGGCGAGGTCGACGACCTGTTGGCCAGCCACTTCCGGCTCACCGGTGCCCGCCGCGATCCCGCCGACCTGCCGACGGGCGCCGAGGTGATCGAGGACAGCCACACCGACCGGCAGTCCACCCTGATCGTGCGCAGCACCACGCCGATCGACGACCCCTCGTTCACGGTCGAGCAGATCACCCTGGAAGACCTGGTCCTGGCCTACATGTCGCAGGACGCCACCGACCCCTTGCCAGCATTGGAGACGACACGATGATCTGGTTCACCTGGCGCCAGTTCCGTACCCAGACCTGGGTCACCGTCGGTGCCCTGGCCGCACTCGGCGCCGTGCTGATCGTCACCCGCGGCAGCATCGCCGACGCCTACGCCGCCGCCAACGTCGCCGCCTGCGACGCCGACTGCGCCACGGCGATCGACGACTTCCTCACCCAGGTCAGGGCCAGCACCAGCGGCACCGTCTACGACCTCGCCAACGCGAGCATCCAGGTGGTCCCCGCCCTGATCGGCATCTTCTGGGGCGCCCCGCTGATCGCCCGGGAACTCGAAACCGGCACCCACCGCCTCGCCTGGAACCAGTCGGTCACCCGCACCCGCTGGCTGGCCACCAAGCTCGCCATCGTCGGCGCCGCCGTGGCACTCACCGCCGGGCTGCTCAGCTGGGCGGTGACCTGGTGGGCGCAAGACATCGACAATGCGGTCGACAACCGGATCACCCCGGAGCTGTTCGCTGCTCGCGGCATCGTCCCGATCGGCTACGCGCTGTTCGGGTTCGCCCTCGGCGTCACCCTCGGCATGCTCATCCGCCGCACCATCCCCGCGATGGCAGCCACCCTCGCCATCTACGGAGCCGCCGTCTTTTCGATGTTGCTCTGGATCCGGGAACACCTGGTACCCGCCAGCCACACCACCACACCACTGGACACATCATCACTGGAACAGTTGTCGATCCAAGGTGACCCTGGTGATGGGGCGGGGGGTCCGATGACGGTGGTCGGCAGCGACAACATGCCCGATGCCTGGGTGCTGTCCAACCAGACCATCACCCCCACCGGCCAGGTGTTCACCGGACCCGCCGACCCGCAGTACTGCGGGGTCGACGCCTCACCTCAGGCTTGCGAGGAATGGGTCGGCAGCCTCGGCCTGCGCCAAGACCTCACCTACCATCCCGCCAGCAACTTCTGGCCCCTGCAATGGGCCGAAACCGGGATCCTGCTCGGTGTCGCCGTCCTGCTCGCCGGGTTCTGCTTCTGGTGGACCCGCCGGCGCCTGACCTGAGCGGCAGGAGCCCAGGATCGGGTTGGCCACCACGTTGGTATCCGCCTCGTCCATGCCCGGGATCACGCCTACTCAGGCCCGTTGTCGGCCGGACCGCCGATCCGGAATGGCGTGGTGCTACCGGTGTAGGCCAAGTGGCCACCAGGCCTTCGGCGGCGTGTGGCCGGTTGTGGCAGTGGTCCATCCAGATCCCGGGGTTGTCGGCGACGAAAGCGATCTCGTAGGCGTCGCGGAGGCGATGTCGAGTGAGTCCACCACCAGGGGTCACACCTGCTTGGGATCTGGGTTCGTTCCGCTGGAATGGTTAGTGCGGCGCGTAGGGAGACGCACATTGACTTCCACGTCTTCGACGATCTTGCGATCCCTCATCCGGGTCCTGGAGATCGCCGCCGCCTCGTCGTTGAGCCCATTATTCGATCTACGATGTGAACCGCTTGATGAAGACGAGCGCGGTGTCGGCGACTTCGCGCCAGCCGCTGTCGATGGTGAGGGCGTGCCCGCGGTTCTTCATCTCGATGATCTCGGTCACGCCTTCGTTGTCCTCCTGTTGCACGTAGGAGGCATTCGCGATCGCCCAGGGGACGGTGTGGTCCTTCTCGCCGGAGATGATCAGCAGCGGGCCACGCTCTGGATTCTCGGTGTCGACCTTGGCCTCGGTCCACGGGTTGAGGTTGGCCGTCGCGGCCTGGAACAGCGGTTTCCCGGAGGTAGGGACGGAATAGGTCTCGTACAGTTGCTTGGCCTCATCCTCGCTGACGGCGTTGGCGAAGCCGTAGCGGAACTGCTCATAGGTGAGTGGGACCGCGCGGTTGCGGTTGGCCGGGTTGCCCAACACCGGGAATGCCGACTTCAGCGACGAGATGGGGAGCGGGAGCACGCCGCGGAACGGCGCCGGGTCGATCGCCACCGACGCCGCGGCTAGTCCGCGCCCGGCCAGGATCTGGGTCAGCAGCCTTGGGCCTTGGCCTCCTCGACCGTCTCGGGGTCGGCCGGCCATCCCGGCGTCAACGCCACATAGCCGTTTTCCTCGAACAGCGCCGCCCACCGGTCCCAGCTGCTGGGCAGCAGCCACAAACCGTGAACGAACACCACCGGCGGACGCCCGGTCGCATCGGCCCCTTCGCACTGCTGGAGCTCATGCTCTGTGATCGTCGTGTCGCTTGACGGAGTGCTGGACCCGGCGGTGGTCACGGCGGTCCATCACACGGTGGAAATTCACCTCGACGGCAAACAAGGGACCTCAGACTACGGCGCGAGCCGAGCATGCGTTCGCTGCCTACGCCGACACGTGGCGACGGGCAAGCCGCACGCGGTACCGACGCTGATGGCGGAGCGCTAGCCCCGCCGCCGCATCGTGTAACGCAGCACCAGGAAGGGCAGGCCGAACACCCAGAACGCGTGGTCGGCCCGGAGCTCTCCGTCGGCGACGTACACGTCGAGCTCCTCGGCAAACCCGTGCACCGCAAGCGTTGTCAGGTCCTGGGTCGTTCGGTCGACGAAGGTCAGGTAGTGGCCTGGATGGCCGAGGTTGCTCCGGCTGGTGAGCCGCAGCCCGCCATCTGGTCTGGCCTGCGGCAGCAGCGTGGCCGTGAAACTGCCCTCCGGCACCGGGAACCCCACGCTGACGAGGCCGCGGCCGTCGTGCCGGTAAGTGGTGTAGATGCCGACGTAGATCGGCTCGTCGGTGTCGGCGTAGGACCGGATCCACCCACGAATGTCGACGCCGTCGGCCCCGAGCGAGATCGTGTCGATGCGGCCGCGGACCCCGCGCTGGGCCTCCCGCTGGTTGGCGGGGACGTTGGCCTGCCCGAGGGGCTGTGCGACGACTGAGCGGTAGAGCAGATAGCCGGGACGCACCCAGGCGCGCCACTCCGGCACGATGTCAAGCGTGAAACGCGTCGTGTGCTCGTAGAACTCGCGCACCAGCGGATGCACCTCAGCCGGATCCAGCTCTGGACCGGCCAGCTCGTCGAGCGAGGCGACGATGCCGACATCGGGTGCATCGGCGACATAGCTGCCGCCGAGTGTCTCGGCCAGATCCCGTATGTAGTCGGTGCCGACGCGGCCGGTCCTGGCGACGTGCGGCACGACGAACGGCAGCTGGTCGGCGGGCACTTGCTCGGCCAGCAGGCTCACCTGTGCGTCACGGAAGACCGCCGCGGACGTGACCCGGTAGGCGGACATGGTCGTCGCGGCGACTGTCGCGCCTCCCGGTGGCCGCGGCAGCCGCGCGAGGGCGAGCCCGAGTCCCGCCCCGAGCACCGGCCCGAGGATGACCTTCTGCGGGCGCACGCCGAGCAGCCCGCCCAAGGTCCCCGTGGCTGTCCCCACGGCAGCCGGTCCGGCACCGAGCGTTCGTTCGGCGCCGAGCCCGAGTGGTGCGACGAGGGCAGCACTCGTGGCGATGCGTTGCCAAAGCGGCGAGATCTCGTGCGGGCGCTGCCGGGCCC
The DNA here is from genome assembly GCA_963801065.1 of uncultured Actinomycetota bacterium. Lineage (GTDB taxonomy): Bacteria > Actinomycetota > Actinomycetes > Jiangellales > Jiangellaceae > CAWDDG01. The sequence goes on along the minus strand of CAWDDG010000009.1, from coordinate 164,810 downwards.
GGGCCACGGACTCCGACACCGCCAGACCGGTCGCGCCCGCGACGGCGCCGAGTAGAGAGGCCGGCCGCCCGCGCCGCGCGGCCAGCGACGCACCCGCGACCGCGCCGATCACCGCCGCCGACACCACGGCGCCGCTCTGCTGACGGGTCCTGCGCTCGCCGTCCACAGCTTGAGTATGTCGCGGTATGCAAAGGCCGAGGTCTCGTCGAACGGCCGCGGGGAGGACCCGTCCGGCTGTGCTGCGCACTCCACCTCATCGGTTGGTGATGAACTCTGTCAGCACCGGTGCGAGGACCTCAGGCGGCACAACGTGTTCTTGGCCCTCGAGGACACGGAGTCGCCCCTTCGGCATGGCGTTCGCGATCTGCCTGCTGGCGTCGATCATCCACTCGGGGCTCGCTCCGCCGGCCAGGAGGAGGGCGGGAACGGTCACGCTGCTGGCCTGGTCGGCCGGTGTCTTGCCGCCTCGGCTGTGCTCGCTCATGACCTCGAAGGGGTCGTAGAGGATCGTGGGCGCGTTCGCCAGCATCGCTGGATCTTGGCTCAGGTGGTCGATCATCTCGGGCGGCATCCCCATCGGGGCCAGGAAGAACTTGACCGCGTCGCCACGCCGGTCTTGTGCCAACAATGCCGAGATCTGCTCGGCTTCCTCCTGCTCTGCTCGACGCTCCTCTTCGCTGCCGGACCCGAACGGCGGTTCGTGCAGCACGATCTTGTCGATGGGCATCCCGCGCGCTGCCGCGTGCAGGACGAGGGCCGCGCCGGAGGAGTGGCCGTACACCGACGCCGTCCCGCCGGCCTCGGCGATGAGCGCGCCGAGGTCTTCGATCTCACGCTCGACCGCGTACGGCGCGGTGTCACCGCTGTCGCCGCGGCCCCGCCGGTCGTAGTTGAACACGGTGAGACGCCGCGACAGGTTCTCGGCGAGCGGGCGATACGTTGCCCGGCCTTGCAGAGCTCCGCAGACCAGGATGAGCGGCGCGCCGTCCCCGAGACGCTCGAAGGCGATCCGGGTTCCGTCCCGCGACGTTGCTAGGTCTTCGGTCACCGTGATCCTCCTCAGTTTAGAACTGGACGGTACAGTACTGCCATGGGTACTGATCCGTCTAGTACTATCCATTGAGGCGCCCATAGGACGAGGAGAGTCGGTCATCGAAAACTCAGCCCGAGGCACGGCCGCGTCCGGCCCGGCTCCGGGTGACGGCGGCGGATTCGCGGATTCAGGCCGATCCGCCAGGAAACGCCGAGCGATCATGGAGGCAGCCCGAACGGTGTTCCTGCGCAAGGGATACGGCGGTGCCAGCATGGACGAGGTCGCTGCGCTGGCCGCGGTGTCCAAGCAGACCGTCTACAAGCACTTCGCCGACAAGAAGCGGTTGTTCACTGCCATCATCACCGGCGACATCAGTGCGACCGAGACGCTCACCCACGCAATGGTCGCGGCACTGCCCGACAGCCAAGACATCGAGAAGGACCTCCGTCGGTTCGCTCGCCGGCACATCATCGATGTCACGCAACCGCACCTGATCCAGCTGCGGCGCATCATCATCGCGGAGGCCGAGCGTTTTCCGGAGTTGGCCCGCACCTGGTACGCGAGCGGACCTGAGCGTGCCCACACCACCCTCGCGGATCAGTTTCAAGCGCTCGCCCGCCGAGGGCTCTTGTGGGTGGACGACCCTCTGCTGGCCGCTCAACACTTCAACTGGCTGATCCTGTCGATCCCGCTGAACAAGGCGATGTTCCACGGCAGCGACACCGAGTTCACGCCGGCGGAACTCGAGCGCTACGCCGACGAGGGCGTCCGCGTCTTTCTGGCCGCCTACGGCACCTCCTGACCGAGCTGACGTGCGGGTCTTCTTACTGGCGGGCGATCGATGTGGGAGCGGCCCTTGGCGGAGGAGGCTGTCACCGCGCCCCATCTGGCTCAATGCCGGTTCATCGGCACACCCTGGGCGTTCCGGACATGGTGCCCGCTGCTGGTCGCGCCTCATACGGTGATGACGACCTTGCCGCGGGCGTGGCCCTTGGCCCACTCCCGGATGGCCGCGGGGGCCTCGCTCAGCTGGTACGTGCGGTCGACGACCGGCGTTACCTTGCCGTCCTCGATTAGTGCCTTAAGGGCCTCAAGGTCCTCTCTCCGCTCTCTCGAGTAGAGCCCACGCAGCTTCTGACCGATGAACGGTGACAGCACCAGCGCCCCGAGGAGGTGTTCGACGCCGCCGGTCCACCGTCCTCCCCCCTCGCCGCCAACGAGGACGAGAGTCCCTTTCGGGGCAAGCGCACGACGCACGTGCGACAGCGAACGGTTACCCGCGGTGTCGAGGATGAGGTCGTAGCGGTGCGCTCCGTCCACGATGTCGTCGCGGGTGTAGTCGATCACGTGGTCCGCGCCGATCGATCGGACCAGGTCGACCTTGGACGTGCTGCACACGCCGGTGACCTCCGCTCCGAAAGCCTTGGCCAGCTGCACCGCGTATGTCCCAACGCCGCCCCCGGCGCCGATGACCAGGACCTGCTGCCCGGGCTTCACCCGGCCCCTGTCGCGCAGCGCCTGGAGGGCTGTGATCGCGGAGATGGGGACAGCCGCCGCCTGCTCGAAGGTGAGGTTGGCCGGCTTCGGCGCAAGCTTGCCTGCTCGTGCGCGGGCGTATTCGGCGAAGGAGCCGGCAGCCGTGCCGAACACCTCGTCGCCCGGCTGAAACTCGGTCACGTTGGTGCCGACTGCCTCGACCCGCCCTGCAACATCGGAACCGGAAACTTTGACCTTGGGCGCGCGGAGCCCGAACCCCATCAAGCGCACCAGGTAGGGCTCGCCGGTCATGATGTGCCACACGCTCGGATCGAGCCCGGCCGCGTGCACGCGTATGAGAACGTCGTCGGCGCCGGGCACCGGCTTGTCGATGTCCTTGAACTGCAGTACGTCGGCTGAGCCGTACCTGTCCTGGACGATTGCCTTCATCGTGTCACTCCTGTCTCTCCAAGGTCCGGGAACTGGAACACGTCGTCGAGCGCGACGTTGAACACCCGAGCGATCTGAAATGCCATCTCGAGGGAAGGTGAGTAGCGGCCCTGTTCGATCGCGATGATGGTCTGCCGCGTCACGCCGACGCGATCTGCGAGCTCCGCCTGTGTCATCTCACCGTGCGCGAATCGCAGGGAGCGGATCGCGTTGGTGACCTTGGTGGGCTTCACCATGGCTGGAAGCCCCGGCGGTAGGCGACAAGCTTTACAACGGATCCGAGGATCCCCGACAGCACGAACGCCAGGTAGATCGCATTGGCGATCCAGAAGTAGTCGACCTCAGCCATCGCCATGATGAGTACTGCCACGCCACCGATGACGACGAAGGATTGGCCGGTGTACTCGCCGAATCGATAGATCTCCCTGTCGCGCTCATCCTTCTTGCCGGCGTCCTTGGGTGAGGCGATCGCGACCACGATGTGCAGGACGATCGACGCTGCGATCGCCGCGCCGATGGTCCACAACATCGTCGATACGTAAGACACCTCGGCGAGAAGGGTGCCGTCCGCGCGACCAAGAATGATGGCGAGGTAGGTCGCATAGGCGACGACCGTGACCGCCAGCATGATCCACGCGCTCTTCTCTTCGGACGACATCCTTGCTCCCATGTAAAACAAAGTTGACATGTCGAATGTAAGGCAGCGCGGACATGGTGTCAAGTTTTCTTTACCCTTGCCTGTGCCGAGTGCCCCGTCGTCACCGCTCGGGCATGGGCGTCTCGGGACACGGCTCTCGCGTTACACGTGGTCATCCCGACACCGCGCGCCTCCGCCAGCTCGACCTGACCGTCCTGGACAACTGACGCTCAGCGCCTCAGCCACGCCGCGCCAGCCAATCCCGCAACCTCGCCCTCATTTCGCCGCCGGCCTGTGTTTGGCGACCCAGGACGGTGCCGTGTGTGCGGAGCGCCGGTTCGCCGACGCGGTGGGTGATGCCGGTCAACCGCTCGGACTCTCGCCACAGGCGGCGTCGCGCCTCGGTGTCGTGAGAGCGGGACGGTCGATTCGACGCGGCTCGGGTATCCGGTGAACTGGGCGCCGGCCGGGCGGGCCGTCGTAGTCGCCGCCGCGGGCGTCCGGATCGACCGCGGCGCGTACGTCGGCAGGGCACCCTTCTCCGGGCTTTCATCAGCCACCAGGTCAGCATCCGCAGCCGGGGGCTCGCTACGAAGACCAGCTGAGCCGGCGTAAGGGACGCACTCTTGTTGGTGTTCCGCGCCGTCGGTTAGGCCGGCTGGTAGGTCGCGATCACCACGCCGGTGGTCGTGGTCGTGGTGTCGACCAGGCGGAGCGCGGCGAATGAGCCGCCCTCGGTAAACAGACGGCGCCCCGATCCCAGCACCAGCGGGTGGATGAGGAGCACGTACTCGTCTACCAGGTTGCGCCGCATCAGCGACTGGATCAGCTCTCCGCTGCCGAGTACCACGAGGTCCATGCCCGGCTGCTCCCTCAGCTTGGCCACGGCATCGGCGGCGTCGCCCTCGAGCAGCGTGGAGTTGCGCCACGGCAACGGCTCCTCGAGCGTCCTCGACGCAACATACTTCTGGGCGTTGTCCAGCACCGGCGTGAAGGGGTTGTCCTTCTGATGGGGCCAGAAGGATGCGAAGTCCTGGTAGGTCCGTCGCCCGAACAGCAGCGGCCCGCCCGCGGCCATGCCCTCACCCATCTTGCTGGCCATGACCGGATCGTTGTAGGGCTGTGCCCAGCCACCGTGCTCGAAGCCACCCCGGGTGTCCTCGTCGGGCCGGCCCGGTGCCTGCATCACGCCATCGAGTGTCAGGTTGCTGACCACAACGACCTTGCTCATTGGAGTTCCTCTCTGTCGAGTGCGCATGTCATCCACGCTTGACGTGTCCAGCGGCCGGGTACGAGGCGCCTTCGGTTGCCTTCGTACCCGGCCCGCCTGCGCCGTGGCGAGGTCGCCTGCGGTTGGGGTCAGCCGTAGAGCGGTTTGCCGGTTTCAAGCAGGGTCTTGAGGTCGCTGAACAACTCGCTCCAGCCGCCGCCAGCACCCTCGACGTCGCCAGCGACCATGGCCGCCAGGTTCGGTGCGCCGTCGAGTTCGTGGGTCACGGTCAGCACCGAGACACCGCCCTGCCCCTCAGCGATCTCGTAGGTGAGCCGGGTGGCGCCTTCCACCGGCTCCCAGCGCGCGTGCCAGGTCTGGACGAGCTTGTGCGGAGGGTCCACCTCGATGACCTCGCCATCGACGGCAACGTCCGGGGTTCCCATCGCCTTCATTGCCTCCGATGCCAGTGCCCGGTAGGCGCCCCCGGGACGCAGGTCGTACTCGACCGGCGTCTGGAAGCCGTACTTCTCCGTCCACTCAGGCTTGGTGATCGCGTCCCAGATCGCCTGCGGTGTCGCCCTGATGTAAACCCGGTAGACCTGTGTTGTCTGCGTCGTGGTGCTCATGCTTCTCCTCCAGTTCGGTCTTGAGATCGACGAGTGCCGACACGCGGCGCTCGGTGTACTTGTCGATCCACCGGTCGTGGATCAGCCGGATCGGCACCGGGTTCAAGTAGTGCAGCTTCTCCCGGCCCGACCGGCGGGTGACCACGAGTCCCGCGTTCTCCAGAACCCGCAGGTGCTTCATGACGCCGTAGCGGGTCATCTCCAACTCGGACTCGAGCTCGGTGAGCGTGCGGCCGTCACGCACGAAGAGCCGGTCGAGCAGGAAGCGACGCGTCGGGTCGGCCAGCGCCTTGAACACCCGGTCATCGTCGGTCACACGAGGAAAATATGTGACCAGAAGGTCACATGTCAAGCGAGAACTGGCCTTTCGGCTTGCCAGCGGTCGGTAAGCCGTCGAGCGATGAGTTTCGTCCCGCCGCCAGGTCTACATGGGCAACGTCAGCGGCGAACAGGAGTCCCGATGAGGAAGATCTTCTCGTTCATGGTGGCGACGGTCGACGGGTACTACGAGGGCCCGAACCAGGAGTTCGACTGGCCGAACGTCGACGACGAGTTCAACGAGTTCTCGGTGGAGCAGCTCGACGAGGTCGACACACTCCTGTTCGGGCGCGTCACCTACCAGGGGATGGCGGCGTACTGGCCGACGCCCGTGGCGAAGGAGTACGACCCGATCATCGCGGCGAGGATGAACGGCATCTCCAAGATCGTCGTCTCACGAACGCTCGACGCGGCCGAGTGGGCAAACACGCGGCTCGTCAAGGAGGACGTCGCCGACGAGCTCACCACGCTCAAACAGCAGCCGGGCAAGGACATTGCCATCTTCGGCAGCTCCGATCTGACGGTGAGCCTCCTGCGGCAAGGACTCGTCGACGAGCTGCGGATCATGGTGAACCCGGTCGTCCTGGGCGCAGGTAATTCGCTGTTCCGGACCGCAGACGAAAGGATCGGTCTGAAGCTGCTGAAGGTCAGGTCCTTCGACTCCGGCAACGTCCTGCTCTACTACCAGCCCGACGCTCGCTAGCCAGCAGGTCGCGCTACCCGCGACCAGGCATTGCCTGTACCGCCCAGCCGTTGCCATCCGGGTCGCTGAAGAAGACGAACGAACCCCAGGGAAACTCTTGGACGTCACTGACCTCAACGCCACGCTCGAGGAGCTCTGCTCGCGCGGCGTGGATGTCGTGGACGACCAGCTGCAAGCCGCGCAGGGAGCCCGGCGGCGTGTCGACGATCCCGGTTCCCAGAGCGATCGAGCAGGCTGACCCGGGCGGCGTCAACTGGACGAAGCGAACATCGTCGCTGACCCGGTGATCGTGGTCGGCGTTGAAGCCGGCCTGCTCGGTGTAGAACGTCTTCGCCCGGTCGACGTCGGAGACGGGAACCGTCACCAGTTCGAGCTTCCAATCCATGACGCGTCGTCCATTCGTGTGGTGGTCCCTACGGTCGACGGCCCTGCGGGCCGTCGTCTGGACGACGTTATAGCGATTGCGGTCACCAGGCGTCCGCTACTGCCGCGGCGTGGGCGGTAGAGCCTCGGGAGCGCTCAGTAGCCGCCCCCGCCACCGCCGCTCCCGCCTCCGTACGCGACTGCGAGAACGACGATGATCGCCAGTACGGCCAGGATGACGACGGCCATCCAGATCCTGCTCCGCGATTTCGGGGTGAGGTTGCTCACGGGTCACCTCCACCTCTGACCGGGCCGCACCCACCTCAGGCGGAGCGGAACCCCGGTCCGAATGCCGAGAAGCCTACGTTCTACCTCGGATGCAGCAGTAGTGCGGCGCCGAGGAGCGCGGCTGCGACCAGCCCGTCGACCCACCAGTGGTTGGCAGTGACCACCACGACGAGAAATGTGAGCGTCGCGTGGGCGAGCGCGACCCATCGGATTGGGCCGGTCGCCGTCCGTAGCACGACCACGGCGATGAGCAGGGCCCAGCCCCCGTGCAGGCTGGGCATGGCCGCGCAGTGGTTGGCGATCGCCGCGGCGCTGCCGCCGTATGCGGACTACCAAATGACATGTCGATGAACGCAGTTCGGGTCAGTTCGGGTCGCGCCGCGCCCGCCATGGTCAGCGGCGGGACCAGCCGCGCTCGCCCTCGGTGAGTCCGCCCCAGATGCCGTACCGCTCGTGGTGCTCTGTGGCGGACTGACGGCACTCGCGGGCCACCGGGCAGTCGGCGCAGACCTGCTTTGCGATGTCCTCGCCGAGTCGGAGGGCACGACCCCGCCCCTCCGGATAGAAGAGGTCTGTGTCCATGCCCTGGCAGGCGGCCAGTGCACGCCAGCTTTCAGTCGGACGGAATGCAAAGTCGACCAACGAATCGGTCAGGACGGTCATGCGGTTCGTTCCCCCTGTTGCCTCGACGCCCCTGCAGACAGACCCGAGGCACCACCCAGGACACCCCGTATGCCGTACCAGACACGCCCGAGACTGGTCCATGACGCAGCGAGGGGAGCGTTCTTCACGACATTTCCGTCCGGACGGCCGACAGTACCTCAGCCGACCGGGGGAGGGCACGCCCTGTTCCAGTACACCCTCAGCACCCGTCCCACCACGGGTACAGCTGGCACCAGAACCACGGCGGGTGCGCAGGAGCAGGCAGGGGTGTGGGACGGGGCGGATGCTTGAGTTGCTTTGGCTTCTTGGGCTCGGCGGTCGGCTTCGGGGGCTTCGTCGGCCCCGACTCCGGCGCGGGGGTGACGGCGACCCCGAGCTGCGAGGGCTCGGGTTCGGGTGGCGGCACGGACACCGCCGGTGACGGAGACGGCGGGTCGGAGGCCTGCGGTGTCGGTGTCGGGGTGACGACCGGCGTCGGCGTGGGGCTCGGCGATGCCGAACGCGGTTGCGACGTGCTCTGCGCGGACGGTGCCGCGATGGGCTGTTCGCGCGGCTGGCCGTCGGAGTTGCCGATGGCGATCGATGCGGCGACAACGGCAGCGGCCGCAGCGACAGTGACCGACGAGGCGGCCACCTCGCCCGCCGATGTCGGCCAGGGGATCCTCGCCCACCACCGGGCGATCCCGGTGGCCGCGCCGGCCGCACCCGAGACCGCACCCGAGACCGCACCCGAGACCGCACCCACGATGCCGGTAGCGGCACCCGCGGCGGCAGCTGCCACCCCGCCACCGCCCACGACGGCGACGGGCGCGAGCAGTGCCGGCCAGAGGACGCTACGCAGGTCGGCCACGAGCAGCAGGAGCTCGTCGCGCCGCTCGCGGCAGCGGTCGCAGACATCCAGGTGCGCGGCCACCCAACGGTCGTCGCTCTCCGTGAGCGTCCCGCGAACGTACGCGGCGAGCTTGGGCACGTACGGCCGGCACTCGTCCGGGATCGAAGACGACAGGTGCACCGACAGGTAGGCCTGCCGCAGCCCCTCGCGCGCGCGGTACGCGAGCGCCGCCACCGCGTTGGGCGTGGCGCCGAGCGCCGCCGCCAACGTGGCCGGCGAGCGACCCTCGATCTCGGTGTGCCAGAGCACCCGCTGCCAGCGCTCGGGCAGCGTCTCGAAGGCCTGCCGGACCATCTCGCGGTCGGTCGCGCGGGCCATCGGGTCGTCGGGTCCGGGGAGTACCTCCAGGACAGCTGGGTCGGCCGGCAGGCCGTCGCGGCGCGTCGCCCGGTACCGGTCGATCGCCAGCCGCCGCACGACGGTGCGCAGGTACGGGGAGAGCTCCTCGTCGGGCCCTCCTCCGCCCTGCAGGCGGGAGAGCACTCGGGTGAACGCCTCGGCGACGACGTCGTCGGCCTCGTCGGAGTTGTCGGTGACGATCCGCGCGACCCGGCGTGCGTCGTCGACGTGGCGGCGGTAGAGCGCGTCGTACGACGACATGTCCCCGCCACGCGTCCGAGCGATGAGATCGGCGTCCGTCAACGGCGCCGCAGGTGTGGTCACGACCGTCCGCCCCTCGTCATCCCCAGCCCGAGCGGCGTCAGTCTACGGTCTCGGAACCGTCCTGCCGATCACCAGTTGTCCGGCATTCGACTCGATCCGGCGGCGCGACGCGCAACCGTCGCAAAAGGGTCGGGACGAGGTCGCGGTCGTCGGGAACCGGGACCAGGTCCACGCAGGCACCCGAGCCCGCCAGCGGCGCCTCGGCGCACCGTACGGCAAGGGCGCTGCGCTCGAGCCGGGCGCGGGCGTCGTCAGGAACCAGTGCGTGCGCGGTGTGCGTGCCGTCCTGGCCGAGCGTAGCCACGGGCCTGACCAGCTCGCGCAGTGCTCTCGCAGCCGTGACGATCACCGCGATCCGCGACCACGGCCCGCGCGGCTCGTGCCATCGGACCGCCAGCAGGACGAGCGGCATGGGTTCATTACCGTGTGCGTGGTCGAGCTCGCGGATCCGGCCGACGAGGTAGCCGGTCGTGTGCAGGCCGGACAGCGGATCGATGCACGGCGTGCCGCGTTCGGCGGCGACAGCGTCCACCCACCCGTCGACCAGCCAGCTCCTCGCCTGACGGCGCGGCACTGGCGCGAGCTCACTCGACTCGAGGACCGCCCACAGCGCGTCGAGGTCCGCCACGGCGGCGTCGAGACCGAGGTCGTCCGCCGCGCGCTCCCAGGCAAGGCGGCGCAACGCATTCTCGAGCGTGTCGGTCGACCGGCCGGGGCCGATCATGGCCGCGACGACGGCGTCGACGCCGGGCGTCCGCCAGCCGACCGGATCCGGCCAGCCCGCGTCCAGCGTGCGACCGAGCCAGGTCGCGCGCAGCGTCGTGCCCGCGACGCGGCGGCCACCGCCCTTGCTCATCCCATTCCCCGTCACTGTGCTCCCGTCGAGGTGTTAGACGGGTATCGGCGGCTTTCATGACGCGGGCCCGCCCTCGCCGCGGGCTGCCCGCACTGTGCGAGGCTGACGCCGTGCCGGGACGGATGCCACGCGGGGTGAGCCGCCGGGTCGAGGCGATGCGCGAGCGGCTTGCGCACCGCCGGGAGGTGCTCGAGGCAGAGTCGGACCTCGAACTGCCGGCCTCGGCTGATGCGGACGCGCAGGCCGGTCCGGTCCGGGTCGTCGTGGAGTCCGAGCCGCGTCGGCACGAAGCGGACCAGGCCCACCCGGTTCCGTACCGCGTGCGCGCCGCCGCGGACTGGGCGTGGCGGCTGCTGGTGATCGTGGCCGCACTAGCCCTGGTCGGTTGGATCGCGTGGGAGATGCGCGTCGTCGTCTTCCCGATCGCGGCGGCGACGCTGTTGGCGGCCCTGCTGCACACGCCGGTGCGGCGACTTCGGGCGCTGGGCTGGGGTCGAGCGGCGTCGGCGGTCGTGGTCTTCGTCGCGTTCGTTCTCGTGGTCGCAGGGTCGCTGACGATCGTTGGCCGGGCCGTGGGCGACCAGTTCGGGGAGGTCGTCGATCGGGCCGAGGAAGGGCTGGCGTCGATCGAGGACTGGCTGGCAGGGCCGCCTTTCAACCTCAGCGAGAGCCAGTTGCAGGAGTGGGTCCAACGCGCCGTCGATGAGGTCGGCCAGAACCAGGATGCGATCACGGCGGGCGCCGTCTCCACGGCCACGCTGGCGCTCGAGGTCGTCACCGGCATCGTGCTGGCCCTGTTCACGCTGATCTTCTTCCTCTACGACGGCGACCGGATCTGGGCCTGGCTGATCCGGCTGTTGCCGCGCGTCTCCCGGGCCCGGGCCGACGGCGCGGGGCAGCTCGCCTGGCGGACGCTGACCCAGTACGTCCGTGGAACGCTGCTTGTCGCATTGTTCGACGGGGCCTTGATCACGATCTTGTTACTTGTCCTCGGCGTGCCGCTGGCCCTACCGCTGGGCGTGCTGGTCTTCTTCGGCGCTTTCGTTCCGCTGGTCGGTGCATTCGTGACGGGAGCAATCGCCGTTCTGGTCGCGCTCGTCATCAACGGTGTCGTGACGGCACTGATCGTGCTGCTAGGGATCATCGCGATCCAGCAACTCGAGGGCCATGTGTTCCAGCCGTTCGTCCTCGGCCGGTTGGTGCGGGTGCACCCGCTTGCCGTCGTGATCGCCGTGGCGGCGGGTGCGTACACCGCGGGCATCATCGGGGCGGTCGTCGCCGTCCCGCTGGTCGCCGTCGCGAACACCGTCCTGACCTATCTGGCGAGCACGTCTGACGGACCTGAACCCGAACGCGTCTAGAAGTCGCCGATCAGGGCGAGCACGTCATCGTGGAGGCGGCCGTTGGTCGCCAGCGCGTCCCCGCCGAGCGGGCCGGGCTTCCCGGTCAGGTCGGTGAAGCGACCGCCCGCCTCGTCGACGATCACAGCCGGCGCCGCCATGTCGTGCAGGGCCAACTCCGGCTCGCTGGCGATGTCGACGGCTCCGTCCGCCAGCAGCATGTAAGACCAGAAGTCACCGAAGGCACGCGTTCGCCAGCAGGCGCGCGTGAGGTTCAGGAACCCGTCGAGCCGCCCGACCTCCTCCCAGCCGGTCAGCGACGAGTACGACAGCGACGCCTCGGCCAGCTTGTCGACGTCGGACACGCGGCAGCGGCTGGCTGCAGCGAGGGACTTGCCCGTCCAGGCTCCCGTGCCGCGGGCGGCCCACCACCGGCGGCCCAGCGCCGGAGCCGACACGACGCCGGCCATGACGTCGTCGTCGACCATGAGCGCGATCAGGGTCGCCCAGACCGGCACGCCGCGCAGGTAGTTGCTCGTGCCGTCGATCGGGTCGACGACCCACCGGCGCGCGCCCCAGCCGTCCGCTCCGAGCTCCTCGCCGAGGAACGGCGTCGCGAGGCCGGGCCCGTGAGAGCGTGCGGCGGATCGCCTCTTCCGTGACCCGGTCCGCGTCGGTGACGGGAGACGCGTCGGCCTTCATCTCGACCCGCAGGTCACGCGCGCGGAACCGCTGCATCGTCTGGGCATCGGCGTCGTCGGCGAGGACATGCGCGAACCGGAGGTCGTCGTCGTATCCCACGACCGGTCAACCTAGCGCGTCGAACCGCGCACGCCGATCACACGTGCGGAAAGATGAGTGCGGTCTTCCCCTCCCGAGCGGGACACCGGCCCGCGCATGGTGGCCCGCCCGTCGAGAAGGAGTTGCCGTGCCTGAAACCGTCTTCGGCATCCCCCTGCACCCGCTGGTCGTCCATGCGGTCGTCGTCCTGGTGCCCTTAGCTGCCCTCGGGACCGTCGTGATCACGTTGGTGCCGCGCTGGCGAGGCGCATACGGCTGGCTCGTCGTCGCCGCGTCGGCGATCTCCTTCGGCGCCGTGCCGGTGGCGACGCGTGCCGGCAAGAACCTCGAGGAGTCGCTCGGCCTGGGTGGGCCGGTGGCGGAGAAGGTGAACGAGCACCAGGCGATGGGGGAGCGCGTCATCTGGGCCGTGGGCGCCATGGCCGTCCTCAACCTGGTGCTGATGCTCGCGTATCGGTCGGGACGTCCCGCGAGGCAGGTCACCGCGATCGCCGCGCTCGCCAGCGTGGCCGCCATCGCCTCGCTCGTCCTGGTCGTGCTCACCGGCCACCTCGGCTCCGAGGCGGCGTGGAACCCGACTGGTTGACGTCGCCGGCGGTATCCCTGGCGCGGCTTGGGCGGTGCCGGGGTTCGCGGAAACCGGTGTCGCGCGCGCCAACAGCTGGCATTGGCGTCACCCGTACCAGACGAAGCGCCCGCCGTCAGTCGCCTGCTTGACGGTCCCGGCTGGCCAGGAGGCGGCGGAACGAATCGACGCGGGCGCGGTCGAGGCGGCCGTCGGCCACGGCGTCGTCGAGCGCGCACTCGGGCTCGGACGCGCCGTGGGTACAGCCGCGCGGGCAGTCGGCCGTCTCGGCGTCGAGGTCGGGGAATGCATGGACCAGCTGTCGTGGGTCGACGTGCGCCAGCCCGAACGAGCGGATGCCCGGCGTGTCGATCACCCAGCCTCCCTCGGGCAGGCGCAGCGCGACCGCGCTGGCAGACGTGTGACGCCCGCGGCCAGTGACCACGTTGACATGACCCGTCGCCCGCTCGGCGCCTGGCACCAACTCGTTGACCAGCGTCGACTTGCCGACGCCGGAATGTCCGACCAGCACGCTCCATCGGTCCGCGAGCCGTTCCCTCAGTGGCGACAGGTCTTCGTCGAGGCCGCTGACGACAGCCGGAACACCCAGCGGTGCGTACGTCGCCAGCAGGGCGGACGGGTCGGCGAGGTCGGTCTTGGTCAGGCACAGGAGCGGTGCCAGCCCGGCGTCGAACGCGGCTACCAGGCACCGGTCCACCAACCGGGGGCGCGGTTCCGGGTCGGCCAGGGCGGTGACGATCACCATCTGGTCTGCATTGGCGACGACGACACGCTCCACCGGATCGTCGTCGTCGGCCGTCCGGCGGAGCACGGTCATGCGCTTCTCGACCCGGACGATCCGGGCCAGGCTGCCTTCGCGCCCGGACACGTCGCCCACGATGCCCACCCGGTCGCCGACGACGACGGACTTGCGGCCCAGCTCGCGCGCCCGCATGGCCGTCACGACCTGCTCGGCCGCACCGGACAAGCAGGTGTAGCGTCCTCGGTCGACCGCGACGACGATCCCGGGCACCGCATCGACATGGGTCGGGCGGAGCTTGCTCCGGGGCCGCGAGCCCCGCCCGGGGCGGACTCGCACGTCGCTCTCGTCGTACGTCCGGGAAGGGCGCCCGCCACCCCGGTTCACGCGTGGGCACCGAGCATGCGCGCCCACACGCGGGCGAAGTCGGGCAGCGTCTTGGCAGTCGTCGCGACATCCTCGACATCGACGCCGGCTACCGCCAGCCCCAGCAAGGCACCCGCCTGGGCCATCCGGTGGTCTGCGTAGGTGTGGAAGACGCCGCCGCGCAGCGTTCGGGGCCGGATGACGAGCCCGTCCTCGGTCTCGACGACGTCGCCGCCGAGGTTGTTCAGCTCGGCGGCCAGCGCGGCCAGCCGGTCGGTCTCGTGCCCGCGCAGGTGCGCGACGCCGCGCAGGTGCGAGGGGGAGTCCGCGAGCGCGGCGATTGCGGCCAGGACGGGGGTCAGCTCGCCCACCTCGTGCAGGTCCGCGTCGATGCCGGCGACCCCGCCGGTGCCTCGCACCAGGAGGCCGTGTCGGTCGAGGCGGCACGAGCCGCCCAACCACGTCAGCAGCTCGAGCAGCCGACCGCCCGCCTGCACTGTGCGGGTAGGCCAGGCAGGAATCCGCACCTTGCCACCGGCGACCAGGGCGGCGGCGAGGAACGGCGCCGCGTTGGACAGGTCCGGCTCGATCACGATGTCCAGGCCACCGATCGGCCCCGGCTCAACGCGCCAGGTGTTGGGCTCGGCGTCGTCGACGTCCACGGCGGCGTCCCGCAGCATCGCGACCGTCATGTCGATGTGTGGCCGCGACGGGACAGGCTTGCCGTCGTGGTGCACCGTGAGCCCCTTCTCGTACCGCGCACCGGCCAGCAGCAGACCGCTGACGAACTGCGAGGAGGCCGACGAGTCGATCGTGACGGCACCGCCGGCCAACCTGCCGGTGCCGTGGATGACGAACGGCAGGACGCCGCGGCCGCTGTCGTCGACGTCCGCGCCGATGGCACGCAGGGCGTCCAGCACGACGCCCATAGGGCGCTCACGGGAGCGCGGGTCGCCATCGAAGCGGACCTCGCCGATCGCCATCGCAGCGACGGGCGGCACGAACCGCATGACCGTGCCGGCGAGGCCGCAGTCGACGGATGCCGGTCCCGCCAGCCGGGCCGGTGTGACGCGCCAGTCGTCGCGATCGTCCTCGACGGTGGTGCCGAGGGCCCGCAGCGCGTCGACCATGAGCAGCGTGTCCCGAGCCCTCAGCGGCCGCCGGACGACGCTGCGTGCCTCGGCCAGCGCGGCCAGCACGAGCGCGCGGTTGGTCAGAGACTTCGAGCCGGGTATCTCGACGACGGCGTCCAACGGACCGGAGGCCAAGGGCGCGCGCCACTGGGAGTCGCCACTGCGGCGGCCCGGCTCGGTCATGACCCTCAGTATCGCGGACCTGATCGCCGTCTATTGCCAGGCGGCTGCCCTAGCCGGGAAGTATGTCGTGCGCCTTGTTACGGACCTCGGCACGCGCGGCGCGGGCGGTCAGCCTGGCCTCGCGCTTGGCCGTCCGCGCAACGCGCCGTGCGTCGACCGCGGCGCGGCGGGCCCGCCAGCCGAGACCCGGGCGGCCCTCGGTGTCGACGCCGGCGACCAGCAGTCCGCCGGCCAGGCCCACGTTCTTGAGGAAGTGGACGCGCTGGTTGGCCTTCTCGGCCGGGTCCTGAACGTCCCAGAACGGGTGACTGATCGCCGTCGAGGGAACGAGTGAGCCGGCCAGGATCAGCGACGCGATCCGCGGCAGATTCCCTGTCGCGAGCATCGCGCCGGCGCCGAGTTCGACGGCGCCGCTGATCCGCACGAGTGTCCGGGCGTCGGTCGGTACCTGTGGCGTGTACTTCTCCATCATCGGGGTGAGCCGGTCGACCACCGGCTTGGCACGGGCGGCCGCCGAGTCGGGGTCGCGCAGCTTCTTGTACCCCTGCGCGACGAAGATCGAGGCGAGCATCGGGCGGGCGACGAAGCGAACGAGGCTCATATCTCTTGCCTACCACGAATGAGACCGTCCCGAACCCCTGACCGCACGTCCGAACGGCGTGGCAGGCTGGGTTCGATGTGCGGAAGATACGCGGTCAGCCACAGCGCCGACGAGCTGGCCGAGGAGTTCGGGGTCGACCGGATCGAGGTGCGCGAGCGCCTCGAGCCGGACTGGAACGTGGCGCCGACCAAGGACGTCTATGCCGTGTTGACCCGCCGACGCCGCAGCGAGCCGGAGGCCGGCCCCGAGCGCAGGCTCACGGTGCTGCGCTGGGGACTGGTGCCGTCGTGGGCCAAGGACCCGTCGATGGGCAACCGGCTGATCAACGCCCGGGTCGAGACGGCCCACGAGAAGCCGGCGTTCCGGCGGGCCTTCACCATGCGCCGGTGCCTGCTTCCGGCCGACGGGTTCTACGAGTGGTACGGCGAGGTGAAGGGAAGGAAGCAGCCGTTCTTCATCCGTCCGCGCGACGGCGGCGTGATGGCCATGGCCGGCCTGTACGAGATCTGGCGCGACCCCAAGGTCGCCGATGACGACGACCCCGATGCCTTCCAATGGACGTCGGTCATCCTGACGACTACCGCTGAGGACGACATCGGCCAGATCCACGACCGCGCGCCCATGATCGTTGATCCGGACGACTGGGCCGCATGGCTCGACCCCCGGACCGACGACGTCGACTCGCTTCGACGGCTGCTCGTCCCGGCGGCGCCAGGGCTGCTGGAGGCGTACCCGGTGTCGACCGAGGTCAACAAGGTCGACAACAACGGCCCTCAGCTCGTCGAGCCGCTGCCGCCCGACGACGGCGACGACGCCTTGTTCTAGACGACGGGTCCGGCTGTGTAGAAGAGGCAGTCGCGACGGGCCTGTACCACCGTCGTGGTCATCATGACCGGCGTCACGTCCTCGGTGACGACCAGGCGCCCGTCCGCCGCGGCACGGAAGAGCTGCCAGGTCACGTCGCGGCCGGCCATGTCATCGGCGACCAGTGGCATCGCCGCGCCCGGGTCGATGTGGCCGATCGTGTGACCGGCCGGCAGAGTGCCGAAGTTGTATGCATCAAGGCCGGGCGCGATGACGAGGTCGGTTCTCTCGTCGAGCTCCGCGCCGAACGCGAAGGTGACCTCGGGGCGCACGGTCACGCGGTGGAGCGTCTGCACGATCCGCCCCGGGCGGGCGCCGGCGTCTCCCGCCACAGCGAAGCCGTCGGCGCCGAGGAAGCGGTCGAGCACACCGGTCGCGTATTCGGTGCCCTCAGGCAGGTGGGGCAGTCCGCACTCGACGGCTACGGTCGGGCACCGGTCGGAGAGTGCCTCCATGAGCGTGTGAGCCCGCAGGTTCCACTGCAGCAGCGTGTCGGCACAGAGAGCAGCGAGCCGCAGCCCTTCTGGGCTGGGCTGGGGGAGGATCGCGTAGAAGGGGTTCTGCCCGCTGTTGTTGTGCAGGTCGACGGCGGCCTCGAGGTCGGATGCCCGGAGCTCCACGAGGATCGACTGGGCGCAGCGACGCATCCGGGTCGTGGCCGGCGCGGAGTCCCAGACCCGGTTGAAGTCCTCCTGGTCGTCAAGGTAGCGCTGGGCGTACCAGCCGTCCTGCGTCGCTGCGCGGACGTTGCCGATCAGCACCCACAAGTCGAACGGAAACCGGTGCCCTCGCCGTAGGATCTCGACCACGGCCCGGTAGCCGGAGGGCTCGTTGCCGTGCATGAGGCATGCCATCAGCCGCGCGCGGGGTCGGCCTGCCGTTTCGGCGGCCGGGATGTGGATCAGCGCGGGCTTTCCAGCCAGTGCGACAAGGAGGTCCTCGTCGGAGCCGTCCAGGAGGGCCTTGATGTCGTCGTATCCGTCGAAGCGGTGGTAGAGCTCGGTCACGAGGGGAGAGGATATCTCCCGTCGTCGGCATGCCTGACGTCGTCGGTCAGCCGCCGACGGGCCAAGTGTGGACGGGGGTGCTCGCGAAGGAGCGTTGCTGGTAGCGGCGCACCAACTCGCGGGCGGCCTCGGCCCGGTCGAGTCCCTCGTCGTCGATCAGGGTGCGCCAGGTGGCGATCTGCCAGTCTGCGCCGGTCACGCCGGAGAGGGTTCGCTCCTCGATGATGCCGAGGTAGTAGTCGACCTCGACCTCGTCGACGCCCCAGTCGAGCAGCCCCTGGCGGGCTACAGGCAGCAGGTGGCGCAGAAGCAGCTCGGTGACCGGGACCCGGGCGCCGATGCGCGGCCAGTAGAGCCTGGCCCGGAGGCCGTCCCGTGCGGCGACGTAGAAGTTCTCGGTGGCCGCGGCGAAGCTCATCTGCTCCCACAGGTGGGGACGCGGACGAGACACGAGCCCGTGCAGAAGGCCGTAGTACAGGACGCTGTTGGCGACCGAGTCGGGAACCGACGGTCCGGCCGGCAGGACCCGGTTCTCGATGCGCATGTGCGGCCGTCCGCGGAAGACCTCGTACACAGGCCGGTTCCAGCGGTAGATCGTGCCGTTGTGCAAGGTGAGCTCGGGCAGGCTCGGCACGTCGCCGGCGTCCAGCATCTGCCGGGGGTCCTCGTCGTCGCAGATGGGCAGCAGCGCCGGAAAGTAGCGGACGTTCTCGTCGAACAGTTCCCAGAGGCCCTCGCCCTCGTCGAGCCACTTCTCGCCGAACCACACCCGAGGACGGACGCCCTGGAGCGTCAACTCCTCGGTCCTGGTGTCCGTGGCCTGCTCGAACAGCGCGATCCGGGTCTCGTGGTGGAGCTGCTTGCCGAGGAAGAACGGGGAGTTGGCAGCCACGGCGACCAGCGGCGCCGACAACGCCTGCGCCGCGTTCCAGTACAGGCCGAACTCGTGTGGATCCACCTGCAGGTGCAGCTGCATCGACGTGCATGCCGCCTCGAAGACGATGGAGTTGGCGTGGGTCTTGAGCAGCTCCTCGCCTTCGATGCGGATGAGGATGTCCTCGCCCCTCGCGGCGAGGATCATGTCGTTCAGCGCCTTGTACCGAGGGTTCACGGACAGGTTCTCCTCGGTCACGTCGAAGTTGGTGAGCGTCGGCAGGATGCCGATGATCATCACCCGGGCGCCGAGCTGCTCGGCGATGTCGTGCGCATGGTTGAGCGATCGACGCAGCTCGGTGTCGATGGTCTGGAAGACATGACCCGTCAGCAGTCGCGGCCGGATGTCGAACTCGATGTTGAACTGTGCCAGCTCGGTCTGGAAGTCCGCCGACGCGATGTGGTCGAGCAGCGTCGAGTTGATGGGCGCCGCGTTGCCCTCGGGGTCGGTGAGGTACATCTCCATCTCGACCCCGCACAGCCGGCGGCCGGTCTCGAAGCGCCCACTCTCGACGAGCTCGTGCAGCGCAGCCAGATCAAGCTTGATCTTGTCGCGGTAGCGAACCCGGTCCTCGCGGGTGAACTGCGTGGTTTCGATGTCACGACCCATGGCCCCGGTCCTTCCGCGCGTGCCGGCCCGATCAGTCTATTGACGTCATCAACCACGTCCGGAGGGCCGACTGGCACTACCGTGCGGAAGCGTGACACGTACGACGACCGTCGCGACGCCTGTCGGTCGGGCCCGGCTGACCGCGGCCGAGGCCGGCGACGCCCGGGCAACGCTGGTGCTGGGACATGGAGCCGGCGGCGGGATCGGAGCCCGCGACCTCGCCGCTCTCGCGAAGGCGTTGCCATCGCACGGCATCAGCGTCATCCGGGTGGAGCAACCCTGGCGGGTGGCCGGCCGCAAGGTCGGGCCAGCGCCGGCCGTCCTCGACAAGGCCTGGACGGCCGTACTGGATGCCGTCCCTCGAGACGTTCCGGTGGTCGTCGGGGGACGGAGCGCCGGCGCCCGGGTCGCGTGCCGGACCGCCGGCGCAGTGGGCGCCCACGCCGTTGTCGCGCTCGCCTTCCCGCTGCATCCGCCGGGAAGGCCCGAGCGTTCGCGGCTCGATGAGCTGGTCGGCGCCGGCGTCCCGACCTTGGTCGTCCAAGGGGAGCGGGACTCGTTCGGCAGGCCCGGCGAATTCCTGCAGGGCGGTCCCTTCGATCTCGTCCCCATCGCCCACGCCGACCACGGCATGGCAGTCCTCAAGGCGCATGACCAGCAGGAAACACTCGACCTGGTCGTCTCGACCGTCCGGGCCTGGGTGGGGAATGCGCTGACCGCCGCCCGGCGTTGACCACTCCGTACAACCCGAACAACCTGGAGGACGAAGTACACGTGACAACGTCCAGTGCCGGCTACCTCGAGGCGAAGCCGGTGAGCGCATCACGGTGGACGGAGTGGCCGCCCCCGACCGCGCCCCCGCAGATAGCATCGCGGGCGATGGCCGTGCAGGAAACCACAGAAGAGCGCGCACAGCGGTTCGAACGCGACGCGCTGCCTTTCCTCGACCAGCTGTATTCGGCGGCGCTGCGGATGACCCGTAATGCCAGTGACGCGGAGGACCTGGTCCAGGAGACCTTCGCCAAGGCGTACGGCTCGTTCCACCAGTTCAAAGAGGGCACGAACCTCAAGGCCTGGCTCTACCGCATCCTCACCAACACGTTCATCAACTCCTACCGCAAGAAGCAGCGCGAGCCCCAGCAGAGCGCGGCGGAGGAGGTCGAGGACTGGCAGATGGCCCGCGCCGAGGCTCACTCCTCGACCGGCCTGTTGTCTGCCGAGGCCGAAGCGCTCGGGCATCTGCCCGACTCCGATGTGAAGGACGCACTCCAGCGGATTCCGGAGGAGTTCCGGATCGCGGTATACCTCGCCGACGTCGAGGGCTTCCCCTACAAGGACATCGCCGAGATCATGGGCACGCCCATCGGCACCGTGATGTCCCGGTTGCACCGAGGCCGCCGTCAACTACGCGGCCTCCTTGAGGACTACGCCCGCGAACGCGGGCTCGTACCGGCCGTCGCGAAGGAGGTCGGAGGATGAGTTGCGGCGAGCCGCACGACACCGACTGTGCCGAGATCCTCGATCGGGTCTACGTCTTCCTCGATCACGAGATGGGCGACGAGCCCGCGTCCTACGCGGTCGTCGAGGAACACCTCGACGAGTGCGCGCCGTGCCTTCGCAAGTACGACCTCGAGCGGGTCGTCATGGCGCTGGTGGCGCGCTCGTGCCAGTGCGAGCACGCGCCCGACGAGCTGCGCCAGCGCGTCCTCAGCCGGATCCAGCAGATTCGGGTCGAGATGAGCGACCTCTGACGTGAACGAGCGATAACGGACCCCCGGCCGTCTCGGCCGGGGGGTCCGTCTGTCGTCGTCAGCTGTTTGGGCGCTTGCCGTGGTTGGCGCCCTTGCGCTTGCGCGCCTTGC
Organism: uncultured Actinomycetota bacterium; assembly: GCA_963801065.1. Lineage (GTDB taxonomy): Bacteria > Actinomycetota > Actinomycetes > Jiangellales > Jiangellaceae > CAWDDG01. Next base: position 143,604 of record CAWDDG010000009.1, on the reverse strand, counting down.
GCTTGCGGGAAGCTCGGCCCATGTCGGTTGTACTCCTTCGTCGACGTTCCGGCGCGGGCGGCCGGTCAGGACACGACGGAGCCGTGCGGCTCCGGGTCGGGCTCGATTGTCTCACGCTCCGGGTCCAGCCCGTCCTGCTCGTCCGTGCCCGGCCTGGTGGCGCGGGTCATGCCCATGCCGACGACCAGCGCCAGCCCGGCGGCCACCACCACGTCCCCGGGGCTGACGACTTCCGGTCGCGGCGGGAACGCGACCGGGACCGTCTTCCCCAGCCAGGGAAGCAGGGTGTCCGGACCGCTTGGTTCGTGATCGGCCGGCTCGACGAGCGCTTCCGGATCGGCGCCGGCGTGCGATGCGGCGGAGAGCGATACCGGGACGGCCCCGTTGAGCAGTAGGACCAGCCCGTTCGCCGCGAGCCCAGCGGCCACCAGCGCCGCGCCGTGTACCCGCCGGTTCACCCATGCGTAGTAGGCAAAGGTGAGCCACGCCAGCCCGGCCAGCATCGACAGCAGCGGCTCCCAGGCCGCACCGGCGAGCACCCCGAGCACATAGAGGCCGAGCGCAGTGAGGAGCAGCCGGTGACGCCGCAGCGGGAGCTGGACGATCCCGGCCAGACCGCCGCCGCGGGCGAAACCGATCACCACGCCGCCGGCCACGGCCAGGAGCACGAGCGTCACGATCTCATCGTCGCGTGCCGACCCTTCGCTGGCGGTGGCGCCACGCCGTGGTGGAATGCAGGGCGGCGCCGGGGGTGGCGATGTCCGCGACGACGAGGAGAGCCGACGTGGCCGAGCAGATCTACGCCGAGATGGTGGCCAACGTCTTCTCCGTGGCCGTCGCCGAGGGTGACCTGGTCGAGGCCGGCGAGACGCTGCTCGTCCTCGAGTCGATGAAGATGGAGATCCCGGTGCTGTGCGAGGCGGGCGGCCGGGTCGCCGAGGTCAAGGTCCACCCCGGTGACGTCGTTCAGGAGGGCGACGTCCTGGTGGTCGTCGCGTGACGACGCTCGCGCCCGGGCTGGGCTCCGAGATCGTCCGCCAGGTGGACGATGACGACACCGTGCGGCGATGAGCGCACCGGCTCAGATACAGCGGACGGCCCCAGCCGCGACGGCGACCGCGGCCCCGGTGATCCGGACCGGCACGACCGCGGCGTTGTCGTCGTCATCCGTCTCTAGCAGCAGGTCCAGCGGGTCGGCCTCGTTGTGCAGGCAGTAGTTCCCGTCGGGCAGCCCGGCGGGAAGGTCGAGATGCTGGTCCGGAAGCGTCGATCGGTACACGTCGGCCCAGCCCGGGTTGATGCCCTGGACCCGGTCCCGGCCGCAGTCGCCGTAGTGCTCGGCGACCTGCACCCGAGACTCGGCAGGCGTCACCCGGTTGTCGCGCCAGCAGAAGCTGACCTTCTCGGCGACCGCGACAGGAGCCGTCTCACCCGGTTCGGTCAACGTGTAGCTCGCGGCGGCATCGAAGTGCCAGTGGTCGTGCGTCGGGTGGTCGAGCATGCACCCGCCGGGTCGGCTGCTCGTCGCGATGTCGACGGCCCGGTCGAACTGGCCGTCGCCGTCGGCGTCGTGGTACAGCACCTGCGACGCGTGGCGCTGGCCCGCGGGGCACGGACGCAGGCCGTCGGGCAGCGTTTCGACCGGACCGACACCGGCGTTCGCGATGATCGAGGCGAAGCGCAGCCGGCGCACGCCGTCGACAATCTCGATGGAGACGTCCTCGGGAGGCAGGCTGCGCAGGTTGGGTAGCAGCCGCGCGTGCAGCGGCACCGGTTTCGGCTCCGGCTGTGCCAGAGCGCGGGGTTCGTCTGTCACCGTCGCGGCGACGGGCTCCTTGGAGTCGGCGCGCGCCGGGTCGTCGAGACGGCTCATCCCCAGCACACCGGCGACGACGACGAAGGAGGCGCCGATCGCGGCCGCGGTCAAGGCGGTCCTGCGGGACACCTGCATGTCGGCTCGCTTCGTCGGCGGTCGCGTTAACCGTACGCCGAACAATGCGGCACAACCCCAGGCTCAGTCCAGCGGCAGCACGTACGCGAGAAGGTCGACACCGGGAACCGGAGACCAGTCACGGGCACGATCGCGGAGGAAGCCGAGGCTCTCGTAGAGACGGTGTGGTGCCGAGGCTCCCGACGGCGTGGACAGGACGAGTGCCCGGAACCCGAGCTCGCGAGCCCGCGTGATACAGGCGTGCGTCAGTGCGCGACCGACGCCCAGACGCTGCGCCTCCGGACGGACGGCGAGCATGCGGAGCTCGCCCTCGTCGTCGAGGGCGAGCTCACGCCATGGGCTGCCGGCAGGACAGAACGTCACGCTACCGAGCACCGCGCCGCCGCCGTCGACGGCGACGAGGAGCTCGGCCTCGGCGGCGCGGCGGCCGGCGTCGCGGAGCCGCTCGGCATATCCACCGTCTGCGAGGCCGTCCGCTCGGTACGCCGCCTCGGTGACGGCGCCCGCCTCGGCCAGCTCGTGCGGCTCTGGCGCGCGAATAACCAACGTCGTCGGTCGCGTCACGACCTGCACGTTAGTCGGGGGCACCGACACTCAGCGCAGCGCGTACGGGCGGGTCGGCAGGCTCGAGGACCAGCCGTCTTCGAGGCGCGGCAGCCGGTCGGGCCGCGGCCCGCCGTCGTCGCCGAGCCAGTGGTTCAGCTCGATGACGCCGGCGATCAGGAGGCTGACGAGGAGTGCTGCAATCAAGATGGTTGTCATGACTGGAAGTATGCTCTCGTGGACTTCCTGCCAACAGTGGCAGGACTGCCCTACATCATCGACATACTGCCATTCGCTGTGGCACACTGACGGGATGCTTCGAAACGTCGCAGCCATCGCGCTGGATGGGGTCGCTCCCTTCGAGCTCGGCGTCCTGTGCGAGTCCTTCGGGGTCGACCGCTCGGACCAAGGCGTACCCCGCCTCGACTTCGCCGTCTGCGGCGTGTCGCCAGGCAGGGTGGAGACGTCGATGGGATTCGCGCTGGTCGTAGAGGAGGGTATCGACCGGTTGGCCGAGGCCGACCTGATCGGCGTACCGGCGGTGCCCAAGGACCGTGACTACCCGGAGCCCGTGCTCGACGCGCTCCGGGCGGCAGTCGACCGAGGCGCGCGGGTGCTCTCGGTGTGCACGGGCGCGTTCGTGCTCGCCGCGGCCGGTCTGCTCGACGGCCGGAAGTGCACCGCCCACTGGCACGACGCCGACGAGCTCGCGGCGAGGTATCCGCTGGCCAAGGTGGACCCGGGAGTCCTCTATGTCGAGGACGGCGGCGTCATCACGAGTGCCGGCACGGCCGCCGGCATCGATGCGTGCCTGCACCTGTGGCGGACGGAATACGGGGCGGCGATGGCCGCGACCATCGCCCGCCGGATGGTCGTGCCGCCACACCGCGACGGCGGCCAGGCCCAGTTCGTCGAGGCGCCGATTCGTCCGGCAGGGGTCCAGACGCTGTCCGGCGTTCTCGACTACATGGCCGGGCGCCTCGACGAGGAGATGACCGTCGAGTCGCTGGCCAAGCTGGCGAACATGTCGCCGCGTACGTTCGCCCGCAGGTTCCGGGCCGAGACCGGCACCACGCCTTACGACTGGCTGCTCGCCCGCCGGGTCTCGGCGGCGCAGAAACTGCTGGAAGAGGGCGAGGACCCGATCGAGGTCGTGGCCTCGCGGTGCGGGTTCGGCACGGCCAGCGTGTTGCGTCACCACTTCGCGAAGCGCCTTGGCACGACTCCGCAGGCGTACCGGTCAGCGTTCCGCCAGACCCCGCGGTGACGCCGACGTCGCCATGACGGCGACCAGCCGTGACTTCTTCAGGTTCTCCTTCACGATCCAGGCCAGGTCTGGATCGGCGGAATCCTGCAGTGCCAGGAACGGCGGCAGCCCGTTCTGCGGGTCTGCCGCCACAGCAACACTCCAGCAGTAGCCCAGCGCCTTCCGCAGGGCGAGCACGCCGTCGTCGCGACGCCGGTCCGCGGGACGCGCGGCCAGGGTTGCCGTGACCTGAGCGCACACGTCGACGGCGCGGGCGGCGTCGCCGGGTTCACGCAGGAGCCGGGGCTCGCACAGCCCCGCGACGGCGGCGCGCTGGACGAGCGGGTCCGCATGTGACGACCAGCGGGTGACGACGTCCTGCAGGCGTCCCATGTCGGCGTCGCCGAGCCGCTGCAACGCCATGGCGACGCCCTCGCGCACCCGCCAGCGGGCGTCGGCGGCATCACCGCGCAGCCTGTTCTCGAGCTCCGCGTCCGGTCGGTCTGCGAGAAGCGAGCCGAGCCCGATCGTGCCGCACAGCCGGAGGTACTCGTCATCGGTCGCGAGGAGCGAGTCGAACGTGGTTCGGTCGCCCTCGTCGGCGACCGCCTGAGCGAGCTCGAGGTCCGCCCGGGGGCCCGGCAGACCCGAGTGCCGCTTCAGGTACGGCAGCCATTCGCCCGCGGGCAGCGCCCGGAGGATCGATCGGTGATCGTCGCGGCGGCCCATGCCGGAATCGTAGGATCAGACTCCGGTGGTCGAGCGGGGGTACGCGACCTCCGGGTCGCAGAGCACGTTCACCAGGTATGGGACATTCGCGTCGAAGGCCCGCTGTAGGGCGGGGCCGATCTCGTCCGGACGGGTGACCGTCTCACCCGCGCCGCCGAGCGCCCGGACGATCGCGTCGTATCCGGTCCCGGGGCGCAGCTCCGCTGCCACGTCGTAGCCGTAGAGGAACCGCATCGGGTGCTTCTCCAGACCCCAGCCACCGTTGTTGCCCACGACCATGACGACCGGCAACTGGTGACGGACCATGGTGTCGACATCCATCAGGGACAGGCCTGCCGCGCCGTCGCCGTAGAGCAGGACGACCTGGCTGGACGGGCGGGCGAGCCGAGCAGCTGCAGCCGCGCCGGCCCCTGCCCCGAGGCAGCCGAAGGGACCGGGGTCGAGCCAACAGCCAGCGCGGCCAGGCTCGACAAACCTGCCGGCCCATGACACGAAGTCGCCGCCGTCACCGATCACGACGGCGTCGTCGGCGAGAATCGGCAGCAGTTCGCCGTATATCCGCGCCGGGTGCACCGGATCGGCGGCTGCGGCCAGCAGCGGCGAGTCGCGCTCGATCGCGGCGGCGACGGCGTCGAGCAGGTCGGACGCCCAGCCGTCGTACCTCGTGCGGCGAAGCTCCGCGGCGTATGCCTCGAGCAGCCCGTCGAAGACCAGCGTGAGGTCACCGGCGGCCGACCCGGCGAGCTCGACATGCTGCGGCGACCTGGCCGGGGGAGTCGGCCAGGTGGACGACGCGGGTCGACGCGACGCCCTCGCCACCGCCGAACACGCCGAATCCGAGCCGGAAGTCCAGCGGGGTACCAGCGACGATCACGAGGTCGGCGCCCTTGAAGGCCGTCGACCGGGCCCGGTTGACCAGCAGCCGGTGACCGCGGGGCAGGATGCCGCGACCCATGCCGTTCGCCACGATCGGGAGCCCGGTCTCCTCGACGAACCGCACGGCTGCGGTCTCGGCGCCGTCCATCCAGACATCCGAACCGATGACCAGCACTGGGCGTTCGGCGGCCGCGAGCAGCGCGGCGACACCGCCCAGGTCGTCGGGATCCGGAGAATTCCGCACTCGCGACGCCACCTGCGGGATCTCGACCTCGGCACGGCTGTAGAGCTCGTCCATCGGGACATCGACGAAGACCGGCCCGCGGTGTGACGCGTCAGCAACGTTCAACGCCTGGTCGAGGACGGCTGCGACGTCGGCGGTCTTGTGAGCGGTGACGGATCGCTTCGTGACCGGCGCCAGGATCGGCGGATGGTCCAGCTCCTGGAGCGCGCCTGTCCCCCACCGGAACTGCGGGGCCCGACCTCCGACGGCGAGCAGCGGCACGCCGCTGAAATAGGCCTGGGCGATCCCGCTGACACCGTTGGTGACACCCGGCCCGGCCGTGAGGACCGCGAGCCCGGGCCGCCGCGTGAGCTTCGCCGTCGCCTCCGCCCCGAAGACCGCCGTCTGCTCGTGCCGGACGTCGACGATGCGCATCGCCGGCTCACCGCGCACGGCCGCGTCGTAGAGCGGGAAGACGTGTGCGCCGGAGAGCGTCCACATCGTCTCGACGCCGTGGTTCGCGAAGACGGCGCGGGCGTGGTTGCCCGCATGCCCCTCGAGCATGGGCGGGCCGGAGTTGTTGCGATGCGAAATACCCACGGAAGCGACGCTACACGGCTCGACCACCGGAGTCAGGCGCGGCGGAAGATCCGGGGTTCGCTCGACCGGAGGGAACGTTGCAGCGCGATCAGCAGGTCGGGCCGGCAGCTCGGCGTCACGGCGGGGTTGGCCATGGCGTCCTGCGTCGGTGTGCCGCTGACACCCAGCAGGAGCTGCAGATGCAGGGCTCGGGCGTAGGCGATCCCGTTGGCTCGGGTGGCGGACTCTCGCGCACCAGGCGTGAGCGGCTCGGACCACAGCGTGGCCAGGCGTTCGAGCCACGACTCGAGGGTGTCGACCGACACGAGATCGCGGTGCAGCAGCGACATCGTGGCGTACGCGAGACGGTCGTCCTCACCGGCGGCATAGCGATGCTCGGTGGGGATGAGCAGCCGTTCGGCGACGACATCGAGCAGGACGCGCAGCTCCTCGGCGCCGAGATGGCGTGAGGCCGCCAACGTCGCGAACAGATCCGCGCCATGCGCTGCCGCGTGCACCCAGCCTCGCTCGGGGATCCAACCACGTAGGTCGCGCTCGGCCAGGAACCACGCAACCGATCGATCGGCCCAGGTGAGCACCGTCGTTGGATGCAGCGTGTGAACCGCGTTGTCCCGTGCAATCACGGCAGCCAGTGCGACGGCTGAGAACGACCGACGCAGGACCGTGTCGGTTCCGTCCTCGCCGAGGCCCACCCGCAGGCCGAGCACGAGACCGTCGCCGAGTCCGGCGAGCAGCTCGTCGTAGACACCCTCCGAGACCCAGGTCGACAGCACCGAGTAGGCGATGTCGTCGCGGACCCGCGGGTCGCCGTCGGCGAGCATCATGACCAGGTCGGTCGTCAGGTCGTCCAGGGCCGCACCGTATGGAACCCGGTAGCCGTCGGCAACGACCCGCTCCCAGTACGACAACCGCACGCGGGCATCTTCGCAGAGGCTCCGGCCGGCCGCTGCCACGGGTATGCGTCGGTTCGGGAGCAATTCCCGGTCCTGACTAGGCTCGCAGTTGTGCCGTCGCTCAACGACGTCGTCCGCCAGCACACCGACCTCTCCGAAGCCGACCTGGAGTGGCTGCACGCCCTGGTCGCCGACTGGCAACTGCTCGCCGACCTCTCCTTCGCGGACCTCGTGCTGTGGGTGCCGGAACGTGCCGGAGATGGTTTCCGGGCGGCCGCCCAGATGCGCCCGACGACAGGTCCGACGGCCTACGTCGAGGATCTCGTCGGGTCGCTGCTACGCCGGGGCAGGCGTCCGCTCGTCGACGCTGCGTTCGACGAGGGGACCATCCGCCGCGATGGTGACCCGGAGTGGTGGGACGATGTGCCCGTCCGGGTCGAGGCCATCCCGGTCCGCAGGGATGACCATGTGCTCGCCGTCGTGGCTCGCAACACCAACCTGATGTCGGTGCGTACGCCAAGCCGGTTGGAGCTCGCCTACCTGGAGTGTGCGGGGCAGCTCGCGAAGCTGGTGGCCGAGGGACGGTTTCCGAGCTCTGGCACCGACATGGGCCGACGCGGTGCTCCCCGCGTAGGCGACGGATTCATCCGGCTGGACTCCGCGGGGGTCGTGACGTACGCGAGCCCGAACGCGCTCTCGGTGTACCGACGGCTCGGCCTCACGGCCGACCTGGTGGGGGAGCGGTTGGGCGAGGTCACCGCCCGGCTGGCGCCACCGGAGGGCGCCGTCGACGAGGCCCTCGAGGTGGTCGTCGGCGGACGGGCTCACCGGCGGACCGAGATCGAGGCGAACGGTGCGTTCATGTCGCTTCGGGCGATCCCGCTGGACCCCGCGGGCCAGCACGTCGGTGCCCTGGTTCTCTGCCGGGACGTGACCGAGGTCCGCCGCCGCGAGCGCGAGCTGATCACCAAGGACGCGACCATCCGGGAGATCCACCACCGGGTGAAGAACAACCTGCAGACTGTGGCAGCCCTGCTGCGCCTCCAAGCCAGGCGGATCGGCGCGGCCGACGGCCGGGCCGCTCTGGAGGAGGCCGTGCGCCGCGTCGGGACGATCGCGATCGTGCACGACACGCTGTCCCAGACGGTCGACGACACCGTGGATTTCGACGGCGTGGCCGACCGATTGCTCGCAATGGTGGCCGAGGTGGCGACGGCCGAGCCGAGAGTACATGCCGAGCGGACCGGGGCGTTCGGCGTCCTCGACGCGGGGGTCGCGACGCCGCTGGCGATGGCACTGACCGAGCTCCTGCAGAACGCCGTCGAACACGGTCTCGGGGAGCAGGCGGGCTGCGTCGAGCTCTGCGCCGACCGGAGGGCAGGGCGGTTGCGGGTGGTCGTCGAGGACGACGGCCGGGGTCTGCCGCTCGGGTTCGACGCCGAGGAATCGGGGCGGCTGGGCCTGCAGATCGTGCGCACCCTGGTGGTCGGAGAGCTCGGTGGCACGCTCGACGTGGGACCGCGCCCGTCCGGCGGCACCCGCGTCGTGCTGGACCTACCCGCCCGCGACCTCTAGCCCCCTCGTGGTCAACCGGCGGGGACCGGGGAGGCAGGCGCCCCGCCGGCCGGATGGCGGGCGGGGCGCTGGACGATCGTCTCGGATCTAGTAGGCGCGCGCCCGGGCCCGAGCATTGCGGCGCTTGAGCGCTCGTCGCTCGTCCTCGGACAGCCCGCCCCAGACACCTGCGTCCTGTCCGCTCTCCAGCGCCCACTGCAGACAGGCCTCGCGGACGTCGCAACGACGGCAGACCGCCTTCGCCTCTTCGATCTGCAGCAACGCCGGGCCGGTGTTGCCGATCGGGAAGAACAGCTCGGGGTCCTCGTCACGGCAGGCGGCACGGTGGCGCCAGTCCATGAGTCTCACAGCTCCTTGTACAAATGGCCTCGTCGGCCGGGATCGCCGACCAGCGACGCGGTGCATCACGTGAAATCGTTCACGAATCCACGCGCACCGCAATCCGACAACGTCGGCGGGGGGTACGTGGTTCCGACCGCGCTGTCCTGCGTCTCGGTGACCGCGCGGCAGCACAAGGGTGACAAACCTGTGACCCGATAACAAGAGAGATGTGGCGCTCGTCTCAGCCGATTCGTGTCTGCCGAGTCACACCGATAAGGACAAACAGAACATTCCGGGCCCGAATCAGCCCACCAGGTGGAGAGCCGCGGGGTAGGAGCGCAGCGTCATGGCCGTGCGCTCGCCCAGATAGTCGCCGTCGACCTGGATTGGAACTGGTCGCGACGACGTCAGCGCGAACGCTGTCTGGTCGTGCAAGAGGATCACGTCGCGTCCGCGCGGCCCCCGGTCGGTCAACGTGATCTCGGCGAGGTGCCGCAGCGTGCCGACCAGAGGGAGCCGGGTCAGCGCGAAGAGGTCCAACCCGGTGTCGAAGCTGGCCTGTGGTGTCGGGTTGAGGGCTCGGCTGTCCAGGTAGGTCCACGGTGCGCAATTGGTGACGACGGCCAGGGCGATGCCCGGAACCGGGTCGGCGCCGTCGCGCTCGAGCGTCAGCGGACCACCCCGGCGCCGGTCGGGCTGGGCGAAGAAGCGCCGGACCGCGGTGCGGGTGTACAGCGGCAGGGTCGAGCGTCGTCCACGGGCACGGAGCTCCTCCACGGCGCGGATCACGTCCGCGTCGTACCCGACGCCGGCGCAGAACGTGAACCACCGTTCGTCCAGGCGGCCGAGTCCGAGCGGGCGACGCCGGCCCGACCGGACGGCGTCGAGCAGCTGTCCCGTCGCCTCGATCGGGTCCTCCGGGATGCCGAGGTTCCGGGCGAGGACGTTGGTGCTGCCTCCGGGCACGATCGCGAGATCGGGCGTCCTCGGTCCGGCTGCCTCGTCGAGCAGGCCGTTGACCACCTCGTTGACGGTTCCGTCACCACCGACGGCCACGACCAGATCGAGGCCGTCGCTTCGGGCCCGCCGAGCGAGTCCGACGGCGTGGCCGCGGTGGCTCGTCTCGGCGACGTCGACCTTGAGGTCGTGCCGCAGCGCAGCGAGGAGCACGTCGCGGGTTCGCGGCGATGTCGTCGTGGCCTGGTGATTGACGACGACGAGGGCGCGCATGCCGGTCAGGCTATCCGGCGCGCCGTACCCTTGCCCCGTGCCGACGGACCCCGCGCCCGCAAGGCGCCCGGCCGGGCTGTCGGCCTCCACCGCCGTCGTCGCAGCCCAGGGCGCGGCGCTGCTCGGTTTCGGCGTGTGGCTCCTGGCCCGCCGCGCGGGAGACGTCCCGAGCAACGAGGCCGTGTTCGAGGGCTCGACGGCGTACGCCTTCGTGACCGGCGGGCTGGTACTGGTGGTCGCGGCGGGCCTGTGGTGGCGGCGCGGCTGGGCGTACGCGGCCGGTGTCTTCCTCCAGCTACTGGCCCTTGCCGTGACCTACGAGATGGCCCGCGCCGGGTTCTGGATCGGCGCGATCCCGCTGGCGCTCGGTTCGGGTGTGGCGCTGCTGGGCCTGTTGTCGCCCAGCGGCCGGGCGGCTCTGGGCCGGCCCTGAGCGCCTAGATCTCGTCGGCGAGCAGGCCCCTGCGCAACCGTGCCAGCGTCCGTGCCAGCAGGCGCGACACGTGCATCTGGGAGATGCCGACCTCGGTCGCGATCTGCGACTGCGTCATCCCGGCGAAGAACCGCAACAGCAGGATCCTTCGCTCGCGCTCGGGAAGTCGGGACAACAGTGGCTTGAGCGCCTCACGGTTCTCGACGCCCTCGAGCGCGCTGTCCTCCGTGCCCAGCATGTCGAGGACCGAGGGACCGTCGGCTTCGCCGGCGTCGGGCGCATCCAGGGAGAGTGTGCTGTAGGCGTTCGCGGACTCGAGGCCTTCGAGGATGTCGTCCTCGCTGGAGCCGAGCCGGTCGGCAAGCTCGGCAACCGTCGGCGAGCGTCCGAGCTCCTGGGTCAGCGCACCGGTCGCCGATCCGATCGCCAGGCGCAGCTCTTGGAGCCGACGCGGGACCCGCACAGCCCAGCCCTTGTCGCGGAACCAGCGCTTGATCTCGCCGACGATCGTCGGCGTCGCATACGTCGAGAACTCGACACCCCGACCCGGGTCGTAACGATCGATCGCCTTGATCAGGCCGATCGTCGCCACCTGGACGAGATCGTCGTAGGGCTCGCCGCGGTTGCGGAACCGCCGGGCGAGATGCTCGACGAGCGGCTGATGAAGGGTCACCAGCATGTTGCGGGCGTCCTCTCGGCGAGGGTCGCCGGCCGGTAGGGCAGCGAGCAGCTCCAGAAGCTCGCGGCTCTGCTCCCGGTCCACACCCATGCCGGCCGAATTCACCCGTGGCTCACCACCCGGTGCTTTCGCAGAGTGAGCGTGAGAGTGCCGCCCTCGATCGTGGACTCCACCTCTCCGGCGAGCGCGGTGAGCACGGTCCAAGCGAAGCTTTCCTGACTGGGTGCGGCCGTCGCCGTGGAACGGACCGAGACGGCAACCTGGAGAAGGTCCGGCTCCAGGTCGAACGAGCAGGTCAGGCGACCGTCGCCGTGGGCGAGGGGAAGCAGCAGCGCGCACGCTTCGTCGACCGCGATGCGGAGATCCTCGATGTCATCGAGGGTGAAGTCGAGCCGGGCCGCCAGGCCGGCGGCTGCGGTACGGAGCACAGCGAGGTATGCACTGGAGGCTGGGACGCGCAGCTCGACATGGTCGCGTGACGCGCTTGGGGTCTCGGTCACTGGTCTCCCTCGAGCCTGACGTGAGGGCAGAGGCACCACAACGCCGCGCGTGGTGCCTCTGCCTGAGATCGACGCGATCGAGCGTAGGTCAGGAGGCCTTCTTCGTCTCAGCGAAGATCTCGGCGATCTCGTCGATCTTGCCGATCAGCTGGTCGGCCACCGCCGGGTCGGTCGATGCCTTGGCGCCGCCGGGCCCGCCGCCCGCCAGCTTGGTGGCCTCGTTGAACAGCTGGTGGAGCTGCGGATACTTCTCGAAGTGCGGGGGCTTGAAATAGTCGGTCCACAGCACCCACAGGTGGTGCTTGACCAGCTCCGCCCGCTGCTCCTTGATGATCAGCGCTCGGGTGCGGAACGCCGGGTCGTCGTTGTCGGCGTACTTCTCGCAGATCGCCTTGACCGACTGCGCCTCGATCCTGGCCTGGGCCGGGTCGTAGACCCCGCAGGGCAGGTCGCAGTGGGCGTCGACCACGATGGTGCGAGCGAACAGACGCGCGAGCATCCGAGGTCCTCTCCGTCCAGGGTCCGGTGACGTCGTGACTGGCACGCGAGCGACACTACTCCGGGACCCTGGACTCGACGGAGAGGGGCGAGAGGGTGCCGCGCTTCGGGTTCGCGGTCGTGCGCGGACGGTCGATGGAGCCGACTCTGCGCGACGGGGACCGGCTGCTCGTGCGGTACGGCGGACGGCCGCGCCCTGGCCGCGTCGCCGTCGTGCGCCTGCCCGGTCGGCCGGGGCTCTCGGTCAAGCGGATCGGCTGGCCGGATCGCGGAGGATGGTGGGTCGAGCGCGACAACCCTCGGGAGGGCGTTGACTCCTGGCAGGTCGGGGCCGTCCCAGCGGACGGAGTCGTCGCCGTCGCCGTGCTGCGGGTCTGGCCGAGCCCGGGCCGGTTTCGATCCGCGCCCCGGCCCGGGGCTTGACCGTGTGCCACATTCGCGGCAAGGGGGGTTCCCCGCCGCCGGCATTAGGGTCGCCGCCGGCGTCGCCGGTCGCTGACGATCTCGGCGCCGGCTCGTCGGTCGGCACTAGGGTCGAGCAATGCTCGCCGCCTATGCCGACAGCCTCGACGCCGACGACCCACTGACCGGCCTCGTGGTCGGGGAGCGGCCGGAGCCGGAGGTTCCCGACGGCTGGACCGTCGTCACGGTCAGGGCCACCGCCCTCAACCGTCACGACCTCTGGTCGCTGCGCGGCGTCGGATTGACGACCGAGCAGCTCCCGATGATCCTCGGCTGTGACGCCGCGGGCGTGGACGAGACCGGCGCCGACGTCGTCGTCCACTCGGTGATCGCCGACGCCGACTGGCTCGGTGACGAGACGCTCGACCCGAAGCGCTCGCTCCTTTCGGAGCGGTACCCGGGGACCCATGCTGAGCGGGTGGCCGTGCCGCGGCGCAACCTGCTCGCCAAGCCGCCCGGCCTGTCGTTCCAGGAAGCGGCCTGTCTGCCCACGGCCTGGCTCACGGCGTACCGCATGCTGTTCGGCCAGGCGCGGGTCTCGCCCGGCTCGACGGTGCTGGTCCAGGGCGCGGGTGGCGGCGTCTCCACCGCACTGGTTGCGCTCGGTGCGGCAGCCGGCGCGCGGGTATGGGTCACCTCCCGCGATCCGGACAAGGCGTCGCGGGCCCTCGAGTTGGGAGCCGCTGAGATCTTCGAATCCGGGGCTCGCCTGCCGGAGCGGGTAGACGCCGTGATGGAGACGGTCGGAGCGGCGACCTGGCAGCACTCGATCCGGTCGCTCCGCCCAGGCGGCACGCTCGTGGTGTCCGGCGCCACGTCCGGTCGCAGTGCCGAGACCGAGCTGAACCGGGTCTACTTCCTGCAGCTGCGCATCCTCGGCTCGACCATGGGCTCTCGTGAGGAGTTGAGCCGGCTGCTCGGCTTCTGCGAGCGCACCGGTGTCCGGCCCGTCATCGACCGGGTTCTGCCACTAGAGCGGGCCAGAGACGGGTTCGCTGCGCTCGAGCGCGGCGACGTCTTCGGCAAGATCGTCCTCGCCGTCTCCTGACACCGCAAAACATGGACCCGGAACCCCTTGGGGGCCCCACGCGCCGTCTCCCAAATGATCACGTTAAGTGGGCGTCTTAGACCGTTACCAGGTGCCGAGACCTGGTAAGGGACCCACAGGCCCACTTAACGTGATCATTTGGGATGCCGGACGACTGTCGAATCGCTTCAGTCGCCGCCTGCCGACCGTCGCCTGCTCGGCGGTGCTGGAGCCACGACGCCGAGCCAGTCGTACCAACCACCCTTCAGCACGACGTAGGCGAGCATCCCGTACCCGGCCTGGTCGGGGTGCATCCCGTCGGCGAACGGCTGGCGGAGCCACGGGCCGTGGTCGGCGAGCGGTTCGTATGTCGACACGTATGGCACGTCCAACTGGGCGCAGCGCTCCCCGATAGCGTTGTCCATGTCGGCGATCCGAGCCCGCAGCTCCGGCGGACCGACCGGGGGTGGCCCGACGACAAGGCGCCGCACGTCGGTCGACGACAGTCCGAACTCGAGTGTCGCGGCCGATCGCTCGGCGGACAGACCGGCATACGCGTCTGCGACGCCGACGGACACCACGACGCCGTGCTCGTCGCCACGGGCGAAGCGCGGCGCGCTCTCCAGCGGCATCCGCACGACGACGTCCTGCGCTGACTCGCCGCGGACTCCGAGTTGATACACGGTCAGGGCGATGCCCGTCGACTCGGGTGTGCGGGCGGCCACGCGACCGACCCAGCCCAGCGCCATGGGGTCGCCGACGCCCGCGACGAATGAATCGCCGAAGACGCACACCCGAACGTCACGCACGTCGGCCATGGTGCCGTGCATCCGCCTTGATCATGCAACTTCTGCGCGACACGCCGACACGAGGCTGCCGGAGAGCGCCGTGCGGCCCTGCCGCGGCGTGCCTCGCGGCGTGTCGCGCAGAAGTTGCATGATCAGCGGGGTCAGTCGTCGTCGAGACGGGCGAGCCAGGTGGCGAGACGCTCGATCGGCGCCTCGAACTCGGGATTGAGGTCCACGAAGTCGCGCAGGCGCTCGGCCACCCAAGCCAACGTCACCTCGTCGTCTCCGCGGCGGTCCTCGAGCTCCTCGATCCCGCGATCGGTGAAGTACAACGCGCTTCTCCCCAATACGCCCTACGCGAAGGAGCGGTCCATCAGCTGGCGCTGCTGTTCGACATGTCGCGCGTGCGAGCCGACGGACGGAGCCGATCCTGGAGGCCGGGCGATCGCGGTGAGCTCGATCCCGGAGAGCTGGGGCCCAAGATGCAGCGCGACGAACGGCCAAGCGCCCAGGTTGAGCGGCTCGTCCTGAACCCAGCGAACCTCGCGAACTCCGGAGAACCGGCCGAGCTCGGCTACGACCTGGTCGATGGAAAGCGGATAGAGCTGCTCGACGGGCACGATCGCCGTGCGCTCGTCGGAACGCTTGGTCCGCTCGGCGCGGAGATCCCACACGATCTTGCCCGAGCAGAGCAACACGCGTTCGACCTCGGCCGCGTCGACCTCCGGATCCGGGATCACCGGCTGGAAGGAGCTCTCGCCGGTGAGATCGGCCGGCACCGAGACCGCCTTCTTGTGGCGGAGCATCGACTTGGGGGTGAACACGATCAGCGGCTTGTGGTCGGCCCGCAAACTGTGCAGCCGCAGCAGGTGGAAGTACGAGGCCGGCGTCGACGGCTGGGCGACCCGGAAGGCGTCATCGGCGGCCATGGTGAGGAACCGCTCGATCCGGCCGGACGAGTGGTCCGGCCCCTGGCCCTCGTAACCGTGCGGCAGCAGCAACACGATGCCGGAGCGCTGACCCCATTTGGGCTCGCCCGCGACAATGAACTCGTCGATGATTGTCTGGGCGCCGTTGGCGAAGTCGCCGAACTGGGCCTCCCACAGCACCAGCGCATCGGGCCGCGCCACGGAGTAGCCGTACTCGAAGCCCATCGCGGCGAACTCGGAGAGCAGCGAGTCATAGACGAGGAACTTCGCCTGCCCAGGATCCAGGTGTTGCAGCGGAACGTACGACTCACCGGTCACCCGGTCGACGAGTGCGGCGAATCGCTGGACGAACGTGCCGCGCCGGCTGTCCTGCCCGGCCAGCCGGATAGGCCGCCCGTCGAGCACCAGTGATCCGAACGCGGCGATCTCGGCCGTGCCCCAGTCCATACCACCCTCGGTGAACATCGCGGCCCGGCGCTGGAGCTGAGGCAACACCTTCGGGTGGACAGTGAACCCTTCGGGCAGGCTCAGGTGTGCGTCGGCGATGCGCTTGAGCGTCTCCTCTGCGACGGCGGTGACCGGCTCGCCGGTCGACTCGGGCTTGTCCGGGTAGCTAGGCACCGTCACGGGCATCGGCGGCTGACCCTCGGCCTCGCGGGTCTCGGCGAACACCCGCTCGAGCTGCTGCTGGTAGTCGCGCAGCGCCTGCTCGGCCTCCTCGACGGTGATGTCGCCGCGACCGATCAGCGCCTCGGTGTAGAGCTTGCGTACGGAGCGCTTCTGCTCGATCAGGTCGTACATCAGCGGCTGGGTGTACGACGGGTCGTCGCCCTCGTTGTGACCCCGCCGCCGGTAGCAGACCAGGTCGATGACGACGTCCTTACGGAAGTCCTGACGGAACGCGAAGGCCAGCCTCGCCACCCGGCTGCACGCCTCGGGGTCGTCACCGTTGACGTGGAAGATCGGTGCCTGCACCATCCGGGCGACGTCGGTGCAGTACATGGACGACCGCGACTGCTCGGGCGAGGTGGTGAACCCGACCTGGTTGTTGACGACCACATGGACGGTGCCGCCGGTACGGTAGCCGCGCAGCTGGGACAGGTTGAGGGTCTCGGCCACGACGCCCTGCCCCGCGAACGCGGCGTCGCCGTGGACCAGGATCGGCAGCACCGGGAACTCCTCGCCCCGGTCCAGGACGTCCTGCTTGGCCCGGGCGATCCCTTCGAGCACAGGGTTGACGGCCTCGAGATGGCTCGGGTTGGCCGTCAGCGAGACCTTGATCCGTTCGCCGCCCTTGCCGATGAACTCGCCGTCGGCGCCCAGGTGGTACTTCACGTCGCCGGAACCCTGGACGGTGCGCGGGTCGATGTTGCCCTCGAACTCGCGGAAGATCTGGCCGTAGCTCTTTCCGACGATGTTCGCCAGCACGTTGAGCCGCCCGCGATGGGCCATGCCGAGGCATACCTCGTCGAGCTCGGCCTCCGCCGCGGCTTCGCAGATCTCGTCGAGGAGCGAGATCGTCGACTCGCCGCCCTCGAGAGAGAAGCGTTTCTGGCCGACGTACTTCGTCTGCAGGAAGGTCTCGAACGCCTCGGCCTGGTTGAGCTTGTGCAGGATCCGCAACTGGTCGGCACGTTCCATGCGCTCGTGCGGCTTCTCCACCCGCTGCTGGATCCAGCGGCGCTGGTCTGGCTCCTGGATGTGCATGTACTCGATGCCCACGGTGCGGCAGTACGCGTTGCGTAGGACTCCGAGGATGTCGCGGAGGAGCATGAATCGCTTGTCGCCGCCGAACGAGCCGGTGGCGAACTCCCGGTCGAGGTCCCACAGCGTCAGGCCGTGCGTGGTGACGTCGAGGTCGGGGTGGCTGCGCTGCTTGTACTCGAGGGGGTCGGTGTCGGCCATCAGGTGGCCGCGCACCCGGTAGGCGTGGATCAGCTCCAGGACCCTCGCCTGCTTGCCGACCTCGTCCTCGTGGCTCGACGTGACGTCGGCGGCCCATCGGATCGGCTCGTAGGGAATCCGCAACGCCTGGAAGATCTCGTCGTAGAAGCCCTCGTCGCCGAGCAGCAGGCCGTGGACGACCCGCAGGAAGTCGCCGCTCTGCGCACCCTGGATCACCCGGTGGTCGTAGGTGCTGGTCAGCGTCATGGCCTTGGAGATACCGAGCCGGGCCAACGTCTCCGGTGCGGCGCCCTGGAACTCAGCCGGGTACTCCATCGCGCCGACGCCGATGATCGCGCCCTGCCCCTTCATCAGCCGCGGCACGGAGTGGACGGTGCCGATCGTGCCCGGGTTGGTCAGGCTGATCGTGGTGCCGGCGAAATCGTCGACGCCGAGCTGCCCACCGCGTGCGCGCCGGACGAGGTCCTCGTACGCGGACCAGAACTTGGCGAAGTCGAGCGCCTCGGCCCTCTTGATGCTGGGCACCAGCAGCTGGCGGGTGCCGTCCTTCTTCTGCAGGTCGATCGCAAGTCCGAGATTGACGTGGGCGGGCTTGACCAGGACCGGCTTGCCGTCGGCCTCGCCGTACGCGTAGTTCATCTCCGGCATCCGGCTCAGCGCCTTGACCAGCGCGAACCCGATGACGTGCGTGAACGACACCTTGCCGCCTCGGGAGCGCGCAAGGTGGTTGTTGATGACGATCCGGTTGTCGACCAGGAGCTTCGCCGGCACCGCCCGCACGCTCGTGGCTGTGGGCACCTCGAGGCTCGACTCCATGTTGGTGACGACGCGCGCGGACGCTCCGCGCAGTGGAGTGGTCTCGGCGGCAGACGTGTCGACGATGGAGGAAGGCGTCGTGACGGGCGACGAAGGGCTCGGCGTCTTCGCGCCCGCTGCGGAGGCGGCTGGACGGGCTGCGGGGGCCGGCCGCGCGGCGGGCGCGCTCTGCGGACTCGGTGGGCTCGAGGTGGGCTCGCTCTGGCGGCTGGACTGTGGTGCATTCGTCGTCGCGCCGTCGGGTGCGGATGTGGTCACGTCTGCCCCCCTGGTGGCCTGGGCGGAGCCCTGTTGGCGCCCGTTGGGCGTGGTCCGGGCCGTGTAGTCGCCGAAGAAGTCAGACCAGGCCTGGTCGACGGTGGTCGGGTCTTCGAGCCAACTCTGGTAGAGCTCCTCGACGAGCCACTCGTTCGGTCCGAAACCCGCGAGCGGGCCGGTCTGCGAGGCCACTGAAGCGTTCGCCTTCTTCCAGTCCGAGAGATCCGCGGCTGCTCTGCCGTACAGGCTAGTCTCCGCTCCGCCCGCTGAGCAGGCCACCTGTGGTGGGTTTCACCGCTCGACGATCATGAGATCGCTTCGCACGAATGGTCGGCGCTGTCCTAGCGGTTCTCTCTGCGGATGACGAGCTTGAGGCCCGACCAGGTCTCGTCGATGGCGCACACCTTGACGTCGACCAGACCACGCGGGAGGGCCACGTCACGGACGACGTCCTCGGTCATGTCGGTGGCGACGCCACTCGCCCGCTTGGGCCACGCGACCCAGATTGCTCCGTTCCGCGGAACGCGGCCTTCGAGGACGGGCAGGCGCCGGACCAGCTCTGCGCGTGAGCTGGTGAACGCGAGCACGACGTCGTAGGATCCGCGCCCGGCCCGCCGGTGCACGGTCGCGCCCGGCGGAAGCGGCTCGAGGGCAAAGCCGTCCGGCGCTCGGTCGAGCAGTACGCGATGCTCGTGCTTCACGTCGAGCTTGCGAGGCAGCGAAGCATCCGAGTAACCGGTCATCGCCAGTGAGGGTACGGGTCCGCCGCACGTGCCGCGCTCCAACGAGATTCGAGCCGCTGGGCTTCATCCGTTCGGGTGGCCGAGTTCATGCGATCGACCTACCCTCCGAGGAAGATCCGTGGTCGGGGTCGAGGGAGGTGCGCGGCATGCGGGCGTGGTACCTGCGGGGCGCGGCTGCGGCCGCCGGGATCCTCTGGCTCCTCACCCCGGGCGTCGCCCACGCCGAGGACCCGGTCGACCTCGATTCGGGGCAGATCACGGACATGGTCGATGCGCTCGGCGACCGGCGCGGGGAGGTCGAGGACGCACTCGACCAGTTGAATGCCGATCACCGGCTTCAGCTCTTCGTCGTGTACGTCGACTCGTTCTCCGGGATGAACTCGCAGGACTGGGCCGACGAGACGGCGCAGCGCAACAGTCTCGGGCTCAACGACGCGATACTCGCCGTCGCGACCGGCGATCGGCAGTACGCCTACTCCGTCGACGAGGATTACCCGCTCTCCGACGCGCAGCTCGCCGAGGTCGCTACCGTCGCGATCGAGCCGCCCTTGCAGGAGAACGACTGGGCCGGCGCAGCCATCGGTGCGGCCGAGGGTTACGGCTCCGTCCTGTCTGGCCAACCGGTGCAGACACCCGAGATCACGCCTGGCGAGGAAAACCCGACTGCGGGTGGCGGCTTCCCGTGGGGTCCGGTCGCCGCCGTGGTCGGAGTCGGGGCTGTGGGCGCGGGAGGTTACGCGTACATCCGGTCGCGCCGGCGCCGGGCGGCTGGGCCGGGCGCCGGAGTCGACCCCGGACAGATGCCGCTGGACCAGCTCGACCTTCGCGCGAACCGGCTCCTGGTCGAGACCGACGACTCCGTCAAGACCAGCGAGGAGGAGCTCGGGTTCGCGATCGCGCAGTTCGGCGAGGAGGCGGCGGCGCCCTTCGCGGCGGCGATCGAGGAGGCGAAAGGCCACCTGAAGGCGTCGTTCACGCTCCGCCAGCAGCTCGACGACACCACACCCGAAGACGAGTCGACGAGGCGGTCGATGCTTGCCGAGATCGTCACCCGTTGTGAGGAAGCCAACGCGCGGCTCGATTCCGAGGCGGAGGCGTTCGACCGGCTGCGCGACCTGGAGAAGAACGTCCAGCAGGTGATCGGCGAGGTCGAGCAGCAGGCGGCGGCGATCGAAACCCGGTTGGGTCTGACCACAAACGCGCTGCAGGCGCTGGCAGCACGTTTCGCCGAGAGCGCGCTCGCGGCGGTGGCGGCCAACCCCGAGCAGGCGCGCGAGCGCCTGGAGTTCACGCGTTCGTCCCTTGCCGGTGCCAGCCAAGACCTCGAGGGCGGCGACACCGCCGCTGCGGCGGTGGCGGTCCAGGCGGCGGAGGAGGCCGCCGGGCAGGCTGGGCAGCTGCTCGAGGCTGTCGACCGCCTGGCCGCCGACCTCGACGAGGCTTCGGCCAATGTCCAGGGAAGGCTCGCCGAGACCGCGCAGGACCTGGCCGAGGCCAAGGCCCTGTTGTCGAGTGGCCAGCAGGCCGTCGACCTGTCCAGCCACGTGGCCGCCGCTGAGGCTGCGGTCGTCACCGTCCAGCAGGAGATCGCGGGCGGGCGGTACGACCCGCTCGCTGCGGTCCGCCGGATCGAGGAGGCGGGTGGCCGGCTCGACCAGGCGCTCGAGGGCGTACGCGATCAGCAGCAGAAAATACAGCGGGCGCGCGCGTCGTTGGAACAGGCGGTGCTCGCGGCGCGTAGCGAGATCTCGGCAGCCCATGACTTCATCACGACCCGCCGTGGTGGAGTCGGCAGCGAGGCACGTACCCGGCTGGCCGAGGCGCAGCGTCGCCTCGACCAGGCCGTGGCGCTCTCCCAGCTCGATCCGGTCAAGGCGCTCGCCGAGGCGCAACAGGCCGACGCGCTGGCAGAGCAGGCGGGCCAGCTCGCCCGGGCCGATGTGGGCGCTTTCGCAGGTTCCGGTGGCGGCGGTGGCCTCGGCGGGCTCGGCGGTAGCGGAGGAGGAGGCGGAGGCCTCGGCGGAGCGATCCTCGGCGGCATCCTCATCGACAGCATCCTGGGCGGCGGCCGCGGAGGTGGCGGCTTCGGAGGCGGCGGGTTCGGTGGTCTCGGAGGAGGGAGCGGCGGGGGAGGGCGCAGCCCCGGCAGCTTCGGCGGCCGCGGCACGCGTGGTCGTCGTGGTGGTGGCGGCAGGTTCTAGACGTGAGCGCAGCGGAGAACGTGAACTCGACCAGACAACTACTCCCGGAAGGGGCAGGCACATGAGCAAGCAGTCCATCTTCGGTCGCGTCGCCCAACTCGCGAAGGCAAACATCAACGCGCTGCTCGACTCGGCCGAGGACCCCGAGATGATGCTCGACCAGATGGTGCGCGACTACACCAACAGCATCGCGGAGGCCGAGGGCGCGATCGCGCAGACGATCGGCAACCTCCGGATGCTCGAGGACGACTACGCCGAGGATCAGCAAGCAGCGGTGGAGTGGGGCCGGAAGGCGCTCGCGGCCAGCCAGAAAGCCGACGAGTTCCGTGCCGCCGGCAACGCGGCAGACGCGGAGAAGTTCGACAACCTGGCCAAGATCGCAATCGGCAGACAGATGTCGGCCGAGAACGAGGTCAAGGCGACCGGGCCGAACCTGGCCGCGCAGCGCGACGTCGTCGAGAAGCTCAAGTCCGGGCTCGCCTCGATGAAGGACAAGCTGAACGAGCTGACCAGCAAGCGCAACGAGCTGATCGCCCGTGCGAAGACCGCCCAGGCACAGTCTCAGATCCAGGACGCGGTGAAGAGCATCGACCTCCTCGACCCCACCAGCGAGGTCAGCCGGTTCGAGGAGAAGATCAAGCGTGAGGAGGCCAGGGTACGCGGACAGGCCGAGCTGGCGGCGTCGTCGCTGGACTCGCAGTTCGAGAGCCTCGAAGACCTCGACGAGCAGGCCGAGGTCGAGGCCCGGCTCGCCGCGCTCAAGGCCGGCGCCGTCGGCGGCACACCGGCCGCTCCTGCGCTGGGCTCCGGAGCCGGCGGCTCGGGTTCGTCCAGTTCTTGATCGAGAAGGTCCGGGTGGCGCATCCAGCGGTTGCGCCACCCAGGCGGGTCACGCCGACCGCGAGACGCCCAGGATCTGGTCGACGACGCCGCTGAACTCGCGCCACGCGGTCCGATCGGTGGCGAGAGCCGCCCGGCGCAAGCGGGTCAGCTCGTAGGTGCGGCGTCTGCGTCCGGAAACGGTGCTCCACGCACTTCTGCCTTAGCCAGTTCGGCAAGCCGCGCGACGAGCATGCCCTCCAGCTGCCGCGTCGCCTTGGCCTCGAGTCCGATCTCCTCCACGCGGTCGACCCATGACCCTGCCTTGTCGCACATGCGGTCCAGCCGCGCGGTGAGCGCGCGTTCGGTCAGACCGAGCCGCTCACCGGCCGCGAGCAGGTGGCTCCGCGTCAGCCGGTTCGCTCGTCCGTAGAGAGTCAGCGCCATCGGATCCCTCCAGCTCAGATACGGCTGGGTGCAGATCAGGTCGTACGCCGGCGTGACGTCCCATCGGCCGCCCCGACGTCGTCCGATGGAGAAGTTCTTCCCGTGCAGGTCTCCGTTGCCGATGAGGTACGAGAAGGCGACGAGCTCGAACAGCCGCAGGACGGCGAGGGGGCGGGATCCACCGCCCGCAAGCACCGCGTGCCCGAGGCGGGCGACGACGTCCTCGGTCTTGAGGCGGTACTTGCTTCCGGGGTAGACGTCGAGGACTTGGCACGCATCCTCCTGGGCCAGGCGCACGACGTCACCCGCGACCTCCCGGTCGAACCGGCTGACGAGCAGCCCTGCCCGGCCGTGCCCGTCGTGAACCAATCGGTGGTCGGGCACCTCGATGCCGCAATCTCGGGCCATGGAAAGGAAGAAGCGCTCGTTCTCGACCAGCTGCGGGTACCTGTCGGGGTTGAGCTTGAGGATCGCGGGGCCCGTCGCCGCCCGCAGCGGAGCCGACACCATGGCCGCGGAGACCTTCGGCTGGACGCCGGGGAGCGCTGCGGTGTCGTACTCGAGCGTGTCCTGGCCGGTCACGCCGACGAACAGGGCGGCGAGGTCGAGCGTGGACATGTCGCGGTCGTCGAAGGCAACCGCGGGTTCGACCGGCGCCATGCCCTGTGGGACGACGCGAACGTCCCCGATCGTGTCGTTGCCGACCGCGAGCAACAGTGTGAGGTGATCGTCCGCGGACGTCTTCGTGCCGGCGACGAGGGCACTCAGCCGGGCGCCCTCGGGGAGGAGTCCGGCGAAGAACGGGGGCACGCTGTCGCCTGTCCCTCGCGCCGGTGGACCGTCCTTCGGGACGGCCCATGCGACCTGCGGGGTTCGCGGGTCGGCGACGTAGTCGGCGCCGTACCGGAACACCACCTCGGAGCCGCTGCGTTCCAACGTGCCGGCGAGCCGATCGCCCTTGTACACGTCGGCGACGTCGACCTGCCGGAGGTCTTCGACGTTCGCGGCCACGGTCAGGCCTGACCGTCGCCGATGACCCGGGTCCGCGTCCCGCTCGCGTCGGAGCGTAGGACTGCCGCGTCGTCGACCGCTGTGGCGAGGGCCGTGGGCATCAGCACGACGGACGCGCCCAAAGCCTCGGCAACGGCGAGCAGTGCGGATAGCCGCGCCGTGGGCCTGCCTGCTTCGAGCCCCTGGACGCTGCTTCGGCTGACGCCGGCAAGGTCGGCCAGGTCAGCCTGGGTGAGCCCGAGCTCGAGGCGTCGCTCGACGAGGTAGTTCCGCAGGTCAGGGACCATCGGGATCGAAGGCTCGCTCGAGCGGAGGTGCCGGCGACGCGGCCGTGCCATTGCCCCTCCTATGCTCGTAGACACAAGCTTAAGACAAGGATGCCCCGGTTCGACGCTGAGATCAAGGGTTATGCATTTCAGGCTGAGCGTAAGAGGAGTCTTGCTGGTGAAACTCGCAAGCAATGGTCTTACGCGCGATGTAGCGAGCCTTAGGGTCGTTCACCCGTGTGCACACTGCGGGCGTCGAGGACGAAGAGGTCGTCACGCCGACCCAACCAATCGGGGCCGTCCGGGTCGAGCAGGAGATCCCAGACCACGAGGTCGGACGGGTCGAGAAGCCCCTTGTCGCGCAGGTGGTCGACGCGATGGGCGAGCTTGTCGACCACCCGCCCGCGGTCATCGACGGACAATGGCGCCGGACGTTCGATGAGCAGGGTGCGGGTGGTCACGCCGACCAACCCCGCGTGCGCGAGGGCTCGGGTCCACCCGTACGGCATCGGCACCGAGCCCGGCAAGCTCGCACGCATGGCGGTGAACCAGCGATCCTGGGCGGCCTCGAGTCGGAGCTCGAGTCCCGGCGCACCGACCCCCAGGTCCCACGGGAGATGACGGCTGGCCAGGCCGGCCTCGGCCAGCGCGAGCCGGCCACGGGTCGAAAGCAGGCCGGCCAGTGCGTCGATCGTGGCCTGCTGGTCCGGCGCGTGGTGAACGACCGAAGCAGCCCAGATCAGGTCGGGTCGACCTCCGACCGCCGTCGCCAGGTGGACCGAGTCCGCGGTCAGGTCGGCACGTGCGGTGCGGACAGCAGGCGCGACCCGGTCGAGATGTTCACGTGCCGCCGTCAGCACCTCGGGCTCACCGTCCACGGCGACGACCTGGGCCGACGGGGCGGCTAGCGCAAGGGCCGCGGCCATGCCCGCCCCACCGCAGCCGACATCGACCAGGAGTCCGTCACTCGGCCGGACAAGGCTCGTCGCGAGGCTCCGGTACCACTCGGCGTCGTCCCGTGCCGCCGCCGCGAGGTGGTCGGCATGCTCCGCCCAGTCGACGTCGGGTTGATGACTCAACCGGGTGCTCCGAGCGACGTCGAGATGCCGACGCCGCCGCGCGTGTCGGCGCCGTAGCGGGCGATTTCCTGGTCGAGATTCAGCGGCCGGATGCTCTTGCGGGCCTCCAGCGCCGTTTCGTCGAGCTGGTCCGCCGGCACGATCCACGCAACCTCGAACTCGAGCCCGTCCGGGTCCTTGCCGTAGAGACTCTTGGTCGTGCCGTGGTCCGAGCTTCCGCCGAGGGCGCCGTGCGCGGCCAGGGTCGAGGCGAGGGTCTTCAGGTCGGCGAGCGTCTCGACCTCCCAGGCCAGGTGGTAGAGCCCGACGGTCGATCGTCCGGCAGCGGACTCCCCGGCGGCGGCGCCGATCTCGAAGAGCCCCAGGTCGTGGTCGTTTGTCGAGCCGGGCGCCTGGAGGAACGCGGCACCCGAGAAACCTTCGGGAGTCATGTCGATGCGGCGGAACCCGAGCACGTCGGTATAGAAGGCCACACTTCGTGCCACGTCGCGAACGAACAGGACCGCATGGTTCAACCTGGTGATGCCCATCAATGGCCTCCCTCGAGGGTCTGCCCGGTCCGACGGTTCCACGACGTCACGGACGACACAATCGCCCTTGCCACGTCAACTATTTCTGGTGCTTATGATCACCTCGCGGTGGAACCCTGTCGCAGCGTGACGCGTCGGATCCGCATGAGGCCGCCGCGCGTGTGTGCGGCGGTGACGGCCGCCGTACTGCTGCTCACGGGATGGGGCAGAGACCAGATGACGTCGGCACCCGACCCGAACGCCCGAGGAGCGTCGAGCATGAACGGCACACCACCGACCCCGTCCGGGCCAGCCCATCCGGAGCGTGACGCCCACGTCGCGCACCATGATCCTGACCGGCATTCCGGGTGACGGCGTCGAGTGCGGCGGATGTCTGCTGTTGTCGGGCTATCTGCTGATCGGAGGGCCACGCGACGTGCTCACCTCGGGCCAGCGGGTGAAAGTCACCGGACATGAGCGGCCGGTTGATGACGACCTGTCAGCAGGGAATTCCCTTCGTCGTCGAGAGCGCGGAGCGCGCCTGACCTGCCTTCGGAGAAGCGCGTCCTCGTCGAGAGACCGGCGACAGGACGGCGGGAACACCGTGCGGTCGCAGCGACTTTCGTAGGCACACCACGTCAGTGGAGGGAGGAAGTATGCGGGCCGTCGTCGTCAATGAGCCTGGAGGGCCTGACGTGCTCGTCGTGCAGGAACGCCCCGACCCGGCTCCAGGGCCCGGCCAGCTGCTCGTCGATGTCACCGCAGCCGGCGTCAACTACGTCGACACCTACCAGCGATCGGGCCAGTATCGGATCAAGCTTCCCGCGATTCTCGGCCTCGAAGGGGCCGGCCGGGTCGTCGCCCTCGGCCCTGCGGTCGAAGGATGGCAGGAGGGCGACCGGGTGGCGTGGACAGGCAGGCTCGGCAGCTACGCCGATCGGGTCGTGGTTTCCGCCGAGCGCGGGTTGCGCATCCCCGACGAGGTGGACGACCTGGTCGCAGCGGCACTGCCAATGCAAGGTCTCACAGCGCACTACCTCGCCACGTCGACGTACCCGGTCGCCGAGGGCGACGACGTGCTCGTGCACGCGGCCGCCGGTGGAGTCGGCCTGCTGCTCACCCAGATCGTGAGTCGGCGCGGCGGCCGAGTGATCGCCACCGTGTCCACGCCCGAGAAGGCCGAACTCGCGCGGAAGGCCGGCGCGGCGCAGGTGATCCTCTACGGCGAGGAGGACTTCACCTCCCGGGTGCGAGAGCTGACCGGTGGGAGAGGCGTGCCCGTCGTCTACGACGGGGTCGGTGCGTCGACGTTCGACGGGAGCCTGGCGTCCCTGGCGACCCGGGGCACACTGGTGCTCTACGGCGGATCCAGCGGCCCGGTGCCGCCGTTCGATCCGATACGGCTGGAGGATTCTGGTTCTGTCTACCTGACCCGGCCGACCGGCAGGCACTACACGGCGGAGCCCGCGGAGCTGCACCGTCGAGCCGCCGAGCTCTTCGGTTGGGCGGCCGACGGGTCGCTGTCGGTTCGGGTGGGCGCGACATACCCGTTGGCGGAGGCCGCCCGCGCGCACGAGGACCTTCAAGCTCGTCGCACGACCGGGAAGGTCCTTCTCCTGCCGAAGTGATCGTCCACATCCACCGGCGCCGGGGGCTCAGATCGTGAGGAGACCGACCGCCTCGCGAGCGCACGCCCAGGAGAGCATCACGCCGACCCCACCGTGGCCGTAGTTGTGCACGATCCGGGTGGCGCCGACGTCGTCGCGCTCCAGCCGGATCGCGGGGCGGCCTGGTCGCAAGCCCACCCGGTGCTCGATGACGCGGGCGTCGCGGAACCGGGGCTCGACCGCGATGCAGCGACGCAGGATCCCGTCGGCCACCGCCGGATCCGGTTCGAGGTTCCAGTCGTCCTCGACCGCTATGCCGCCCAGCACGACGACGTCGCCGTGCGGGATGTAGCCCGCCCACTCGGCACCGAGAGGCGGCTCCATGAACAGCGTGTCGACGCCCGGGTTCTCGACGACGACGTGCTGTCCGCGCACCGGGTGCACGGTCGGGTCCGGGACGAGCTCGCGGGCACCCAGGCCGGCACAGTTGGCGACCAGGGGAGCCTCCCGAGCGGCGTCGGACAGCGTGCCCAGCCTCCGCATCTCGATCCGGCCGCCCGCGGCTGCCAGCCGCGCCGTCAGGTAGTCGAGATACGCGGGCATGTCGACGCAGGGCAGGGTGGCGAAGAACCCGGAGCCGTAGCCCCGCGGCAGCTCGTCCGCCGCCAGGGAGCGCACGCCGGCGGGCCGGTACACCTGCGGAGGTTGGGGCATGTCCGCGGGCGCGACGAACCGGCCGGGGCACAGGTGCACGCCGGTGCCGGAGGTCGCCGCCAGCGCGACGAACTCGTCGTAGCTCGCGTGTTCCCGTGCCCCGGAGGGATGGTCGGCCGGGACGAAGACCGGACCGCACAACGCGCCAGCAGCGTACGACGTGGTCTCGCGCGGCGCCGCGGCAGCGACGACCCGTGTCGCGAGCCCGGCCTCGGCGAGGCAGATGCCCGTCGTGAGCCCGACGACGCCGGCGCCGACGACGACCGCGTCGGGGCGCGAGTCGCTCACGACGTCAGGCTATGGCGGCACGCAGACACCGTCGACGGGCCGTCGCGATGGTCGGATGGAATCGGTCCGTCGGCTCCGAACGCGAACTCGGGCCTGCACGCCCTCCGCCTGTGCGTGGAGGACGTCGCCGAGAGACCTCCGCTCGTGACCGGCGATCCGCGCGACCGTGTCGCTCACACCCGCCAACTCTGCGGCCGCGATCGCCGTGTAGGTGCTGACCCAGCCGTCGACCTGCCAGGCCGGGACTCGGTCCATCCCGGCGTGATGACATTGATCTCCTCATGGTTCGTACGGTCACTGCAGGCGCCGGTTCCCCGGCCGCGTGACCCGTAGCCACCGGTAGCCGTATCCGTCAAGGACGAGCTCGGCGGAGCCGTCGGCGTCGAGCGCCGTCCGCCCGGGCTCCAGCAGGTCGGTGAGACTGCACGACTCGTCGCAGTCGTCGAGCGTCAATGTCAGCGTTCGGGGCTCGGGTGCAAGATTGTGCATGGCGACCAGCGTCCCGTCGTCCCAGGTGCACCGATGGGCCAGCACGTCGCGGTGCGGCTGGTCGAGTACACCGAACGTGGCCCAGCCGAGCTCGGGGCTTTCCCGGTACCGGCGGATCAGCGTCGACATGAAGCTGAGCAGTGAGTCGCGGTCGCGGCGCTGGTCGTCGACGTTGACGTGTTCCGGGGCGAACCCACCTTCGACCACCGGGGCGATCAGCCGCGACGGACGCGCCGTCGAGAAGCCTCCGTTGCGATCCGCCGACCACTGCATCGGGGAACGGACCGCCAGCCGGTCACCGGCGGAAAGGTTCTCTCCCATGCCGATCTCCTCGCCGTAGAACAGAACGGGCGTACCTGGCAACGAGAACAGCAGGCTGTAGACCATCCGGATTCGGCGAGGGTCGCCGTCGAGCATGGGAGGCAGCCGCCGGATCAGGCCGCGTCCGAAGATTTGCATCCGTTCCTCTGGACCGAACGCGGCGAAGACCTCCTGGCGCTCCTCGTCGGTGAGCTTGTCGAGTGTCAGCTCGTCGTGGTTGCGGACGAAGGTGGCCCACTGGCAGTCCGGCGAGCAAACCGGCCGCTCGGTGAGCGCCCGAGCCAGCGGCCGCGCGTCCTGGCGGGCCAGCGAGAGGTAGAGGTTCTGCATCCCGATGAAGTCGAACTGCATGGTCAGCTCGTCGCCGTTCTCGCCGCCGAAGTAGCGCACCTGGTCCTTGGGCGGCAGGTTCACCTCGCCGAGCAGGATCGCGTCGCCTGATCGCCGGCCGAGGAACGAGCGCAGCGCCCGCAGGTAGTTGTGCGGATCGGCGAACTCGTCGACCTCTTCCTCGCCGGCTCCAGTGGTCTCCAGCAGAAACGGAACCGCGTCGACCCGGAACCCCGACAGCCCGAGCTCGAGCCAGAACCCCATCACCTTGGCAATCTCGTTGCG
Organism: uncultured Actinomycetota bacterium; assembly: GCA_963801065.1. Lineage (GTDB taxonomy): Bacteria > Actinomycetota > Actinomycetes > Jiangellales > Jiangellaceae > CAWDDG01. Next base: position 114,013 of record CAWDDG010000009.1, on the reverse strand, counting down.
AACAGCCGGGTTGGCAACGTTGAGGTCGGGTTGGTGCTTGTAGAAGCGGTGCAGGTAGTACTCGCCGGTCTTCTCATCGAGCTCCCAGATGCTGTGCTCCTGGTCCGGGAAGACGGTCTCCTTGGAGGTATCCGGCGGCGGCTCCGAGCGCCATACGTAGTAGTCCCGGTAGGGCGAGCTCTTACTCGACCGCGCGCTCCTGAACCACGGGTGCCGGTCGGACGTGTGGTTGACGACCAGGTCGGCGATGACGCGCATACCGCGGTCACGGGCGGTTCGGATGAGCTCGACCACGTCGCCGTGGCTGCCGAGGCGCGGATCGACACCGTAGAAGTCGGTGATGTCATAGCCGTCGTCGCGGTCGGGCGTCGGGTAGAACGGCATCAGCCACAGGCAGGTGACGCCGAGGTCGGCCAGGTAGTCGATCCGGTTCGCCAGGCCCTGGACGTCGCCGATGCCGTCGCCGTTCCAGTCCAGGAACGTCTCGATGTCGAGGCAGTAGATGACGGCCGTCTTCCACCACAGGTCGCTCGTGTCGGTGATCCTCACCCTGTCTCCTCAAGTTGGGGCAGGACGTGCCCGCCGAATGCGTCGATGAACTCGGCCTGGTCCCGACCGACGTGGTGCAGGTACAGCTCGTCGAACCCGATGGTCGCCAACTCGTGCAGCCAGGCCGCGTGCCGGCCGAGGTCGCTGGAGACCTGAACGTGCCGGCGTATCGCCTCGGGTGGGACGTGCTCGCTGACGGCGTCGAACAGCTCGACGGTGTCGAGGTCCCAGCACACGGGCGGCGGGAAGACGTTGGTGCGCCACTGCTCGTGGGCGATCTCGAGAGCCTTGTCCTCGTCCGGAGCCCAGGACAGGTGGACCTGCAGGACCAGACGTCCGCGACCGCCTGCGTCGCGGTACGCCTCGATCATGCGCTGGAGGTGGTCGTGCGGCTGGCCGACGGTGATGAGGCCGTCGGCCCACTCCGCGACGGTTCTTGCGGTCTCGACGCTGACCGCGGCGCCGAGCAGCATCGGCGGCTCGTCGGGAAGCGTCCAGATACGGGCCCGGTCCACCGTGACGAGGCCGTCGTGACTGACCTCCTCGCCGTCCAGGAGGGCACGGAGGACATCGACGCATTCGCGTAGGCGGGCCGTGCGGACGTCCTTGCGCGGCCAGCCGTCGCCGGTGATGTGCTCGTTGGACGCCTCGCCCGTGCCGAGCGCGACCCAGAACCGGTCAGGAAACATCGACGCGAGCGTGGCGGCCGCCTGGGCGATGATCGCCGGATGGTAGCGCTGGCCTGGGGCATTGACCACGCCGAACGGGAGCTGCGTCGAGGCAAGGGCGGCACCGAGCCAGGACCACGCGAACCCGGAGTGTCCCTGCCGTGCACTCCATGGCGAGAAGTGGTCCGAGCACATCGCCGCGGCGAAGCCTGCCCGCTCGGCCGCGACGACGGCGCGCAGCAACTCCGCCGGACGGACCTGCTCGTGGGACGCGTGGAACCCGATGACAGTCACACGGGCCTGCTACCCCGGTTCGCCCGACATGACTCTCCGGTGGCCGTTGTCACTGTGCTCCGACAACCGCTGGCCTCGTCGCGCCCCTCGGGTCGCCGGCAAGATCACCCGCGGCGGGAAGGCGAGCGCGACATCCTGGCCCGGGTGTCCGGCCTGGTGTTGCCTCTCGAGGCCCTTTGGCACGCTGGACCACTCCACATACGGTGACAAGTCGGGCGCTGGAGCAACGGCTGAGCGTGCCATTGGCAACTGCTGAGCGTGCCAATCTGCCCACCCGAGGATCTTGCGGCGATCATGAACCCGTCAGGTGTGTGCGACAGCCTCTCAAGGCCCGGCGCGTCGCTACGTGATCTCCGGTGCCGAAAGTTGATCGTCACCGGGTGCCACGATCCAGGCGAGCTGTGGTTGTGTGCTGGTGGTCGACGACCCGAGCACTGCTCACCTGTGAACAACGGCAGAGACCCCACCAAGACGGTGGGGTCTCTGTGGGGAACCGGCGGCCGTGGTGAGCTCAGACTGGGCGCACGTTTTCAGCCTGCGGGCCCTTCTGGCCCTGAGTGATTTCGAACTCCACGCGCTGGTTCTCGTCCAGAGAGCGATAGCCCTCAGCCGCGATGGCCGAGTAGTGCACGAAAACGTCGGCGCCGCCGCCGTCCTGCGCGATGAAGCCGAAGCCCTTCTCGCCGTTGAACCATTTCACTGTGCCCTGAGCCATTGTCTTGCTCCTTCTGTGGTGCGGGTACGGGGCCAGCTCGATTGCCGATCCCGGGCTGCCGCGGTGGTCGTCTCTCCCCACATCCGGACACCGATGCTCGAGGTCCACAGAAAGGAAAAACGCCGGCGGAGTAACAATCCGCGGGCGTTCAAGAACGTACGAGGAAATACTCATGCAACCGGCACGACCCTAGCACGGTCAGGGACATGCGCCTGCGTCCTCATTGCCAACGGCTTGGGTCCGCTGCGCAGCGGCCCCAGGAACACACCGGTCCGACGGCGGCTCCTCCGCCACACCGTCCAGCTGGGTTGTTCATGCGGCCACCTCGACGACGGCCTCGATCTCCACGGCGAACCCGAGCCGCAGTGCAGCCACCCCGACAGCGCACCGGGCCGACCGATGCGGTCGCCGAAGGCACGGACCAGCAGATCGGTCGCGCCGTTGGCGACGCCGTGTTGTTCCCGAGAGTCCGGAGCCGAGTTGACGAAGACCACCACTTTCACGAAGCGCGTGACACGGGACAGGTCGGCCACCTCGACCCTCACAGTGGCCAACAGGTTCAGCATCACCGTTCCTGCCGCCACGGCGCCTACGCCGTCGAGAGCTCTTCGCCCAGCCGACCGGTGTGGATGGGGCCGCCACCGTCGAAGGCACCTTGACCGGACACGGAGAGCAGTGACCCGGTCCGCGCTGCCATGACGTAGGTAGCGACGGGTGGATGCCGCGTTGGCAGCAAGACGCCGTCGCGCTCGAGGGGTCGCTTCGGGTGTCATGCCTACACCGGGATCGAGTCGTAGCGGGCCGAGATCGCCCGCGCGCGCAGCCGGGTCTCGGATCGCGTTCTGCGGCAGCCGTCCGAGCTCGAAGAACATCTCCTCGAGCCCACCAGGCACCATCAGGGTAAGGAACCGGCCTCCGCCTGCTGCTGCGCTGATCGTGTGTGAGGTGCCCCGCGGGACGAGGATGTACATTCCTGGGCTCGCCGCGATGGCTTCCTCGCCCACGGTGAACGTGAACAGGCCGTCCAGTATGAAGAACGACTCCTCGAAGCTGCGATGCAGGTGTGGGACCGTCCAGGCTCCCTCGCCGGTGCCCGAGAACTCCGTCAATGCGAAGGCGCCGCCGTGTGTGGCGTCGCCACTGGCGAGCACCCGCATCTGCGCGACGCCGAGGCCACGGTGCGTCCTTGTCCCAACGTCACCACATGTGCCTGTCCCGGCAGAATCATGCTGCCCACCACCATCCATGGAAGGTCGGTACGACGCCGGCTCACCGGTTTGAGGCTCCCGCCGATCCGGTGCACCGGCAACATCAAAATCTGAAATTGCCACCGCGAGACACGAGCGTGACGCTTGAGGGATGCGCGACTACGGCCAGTTCTGCCCGATCGCCCGTAGCTCCGAGCTGCTGGCGGAGCGCTGGACACCGATCATCGTCCGCAACCTGCTGAACGGCTGCCGCACCTTCAACGAGATCCGGCAGGGGGCGCCGGGCATCTCGACGGCGTTGCTGGCTCAGCGTCTCGAGGCGCTGGAGCGGCACGGAGTGCTGGTGCGCATCGTGAACCCGTCCGGCCGCGGCGCGACGTACGAGCTGACCGAAATGGGTCTGGCGCTGAGGACGGTCATGGACGCGATGGGGCAGTGGGGTGCCCATTGGCTCGAGATCGAGCCTCGCCACGTGGATCCCGCATACGTGCTTTGGGCCACCTTGAAGCTCATCGACGTCGACCGGATCCCAGCGCAGACCACTGTGGTCCGGTTCGAGTTGCGCGACCGACCCGCGGTCGGCTACTGGCTGATTCTGCGGCGCCCGCAGCCGGAGCTGTGCACGCGCCCCAGTGGGTATGTCGAGGACATCGTGTGCCGGACCGACACGACGACACTCATCGACCTGCACCTGAAGCGACTGGGCTACCCGGCCGCGATCCGGGAAGGCCGTGTCGACCTCATCGGCCCGCCGCGGCTCACCCGCCAGTTCCGGAGCTGGTTCCGCACGAGCCCGTTCGCTGACTTCATCCCCCCAGAGCCTGCCGTTAGCGGTAAGCCTCGAACGGCACGGGCAAGGCACAGGACGGGGGCGTCTGCTCAAGGTCGGTCCGAACCACGAGCCATGAGCCGACCAAGCAAAGTGCGCTTCTAACGGGCGGTAAGAGCCCGTAACGGCGTTCATCAGGCAGCCCGTGCAGCGAAAAATGGGCGGCAGGCTTTCACCAGGCCGGATTGAGAGAAGGCTGCAGGTGGTGGGTAAGGCGGACGCACCGAACTCGGCACGGCCGCGCACCATTCGCGGCCGATGCGTGCGTCGGCCACAGCTGTCGCACGGTTAGTCGCGCCCGTTGCCGGCGGCGCCTTGGCGGGCTCGGGCTCGGGATAAGTCATCCACGTCGAGCACGGACCCCGGCTGCCATGGCGGCGTGGCGCCCCCGCACACCCACCCCAATAGGGTGTCGAGCAGCTCGCGGGTGTGCGGTTCGTCGAGACCCTCGCCGATCCAGGCGGCGGAGTCGGCACGGTCAGGGGAGCGAGGGTTGGGCTTCAGCCAGTCGGTGGCGGCGACTTCGGTGATGTGCCCGAGTTGCGCGATGAGCATCGAGAAGTGTCCGCGCCGATTCACTGTCGCCGGCCCACCGGCCTCCCCATAGGCGTTGGTCAGTGCGCGGGCCCGCCCCGGGTCGGTGCGGGCGAACTCGAAGAGCACACACCCGAGCTCCTGGCTCGGATCAGCCGGCCCGCTGTCCTCCCAGTCGATGACGCACACTCCGCCGTCCGCGGTCGGCAGGACGTTGTCGGCCCACAGGTCCCGGTGGCAGGTCCGCAGCATCTGCGGCGGCTCGATCCAGGACTCCAACGCGACCAGCTCATCACGCAGATCGGCCAACCGGCCGGCGAACGGCGCCCCCGCTTCCAGAAGCTGCTCGACCAACTGGTCCCAGCGATCGGCACCGACCGGTTCGTGATTCCACGGGTCCAATGAGCCCAGGTCAGTGACTGAGACCCGGTGAATGGCGGCCACGACCGCGCCCACCAGCGCCGGGTCGAGACCGGGGTCGGGGGCAAGCAGATCGACCCACTCGTACACCCTGACCTGCCTGCCTTCCACGGTGGCGAACACGCATCCCTCCGTGGTGCGCCGCACCTGCGGCGTCGGTACACCGGCCGTATGGGCCGCCTCCTGGAACGCGGTCGCCACACGCACGTCGTCCTCACCGGACTGGTGGAACGGCACCTTGACCGCCCAGCTGCCGTCTGCCGTCTCCAGCCGCCACACGACGCCCTGCTTGCCCCGCGCGACCGGCCCGTCCGACAGTCTCGCGGCACCGCCAAGAGCGAAGCGTCGGGTGAGGTCCACCGCATCCACCAGGCCACCCCAGCACACATGCGCGCCGCAAGACCAGGAAACGAGTCGAGTCGTCGATCGAGGGCCCGTGCGGCCGCCGTGGCCCGCCCGCACATCAAGCATGAGCAACATCAGGTGTCACAAAGCGACATCACAAAATGCGCCCCCGGCAGGATTCGAACCTGCGCACCCGCCTCCGGAGGGCGGTGCTCTATCCCCTGAGCTACGGGGGCTCGAGGCGGCCTGAGAATACCAGCCGGCGAGGATACGGCCCGATTGCCTGCAGCCAGGTCCTCGGGACCCCCGGCGGGTCGAGATGGGGGACACCTCAGGGATGGTCCCGAGGCGGAATCCGGCCCGAGGGCGGACAATGGAGGTAGCCGGGGTCCGCCCGGCTCGAAGGTTGGTGACGAATGTCGACAGGAACGAAGTACCTCGTCGGAGGAGCGGCCGCGGCGATCTTCTTGTGGATCCTGCTCCCGAACTGGATAGCCCTACTCCTGATCATCGGTGTGCCCGTGGCGGGATATCTGATGCTCGACCCCTCGCAGCGCCGCCGGCTCCGGGGCGCCGGCCGTAAGGAGATCGGCCCCTGACGATCCCAGCGCTCGTGAGGAAGAGCGCGCCGATACGCTTGGTCGGTGACCCCCGAGCAGCTCTCCGCGGCGGTCCGTGACGTTCTCATGGCCGCGGTCGACGCCGGCGAGGTGACACTCGCCGACGGCGTGCCGAACCATGTGACCATCGAGCGGCCGCGCAACCGCGACCACGGCGACTACTCGACGAACGTCGCGCTCCAACTGGCCAAGAAGGCCGGCACGAACCCGCGGGCTCTGGCCGAACGGCTCGCCACCCGCCTGCGCGAGGTCCCCGGTGTCGCCACGATCGACGTCGCGGGGCCGGGCTTTCTCAACATCACCTTCGACGCCGCGGCTCAGGGCGAGCTGGCGCGGACGGTCGTCGAGTCCGGCGAGCGGTACGGCCACAACGACTCGCTCGCCGGCGAGCGGGTGAACCTCGAGTTCGTCTCGGCCAACCCCACCGGCCCGATCCACTTGGGCGGGACCCGCTGGGCCGCGGTCGGTGACGCCCTCGGTCGCATCCTCACTGCGTGCGGAGCCGACGTCACGCGCGAGTACTACTTCAACGACCACGGTGCTCAGGTCGACCGCTTCGCGCACTCACTCCTGGCCAGGGCCAAGGGCGCGCCCGCACCGGAGGACGGCTACGGCGGGACGTACATCGGTGAGATCGCCGACCAGGTCGTCGCGCAGAACCCGTCCGTGCTCGACCTGCCTGATGCCGAGGCGCAAGAAGTCTTCCGGCGCGTAGGCGTCGAGCTCATGTTCGCGGAGATCAAGAGGACGCTCCACGACTTCGGCGTCGACTTCGACGTCTACTTCCACGAGGACACCCTGCACCAGAGCGGCGCGGTCGAGCGTGCCGTCAACCGCCTGCGCGAACTCGGCCACATCTATGAGAAGGACGGCGCCCTCTGGCTGCGGTCCACCGCGTTCGGCGACGACAAGGACCGCGTCGTCATCAGACAGGACGGCCAGCCGGCGTACATCTCCGGAGACATCGCCTACTACCTCAACAAGCGGGAGCGCGGCTTCGACCGCGTTGTCATCATGCTCGGCGCCGACCATCACGGTTACGTCGGCCGCATGATGGCCATGTGCAGGGCCTTCGGCGACGAGCCGGGCCGCAACCTCGAGATCCTCATCGGCCAGTTGGTCAGCCTCGTCCGTGAAGGCCTGCCGATGAAGATGAGCAAGCGTGCGGGCACTGTCGTCACGCTCGACGACCTGGTCGACGCGATCGGCGTCGATGGGGCTCGTTACGCACTCGCCCGCTACTCGTCCGACTCGACGATCGACATCGACCTCGACCTGTGGGCAAAGAGGAGCAACGACAATCCGGTCTTCTACGTCCAGTACGCCCACGCCCGGCTGGCCTCGATCGAGCGCAACGCCGGCGAGCTTGGCATCGATCGGGGCGAACTCCACCCCGACCTGCTCGACCACGAGCGCGAGTCCGCGCTCCTCGGCGAGCTCGGCGAGTTCCCGCGGATCGTCGCCACAGCAGCCGAGCTCCGGGAGCCGCACCGCGTCGCGCGGTACCTCGAGGACCTTGCGGCGACGTTCCACAAGTTCTACGACGAATGCCGGGTGCTCCCGCTCGGCGACGAGGAGCCGACCGACACGCACCGAGCTCGGCTCTGGCTGGTCGAGGCGACCCGGGTCGTGATCTCGAACGGGCTCGGGCTGCTCGGCGTGACGGCACCGGACCGGATGTAACCGGTGGGCCCGCGGGACGCTGGCGCCCTGCAGGTCGTGGCGGGATCTCGTGGCCCGATGTGGTTACGGGAGCCCGCGGACGTCAACGCGTTGGTATCGCATCTCTGGTCGCACAACGTCGAGCGCGGCACGGACGGTGTCCTGACCGTCGCAGGCATTCCGGTCGACACGATCGCGGGGGAGTTCGGCACTCCGGCGTACGTCGTCGACGAGGACGACTTCCGGAGGCGTGCGCGAGAGTTCCGGGCCGCCTTCGACGCTGCCTTTGCCGGCCTGTCCGGGGGAGCGGACGTCTACTACGCGGGCAAGGCGTTCCTCTCGATCGCGACCACGCGCTGGCTGGCCGAGGAGGGCCTGTCCCTGGACGTGTGCACCGGTGGTGAGCTCGCTGTCGCCCTGCGGGCCGGCTTCCCGGCGCAGCGGATCGGCCTGCACGGCAACAACAAGTCCGAGTCCGAACTGGCCCGGGCGCTGGATGCGGGCGTGGGCCGCATCGTCGTCGACTCGGCGCACGAGATCGCGCGGCTCACGCGGCTGGCCAACAACCGCGGGGTCCGCGCCCCGGTCATGATCCGGATCACGGTCGGCGTCGAGGCCCACACCCACGAGTACGTCGCCACCGCCCACGAGGACCAGAAGTTCGGCTTCTCGCTCGCCGGCGGCGCGGCAGCGGACGCCGTACGGGCCGTTCTCGCCGAGCCGAGCCTGCAGCTCCTCGGTCTTCACTCGCACATCGGCTCGCAGATCTTCGACACCGCGGCGTTCGAGGTCGCCGCCCGCCGGACCATCGGCCTGCATGCCGAGACACGTGACGAACACGGCGTCGAGCTGCCTGAGCTCGATCTGGGCGGCGGCTTCGGCATCGCCTACACCACGCAGGACGATCCGCAACCGCCCGAGCAACTTGCGGCGGCGCTGGCCGAGATCGTTCGGCACGAGTGCCAGGCCCAGGACGTCGCAGTGCCGCGCATGAGTGTCGAGCCGGGACGGGCGATCGCCGGGCCGAGCACGTTCACGCTCTACGAGGTGGGCACGGTCAAGACCGTTCAGGTCGGCTCCGGGGTGACCAGGACGTATGTGGCCGTCGACGGGGGCATGAGCGACAACATCCGGGCTGCGCTCTACGACGCCGACTACTCCTGCACGCTGGCCAACCGCGCATCGGACGCGGCGCCGGTGCTCGCGCGCGTCGTCGGCAAGCATTGCGAGAGCGGCGACATCGTGGTCAGGGACGAGTTCCTGCCGGGCGATGTGGCGCCGGGAGACCTCGTCGCCGTCCCGGGAACCGGTGCGTACGGCCGGAGCCTCGCGAACAACTACAACCAGGTTCCGCGGGCTCCCGTGCTGGCGGTGTCGAACGGGAGCGCACGCGTGATCGTCCGCCGCGAGACCGAGGACGATCTCCTGCGCTTCGAGGTCGGCTAGCCCCACGCGCATCGGATGGCGAGTTTGCCCGGCGCTGTGCCTCGCGCGCTGCTGACAGATCTGCGGCGCGAGCCGCAGTTGTGAGACGGTCATCTCGCATCATGGACGTCTGGCACGAGATCGTCCGGCCGTCGCCGAGACTGACGGTATCCGGGAGCTGACACGGGAGGGTTCGATGAGCACGCTGCGGGTCGCCCTCCTGGGCTGCGGTGTGGTCGGGTCCCAGGTCGCGCGGCTGATCACCGAGCAGGCCGATGACCTCGCCGCGCGGATCGGCGCCCCCCTCGAGCTGGTCGGCGTCGCCGTTCGCCGCCTCGGCCGGGATCGCGCGGCGACCGGAGTCGACTCGGCCCTGTTCACGTCGGACGCGCACGGCCTGGTGACCCGCGACGACGTCGACATCGTGGTCGAGGTGATCGGCGGCGTCGAGCCCGCCCGAACCCTGGTCATGGCCGCGATGGAGCACGGCGCCTCCGTCGTCAGCGCCAACAAGGCCATGCTCGCCGAGGACGGGGCCACCCTCCACGCGGCCGCCGAGAAACACCGGGTCGACCTCTACTACGAGGCGGCCGTGGCAGGTGCCATCCCCCTGTTGCGCCCGTTGCGGGAGTCGCTGGCCGGCGACCGGATCCGACGCGTGCTGGGCATCGTCAACGGCACGACCAACTACATCCTCGACAAGATGGACAGCTCCGGCACCGGCTTTACCGAGGCGCTGGAGGAAGCGCAGGCCCTCGGCTACGCCGAGGCCGACCCGACCGCCGACGTCGAGGGCTTCGACGCCGCCGCCAAGGCGGCGATCCTGGCCGCCATCGCGTTCCACTCGCCGGTCGTCGCCGCCGACGTCCACCGGGAGGGCATCGCCGAGGTCACGTCAGCCGACGTGGCCAGTGCCCGAGACATGGGCGCGGTGGTGAAACTCCTCGCCATCTGCGAGCTGTCCGAGGACGACAGGTCGGTCGGTGTCCGCGTCCATCCGGCGATGATCCCGCGCAGCCACCCGCTGGCCAGCGTGCGCGGCGCATACAACGCGGTCTTCGTCGAGAGCGAAGCGGCCGGGCGGCTCATGTTCTACGGACCCGGCGCCGGAGGTGCGCCCACGGCGAGCGCCGTCCTCGGCGACCTCGTGACGGTGGCCCGCAACCGGCTGGCCGGCTCTGTCGGGCCGGGCGCCTCGGCGTACGGGGACCGTCGGGTCCGAGCGATGGGGCAGGCCCGTACCCGGTACCACATCAGCCTCGATGTCGACGACCGCCCAGGTGTCCTGGCTGCGGTGGCGACGGTCTTCGCGGAGCACGGCGTGTCGATCGAGGCGGTCCGCCAGCGGGTCCACGGGCCCGACGACGCCGAGCTCGTCGTCGTCACCCACACCGCCACCGACGACGCCCTGTCGGCCACGGTCACCATGCTGCGCGAGCTTCCGACGGTGCGCGACGTACTGTCGGTGATGCGCGTCGAGGGGGAGTGACCCGGTGGCCGACCTGTGGCGAGGCGTGATCGAGGAGTACCGCGGGTGGTTGCCGGTGACCCCGGCGACCTTGGTGGTCACGCTGCTCGAGGGTGGCACGCCCCTGGTGCCCAGTGCCTGGCTATCGGAGCTCACCTCGTGCGCAGTACTCCTGAAGGTCGAAGGGTCGAACCCGACGGGCTCCTTCAAGGACCGTGGCATGACGGTCGCGATCTCCAAGGCGCTCGAGGAGGGCGCCAAGGCCGTCGTCTGCGCCTCGACCGGCAACACGAGCGCTTCGGCCGCGGCCTACGCGGCACGAGCGGGGATGGCGCCCATCGTGCTCGTACCCGACGGCAAGGTCGCCGGGCCCAAGCTGGCCCAGGCAGTCGTCCACGGCAGCCGGATCGTCGCGGTCGACGGCACGTTCGACGACTGCCTCCGGCTGGCGCGCGGTTTGGCCGACCAGTACTCGGTCGCGCTGGTCAACTCCCTCAACCCGCACCGGTTGGCCGGTCAGAAGACCGCCGCGTTCGAGATCGTCGACGTCTTGGGCGACGCACCGGACGTCCATGTGCTGCCGGTCGGCAACGCGGGGAATATCTCGGCCTATTGGACGGGTTACAGCGAGTACGTAGCCGGTGGTCTGGCCACCAGGCGGCCGCGCATGTGGGGGTTCCAGGCAGCAGGAGCAGCTCCGATTGTGCGCGGAGAGCCGGTTCCCGAGCCCGAGACAGTGGCGAGCGCCATCCGGATCGGCAACCCAGCTTCGTGGCAGCTCGCCGTTGCCGCTCGTGACGAGTCCGGTGGTTTCATCGACGCCGTCACTGACTCGCAGATCCTCGCGGCCCAGCACGACCTGTCCACCCGCGACGGACTGTTCGTCGAACCGGCGTCCGCGGCGGGTGTGGCCGGACTGGTGTCCGCGGTCTCGGACGGCAGGGTGGACCCGGGCCAGGTCGTCGTCGTGACCGTGACCGGACACGGCCTCAAGGACGTTGACACAGCGCGCGCCGCGCACGGCGACGTCCGCGTCGAGGTGGTTCCAGCCGATGTGACGGCCGCCGCCTCCGTGCTCGGGCTCGCGTGAGACCTGCCGTCCGGGTCACCGCCCCGGCGACCAGCGCCAACCTGGGCCCGGGCTTCGACGCGTTCGGTCTCGCGCTCGGCCTGCACGACGTCGTGGAGGCGAGCCTCGCAGGGCCGGCCGTGAACGTCACGGTCGAGGGAACCGGCGCCCACGAGCTGCCCCGCGACGAGTCGCACCTCGTAGTGCGGGCGATGGTGTCGGCGCTCAAAGCGCTGGGTGAAACACGATCCCCTCTGCAGGTCCACTGCCGGAACAGCATTCCGCACGGACGCGGCCTGGGGTCTTCGGCGGCGGCGATCGTCACGGGCGTGCTCGCTGCGCGGGCACTTGCCGAAGGCGGCGAGGAACGGATGGGCGACGACGCCGTGTTGGCCTTGGCCGCACGCATCGAGGGCCATCCGGACAACGTGGCGCCATGCCTGCTCGGCGGGTTCACCATCGCGTGGACCTCGGGCAGCGGCGCACGTGCGGTTCGGCTCGACGTTCATCCCGACATTCATCCGGTGCTCTGCGTGCCGCCTGTCGCCCTGTCGACTCAGGCCGCCCGCGGGCTGCTGCCGGCCGCGGTGCCGCACGCGGACGCGGCCGGTAACGCCGGCCGGGCTGCCCTGCTGGTCGCGGCGCTGACGCGCCGCCCGGACCTCCTACTTGACGCGACGGAAGACCGGCTCCACCAGGCCTATCGCGAGCCGTCCATGCCCGAGACGCTGGCACTGGTCACCGAGATGCGGTCGCGCGGCCTCGCGGCGGTGGTCTCGGGAGCCGGGCCGTCGGTGCTCGTGCTCGCGACGCCGGATCAGGTGGGGCAGGTAACTGCCCCGCGTGACTGGGAGACGTGGCCGCTGCCCGTGGCGGACCGCGGCGCGATCGTCGAGACCGCGTAACCGCGTCGATCATGCAAGTTCCGCCCGACACGCCGTCGGTGACAGGAAGGACAACCCCGACATGCGACAGATATGCCGAGACGGTCACGACCCGGTCGTGACCGGACAGAACCGGGAGGGACGCCGCGGGTCACCGCGTGTTACTCTCGGGAACGCACCGACGCCCCCCGGGCTGGTCGCCAATCCTCTGGACGCGGGTCGATCCCGCTGTAGCAACCGTGGATTCCACCTCACCAAGCACGGTCCGGCCGTGCCGAGGGGGACGATCACCTGGGCAAGCGTCGCGTGCACCTCACATACTCCGGGGTACGACCCCGGAGAGTTCCACGCGCCGGCTCTCTCGCCGGCGCCGGTCCAGGGAAGGACCCTGAGTGACTGACACTGATTTCTACGGAGTCTCCGAGCCGACGCCGGAGCCCGTCACGGGCGACGCCGTCGCCGTCGACAAGCCGAAGCGCCGCCGTGCGGCCGGGCTCGACGGCATGGTCCTCGCAGAACTCCAGCAGCTGGCCGGAAGTCTGGGCATTACCGGCACCGGCCGGATGCGCAAGAGCCAGCTCGTCGACGCGATCCGGGCCGCCCAGGGCGGTCCCGGCACGAGCGTGCCGGCCGTGGCCTCGGTCAGCGCCGACGCCATGCCTGTGCGCGAGCCCGCGGCCGCCGTCGCCGAGCCCGCCGTTGCCGAGGCCGCGCCGGCCGAGGCCGCGCTGGCCGCCAGCGAGCGCGCCGCGACCTCCATGCAGTTCGGTGCCGCGCCCACTGACGTGCCCCGTGGCGAGCAGGACGCTCGTGCCGAGGAGCGGCGGGCCGACGGCGCCGACCGCGACGCCGCTCGCGTCGACCGCGAGTCGCGCGACGGGCAGCCTCGCGCCGCCCGCGGCGACCAGCAGGACCGCCGCCAGGACCGTCGCGACGGCGACGACGACCGCACGACGGACCGTCGCCCGGCCGGTCAGCCCGAACGCTCCGCCGGCCAGCAGGGCGGCCAGCGCGACGACGACGAGGACGGCGACCGCAACCGCAACCGCCGTCGCCGCCGCGACCGCCGGGGCGGAAACCGCGACCGCGACCGCCGTGGAGGTGGCCGCGACCGGATCGACGAGCCCCAGGTCTCCGAGGACGACGTGCTCATCCCGGTGGCCGGGATCCTCGACATCCTCGACAACTACGCGTTCGTGCGGACCTCCGGCTACCTGCCCGGCCCCAACGACGTCTACGTGTCGCTGGCGATGGTCCGGCGCAACGGTCTGCGCAAGGGTGACGCCGTCACCGGCGTCGTCCGCCAGCCGCGCGAAGGTGAGAAGCAGCAGAAGTTCAACGCGCTGGTCCGTGTCGACACGGTCAACGGAGCCGACCCGGAGACCGGCCAGCACCGGCCCGAGTTCTCCAAGCTGACCCCGCTGTACCCGCAGGACCGGCTGCGGCTCGAAACCGAGCCGGGCATCGTCTCGACCCGGGTCATCGACCTGGTGGCGCCGATCGGCAAGGGCCAGCGCGGGCTGATCGTCTCGCCGTCGAAGGCCGGCAAGACGCTCATCCTCCAGGCGATAGCGAACGCCATCACGGCGAACAACCCGGAGACGCACCTCATGGTCGTCCTCGTCGACGAGCGGCCGGAGGAGGTCACCGACATGCAGCGAGCGGTGAAGGGCGAGGTCATCGCCTCGACCTTCGACCGCCCGGCCGAGGACCACACCACGGTCGCGGAGCTGGCGATCGAGCGGGCCAAGCGCCTGGTCGAGCTCGGCGGCGACGTCGTCGTGCTGCTCGACTCGATCACCCGCCTGGGCCGGGCGTACAACCTGGCGGCTCCGGCCAGCGGCCGGATCCTCTCCGGTGGCGTCGACTCCAGCGCCCTGTACCCGCCGAAGCGGTTCTTCGGCGCTGCTCGCAACATCGAGCACGGTGGATCGCTGACGATCATCTCGACGGCGCTCGTCGAGACCGGCTCGCGCATGGACGAGGTGATCTTCGAGGAGTTCAAGGGCACCGGGAACATGGAGCTCCGGCTGCGCCGAGACCTCGCCGACAAGCGGATCTTCCCCGCGGTCGACGTCGACGCGTCGGGCACCCGTCGCGAGGAGATCCTGGTCTCCCGCGACGAGCTGGCCGTCATGTGGCAGCTGCGACGTGTGCTGTCGGCTCTCGACCCGCAACAGGCGATCGAGCTGCTCCTGGACAAGCTCAAGAGCACCAAGAGCAACATCGAGTTCCTGATGCAGGTCCAGAAGACGACCCCGACGCTGGGTGGAACTCGCGAGACCGAGGACTGAGCCACGCCTACGGTGGGAGAACGGTCACCGTCACGTGCGTGACGCTATGACCGTCGTGTTGGACTTCGTGAGCAGGGCGCCCGCGAGCCTGCTCAGGTGCTGGGGTGCCATGTCGACGAGGACGATCTCGGCCCCCGGCTGCTTGCGAACCATGGCGAGCACCTGCTCGCTGCTGTAGTAGGACACGACCGGTGCGCCGATGTTGTTCCAGTAGCTGCCGATGGGCAGCCGACCTCGGAATACCCTCGACGTCAGGGACTTGGTCCAGAACAGGGCGATGAGCGGGGCTGTAGGACTGAACGTCGGCTCTATGACGATCAGGTGCCCGCCGGGCTTCACCAGCTCGAGGGCGTGCGCTGCCGCGAGCTCCGCGGCTTTGTGCGACCTGCGGCGGGTAGGCCCCACCAGATGGTGAAGGACTGCTGCCATCACGGCGAAGTCGAACGCGCCCCGGAAGCGGTCGACCGTCGCCTCGTCGAGCACCGATGCCCGGTGCAGCTCGGCGTCGACCTTCTGCCTGGTCAGCTCGAGGGACCGCTCGCTGACATCGAGGCCGACCAGGTTCCGGATCCCGGTGTTCTCGGCGATGTGGGCGAGCACGTTCCCCACACCGCACCCGATGTCGATCAGCGATGCGCCGGGCGTCGCCTGCTCATTGACGAACGCGACGGCGAGCCCGAGCCGGCGCGGACTGTACTCGTACGCGTGGTGCTCGAAGTACTCGACCGTGCCCTCGTCGGCGAACGCCGGCGACGTGTCCGCCTCGGGGCGTTCCTTCGCCATTGGCGCAGGGTAGAGCGCCCACCGACATCAGCACAGGGGCACGTCGGGAATAGAGGGACGCGTGGCGGCGTTTGGGCTGCGTGCCAATCTGATGGCACACTCGTACGTCGGTCCGGTTCACGTCCCCGCGTTCACGCGCAGACGACCCGGCGCCAGAGACCCGAGGAGTATCCCCGTGAAGCCTGACATCCACCCCGCCTACGTGGAGACCACGGTCACCTGCACCTGTGGCAACACGTTCACCACGCGCAGCACGGCGAAGAACGGCGTCATCCACGCCGACGTGTGCTCGAACTGCCACCCGTTCTACACGGGCAAGCAGAAGATCCTCGACACCGGCGGTCGCGTCGCCCGGTTCGAGTCGCGCTACGGCAAGAAGAGGGCAGACGCCAAGTAACTCTGACGACGGGCGCCGGTTCGGGATTCCCCGGCCGGCGCCCGTCTCTTTGGCAATCGCTCCCAAATGATCACGTTAAGTGGGTGTCTATGGCCGTTACCAGGTGCCGAGACCTGGTAACGGACCCACAGGCCCACTTAACGTGATCATTTGGAAGCCGAGAGGAGGGGTCGTGTTCGAGCGGGTCGAGGACATGGTGGCCGAGCACGCCGAACTCGAACGACGCCTCGCCGACCCAGTCGGTTCACGCAGATCCGAACCTGGCCCGACGGCTCGGTCGCCGCTACGCGGAGCTTGGCGTGGTCGTCCGGACCTACGACGAATGGCGCCGTGCCGGCGATGACCGCGACGCCGCGCGCGAGCTCGCCCGCGACGACCCGAGCTTCGCGGCCGAGGCCGAACACCTCGCGCACAGGCGCGAGGAGCTCGAGGACCGCCTGCGGGGGCTTCTCCTGACCCGTGACCCCAACGACGACCGCGACGTGATCCTCGAGGTCAAGGCCGGCGAGGGCGGCCAGGAGTCGGCGCTCTTCGCCGCCGACCTGCTGCGGATGTACCTCCGATTCGCCGAGCGGGCCGGCTGGCGGACCGAGATCCTCGACGCCGAGGAATCCGACCTTGGCGGCTACAAGGACGTCTCGGTCGCGGTGAAGGCCAAGGGCGCTGCGGAGCCCGGAGCGGCGCCGTACGCCCGGCTCAAGTACGAAGGCGGGGTCCACCGCGTCCAGCGGGTCCCGGTCACCGAGAGCCAGGGCCGTATCCACACCTCCGCTGCGGGTGTGCTGGTCCTGCCCGAGGCCGAGGACGAGGCCGACGTCGAGATCAACCCGAACGACCTCCGGATCGACGTCTACCGCTCGTCCGGCCCGGGCGGGCAGAGCGTCAACACCACGGACTCGGCGGTACGCATCACCCACCTGCCGACCGGCATCGTCGTCTCCTGCCAGAACGAGAAGAGCCAGCTCCAGAACAAGGAGCAGGCCATGCGCATCCTGCGAGCGCGGCTGCTCGCCGCCGCCCAGGAGGAGGCCGAGGCCGCAGCGTCGGCCGAACGGCGCAGCCAGATCCGCACGGTCGACCGCTCCGAGCGAGTACGCACCTACAACTTCCCCGAGAACCGCATCTCCGACCACCGCGTCGGTTTCAAGGCGTACAACCTCGACGCGGTGCTCGACGGCAATCTCGACGACGTGATCCAGGCCCTGGTCGACGCCGACGCTGCCGAACGGCTCGCCGGCCGCGGCTCACTCTGAGTGCATGTCCACCGTCACGGAGGCCGTCGCTGCGGCGGCCGGCGTGCTCGCCGCCGCAGGTGTGGCGTCCCCCCGACACGACGCCGAGGCGCTGGCCGCGCACGTTCTCGGAGTGGCGCGCGGCGACCTCGTTCATCACGAGACCATCGACAAGGCGGCCTTCGACGAGTTGGTCGCCCGCCGAGCTGCTCGTGAGCCGCTACAGCACCTGACCGGTACGGCGGCCTTCCGGTACATCGAGGTCGCAGTCGGACCGGGTGTCTTCGTGCCGCGTCCCGAGACCGAGGTCACCGCGGGAGCGGCGATCGAGGCCGCCCGCGTCCTGGACGGTCCGCTCGTCACCGACCTCTACGCCGGGTCGGGTGCGATCGCCCTCTCGGTGGCCCACGAAGTACCCGGTGCGGTCGTCCATGCCGTCGAGGCCGATAACGACGCGTTCGCATGGCTCCGCCGCAACGCCGAGGGCACTCGGGTCGCCGTGCACCACGCCGACGTCGACGGTTGCCTGCACGAACTGGACGGCCAGGTCGACGTGGTGGTCGCCAACCCGCCGTACATACCGTTGGGCGCTGTCGTACGGGATCCCGAGGTCGCGACTCACGATCCGGCGCCGGCCCTGTGGTCCGGTGCGGACGGTCTGGACGCCATGCGGGTCCTGGAACGCACCGCCGCCAGACTGCTGCGGCCGGGCGGCGTGCTCGTGGCGGAGCATGCCGACGTCCAGGGTGTCGCCGCTCCGGCGGTCTTCGAGGATGCCGAGACCTGGTTCGACGTCTCAGATCACGCCGACCTGGCCGGCCGTCCGCGGTTCGTCACCGCCCGGCGGGTGATCGCCCACGACGTCTGAGGTCTCCGCGTCCCGGCCACGCAGGGCGGCGCATTAGATTGCCTCCGTGAGCCGGACGTACGACTGCACCGACGGTTCCCAGCGGACCAGGGGCATCGCCGCGGCGATCCGCGCCGTTCGCCAGGGCAGGCTCGTCGTCATCCCCACCGACACCGTGTACGGCCTCGGCTGCGACGCCTTCAGCGCCGACGCGGTCACGGCCCTGCTCGCCGCCAAGGGACGTGGGCGCGAGATGCCGCTGCCGGTCCTGGTCGGCTCGCCGACCACCCTCGCCGGCGTGTCGGCCCAGTCCGGCGGCGCGGTGGGCAAGCTTGTCGAGGCGTTCTGGCCCGGCGGCCTCACCCTGGTCTGCCGCCAACAGCCCTCACTGCGTTGGGATCTCGGCGACACCTCAGGCACCGTCGCCGTGCGCATGCCGCTGCATCCGGTCGCGATCGAGGTGCTCCGCGAGACCGGGCCGATGGCCGTCAGCAGCGCCAACCGGTCCGGCCAGCCGGCCGCCCGCTCCGGTGAGCAGGCCCGGGCGCAGCTCGGCGACGCCGTCGCCGTCTACCTCGACTCCTACCCGACCGAGGACGACGTTCCGTCGACGATCGTCGACGTCACCGGTGAGGTGCCACGTCTGCTGCGCGCGGGGGCGGTGCCCCTGGACCTGCTCAGGGAGGTTGTGCCCGAGATCACGGCGGCCGCGGTCGCGCCGTAGAGTGGGGCCGCCGCCGTCGCTGCGCTCGCACGGGAGTCCTGCCATGACCGATGTCGCCGTCCCGTTCTGGGGTCCGGACTTCTCCTCGCTGCAGGCGGAAGACCCTGAGATCGCCAGCGTGGTCCTGGACGAGCTCGCCCGGCTGCGCGGCGGGCTCCAGCTCATCGCCAGCGAGAACCTGACCTCGCCGGCCGTGCTTGCCGCCCTCGGCTCGACGCTGTCCAACAAGTACGCCGAGGGCTACCCGGGCCGGCGCTACTACGGCGGCTGCGCCGAGGTCGACCGGGCGGAGGAGTTGGGCATCGCCCGGGCCAAGGAGCTCTTCTCAGCCGAGCACGCCAACCTCCAGCCGCACTCCGGGGCCAGCGCGAACCTCGCCGCCTACGCCGCGTTCACCGCGCCCGGCGACACGGTGCTCGCCATGTCGCTGCCGCACGGCGGGCACCTGACGCACGGTTCGAAGGTCAACTTCTCGGGCAAGTGGTTCAACGTCGTCTCCTACGGCGTCGACGAGCAGACCGAGCTCATCGACTTCGACGAGGTCCGCGACCGCGCCGTCGAGCACCGACCGAAGATGATCATCTGTGGTGCGACGGCATATCCCCGGCTGATCGACTTCGCTGCTTTCCGCCGGATCGCGGACGAGGTCGGCGCCGTCCTCGTGGTCGACGCGGCCCACTTCATCGGGCTGGTGGCCGGCAAGGCCATCCCGAGCCCGGTGCCGTACGCCGACGTCGTCACGTTCACCACGCACAAGGTGCTGCGCGGACCGCGTGGCGGCATGATCGTGTGCAAGGAGGAGCACGCCAAGAAGATCGACAGGGCCGTGTTCCCCTTCACCCAGGGCGGTCCGCTCATGCACGCGGTGGCGGCCAAGGCGGTCGCGCTGCGCGAGGCCATGCGGCCCTCGTACCAGGCCTATGCCCAGCAGGTGATCGCCAACGCCCAGGCCCTGGCCGAAGGCCTCGCAGCCGAGGGCATGCGACCGGTCTCGGGCGGCACCGACACCCACCTCGCGCTGATCGACCTGCGCCCCGTCGGCGTCACCGGCGCCGACGCCGAGACTCGCTGCGACGCCGCACGGATCACGCTGAACAAGAACGCCATCCCGTTCGACCCGCAGCCGCCGATGACCGCGTCCGGCATCCGGGTCGGCACGCCGTCGGTCACCACCCAGGGCATGACCGAGGGCGACATGAAGGAGGTGGCCTCGCTGATCTCGAGGGCTGTCCGTGATGCCGACGGCACCGCGGCCGCCGAGATCGGCGAGGCGGTGTCCGGGCTGGTCGCCAAGCACCCGGCCTACCCGCGGGGCTAGCGGCGAGAAGGACGGCGTGCGCGAATACCTGCTCACCCTGCTCGTCGCGGCGGGTGCCACGTACCTGCTCGTCGCGCTCTCCGGCCGGATCGCCCATCGGGTAGGAGCGGTACCGCCGACCCGCGACCGTGACGTACACCGGGACCCGGTGCCCCGGCTGGGCGGGCTTGCCATGCTCGGCGGGCTGCTGGCCGCGATGCTCGTCGCGAGCTACCTGCCGAGGATGCGCCGGGTCTTCGAGGAGTCGACCGACGCCCGGGCGCTCGTCCTGGCCGCCGTCGTGATCTGTCTCGTCGGCGTCGCCGACGACATCTGGGGACTCTCCGCACTGACGAAGTTCGCAGGGCAGGTGCTGGCGGCCGGACTCCTGGTGCAGCAGGGGGTGCAGCTCATCTGGCTGCCGCAGCCTTCCGGCGGAGTTCTCACACTGGAACAGACCCAGGGTGCGGTACTGACGGTTCTCCTTGTCGTCGGCACCGCCAACGCCGTGAACTTCATGGACGGGCTGGACGGGCTGGCTGCGGGCGTCGTGGGTATCGGCGCGGCAGCGTTCTTTGCGTACGCCTATTTGCTGACCGTCGAGGGCGGATTCTCACGGCTGACCACTCCGGCGCTGGTGACGGCGATCCTGTGCGGCATGTGCCTGGGGTTCCTGCCGCACAACGTCTACCCGGCCCGGATCTTCATGGGCGACTCGGGCTCCATGCTGATCGGGCTCATGCTCGCGGCCGGCTCGATCAGCCTCACCGGCTCGTTCCCGACCCAGGCGGCCGACATCAGCCTCCTCCCGGCCCTCCTGCCCCTGCTGGTCCCGGTCGCGGTCATCGCTCTGCCGTTCACCGACCTGCTGATGGCGGTGACCCGGCGGACCAGGGCCGGCCGCTCACCGTTCGCGCCGGACAAGCAGCACCTGCACCACCGCCTGCTGGAGATCGGCCACTCGCACCGGCGGGCTGTGTTGATCATGTGGGTATGGGCCGGCCTGGTCGCCTTCGGGCTGGTCGCGATCGGGCTGGTCGGCGGCTGGACGACGGTCGCCGGCGTAGGGCTCGTGCTGGCGGTCATGGTGATGGTGACGACGGGTCGGCCACGCGCGCTGTTGGGTGGCAAGTCCTGATGGCGGACCCGCGGCGGGTTTCCGCGCCCTTCACGCGGCATGGCGCGGCGCATGTCCTGGCCCGGCGCGCCACGCTGGTCGCCGGCCTGCTGTCCTCGGTGGTGGGTTGGCTCGCGTCGGGGACCGACGGGCTGCTCAGCGGCCTGCTTGCGACGGTTCTGGTCGTCGCGTTCTTCTGGAGCGGACTGATTCCGCTCCAGGTCACCCGTGGGCTCGAGTCGAGGGCCGGCATCGGACTCGGTGTGCTGTTGCTCACCTACACGCTGCGGCTCGCCTTGGTCCTGCTGGTCCTTCGTATGGCGGGACGGGCCGACGTCATCGACGGACGGTGGTTGGGCGTGACCGTCATCGGGTGTGCCCTGACGTGGACGGCGGTCCACGTCGTCGTGGCTGTGCACTCGGGCGACGCTGTGCCGACGGACTCCCGGAGGCCACCGATCTCGGGCTCCTGACGGCCGGAGGGCACGCCACGTGGTACGAACCGGCAGGTCAGAGCCCTGCGGCAAGCGTCGAGCGCGGCCGGTTCGCCGCTAGTACACTCGGCCGCACCATGACCCCGGACCCGTCCGAATACTCCCGCCGGGAGCAGGCCAACGCCTGGAACGCCGTCAGCCTGATCGCCTCGGGCGTGCTGGTTTGGGGCGGAGTGGGGTGGCTCGTCGCCGAGTGGCTCGACAACCAGATCTTCCTCATGCTGGGGCTGCTGCTGGGGATGGGTGCCGCGCTCTACCTGGTGTGGGTCCGATACGGTAGGACGTGATCCCAGCCCGCCGCCTTTGGACTGGGATCTACCTGTCGAAGGAAGGATGCCGTGCGCGGAAGGTCGCTCGCCACCGAGGCATCGGAGGAGTTCCACGCGCCGGGGCCAGCCGACTTCGAGTTCCCGGAGCTATGGGGCACGTTCCTGACCAAGCCGATGCTCATCGTCATCCTCGGCACGGCCGTGGTCGGACTGTTCTTCTACTACGCGGCGCGCCGTGGCAGCCTCGTCCCGGGGAAGCTGCAGTTCGCCGGTGAGAGCGTTTACGGCTTCGTGCGCAACCAGATCGCCGCTGACGCGATCGGCCGCGAGGGCATCAAGTACGTCCCGTACCTCGCCACGCTCTTCACGTACATCGCGGTGCTGAACATCGCAGGCATCGTCCCGTTCGTGCAGTTCCCAGCCACGTCGCGGATCGCGATCCCGTTGTTCCTGGCGATCATCTCGTGGGTCATCTTCAACTACGTGGGCATCAAGCGGCAGGGCTTCGTCGGGTACTTCAAGAACATGATGTTCCCGCCGGGCGTGCCCAAGGTCATCTACCCGCTCCTGTCGCCGATCGAGTTCTTGTCGACGGTGATCTTCCGGCCGGTTACCCTCACCCTCCGTCTCACGTTCAACATGTTCGCCGGGCACCTCGTCCTGCTGCTGTGCATCCTCGGCGCCGAGTTCCTGCTGATCGAGACGCAAGGCGTGGTCGGCTTCGCGGCCGGCAGTGTTTCCCTAGTGTTCGGCATCGTGATGACCTTCTTCGAAGGCTTCATCCAGCTCCTGCAGGCCTATGTCTTCACCCTGCTCTCCGCCATCTACATCGGCGGCGCTCTGACCTACGAGCACTGAGCGAACACCCACCCAGGAAAGGAAGAAGGATGGACGGCTCTCTCAACATGGTCGGCTACGGCCTCGCGGCCATCGGCCCGGGCGTCGGCATCGGCCTGATATTCGCCGCCTACATCAGCGGGGTAGCGCGCCAGCCCGAGGCCAGGAGTGTGCTGCAGGGCATCGCGATCCTCGGCTTCGCGCTCGCCGAGGCCCTCGCGATCATCGGTATCGGCCTCGCCTTCGCGCTCTAGCCCATGTCGACGTTGATGGCACCGACGGTCCTCGTCGCGGCAGAGGCGGCCGAAGAGCCCAGCCCGCTGCTACCGCATCTGTCGGAGCTGGTCGTCGGGCTGGTGGCGTTCGCGCTGCTCTTCTTCTTCCTGCGGGCGTATGTCTTCCCGATCTTCGAGAAGACATACGCGGAGCGCAGCTCGGCCATCGAGGGGGGCATGAGGCGGGCTGAGGAGGCACAGGCCGAGGCCCAGCGGGCGCTCGAGCAGTACCGTGGCCAGCTGGCCGACGCTCGTGGCGAAGCGGCGCGGATCCGGGAGGACGCCAAGGCACAGGGTGCCGTGATCCTCGCGGAGATGCGCGAGTCGGCCCAGGCCGAGGCGCAGCGCATCGCCGAGCGGGCGCAGGCCCAGATGGCGGCCGAGCGCGAGCAGGTCGTCAGGTCGTTGCGCGCCGAGGTGGGTATCCTCGCCACTCAGCTGGCCGAGCGGGTCGTGGGCGAGTCGCTCGAGGACGACGCGCGATCGCAGCGGGTCGTTGATCGGTTCCTCGCCGACCTCGAGGCCAGTGGTGACGGCACCAGCCCGAGCCGGCCGGACGGCCGGGAGGCTTGATGCAGGGCGCCAGCCGTGAGGCATACACCGCACTCGGCGACCGGCTCGAGAGCGCCGTCGGCCGGACCGGTGCCGATGCGGCCGCGATCGGCGATTCCTTGTGGTCGTTCGCGGGGCTTCTGCGTGAACGACCCGCGCTGCGGCGCGCCCTCACCGATCCTGGGCGCTCGGGTGACGACCGCGCGGCGCTGGCCCAGGTTTTGGTCGGCAACCGGATCGATCCCGCCGCTGCCGAACTGGTGACGGCCGCCGTGCGTGATCGCTGGCGCAGCCCCGGAGAGCTCGCCTCGGCGGTCGAGGAGTTAGGAGTGGTGGCGCACCTGGCAGCCGCCGACGGCGAGGGGCACCTCGACGACGTCGAGGACGAGCTGTTCCGGTTCGGTCAGGTCGTCCAGGGCGAACCTGCGCTCAGGTCGGCGCTGCTCGATCAGGCCGCCCCAGCCGAGGCCCGGCGCGACCTGGTCCGCCGGCTGCTGGCCGACAAGGCCCAACCGGCGACCGTCCGCCTGGTCGAGCACGCCGTGCTCGGCCGGCGTGATGGCACCCTCGAGGCGGCGCTCGAGCGTATCGGCGACCTCGCGGCGGCCCGTCGGGCGCGGCGCGTGGCCGTGGTGCGGGTCGCGGCGCCGTTGACCGACGAACACCGGGGCCGGCTTTCGCAGGCATTGGCTGCACAGGTCGGCGGACCGGTCCGGCTCAACGTCGTCGTCGAACCCGACCTGGTCGGCGGCATCAAGGTCGAGGTCGGCGACGATGTCGTCGACGGCACCGTCCGTAGCCGCCTGGCCGACATACAGCGCCGGCTGTCCGGCCGCTGAACTCCATACCCGATCATGACGAACCGCCGAAGCGACGTAGAGAGCAGGGAGCAACGATGACGGAGCTGACGATCCGTCCCGAGGAGATCCGCGAGGCGCTCGATGCCTTCGTGAAGTCCTACGAGCCGGCGGCCGCTGCCCGCGAAGAGGTCGGCCAGGTGGCTGTGGCCGGTGACGGCATCGCCCGGGTCGAGGGGCTGCCTTCGGCGATGGCCAACGAGCTGCTGGAGTTCGAGGACGGCACATTGGGTCTCGCCCTGAACCTGGACGTCACCGAGATCGGCGTCGTCGTCCTGGGCGACTTCGCCGGCATCGAGGAGGGCCAGCCGGTCCGTCGCACGGGCGAGGTCCTGTCGGTCCCGGTCGGCGACGCGTTCCTCGGCCGGGTGGTCGACCCACTGGGCCAGCCGCTGGACGGGCTCGGCGAGATCGAGGCCGAGGCCCGCCGTGCTCTGGAGCTGCAGGCCCCGTCCGTCGTCCATCGGCAGGGCGTGAGGGAGCCCTTGCAGACCGGCATCAAGGCCATCGACGCCATGACCCCGATCGGCCGCGGCCAGCGCCAGCTCATTCTCGGCGACCGCCAGACGGGCAAGACGACGGTCGCGGTCGACACGATCCTCAACCAGGTCGACAACTGGAAGACCGGCGACAAGGCCAAGCAGGTCCGCTGCATCTACGTCGCGACCGGCCAGAAGGGTTCGACGATCGCCGTAATCCGCCAGCAGCTGGAAGAGGCCGGCGCGCTCGCGTACACGACGATCATCGCGGCGCCGGCATCGGACCCGGCCGGCTTCAAGTACCTGTCCCCGTACACGGGCTCGGCCCTCGGTCAGCACTGGATGTACCAGGGATACCACGTCCTGATCGTGTTCGACGACCTCACCAAGCAGGCGGAGGCCTATCGCGCCGTGTCGCTGCTACTTCGCCGGCCGCCGGGCCGGGAGGCATACCCGGGTGACATTTTCTACCTGCACTCTCGGCTGCTCGAGCGCTGTGCGAAACTCTCCGACGAGCTCGGGGCCGGCTCGATGACGGGCCTGCCGATCATCGAGACCAAGGCCAACGACGTGTCGGCGTTCATCCCCACCAACGTCATCTCGATCACCGACGGCCAGTGCTATCTCGAGGCCGACCTGTTCAACCAGGGTGTCCGGCCGGCCATCAACGTCGGCCTGTCGGTCTCGCGGGTCGGCGGCGCGGCGCAGGTCAAGGCCATGAAGCAGGTGTCGGGTTCGATGAAGCTGGACCTCGCCCAGTACGACGACCTCAAGGCGTTCGCCGCGTTCGCGTCCGACCTCGACGCCGCCAGCCGGGCCCAGCTCGATCGCGGCGCCCGCCTGGTCGAGCTGCTCAAGCAGGGCCAGGGAGCTCCGGTGCCGGTCGCCAAGCAGGTCGTGTCGATCTGGGCCGGCACGACCGGTCGCCTCGACGACGTGCCGGTCGAGGACATCCGCCGGTTCGAGTCCGAGTTCCTCGACTATGTCAGCCGCGAGCACGGCGATCTGCTGGACTCGATCCTCACGACGGGCGAGCTCTCCGACGAGGGCACCACCACGCTCGAGGAGGCCGTGCAGGCCTTCAAGCAGCAGTTCGTGACCGCGTCCGGTCAACCGTTGGTGAAGGACGAACCGGTCGCGGCGATGGGCGAGGGTGAAGAGGACCTCACGAAGATCCGGCGCCGCCGTCGCTCCGAGGCCGAAGTCCGCGAGGCAGCGGCGCCCGACGCCGGCAGCACGCCGGAGTCGTGACGGCGCCGATGACACTGAACACCGTGGAACGGATGGGAGGTCGCTAGTGGGAGCAGAGCTACGAGTGCTCCGGCGGCGCATCCGCTCCGTCGAGTCGACGAAGAAGATCACCCGGGCCCAGGAGCTGATCGCGGCCTCGCGGATCATCAAGGCCCAGCAGCGGGCCGAGGCTGCGCGTCCGTACACCCGTGCGCTGGTCGCCGCGCTGGAGGCCGCCGCTGCCAACGCGCGGTTGGACAACCCGCTGCTGGAGGGCCTCGGCGAGCCCCGTCGCTCCGCCGTTCTGGTCGTCACCAGCGACCGCGGGTTCGCCGGCGCGTACTCGGCCAACGTCATCCGGCAGACCGAGGCGCTGTCGGGTCTGCTTTCCGAGGAGGGCCAGGAGGTCGTCCCTTACGTCGTCGGCCAGAAGGGCGTGACCTGGTTCAGGTTCCGCGGCCGGGAGATGGCGGGTGAGTACACCGGCTTCACCGGCCTGCCGAACTACCCGGACGCCCGCAAGATCGCCGACGACCTGCTCGAGGCCATCAACACGCCCACCGACGAGGGCGGGGTCGACGAGATCCACGTGGTCTCCACCCACTTCGTCAACATGGTCACCCAGGAGGTCAGGGCACGACGGCTCCTCCCGATCGTCGTCGAGGATGTTCCCGAACCGCTGCACCGCGCCGAGGCCGGCGCCGTGCGCACCAGTGAGGGCGTCAGCGGCACCACCGACGAGTCCTCGGCCGTTGGCGGCGCCGACGAGGTGCTGCCTCTGTACGACTTCGAGCCGTCACCGGACGACGTGCTCGATGCACTCCTTCCGCAGTATGCGGGCAACCTGGTGTACACCTCGCTTCTCGACGCCGCCGCGGCCGAGCACGCGGCCCGGCGCCGGGCCATGAAATCGGCAACCGACAACGCGAACGAGCTACAGCAGATGTACACGCAGCAGGCCAACCAGGCCCGCCAGGCAGAGATCACCCAGGAGATCAGCGAGATCGTGGGCGGCGCGGACGCGCTCGCCGCCGCGGCCGCAGGGAGCGAATGATGACCACGACCACTGAGCCCACCGCCGCCGAGGAAGCGCCGCAGCCCGGCGCCGTCGGCCATGTCGCCCGGATCATCGGCCCGGTCGTCGACGTCGAGTTCCCGTCGGACCAGATGCCCGCCATCTACAACGCGCTCGAGACCGACGTCGAGCTGCCGGACGAGGCAGGCGGCAACCGCACGCTCACCTTCGAGGTCGAGCAACATGTCGGCGACGGCCTGGTGAAGGCCATCTCGATGCAGCCGACCGACGGGCTCGTGCGCGGAGCACCCGTTCGTGACACCGGGGAGTCGATCTCGGTGCCGGTGGGCGACGTCGTGAAGGGCCACGTCTTCAACATCCTGGGCAAGCCACTCGACATCGACGAGTCGGAGCTGGACCTCAGCGAGCGCTGGCCGATCCACCGCAGCCCCCCGGCCTTCGACCAGCTCGAGGGCAGCACCCAGATGATGGAGACCGGCATCAAGGTCATCGACCTGCTGACTCCGTACATCCTGGGCGGCAAGATCGGCCTGTTCGGCGGCGCCGGCGTCGGCAAGACGGTGCTGATCCAGGAGATGATCACCCGGGTCGCCCGTAACTTCGGTGGCACGTCGGTCTTCGCCGGTGTCGGCGAGCGCACTCGTGAGGGCAACGACCTCTGGGTCGAGATGCAGGAGGCGAACGTCCTCAAGGACACCGCCCTGGTCTTCGGCCAGATGGACGAGCCGCCGGGAACCCGGATGCGGGTGGCGCTCTCGGCGCTGACCATGGCCGAGTACTTCCGCGACGTCCAGAATCAGGACGTCCTACTCTTCATCGACAACATCTTCCGGTTCACCCAGGCGGGTTCTGAGGTGTCGACGCTGCTGGGCCGGATGCCGTCCGCGGTGGGCTACCAGCCGACGCTGGCCGACGAGATGGGAGAGCTCCAGGAGCGGATCACCTCGACCCGCGGTCACTCGATCACGTCCATGCAGGCGATCTTCGTGCCGGCCGACGACATCACCGACCCGGCGCCGCACACGGCGTTCGCGCACCTCGACGCCCGTACCGTGCTCTCGCGGCCGATCTCGCAGCTGGGCATCTACCCGGCGGTCGACCCGCTGGACTCCTCCAGCCGGATCCTCGACCCGCTCTACATCGGCGCCGACCACTACCGGATCGCGCAGCGGGTCAAGGAGATCCTCCAGCGGTACAAGGATCTCCAGGACATCATCGCGATCCTGGGCATCGACGAGCTGTCGGAGGAGGACAAGGTCACGGTCAACCGGGCGCGGCGGCTACAGCGGTTCCTGTCGCAGAACATGTTCGCCGCCGAGGCATTCACCGGCCAGCCCGGTGTGTTCGTGCCGCTCTCGGAGACGCTCGAGTCGTTCGACGGGATCTGCAAGGGCGAGTACGACCACCTGCCCGAGCAGGCGTTCCACATGGTGGGGAACATCGAGACGGCCGAGGAGAAGGCCCAGAAGCTCGCCTCCTGATCTCCCGCGTCCCCTCAATTGATCACGTTAAGTGGGCCTGTGGGTCCGTTACCAGGTGCCGAGACCCGGTAACGGCCCGAGAGCCCTGGTAAGGGCTGCCCACGGCGCGACCCTTGACTGCGCGGAGCTTCTGGCGCGAAAGACGAGGGGGAACCGGGGGTCGTGGCGCTCTGACCTGGGCAGTCCGGGTATTCTCGGCGGCGCGCATTCGCGCGGCCGTCATGTCACATGCGAGGAGAACCGGTGGCAGAACTGCAGGTCGAGCTGGTGGCCGCCGACCGCAAGGTTTGGTCGGGCAAGGCCCGGATCGTCATCACCAGGACGACCGAGGGCGACATCGGCATCATGCCCGGCCACCAGCCACTGCTCGGGCTGCTGGTGACCGGTCCCGTCACCATCCGCACACCCGAGGACCAGGTCGTCAGCGCCGCGGTGCACGGCGGGTTCCTCTCCGTCGCCGACGACGTCGTCTCGATTCTGGCCGAGGTCGCCGAGCTCGCTGACGAGATCGACGTCAAACGTGCCGAGGCAGCACTCGAGAAGGCCGGCGACGACGCCGAGGCCACCCGCCGGGCGGAGACACGGCTGCGCGCCGCCGGGTCCCGCTGACGGCGCCGGCACGGGAGGAAGGGGTCGATGGCGCTGCTCGAGTGGGTTGCCGTCATCGTCGCCGCCCTCGCCCTCCTCACGGTGGTCGCCCTCGGCGGGCTGTTCCTGCGTCGTGGCGTGCTCCAGCGCGAGGGAGGGTTCGACATGTGCCTGCGCCTCGGCGGCTCCGGCTGGGGCGGTGGCTGGGTGTTCGGCGTCGGCCGCTACCGCGGCGACGACCTCGAGTGGTTCCGGACGTTCAGCTACGGAGGCAGGCCGAAGCGCCTGCTACGACGGCCGGCGCTGGTGGTGCTCGGTCGCCGAGAGCCGGACGCCGAGGAGGCCTACGACCTTCCGGCCGGCCATCTCGTCTTCACCTGCGAGGTCGAGAGCCGGGCGCTCGACGTGTCGATGACCGAGGCGGCGTCGATGGCCTTCCTGGCCTGGCTCGAGGCAGCTCCTCCGGGCGGTCACCTCGTCGCCTAGCGCTGGGACGGCCGTTGGTCAAGGCGCGGTGCCGCCAGCCGAGCGCGGCAAGTGGGAGGATTCGTCGATGGAAAGGTTCCGGGTGACCGGCGGCACCTCGCTGCGTGGCGAGGTGCGGGTCGCGGGTGCGAAGAACAGCGCGCTCAAGCTCATGGCCGCCGCGTTGCTGGCCGAGGGCCGGACCACGCTGCACGATGTCCCATCGATCACCGACGTCGAGTACATGTCCGCCGTGCTGAGCCGGCTCGGCGCCGACGTGCGGCGCGACGGCGCGACCGTCACCGTCGACGTTCCCGAGCGGATCGACCACGCCGCGCCGTATCACCTGGTCCGTCGGTTGAGGGCGTCCATCTGCGTGCTCGGCCCGCTGCTCGCCCGCCGCGGGGCCGCCGACGTCGCACTGCCCGGAGGCGACGCGATCGGGTCGCGGGGTCTGGGCATGCACCTGGCGGGCCTGGAGAAACTCGGTGCGACCGTGGGCGTCGAGCACGGCTTCGTGGTGGCCCGTGCACCCAGGGGTCTGACCGGCACCAGCATCTGGCTCGACTTCCCCAGCGTCGGCGCCACCGAGAACCTGCTCATGGCCGCGACACTGGCCGACGGCGCCACCGTCATCGACAACGTCGCCCGCGAGCCCGAGATCGTCGACATCTGCCGGATGCTCGTCGGCATGGGCGCGAAGATCGACGGCATCGGCACGTCGACGCTGCGGATCGAGGGGGTCGGCCGGCTCAGCCCAGCCGAGCACACCACGGTGCCGGACCGTATCGTCACCGGCACCTGGGCGATCGCCGCGGTGATGACACGAGGCGACGTCACCGTGCTGAACGGCCGCGCCGACCACCTCGAGATCGTGCTCGACAAGCTGTCCTACGCCGGCGCCATGGTCGACACAGCCGACGAGGGGCTCCGGGTGGCGATGTCCGGGCGGCCGCGAGCGTTCGACGTCGTCACCCTGCCGTACCCGGGGTTTCCCACCGACCTCCAGCCCATGGTCGTTGCGCTCAATGCGGTGGCCGACGGCACCGCGATGGTCACCGAGAACGTCTACGAGGCCAGGTTCATGTTCGTCAACGAGCTGGCCCGGCTGGGCGCCGACGTCCGGACCGACGGGCACCACGCCGTGGCCCGGGGCCGCCCGCGGCTGTCGGCGGCGCCGGTCGTGGCGCCCGACATCCGGGCCGGTGCCGGTCTGGTGCTGGCCGGCCTGGTGGCCGAGGGCGAGACCCTGGTCTCCGCGGTTCACCACATCGATCGCGGTTACCCAGACTTCGTCGGGCAGCTCAACGCGCTCGGTGCGGAGGTCGTCCGCGAGCCCGACCCCGACCACTTCGAGTCGTGATGGGACGACTGCGGAGCTGGCCGCTGCCCAGGATCGGGCTCACCGTCTACCTGACCGTCCTCGCGGTCTACATCGTGACGGTCGGGGTTCCGACCGACCGGATCGGGCAGACCGGCTGGATCCTGCTCGGGATCGTCGCCGCCCGCCTGGGCCGGCCGCTGCGCGACCACATGCGCGCGGTGCTGGACTGGCTGCCGCTCCTGGCGGCGCTCATCCTCTACGACCACACCCGTGGCATCGCCGACTCACTCGGCATGCCGATCCGGATCACCGAGCTGGTCGACGTGGAACGGTCGATGTTCGGCGGCGTCCTCCCGAGCGCGTGGCTGCAGGAAAACTTCTCCCACCCGGCCGACCCGCACTGGTGGGACGCGGTCGCGTCGCTCGTTTACGCGTCGCATTTCGTCCTGCCCTGGGCGCTCGCGGCGGTGCTCTACGTGCGGTCGCGGCCGGTGTGGCTGACGTACGTGCGCCGCGTCGTGCTGCTGTCCTACGCCGGGCTGGCGACCTACATCCTGCTGCCCGCGGCACCGCCCTGGTACGCCGCCAGGTACGGCTTCGTCGCCGAGGAGATCGACCGCGTCATCACCAACGGGTGGGCCGTGCTCGGGCTGCGCAGCGCAGGCGCCTGGCTGGAGCAGGCGCAGGCCGGCTCGAACCTGATCGCCGCGCTGCCCTCATTGCACACCGCGTTCGCGCTGCTGGTCAGCGTGACGCTCTGGTCGTTGGTGCGGAACCCCGCACTGCGGTTGCTGATCGCGGCATATCCGCTGGCCATGGCGCTGACCCTGGTCTACGGCGGCGAGCATTACGTCGTGGACGCACTCCTCGGCTGGGTCTACGTGGCGGTGGTGGTCATGGTGGCCATGGCGTGGGAGAAATGGCGGTCAACTGCTCCCGGTCACCCGGCGGACGAGGTCACGGGCGCGGGCGGCGTCGTCGGGCCAGACCAACAGCCGGTGCCCGTCGGTCGCACGGCTGACGGTGCAGCGGATGCCGGCACTGTCCAGGGCGAGCCGGACGGGCTCGAGCTGGTCGGTGGTGCGCGCGGCGGCGACGGGCTGCAGAAGGCCGTACTCGGGCCGGGGTCGCCCGGTCGCCGCGGGGCCGCGCCCGAACGCCCACCGGACGACGAGCAGTAGCACGCCGAGCAGTGCAGCAATAAGGAGCGGCCCCAGGACGTAGGTCGCGCTCCCCGTACCTGGCACGCTCACCAGTGTGCCCAGCCGGGAGGCGCGGCACACCCGCGTTGGCCACATGTGGAAAGGGACAGGGAATGTCGCAGCGAGTCGCCGTCATCGGGGCTGGGCTCATGGGATCCGGGATCGCTCAGGTAGCGGCGCAGGCGGGTTGGCACGTCGTCCTGCGCGACGTCTCCGACGAGGCGCTGCGCCGCGGTGTCGACGCGATCGAGGAGAGCACGGGGCGCTTCGTCGAGAAGGGCCGGCTCTCCGCCGGCGATCGCGAAGCGTCGTTGGCACGGATCACGGCGACGACGGACCTCGACGCCGCCGCGGACGCCGACCTCGTGGTCGAGGCGATCTTCGAGCAGCTCGAGGTGAAGCAGGCGGTCTTCCGCGACCTCGACCGGATATTGCGGGACGGCGTGGTGCTCGCCACGAATACCAGCGCGATCCCGATCACGACCATCGCCTCGGCGACGCAGCGACCCGGGAGCGTCGTGGGCATGCACTTCTTCTCGCCGGTGCCGCTGATGGCGTTGTGCGAGCTCGTTCGCGGCCTGCACACATCGGACGAGACCCTGGCCACCGCCCGCTCGTTCGCGGAGTCGGTGGGGAAGACCTGCGTCGTCGTCAACCGCGACGTCGCCGGGTTCGTGACCACGCGGCTGATCAGCGCGCTGGTCGTGGAGGCTGTGCGCCTGTACGAGTCCGGCGTGGCATCGGCCGAGGACATCGACACCGCCTGCAAGCTGGGCTTCGGCCACGCCATGGGGCCGCTCGCCACCACGGATCTGACCGGCGTCGACATCCTGCGGCACGCGACATCGACCATCTACGCCGAGACCGGCGACCCGAAGTTCTTCCCACCCGAGACGTTGACCCGAATGGTGGCGGCGGGAGACCTGGGCCGTAAGACGGGTCGCGGCTTCTACACCTACTGAACCTGGACGGCTGACGCAGGCGTAGCAAGGGTGTGGGAGCCCGACCGGTCGCCGACGAGGAGCTGTTACGGACGCTCTACGACGAGCACGCCGCCTCGCTGCTCGGATTCGTCCGTCGGCTGGTGGGCGGTGACCGACAGCAAGCAGAGGACATCGTCCAGGAGACATTGCTCCGGGCGTGGCGGCATCCCGATGCGCTCACGGCCGAGCGGACCCGGCCATGGCTGTTCACGGTCGCGCGAAACCTCGTGATCTCGCGGCACCGCAGCCGGCAGGCGCGGGCACGGGAGGTGCCGCTGGTGGGCTCCGAGACTCTGGTGGCCGACGACGAGCTGGACCAGGCCATGCTGTCGTGGCAGGTCGCCGACGCTCTACGGAAGCTCAGCCCTGCTCACCGCGAGGTTCTCGTGCACCTGTTCTTCGGGGGACTGTCGGTCGCCCAGGCCGCGGCGGCGCTCGGGATCCCAGAAGGGACCGTGAAGTCGCGCAGCTTCTACGCGCTTCGGGCGTTGCGCCTGGTTCTGGAGGAGAGCGGGGTGAGCTCTCGATGAGTTGCGTGGTGACGGAGTCGATCGGCGTGTACATGCTCGGAGCGGTCGACGAGCGTGAGCGCGCCGCGATGGATGCGCACCTCGAGGGATGCGCCGCCTGTCGGGCGGCGGCTGACGAGCTGCGACCCGTGCCGGTGCTGCTGAGTCGGGTCCACGTCGACGACCTGACGCCGCCCGAGCCGTCCGGACACCTGCTCGACCGGCTGCTGGACGCACGAGTGGTGAGCCGGCGACGTCGTCGCGTGGGCTTCATGCTGGCGGCGGCTGTTCTGGTGGCCGCCGCAGTCGTCACGGCGGGTGCCGTCGGCGGCGGGGCGGCGCCTGAGGACGGACAGAACGTCTCGGTGGGCACGAGCTCGGTCACGGCGACCGAGGCCGATACGGGCGTCACGGCTACCGCCTGGCTGACCCCGCACCCGTGGGGCACCGAGATCCGGCTCCGGTTGGCTGGGGTCGCGCCCGGAGAATGGTGCAGCCTGCTCGTCCGCGATCGTGAGGGCCGCACCGATACCGCAGCCAGCTGGATCGTGCGCTATGACGGGAACGTGGACGTGCCGGGAGCGACAGCGACGACCTTGGACGGCATCGAGGAGCTGGCGGTGGTTGCCGGCGACGGTGCGCGGCTGGCGTCCATTCCGGTGAACGCGATGTGACGCACGTCCCTCGTGAGCCAGTTCACAAGGCGCTGTCCCGCCCGGTTACTCGCGCGTAAAGTCCGGTCAACGTCCAACCCCGCGGGAGCAACGGATGCGCGACCGGCCTTGGCTCATGCGGACCTATGCCGGGCATACCTCGGCCAGCGAGAGCAATGCGCTGTTCCGGCGTAACCTCGCCAAGGGCCAGACCGGGCTGTCCGTGGCCTTCGACCTGCCGACACAGACCGGTTACGACCCCGACCACCAGCTCGCGCGTGGCGAGGTCGGCAAGGTCGGTGTTCCGGTCGCGCACATCGGCGACATGCGGGCGCTCTTCGATGGCATCCCGCTGGAGCGCAGCAACACCAGCATGACGATCAACGCGACCGCCATGTGGTTGTTCGCGCTCTATGAGGTCGTCGCGGAGGAGCAGGGCGCAGATGTCGGGTTGCTGGCCGGGACGACTCAGAACGACATCGTCAAGGAGTACCTCTCGCGGGGGACGTACGTCTTCCCGCCGGCGCCCTCCCTACGCCTCACCACAGACCTGATCACGTACACGGTCGGGCACGTCCCCCTCTGGAACCCGATCAACGTGTGCAGCTACCACTTGCAGGAAGCAGGGGCGACGCCCGTTCAGGAGGTGGCGTACGCGCTGTGCACGGCCGTGGCCGTCCTCGACGCCGTCCGGGACTCCGGCCAGGTCGGGGTGGACCGCTTTCCCACCGTCGTCGGCCGGATGTCGTTCTTCGTCAACGCCGGGATGCGTTTCGTCGAGGAGATGTGCAAGCTACGCGCGTTCGCGCAGCTGTGGGAGGAGTTGCTGGTCGATCGCTACGGCGTCCTCGACGAGAAGTTGCGCCGTTTCAGATACGGCGTGCAGGTCAACTCGCTTGGCCTGACCGAGGCACAGCCGGAGAACAACGTCGGTCGCATCCTGATCGAGATGCTGGCGGTCACGCTGTCCAAACGGACTCGGGCCCGCGCCGTCCAGCTGCCGGCCTGGAACGAGGCGCTAGGACTGCCCAGGCCCTGGGACCAGCAGTGGAGCCTGCGTCTTCAACAGGTTCTCGCGTACGAGACAGACCTGCTCGAGCACGACGACCTCTTCGACGGCTCGCCAGTCGTCGAGGCCAAGGTCGCCGAGATCGTGACCGAGGCCCGGGCCGAGATGGACCGGGTACAGGAGATGGGCGGCGCCGTGGCCGCGATCGAGAGCGGATACATGAAGCAGCAGCTCGTCGCGTCGCATGCGGCGCGGCGGCGCCGGATCGAGTCCGGCGAGGACAAGGTCGTCGGCGTGAACAGCTTCACCGAAACCGAACCCTCGCCGTTGACGGCCCAGGCGGACACTGCCGTGCAGACCGTCGCCCCGGCCGCGGAGGAGGCAGCGGTTTCCGCGGTTCGGGGCTGGCGGGAGGCTCGCGATGCTCTCGCAGCGGACGAGGCGCTCGATCGCCTCCGCGCCGAGGCGAAGACCGGCGCGAACCTGATGCCCGCGTCGCTGGCTTGTGCGCGCGCCGGGGTCACGACCGGGGAGTGGGCCGGCGCCCTGCGCGAGGTCTTCGGCGAGTACCGGGCGCCGACGGGCGTGGGCTCCGCCGTACCGGCAGCGTCGGGTGCGGAGATCGGCCGGGTGCGTGCGGCCGTCCAGGCCACCAGCGCCGAGCTGGGCGGGCGGCTGCGCCTGCTGGTCGGCAAGCCCGGCCTGGACGGGCACTCCAACGGCGCCGAGCAGGTCGCTGTCCGAGCCCGCGACTGCGGGTTCGAGGTGGTCTACCAGGGCATCCGGCTGACTCCGGCGCAGATCGTCGCTGCAGCGGTCGACGAGGACGTGCATTGCGTCGGCCTGTCCGTGCTGTCTGGCTCGCACATGCAGCTCGTGCCGGACGTGCTCGCCGGTCTCCGCACCGCCGGCGCCACCGACGTGCCTGTCGTCGTCGGCGGCATCATCCCCCCGGCCGATGCCGACGTGCTGCGCGGACTGGGCGTCGCCGAGGTGTTCACGCCGAAGGACTACGGCTTGACCGAGATCATGAGCCGGATCGTGGTGGCGATCCGGTTGGCGCACGGGCTGCGGCCGGTCTGAGGCCCGACAGCGTCAGGCACCGGGAGCGGGGAGGATGCCGCGTTCGTAGGCCAGCGTCACGGCGGCGGTGCGGTCATCGACGCCCAGCTTCGCGAAGATGCGGAGCAGGTGCGTCTTGACCGTGGCCTCGCCGATCGACAACGACCGGCCGACCTCGGCGTTCGACAGGCCGCGCGCAACGGCCGCCAGGACTTCGGCTTCGCGTGGTGTCAGCTGTTCGGCTGGCGGGTTGCGCAGGCGGTTCACCAGACGCGCCGCCACCGGGGGTGCGAGGACCGTCTCGCCGCGTGCGGCCGCCCGGACGGCGGCCGCGAGCTCGGCCCGGGGTGTGTCCTTGAGCAGGTAGCCCGTCGCTCCCGCCTCGACCGCCCGGACGATGTCGCTGTCGGTGTCATACGTGGTCAGCACGAGCACCCGCGTCTCGGGGCGATCGGCGACGATGCGGGCCGTCGCGCCGGCGCCGTCGAGGCGGGGCATCCGCAGATCCATCAAGACGACGTCGGGGCGGAGTGCTCCGGCGACGACGACAGCCTCCTCGCCGTCGCCTGCCTCGCCGACCACTTCGAGATCGTCCTCCGCGCTGAGCATGCCGGCGAGGCCGGTACGCACGACGGGGTGGTCGTCGACGAGCAGGATCCGCAGCCTGGCCACGGGTGCCACGCTAGCCGCCGTCTGATCAACGGGGTGCCGGTCAGGGCAGGCTTACTGTGACCCGGGTGCCGAGGCCGGGGCCGCTGGCGATCTCGAGGGTGCCGCCGACCTGTTCGACCCGCGAGCGCATGCCGCGCAGGCCGAAGCCGGATGCCTGCGTCGGGTCGAAGCCCAGGCCGTCGTCGACGACCTCGACCTCCGCGCTCCCCGGACCGTCGGGCGGGAAAGTGAGCCGGACCCGCACCGAGTTCGCGGCTGCGTGCTTGCGGACGTTTGACAGCGCCTCCTGCGTCGCCCGGAGCAGCACGACCTCGGAGTTGGCCGACAGAGGGCGAGGTTGTCCGTCCACCGTGACCTCGGCAGGCAGGCCGGTGTCCTCGCCGAACCTGGACACGACACGCGACACGGCGTCGGCGAGGCTGGCGCCCTGCAGGTCGACCGGACCCAGCTCACCGACCAGCGCGCGTGCCTCGGCGAGGTTCTCGCGGGCCGTGCGCTCGATCAGAGCCAGCCGCTCCCGTGCGGCGTCGGCATCCAGGTCGAGCGCCGCCTCGGTGGCCTGGGCCAGGGTCAGGATGCTCGTGAACCCTTGGGCCAACGTGTCGTGGATCTCGTGGGCGAGCCGTTCGCGCTCGGCCAGTGCGCCTCGCGCACGCTCGGCACTGGCCAGCTCGGCCCTGGTCCGCTCGAGCTCGGCGATCAGGTACGCCCGGCGTTCGGCCTCCCTGAACACTCCGGTGACGAACAGCCCGAGCAGAAGGGAGAGCCCGATCTGCAGCAGTGCCCACGGCGCAGCGTCGGACCAGGCATCGCCGGTCCAACCCCTCGTGCCGACCTCGATCAGCAAGAGCCCGGACACGAAGACCACGGTGGCCGGGACGGCGAAGCGCGTGCTCAGGTAGGCCCAGGTCTGTGGGAACAGCGCGAAGAGCAGGAAGTACACGCCCCCGCCGGCGATCAGCGCGAGCCCGTAGAAGCACCCCCAGGTGAGCGCCAGGTGGACCACGGCCGCGCCGGTCTGCTCTTCTCCCAACAGCCGCCACCCGACCAGGCCGTAGCTCGCCGCCATCACACCGAGCAGCCCGATCCCGATAGCGCGCTCGCCGCTCGTCAGGCTGTCGTCTGTTGCCACGACGAAGGCGACCAGGGCGAGCAGGCCGACGTAGACCGCATGCCACCCGACGACGGCGCGCTCCCAGAACGCCTCACCGCGGCGGACGACCTCGGCGGAGAGTGCCGCGGGCGACGGCCCGGTCACCCGTCGTCCCGGCGTTGCCAGCTGAACGTCCGGACGCACAGGACGAGGCCCAGAACCAGCCAGGCCAAGAGGACGAGCGCTGTCAGACCGTGCTGCCACGACTGGGACACCTCATCGGCCTCGAACGCGGCCGGCAGGAACACCGACCGCATGCCTTGCGCCATCCACTTCAGCGGGAACACCGACGCGACGTCTTGCAACCAGCCCGGCAGGTCGCTGAAGACGAAGAACACGCCGGAGATGAACTGCAGGATCAGCAGTGGCGCTGTCACCACGGCGCTGGCCGACTTCGCTGACTTCGGCACCGACGAGAACGCGATCCCGAGGACCGTGCCGGCGGCTGTGCCCAGGACGAAGACCCAGGCGAACGTCAACCAGCGGTCCGGCTCCGTCGGCAGCTCGACGCCGAACGCGAGTGCGGCGACGACCAGCAGCATTGCCACCTGTGCCGAGCTCGTGACCAGCACCATGCCGATCTTGCCGAGGAAGTACGAGATGGGCGGCATCGGCGTGCCCCGGAGCCGCTTGAGCGTGCGGTCTTCACGCTCGACCGCGATCGAGATGGCCAGCGTCTGGAAGCTGCTCAGCATCAGCCCGGCGGCGATCATCCCAGGAAGGAAGTACTGGGCGAAGTCGATCGTCGGCCCGCTCGAAACGACGTCCTCGGCGCCGAAGACGACGGAGAAGATCCCGAGCAGGATGATCGGGAAGAAGAAGATGAAGATGAGCGCGTCCTTCTCCCGGAAGAACGCCTTGAGCTCGAGCGTCGTCCGTGAGAGGCCGAGCGACAGAGCGGGCGGTCGGCCCCGGCCGGTGACCGGTGGCGTCGACGTGGTGGTGGTCACGACTCCTCCGCTCCATTCTCGCCGATCAGCGCGAGATAGACGTCCTCGAGCGTGGGTCGTACGACCTGCAAGCCCGGCACCTCTCCGCCGAACCGGCCGGCGAGCTGTTGGACCGTTGCCGTCGGCTCGGTGGTCGCTGTGCTGCGGGCGTGGCCGTCCTCGACCCAGCGCACGGTCGCCTGAGCGTCGGCACGCCCACCGAGGTGCGATGGGGTGTCGACGGCCACGATCCGGCCGTTCGCGATGACGCCGACCCGGTCGGCAAGGTGCTCTGCCTCGTCGAGGTAGTGGGTGGTCAGGATGATCGTCGTGCCACCGTCGGCCAGGTCGTCGATGAGTGCCCAGAACTCACGACGCGCCTCCGGGTCGAATCCGGTCGTGGGCTCGTCGAGGAAGAGCAGGTCGGGCCGGCCGAGGATGCCGAGGGCGACGTCGAGTCGTCGCCGCTGGCCACCGGAGAGATGGCGCGAACGCGTCCGGCGCTTGTCGTCCAGCCCGACTGCGACGATGACGTCGTCCGGGTTCCGGGAGTTCGGGTAGTAGCCCGCGAAATGGTGTATCAGCTCGTCGACGGTCAGTTCGTCGTTGCCACCGGTCGACTGCAGGACGATGCCGATCCGGGACCGCCATTCGGCGGTCGGACGGCCGGGATCGATGCCGAGCACATCGACCTCGCCACCGTCTCGGTGCCGGAAGCCCTCCAGGATCTCGACGGTCGTGGTCTTGCCCGCGCCGTTCGGCCCGAGCAGCGCGAAGACCTCACCGGCGTCGATGTCGAGGTCGACCCCCGCAACGGCATGGGTGCTCCCGTATGCCTTGCGCAGGCCGCGCACCGCTATGGCGGTAGTGGTGGTCGTCATGCCATCAGCGTGCCGGTCGAGCTCTGGGCCGGGAAGCAACGGGAGGTGGGACTTCGCGTCCACCGATTGGTGGACTCAGGCCTACCTTAGGCCGCCCGGGCTGCACCTGCGGGGCTTTCTAAGGTAGCTCGACGCGCACAATGAGGTAGTCGCCCGATGTGCGGACATGTGCCTCACGACGAGGCTCGTAGACGTCAACGAGAACACACGTCCGGGGAGACATCGTCATGAACGAGTACATCGCACAGAAGCTGTACGAAGAGAGGGCGACCAGGCTCCGCGCCGAGGTGGTCGCCGACCGCTTGGTTCGACCGGCAGTGCGCCGGCCACGAGGTCGACCTTGGTCGCGGCCGTGGTGGCACGGTCTCGGTCGGACCGGCCGACCGGCCAGCCCGCGCACCGCATGAGCATCGCCGCCGCGTCCGACCGGACCGCCCTGACGGGGGCCGATGGGATGATGAGTGGTGTGGTCAACGCTATATTCAGCACCGGCCTGGTCGGGCGGGCCGCTGAGCTCGACGAGCTGCGGTCCGCGCAGGCCCAGGCCCGCAAGGGACAGCCGGTCACCGTTCTGCTCGGCGGCGAAGCCGGCGTCGGCAAGACGCGCCTGGTCACCGAGTTCGCGGCCGAGGCCGTCGAGGGCGGTGTGCGCGTCGTCGTTGGGCAGTGCGTCGAGCTGGGTGGCGACGGGCTCCCCTACGCGCCGGTGGCCGGCGCCCTACGAGACCTTGTCGCCCAGCTCGGCGCCGAACGGGTTCTCGATCTCTCCGGGCCCACGCGCGACGCCCTGGTGGGCCTCCTGCCGGAGCTCGGGGTCAGCTCCGGCGACCTGACCGATGGACGCGGGCGGCTGTTCGAGGCCGTGACGGTCCTGCTGGAACGGGTGTCCGCCGAGCGTCCGCTGTTGCTTCTGGTCGAGGATCTACAGTGGGCCGACGGCTCGACCCGTGACCTGCTCCGGTTCGTCGTCCGCGCACTGGGCGCCGCGCGGGTGCTCGTAGTCGGCACCTACCGCAGCGACGAGATCCACAGGTCGCATCCGCTGCGGCCGTTCCTGGCCGAGCTCGACCGGGTCCGCAGCGTTCGCCGGATCGACGTGCCGCGGCTGTCGCCCAGCGAGGTGGCCGAGCAACTGACCGGGATCTTGGGCCGGGTGCCGGCGCCGGACGCGGTGAAGCGGGTCTACCGGCGCAGCGAAGGCATCCCGTTCTTCGTCGAGGAGCTCGCCTGCGTCGAGATCGACGAGAAGTCTGGCGCACTGCCTGATTCGTTGCGAGACCTCCTGCTGGTGCGGGTCGAGCAACTCCCGGAAACGGCCCAGGCCGTCATGCGTCTGCTCGCGGCAGGCGGCAACCGGGTCGACCACGCGGTTCTGGCGGCCGTCGCCGACCTCGACGCAGGACCGCTCGACGACGCCCTGCGCGAGGCCGTGTCGGCCAACCTCCTCCGCGTCGACGGCGACGGGTACGCGTTCCGCCACGCGCTGCTCCGGGAGGTGCTGCACGACGACCTGCTTCCGGGAGCTCATGCGCGCTTGCACACCAGGTACGCCGAAGTGCTCGAGGAACACCCCGAGTTGGTGTCGGCCGGCTCGGCCGCGGTCGAGGTCGCCCACCACTGGTATGCGGCACACGAGCAGGAGCGAGCGTTCAGGGCGTCGCTGCGCGCTGCCGATGACGCGCAACACGCGTACGCGCACGGCGACGCCCAGCGGCAGCTCGAGCGGGCACTCGAGCTGTGGCACCGGATGCCTGACCCGGCAGCCGTGTCCGGAGGCGACCGTGCGGACCTCCTCCATCGTGCTGCGAAGGTGGCCTACGACGCCGGCGATCTCGAGCGCGCGCTGGCGATGGTCGAGGTCGCCGTGGCCGAGCCCGGGATCGAGGCGGACCTGCCCAGGCTGGGCTGTTTGCTGGAGCTCCAGGCGAAGCTGCTCAGCGATCTCGGGCGGCCCGAGGCGATGAGCCTGCTACGCCGGGCGCTCGATCTCGTTCCGGCCGATCCAACGTCGGCCGCGCGAGCGAGACTGCTCACGATGCTTACGGCACGGTTGATGATGGAAGCGCGGTTCGACGAGGCTGTGGACGCCTCGTTCGACGCCATCGCCGCGGCGGAGGCGGCCGGTGTCGTCGAGCTCGAGTTCCGCGCCCACAACGTCCGCGCGCCGTCACTCGTGCACCTGGGTCGAGTCGACGACGGGCTCGCAGACTTCGCCACGGCCCGCGAGCTCGCCGGCGACGTCCCTCGGATGCTCGTCAGCTACCACATCAACGCCTCGGACTCGCTGCACCTGCTCGGTCGGTACGCCGAGGCGGCCGAGGTCGCACGCGAAGGAATGGACCGCGCGCGCGAGATAGGGCTGGCTCGCGGCCTCGGCGCCATGCTGGCCGGCAACGCGGCAGAGCCCCTCCTGGCCCTCGGCGACTGGGTCGA
Organism: uncultured Actinomycetota bacterium; assembly: GCA_963801065.1. Classification (GTDB taxonomy): domain Bacteria; phylum Actinomycetota; class Actinomycetes; order Jiangellales; family Jiangellaceae; genus CAWDDG01. Next base: position 71,259 of record CAWDDG010000009.1, on the reverse strand, counting down.
GGCCGAACGGCTGATCACCAGGGCCCTGGAGCTCGACCCGCCCATCCGGAACGTGTGGCATCTGCTGATCCTGCAGACGTGGCTGCGAACATGGCGCGGTGACCTCGAGGGCGCTGCCTCCTCCCTGGACGAGGTCAGGGGCCGGATGGCCCGGCGCACCCCTGGCCCGCAGTACACGATTCCGACAGCGCGGGTCGCGGCTGAGCTCGCGCTCGCGCAAGGCGATCCCGAGCGCGCGTGGGACGAGGTGGCCGGCACGCTCGAAGAGCCTCGCCGCGGCATCTCGGGATACGATCTCCCGCTCCTCGCCGTCGGAGCGCGGGCGCTGGCGAGCCGCGCCCGCGCAGGCAACATCGGACCGGACGAGGTGGAGCGGCAATCCCAAGGCTTGCGCGAGGCCTTCGATCGCATCGGTGACTGGGGTCCTGCGCAGGTGTGGCGTACGGTCTTCGACGCCGAGCTGGCCGGCGGTATCGGCGACGACGCCGCTGCCTGGCGCTCGGCCGTCGCGGCCGTAGACGCGGGCGGCCCCGCATTGGCCGGCGCCTACGGCAGCTACCGACTAGGTGCCGCTCTGGTGGCCACCGGTGACCGTGCGGCCGCTGCGAGCGCGCTTCGCGACGCCGCCGAGCGAGCCAGCCGGCTGGATGCGGGACTGGTGCGCGAGTGGCTCGACGACCTCAGCCGCCGGGCCCGGATCCCACTGCTCGACGGGGTCGGCGACGTCGACGGCGACCGCCTCGGGCTGACGGCGCGCGAGCGCGAGGTTCTGCGTCTCGTCGCCGCTGGTCTCAGCAACCGCCGGATCGGCGAGGAGCTGTTCATCAGCACGAAGACGGCGAGCGTCCACGTGTCCAACATCCTGGCCAAGCTCGGCGTCGGGGGGCGGACCGAGGCGGCGGCGATCGCGCTCCGTCAGGGCCTGTTCGACGACGTCGCCTAGCTCCTCGCCGGGGTCAGCGGGGGGGTCCGGAGACGGCGTTGTAGTACTGGCTCGACTCCGGCCGGTACAGGAACCACAGGATCGTGGCCGCCAGCGCGATCAAGATGACGTTGACGACGGTTCCGATACCGGTGTTCTGGGTCAGGCTGAGCAGGGTGAAGGCGATGTTCAACCCGCCAAGTACCGTGGCGACGACGCGGGCCCACTTGCGGCCGCGGCGGTTCGTCTCGGCCATCCAGATCCACAGCACGACCGCGAGCAGGCCCACGATCACGGTGATCACCACCGCCAATGTCACGGCCGAGTCGATTTCGCTCGAGGAGAGGTCGGGCTGGTTCTCGGCGATCTGGTCGCGGATCGAGTCCTGGGTCGTGAGACCGACGATGAACCCGATTGCCTGCAGTGCGGCTCCGACGTACATGAGACGCACGGCATTGAGGATGGACGACGGCGGCTGGGGGCGAGGCCCGGTGGTCTCGGCCGGGAACGGAGGGGGCGCCGGCATCGACGGGTAGGCGGGCGGCTGCTGGTCGAGTGGTTGGTCCGCCGGCGGCTGACCGTAGGCCGGCGGTTGACCATATGGGTCGGACGGCTGGTTCTCGTCGGCCGGTTCACCGGGCCGGCCGCCCGAAGGCGGCGTGCCGAACGGGTCCGAGGGAGGCGTGGTCATGGGATGAGAGTTCCCTTCCGTGTCGCGTCACACGCTGGACGTCGGCGTCACAGGTTAGAGGAATATGCCGGGTGGCGGAACGGTCAGGCGCCGATCCTGGCCGAGACCGCGCCGTAGTACTCGCTGGCGTCCTGCTGATAGAGCAACCACAGGATCGCGCCGGCGAGAACGATGGACACGATGCTGATGACGACACCGAACCCCGTGGTCTGGCTCACGTTGTACAGCGTGAAGACGATGTTGAGGCCGAACAGGACGGTGGCGACGATTCGCGCCCACGCGAGGCCGCGCCCGTTGGTCTGAGCCATCCACAGCCAGAGACCGACCGCGATGAGCCCGATCACGACGCCCACCCCGGTCGCCACGTTGACGGCCTGGTCGAGTTCGCCGGCACTCATGTCGGGGTTGTCCTCGATCAGCTGGTCACGCATGGCATCGCGGGTCGTCAGCCCGAACAGCATGCCGAGCAGCGAGAGGCCGGCGCCCACCTGCATCAGCTTGACCGCTGCCAGAATCGAGGACGACGGCCTCGGCGCGGGCGCGCTACTCGACTCTGGCGGCATTGTGCTCATGGCGTGACCATCCCTCGGGGCGTTTCCATCTAACCCGATGCCGAGATCTCCACCACGCGGCGGTCCGGGATCGGCGAGGTTCTCATACCTTGGCAACATGACCGAGATCCATGAACTGACGGCGCTCGAGCTCGCGGCAGCGATCAGGCGTCGCGAGGTCTCTCCGACCGAGGCACTCGACCGCACACTCGAGCGCGCCGATGAGCTCGGGGAGCGGGTTGGCGCCTTCGTGACGCTTACCCCCGATCTGGCTCGAGAGCAGGCCAGGGCTGCCGAGAAGGTCATCCTCGACGGTGGAGAGCCGCCGCCGTTGCTTGGCGTCCCCTGCCCGATCAAGGACCTCACGATGGTCGCCGGCGTCGCGCTCGGCGTGGGGAGCGCCGCGTTCGCCGACTTCGTCGCACCCGTGGACGACGGCGTGACCACGTTGCTGCGCGAAGCCGGGACCCTCATGGTCGGCAAGACCACCACGCCCGAGTTCGGCCTGCCGTGCTACACCGAGCCGGACGTCGCGCCGCCCGCCCGGACGCCGTGGGACCTGACCCGCTCGGCGGGAGGATCCAGCGGGGGAGCGGCCGCTGCTGTGGCCGCTGGGATCGTCCCTGTCGCGCAGGGGTCGGACGGCGGTGGCTCGATCCGGATCCCGGCGAGCTCCTGCGGGCTCGTGGGGCTCAAGCCGACACGTGGACGCGTCAGCCCTGGTCCGTACAACGTCGAGGGCGCCGGGTTGGCCGTGAACGGTGCTCTCACCCGCGACGTCCGCGACACCGCCGCGGTGCTCGACGTCCTGGCCCGGCCACGGCCCGGTGACCTGCACGTCGTCGCCGGTCCCCCGACGAGCTTCCTGGCCGCCTGCGACCGCAACCCGGGCACCCTCCGGATCGGCGTCCTCACCACGCCGGTCATCGCCGCCGGCGCGCCGGTCCACGCCGCCTGCGTCGAAGCCGTGGGCGAGACGGCTGCCACGCTCGAACAACTCGGTCACCACGTCGACGAAGCGCCGGTTCCGTTCCCGGCCGAGCGGTGGGCGTCGTTCGAGGCCATCTGGTCGGTGATGTCGTTGATGGCGCCCGTCCCACCCGAGCGCGAGCATCTGCTGGTGCCACTGACCCGATGGCTGCGCGACAAGGGCCGATCGGTCTCCGGGTTGGCGTACGCCCAGGCGATCTCGGGCGTCCAGACGACGACCCGAGAGGCTGCCACGGCGTGGGCTCCGTACGACGTCATCGTCTCGCCTACGCTGGCCAGGCCCCCCGTACGCGTCGGTGAGCTGCGTGACGACGCCGACCCGGCTGGCGACTTCGCAGCGCAGACCGAGTTCACACCGTGGACCAGCGTCTGGAACCTCACCGGCTGGCCGGCGATCAGCCTGCCGCTGCATCGCACCGAGATCGGCGGCACGACGATCCCGGTCGGCGTCATGCTCGGCGGCCGGCACGGCTCGGAAGAGATCCTGCTCGCCGTCGCGGTTCGGCTCGAGGAGGCACGGCCGTGGCGCGACGTTCGTCCGCCCGTCTGGTGACGCGGCCGGTGCGGAATAGGTCGGTCGGAAGGCGGGTTCCGCGAGACGATCGAGCGGTCGAAAGGACCTGACGATGGCGCGTGGTGCTCTGACGTTCGGCTACTTCCTCGTCCCGAACGCCGCGGACCCTCTACTCGAGACGGCGCGGGAGGCGGAGCGGCTGGGTCTGGACTACGTCGCCGTCCAGGACCACCCGTACCAGCGGCGATTCGTCGACACGTTCGCGCTGATGAGCGCGATCCTGGCGACCACGACCAGGCTCCGGGTGTTCCCTGACGTCGCGTGCCTTCCGCTCCGGCCGCCCGGTGTGCTGGCGAAGACCGCGGCGACGCTCGACGTCCTGTCCGGTGGACGGTTCGAGCTCGGGATCGGGGCCGGCGGCTTCTGGGACGCCATCGAGGGCTACGGCGGCGTCCGGCGCACGCCGGGGGAGTCGCTCGACCAGCTCGCCGAGGGCATCGAGGTGATCCGGCAGATCTGGAGCGGTGAACGCGGGCTGCGCTTCGAAGGCGACTACTACCACCTGCGCGGCGTCCACTCCGGGCCTCTGCCGGTGCACGACATCGGCATCTGGGTGGGCGCGTTCGGACCAAGGGCGCTGCGGCTGACGGGTCGGCTCGCAAACGGCTGGGTCCCCTCGATCCGCGGTGACATCCTCGCAAGGCTGGGCGAGCTCAACGACCGGGTCGACGACGGCGCGGCCGCGGCGGGTCGCGACCCGTCCGAGATCCGTCGGGTCTTCAATGTCAACGGCACCATCACCGACGGGTCCTCCGAGGGCTTCCTGCGCGGTCCCGCCGACCAGTGGGGTGATCAGCTGGCCGGACTGGTGGCCGAGCACCGGGCGGACACGCTGATCTTCTGGGGCGACGGCCCTGACCAGCTTCGCCGCTTCGCCGAAGAGGTGGTGCCGGCGACCCGCGATCGGGCCCCCAGCCCGGACTCCGCCCGTTGATCGTGGCGTCCTGGTCGGGTTCGCGGCCGGTCAACCGACGGTCGACCTGAGGGTCGTGGGTGCCTGGCCGGCTTCGCGGTCGCACGCTTGGGCGCGTAGGGCCCGGTCGAGGTCGGCCAGCCCTTCCACGACCAGCCGACGCGGGGCCGGCGGGACGTCGGTGGATGCCAGCCAGGCTCGCACCTTCTCAGCTGTCTCGTGGTCGGTGAGCAGTCGCGGGAAGAAGCCGACCAGGATGCGCCTGGCCATGTCGCTCGTGCGCTGGGCCCATACCTCCGGTACGACCTCGAGGTACCGGTCGACGTACGGCCGGACCAACTCACGCTGCTCGGGTTGCGCGAACCCTTCGGTGGTGGCGATGAGCAGGGCGTTCGGAAGCTCGTCGGATTCGACCGCCTGCGCCCACGCCTCCTCCTTGGCCGCGGCGGTCGGCAAGGCGGCCCGGGCATATGCGGCCTGCCTCCGGCCGGTCGCGGTGTCGTCGCGGGCTAGTTCTGCGTCGATTTCGGCGGCACCTGCCGCTCCGAGCACGGCGAGGCGGTGCAGCAGGCTCCAGCGCAGGTCTGTGTCGACCTTCAGCCCGGGGAGTACGTCGCCCCCGTCTTCGGTACCGAGGAGCACTTCGATCTCGGCGACGTGGTCCGGGCTCGCGGCCACCGCAGCCCACCCACGGGTGAACGCGAGCTGCGCGTCGCTGCCCGGATCGGCGGCACCGGCCATCCGCCGCAGTGCGCTGGACCACCGGGCCGAGAGCATCAGCCGGTCGGGCGGGTCGGCGTACATGGTGATCGCGTTGCGTGCTGCGGCGAGCAGTGTCTGGACGACCGAGATGTCGGTCTCGCGCTGGACGCCGCCGAGGACCAGCTCGAGGTACTCCCGGGCCGGGAATTCCGCGTCGCGAAGCATGTCGGTGGCCGCCGTCCAGCACAGGGCGCGGGCCAGCGAGGACGACAGCCGGCCGATGTCGCGGACGACCGTCTGCCTCGACCGGTCGTCGAGCCTGATCTTGGCGAACGTCAGGTCGTCGTCGTTGAGCAGGAGCAGGTCTGGCTGCTGCTCACCGACCAGTTCGGGTACCTGGGTACTTTCGCCGTCGAGGTCGAGCTCGACCCGGTGCCGGCGTACGAGCCCGTCGGGTGTCTCGTCGTAGAGGCCGATCGCCACGCGGTGACCTCGCAGTGTGGGGTGCTCCGGCGCGGCGCTCTGTAGAACTCGCACCGCCGTATAGTCGCCGTCTTCTCCGACCTCGACCTGCGGCGCGAGCGTGTTCACGCCGGCGGTCTGCAGCCACTGCTGGCCCCATGCGCTGAGGTCGCGCCCGCTGGTCTGCTCGAGGTGCCGGAACAGGTCCGCCAGCTCGGTGTTTCCCCAGGTGTGCTCGGCAAAGTATGCGCGTACCCCGGCGAGGAACTCGTCGCGTCCGACCCATGCCACGAGCTGCTTCAACACGCTCGCGCCCTTGGCGTAGGTGATGCCGTCGAAGTTGACCTGGACGTCGTCGAGATCACGGATGTCCGCCGAGATCGGGTGCGTCGAGGGCAGCTGATCCTGCCGCAGGGCCCAGAGCTTCTGGGACACCGCGAACGTCGTCCATGCCTCGGTCCATCGCGTCGCTTCGGACTGGGACAGCAGGCTCGCCCAGGTGGCGAACGACTCGTTGAGCCACAGATCGTCCCACCAGCGCATGGTCACGAGGTCGCCGAACCACATGTGCGCCATCTCGTGCAGGATCGTCTCGGCGCGCCGCTCGTACGCGGCGTCGGTGACGCGGCTGCGGAAAACGTAGTCCTCGTGGAACGTGACGCAGCCCGCGTTCTCCATCGCTCCGGCGTTGTACTCGGGGACGAAGAGCTGGTCGTACTTGGCGAACGGGTATGCCAGGCCGAACACGTCCTCGAAGAAGGCGAAACCCCTGCGCGTGAGGTCGAAGAGCTCGTCGGCATCGAGGTGCTCAGCGAGCGACCGCCGGCAGAACAGGCCGAGCGGGATCGTCTTCTCCTTGCCGACGTACTCGCCACGGGCTGCGTGGTACGGCCCTGCGACCAGCGCGGTGATGTAGGTCGACATCCGGGGCGTGGCCTCGAACGTCCAGAGCTTGACCGTACCGTCGTCGCCGACGTCTGACGGCTCCGGCGTGGGCGAGTTCGACACGACCTCCCAATGGCCCGGTGCCGTCACGGTGAAGGCGAACGTGGCCTTGAGATCGGGCTGCTCGAAGCAGGCGAACACCCGTCGCGCGTCGGCTACCTCGAATTGGCTGTAGACGTACACCTCGCTGTCGACCGGGTCGACAAACCGGTGCAGCCCTTCGCCGGTGTGCATGTAGGCCGCCTCGGCGACGACACGCACCTCGTTCTTGGGCTTCAGCCCTTCGAGCCGGATCCGGTTGCCGTCGAACACCGTGAGGGGATCGAGCGACGTGCCGTTGAGGACGACCTCCCCGACGGTCGGCGCGATCAGGTCGAGCCATGTGCTCGCACCCTTCTCGCTGCAGGTGAACCGGATGGTCGTGGTCGACGTGAACGTCTTCTCACCGGTCGTGAGGTCGAGCCCGACCTGGTACGACTGGACGTCGACGAGCGCTGCGCGCTCACGGGTCTCGTCGCGGGTGAGGTTGATTCCAGGCATGCGCTCGATCTTGGCAGATCATGCACGTGCGCGCGAAGGCTGGGTTTGACCATGTGCACCACCCGGCCCCGCGCGTCGCCACCCTCGTCTGCCTGGAGAAGCGCCGCTTCGCCTGGTGAAGGCCCGCCGTCCCGGGGGGTCGCTGGCAGGATGTCCGCCATGCGCGTCCACCTGGGCTCCGACCACGCCGGCTTCGAGGTCAAGAACGGGCTAGCCGAGGTGCTACGCGGGCAGGGCCACGAGGTCGTCGACCACGGCGCCTTCGCCTACCACGAGAGTGACGACTATCCGGTCTTCTGTCTCCGCGCGGCGGAGGCTGTCTCCCGCGACGGTGGCAGCCTCGGGCTCGTGATCGGCGGATCGGGCAACGGCGAGCAGATGGCCGCCAACAAGGTGCGGGGCGTGCGCGCGGCTCTTGCCTGGAACGAGGAGACCGCGCGGCTCGCACGGGAGCACAACGACGCGCGGGTGCTCGCCGTCGGTGCCCGGATGCATGCGTTCGACGACGTCGCTCGCTTCGTCGAGATCTTCCTCACCACGCAGTTCTCCGGCGCCGAGCGGCACGCTCGCCGGATCGGGATGCTCACCCGCTACGAGGAGACCGGCGAGCTTCCGCCCCTTCCGAGAGCGGCTCCGGATCCGGCTGGTCCTGGCGCGTGACCTCGGCGACCAGGGCGTCGTCCGGCCGGGACACGTCGCGGGACCGCATTGCCCCGGACACGCCGACCTGAGACCTGCGATCGACGTGGTCCATGCGCCTCGGCGTCACCTTTCCGCGGTCTGCCATGCCGCCAACCGTACGGCGGTCTCGGCGGAAGCACGACCGAACGGTTCCACTATTCAGCCGCGGCCCCCGTACCGCTACTGTCGCGCCGTGACGTGGAGTTCCGACCGGATCGTCGTGAGCCGGCCGGCCGGGAGGGGGGCGACGTCCCGGATCGGCAACTGGCTTTCTCGCGAGCCGGTGGCGTTGATCTTCCTTGTGCTCGGCGTCGCGGCCTTCTACCTGCTGCACTTGTCCTTCCCCGAGTCGGTCCCGGCGGGCCTGCTCGTCATCCCGGTGCTGCTCGGAGGCGTCGCGCTCCAGGTGCCCTCGCTGCTGGTGCTCATCGTGGCCACCGCGGTGGCCCTGGTCGCCGACGGCGCGGCCCACGGCGTCGACGAGCTCTACCTCGGCAACGTGCTCGTGGTCGGCGTGACGGCCGTCGTGGCGTTCGGATCGGCCCGGTCACGGGCCCGGCTGGGCGTGCAGGGAACGGTCGGCGAGTCGATGCTCGTGGACCTCAAGGATCGGCTCCGCGCGCAGGGCGAAATGCCCGCACTGCCGCGTGGCTGGGAGGTCGAGGTCGTGCACAGGTCGGCCGGGCGCTCCACGTTCTCCGGCGACTTCCTGGTGGCATCGCGGTCCCCCGGTGGCATGGTGCTCGAAGTCGCGCTCATCGACGTGTCGGGCAAGGGTCTGAGTGCCGGCACCCGGGCGCTGCTACTGTCCGGCGCCTTCGGTGGCCTGCTCGGGTCGCTGCCGCCGGCCGAGTTCCTCCCGGCGGCCAATGCCTACCTCCTGCGGCAGGAGTGGGCGGAGGGGTTCGCGACCGCCGTGTACCTGGTCGTCAATCTGGGCACTGGGGAGTTCGAGGTTCGTTCGGCTGGTCATCCGCCCGCGGTCATTTTCCACGCCGGTTCCGGCCGATGGCGCACGCTCGACGCGACGGGTGGCCTGCTCGGCGTCTTCGAGAAGGACGAGTACGTGCCTTCCACGGGCCGCCTCGGGTCTGGCGATGCATTGCTGCTCTACACCGATGGCCTCGTCGAGACGCCGCGCCGCGACCTCACCGACGGCATCGACAAGCTGCAGGGCGAGGCCGAGCGGCTCGTGGCCAAGGGCTTCAGGCATGGCGCCCGCAAGCTCATCGATGCCGTCGGCGCGTCGACCTCCGACGACCGCGCGCTAGTGCTGCTCTGGCGCACCTGACGAGGGTCGTGGGTTGCTGATCCTGATGCACCCTTCGCGTACGCCGCCTGGTGTAGTGGCGGATCGGCGCCACGGCGGATGACGTCCCGTGAACCCGAGGCCTACCGTGCCGAGGTGAGCGCGGCGACGGCCTGGCCCCTCGGCCTGCGATGGAACCTGACGATCCTGGTCGGACTGATCCAGGTCGGCGGTTCGATCGGAGCTGCGTCGGGGCAGCCCGACCGCCGCGCACTCGACGGCCTTGCGTTCGCGCTGCTGCTCGCGGGGCCGATCGCGCTCGGCTGGCTGCGCCGCGCCCCTGTCATGGTTCTCGCGGTCGTCATCCCCGTCACGCTGGTCTACCTGCTGCGCCAGTACCCGTTCGGCCCGGTGATCATTAGCGCCGTCGTCGCGGCGTTCTATGCGGTGCTCGCAGGGCACCGGCGGGCCGCGTGGCTGGCGGCTGCGGTCCTGTACGTCGGACATTTCGGCCTGTGGTATCTCCTCGACCTCGGCACGCCACCGTCGTGGCAGCTGATGCTCGTGGTTGCGGGTTGGATGCTCCTGGTCCTCGTCGTGGCGGAGGTCGTCCGGGCGCGCCGCGAGAGCGCGTTGGAGGCTGCGCGGGCCCGGGACGAGGAGATGCGCCGACGGACGGGCGACGAGCGGTTGCGGATCGCCCGAGAGCTGCACGACGTCGTCGCGCACCACATCTCGCTGATCAACGTGCAGGCGGGCGTCGCGCTGCACCTGGCCGACGAGCGGCCGGCGCAGGCCCGAGCGGCCCTCACCACGATCCGCGACGCCAGCAAGGAGGCCCTGGTCGAGCTGCGCTCGATCCTCGGCGTCCTCCGCCAGGTCGACGAGGGCGCTCCACGCGGGCCCGCACCGCGACTGGCCCGCGTCGACGAGTTGGTGGCGCGTGCCAGCCAGGCAGGTGTCGCCGTCAGATCCGTGATCGACGGCGACCCGCGTCCCCTGCCGGCCGGCGTCGAGCTGGCGGCGTTCCGGATCGTCCAAGAGGCGCTCACCAACGTCGTGCGCCACGCCCGGGCGTCGACGGCGACCGTCCGGGTCGTGTACGGACAGACGAGCCTGACCGTCGAGGTCGACGACGACGGCCGAGGAACGGCGACGACCGGGACGCGAGAGGGCACCGGCATCGCCGGCATGCGCGAGCGGGCCGCTGCGGTCGGCGGGACGCTGTCAGCCGGGCCGAGATCGGGGCGGGGCTTCGGAGTCCGCGCAGTACTTCCGCTGGAGGAGACGTCATGATCCGGGTGGTGCTGGCCGACGACCAGGCGCTCGTCCGAGCCGGGTTCAGGGCCTTGCTCGACTCCGAGGACGACATCGAGGTGGTTGCGGAGGCGGGGGACGGCCGCGAGGCTGTCCGCGAGATCCTGGCGACTCGACCCGACCTCGTGCTGATGGACGTTCGGATGCCCGGCATGGACGGGCTGGAGGCCACCCGGCGGATCGCCGCCGACGACCGACTGGCCGGCGTGCGGGTGATCATCCTCACCACGTTCGACCTGGACGAGTACGTATTCGAGGCCCTGCGAACGGGTGCCAGCGGCTTCCTGGTCAAGGACACGGAGCCGACCGAGCTCGTCGCCGCCGTCCGCACGGTGGCCAGCGGCGACGCCTTGCTCTCGCCCGGAGTCACGCGCCGGCTCATCGCCGAATACGCCGCGCGGGCGAAGGAGCCCGGTCCTACCCGCGAGCTCGACGTCCTGACCGATCGCGAGCGCGAGGTGATGGCGCTCGTCGCCGCGGGCCTGACCAACGACGAGATCGGAGGCCGCCTGTTCGTGAGCCCGGCCACCGCGAAGACCCACGTCAGCCGGGCCATGATCAAGCTCGGCGCCCGCGACCGCGCCCAGCTCGTCGTGGCCGCCTACGAGTCGGGACTCGTCCGGCCCGGCTGGCTCGCGTAGTCCGGTCGGCGTACGGGCCGAGGTCCGGCCTGCGCCGATTGCGGTAGCCCACGTGCCGCTCCTCGGGCGACGCGCCCAGGCACTGCGATCCGCAGGCTTGACGGCATGAGCACACACGCTGACGTACTGGTCGAGACCAGGGATCTGGTGAAGACCTACGGACCCTCCGTCAAGGCCGTCGACGAGGTCAACCTGACCGTCCGGAGGGGCGAGGTCTACGGCTTCCTCGGCCCCAACGGCGCGGGCAAGACGACGACGCTGCGGATGTTGGTCGGCCTGGTCCGTCCCACATCGGGGAGGGTCACCGTGTTGGGCCGGCCACCGGGTGCGCCCGACGGCCTGGCCCGGATCGGAACCATGATCGAGTCGCCGGCCTTCTACCCCTACCTGTCCGGGCGCGACAACCTGCGAGTCCTTGCCCGTTACCGTCTCCTGGCCCGACGGGACGTCGATGTGGTCCTGCACCGGGTCGACCTGACCGACCGAGCGGACGACCGCTACGACACGTATTCCCTGGGGATGAAGCAGCGCCTCGGGGTGGCGGCGGCATTGTTGGGCGAGCCGGAGCTGTTCATCCTCGACGAGCCGACGAACGGACTCGACCCTGCGGGGATGCGCGACATGCGCGCGCTCGTCCGTGAGCTGGGCGAGAGCGGGCACACCGTGCTGCTATCGAGCCACCTGCTGGCCGAGGTGCAGCAGATCTGCGGCCGGGTCGGGGTGATCTCCGGTGGTCGGCTGATCGCCGAGAGCACCGTCGACGAGTTGCGCGGCCAGGCCGGCCTGCGGGTCGTCGCCAACCCGCTCGAGCGCGCGGTGGAACAGGTGCGGCGCGTGGTCGGCACTGGCGTGGTCGAGGTGCGTGACGGCGCCATTCGGATCCAGGCTGATCCGGCGCGGGCTCCTCGGATCGTCCGAGAGCTGGTGGCCGCGGACGTCCAGGTGATGGAAGTCGGCCGGATGGAACGGACGCTCGAGGAAGCGTTCCTGGAGATGACGGGAGACCAATCATGAAGTCCGCGTTCCTGGCGGAGCTGGTGAAGGCGTCGAAGCGGCCGGCGACGTGGGTGCTGGTGGCGACGTGGCTGGTGCTGATGGTGTTGTTCAGCTACGCCCTGCCGTACGCCGGGTACTTGACCGACGATGGTGGGCCGGCAACTGCGCAGGCCGCTCTACGCGAGGCGTTGCCGGATCAGCTCGTGGTCAATGCCCTCAGCGGCACCCCGGTGTTCGGCGGCGCGATCGTGTTGATCATGGGCGCGCTGATGGTCGGCAGCGAATACGGCTGGGGGACCCTCAAGACCCTGCTGACACAGCGGCCGGCCAGGTTGACCGTGCTGGGCGCGAAGCTCGCAGCCGTGGTGGCCGCGGCGCTCGGGGTGGTGCTGCTGACCTTCGTCGTCGGTGCGGTCGTCGGTGCAGTGATCGGCGCGCTCGAGTCGCAGCCTGCATCGTGGCCCGGGATCGTGGACATCCTCGAGGGCGTGGCTACTGGCTGGTTGATCACGTCCATGTGGGCGCTGTTCGGTGCGGCGCTGGCCTTCGTGTTCCGGAGTATCGCGCTGCCGATCGGCCTCGGCGTCGTGTGGGCGCTCGGAATCGAGAACCTGGTCTCGAGCATGGCGGACGACCTGCTGACAGCGCTGCGGCCGCTGCGCGACGTCCTGCCCGGCGTCAACGCCGGCTCGCTGGTGTCGGAACTCACCTCTGGTGCGCAGGTGGGGGCGCCGTCGCCGGGCGTGATCGCCGCGGTCGGGGGCGGCCGGGCGCTGCTGACGCTCGCGCTCTATGTCGTCGCGTTCGTTGCCGCCTCGGCTCTGGTCCTGCGCCGACGTGACGTGTCCTGAGTAGGGATCGTGGTCGCCTGCTGCGCGTCACACTCGCTGACCTCGACCGCGAGCCCGCGATGAGGTGGAGCCGTCCTGGGCGGGCGCCGACATGTGCTGTCGTCGTTCGCCGGGGTAAGGATGGCGTCCGCCGAGTCAGAACAGTGTTCGCCGGGGTCAGAACGGTGGGATGTCGTCGCCGGGATCCGGCTCCGGGGGGTCGCCGGGTGGTTCCGGTTCCGGGCCCACGGTGATGGGGCCGACTGGTTCGGGTTCGACCTGGTAGGTGTGGCCGGTGGGTGCCCGCCATCGGAAGTGGCCCGGCTCGGTTGTTCGAGGTGCCGGCCGGCGTGGGTTTTGCCGTTGTGGCAGCCGCCGGACAGCGGCCCGGTGTTGCCGGCTGAGGTGGTCCAGCCGGGTGCGCCGGCCGGGATGGTGTGGTCGATCTGGCAGCGTCGCGCCGGCTGCGAGCAGGTGGGGAACCTGCAGGTCCGGTCCCGGGCGATGAGGTGGTCGATCAGGTCCTGCGGCGGGGTGTGGCGGGTCTGGCCGTGGTCGAGGAGGGCGCCGGTGGCGGGGTCGGTGAGCAGCCGCCGCCAGGTGCCGGCGGCGGCGATCCGCCGGGCCACCTCGGCGGTGATCGGGCCGTACCCGGCGAGCTGGGCCGGGGTGTCGTCGAGGCCGATCAGGGTGGACAGCGGCACCGTCACCGCGACGGCTGCGGCCCGGCCGTGCCGCGCACCGAGCCGGGGGGCGTGCTCGCAGCCGCCCAGGTGCCCGGAGTCCAGGGACGCCCAGGCCAGCGCGGCCAGCGCATCGAAGCGCAGTTGGTCCAGGGTGCGCGGATCGGCCGGGTCGGCGGTCTTCGCGGCGTCGGCGGCCGCGTCCAGCATCAGCTTGATGGCGGTGACGTCCTCGGCCGGCCCGTAGGTGTTCGGCCAGGCCATCGCATCCGGCGCCGGCGAGTACGCGACGTGCCGGTCCTGGCGGGCCTCCTCGGTGGCGTTGCTCGGCGGTTCGGGGCGCCACCGCGGCCACCGCGTGGGCGATGGCGTCGCGGTGCTGCCGCAGCGACCGGCCACCCGCCCTGGGCAGCACCGCGGATTCGACCTGCGCGACCAGCCCGCGGCGGATCCCGTCCGGGGTGACCATCTCCCCGGTGATCCGGTCGGCCATCCGGTCCGGCGGATCCAACGCCCGGACCCGACCGCGAGCGCGGCCGCCTTCGGGTAGTCGATCTGTCCGGCGCGCATCGCGGCGACCGTGTCGGGCAGCTCGTCGACCAGTTGGGTGGCGGTGGCCACCCGGTCCGCCCCGGTGCTCGGGGCGAGACCCAGCCGCGCGGCGATCAGCTGGCCGGCGGCCCGGATCGGCGTGAACCCGTGCCGGGCCGCCTCATGTCGTCGCACACCGGATGGCTGGCCAGCGCGGCCGCGGTCTCGACCTCGATGCCGTCGGCCCAGGCCTTGATCCGCCGGCAGGCCGCCACCAGCTCCACCAGGTCGTCCGCGTCGGACACCGCGGCCGGGTCCACCCGCTCCAGCAACCCCGCCAGCCCCGGCGCCCGGCGGCATCCGCTCCAGCCCACCCAGATCCGGCCCGCCCGCCGTGTCACCACGACGGCCGGACCCCGCATCCGAGACTTCGAACATGCGTTCGAGTCTAGCCGGCCCTGCCGACACTCGATGCCTTGTCCACAGGCCACCTCCGGCGCCGCGTTCACCCACGGTGAACCACGCCGGAAACGGGCCTAGGACAACCTGCTCGCGACTCCACGGACGGCTGGCCATGCCCTTGCTGGCCGGGTGCTGGGCTACGACACTCGTCGTCGTGCTGACGGCGTGGTTGACCGAGATGTTCGCCGTCCTGGTGCCGGTCGTGTCGGCGCCGATGGGCGGCGCCTCTGGCGGACGATTCGCTGCGGCCGTGTGTCGAGCGGGCGCGCTTGGGATGGTGGGCGTCCACGACGAAAGGCCGACTGGGTACGGGCTGAGGCACGGGAGGCCGCCAATCCCGGCCCTGGGTACGGCGTTGGGTTCCTGGCCTGGTTGGTGCGCGACCACCCGGCCAGAATCGACGTCGCAAAGGCCGAGTCCTTGCTACGACAGTGGGGTGCATGACCATGTCCGATGAGGCTGCGCGGCCTGGCGCGTACGTCGTCCCCGACATTCCCTATATCCGCAGCCGAGCCAGCGAGCACCGGGCGACATTCTTCGAGTTGTTCTTCGACCTGGTCTACGTGTTCGCGATCACCCAGCTGTCTCATCATCTGCTCGAGAACCTGAGCTGGGAGGGCGCAGCGCAGACGGCCTTCCTCCTGCTGGCCGTCTACTGGGCCTGGAACTACACGACGTGGATGGCCAACTGGTTCGACCCGGAGACGGTGCCAGTCCGGCTGGTGCTGGCCTTCGTGATGCTGGCGAGCCTGTTGATGTCGGTGGCGATTCCCGCTGCGTTCGACGAGCACGGCTTGCTGTTCGCCTCCAGCTACGTGGCACTGCAGGTCGGACGCAACGCGTTCGTCGTCTCGGTCACGCCGCGCGGCGACTTCAACCGCAACTTCCAGCAGATCCTCGCCTGGAGCGTGTTGTCGGCGCCGCTGTGGATCGGTGGTGCCTTCGCCGATGGTGGAGCGCGGTGGGCGATCTGGGTGAGTGCGCTCGGGCTGGATCTGGTCGCGCCCATGGCCCGCTACTGGTTGCCGGGCTTCGGTGGGACGCCGATGAGCCAATGGCAGATCGACGGCGGCCATTTCGCCGAACGGTTCCAGCTCTTCATCATCATCGCGCTCGGGGAAAGCATCGTGCTGACAGGGGTGACGGCCTCGGCGGTCGAGCTCACGGTGGCGGTCGTCGTCGCCCTGGGGGTTGCCTTCCTCGGCTCGACGGCACTCTGGTGGCTGTACTTCGGGCAGACCGCGGGCTCCGCGGTGCGGCGGATCAGCGGCCCGCTCGAGGAAGCAGGTCAGCTCGGCCGCAACGCCTACACGTACCTGCACATCCCGATCGTTGCGGGGATCATCCTCACGGCGGTGGGTGACGAGCTAGTGGTCGCGCATCCGTCAGACGAGTTGCATGTCGCCGGCGCGATCGTGACGCTGGGTGGCCCCGCGCTCTACCTGATCGGGCTGATGGCGTTCGGGGCAAGCGTCGGGCGTCGTCAGCGATGGCCGCGAGCGGCCGTGGTGATCCTGCTCGTGGCTGCCGTGCCACTGGCAGCTACGGTCCCAGGTCTGGTGGTCGCCGGTCTGACGACGGCGTTGCTCGCCGGGCTCGTGATCACCGAGCAGCTCAATCGCGAGTTGGCCTAACGCCGCCGCCGCGGGACCTCGAGCGTCGTTGCGTCAACTCACCGAGCTCGATCTCGACCGGTTGGCAGAGGGATCCGTGGTCCACTGGGATGCCGTGGCACGGGTCTGGGTGACGCGGCCCGCACCGTGATGGGTCAGTTGCGGCCGCCATTCGTTCGTACGTCGACCCAGACCAGCTTGTGATCTGAGCTGGGGAACGGGAACGTACCGACCAGCCGGAACAAGGGGTCAGAACTCAGCGGCCAGAACACCGCCGAATCGGCGATCCGGAGGTTCTTGCTGGGCAGGACGTAGTCGGCCCGCAGGTTGCCTGGCGCCGTGTCGCTGAAGTCGGCGGTGTCGAAACGCGGGTCGCTCTCATGGGTCAGGTTGGCCCCGCCCTGCAGTCCTGACTGTTCGACGGCGCCCTCACTGTCCGGGGCGACACCAGCGTTCACCCTCGGGTGCTCGAGGAGCTGTTGTGCCGCGCCTTCGATGCTGTCGCCATCGAGAGGGTCGGAGTTCTGGTCCCCTACGATCACGAACGAGGAACCCTGGGGAAGGCCGCCGTCCTGGCCCTCGTCGTCGTAGATGTACCCGGCGGTCGGTCCCCCGGAGACGTAATCGGCCCAGAACCGGATCTCGTCGAAGTTGCGGGTGCCGTTACGGTCCTCGGGCCCGTCGAACACTGGTGGCGTCGGGTGGCTGGCGAGCAGGTGGACGATGCGTCCCTCGACCAGGATGGGCAGATCCCAATGGCTCTTCGACGACAGCCGGAAGACGTCGAGCTCCTCGGCTGAGTACCAGTCGGCCGGCGCCGGCGTGGCAGGGTCGTCCGGCAGAAGCGCGCCGGGCATGTCCGCCCACCGGAAGTTCTGGAACGTGCGGGCCAGCGGGGTCAGGATCGGGTACCGCGAGTACACGGCCATGCCGAACTGTCCTGGGAACGCGCCAAAGCCGAAGGCGTCGTTTCCGCCCCCGACGCTGCCGTTGTTGTCCAGGTCGAAGCCGGACGGGACGCCGGTGTTGGACGGGGCGACGAAGCGGAACGGGTAGTCGATCGGGTCGGCGCCGTTGTGCGGAACGGAGAGGTAGTTCTGCTGGAATAGCCCCGCCGCGGTGCCGGATGCGTCGAAGTCGAACTCGTTGATGAGCAGGACGTCCGGACGGACCCGCTGGATGATCTCCGCGACCGTCTGCGCCTGGACGTCGTCGGGCGTCGAGAGATCCGCCACGAGCTCACCTTCGATGGCCCGGTTGAGCGACGCGTTGTACGTCGCGAACCTCACCTCGTCCTGTTCGCCGTGCGGCGAGTCTGCTTGCGCTTGCGGTGCCATCGGAATGGTCAGGGCGAGGGCCGTCCCGACGAGCCCCCATCGGGCTAACCGCTTGGGCATGTTCCCTCCAGAAGGAGTGGCCGGCTGCACTGCCGACCAGGAGTACGCGTGGAACGTGACGTTCAGATGTCCAGGACGCTAGCGCGTGCCGACAGGACTGGGTACTCCCGGATTCGCGCGACTGTGCTCACGCGGTCAGTTCCCGTTCCAGAGGTGTGCGGAAGCGCGGGGTCACCCGGACGCCGCCGATCCACCCGGCGAGCTGGTCGGCGGCTGCGTCGACCTCCGTGGCCTTGTCGCTTCCGACGTCCTCCAGCAGCCGGTAGACGACTTCACCATCCCCTCGCTGTGCCCAACCGCCGACGATCCGACCGTCGCTCCATACCGTCGGTCCGACGTTGCCCGACCGGTCGAAGAGCACCGATGCGTGGTCGCCGAGATACCAGGACCGCTCCGACCAGCCCATCGCCGTCGGGTCCAGCGCGGGCAGCAGCGCGACCCACGGGTCGGGCGGCGACGCAGGCTCGAGATCGTCCGGAAGGACGAGTCCGGTCGTCGCGTCCAGGTCGACTTCTTCCGGCCTGATCTCGGCCAGCGCGAGCTTGACCTGACCGAGCGTCCAACCGGTCCACCACTTGACGTCGGCGACCGTTGCTGGACCGAATGCCGCCAGCCACCGTCGAACGAGCTCCACCCGCGCGGGCTCGACCGGCAGTTCAGCCATCCCGCCGGCCAGCCACGTCTCGGCCGGCGACCAGTTGTACTGACTGCTCGTCCACGTGCCGCGTGGCCGGCCGCGGACGATCCGGCCCTCGGCTGCGAGCAGGAAGAGAACCCAGGTGGTGATGTTCTGCTGCGCCGCATACGGCTTGCCTTCGGCCACGAGCATCTTCGTGCGCAGGCGTGGTTCGTCGATGGACAGCTCCGCGCCGGTCGCCTCGCCACGAGCGGCGAGTGCCCGCGCGGTCGACTCCACGACATCCTCGAGCCACGCACGGTCACCCACGCCGCCCTGTTCCAACAGCTGCGTGTACGTGCGCCATTGCCGGGTGGCGATCGCGTCGGTGCAAGCGGCCTGGATCACCGGTGCCAGCTCGACGGGCACGACGAACATCGTGCGGCGCATGCCGAGCATCCGGACCAGTGACCTCTCCTCGTAGAGCGCCCTCTCGATCGCCCCGACGTCCGCTGGTGCGGTGCGGGCATGCACTGACAGGAACACCGAGGAGGGATCTGTGGCGTGCAGGGCAACCACGCCGCGGGCGGCTTCCTCCGGCGTCGGTGCGACGGCGGAGGGCGACAGGTGATGCCTGACGGCGAGGCGCGCCCGCCGCTCGTCGATCCCGATCCGCTTCACAGCAGCGTTACTACCATGGCGGTTCGACGGGAAGCGGACCGCTCATGGCTCGCTACGGGTTCGTCGGAACCGCTTCGGGTTCGGCTCTCTCGGTGCCGCCCTGATCGAGGCGGAACGGCGGGTACCTGTCGGTCATCAGCGCGGCATAGGCCACGACTCGCAGCGCCCAGCGGTTCATCCCCATGACGAAGTCGTAGAGCCCGCGCGGATAGCGCGCGGTGAACAGCAGGGCGACGGCGGCGAAGAACACGCAGACGCCGATCAGGCCTGCTGATGCCGAACCCCCTTCCCAGCCCCCGTCCCAGCCCCAGCCCCAATTCCGGCTGTCGTCCCCGTTCCCGCTGCCCCAGTTCCCGCCTCCCCAGCCGCCGACGAACAGGGCGACGATCACGTAGTGGGGAATTGCGAGCAGCCACCACTTGACGAGCACGAGTCCGCGTGAGAGCGCCTGTGGGTACTCCACCTGAAGCCCGGCCGGATAATCAGGGTCGTCGGCGAGGGAGAACGGCGGGTACCGGTCGGTGCCGAGCCCGTCGTAGGTGTAGTAGCCCACCCGCCAGGTCCACCGCATCACGCCGACGTTGAACTCGAACAGGCCCTGCGGGTAGCGCCCGGTGAACAGGATCGCGAAGAACGCGATGATCGTCACCACGAAGAACGCGATCCACAGGAAGATCAAGATGATGAAGTGCGGGATGGCGAGCAGCCACTTCACCAGCCACAGCCAGCGGGACAGGGGCTCGTCGAGATGCGCGCGTACGGTGACTGGACTATCTGTCATGTCGTCTCCTCCGGTCGTCGAGGGTAGACCCTCCGGACATCGTTTGGGTGGGCCTCGAGCAGTGGATCGGGTGGCATCTCGCGCGCCGGTCACACGTTGCCGCCTCGTTTCGTCATATACAGGTTGAGGTATTCAACGCAACGTAGAAGGGAGACGCCGTGGCGGCCGGTGGCGGCGTCGTGAAGGAAGCAGCAGCCACTCAGTGGGGGCACTTCGGGTACTTCAGCGACCCGGACGGCTACCTCTGGAAGGTCGCGTCCGCCTCTTGATGAACCCGCGTGACTCCCTAGGCACCGCGTGCTTCCAGGGCAGTCATGGCCTTGCGGAGGTGCGCAGACCGGGTCCTGGGGGTACGGGCGGTGACGAGGTCAAGGATCACGGCGTATTGGCTGGTCTTGGTGAGCGATTCGAAGGCCTGGGCCGCCCGGGGGCTCGCGGCCAGGGCGGCGGCGAGATCGGGCGGGACGGTGGCATGCTTCTGAGATTCGTAGGCGGCGTCCCACCGTCCGTCGGCCTTGGCGGCCTCGACCTCGGCGAGGCCGGACGGTCGCATCCGCCCGGCCGCGATGAGCGCCTCGACCTTGCGCACGTTCACCCGCGACCATCGGCTCCGCGGCCGGCGCGGGACGTATTTCTGCAGGTAGTACACCTCGTCGTATGCCCTGCGCTGGCCGGAGATCCAGCCGTAGCACAAGCCGATATCGACCGCCTCGTCGTCGGTCAACGAGGCAACGCCGGACTCCTTCTTCGCGATCTTGAGCCACACTCCGAGCCTCCGGTCGACGTGCTCGGCCAGCCACGCCTCGAACTCGGCGGCGTCGCGGAATGCGATCACGTCGGCCACGTCTGCCTCAGGCTTCGTCGACATATGCCGACGCTAACGCGACGCTCCGACACTGCCGGCCACGCGGCCGGCCGCAGGGTCAGCCTCCACAATTGCCGACCCAGATTTGTCGGAGGCAACCGATAGCGTGGACGCATCGACATGGGCAACGAAAGGAGACTCCACATGCTGCGTGGTATGAGCACGCTCAGCCTGTGGGCCGACGACCTGCCGGCGGCGACCCGCTGGTACACCGAGCTGCTGGGCATCGAGCCCTACTTCCGCAGCGAGGCCGCCGGGCTTGGACCGGGCTACGTCGAGTTCCGCATTGGTGACTACGAGCACGAGCTTGGCATCATCGACCGGCGCTTCGCCCCGGCTGAACTGGCCGCCGGCCCAGGCGGGAGCATCGTCTACTGGCACGTCGATGACGTGGCCGCGACCCTGGACCGAATGGTGTCGTTGGGTGCCAAGCAGCTCGAGGCACTCACCGAGCGCGGCCCCGGGTTCGTCACCGCCTCGGTCGTCGACCCCTTCGACAACGTCCTGGGCATCATGGAAAACCGCCACTACCTCGAGATCCTCAACGCCCGAACCGAAGCGTCCTGACGGGGAGCCGCCGACGGGAGTTGAAACGACAGAGAGCGCGCTCCCGAGGGTGGAAGCTGGCTATCGGCTGGGGAGCGATCGCGGCAGCCCGAACCATGGGAGCACGCTGTTGTCGAAGCGGGTGTAGGCGCAGATCCGGTCGCCGGTGAGGGTGAGGACGAAGAGGCCGCTCCCGTGGCGGATGCCGGTGGAGGCGCGAAGGTAGGCCCCGAACGCCGGCTGACCATTGGCTCGCGTCGGCACGAGGTCAACCCTCCTGCCCGAGCGGAAGATGCTGGCGAAGAGGCGGGCCACGACGTCGCGGCCCTGGTATTCGAGGGGAATCGGTGGCATGGAGACGAAGACATCGTCGGTGAGCAAGGCGACCAGCGCGTCGACATCGCCGGACTCGTACGCGTGGACGAAGTTTGTCACGAGCGCCTGCTCGGAGGGTGAGTCGGGAGCGGGAGGCGGTTCGCGCTCGCCGGTCGGCGGCAGGCGGCGCTGCATGCTGGAGCGGGCCCGTTTGAGTGTGCTGTTGACCGACTCGACGGTCGAGTCGAGCATCTCGGCCACCTCGTTGGCGTGGAATCCGAGTACGTCGCGCAGGATGAGCACGGCGAGCTGGCGAGGCGGCAGGACCTGCAGCGCGGTCACGAAGGCCAGGGAGATGGCTTCGGTCTGTTCGTAGCGGGCCTCCGGGCCGGGCGGCACGTCGATCGCACCCTCGAGGAGGGCGTCGGGAAACGGCTCGAGCCACACGACTTCGCCGAGCCGGGTCGGCTCGGGCGGTTCAACCTTGGCCATGTCCCACTCCTTGGCCGGGCGTCGACTGGCCGAGCGAAGCGTGTTGAGGCACCGGTTGGTGGCGATCCGGTAGAGCCAGGTGCGGATCGAGGCGCGTCCCTCGAACCCTCCGAGGCCTTGCCAGGCAGTCAGTAGCGTGTCTTGGAGGGCGTCCTCGGCGTCCTGGAAGGATCCGAGCATCCGGTAGCAGTGCACCTGAAGCTCTCGACGGTGCGGTTCGGTCAGCACTCGGAACGCCTCGCCGTCCCCGGCCCGCGCCCTGGTGATCAGGTCGGTTGTCACCACTCCACCCTTGCGTCACGTTCTTCCCGCACCTTGTCGCACTTCCATCCTGTATAGACACCGGCCGAGGGGCGAACTGGGCGGTCGGTGGGCGCCCAGTTTCCCGACGTCGCGGTGTCTGCATCATCGACGGCTCGGACGATCCGGACGTCGACGGATGGCGAACAAGGCAGCCACGCGCAGATGAGTCTCAGCCGTCGGTCCTCATTGATGAGGTGGGCGGGTGTGACCACCCGGGCGCAGAAAGGAACCCAGAGATGTTGCTGAAGGACAAGGTTGCGGTGATCTACGGAGCCGGAGGTGCGATCGGCGGTGCTGTCGCACGCGCCTTTGCGTCTGAGGGGGCCAAGCTTTTTCTCACCGGGCGCCACCTGGCGCCCGTCGGAGTTGTCGCCAAGGAAGTCGTTTCCGCCGGCGGAACCGCCGCGGCGGCGGAGGTCGACGCTCTCGATGAGCAGGCTGTGGACCAGCATCTACAGTCGGTGATCGACAAGGCGGGCCGCGTCGACATCTCGTTCAACGCGGTCGGCATCCCGAATCCGAAGACTCGTGTGCCCCTCGTCGAGCTGGATGTCGAGCAGTTCTCCCGGCCGATTGCCACCTACACGAGGTCGTACTTCCTGACCGCACGCCTGGCCGCCCGGCGGATGGTCGCGAACAAATCGGGGGTGATCATGACCGTTACCTCAATCCCTTCACGGACGGGCATCCCCTTCATCGGAGGCGGCGGTCCAGCGATGTCCGCCGTGGAGTCGCTCACTCGCAGTCTTTCCGCCGAGCTCGCACCTCAGGGCATTCGCGTGGTCGGTCTGCGACCACAGGGGATGCCGGAGACACCCAGGATCAAGGAGAGCTTCGGGGTTTACGCCAAGGCATCGGGAATGACCTGGGAACAATTCCACGATTTAGGCGCAAGCAGGACCCACACGCGACGGCTTTCGACGCTCGCGGAGCTGGCTAACATGGCGGTCTTTGTGGCTTCCGATCAGGCGAGCGGGATGACTGGAACAATCGTCAACTTGACCATGGGAAGCCTGGACGACTAGCGAGGACAAGTGGCGGGCACGTCGCGGGCACGAGACCCGACGGTTCGGTCTGGCTCGAAGCAGCCGCGGGTTTCGCCGAGGTGGCGTGACCTGCGGCTTTGCGTGGAGCGGGTGACGGGAATCGAACCCGCATGGCCAGCTTGGAAGGCTGGGGCTCTGCCATTGAGCTACACCCGCAGGACCGGGCGGCCGCATGCCTCGGCGGTGCCCGGTTCGCGAGCATTCTAGCTGGTCACGCCGTCTGCAACGGCCCGCCTGGCCAGGGTGACGCGATGCACCGGGTTTCGGGCGGCCCCAGGACGAGGGCGTAGTCTTGACAGGCACGAACGCCCGCGCGTCCCGAGTCCGGGAGCGGGGATTTTGCGGGGTATGGCGCAGCTTGGTAGCGCGTCCGCTTTGGGAGCGGAAGGCCCCCGGTTCAAGTCCGGGTACCCCGACCAGACGGTGACGGCTGGGTCCGCCACGGACCGGTACCATGGGAGCTTGCGCCGACATCCGGTCGGCCGTCCATGTTCGCCGCGCTACGCGTGCGCCGATCCAGACCTCCAGGAGAACTCCCTAGTGAAGAGCGTCGTCGAGACCCTCAACCCGACGCGGGTCCGGCTCGCGGTCGAGGTCCCGTTCGCGGAGCTCGAGCCCAACATCAAGTCCGCGTACCGGCGGATCGCGGCCCAGGTGACGATTCCCGGGTTTCGCAAGGGCAAGGTGCCGCCGTTGGTCATCGACCAGCGCGTCGGCCGCCCCGCCGTCCTCGACGAGGCCGTCAACGAGGCGCTGCCGAAGCTGTACGGCCAGGCGGTGGAGGACAACGAGCTCAAGCCGCTGGGCCAGCCCGAGGTCGATGTCACCGAGTTCGCAGACGGCCAGGAGCTGAAGTTCACCGTCGAGGTCGACGTGCGGCCGACCGTGACTCTCCCGGAGTGGGAGGGACTGCAGGTCGAGGTCCCCGAGGTCGAGGTGACCGACGACGACGTCGACCAGCAGATGAGCCAGCTGCGCTCGCGGTTCGGAACCCTCGTCGGCGTCGACCGCCCCGCAGCCGCCGGCGACTTCGTCACGGTCGACCTCGAAGCGACCCGGGACGGCGAGCTGGTCGAGGGCGGCCAGGCCACCGGCGTCTCGTACCAGATCGGCAGCGGACAGCTGGTCGACGGCATCGACGACGCCGTGACCGGTCTGTCGGCTGGCGAGTCGGCCACGTTCCGGACCACCCTGCTCGGTACCAACGCCGGCGAGGAGGTCGACTGCACGGTCACCGTCGGTGCAGTCAAGGAGCAGCAGCTGCCCGAGCTCGATGACGAGTTCGCGCAGATGGCGAGCGAGTTCGACACCCTCGACGAACTGCGCGCAGACCTCCGTGAGCGCGCCGAGCAGGTCAAGCGGTTGCAGCAGGCCGTCGAGGCCCGCGACAGGACGCTCGACTTGCTCCTCGGACGGGCGGGAGAGGTCCCGCTTCCGGAGGGCGTCGTCGCAGCGCAGATCGAGGAGCACTTCAGCGACGGCCACGGCGACGACGATCACCGCGGCGAGTTCGAGAAGGACCTGCGCCGCAACCTGACTTCGCAGTTCGTCCTCGACGAGCTGGTCAGGGCCGAGGAGCTGCAGGTCTCGCAAGAGGAGCTGACCTCCTACATCATCCAGCGGTCGTCCACGTCCGGCATCGACCCGAACCAGCTGGCCCAGCAGTACGTCCAGAGTGGCAACCTGCCGGCGCTGGTGGCCGACGTCGCGCGCAGTAAGGCGCTCGCCCTGGTCGTCGAGAAGGCGAAGGTGGTCGACGCGTCGGGACACCCGGTCGAGTTGGACCGGCTCCGGGAGGACGGCACGCTGGGCGAGCCGGGCGGGGACGCGGGCATTCCGGAGATCGAGTTCGCCGAGCTCGACGAGCCGGCGCCCGAGGACGTCGATGCCGCCGACACCACCGAGGAGACGCGGTAGAGAGCGCCACCGGCGGGTTTCCCACGCCTAGCTCCGGGTGGAGACGTGGGAACCCTCCAGGCGTCCGGGAGGCCGATAGCGGTCCGGCACGCCGTGAGCGAACAGGGGCCGTTCTCGGATGGCGCGGCCGTCGGGGATGGTTAGGGTCGATGACATACCAACCACGAACCGCCTGACGGCTGGAAGGTCGTCAACGAACCCGACCGAGGAGACACGGTGAGCCCACGGCCCGAGACATCCGGTCTCGTCCTCCCTGCCACGATGCAGCAGTCCCCAGGCTCGGCGATGGGCCTGGAGGACAACGTCTACAACCGCCTGTTGCGGGAGCGGATCATCTTCCTCGGCACCGAGGTCAAGGACGAGAACGCCAACGCCATCTGCGCCCAGCTACTCCTTCTCGCGGCTGAGGACCCCACCAAGGACGTCCACCTGTACATCAACTCGCCCGGCGGCTCGGTGTCGGCGGGCATGGCGATCTACGACACCATGCAGTTCGTCAAGCCCGACGTCGTCACGGTGGCGATGGGCCTGGCCGCGTC
The DNA here is from genome assembly GCA_963801065.1 of uncultured Actinomycetota bacterium. Taxonomy (GTDB): domain Bacteria; phylum Actinomycetota; class Actinomycetes; order Jiangellales; family Jiangellaceae; genus CAWDDG01. The sequence goes on along the minus strand of CAWDDG010000009.1, from coordinate 45,468 downwards.
GATGGGCCAGTTCCTGCTGGCTGCGGGCACGAAGGGCAAGCGCTACGCGACCCCGCACGCGCGGATCATGATGCACCAGCCGTCCGGCGGCATGGGCGGGTCCGCGAGCGACATCCGGATCCAGGCCGAGCAGATGCTGCACACCAAGCGCCAGATGGCCGAGCTGATCGCCCGTCACACCGGGCGAACGGTCGATGAGATCGACCGCGACTCCGACCGCGACCGGTGGTTCACCGCCGAGGAGGCCATGGAGTACGGCTTCGTCGACCATGTCGTCCAAAGCGCCTCCCAGGTCTCCGAGGGCGGCGGCACGGCATAGCCGTCCGCGCTGCCGGCAGACTTCACACCGACTTGAGCCCAGGAGCCCCGATGAGCGACATCCAGGTCCCTTCGATGAACTACTACATCCCGCAATGGGAGGAGCGCACCTCCTACGGTTTCCGGCGGATCGACCCGTACGCAAAGCTGTTCGAGGAGCGCATCATCATCCTCGGCACGCCGATCTCCGACGACGTCGCCAACGCCGTCATGGCTCAGTTGATGTCGCTGGAGTCGATGGACCCCGACCGCGACATCGACATCTACATCAACTCGCCGGGTGGATCGTTCACGGCGATGACGACCATCTACGACACGATGCAGTTCATCAAGCCCGATATCCGCACGGTCTGCATGGGTCAGGCCGCCTCCGCGGCCGCGGTGCTGCTGGCGGCGGGTGCCAAGGGCAAACGGCTCGCGGTACCCAATGCGCGGGTCCTGATCCACCAGCCCTACACCGAGGGTGCGTACGGTGCGGCCAGCGACATCGAGATCCAGGCCAACGAGATTCTGCGCATGCGCTCCCTGCTGGAGGAGATCATCGCCCGCCACACCGGGAAGGACGTCGACGAGGTCCGCAAGGACATCGAGCGCGACAAGATCCTGACCACGCAGGAAGCGATCGACTACGGCCTCGTCGACGCGTTCACCACCTCCCGCAAGGCCAGCGCGGTCGCCTGACGGCGCAAGGCGACGGCGTGCCGGAACCGGCACGCCGTCGCGCGCCGCGGGCCCGCTCGTCGGCTCGAAGGGGTACCGTCGAGACACACGGCCCATGGGCACCGCTCCCGGGAAGGACGATCCGCGTGGCACGCATCGGCGACGGCGGTGACCTGCTGAAGTGCTCGTTCTGCGGAAAGAGCCAGAAGCAGGTCAAGAAGCTCATTGCCGGCCCCGGGGTCTACATCTGCGACGAGTGCATCGATCTGTGCAACGAGATCATCGAGGAAGAGCTCAGCGAGAGCCCCGATGTGGGTCTTTCCGAGCTGCCCAAGCCTCGTGAGATCTACGAGTTCCTCGAGCAGTATGTGATCGGCCAGGAGATCGCCAAGAAGGCCCTCTCGGTCGCCGTGTACAACCACTACAAGCGGGTCCAGGCACGCCAGGCGGGTGGTCCCAGGGCGGCCAAGGAAGAGGCCGTGGAGCTGGCGAAGTCCAACATCTTGCTGATCGGACCCACCGGGTGCGGCAAGACATATCTCGCCCAGACCCTGGCCCGGCTGCTCAACGTGCCGTTCGCCATCGCCGACGCCACGGCGCTCACCGAGGCCGGCTACGTGGGCGAGGACGTCGAGAACATCCTGCTCAAGCTCATCCAGGCAGCGGACTACGACGTCAAGAAGGCCGAGACCGGCATCATCTACATCGACGAGGTCGACAAGATCGCCCGCAAGAGCGAGAACCCGTCGATCACCAGGGACGTCTCGGGAGAGGGCGTCCAGCAGGCCCTGCTGAAGATCCTCGAGGGCACCACGGCCAGCGTCCCACCGCAAGGCGGGCGCAAGCACCCGCACCAGGAGTTCATCCAGATCGACACGACGAACGTCCTGTTCGTCGTGGGCGGCGCCTTCGCCGGGCTCGAGGAGATCATCGAGCACCGGATCGGTCGTCACGGCCTGGGGTTCGGCGGCGAGATCCGCAGCAAGGCCGAGCGCGACAGCAGCGACCGGTTCGGCGAGGTCATGCCGGAGGACCTGCTGAAGTTCGGCCTGATCCCCGAGTTCATCGGCAGGCTGCCGGTCATCACCACGGTCAGCCCGCTCGACCGCGACGCCCTGATCCGGATCCTCTGCGAGCCACGCAACGCCCTGGTCAAGCAGTACCACCGGCTGTTCGAGATCGACAGCGTCGAACTGGAGTTCACCGACGACGCCATCGAGGCGGTCGCCGACCAGGCGCTGCTCCGGGGCACCGGCGCCCGGGGCCTGCGAGCGATCATGGAGGAGGTCCTCCTCCACGTGATGTACGAGGTGCCCAGCCGCGACGACGTCGCACGCGTGGTCATCAACCGCGAGGTCGTGCTGGAGAACGTCAACCCGACCCTGGTTCCTCGCGAGGTCGCGCCGCGCAAGCGGGAGCGCCGCGAAAAGAGCGCCTGACGGGTCGTCCCGCCTTCCATGAAGCGGTTGCTCATCAGGTGCGCGCGCACGTATGCGCGGCAATGGTGCGGGAAGGCGACGGCCTGTGGAGGCCGGTGAACGAACGCGTCGGCATCTGGTGAGAGTCCGTAGACTTCCTGGGTGACCGAGACGACTCGCCCCACCAACCTGCCGACCGCGTTCGCACCGGCAGAGGTAGAGGGTCCGCTGTACGAGCGCTGGGTCGAGCGCGGCTACTTCTCCGCCGACGCGTCGTCAGAAAAGCCTGCGTACTGCATCGTGATCCCGCCTCCGAACGTCACCGGGTCCCTGCACATCGGGCACGCCCTGGGTCACACGCTGATGGACGCGCTGGTGCGGCGCCGCCGGATGCAGGGGTACGAGACGCTCTGGCTACCCGGCATGGACCACGCCGGCATCGGCACCCAGACGCTGGTCGAGCGGCATCTGTTCGAGACAGAGGGTCTGAACAAGCAGGATCTGGGCCGCGACGGGTTCGTTGCCCGGGTCTGGCAGTGGAAGGAAGAGTACGGCGGCCAGATCCTCGGCCAGATGCGCCGGCTCGGCGACAGCGTCGACTGGAGCCGTGAGCGTTTCACCATGGACGACGGCCTGTCCCGCGCCGTCCAGACGATCTTCAAGCGGCTCTACGACGACGGGCTCATCTATCGCGCCGAACGCATCATCAACTGGTGCCCCCGATGCCTGACCGCGTTGTCCGACATCGAGGTCGACCACAGTGACGACAACGGCGAGCTGATCTCGATCCGGTACGGCAGCGGCGATTCGGCGATCGTCGTTGTGACGACCCGCGCGGAGACGATGCTGGGCGACACCGGCGTCGCCGTCCATCCCGATGACGACCGCTACCGCCACCTGGTCGGCACCGAGGTCGAGCTACCGCTGACGGGCCGTCGGATCCCCGTATTGGCCGACCCACATGTCGACCCCACGTTCGGAACCGGCGCGGTCAAGGTCACGCCGGCCCACGATCCCAACGACTTCGAGATCGGCCAGCGACACGGCCTGCCGAACCTCACGATCATGGATGAACGGGGCGTCATCACGGCGCCGGGCCCGTTCGAGGGGCTCGATCGCTTCGAGGCTCGCCCGGCCGTTGTGGCCGCGTTGCGCGAAGAGGGCAGGATCGTCGCCGAGAAGCGGCCCTACATCCACGCCGTCGGGCACTGCTCGCGCTGCGACACCGTCATCGAGCCGCGGCTGTCCACCCAGTGGTTCGTGGGCGTGGCGCCGCTGGCGAAGGCCGCGGGTGACGCGATCCGCGACGGCCGCGTCACCGTCCACCCGAAGACCATGGAGGCCCGCTACTTCGAGTGGGTCGACAACATGCACGACTGGTGCATCAGCCGGCAACTCTGGTGGGGGCACCGGATCCCGGTCTGGCACGGTCCCGACGGCCAGATGGTGTGCGTCGGGCCGGGCGAGCCGCCGCCATCGGGCGAGGGCTGGGCGCAGGACCCCGATGTCCTCGACACGTGGTTCTCCTCCGCGCTGTGGCCGTTCTCGACACTCGGCTGGCCCGACGACACCGACGACCTGCGCCGGTTCTATCCGACCAGCGTGATGGTCACCGGCTACGACATCATCTTCTTCTGGGTCGCCCGGATGATGATGTTCGGCCTTTACGCGATGACCGACGCCGACGGGCGGAACGCAGAGCAGTCCGCCCCGTTCCGTCACCTCGCGCTGCACGGGCTGGTCCGGGACCAGTACGGCAAGAAGATGAGCAAGTCGCGGGGCAACACCGTCGATCCGCTGGAGTGGATGGACGCCTACGGCGCCGACGCAGTCCGCTTCACGCTGGCCCGTGGCGCGAACCCCGGCGTCGACGTCTCGGTGAGCGTCGATTGGGTCCAGGCCTCCCGCAACTTCTGCAACAAGCTCTGGAACGCCACGCGGTTCGCTCTGCTCAACGGCGCCCACGTCGGCGAGGTCCCACCCGCCGAGACGTTGTCCGACCCGGACCGCTGGATCCTGTCCAGGTTGCACACGACGGTCGCCGAGGTCGACTCGTACTACGAGGGCTACCAGTTCGCGAAGGCGTCCGAAGCGCTGTTCCGGTTCGCCTGGGACGAGTTCTGCGACTGGTATGTCGAGCTCGTCAAGACGCCACTTGCGGCAGGCGGAGAGGCGGCGGAGCGCACACGGCTCGTACTGGGCCACGTGCTCGACACCCTGCTGCGGCTCCTCCATCCGCTGGCGCCGTTCGTGACCGAGGAGCTGTGGACGGCGCTGACCGGCGCGGAGTCGCTGGTCGTCGCCTCCTGGCCGGTCGCCGATCGAACGCGGACGGACGCCGAGGCCGAGGCCGCCGTCGCCGCGATCCAGCGGTTGGTCACCGAGGTGCGGCGGTTCCGCAGCGACCAAGGCCTCAAGCCCCGCCAGCGCGTCGCGGCGCGGCTCGTCGGCGGCGGTGAGGGTCCGATCAGCCACCACGAGACCGAGATCAGGGCGCTCACCTGGCTCGACGTACCCGCGGAACGCTTCGCACCCACTGCGTCGCTGCAGATAGGCCGCGTGACGGTGGAGATCGACGTCTCCGGGACGATCGATGTCGGGGCCGAGCGCCGCCGGATGGAGAAGGACCTCGCGGCGGCCCGAAAGGAGCTGACGCAGGCGGCCGTCAAGCTCGACAACGAGCAGTTCCTCGCCAAGGCTCCCGACGCCGTGGTAGCCAGGATCCGGGACCGTCGCACCGCAGCCGAAGCCGACATCGCGAGGATCGAGGCCCAGCTCGGCGCACTCAGTAGCTGACGGTCGTGCGCAGGAGGCAGGTTCGCGACGAACTGTCCCCAAGGCGGGTGACGCATCGGTGACGCACGACCAGACGGGCCGCGCGGCAGGTGCCGCCGCGCTACGCGAGGTCGAGGCGGCTCTGGCCACGCGGTGGCCGGAGTCCCGGATCGAACCCTCACTGGTGCGCATCCGCGACCTGGTCGACCTGCTGGGCAACCCTCAGCACACCTACCCGGTGATCCACGTCGGCGGCACCAACGGCAAGACGTCGACCGCACGGATGGTCGACGAGCTTCTCCGTGAGCACAACCTGCGCACCGGGCGCTTCACCAGTCCGCATCTCGAGTCGATCACGGAGCGGATCTGCCTCGACGGTGAACCCGTCGACGCCGAACGTTTCGCGGCCGCGTACGCGGAGGTTGCTCCCTACCTCGACCTGGTCGACGAGCGGCACAAGGTGCGGCTGTCCTTCTTCGAGGTGTTGACGGCCATGGCCTACGCGGCGTTCGCCGATGCTCCGGTCGACGCTGCTGTCGTGGAGGTCGGGATGGGCGGCTCCTGGGATGCGACCAATGTGGCCGACGGCCGGGTTGCCGTCGTCACCCCTGTTGCCGTGGACCATGCCGAGTATCTCGGCGAGACCGTGGAGCAGATCGCGGCCGAGAAGGCGGGGATCATCAAGCCCGGCGCCGTTGCCGTGCTCGCCCGGCAGGTCGAGGGGGCAGCGGAGGTGTTGTTGAGACGCGCCGCCGAGGCGGGTGCGACGATCGCGCGGGAGGGCCTGGAGTTCGGCGTGCGGACTCGCGAGGTGGCGGTCGGCGGCCAGTTGCTCGGGCTGCAGGGCTTGGCCGGGTTCTACGACGAGGTGTTCCTGCCGCTGCACGGCGCGCATCAGGCGCAGAACGCGGCGTGCGCGTTGGCTGCGGTCGAGGCGTTCCTCGGTGGAGGCCGCGATCCGCTCGACGGCGACGCGGTGCGGGCGGCCTTCGCTCGCACCGTGTCGCCGGGCCGTCTGGAGGTGCTGCGGCGAAGCCCCACCGTGCTCGTCGATGCGGCACACAATCCGGCCGGTGCGCGCGCACTGGCCGAGGCGATCAGCGAGGAGTTCACGTTCGGCAGCCTGGTGGCTGTGGTCGCTGCATTGCGCGACAAGGACGTGCTGGGCATCCTGATGGAGCTAGCGGCGGTCGTCGACCTGGTCGTGGCGACCGAGAACTCGTCGCCGCGGTCGATGCCCGTCGACGACCTGGCCATGCTGGCCCTTCAGGCGTTCGGTGAGGACCGCGTCTATCAGGGGTCGACGCTGCCCGAGGCCATCGAGATCGCCGTCGGCCTCGCCGAGCGGGAAGCCCCTCTCGGCGGTGGCGGCGTGCTCGTCACGGGATCCGTCGTGACCGCAGGCGACGCTCGCGGGCTGCTCAGGAGGAACTCGTGAGCCGCATCGCCGCGATGGTGCTCTCCGTCGAGGCCCTGGTGGTCGCGCTGGCGATACCCGTAGCCGTCTCGATCTCCGATGTCGACGCGTCGACGGCCGTTCCGGCTGGGCTCGGCGTCGCGGTGACGTGCGTGGTCGCGGCAGCGCTGCTGCGACGAGGTCCGTTCGGCTACTACCTCGGCTCGGCCCTGCAGGTCGTCGTCATCGGATTGGGCCTGGTCGTGCCTGTGATGTTCGTCCTCGGTGGCATTTTCGCGCTGCTGTGGTTCCTCACGCTGCGTCTGGGTCGCAAGGTCGAAGCGGCCGAGGCCGCCCGGCAGGAGCGTCCGGAAGGCTGACTGCCCGATGCTCCGCTAGCTGGGCGGAGCGGCAGCCGAGCGTCACACACGAGGCCGTCCGGGTGGCCGCCGGCCCAGGCCGATGACTAGGGTTCGGCCGGTCGTATCAATCGTCCGCCCACAGGAGAATCTCGTGTCCGAGCAGACGCTCGTCCTCATCAAGCCCGATGCCGTCCGCCGCGGCCTGGTGGGCGAGATCCTCGGCCGCTACGAGCGCAAGGGACTCACCATCGTGGCCATGGACCAGCGCGTGGTGGACTCGACGTTGTCCGACGCCCACTACGCCGAGCACGTCGAGAAGCCCTTCTACCCGGCGCTCCGGGAGTTCATCACCGGCGGCTCGCTGGTCGCCATGGTGCTGGCCGGCGACGCCGCGGTCGACGTCGTGCGGGCCATGAACGGCGCGACCGATGGGCGCAAGGCCGCGGCGGGCACGGTCCGTGGCGACCTTGCGCTGTCGACGTCGGAGAACCTCGTGCACGGTTCCGACTCCGCCGAGGCGGCACAGCGCGAGGTCGCCCTCTGGTTCCCGGCCCTGTGACACGCGGGAACGTAGGGCGGCGACCGGCGACCGCACCTTACGGTCCGCGAACGCGAGACCACGGCCGGCGTCCATGCACCTAGCCTCGGGCTGATGACACGCCAGGGACACTGAGATGGTGATGCCGCGGCCCGACGCCGGAAGGCGGGCGCGGGTCCTCGTCGTCGACGACGACCCCACGGTGAGCGACGTCGTGCGCCGCTATCTCGAACGCGCCGGTTTCGACGTCGACAAGGCGGGCGACGGGCCGACGGCGCTCGCGATCGCCGCGGAGCACCCGCCGGACCTCGTCGTGCTCGACCTCATGCTCCCCGGGATGTCGGGCCTGGAGGTCTGCCGCCGGCTGCGTCGCTCGTCCGACGTGCCTGTCGTGATGCTCACGGCGTTGGGGGAGGAGTCCGACCGCGTGGTCGGCTTCGAGACCGGCGCGGACGACTACGTGACCAAGCCGTTCTCGCCGCGCGAGCTTGCGCTGCGCGTCCAGTCCGTGCTGCGCCGGGTCGGTCGGGCGGAGCCCGGTACCGACTCCGGTCCGCTCGTCGACGGCGACCTCTCGCTCGACCTGGTGTCGCGCACGGCCGAGCGGCGCGGACGGCCGCTCGCACTGACGGTTCGGGAGTTCGACCTGCTGACGCACTTCCTGCGCCATCCACGGCGGGCGTTCAACCGGACCGAGTTGCTGCAGCAGGTCTGGGGGTGGAGCTTCGGGGACCAGGCCACCGTGACCGTGCACGTACGGCGGCTGCGCGAGAAGGTCGAGGACGAACCGCAGCACCCGCGGCGCATCGTCACGGTCTGGGGGATCGGCTACCGCTACGAACCGATGGAGGACGCTCATGCCTGATCTCGTGGTGGTGTCGCTCCTCGCTCTCGCCGGCTCGGGCCTCGTGGGTGTCGCCGGCCTGCTCGTGCTGGGCCGGTTGCGCGGACGATCGGTGACCGCACACGTAGCCGTGCTGCTCGCGACCACCGTGCTCGCGGTCGTCGCCGGCGTGGTCGCGGTTGCCGAGGCGATGTTCATCAGCGAGCACGACCTGGAGGTGCTTCTCGTCGTGCTCGTGGCCGCCGGTGCGGTGAGCCTCGGCCTCGCCCTGTGGTCGGGTCGGCGCCTTGCCCGGGCGAGCGTCTGGGCGGCCGATGCCCGCGAGCGCGAACGCCGGCTGGAGGACAGCCGGCGGCAGCTCGTCGCCTGGGTGTCGCACGACCTGCGGACGCCGCTCGCCGGCCTCCGGGCCATGGCCGAGGCCCTCGAGGACCGTGTTGTCGAGGACCCGGCCACGGTTGCCGACTACCACCGGCGGATGCGCGTGGAGACCGACCGGGTGTCGGGACTCGTCGACGACCTGTTCGAACTTTCCCGGATCAACGCCGGTGCGCTGCACATCACGCTGCAGAACGTTCCTCTCGCCGAGGTCGTCTCAGACGCGGTCGGGGCGGCGGCTCCCGTCGCGGACGCGAAGCGGGTCCGGCTCGAGGCCGCGCCGTCCGGGTACGCCACGGTCCGGGGAAGCGAGCCGGAGCTGGGCCGGGTGCTCGCCAACCTGTTGCTCAACGCGATCCGGCACACGCCCGCTGACGGCGTCGTCCGAGTCCACGGCGGCACCGACGGTCGCGGCGGCTGGGTCGCCGTCACCGACGGCTGCGGTGGAATCCCCGAGTCCGACCTACCTCGCGTGTTCGACGTCGCGTTCCGAGGAGCAGCCGCGCGGAGCCCGGAGAACGATGCGGTCGCGCCGACGGGCGGTGGCGGTCTCGGACTCGCGATCGTGCGCGGCCTGGTCGACGTCCACGGCGGGGAGGTCGCGGTGGCGAACACCGACGGCGGCTGCCGATTCACCGTGCGCCTGCCCACGGCCGCGTCGTGATCAACGATCGGATCTCGATGTCTGCCGGGCGTCGACTGCCGCGAGGGCGGCCCCGGCCACGTCGCGTGGTCAGCGATCCCACGACGGCTGTAAGGAATTCGTCACGGGAGGTCCACCGGCAGCCGGATCCCGTCGAGGGCGTGGGAGCAGGGGCACGGTCGATCGAGATCCAGCGCAACAACCGTACGGAGCGCGAGGTTGCGTACCCGCTCGGTGTTCGCCGCGAACACGCGGAACACCTCGTCCTGCGTGACGGTGTCGCCGGGGTCCGTTCCCGCATCGAGGTCGGTGACGAGTGCGACCGCGGTGAAGCACAGGGCGAGCTCCCGGGCCAGGGCCGCTTCAGGATGGCCCGTCATGTTGACGAGGGACCACCCCTGTGCGGCGAACCATCGTGACTCGGCCCGGGTGGAGAAACGGGGCCCCTCGACGACGACGATCGTGCCGCCGTCGACCGGGTCCAGCCCACCTGCCGTCGCCTGCTTCAGTACGGTGGCACGGCCGGCGGGGCAGTACGGATCGGCGAAGGGCACGTGCACCGCGCCCTGATCGTAGAAGGTCTGGATCCGGCCTTCGGTCCGGTCGACGAGCTGGTCGGGGACGACGAAGGTCCCCGGTCCTAGGTCGGGACGCAGGCTACCGACCGCGTACGGTGCGATCACCTGGCGCACGCCGAGGGAGCGCAGCGCCCACAGATTCGCGCGGTAGGGGATGCGGTGGGGTGGCAGCCGGTGCCCGCGGCCGTGTCTGGGCAGGAACGCGACTGCGCGGTCGTCGACCTGGCCCAGGGTGATGGAGTCGCTGGGCCGGCCGTACGGGGTGTCGACGTCCACCTCGCTGGCGCCCCTGAGGAGCGAGTAGAGCCCGGACCCGCCGATCACGCCGATCTCCGCGCGTGTGCCCGGTGTCGTCACGATGGCTCCCCTCGGTGGGGGCGAGCATAGGACCTGCCAGGCATTCCGGACAGCTGTCACGTACGGCGCGGGCTCCATCCCCACGGCGGCTACCCTGGTGCACGACCCCACCCGTGTCCGGAAGGCAAGGTTGATGCCCACCACGGGGTCCATCCAGGCCTCTGTCGAGTCGTTGTTCCCGCGGCTCGAGCCGCTGCTGCCGTTGGTGCAGAAACCGATCCAGTACGTCGGGGGGGAGCTCAACGCGACCGTGAAGGACTGGGGCGCCGACGACGCGACGGTCCGGTGGGCCCTGATGTACCCCGATGCGTACGAGGTGGGCCTACCGAACCAGGGTGTGCAGATCCTCTATGAAGTGCTCAACGAGCGCGACGGCGTGCTGGCCGAGCGCACGTACGCCGTCTGGCCCGACCTCGAGGCACTGATGCGCGAACACAGCATCGGCCAGTTCACCGTCGACGCCCATCGGCCGGTCGCGGCGTTCGACTTGCTCGGCATCTCCTTCGCCACCGAGCTCGGCTACACGAACATGCTCACGGCGCTGGACCTGGCCGGGATCCCCCTGGAGGCAGTCGACCGCACCGATGAGAGCCCGATCGTGATCGCCGGAGGCCACGCCGCCTTCAACCCGGAGCCGATCGCCGACTTCCTCGACGCGGCCGTGCTGGGCGACGGTGAGGAGATCGTCCTCGCGATCACCGAGGTCGTCCGGGAGTGGAAGGCCGAAGGCCGGCCCGGAGGACGCGACGAGTTGCTCCTGCGCCTGGCCGCCGGCGGCGGCGTCTACGTCCCGAAGTTCTACGACGTGTCGTACCTTCCGGACGGTCGGATCCAGCGGGTGGCACCCAACCGGCCCGGCGTCCCGTGGCGGGTGCACAAGCACACCGTCATGGACCTCGACTCGTGGCCTTACCCGCGCAATCCGCTGGTGCCACTCGCCGAGACCGTCCACGAGCGCTTCAGCGTCGAGATCTTCCGTGGCTGCACCCGCGGCTGCCGGTTCTGTCAGGCCGGCATGATCACCCGGCCGGTCAGGGAGCGGTCGGTCACGACCGTCGGCGAGATGGTCCACACCGGCCTGGAGCGGTCCGGGTTCGAAGAGGTCGGCCTTCTCTCGCTGTCGAGCGCCGACCACTCCGAGATCAGTGAGATCGCGACGGGGCTGGCCGACCGCTACGAGGGCACCAACGTCTCGCTATCTCTGCCGTCGACGCGGGTGGATGCGTTCAACGTCACGCTCGCGAACGAGCTGTCCCGCAACGGCCGGCGGTCCGGTCTGACGTTCGCGCCAGAGGGCGGCTCGGAGCGGATGCGCAAGGTGATCAACAAGATGGTCACCGAGGAGGACCTGCTCCGAACGGTCGCGACGGCCTACAGCCACGGCTGGCGCCAGGTGAAGCTCTACTTCATGTGCGGCCTGCCGACCGAGACGGACGACGACGTGCTCGCGATCGCCGATCTGGCCAAGAAGGTCATCGCCACCGGCCGCGAGGCTTCGGGCCACCGCGACATCCGCTGCACGGTCTCGATCGGCGGCTTCATCCCGAAGCCGCACACGCCGTTCCAGTGGGCGGCGCAGTGCGACCACGAAACCGTCGATGGCCGGTTGGCCAAGCTCCGCGACGCCATCCGCGGGGACCGCCGGTACGCCAAGGCGATCGGTTTCCGCTACCACGACGGCAAGCCCAGCGTGATCGAGGGCCTGCTCTCGCGTGGCGACCGCCGGGTCGGCCGCGTGATCCGTGCGGCGTGGGAGGACGGCGGCCGATTCGACGGGTGGAGCGAGCACTTCTCGTACGGGCGCTGGGTCGCGGCCACCAGGTCGGCGCTCGCCGACCAGCCGGTCGATCTTGACTGGTACACCATTCGGGAACGCGGGTACGCCGAGGTGCTGCCATGGGACCACCTCGACTCAGGGCTCGACCGCGACTGGCTCTGGGAGGACTGGCAGGACGCGGTCGACGAGGTCGAGGTCGAGGATTGCCGCTGGACGCCGTGTTTCGACTGCGGCGTCTGCCCTCAGTTGGGCACCGAGATCCAGATCGGCCCGACCGGCCGAAAGCTCCTTCCCCTCGCTGTCGTGTGAGACCGTCGCGCAACCTGTCTTGGGTTGGTGTCGCCTCTCGAGGCCCGAATGGCACGCATGACCGCTCCACATACGGGGACAAGTCGGGCGGCTGAGCAACGGTGGGGCGTGCCATTAACAGCGGTATGGCGTGCCAACCGGCCCACTCCGATAGGTGATGCGGCGATCACGAACCGTCCCTTGCGTGGGCGTCAGCGCTGCCTACGGTGTTTCGATCTTCCCTTCACCGATGGCAAGGCGCTGATCGAGAACGGACAGCCCGCCAAGCTGAGCGAGCAGGTCGAGTCGCTCCCGTATGCGGGCGAGTTCAGCCCGACTTCAACACGCTCTATCGAGAGTTCACCGACGACCGGGAGGATGGCAGCCCCGAGATCGAACCGATCGTCCACAATGGCCAGACCGTCCGGTTCACGGCCCGACCGGCCAGGAGATCGCACCGGCATCGGAGCGCTGGACCCGAACCCGGGTGCTCTACCTCGTACACCCCTCCGACCCCATCATCTGGTGGAGTCCAGACCTGCTGCTGACCCGTCCGGACTGGCTCGAGGAACCCGCCGGCGCCGACGTTCTCGACGCGATGGTCTGGATCCCGTTCGTCACCTTCTGGCAGGTCACGGCTGACCTGCCGATCGGCCTGGCCGTACCGGGCGGGCACGGGCACGATTACAGCGGCGAACACGTCGACGGGTGGGCGACGGTGCTTCGGCCGCCCGGATGGAACGACGAACGATCCGCGGAGCTGCGCGGGAGATCGTCACGGCCGCCGACGACGACTGATGACGTCGCCGGCTTTCTTTGTAGGCTGACCAGCATGGCCGTCTCGTCGGTGATGGTGCCGCTTGGCACGCCGGCGTTGGATTTCAGCCTCGACGATGTCACCGGCCGCACGGTGCGTCTCGACGATCTCGTCGCGGCGCCCGCGCTGTTGGTCGCGTTCTTGTGCAACCACTGCCCGTATGTTCGGCACGTCGAGGGCGAGTTGGGCCGGATGGTCGCCAGACACCCGAGCCTGGCGGTCGTGGGTGTCTGCACGAATGACGCGGAGGCGTACCCCGAAGACCGGCCTGAGCGGTTGGCGGATCAAGCGCGGCGTGCATCGTGGACGTTTCCGTACCTGGTCGACAGCGATCAGACGGTCGGCCGTGCCTACGCCGCAGCGTGCACGCCGGACTTCTTTCTCTACGACGCGGATCGGCGGCTGGCCTACCGTGGTGCTTTCGACGAGTCGACCCCAGGCAACGGCAAACCGGTCACCGGCGCGCTCCTCGAGGCCGCCATCAGGCACGTGCGCGCCGGTGAGCTCGTTCCTGAGCCGCATCGGCCGAGCATGGGCTGCTCCATCAAGTGGCGGTCCTAGGGTCCTGCTGACGGCGTGCTTACACCCGGCGTGACGCGGTCCTCTGGACACGTCGACGTCCGCCCCGCCTGCAGGTGGCTCCAGGATTGTGCCTGTCGGTCGTGCCGCGATCAGCGGATGATCTGGACGTCGACACCGAGCTGGCGGTAGGTGCCAAGGGCTCGACGATCCCGCGTCGCCAGCAGGAGCTCGTGCTCTGCGGCGGCCGCGCCCACCAGAGCGTCGTACACCGACCCGCCCGCGATTCCGTGGCCGGCCAGTTCGTCGAGCAGTTCTGCCGATCGCTTCGCACTGAGGAACCGGGTATCCGGAAAGGTGGCAGCGAACAGCCGTGCAACAGCGGCTGCCGTGCGCCGGGCCGGGGTGGGGAGGCGGGTCAACACGGAGAAGGTTTCGAAGGCGGCGTGTCCGGCCAGGCCGAGCCGCCGATCGGCCAAGGCCGCGAAGGTCGCGTCGTGATGTCTGTGGTCGGCAACGACAAACGCGACCGCCGCGCTGGTGTCGAGCAGGACCGGCTCTCGGCTACCTCTGGTCGGCATCGCGAAGCTCTTGCACGTCTTGGTCGTCGATCACTGCACCTGCCGCGGGGATGATCAGCCGACCGGCCCGCTCGTCGAGGGCCTCGTCCGCCACGGGTTCAACGCGTAGCGCTGTTCCGTCCGCGACCACGTCAACCTCGCCGGCGCGGAGCCCGAGTTGGTCACGCAGTGGCTTCGGAATGACCAACCGTCCCGCCTTGTCGATGGTTGCCCTCATGCCGGGATATTACCACTGACGTTGGATGGAGAGCGGGTCGAACCCGACGAGCGTCGGTGGCCGAATGCTGCAGGTCAGCTCTCGTCGCTCGACCTGGCGTCCAGGTCTGCGGCTCGCTCACCTTCAGTACCTGAGGGTGCCGCCCCGTTCACGGGTTCCTGGTCGTAGGCGGAGTGGTACGCCAGGGGGTAGGGGCGGGTGTAGGTGCGGACGAAGGAGGTGATGAGCGCTGCGACGGGAAGGGCCATGAACGCGCCTACGGGACCGGCCGCGGCGCCGCCGGCGATGGCTGCGCCGAAGGCGACGGCTCCGTTGATCTCCATCGTCCGGGCACTGAGGCGCGGTGCCAGCCACAGCTGTTGGTACACCACCACCCACACGGTGAGGATCACTGCGGGCGCCACCCCGGCGAGGCCGAGGTCACGGCTACGGGGACGGCGGCCCCGATGTAGGTGCCGACCACGGGGATGAACTCGGAAAAGAAACCTTGGAAGATGGCCAGAGGGAGCGACACGAGCCATGGCACCCCGACGGCGACGAGGACGAAGAACCCGAGCCCGCCGTTGACGAGCGTGAGGAGCAGCCGGGAGTAGAAGTAGCCTCCGGTCTGTTGGATCGCGGTGTCCCACGCCCAGCCCAGCCGGTTCTGTCGAGCCGAGGGTAGCCGGGTGAGCACTGTGCGCCGGAGCGTCGGCGCGCCCGCCGCGAAGTAGAACGTGAACGTTGCGACAGTGAGCAGCTGGAAGGCCAGTCCCACTGCGCTCGAGGCCAGTCCCAGCAGCTGCGGCGTGCGGTCCTGCAGCCACCCGCGCACGGACTCCTCGATCTCGGCGGCCGCTGCCTCGCCGGTCCGGGCGTCGCCGATGCTGATCCCGAACGTCGTCCGGATCTCGTCGAGCAGTCGCGGCAGCCTCGCCGCGATGGTTTCCGCGGCCGTGATGATCGCGGGGATCAACAGGAAGATGGTGACGATGACGAAGCCCGCGACGGCGAGGAAGACCAACCCGGTCGAGGCACCACGAGAGAGCCGGTGACGCACGTGCAGCCGGTTCACGGCCGGCTCCATCGCCACCGCGAGGAACGCCGCGATCACCATTATCGACAGCAGCCCGCGCAGCCTGCTCACGAGCAGGAACAGCAGCCCGGCCACTGCCAGCACGCCGATCGCCCGCCACAGCAGGCGCCGCAGCATCGGTTCCAACCACGCCGGTGCGGTGGCCAACGCGTCGGGTCCCGAGGTCGGAGGCAGAGGCGCCGGGGCCGGCGGTTCGTCGTCGCTCACGGCCTGATCATCTGGACTTGCCATCGCGCCGGCTTGTGTCGCGCGGGGTGAAACCCGTGGGATCGGGCGGCAGGATCTTCTTCAGCTCCTCGACCGGCGACGACGGAAGGAGGTCGAGGTTCCTGATGATCCCCACGATCCCCGGCCCGCCGATCTTGATCTCGGCCGCTAGCCGCCGGGTGGGACGACCGCGCTCGAGCCGGTGCCGATCGGCACTCCGACCTGGGCGTAGCCGCCCTCCGCATGGGCCTTCCGGAGCGGCTCCACGAATGCGGCGGCCGACAACTCCATGGGTAGCGAGTTCCTCTACGACTGGGGTGGCATCGACCAGGCCTTCGCTGTCGGCCAGATCGGCATGTACATGGGCGGTTCGGACGTCTACACCAGCTTCAAGCGGGAGAACAACATCACGCCCGGCACCACGGGCTGGCCGTGCTGCCGCTCGACAGCAGCCCGGACGCCGGCATCCTGGGTGGCGGGACGCTCATCGTGGTGAGTGCCAAGGCCTCCGAGTCGGAGAAGAACGCCGCCATCAAGTGGATCGACTACTACTACATGCGCAAGCAGACCGACCAGGACACGGCCGTGCTGGGCGCCAAGGGACTGGCCGACTCGGGGCAGCCGGTCGACACGCCCAAGCTGCCGGTCTTCAAACAGGAGATGCTCGACCAGTCGCTCGAGTGGATTGCCGCGCACATCAACGTGCCGCTGGACCAGATGACCTCGTTCACCGACGGTGTCTTCGACCAACAGCTCGTCGCCGAGCCGGGGCGCACACCCAGGAGCTCTACGCGGCGCTCGACTCCGTCGTGCAGACGATCCTGACCGACCAGGACGCGGACGTGGACCAGCTGCTCGCTACCGCCAACGACAACGTGCAGCGCATCCTCGACCAGGGCTGAGGCCCTCCTGGTCAGGCCCGGGTCGGGGTGCGGTTCCCCGCCGACCCCGACCCGGGCCGGCTCCAAATGATCACGTTAAGTGGGCCTGTGGGTCCGTTACCTGGTCTCGGCGCCTGGTAACGGCCTAAGAGACCCACTTAACGTGATCATTTGGAAGCGTGCCCGACGTGTTCCGGCGGCCTTTTCTGCGTGGTGCCGGCCTCGGAGGAGCCATCAAGGGCTGACGGCTCTGGGGACTATTACCGTGGCGTGCCATGAGTCCCGACGCGCCTCCCCACGCGGGTCCACCGGCCGTGCAGAAGCTGCGGATCCGGTTCGCCAGGCGCGGCCGGCTTCGGTTCACCAGCCACCGCGACTTCCAGCGCGCCTTCGAGCGTGCGCTTCGACGGGCGAGCGTTCCGATCGCCTATTCCCAGGGCTTCACGCCGCACCCCAAGGTCTCGTACGCCGGTGCCGCACCAACCGGCGCTGCCAGCGAGGCGGAGTACCTCGAGATCTCGGTCACGCGCCCATGTGACCCGGCTTGGCTCACCCGAGCGCTCGACGCGGCTCTGCCGCCGGGGCTCGACGTGGTCGAAGTCGTCGAAGCTGCCGGCGGTGCCCTGGCGGACCGACTGCAGGCATCCGAATGGGAGATCATCCTGCCCGGCCTCAGCCCCGACGACGTCGCCGCGGCGATCGACCTCTTCCTCGCGTCCGCGACGGTCGAGGTCGATCGCGTCACGAAGAACGGTGTCCGTACGCTCGACCCGCGTGCCGCGGTCGTGCGGCTCGCCATGGCCGGTGGGGAATGGAATGACCCCCCGTATGCGATAATGAAGGTGGTCGTACGGCACGGAACACCGACCGTCCGACCCGACGACGTCCTCGCCGGGCTCCGTCGTGTGGCCGATCTCGCGCCGCCCCGACCGCCGTTGGCGACCAGGCTGGCGCAGGGGCCACTCGATGACAGGTCCGGCACGGTGGGTGATCCGTTGGAACCCGACCGCGAGGCAGCCCGACCTGGGTGAGCCGGCGCGGTGGACCCTGCGAAGCCCGCTGACGCATGGTGCGGTGGACGTCGCCGACCACAGGCTTCTCCGTCGGGTCCGGACCTCGGACATCGACGGCCGACAGAAGTCCCGGTCGCGGCGAGCAGCGCGCCCTCAGCGGCGCGGCGCCCCGCGGTCAGGACCGACGGGAGTGCACCCGCATGCAAGACCAGAACACCACCACATCCGCAAACCCCCGCAGACGGCGCGGCGCCAGCAGGCCAGCAGGCCCGCCGGCCGAGCCGACCGCCGGCGGTACAACAGTCGATACCTCAGCGGCCGCGGTGGGCCAGACCGACGGTCCGGCCGCACCGGCGGCTGCGAGCGAGCCGGCGCCGCCATCGAGGGCACGGCGCGCACGCAAGACCGCGGCGAAGGCCCCGGCAGCCAAGAAGGCCCAGTCCACGAGATCGAAGGCAGCCTCGCCCGACGCGGCGCCGGCCGGTACCACGACCGACCAGGTCGTCGACGCGACGACCCCCTCAGACGGTTCGGCGGCGACGGCCGGATCCGACCGCGGTGCCGCAACGGCAGCCCCGGCCAAGCGGACCGGTCGCGCCCGCAAGACAGCCGGCAAACGAACCGCGGCAGGCGCTGGCCCGGCGCCGGCCGAGGCGGCGGCGACCGCAGCTGGCGAACCGCCCGTGACGGCAGCCGAGACGGCCGTGATCTCGGCAGAGACGACCCCGGGCGTGGCGTCCGCGCCCGCCGTGTCGTTGCTGTTCCAGGCTCCCGAGTTCACAGCAGCAGAGGCGCGTCGCCGCTCGGCGCGCATGGCCGGTGAGCCGGATCGCGAGGAACCCGCGGCGGACGAGGACCTGTCGGCCGGCAGCGAGGACGAAGCCGCCGGGGACGATGGCGCGCCCCGTAAGCGCCGCCGCCGAGGCGGCCGGGGTCGGCGCAAGAAGGTCGGAACGGACACCGCGGCGGGCGTCGACGACGCCGAGGCCGACGCCGAGGAAGGCGTCGAACAAGCCGAGATCGAGGAGACCGGTTCCGAGTCGGACGCGGAGGACGGCGAGGCGGGCACCACCCGGCGCCGCCGCCGTCGTCGTCGCCGCAAGGGCGAGGCCGACACCGACACCGACGAGATATCCACGGACGATCCGCCGAACACCGTGGTCCGGGTCCGCGAACCGCGACCGGCTGCCGAGCGAGATGACGAGGTCGCCTCGGTCAAGGGCTCGACCCGTCTCGAGGCGAAAAAGCAGCGACGTCGCGAGGGCCGGGAGGCCGGGCGAAGGCGCCCGCCGATCATCAGCGAGGCCGAGTTCCTGGCCCGCCGGGAGGCCGTCGACCGGATGATGGTGGTCCGGCAGACCGGCGACCGCACTCAGATCGGCGTCCTCGAGGACGGCGTGCTCGTCGAGCACTACGTCAGCCGTTCCTCCCAGCAGTCGACGGTCGGCAACGTCTACCTCGGGCGCGTGCAGAACGTTCTGCCGGCCATGGAGGCCGCATTCGTCGACATCGGCCACGGCCGCAACGCCATCCTCTACGCCGGCGAGGTCGACTGGGCGGGGCTGGGCAAGCCCGACGGGCCGCGGCGGATCGAAGACGTTCTCAAGTCTGGGCAGTCGGTGCTGGTCCAGGTGACCAAGGACCCGATCGGGCACAAGGGCGCGCGGCTGACGGGACAGGTCAGCCTGCCCGGACGCTACGTCGTCTTCGTGCCCGGCGGATCGATGAGCGGGATCAGCCGCAAGCTCCCGGAGAACGAGCGCGCGCGGCTGAAGAAGATCCTCAAGCAGGTCGTCCCCGAGGACTCGGGTGTCATCGTCCGCACGGCGGCCGAGGGCGCATCCGAGGAGGAGCTCACTCACGACGTATCGCGGCTTCGAGCGCAGTGGGAGGACATCGCGAAGAAGACCTCCGGCAACTCCCCCGCGCTGCTGTACGGCGAACCGGACCTGGCCATCAAGGTGGTCCGGGACCTGTTCAACGAGGACTTCTCCAAGCTCGTCGTCTCCGGTGACGACGCGTGGGACACCATCGAGTCCTACGTGTCCTACGTCGCGTCGTCCCTGCGGGACCGGCTCGAGCGCTGGACCGGGACCGGTGACGTCTTCGCGGCTCACCGCATCGACGAGCAGATCGCCAAGGCCCTGGACCGCAAGGTCTGGCTGCCGAGCGGCGGCTCGTTGGTCATCGACCGCACCGAGGCCATGACGGTGGTCGACGTCAACACCGGCAAGTTCACCGGGTCCGGGGGCAACCTCGAGGAGACGGTCACGAAGAACAACCTCGAAGCCGCCGAGGAGATCGTGCGGCAGCTCCGGTTGCGGGACATCGGCGGCATCATCGTGATCGACTTCATCGACATGGTGCTCGAGTCGAACCGCGACCTGGTGCTGCGGCGGCTCGTCGAGTGCCTGGGTCGCGACCGGACGAAGCACCAGGTTGCCGAGGTCACCTCGCTGGGCCTGGTGCAGATGACCCGCAAGCGGATCGGCACCGATCTGCTCGAGGCGTTCAGCGAGCCGTGCGAGTGCTGCAACGGCCGTGGCGTCCAGATCCACCTCGAGCCGGTCGAGCCGCGGCCAAGGCCCCCGACTCCGGTGCGGAGGGCAACGGCGGAGGCCGCCGGGGTCGGCGCCGCAAGGCCGACCGCCCCACCGCCGAGCCGGCGACGCCGGCCGCGATCGAAGAGCACGTCGCGCCGCTCGAGCCTGCGATGGCCTCGTCGGCCGACGCGCCGCCGCCGCCACGGCGGTCACGGCGGCGGGCCCAACGACCCGCCGGCGAGCCTGACGCGGCCACGGAGCCGGTGACCTCCCCGGTTTGACCGCGCGACGGCCGGATCCGTACCCTGGAGAGCCGGCGCTGCTCGCGCCGCTCATCCGTGCGCCCGCCCAGGGTGGCAGCGCGCGCCCGAAGTCCGAACGAGAGAGTGAGCCCGCGGTGTACGCGATCGTCCGTAGCGGCGGCAGCCAGAAGAAGGTCGCCGTCGGCGACGTCGTGGACCTCGACCGTCGCGACGGTGAGGTGGGCGAGACCGTTGCGCTCACGACCATCCTGCTCGTCGACGGCGAGAAGGTGACCACGGACGCCAAGAAGCTGGCCAAGGTGACCGTCACCGCCGAGATCCTGGGCGCCACCAAGGGCCCGAAGATCGACATTCTGCGTTTCAAGAACAAGACCGGATATCGCCGCCGCCTGGGCCATCGCCAGAAGTACACGCAGGTCAAGGTCACCGGCATCGAGACCAAGAAGTAGGAAGCGGCCATGGCTCACAAGAAGGGCGCCTCGTCCACGCGGAACGGGCGCGACTCCAACTCCCAGCGGCTTGGTGTCAAGCGCTACGGCGGGCAGCTCGTCGACGCCGGCGAGATCATCGTGCGCCAGCGCGGCACCCATATCCACCCCGGCGACAATGTCGGCCGTGGGGGCGACGACACACTGTTCGCGACCGCTGCGGGCGCCGTCGAGTTCGGCGTCAAGCGCGGCCGCAAGGTCGTCAGCATCGTCCCGGCGGGGGAGTGACCCCCGCTTCGGCGACAGCGAAAGAGTCGAAGGGCGGGGCGGTCAACTGACCGGCCCGCCCTCGGCGTTCTCCCTATTGGAAGATTTCCACGTCTCCATCGATGCCGAGTAGCGGACAACCCTCCGGTCGCGAGGCCGGAGCGCAGGACCATGAGGACGGAGGAGGTGCAGTGATGGCGATCCCGTCGTTCGTGGACCGCGTCGTCCTCCACGTCGCCGCCGGCGACGGCGGGCACGGCTGCGTCTCGATCCGCCGCGAGAAGTTCAAGCCGCTCGGCGGGCCCGACGGCGGCAAGGGTGGCAACGGCGGCGACGTCGTCCTCGTCGTCGACCCCAACACGACCACACTGCTCGACTACCACCGATCGCCGCACCAGCGCGCCCGCAACGGCACCCCCGGGCAGGGCGACAACCGCGACGGCGCGCACGGCGCCGACGTCGTGCTGCCCGTTCCCGACGGCACGGTGGTCACAACGCCGGCCGGTGAGGTCGTCGTCGACCTGGTCGGAGCAGGAACCAGGTTCGTGGTGGCCGCGGGCGGTCGTGGCGGCCTGGGCAATGCCGCGCTGGCGAGCACCAGGCGGCGGGCGCCAGGCTTCGCGCTGCTCGGCGAGCCGGGGCAGTCGTTCGACGTGATGCTCGAGCTCAAGAGCGTGGCCGACGTCGGCCTGGTCGGCTTCCCGAGCGCCGGCAAGTCCAGCCTGGTCGCGTCCATCTCCGCAGCCCGTCCGAAGATCGCCGACTACCCGTTCACCACGCTCGTCCCCAACCTCGGCGTCGTCGAGGCCGGTGAGGTGCGGTTCACGGTCGCGGACGTCCCCGGCCTCATCGAGGGCGCGAGCGAGGGCAGGGGCCTCGGTCACGAGTTCCTGCGTCACATCGAGCGCTGCAGCGCGTTGGTGCACGTGGTCGACTGCGCCACCATGGAGCCCGGTCGAGACCCGGTCACCGACATCGACGTCATCGAGCGTGAGCTGGAGTCCTATGGCGGACTTTCCGACCGGCCGCGGCTGGTGGCGCTCAACAAGATCGACGTCCCGGACGCACGCGACCTCGCCGAGATGGTCAAACCCGATCTGGAGGCACGCGGGTGGCGGATCGTCGGCATCTCGGCCGCCACCCACGAAGGGTTGCGCGAGCTGACCTTCGCGATGGCCGGCGTCGTGTCGGCGGCGCGGGCCGCGGCGCCGCCCCTCGAGCGCACGCGGCTGGTGCTCCGTCCGGCTGCCGTGGACGACGCCGGGTTCACCGTCACCCGGGAGGGCGAGCGGTTTCGGGTCCGTGGCACCAAGCCGGAACGCTGGGTGCATCAGACCGACTTCGCCAACGACGAAGCCGTCGGCTACTTGGCCGACCGGCTCGCCCGGCTCGGCGTCGAGGAAGCGCTCCTGGAGGCGGGTGCCACGCCCGGCGCAGAGGTCGTTGTCGGCGGCGACGATGCCGTCGTCTTCGACTGGGAGCCGACCGTGCGGGCGGGAGCCGAGCTCCTGTACGGCCCGCGGGGCTCGGACTCCCGCCTCGATGGACGTCGCGAATGATCACGTTAAGTGGGCCTGTGGGGCCGTTACCAGGTCTCGGAACCCGGTAACGGCCTGACACGCCTGGTAACGGCCGAGCCTGGAGGGAGAAACACAGTGGCACGTGAGGCGCTGGCCGAAGCCCACCGGGTCGTGGTCAAGGTCGGCTCGTCGTCGCTGACGAGTGCCGATGGCGGCCTCGAAGCCGCTCGGCTCCGCGCCCTGGTCGACGTGCTCGCCTTGGCGAGGCGGGAGGGCAAGCAGGTCGTCCTGGTGTCCTCGGGCGCTATCGCCGCCGGGCTCGCCCCTCTCGGGCTGGCTCGACGGCCCCGCGACCTCGCCACCCAGCAGGCGGCCGCCAGCATCGGCCAAGGGCTCCTGGTCGCGCGTTACGCCGACGCCTTCGCCCGGCACGGCCTGCGGGTCGGCCAGGTCCTGCTGACCGTCGACGACATGACCCGGCGTTCGCACTACCGCAACGCGTACCGCACGCTGCACAAGCTCCTGGCGCTCGGCGTCGTCCCCGTGGTCAACGAGAACGACACCGTCGCCACCCACGAGATCCGCTTCGGCGACAACGACCGGCTCGCGGCCCTGGTGGCGCAGCTCGTCCACGCCGACGTGCTGGTCATGCTGTCCGACGTCGACGGCCTCTACGACGGAGACCCCGGCCGTCCGGGCTCGAGACGGATCGCCGAGATCGGCGACCTCACCGACCTCGACGGCCTGCAGATCGGCCGCCCGGGCCGGTCCGGCCTCGGCAGTGGCGGCATGCAGACCAAGGTCGAAGCGGCGCGGATCGCCACCGGATCTGGCATCGAGGTCGTGCTGGCGTCGGCTCCGGAGGCCGGTCGCGTCCTGGCCGGCGAGCCGGTCGGAACGTGGTTCCGGTCTCGAGCTCGCCGCCGGTCGACCCGGCTGCTCTGGTTGGAGCACGCCACTGACGGGCGCGGACACCTGCACCTCGACGCCGGAGCGGTGCGGGCCGTCGTCGACCGAAGACTGTCGTTGCTCCCGGCCGGTATCACCGCGGTCGACGGGACCTTCTCGGCCGGCGATCCTGTGGACCTGGTCGACGAAGCCGGCCGGGCTGTGGCCCGTGGCCTGGTCAACTACGACTCGGCCGAGCTGCCGGTATTGCTGGGCCGGTCGACTCACGAGCTGGCCCGTGAGCTGGGGCCGGCGTACGAGCGCGAGGTCGTCCACCGTGACGACCTGGTCGTCCTGGGACGGCGCTGAGTGGTTGTCGAGATACCGGCCGGGCTGCGGGCCGGACTCGCCGGTGTGGACCCGTCGACCGGCCCGTGGCTGGACCGGCTGCCGGACATGACCGCCGAGTTCCTCGACCGGTGGCGCCTTCGCATGGACGGCCGGCCCATGCACGGCGTCTGCGCCATGGTGCTTCCGGTACGCACGACCGACGACGTGCCGGCTGCGCTCAAGCTCAGCTGGCCGCATGCGGAAGCACGAGATGAGCACCTGGCCTTGGGCGTGTGGGCGGGCGACGGCGCCGTGCGCCTGCTCGACGCCGCGCCCGACTCATACGTCGTCCTCCTCGAACGTCTGAACGCCGCACGCGACCTGTCCGCGGTTCCTCTCGAGGAGGCGCTGCGCTGCACGGGCGGCCTGCTCGGGCGGCTGGGCGTGAAGACCCACCTCCCCTTCGTCGGCGTGGATGAGCGGGCCCGCGACTGGGCGGTGGAGCTGGCGGCCGCCCGTCGCCGGCAACCGGCGGGCGTTCCCGCGGCTGTGCTCGACCGCGCATCGGTATTGCTCGACGACCTGGTGGACGGCACCCGTCCGGTACTCCTGCACACCGACCTGCACTACGAGAACGTCCTCGCTGGCGACCGCGAACCATGGTTGGCGATCGACCCCAAGCCTCTGCTCGGCGACCCGGCCTACGAGGTCGCGCCGCTGTTGTGGAACCGCTGGGACGAAGCGATCTCGTCGGGAGATATAGCGGGGCACTTGCAGTGGCGGGCCGATGTCGTCACCGAGGCTGCGGGCCTGGAACAGGCGCTGGTGGCGGGCTGGGTCGTGGTTCGCGAGGCCGTCGAGGCCCTCGACGCCCTCGACGCCGCCGTCGACGGTGACCCTGAGTGGCGGGACATCTCTGTTGCGATCGCCGAGGCCTTCCTGCCCCGGTTGCCCTGAGCTTCCGGCGGGAGTGACCGCGGTCGGCAGGCGGTAGCCTCCGGAACCATGCGGCACGTGTCGGACGCGTTCCTCCTGACCATGGCCGAGGTCTCTTCGACGCTGATCGGCCTGTTCCTGGTGGGGGTGTTCTTCTACATCGAGACGGGTCTTCGCAGGCTGGACCACGCCCGCAAACTCTTCGAGTCCTACCTCCGAGCCGGTACCAGGATCACCCTGATCGTCTTCACGATCCCCCTCGGCCTTTCGCTCGCCCTGGTCGCCCTGGAGCCGGTCTACGCCCGGATACTCTTCGCCCTCTTGAGCCTCCTGCTCATAGCAGCGAACATCGACAGCGCTGCTCGCATCCGAGGGGTGGCGGAGGTCCTCGGGTCGAGCGGCATGCTGGTGATGGAGGTTGTCACCACGGTGTTGGCCCTGGTGCTCATCGTCACGCCATGGGCCCTCGGCGGGCTTCGTCCGACCCGGGAGGATCTCACGTGGGCGATTCTCCTGTCCTTCGCGGTGGGGTTCATCAGCATCAGCGCAACCGTGATGTCGGCCTTCGACATCGCCCGGGTCCAGACCGAGCGTCAGCGGCCCGGCTCGAAGACCGACGCGGAGTAGTCCCATCCCGCCGTACGCTGGCCTGCATGGATGCGACCAACGTCGCGGAGCCCGTACTCGATGCTGCACGCCGGGCTCGCGTGGCCGCGGCTGACCTCGCCGTGCGGTCGCGAGCCGAAAAGGACGCCGCCCTGCTCGCCATGGCCGACGCACTCGTGGTCCAGGCCGCGCCGCTCCTGGGCGCCAACGCAATGGACGTCGCCCGCGCGCACGAGGCCGGCACGCCGGCGGCCATCGTGGACCGGTTGTGCCTCGACGAGGAGCGGATCGGCGGCATGGCCGACGGCCTGCGCCAGGTCGCCGCGCTTGCCGACCCGGTGGGCGAGGTCGTCCGCGGCTACACCCTGCCGAACGGGCTCGAGGTCAGCCAGCGGCGCGTCCCGCTCGGCGTGATCGGCATCATCTACGAGGCCCGCCCCAACGTGACCGCCGACGCTGCCGGACTGTGCCTGAAGAGCGGCAACGCCGTCCTGCTGCGGGGCTCGTCCAGCGCGCACGAATCCAATTCGGCCATCGTTGCCGTGCTTCGCGGCGCACTCGAGGGAGCGGGCCTGCCGGCCGACGCGGTCCAGCTGGTGCCGGGGGAAGGTCATGAGTCCGCCAAACACCTCATGCGCGCCCGCGGCCTGGTGGACGTGCTCATCCCGCGCGGCGGCGCGAATCTCATCCGCAGTGTGGTCGAGGAGTCGACCGTCCCGGTCATCGAGACCGGAGTCGGCAACTGCGCCGTCTACGTCGACGCCGAGGCGGACCTGACGAAGGCGCTGGCGATCCTGCTCAATGCCAAGACCCAGCGGCCCAGCGTCTGCAACGCCGCAGAGACCCTGCTCGTCCACGCTGCCGTGGCCGACGAGTTCCTGCCTCGTGCCCTGAGCGCGCTCCGGCAGGCCGGTGTGACGGTGCACGGCGACGAGAGGGTTCGCGCGTACGGCGACGACGTCGTCCCCGCCACCGACGACGACTGGACGGCTGAGTACCTCTCGCTGGACATCGCGGCCGCAGTCGTCGACTCACTCGAGGACGCCGTGGCGCATATCCGGCGTTGGGGGAGCGGCCATACGGAGGCCATCGTGACGACGTCGCTGCAGAGCGCGCGCCGTTTCGTCGCGACGGTCGACTCGGCCGCCGTGATGGTCAACGCCTCGACCCGGTTCACCGACGGCGAGCAGCTCGGCTTCGGCGCGGAGATCGGCATCTCCACCCAGAAGCTGCACGCCCGCGGTCCGATGGGCCTGGCCGAGCTGACGTCCACGACGTATGTCGTGACCGGTGACGGTCAGGTCCGCGGTTGACGCCGCCGGGCAGCTAGGCTTCGGGGCCATGACGACGATCGTGCGCCTGGCGGAGCAGGCCCAGGCCGACGAAGGCGTCCCGTCCCTGGTGTGGGGTCTGGGGATCCTGGGCATCCTGCTCGCGCTCCTGGTCGGAACGCTGATGTTCGGCAAGGGGCGCCCGCACGCCTGAGGTCAGACCCGGCGCTACGTTGTCGCCCGTGAACGCGCACAAGCGGCTCGGAGTCATGGGCGGGACCTTCGATCCCATCCACCACGGGCACTTGGTCGCGGCCAGCGAGGTCCAGTCCTGGTTCGACCTGGACGAGGTGGTGTTCGTGCCGGCCGGCCGGCCGTGGCAGAAGGCCGAGCACGAGGTGTCGCCGTTCGAGGACCGCTACCTGATGACGGTCATCGCCACGGCGTCGAACCCTCGGTTCTCGGTGAGCCGGGTCGACATCGACCGGCCGGGGCCGACGTACACCGTCGACACGCTGCGCGACCTCAGCGCCGAACGCGGCCCGGAATGGGATCTGTTCTTCATCACCGGCGCGGACGCCCTCGAGCAGATCCTGTCGTGGCGCGACCACGACGAGTTGTTCGACCTGGCCCACTTCGTGGGCTGTACGCGCCCGGGCCACACCCTTTCCGACGTGGGCCTCCCGGAGGGCAAGGTCACCCTGGTCGAGGTGCCTGCACTGGCGATCTCGTCCACGGAGTGCCGCAACCGCGTCGCCGGGGACGAGCCGATCTGGTATCTGGTTCCGGACGGAATCGTCCAGTACATAGCGAAACGTCGGCTCTACGCTGTCGGCGGGACGTGAGATCCTGTTCCCGCCACATCCGTTCACGAAAGGCCCTACGTTTGCCCGCCTCCGACCGAGCGTCCGCGCTCGCCGTCGCGGCCGCCGAAGCCGCCGCCGAAAAGCTCGCTGATGACATCGTCGCGTTCGACGTCTCCGACCGACTCGTCATCACCGACGCGTTCGTCATCTGCTCTGCACCCAACGACCGCCAGGTCAAGGCGATCGTCGACGGGGTCGAGGAGCGGCTGCGGGCGCTCGACGCCAAGCCGGCCCGGCGCGAGGGCGAGCGCGAAGGTCGCTGGGTGCTTCTCGACTACATCGACGTCGTCGTCCACGTCCAGCACACCGACGACCGGCAATTCTACTCGCTCGAGCGGCTGTGGAAGGACTGCCCGGCGATCCGCCTCCCCGAGACAGTGCTCGTCGGCCGCGACGGACTCCGCAGCGGCCGGTCCGCCGGAGGGGACGGGTGAGCCGCCGCATCGTGATGTGGCGTCATGGTCGGACGGAGTGGAACGCGACCGGCCGCTTCCAGGGCCAGATCGACATCGCCCTCGACGACACCGGGCGGGAGCAGGCGCTGGAGTCCGCTCGCCGGCTGGCCGCCCTCGAACCCGACCTGCTGGCGTCCTCCGACCTACGGCGGACGCAGGACACCATCTCCGCCCTCGCCGCACTGACGGGCAATGACGTGGTGCTCGATCGCCGCCTCCGCGAGACATACGCGGGCGAGTGGCAAGGGTGCACGGGAGCCGAGATCGCCGCTCGCTGGCCGGAGGAGTACAAGGCCTGGCGCGCGGGCGATCCTCTGCTGCGGGTGGGTGGCGGCGAGACCCGGCAGGAGGTCGCCGAGCGGGTGTCGGCGGCCGTCCGCGACGTCGCTGCGAGGCTGCCCGACGACGGGCTCGCAGTCCTCACCACCCACGGGGGTGCAGCTCGGCTGGGCATCGCGGCCCTGATTGGGATGCCGCTGGAGCGGTTCACCAACATCGGTGGGCTGTCGAACGCCTCGTGGTCGATGTTGCGCGACACCGACCAGGGCTGGGTCCTGGTCGAGCACAACGCCGGCACCCTTCCTTCGCCGGTCGCGATCGAAGAAGGCTGACGACAGCAGCATCTGCCTGATCTCTCCCGCTTCATCCCGTCGGGATGATGTGGGCAGCGTGCACGTCGTGCCGAAGATTGCTTGTCTTCTCGGGACGACATTGATCCGGAAGCGAGGCGAAACGCCATGAGCAGGCAATTCAAGGGCACGATCAACATCGACGATCGAGACTCGGTGCCGGATTGGGAACCGTACCTGCAGCCGGCGGCACCCCGGGGTGCGCCCAGCGTCTTGTACATCGTATTGGACGACGTCGGCTTCTCTGCGATGGAGCCATGGGGTGGGCTGATCGAGACTCCGAACATCAACAAACTCGCAGCGAGCGGCCTGACGTACACAAACTGGCACACGACGGCGCTGTGCTCGCCGACTCGGTCGTCTCTCCTCACTGGGCGCAACCACACGACGAACGGCATGGCGTGTATCGCGGAGGCCACGACCGGCTTCCCCAACTCGAACGGCCACATCCCGTTCGAGTGCGCCACGATCGCCGAGGTGCTGGGCGAGCGCGGCTGGAACACGTACATGCTCGGGAAGTGGCACCTGTGCCCGGCCGACGAGATGAACCTGGCGTCCACGAAGCGGAACTGGCCCGTTGGTCGCGGCTTCGAGCGCTACTACGGGTTCCTGGGGGGCGAGACCAACCAGTGGTATCCCGACCTGGTCTACGACAACCACCCGGTGGAGCAACCCGGCTGGCCGGAGGACGGCTATCACCTGACGACCGATCTGACCGACAGGGCGATCGAGTTCATCAAGGACGCGAAGGTGATCGCGCCGGACAAGCCGTTCTTCATGTACTACTGCCCTGGCGCCTGCCACGCTCCGCACCACGCGCCGAAGGAGTGGATCGAGAAGTACGCGGGCAGGTTCGATATGGGGTACGAGAAGTACCGCGAGCTCGTCTTCGAAAGACAGAAGAAGAGCGGGATCTTCCCGGCGAACGCGGAGCTGACCCCGCTCAACCCGTACACGGGAGAGCAGAGCGTCGACGGCAAGCCCTGGCCGCCGCTCGACGTGGTGCGGCCGTGGGACTCGCTGTCGGATGACGAGAAGCGGCTGTTCACCCGGATGGCCGAGGTGTACGCCGGGTTCCTCAACCACACCGACCACGAGATCGGGCGACTCCTCGACTTCCTCGAACAGTCCGGTCAGTTCGAGAACACGATCGTCGTCCTGGTCTCGGACAACGGAGCCAGCGCGGAGGGCGGTCCCAACGGCTCGGTCAACGAGTCCAAATTCTTCAACGGCATCCCCGATGACATGGAGGAGAATCTCCGGTATCTCGACGAGCTGGGCTCGCCCGCCACCTACAACCACTACCCGACAGGCTGGGCGTGGGCCTTCAACACGCCGTTCAAGATGTGGAAGCGCTACAACTTCGAGGGTGGCGTGGCAGACCCGCTCGTCATCTCCTGGCCGGCCGGCATCAAGGCCAGCGGCGAGCTTCGCCATCAGTTCCTGCACGCCACCGATGTCGTCCCCACGATGTACGACCTCATCGGGATCGAGATGCCGGAGGTCGTGAAGGGCTTCCCGCAGATCCCGCTCGAAGGGGTCAGCTTCCGCTCGACCTTCGACAGCGACGATGTCCCGACCCCGAAGGAGTCCGGCTTCTTCTCGATGCTCGGGTCGCGTGCCGTCTGGCACAAGGGCTGGAAGGCGGTCAGCGTTCACCCAACCATCGCCGGCTGGGGAAACTTCGACCACGACCGCTGGGAGCTCTACAACACGGTGGAGGACCCGACCGAGAGCCACGACCTGGCGGCCCAGGAGCCAGTGAAGCTGCAGGAAATGATCAACCACTGGTTCCACCTCGCCGGCATGTACAACGGGCTCCCGCTCTTGGACAAGACGGCGGTAGAGGTGCTCGCCGATCCGACTCGACCGCAGATGGCCCCGCCACGGGATCGGTACATCTACTACCCGGGCACCGCAGAGGTCCCGGAGTCAGCTGCGGTCAGCATCCGCAACCGCAGCTACACGATCGCAGTCGAGGTCGAAATCGAGACACCGGAGGCCGCAGGCGTGTTGTTCTCGCACGGCGCGCGCTTCGGCGGCCACTCCCTGTACGTCAAGGATCACAGGCTGAAGTACGTCTACAACTTCGTGGGCAGCAACGAACAGATGGTCGCTTCGACGAAGGAACTCCCAACGGGCAAGGTCATCCTGTCTGCTGCGTTCGTGCGCGAGGACGACAGCATTCCGACGACCGGCACAGTGTCGCTGTACGTCAACGATGAGAAGGTCGGCGAGGGGCGGATCATGACCCAGCCCGGGAACTTCTCGCTCGTCGGCGAGGGCCTCAACGTCGGCAAGGATCCGGGCGAGCCGGTGACCGACGACTATCGGGGCACGAGACCCTACGCGTTCGCGGGAGGCACGATTCGCCATGCGATCGTCGACGTCTCGGGCGAGCAGTTCATCGATTTGGAGATAGAGGGCGCTGCGATGATGGCCCGCGAGTAGCGTCATAAACGACCTCGCACACAGGTGTTTTTGGCGATCCTCCAGGGAGTGGGGCTCGCAACCTGATCCCGGCGTGAACCTCGCCAGGGCGACAGACGCGCTCGACGATCGCTACGGCTTGGTGCCCCTGGCGGAATGATCTGCTGCCCGTAGCCGACAGCCTCCCGTAGCTCGCGATCGACCAAGGGTCGGGCTTCCCCTGTCCGCGATCCCTTCCGCGCCACGTGCTGTGCGCTGAAGCGACCGAGCGCGAGCGCGATCAGCCCAGCCAGCCCGTGAGTCCTCTCCGCCACGAGCACGGCGCGCTCGCCAGCGCTGATTGGGGCCTGCGCGCCAACTTGACCTATACGACGCGCGCTCAACGTGGCGATGGGCGGCTGCTCTCGATGCCCGCTGGTCACCCGTGATCGAGGCTCGCCAGTGCGTCCGAGTGTCATGTGACGTGGAACTCATCGGCTGACCGCGCGATTATGAGCCCGGCCGGTCGGTCCGTTACCCTTGCTGGGCCGTAAGGCACGGGGCTGTGGCGCAGCTGGTAGCGCACCTCCATGGCATGGAGGGGGTCAGGGGTTCGAGTCCCCTCAGCTCCACTCCGACGGGACCTTGTCGCGCCTACTCGAACCCTGTGGTTAATCACTGGTCGAATGAAGAGTTTTCCACGGTCCGCTTGCGCTTCTATCGCGCAATGACGAGGCCGTACCACGCGGCCTAGACACGTGCCCGGTCTGACTCTCAGCGGCATGTCCGGATGTTCAGTCCTCGGATGAGATCTCGTCTGTTCGTGTGCACAGAGGGCAGAGCGACAGCCGACGCCCAGCCGCCGGGCCGGTCAGGACTGCACGAAGGCCAGCAGGTCAGCGTTGATCGTCTGGGCCTGGGTGGTCGGCATGCCGTGTGGGAATCCTGGGTAGGTCTTCAGCGTCCCGTTCTGCACGAGCCGCGCCGACAGCGGTGCGGAGTCCGCGTAGGGAACGATCTGGTCGTCGTCGCCGTGCATCACCAGGACCGGCACCGTGATCTTCTTGAGGTCCTCGGTGAAATCGGTCTGGGAGAAGGCAACGATGCCGTCGTAGTGTGCCTTCGCTCCGCCCATCATTCCCTGGCGCCACCAGTTCTCGATGATCGCTTCCGAGGCTTGAACGCCGGGCCGGTTGAAGCCGTAGAAGGGTCCCGACGGCAGCGCCCGGTAGAACTCGGACCGGTTGGCGGCCAGTTGGGCCTGGAGGTCGTCGAACACGCTCTTGGGCAGGCCGCCGGGGTTGGCGTCGGTCTGCACCATGAGCGGCGGCACCGCGCTGATGAGCACCGCTTTCGCCACGCGACTCTCACCGTGTCGAGCGATGTAGTGCACGACCTCGCCGCCACCGGTGGAGTGCCCGACGTGGACGGCGTCCCGCAGATCGAGATGGGCAGTCAGCGCAGCCAGGTCGTCGGCGTAGTGGTCCATGTCGTGACCGTCGCTGGTCTGCGTGGAGCGTCCGTGCCCGCGCCGGTCATGGGCGATGACGCGGTAGCCGTGCTGGAGGAAGAACAGCATCTGGGTGTCCCAGTCGTCGCCCGAAAGCGGCCAGCCGTGGCTGAAGACGATCGGTTGGCCCGAGCCCCAGTCCTTGTAGAAGATCTCCGTGCCATCGGTCGTGATGATCGTGCCCATGCGACTGCCTCCGCTGGTCTGGGCGTGACGCCGAACCGTCCGTTCTGGCAGCGTAACCATCTCTCTATTCGCACTCCAGGCCACTTGGCTACCGCCGTGGTGAACTTCGAGTGCATGCCATGTACAAATTTCGGTCAGTGTCTCCAGTCACGACGAGCCCCTGCGCGCTGAGCGAACGCACGCTGTTCGCGGCATGATCGGGCGGTCTTGCGCCGTCATGGTGGGCATCCCGGTCAGGCGTGACGCCACACCTTGACCGCCGAGTAGACCAGCAACACAGCGAGCAGCGGGACCAGCACCGCTTCCGAGACCACGCCAAGGAGCAGTCCGCCAGCAACCGATCCGGCAACCGAGCCTGCCGCCATCGAGGCCACGAACCGCTTGTTCTCGGACAGCACGGCGAACGCCTGGTCGCGGGAGTACCGGAAGAACGCGACCAACATGGTGGGCAGCGACACGAGCAGCGACAGCGAGCCGGCCAACTTGGTATCGACCGCGTAGAGCAGGACGAACGTCGGGATCAGCAGTTCCCCACCGGCAACGCCGAGCAGCGCCGCGACCACACCGATGCCGAACCCCGCGGCCACCCCGGCCACGAGCTGGACCGGGTTCGAGAGGCTCGCTGTCGGGATGGTGCCAAGCCGCTCGGCTGTGAACGCAACCGCGATGAACAGCAACAGGACCGCGAGCACGCGATACAGGGTCGCCGAGGCCATTCGGGTCGCCCAAGAGGCACCGAACCATGCGCCGAGCAGACTCCCGGCAAGCAGGTTCACGACGGCGCTCCACTCGTCGGACACCTCCGACAACGGCACTGCCGCAAAGCGCGCCGGGATGGCCACGACCACCACGACCAGGCTCATGGCCTTGTTGACGATGACGGCCGCCAGCGCCGCGAACCCAAAGACGGTCAGCAGTAGTGGCAGGCGGAACTCCGCCCCACCAAGGCCGACAAGTCCACCCAGCAGGCCAACGGCCGCGCCCGCACCGAACCCAACCAACCCGGACCGCGCCAGCGGCGTCGAGGCAGCCGGTGCTGCGGCGCCCTCCGTCACCGCATGGACGTTAGTCGCCTCGTGTTCTCAGCGACACGCACGCTCATCGGCAGAAGAGGGCGTGCGCTCCGCTAGAGACGCCCGGCAGGGTTTTACGACATTGGTGACGGGCAGAGTGAGGTTGCGCCTGAGAGGTAGCGCACCCGCGACAGCTATGCGCTGTTGTAGTGCTTCAGGTTGAGATCATGGCGCAGGATGCGCTTTACGCTGCTCACGCTGATGCCGTAGCGCTCCGCCAGTTCTCGTTTCGGTGTTCCGGCGTGGCTGTCACTCAGCAGTTCGCGGATGATCTGCTCGCCAAGCCGTTCGACGAGCCGCCAGCGCCTGCGAACTGAAAGAGGTGAAGCGGTGCTCCCGTGGTTGATCTTGATATGGGCGACCGCCTGGGCAGCATGTGCCACCACATCCCGAATGTCAGGGTTCGAGTAGAGGCGCACAAGCTCCACTCCGACGGGACCTTGTCGCGCTTACTCGAACCCTGTGGTTAATCACTGGTCGAAATGGAGAACTATTTCGTCCGCTTGCGCTTCTGATCGCGCTATGACGAGGCCGTACCAAGTGGCCTAGACACGTGCCGGTCTCACTCTCAGCGGCAGATGAGTAAGTTGGCTGGCTCGTTTATCTCGGTTCTGTCGAGCGCCCGGCGAGATCAGCGGCGCGTAACAGGCTCCTAGCCGACGACGGCACCCACTCAACATTACGTTCGGCGCGCTGCCGATACAGACGCGGTCATGTCGGCTAATGTCCGTCGGCGAACAGAAAGCGCGTTCAGTCGGCACCCGAGCAAGCAGTGCCGCTGGCCGGGGTGGCCGCCAACCCGGGTCAGCCAGCCGCGCGCAGAGCGAAAGACACGGAAGGTCCCTCCGCCGTCCGGGGCGTGCCGCCACGGCCTGAGGGGTCCGCAGGGTCACGATGGGAGCGTGACCAGCTGATCCGATGGCAGGTCCTCCCCATCGTGGCGCAGACTCGGGAGCCTTCGGTCGAGCGTCCTGGGGATCCACCAGTTGGCGTCGCCGAGAAGGGTCATGGTCGCCGGCACGAGCACCATGCGGACGAGGGTGGCGTCCACAAATATTGCCGTGGCCAGGCCGAGGCCGAACATCTTCGTGGCCGCGTCCTCGCCCAGGACGAAGGCGAGGAACACCGAGATCATGATGAGCGCCGCCGACGTGATGACCCGCCCGGTCGAGGCGATGCCGTTGACGATCGACGTCTGGTTGTCGCGCGTCGCGACGTACTCCTCACGCACCCTGGACAACAGGAACACCTCGTAGTCCATGGAGAGACCGAAGAGGATCGCGAACATGAACATCGGGATGAAGGAGACGATCGGCACAGTCGACTCGAGCCCGATGAGCCCGCCGGCCCAGCCCCACTGGAACACCATGACCATCACGCCGTACGCCGCACCGATGCTGAGCAGGTTGAGGACCACGGCCTTGAGCGGCACGAGCACCGATCGGAAGACCAGCATGAGCAGGACGAAAGACATCGCAAGCACCGCGGCGATCAACACCGGGAGCCGTTCGTTGACGCGTGCGCCGACGTCGGCGAAGTTCGCCGTCTGACCACCGACGTGTGCCTGCGCGGGGCTGCCTGCGAGCACGCTGGGCAGCACGTCCGCGCGCAGCCGCTCGACCGTCTCGTGCGTGGCGGCGTCCTGCGGCCCGGTCGTCGGGATGGCCATCACGACAGCCACACCGGCGTCGGCGTATACCTCCGGGGCACCCACAGCGGCGATCCCGGGGTCGGCACTGAGCGCCTCCACCAGAGGGTCGATCACGGTCGGATCGCCGGCCATATCGACGGCGACCACCACCGGGCCGTTGCTGCCGGGACCGAACCCTTGGGCGAGAAGGTCGTAGGCCTGGCGCTCGGTCCGGCCCGCTGGCAGCGCACCGTCGTCGGGGATGCCCGCGCGCAGCGCCAGGACGGGGGCGGCCAGAGCGAGCAATAGCACGGTAACTCCCACGGCGTAGGGCCAAGGGTTGCGGGTCACGTGCCGGATCCATCTTGACCACCCCAGGCTGACCGGAGGCTCGACGCTGCCGCGCCCGGGACGGTGCGTGCGCCGGTTGATGCGGTGCCCGGCCAGGCCGAGGAACGCAGGCAGCAGCGTGACCGAGACGCCCACCATGACCAGGACGACGACCGAGATCGCGATCCCACCAGCGGTCATGAACGGGACTCCGGCCACGGCGAGCCCGAGGATCGCCACAACGACGATGCCGCCGGCGACCACCACCGGTTTCCCAGCCGTGGCTAGCGCGGAGCCGACCGACTCCTCGACCGGCACGCCGCGAGCGAGGTAGTCACGGTGCCGGGTCACGATGAACAAGGCGTAGTCGATGCCGACACCCAGCCCCACCATGGCCCCGAGGACCGGCGCCCAGCTCGGGATGTCGATGACGTTGGCGATGAGTGACATGGAGCTGACACCGATGGCGAGCCCGAGCACGGCTGTGCCGAGCGGGAGGGCCGTGGCGATCACGGAACCGAAGGCGATGAACAGAATGAGCGCCGCAACGAACAGGCCGATGAGCTCGCCCAGGCCGGGCTGCGCCTGCTCGAACGCGAAGTACAGGTCGCCACCCATCTCGATCCGCAGCGGCGACCCGGCCGCTGCGTCGGCACCGAACGCCTTGAGGTTGCTGAGGTCCTCGGGCGAGAGCTCGTCCACTAGCGGGTACTGCAGCCGGATGAGAGCGACGCGTCCGTCTGCCGACACGACACCGCGCTGCACCGCCACCTCGGGACCGGCGGCCAGCGCACCCGCCGGATCAGTCGTCCTGAGAACGTGGGGCAGGGCGGCGGCGCCGGCCTGCAGCTGCGCGAGCGCAGACCTTGCCTCCGCAGAGTCGAAAAACGTTGCGTCCGCGGCCAGCGGAGTCACGACCACCTGAGCCGTCAGGCCGTCATCGCCTGCGCCAGCGGCGGCCATCAGCTCGCTCGCCTGCTGAGAGTCGAGTCCCGGCACCTGCAGGGAGTCCTTCAGACGTTGACCGAAGGTGCTGGAAGCGCCCACGACGACGAGGGTCAGGACCAGCCACGAGCCGATCACGAGCCACGGGCGGCGGGCAGACAGGCGGCCAAGACGGTACAGAGACTGCGGCATCATCGGTCGTCCTCCAGTTCGTTGGCGTCAACGCGACTGCCATCTCCGTCAGCGTGGCGACCCGACGCGGAGTGCACATCGGCCGCAGAGGTCGGCGATGCCCCGGCCGATGGAAGGGCGAACGTCTGGTTCTTTCGGCCGATGTGCACCCGCGCGCGTTCCCTACGCTGGGGTCGTGATCAACAGCGTGGTCAGGTCTCTGCGAAACGAGCCCAGAGCTGCCGCCCCCCCGGTGCGGGTCTGGCGGGACTGGGCACTGGTCGCTGTCCTGGTGCCGGCCGCCGTACTCGAAGGCATCCTTCGTACGGATGTCGCGTGGCGTCCGGTAGCGCTCGGGCTCGCCGTGGCGTTGGTGTTCCCGCTTCTGTGGCGGCGGACGCACCCACTCGCTGTCGTCGCGGTGCTCTTCGGCGCGGTCATCGTGCTGAATCTCGCCACGCTGATCGATGGTCCCGCCACATCCGTAGGGCTGTACACGATGATCTACGTGTTGCTGGTCCCCTACGCGTTGCTTCGATGGGGGTCTGGTCGCGAGGTCATGATCGGGTTGTCGATCATCGTGGTCGCCGGCGTGCTCGGGATCGCGAGCGATTTCAACGGCTTCGGCGAAGCGGCAGCAGGCTTCGTGTTCCTCATGTTCCCCGCAGTTCTCGGAGCCTTGGTCCGCTTCTGGACAACGTCGCGAACTCGCGAGATCGATCAGGTGAGGCTGCGCGAGCGCGAGCAGCTCGCGCGGGAGCTGCATGACACTGTGGCGCACCACGTCTCGGCGATGGTCATCCGGGCACAGGCGGGACGGGTGGTCGCCCCGTCGGACCCCGGAGCGGCGCTCGATGCACTCCGGGTCATCGAGGACGAGGGCTCTCGTACCCTCGCCGAGATGCGGATCATGGTGGGCGCGCTGCGCGATCGCGAGGATGCCGACCTCGCCCCGCAAAACGGCATTGCCGACATCGAGCGGCTCGCGGGTAGCCTCGACGACGAACCTCGGGTGCAGGTGCGCCTCACGGGCGATCTCGACGCGCTCAGCCCGGCGGTCGGGGCAGCCACGTATCGCATCGCCCAGGAGTCAGTGACGAACGCCCTGCGGCACGCACGCAACGCCACCCGGATCGACGTGCAGGTCGTCGGAGAGGATCACGCCGTACGGCTGACGGTCCACGACGACGGCGAACCGGTCCACCCATCCAGCGTCGCTCCGGGCTACGGCGTCGTCGGGATGACCGAGCGGGCGGCACTCCTCGGCGGGACCCTCGCCGCCGGCCCCAGGCCCGACCATGGCTGGGTGGTCGACGCGGTGCTTCCTCGAGCGGGGCCAAGCCGATGAGCATCCGCGTCCTCGTCGCCGACGACCAGGAGATCGTCCGGACCGGGTTGCGCATGATCCTCGACGCCCAGCCCGACATCGACGTGGTCGGCGAGGCGCGGGACGGCCGGGAAGCCGTCTCCCTCGCCCGCAAGCTGCGACCCGATGTCTGCCTGTTCGACATCCGCATGCCCGAGCTCAACGGGCTCGAGGCGACGCGTGCGCTGGCTGGGCCGGCCGTCGAGGATCCGCTCGCCGTGGTGGTCATCACGACGTTCGACCTCGACGAGTACGTCCACGGCGCGCTCAAGGCGGGCGCCCGCGGATTCCTCCTCAAGGACGCAGGACCTGAACTGCTCACCCAGGCAGTCCATGCGGCCGCTAACGGTGAAGCCTTGATCGCTCCGAGCGTCACAGTCCGCCTGCTGGCTGCGTTCGCCGACTTGCCCACCAGTGAACCGCTGCCCCAGCCGATCGAACCTCTCACCGCGCGGGAGGAGGAGGTCCTGGTCACCGTCGCTCGGGGTCTCACGAACGCCGAGATCGCTAAC
This sequence comes from uncultured Actinomycetota bacterium, assembly GCA_963801065.1. Lineage (GTDB taxonomy): Bacteria > Actinomycetota > Actinomycetes > Jiangellales > Jiangellaceae > CAWDDG01. The sequence continues at coordinate 6,692 of CAWDDG010000009.1, read as the reverse complement.
GAGCTCCACATCAGTCTCAGCACCGTCAAGACCCACCTCGCGAGCCTCATGAACAAGCTCGGGACGAGGAACCGAGTCGAGATCGCCATGTGGGCCTATGAAACGAAGCGCATCAAAGCCTGATGGCTACCGAGAGTGGCGTACTGGACCTCCACTACCGCACGGTGGTGTGAGTGGCACCGGCAGGCACTCGGCGCCTGGCCCAGGCCCTATAGCGGGAAGCCACTGCAACAAGCGCCACCCTGCGGCCGGTTCGCCTACTGCCGCATCCGGGCCCCAAGGAGCCCGCCTTCGACGGCACCTGGTAGCTGCCCGAGCGGCTGACAGATCATCTCCGTGCCGACGAGACCATCCGCTCATCTGGCGTCAGCGCGACTTCGTCACATCGGCATGAGTGGGCGTGTGCGCTCCGCTCGAGTCGCCCGGCAGGGTCTTACGACATTGGTGACGGGCAGAGTGAGGCTGCCCGCACCCGCGATAGCTATGCGCTGGAGTAGTGCTTCGGTTGAGTTCAATGGCGCAGGATGCGCTTGACGCTGCTCACGCTGATGCCGTACCGCTCAGCCAGTTCTCGTTGTGGTGTACCGGCACGGCTGTCTGTCAGCAGCCGGCGGATGATCTGCTCGCCCAGTCGGTCGCCGAGCCGCCAGCGTCGGCGAGCCGAAGGAGGGGAAGCGGCGCTGTAGTGGTCGAGCTTGACATGGGTGACCGCCTGGGCGGTATGGGCCACTATGTCCCGAACATCCGGGTTCGAGTAGAGGCGCACAAGCTCCACTGGCATAAGCGCAGGTCACAGGCTTGTATTGTGATCTTGACACGTGCCCGGATGGCCGCCACGGGGCACCTACGGGGCAAGATTCCAGCCGGGGGCACAAGCGGGTACCTGACCGGATAAACAGACGGGCTCGACGTCGGCCCCGTTGGCGCATTGTGCAATGAGTACCAGCGCAAGGCATACCCGGCCCGCGGGGCACGGCGCGCCGGCATCCCGGTCCTGGTCCGGCCGCCCGGCTCCCAGCATCCAGGTGACCGTGCACCGCGACCGGGCAAACCGGGACAACTCGACCCCGGGTGCTTGAATGGGCCTCCCGACGCGCGGTCTACTACGTGCTCTTCAGTGGCCGGGAAACCGGGCTACCGGGACGCAGAAACGCCCGTCCACGTAGTGACAATGGGCGGGGCTGCGGGGGATGCGAAGGAACCCAGCGGCTGGACGAGTCGCCGTCGATGCTGATGCCGGTTGATCTTCTGGAGATGGTGCCTCAGGCACAGGATCTCTAGTGCCGGTTCCGCCAGCCGGTGCCCGGCTTTGGCGATCCGGGTCATCAGGCTTCGCTGTACCGGGTACGCGGCTCCGGGCCGGCCTGCCCTGGCCGCATGGGTGACATTGCGGCGAGCATCGTCGTAACTGGCCGTCTCCGTACCGGCCCATACTGGCCTCGACCGCGTTTCCATCTCGCCATGGAGCCAACAAGTGCCTCCGCCCCTCGGGGCGCTCACGGGCCGAGGCCTCGTCGAGGCTCTGCCGTGCCAGCGTCTCCTCCGGTGTCGTCCAAGCAGCTCGGCTGCGAACGCATGGTCGTTCACATGACCTCCGCCTCGATCTCGTCACCGCCGTACCTCCTCGGCGGGAGATGTTCGCATCAGCCGAACGTCAACGCGAAAGCGGGCCGGGCCGGCGATGGTCGGACGGCTCATCGCTCAGCACCCGTCGGCGTCGACCACGGCATCGACGAAGGCCTGGGGCGACTCTTGCGGCAGGTTGTGCCCGATGCCTCCTGAGATCGTCCGGTGTTCGAAGCTGCCCGAGAACTTTGCGGCGTACGCGCTCGGCTCGGGGTGCGGCGCGCCGTTGGCGTCGCCTTCCAGCGTGATCGTCGGCACCGTGATAACCGGGCTCGCCGCGAGCCGCCGTTCGAGATCGTCGAACCGAGGCTCGCCTTCCGCTATCCCCAGCCGCCAGCGGTAGTTGTCGATGACGACGTCGACATGGTCGGTGTTGTTGAACGCCGCCGCGCTCCGGTCGAACGTCTCGTCGTCGAAGTTCCACCCTGGGCGACGCGGTCCGCCAGATGAGGTTGGCAAAGTCGTGGCGGTACTTGTCGTAGCCGATCCGGCCTCGTTCGGTGGCGAAGTAGAACTGGTACCACCACCGGGCTTCGATCAGGTGGTGGCCTCGGCAGCAGCGACGATGAGCCCTGCCACGGCGTTGGGCTTGGAGATCAGTGAGACGTGCGAGGCTTTGACCTCGACGATCTCTGCCCCGGCTCGCTCGGCCATGAACCGCTGCTGCGCTTCCGGAATGATCAGGTCCTCGGTGCCGATGAGATACCAGGATGGGATCGTCTTCCAGGCTGGGGCGCCGGAGAGTTCCAGGCCGGCGCTAAATACGAGGGGGTGTTGGGTCGCCGCTATCGCCAGTGCGTCCCGCTTCGGCAGATCGGGGGCGAAGGAGTTCACCACGACTTCCGGCTTCAGGTAGACGTCGAAGTCGCCGGCCGGCGCGCCGGGGTACGGCCGGAGATCGAAGACCGTGGTGGGGTCCGCCACGGCCAGAGCGGAGTCGGGTCCGACCAGTGGCAGCACCTGCTCACCCTCGTCGGGTGCGAAGGCGTCCACGTAGACCAGCGCCTTCACGTTCGGGTTGCCGGTGGCCGCGTTGGTGATCACGGCGCCGCCATAGGAGTGCCCGACGAGAACGATTGGACCGGGCACAGTGGACAGGAACGTCCTGATGTATTCGGCGTCACCAGAGAGGCTGCGCAGCGGATTGGGCGGTGCGAACACCTGATAGCCCTCTTGCTGCAACCGTTTCACCACTTCGGTCCAACTCGACGCATCCGCCCAGGAACCGTGCACCAGCACAATCGTCGGCTTGGCCTCGTCATGCGACCCTGCGGTGGTGGCACCAGGGGCACTCTGCGCCGCCGGGGTAAGGCCGAGCAGTCCGACCACGACGATGATGAGCAGCGCAGTCAGCAGCGTCTGGCGGCGGGGGAGCGTACGAGCCATGTCTACCTCCCTGAGAGGGTGTCGAGTCATGCTGTCGTGAACGACGTCTAGCTGTCCATCACTCGTTGGAAGACCACCCCAGCCCGCCGTTGCCCTGCGCCTCAAGGCCGGCGCCGGCCAGGACGTGGTAGGCGCCGCCTCCGGCGGTGGCCCGCTCTGGGATCGCCCTGAGCTTCGCACGCTGCCTCTCCCCGTCAAGGGCTGCGCCGATAACTTGTTGCGCCTCCGGCCGGCGCTCACGCTCCCTCGCAACAAGTTCTCGCCGGTCCCTTGACGGCGAGCGTCCGGCAGCGCGCCCCGGCGCTCATTGCGGGTGGCGGGGAGCCCCGCCACCCGCCTAGACGGGGCGATCCCATTTCAGGAGGCACTTCTATGACATCGCAACTGATGCTGTCGCCAGCGCGGTTGCACGCACAGCCATCGGCGAGCCCATCAACGGAACCATCGAGATCGCCGGACCAGAGCAGTTCGGTCTCGATGAGATAATCCGCAAAGATCTGAGCTTCCGAGGAGACCCGCGGGTAGTCGTTGCGGACCCCGAGGCTCGCTACTTCGGTGCCCCCTTGAGGAACGCACCCTCCTACCCAGCGCGGACCAAGCCGGTCGAGTTCGACGGCGTGGGTCGGTCGCGCGATTCACCGACGGCGCGGTGTACGGATCACAAGTGCGCGGAGGCATGCACGAGTACTTCGGTGTCGCGTGGGACGACTTGCTGTCGTTTCAATCAGCACGATGCCGCACGCTGGCGACCAGACGGCCACCACCGCCCGTCCAGCACGTGAGCTCGGCCGGTGGTGGCAACGGCGTCTCGTTGGCCTCCTGGCTGCCGATCAGGTAACCGCTCACCGACACCATTGCCTTGCACCGGTGAGGCCAGAGCGCGGCGACGATGTTGGCCGACCGGGCACCCCAGTCGAATCCTGCGATGACCGCCGACTCGATGCCCAGCGCGTCTATGAGATCGATCACGTCGACGGCCAAGGCCGACTGCTGGCCATTGCGCATGGTGTTGCCAGAGAGGAAGCGGGTTGTGCCGTAGCCCCGGAGATACGGCACGATCACGCGGTAGCCGGCAGCCCCGAGCGCTGGCGCGACGTCGGCGTAGCTGTGAATGTCGTAGGGCCAGCCGTGCAGCAGCACGACGGGTTGACCGTCGACCGGCCCGACCTCCACGTACCCGGCGTCCAACACACCGGCGTCGATCTGCCGCACCGGCCCGAACGGGGTTCGGTCCATGTCAGGCGAGCTTGGCGGTCGCGGCCTGGATCAGGTCGGCGACGGCCTGTGGCTGCGAGATCATGATCACGTACGAGCCGTCGACCTCGGTGACTGTGGCGCCGGCCCGCTGGGCGTGGGTGCGGACGACGTCGGTGCCGGCGGCCCGGTCATTGGTTGCGTCGACCGCCCATGAGGGAAGTGTCTTCCACGCCGGCAATCCGGACGGCTCACCGAACGCGAGATCGGCCACCGGTCGTTGGATGGTGTGCCGATCAACGCCGCCTGGGCGTCGGTCAAATCGGCCGCGAACGCGTCGCGGGCCTTCGCCGGGTCGATCAAGAACTCGTTCCCTGAACCGCTTCCCGTCGGGTACTGACGCGGTACCAACGCCGAACTGAGCACGCTGTCCATGGAGGTTCCTGTGACCTCCTTCAGCTTCTCACCTTCGTCAGGCGGGAAGGCGGCCACGAAGACCAGGCCGACGACGTTCTGGCTGCGGGTGGCGGCGTTGCTGATCATCGCACCCCATAGGAATGCCCGACGGCGAGGACGGGACCGGGGATCTGGTCGAACGCGCTGGCGACGTACGCGCTGTCGGTGGAGATGCCGCGCAGCGGGTTGGCGGCGGCGATCACCTGGACTCCGCTGGCCTGGAGGCGCTCGATGACACCGTTCCAGGTGGAGCTGTCAGCGAAGGCGCCGTGGACGAGCATGACGGTGAGCGGAGAAGTGGTTGTTGGCTGGGACGTGGAGATACCTCCTGGGTTATCCGAATGTGAACACGAAGGCTTCGATGCCGGCGTCGAGGAACCCGATCTCGAACCGCCGGTCGCTGATCGGCGCGGGCTGGCGGATCAGCTGGTACATCCGCTGGTAGTCGGCAGTGCCGTTGCCGCGCTCGTCGACGTCGATGCCGTGGGCCGGTCCCGGTGGCTCGCCGTCGAGGCGGACGGTGAAGCGCACGGGTCGGCCAGCCGTCGGAGGGCCCATCACGAGGTGCAGGTCACGAGCGTGGAACTGGTACGCGATGGAACCGCCGGGCTCGTTGAGCAGCGCAGGCACAGAGCCGATCCGCCAGTCGCCTGACAGCGACCAGTGGTTGCGGCGTAACACGGTCGGCGCCGAGTAGACGTGGCGCTCGTCGGGCACGACACCTTCGGGCGAGGCGAGGCTCACGGCTCGCCCGTATCCGACATAGCTTTCCGGCGATCCCAGGCTGGCCCAGTCGGCCGCTGCCTCGACACCTTTGGGCGCGATGCGCACGAAGCCCTGCTCGACGTCGGCACCGGCCTCTCGCAGGAGCATCTGGAGGACCATCTCGGATTGCTCGTAGTCGCCTTCGCCGAAGTGGTGGTGCCGGATGCGACCCTGGGCATCGACGAAGTACAGAGCGGGCCAGTAGTGGTTGTCGAACGCCTGCCAGACGGCGTAGTCGTTGTCCACCACGACCGGGTAGCGGACGTCCATCTCCTTGAGGGCGCGGCCCACGTTGTTCACGTCGCCCTCGAACTCGAACTCGGGCGTCTGCACGCCGACGACCGCCAGCCCGCGGCCTGCATACGCGTCCGCCCAGGCCCGGACGTAGGGCAGCGAGCGGATCCAGTTGATGCACGTGTAGGTGCCGAAGCTGACGAGGACGACTTGTCCGCGGAGGCCCGCCGGCGTCAGGGGCCCCGAGTTGAGCCAAGCGGTCGCCCCGTCGAACGCCGGCAACACCCCTTCGACCGGGAGTTCGTTGCGGTGCCGAAACATGCGTGGCTCCCTCAGCGCAGCGACCTGAAAGCCACACGGAGCTCGGATGAGAACAGTTCCGGCTGCTCCCAGGCGGCGAAGTGGCCACCTCGGTCGAGGCGATTGTAGTGGATGAGGTTGTCCGGATAGGCGCGCTCGGCCCAGCTCCTCGGCGCCTGATAGAGCTCGTCGGGGAAGACGCTGATCGCGAACGGGATGGAGATGTCCTTGGCGTCGAAGAAGGCCGCCTTGTTCTCCCAGTAGAGGCGGGCCGCCGAGACCCCGGTGTTCGTCAGCCAGTAGAGCGTGATGTTGTCGAGGATGTCATCTCGCGTGAGGTCGCCGGGAAGGCGCCCGTCCAGGATCTGCGCAATGAGTCCCGGCTGGCCGGTGCCGTCGCCGTGGTCGATCGCGAACGCCGCGAGATCGATGGGCGAGTCCGCCAGGCCGTACAGCGTCTGCGGTCGCGTCGCCATGATCTGGGCGTACGCGACGTGCTTCGCGTAGAAGGCGCTCAACTGGTCGTACGCGCGTCGCTCGTCGTCCGATAGACCGGACGGCGGCGGCTCGCCGCGCAGGTAGCCGTTCACATCCGGTGGCGCAGTGCCAGGCATGTTGGAGTGGATCCCGAGCAGCTCCGCAGCGGCCTGTTCACCCATCTGCTGTGTGACCGCCGCGCCCCAATCGCCGCCCTGCGCCACGAACCGGTCGTAACCGAGGCGCTTCATCAG
>CAWDDG010000008.1:0-1013849 GCA_963801065.1 uncultured Actinomycetota bacterium | reverse complement strand
TCTCGAGACCCCGCGAAGAGGTCTCGAGCACGTCGACACATGAGAAAAGAACAACCCCGGCAAGAACGGCTGACATGAATGTCATCCGTCTTACCAAAGGAACCCATCACGACGAGCAGCCGGTATCCGGCTGTCACCGTGGACGGGGTGTCAATTTGGCATCGACAATTATTTGGCACACTGTTGAGTTCTCAAGGATCGGACGCACACCAAGTACAGCCCGCCAGGGCCATTCTCGGGGCAACTCATCAAACTTAGCCTATCCGGCGGTCCGGGGTCAAACCCGGGGCCTTCCGACCAAGCCCACACATCGTCGCCCATGTCGGGCCGCGCAGCGGCCCGCCGTGGAGTCTGCAGAGCAGTTGCCCCCGGGCCGGCCGCCGCCTCCGGCGTCCCGCTCCCCGCGAGCCGAAGAGAAACCTACGGCGGCATCCGCGACGACGTCAAATCGGCTCGCCCTGACCCAAGGCACGGCGAGTCCGACGACTCGTTTGCCCAGGTCAGCCGCCCGACACCGCCCTACCGGGTGATCTCGGCACCACCCACGGCCCGTTTGCCCCGCCGCAACACTGTCCAACGCCCGTGCAGCAGCTCGGATTCCCGCAGTCGCGCATCCGGATCGGTGCTCGGCTCGATTCTTGCATTGTTGACGTACGCGCCGCCCTCGGCGATCGCCCGTCGCGCCGCGGAGCGCGACGACACGAGCCCGGCCGCCACCAGGAGATCGACGTACGAGGGCAGCTCAGCGCCCGCGTCGACCCGGGCCATCGGCGTCTCGGCCAGCGCTGCGGCAAGCGTCCGCTCGTCCAGGTCCTCCAACGAGCCCTGTCCGAACAGTGCGCGGGACGCCGCGATCGCGCGTGCGGTCTCGTCCGCCCCGTGCACCACAGCCGTCAGCTCCTCGGCGAGTGCGCGCTGACCCACCCGCCCGGCAGGGCGGTCCGCACTCGCCCGTTCCAGGTCTTCGATCTCCTCGGGCTTGCGAAACGACAATGCACGGAGCAGCGCGGAGATCTCGCTGTCCTCGACGTTCAACCAGTACTGGTAGAACGCGTACGGGGAGGTCATCTCCGGGTCGAGCCAGACGGTGCCCGCCTCGGTCTTCCCGTACTTGGTCCCGTCCGCCTGAGTCAGCAGCGGTGTCGCGAGCGCGTGGACGGACACTCCCTCGACCCGGTGGATCAGGTCCACCCCGCTGGTGAGGTTGCCCCACTGATCACTTCCGCCGGTCTGCAATGTGCAGCCGTACCGCCGGTAGAGCTCGAGGAAATCAAGCCCCTGCAGAATCTGGTAGCTGAACTCCGTGTACGAAATACCCTCCTGGGACTCCAGCCTGGCGCTGACGGCCTCCTTGGCGAGCATCCGGTTGACGCGGTAGTGCTTGCCGATGTCCCGGAGGAAGTCGATCGCCGAGAGGGGCGCCGTCCAATCCAGGTTGTTGACCACCGTCGCCGCGTTGGATCCCTCGAACGAGACGTAGCGCTCGACCTGTGCGTGGATCCGCTCCACCCACAACGCGACAGTCTCCTTGGAGTTCAGCGTGCGCTCGGCAGTGGGCTTCGGGTCGCCGATGAGGCCTGTCGAACCCCCGACCAGAAGCAACGGCCGGTGGCCGGCGTCCTGCAAGCGACGGGCCGTCAGGAGCTGGAGCAGGTTGCCGAAATGCAGGCTCGGCGCTGTCGGGTCGAATCCGACATAGAACGTGACCTGACCGGCAGCGAAGGCCGCCCGCAGCGCGTCCTCGTCGGTGGACACCGCCACCAACCCGCGCCACTTCAACTCGTCCAGGATCTCGGTCACGTCGTCGACTCTTCCCCTGCTCACCTCGTTGATCATGCAATCCCGGTGCGACACGCCGGGTAGCCCGGCGCGCCGACCAACGCTCTCATAGTGGCACCACCGGCGTGTCGCACCGGGATTGCATGATCAACGTGGGGTGCGGCGCCTGGGTGTGTGCGGACGGTAGGCCGAGACCGTGGGCTCGCCCTCGAGCCAGAAGCGCCAGGGACGGTCGGCTGCCCGGGTAAGTCCCACCCTCGGCCCGGCGCGCACCGGAGCCGTCGTGCCTCCGGGAGGCAGCACCCTCAGTAGCGAAGCCGGATCGCAGGCGTCGACCCCGTTTTCCGCCCTGGTCAGGCCCAGCGCCGACGCCAGCCGCGCCGGTCCGCTCGCCAGCTCGTGCTCGCCACGCGCCGCGCGGCGCCGCCTTCGTGCGACATCCGCGCCGGCGACGACCTCTCCGGCGCGAAGCAGCACGGCGGCCGCTCGCCCGACCTCGCCGCAGACCAGGTTCGCGCACCAGTGCATCCCGTAGCTGAAGTAGACGTATACGTGACCGGGCGGCCCGAACATCACCTCGTTCCTGGAGGTTCGGCCGCGGTACGCGTGAGAGCCGGGGTCGTTCGCGCCGTCGTACGCCTCGACCTCGGTCAGCCGGACCGCCACCACGCCCTCGGCCGTAGCGTGCTCCACGACGCATCCCAGCAGCTCCGGCGCGACGGAGAGGACGGGGCGGTCGAAGAACACCCGGTCGACGACGTCACTCACTCCCCGCCGCCCACCGACGATGCCGGACGACGACGCGCCGCACCGCGTCGAGCTGCTCGGCGACCCGCCGTGGCGCGGTCCCTCCCTTGGCCGACCGCGCAGCGAGCGAGCCCTGCACGGTGAGGACCGACCGCACCCCCGGCTGCAGGGAGGGCGAGACCGAGGCCAGGTCCTGGTCCGTGAGATCCCAGAGCTCCACGCCGCGCGCCTCACACAGTCGCACGCACGCACCGGCGATCTCGTGCGCCTCCCTGAACGCCACGCCCTCGCGGACCAGCCACTCGGCGACGTCGGTGGCCAGCGCGAACCCCTGCGGCGCCAGCGCCTCCATCCGGGCGGTGTGGAAACGCAGTGTCGAGACCATGCCGGTAAAGGCTGGCAGGAGCAGCACCAGCGAGTCCACCGAGTCGAAGACCGGCTCCTTGTCCTCCTGCAGGTCGCGGTTGTATGCGAGCGGCAGCGCCTTGAGCGTCGTCAACAGCCCGGAGAGGTTGCCGACCAGCCGGCCCGCCTTGCCGCGCGCCAGCTCCGCGACATCCGGGTTCTTCTTCTGCGGCATGATCGACGAGCCGGTCGCCCAGGCGTCGTCGAGCTCGACGAAGGAGAACTCCTTGGTGGCCCACAGCACGATCTCCTCTGCCAACCGGGACAGGTCGATGCCCATCATGGCCAGCACGAACGCCATCTCGGCGGCGACGTCCCGCGACGCCGTGCCGTCGATCGAGTTCTCGACCGCCCGCGAGAACCCCAAGGCCTCGGCCACGGCCTCCGGGCTGAGCCCCAGCGAGGTACCGGCCAGCGCCCCGGACCCGTACGGCGACGAGTCGGCACGGCGGTCCCAGTCGCGCAGCCGGTCGACGTCGCGCAGCAGCGCCCATGCGTGTGCGAGCAGGTGATGTGACAGCAAGACCGGCTGGGCATGCTGCAGATGCGTCCGGCCCGGCATCGCGACACCGAGGTGCCGGTCGGCATGCGCCACCAGGGCCTCGACGAGGTCCAGGACAAGCGCTGCGACCGACCGGGCCGCGTCGCGCAGGTACATCCGGAGCAGCGTGGCGATCTGGTCGTTCCGCGACCGCCCGGCCCGCAGCTTGCCGCCCAGTGCCGGGCCGACTCGTTCGATCAGCCCTCTTTCCAACGCCGTGTGGACGTCCTCGTCGGACGGCTCCGGCCCGAACGTGCCAGCCGACACGTCGGCCGCGAGAGCGTCGAGCCCCACATGCATGGCTCGCAGCTCGGCGTCGTCCAGCAGTCCCGCCAGGTTCAACGCGCCCGCATGTGCCCTCGAGCCGGCGATGTCGTACGGCGCGAGCCGCCAGTCGAAATGCGTGCTCCGTGACAACGCGGCCAGGGCGTCCGCCGGCGCCGCCGCGAAGCGGCCGCCCCACAGAGCGGCACCGGAGGGTTTCCCACCCCTCGGCCCGCCCGGAGAGGTGGGAAACCCTCCATTCGCCGGAGGTATGCCCTCAGGCATGCCGACGGTCGCGCTTGGCAGCCATCTTCGACGAGAGGCCCCACAGCTCGATGAAACCCTTCGCGAGCGACTGGTCGAAGGTGTCCCCGGAGTCGTAGGTCGCCAGCCCGAAGTCGTAAAGGCTCTCGGCCGAGCGGCGCCCGGTCACGACCGCCCGACCGCCGTGCAGCGTCATCCGGACATCGCCGGACACGTGCGCGTTGGCCTGGTCGACGAAGGCATCCAGGGCCCGTTTCAGTGGCGACGACCACAGGCCGTCGTACACCAGCTCGCTCCAGCGCCGGTCGACGCCCCGCTTGAACCGGGCCAGCTCCCGTTCGACCGTGACGTTCTCGAGCTCCCGGTGCGCGGTGATCAACGCGATCGCGCCCGGGGCCTCGTACACTTCGCGGCTCTTGATGCCGACCAGCCGGTCCTCGACGATGTCCAGCCGCCCGACGCCCTGCGCGCCGGCCCGTCCGTTCAGCGCGGAGATCGCTTGCAGCATCGTGACGGTCTCGCCGTCGATCGCGACCGGACGGCCGGCGTCGAAGGTGATCACGACCTCGTCCGGGTCGCGGGGCGTCGCGGGAGATGCCGTGTAGGCGTACACATCCTCAGTCGGTGCATTCCAGATGTCCTCGAGGAACCCGGTCTCGACGGCACGTCCCCAGACGTTCTGGTCGATCGAGAACGGGTTCTTCTTCGTCGTCTCGATCGGCAGCTGGTGCTGCTCCGCGTACTCGATCGCCTTGTCGCGAGTGAGCGCCAGGTCACGGACCGGTGCGATGCAGGTGAGGTCCGGGGCCAGTGCCCCGATGCCCACCTCGAAGCGGACCTGGTCGTTCCCCTTGCCCGTGCAGCCGTGCGCGACGATCGACGCGCCATGCGCGCGCGCCGCGGCGACGAGGTGCTCGACGATGACCGGCCGCGACAGCGAGGACACGAGCGGGTAGCGGTCCATGTAGAGGCCGTTGGCCTTGAGCGCGGGCAGGCAGTACCCCTCGGCGAACTCGTCGCGAGCGTCCGCGACGTAGGCCTCGACCGCTCCGCAGGCGAGCGCCCGCTTGCGGATCGTGTCGAGATCCTCGCCGCCCTGACCCACGTCGACGGCCACGGCGACCACCTCCGCGCCGGTCAGTTCGGCGATCCAACCGATGGCGACGGAGGTGTCCAGACCTCCGGAGTATGCGAGGACGACACGCTCACTCACGGGATGCTCCTTGTCGTACCGGTTCAGGTGAACGGCCCTCGGCGATGGCGAGGAACCAGGCTGCGACGTCGTCGCCGCCGTTCGGGTCGATCGTGATGACGAGCACGGTGTCGTCGCCGGCGATCGTGCCGAGCACGGCCTCGGGCGAGGCGTGATCGATCGCGGACGCGAGATACTGCGCGGCACCCGGCGGAGTGCGCAGCACGACAAGGTTGGCCGACGAACGGGCCGACACCAGGATCTCCTCGCAGACCCGGAGCAGCCTCGCATCGATCGCCGTGCGCTCGGCGGCGCGGGGAGTCCGGTCGCCCCCTTCGCCGGGTAGCGCATACACCAGATCCCCGCCGGAGTCGCGCACCTTGACCGCCCCCAGCTCGTCGAGGTCGCGCGAGAGCGTGCCCTGTGTGACGGCGATCCCGTCGGCCGCCAACAGCGCGGCGAGCTCGGTCTGGGAGCGGACCGGCTCGCGGCCCAGGATCTCCGCGATGCGCTGGTGCCGGGCAGCCCGCGTGGTCGGGGTTGCTGTCGTCGTCACGATGCGCTCCTCTCGAGTCCGGCGGTCGCGCCCGGCTTGTCGCCTCGCCCCTGGATCAGCCAGCAGAGCAGTGCCTTCTGGGCGTGCAGCCGGTTCTCCGCCTCGTCCCACACGGCGCTGGCCGGCCCGTCGATGACCTCGGCGGCGATCTCCTTCCCGCGGTAGGCGGGCAGGCAGTGGACAACGATGGCGCCGGCCGCGGCGACGTCGAGCGCGGCGCTGGTGACGGCGTACGGCATGAAGGGCGAGCTGCGTTCGCCGGCCTCACCCTCCCGGCCCATCGACACCCAGGTGTCGGTGGCGAGGACGTCCGCGCCGGCGAACCCGTCGATGGGGTCGGTCACGTGAGCGACCGATCCGCCGGTCGTCTCGGCGAGCCGGGCCGCCCTGGCCAGGATGCCGGAGTCCGGCGGGTAACCGGACGGTGCCGCGATCCGTACGTGCATGGCTGCCGCTGCGCCTGCCAACAGATACGAGTGGGCCATGTTGTTGGCGCCGTCTCCGGCATAGGTGAGGGTCAGTCCGGCCAGCTCGCCCTTCCGCTCGCGGATCGTCTGCAGGTCGGCCAGGAGCTGGCACGGGTGGTACATGTCGGTCAACGCGTTGACGACCGGCACCCGTGACGCACCGGCCATGGCCTCGAGACGCGACTGTTCGAACGTCCGCCAGACGATCGCCGCGCACTGCCGGTCCAGCACCCGCGCGGTGTCCTCGATCGGCTCGCCGCGGCCCAGCTGCGTCGACTGGGAGTCGATGACGAGGGGGTAGCCGCCCAGCTCGGCGATGCCGATGCTGAACGACACCCGGGTGCGGGTCGACGGCTTGTCGAAGATCACGGCGACGGCCTGTGGCCCGGCGAGCGGTCGATGGGCGTACCGGTCGGCCTTCATGGCGTCGGCCAGGTCGAGTACCTCGACCAGCTCGGCCGGAGAGAGGTCGTCGTCACGCAGGAAGTGCCGGGGCATGGGCGGCGTCCTCCCTCGTGCTGAGCACCGCGTCGAATACGGACGGCAGCGCGGCGACAAAGTCGTCGGCCTGGTCGGTGTCGAGGATGAGCGGCGGCGCGAGCCGGAGGGCATCGGGGGTCACCGCGTTCACGATGAAGCCGGCGTCGAGCGCCGCGGCAGCGACAGCGGGCGCAATCGGCTCGGTGAGCTGGATGGCCAGCAGGAGCCCTCGCCCGCGGACCCCGGCGGCCAACGGATGGCCGAGCCCTTCGAGCCCGACCCGGAGGCGGTCGCCGACGACGCGAACGTTCGTCAGCAGGCCCTCGTGCTCGATGGTCTCCAGCACGGCGAGGCCCGCGGCCGCGGCCACCGGGTTGCCCCCGAATGTCGAACCATGCGATCCGGGCCCCAGCAGGCTCGCCGCCTCCCCGAACCCGAGGCACGCGCCGATGGGGAGACCGCCGCCCAGCCCCTTGGCGACGGTCACGACGTCAGGCGCAATGCCGTCGTGCTGGAAGGCGAACCACTCGCCTGTTCGCCCGATGCCCGTCTGGACCTCGTCGACGACGAGCAATGCGCCATTTCGGGTCGCGATGTCACGTGCGGCAGCGAGGTAGCCCGGCGGCGGGACGCGCACACCCGCCTCCCCCTGCACCGGCTCCAGCACGACCGCGGCAGTGTCGGTGCCGACCGCAGCGGCCAGCGCGTCGGCATCGCCGTAAGGGACATGGACGACGCCCGCTGGAAGCGGCGCGAACGGCTCGCGGATGGACGCCGTCCCGGTCAGCGCGAGCGCGCCCATCGTACGGCCGTGGAACCCGGCGTCCGCGGCGACGATCTCCGGGCGCCCGGTCCGGCGCGCGATCTTGAAGGCGGCCTCGACCGCCTCGGCTCCCGAGTTGGTGAAGAAGACCCTTCCGTCCGAACCGGCCAGGTCCAGCAGCCGTTCGGCCAGGGTGATCTGCGGCTCGGTCGCGAAGAAGTTGGACACGTGTCCGAGCGTCTCCAGCTGGGCCGTGACTGCCCTCGCCAGCGCCGGGTGTGCGTGTCCCAGCACGTTGACGGCCAGGCCGCCGAGCAGATCGAGATACCGGCTGCCGTCGGTGTCCCATACGTAGCAGCCCTTGCCTCGGACCAGCACGCGTTGGGGCCGTGCGTACGTGCCCATCAGTGCGTGGCCGTACCGGTCGAGCCACCCCTGCGCCCCGGTCACGGGACCACCATCGTCCCCACCCCTGCGTCGGTGAACACCTCGAGCAGGAGCGCGTTGGGCAGCCGGCCGTCCAGGACCGTCGCCTCCGGGACGCCACCGCGGACCGCATGCAGGCAGGCCGCCATCTTCGGGACCATCCCGGCGTCGAGGTCCGGCAGCAGAGCAGAGAGTTCGTCGGCACCGATCTCGTCGATCACCTCGGCGCTGCCAGGCCAGTTCCGGTAGAGGCCCCCCACGTCGGTGAGCACGACCAGCTTCTCGGCGTCGAGTGCCACGGCGAGTGCCGCGGCCGCGGTGTCCGCGTTGACGTTGTGGACGACGCCGTCCCGGTCCGGTGCGACCGACGAGACCACCGGAATGCGCCCTGCTTCGATGAGGTCGCGGACCGCCTCCGGCCGCACCTGTGCGACGTCGCCGACCAGCCCGATGTCGATGTCCTCGCCCTCCACGACGACCCCCCGCCGCTCGGCGGTGAACAGCCCGGCGTCCTCACCGGACAACCCCACCGCGAACGGCCCGTGCCGGTTCACCAGCCCGACCAGCTCACGGCCCACCTGCCCGACCAGGACCATCCGGACGACGTCCATCGCCTCTGGCGTGGTGACCCGCAGGCCGCCGCGGAACTCGCTGACGATGCCCAGCCGGCCCAACATCGTGGAGATCTGCGGGCCCCCGCCGTGGACGACGACCGGCATGAGCCCGGCCAGCCGGAGGAACACGATGGCGTCGGCGAACGCCTTCTTCAGCGCGTCGTCGGCCATCGCACTGCCGCCGTACTTGACCACGACGACCTTGCCGTGGAACCGCTCGAGCCACGGCAGGGCCTCGACCAGCGTCGCGGCCTTGTCCTGTGCCTGTGTGTGGTTCGCCCTCGTGGTCATGTCGAGTACGCCGAGTTCTCGTGAACGTAGTCGTGCGTGAGATCCGTGGTCAGGATCGTGGCTCCGGCATCGCCTGCCTTGAGGTCGATCCTGACCGTCACCTGACGGCCCGACAGGTCGACGGCGTCGCGCGACTCGCCCACGCCGCCGGCCCGGCAGACCCAGACGCCGTTCATGGCGACGTCGACGGCGGCCGGGTCGAACACGGAGCCGGTCGTGCCGACCGCGGCGAGGACGCGCCCCCAGTTGGGGTCGCCACCGAAGATCGCGCACTTGAACAGGTTGCTCCTGGCGACGGCCCGGCCGGCGGCGACCGCGTCGGCCTCGGTCGCCGCTCCGACCACCTCGATGGCGATCTCGTGGTGGGCACCCTCTGCGTCGGCGAGCAGCTGGCGCGCGAGGTCGTCGCACAGGCGGGTGACGGCGTCGGTCATCGCCGCCTCCCCGGGTGCGACGCCCGAGGCACCGCTCGCTAGGAGCAGGACGGTGTCGTTGGTCGACATGCAGCCGTCGGTGTCGAGCCGGTCGAAGGTGACGCTCGAGGCAGCACGGAGCACGCGGTCCAGCGTCGGCCCGTCGGCGAGGGCGTCCGTCGTCAGTACGACGAGCATCGTCGCGAGCGCCGGAGCAAGCATGCCCGCACCCTTGGCCATCCCGCCCACGACCCATCCGTCGCCGCCGACCGCGGCCTGCTTGGGGCGGGTGTCGGTGGTCATGATCGCCCGGGCCGCGTCGGCGCCGCCTTCGCTGTCCAGCGCTGCGGCCGCCTTGCGGATGCCCTCCTCGAGCTTGGGGCGGTCGAGCCGCTCACCGATCAGGCCGGTCGAGCAGACCGCGACATCGAACGCACCGGCGCCGACCAGGCCGGCGACGAGCTCGGCGCTCGCGTGCGTGGTCTGGAAGCCGTCCCGTCCCGTGTAGCAGTTGGCGCCCCCGGAGTTGAGGACGACCGCCGACAGTCGCCCGTCGCGCACGACCTGCTCGCTCCACAGCACCGGGTTGGCCTTGCACCGGTTCGCCGTGAACACGGCGGCCGCGTCGTGCCGGGGACCGTCGTTGACGACGAGCGCGACGTCGGGCGTGCCGCTCGGCTTCAGCCCGCCCGTGGCGCCTGCGGCCCGGAAGCCACCTGCCGCCGTGACGCTCACGGCGCCACCCCGTTCACGGGCAGGCCCAGCGTCTCGGCCAACCCGAGCGCGATGTTCGCGCACTGCACCGCCGCTCCGGCCGTGCCCTTGGTCAGGTTGTCGATCGCCACGACTGCGACCACCCGGCCGACGTGCTCGTCCACCGTCACCTGGACGTGGGCGGCATTGGCCGCCAGGACTGCCGCTGTCGACGGCCACCGTCCATCGGGCAGGACGTGGACGAACGGTTCGTCGGCATAGGCGTCCACCCACGCCGCCCGAACCTCCGCTGCGTCCGTCCCCGGCCTCAGCCGTGCCGTCGTGGTCGCGAGGATCCCCCGGGACATCGGCACCAATGTCGGAGTGAACGACACGGTCACCGATCCGCCCGCGGCGACGGCCAGATTCTGCTCGATCTCCGGCAGGTGCCGGTGGACGCCGCCGACCGCGTACGGCGCGGCCGAACCCATGATCTCGCTCGCCAACAGGCGGTGCTCGAGGGACTTGCCGGCGCCGGATGTGCCGCACGCGAGTACGGCCACGACGTCCTCGGGCTCGACGACGCCCGCTGCCAGCCCAGGTGCCAGTGCGAGCGAGACTGCGGTGACGTTGCAACCGGGCACGGCCACCCGGCCCACACTGCGGAGAGCGCCACGTTGCTTGCCGGCCGGGGTCACGAGCTCCGGCAGGCCGTACGGCCAGGCGCCGGCGTGCTCGGTGCCGTAGAACGCGCGCCAGGCCCCTGCATCGGCCAGCCGGTGGTCGGCGCCGCAGTCGACGACCAGGACGTCGTCCGGAAGCTCGGCCGCGATCGCGCCCGACGCGCCGTGCGGCAACGCGAGTACCACGACGTCGTGTCCAGCGAGCGCGTCCGCCGTCGTCGCTTCCAACATCCGGTCGGCGAGCTGCACGAGGTGCGGATGGTGGTCGCCGAGCCGGCTTCCGGCGCTGCCGTGCGCCGTCACCGCGCCGACCTCGAGCTCAGGGTGGTCCATGGCCAGGCGCAGCAACTCACCGCCCGCGTAGCCGCTGGCGCCCGCGACCGCCATTGTCAGACCCACGTCGCATGACTATGCCCCATCACACAAGTTCATGCAAGGAAGTTCCCTGGCTCGGTCCGTGCCGCATGCCGTCGCCCTGCGTCCAGGCTCAGCTGCGCAAGACGGCTCCGGTCCGGCGGGCCGCTTCTGCCACAGCGGCGTCGCGGGCGGACGTCGTCTCCTCGACCGTGAGTGTGCGGTCGGGCGCCCGGAAGCGCAGCGCGTACGCCAGGGAGCGCCTGCCCGGGCCCACCTGGGCACCCTCGTACACGTCGAACAGTCGTAGCGCCTCCAGCAGCTCGCCGGCGCCAGCGCGAAGCGCCGCCTCGACGTCCGCGGCCGGAACGTCGACGGGCACTACCAGGGCGACGTCCTGGGTTGCCACCGGGAACGCCGACACCTCGGGCGCGGGGGCGGGCCGGTCCACCGCCCCGAGCCGATCGATCTCGAGCTCCATGGCGACGCTCCGCTCGGGCAGACCGAGGGCCTGGACGACTCGCGGGTGCAGCTCGCCGGCGTGACCGACCAGCGTCTCGGCGACGAACAGCGCCGCGCACCGGCCGGGATGCCATGGCGCGTGGTCGTCCGGCCGGACCGTCAGGTCGACGTCGGCCGCCGCCGCGACCACCCGTGCCGCCTCGACCGCATCGGCCCACGACGCCGGACGGGCAAGGCCCCACCAGCCGGACGGCTCGCGATCACCGGCCGCGGCGATCGCGAGGCGGCGCGGCTGGGCCGGCACCCCGGCCAGCAACGCCGCCAGCTCCTTTTCCGACGGCCGGCGGTCCACGGACAGCCTGGGCAAGACCGGCAGCGGATCGGGGCCTGGACGGAACACGAGGCCCGACTCGAACAGGGCGACGTCGGCGAAGCCACGGCCCACGTTGCGTCGCAGCGTGGCCAGCAAGCCCGGCAACAGGGTCGTGCGGAGGTAGGGCTCCGCGTCCGACAGTGGGTTCGCGAGCCGGAGCACCTGCCGCCGGGGGTCGTCGGCCGGCAGGCCGAGATCGTCCAGGTCCTTCGCACCGATGAACGGGTACGACGGCGCCTCCACGTAACCGGCCGCGGCCACTGCGCGTTCGATGCGACGCCGCAAACGCTGACCGAACGTCACTCCCCGCCCAGCCGGCGCGACCGGTAGCACCGACGGGATCGCGTCGTAGCCGTGCAGCCGCGCCACCTCCTCGACCAGGTCGAACGGATCGGTGAGGTCCGGCCGCCACGTCGGCGGGACGACTGACAACCGGCCCATCTCGAGCGGCGTCACCCGGCCCCCGACGGCGGCGAGCGACCCGGCGACCTCCTCCGCAGGGTAGGGAACACCGACGACCCGGCTCGGAAGCTCGGCGTCGATCTCGATGGGCACCCCGCCTGGCGTCGCTCCGACCACCGTGATCCCGGGCCCAGCCGTCGCACCGCCGAGCTCGACCAGCAGGTCGGCGACGCGGGTCGCGGCCACCACCGGCAGCGCCGGGTCGACCCCACGCTCGAAGCGCTTCGAAGCCTCGCTGGGCAGCTTGTGCCGCCTGGCCGTGCGTGCGACGCCGGTGGCCTCGAAGTTGGCCGCCTCGATGACGATCGACGTGGTCGACGCACCCATCTCGGTTGTCTCGCCGCCCATGACGCCCGCGAGCCCGATCGGTCCCGAGTCATCGGTGATCAGCAGGTCGTCCGGATCCAGATCGCGGACCGCGCCGTCGAGGGTCGTGAGCTTCTCCCCGGCAGCCGCACGGCGCACGACGATCGACCCGGACAGAGCATCGCGGTCGAAGCCGTGGATCGGCTGCCCGAGCTCGAGCATCACGTAGTTGGTCACGTCGACCGCGAGGGAGATCGGGCGCATCCCGGCGAGCTGGATCCGGCGCTCGAGCCAGCGCGGGCTCGGAGCCTCGACGTCGATGCCGTCGACGGTCCGCGCCACGTAGACGGCGCACCGATCGGGGTCTTCGACGCTGACCGGGTATCCACGCGACGTGTCGGCCCCGACCCGCTGGTGCCGGCCCGAGCCGGCCACACCCGGGTCGTGCAGCGGCACGCCGTACGCCGTGGCCACCTCGCGTGCGACACCCCGGACCGACAGGCAGTAGCCGCGGTCGGGTGTGATCGACATGTCCAGCACGTCGTCGGACAGGTGCAGCAGGGCCACCGCATCGTCGCCCGGCGCTCCCTCTCCCACACGCAACACCATGATGCCGGTGTGGTCGTCGCCGAGCCCCAGTTCGCGCGCGGAGCAGATCATGCCGTCGGACACGTGCCCGTACGTCGTTCGAGCCGTGATGGAGAACCCGCCGGGAAGGACGGAACCAGGCAGGGCGACCACCACCAGGTCGTCGGCGGCGAAGTTTCGTGCGCCGCAGACGATCCCCCGCGCCTCAGCCTCGCCGACGTCGACCTGGCACCAGCGGATCGTCTTGCCGTTGGGATGCGTCTCGTCGGTGAACTCGACAACGCGTCCGACGATCAGCGGTCCAGCGACCTCGGCTCCCAACTCGTGGACGGTCTCGACCTCGAGGCCCGCGCGCACCATGCGGGCGGCGACGTCACGGGCGGGCTCGTCGGGCGACAGCTCTACGTAGTCGCGCAGCCACGACAGCGGGACCCGCATCAGATCTCCATCCCGAACGCACCGGCGAAGCGGATGTCCCCCTCGACCATGTCGCGCATGTCCTCGATGCCGTGGCGGAACATGAGCGTCCGCTCCAGCCCCATGCCGAACGCGAAGCCGGTGTAGCGCTCCGGGTCGATGCCGCAGGCCACAAGGACCCTCGGGTTCACGACACCGCAGCCACCCCACTCGATCCAACCCTCGGACGAGCAGGTCCGGCACGGCGCGTCAGGGTTGCCCACGGATGCGCCGCGGCACACGAAACACTGCAGGTCCATCTCGGCACTCGGCTCTGTGAACGGGAAGTACGACGGCCGCAGCCGGGTCGTGATCCCCTCGCCGAACATTGCTTCCGCGAAATGGTCGAGCGTGCCCTTGAGGTGGGCCATCGTGATGCCTTCGTCGACGGCAAGCCCCTCGACCTGGCTGAAGACGGGTGTATGGGTGGCGTCGAGCTCGTCGGTGCGGAACGTCCGGCCCGGGCAGATCACGTAGATGGGCGGCGTGCGCTCCAGCATCGTTCGCGCCTGCACCGGCGACGTGTGCGTACGAAGGACGAGGCCCGACTCCTCCGACTCGACGAAGAAGGTGTCCTGCATGGTGCGCGCGGGGTGGTCCGGGCCCATGTTGAGCGCATCGAAGTTCAGCCACTCGGCCTCCGCCTCGGGACCCTCCGCGATCTCCCATCCCATCGCGACGAAGACGTCGGCGACCCGCTCCTGGATGGTGGTCAGCGGATGCCGCGCCCCGCGCGGAGCGCGGTCCCAGGGAAGCGTGACGTCGACGGCCTCCTCGACCAGGACGCGCTCGTCGCGTTCGGCCTCGAGCACCGTCTGGCGTGCCGCCACCGCCTCTGCGACATCACGCCGCGCCGCTCCGACGCGCTGCCCGGCCTCCTTGCGCGCCTGCGGCGGAAGGGCGCCGATCTCGCGGTTGGCCAGCGCCAGCGGGGACCGGTCTCCCGCGTGGGCGAGGCGCACCTCCTTGAGCGCCTCCAGGTTCGTCGCCCCCTCGATCGCGTCCAGTGCCTCTGCACGCATGCGCGCCACCTCGTCCGGGTGGAGCGGCGTGACCTCGACCGGGTCGTAATCGCTGTTCGGCGCCGACATCTTCTTCGCTACCCACCTCGTGGCTCGGGACGCGCCCGAGTCTAGGAGGCTCGCTCTCTGCGCCGCCCGCTGGCCGCGCCACTCCGCTGGCTCGAGTCGAGGCATCTTCGCTGACGAAACCGACGAACACCGGCCTGAACTCGCGTGCATCCACAGGATTCGTCCGCAGAGGCGCGTCCGGGGCCGGACGTGATCAGCGGTGGTGGGCGCGGGCCGAGGCGTACAGGCAGACCGCGGCGGCTGCTGCCAGGTTCAAGCTCTCGGCTCGCCCATGGATCGGCACGCGAACCGCCTGGTCTGCCTGTTCGACGACCGCGGCAGGCAGGCCGCGCGCCTCGTTGCCGAACAGCCACGCGGTCGGCCCGGCCAACAATCCAGCGTCGGCGGCCTCGTCGAGGTCGGTCGGCGCGGCGCCGTCGGCGGCGAGCACGGACAGTCCCTGTTGCCGCAGTACCACGACGGCGTGATCGACCGCGACGCCGGCCACGACCGGCAGATGGAACACGCTGCCCGCCGACGCGCGGACGCACTTGCCGCCGTGCAGGTCCACCGAATCACCGGCGAGTATGACGGCGTCTGCTCCCGCAGCGTCGGCACACCGGATCACGGTGCCGGCGTTGCCGGGGTCACGGACCTCGACGAGAACGGCGACCAGGGCCGGCCTCGACTCGAGCGCCTCGGCCAGCGGCACCGTGAGCAGCCGGCAGACGGCGACCAGCCCTTGCGGCGTGACGGTCTCCGACAACGAGGCGACCGCTGCGTCGTCTGAGACGTGCACGGGGACGCGGGCCAGCGCGGCGTCGTCGAGCAGGCCGCTGTGACGCGAAGCGGCCGACGCGGACGCGAAGATCTCGACCACCAGGCCGGGCCGGGCGTGCCCAGCTTCGTTCAGCGCCTCCCGGACCGCCTGCGGCCCCTCGGCGAGGAACAACGCCGCCTTGTCCCGGGCGGCCCGGCGCCGCAGCCTTCGTGCCTCGCGAATCCGCCCCGAACGCTCCGTCAGCACGTCGACAACCCTCCAGCTGATCGCCGCGTCGCTCCATGCCGACGTGGCACGCTGGAGCGTTCCACGAACCTGGACATTTCGCCCGCGACCACGACGGCGCGACGTGCCACGAACATCGTTTCAGCGTGCCACGTCCGCCGCGCTCACGCGGCCGCCCGGCATGAGGCAGCCGAGACGACGTCCGCCGCCGGGTGAGATGCCGTTGTTCGGCGTCTCGCCCGGCGGCGCGGGCCGTGCGGTGTGCCGGCCTTTATGGCCGGCGAGTCGATCAGGCCGCGGGGGCGTTGCGGTCGGCCGGCAGAGCCGCGCGTGCGGTCTCGACCAGTGCGGCGAAGGCAGCGGCGTCGTTCACGGCAAGGTCGGCCAGGATCTTGCGGTCGACCTCGACCTCCGCGAGCCGAAGGCCCTGAATGAACCGGTTGTAGGTCATGCCGTTGGCGCGGGCGGCAGCGTTGATCCGGGTGATCCACAGCTGCCGGAAGTCGCCCTTGCGCTGCTTGCGATCACGGTAGGCGTAGACGAGGGAATGGGTGACCTGCTCCTTCGCTTTGCGGTAGAGCCGGGATCGCTGACCCCGGTAGCCGCTGGCCTGCTCGAGGACCTCACGGCGCTTCTTGTGGGCGTTGGCTGCCCGCTTCACGCGTGCCACTGGAACTCCTTGCTAGGTCGGGCCGGCACGGCCCGAGAAACGTCGTCGTCGTTACTTGCCGAGCAGCTTCTTGATCCGCTTCGTGTCGGCGGCCGAGACCTCGGTCAGTCCGTCGAGGCGGCGGGTGCGGGTCGTGGGCTTGTGCTCGAAGTTGTGCCGGCGGTTCGCCTTTTGGCGCATGATCTTGCCGCTACCCGTGATGCGGAACCGCTTGCTGGACCCGCTGTGCGTCTTCATCTTCGGCATGGCTGCCGTATCTCCTTGTCGGTGGTCGTCGTGCTCAGGGCGCGTCGGTCGACTTCTGCGCCGCCTTCTCGGCCGCGGCGGCGGCCCGGCTCGCGGCCCGCTCGGTGCGCTCGGCCTCCGCGTCGGCCTCTCGCTCGGCAGCCCGGCGGACGCGCTGGGCTTCCTTGTCGGCCCTCGCGTCGGCCTTCTTCTTGTGCGGCCCGAGGACCATGATCATGTTGCGGCCGTCCTGCTTCGGCGAGGACTCCACGAAGCCGAGCTCCGCGACGTCGCCCGCCAGCCGTTGCAGCAGCCGGAAGCCGAGCTCCGGCCGGGACTGCTCACGGCCCCGGAACATGATCGTGACCTTGACCTTGTCGCCCTCGGCGAGGAACCGTTCGACATTGCGCTTCTTGGTCTCGTAGTCGTGCGTGTCGATCTTCGGGCGGAGCTTCTGCTCCTTGATCAGGACGTGCGACTGGTTCCGGCGAGCCTCGCGTGCCTTCATCGCGGACTCGTATTTGAACTTGCCGTAGTCCATGAGCTTGGCCACCGGCGGCTGGGCCGACGGTGCGACCTCGACCAGGTCGAGATCGGCTTCCTGGGCGAGCCGGAGAGCGTCCTCCGTGCTGACGATGCCTACCTGCTCACCGTTGGGGCCGACGAGCCGGACCTCACGTACGCGGATCCGGTCGTTGATGCGGGGCTCGACGCTGATGCCGTCCTCCTGTCTGACGTCGGGTTGTGTCCTCGACCGGCGCGCGGCGGGCACCACGAAAGAGCCCCCGGTGCATACGCACGCGGAGGCTTCCCATCGACTCGGCGCACGCCGCCAGGGGCGAGCACCCGACCTGGGACCCGACGGCCGGTGCAGCCGCTGCGGGTGGGAGAGTCTCCACTTGCGCCTCGCCATGCCTTCTCGTGGCATGTCGAGTCGGTCTGCTTCCGATGGTACCAGGAGGGAGCCCGCCGGAACACGTCAGCAGCTCGGTCGTGAGCTGTCGCTCAGCGGCGGACCCGGCGAACCAGCCGCCCGATGCCCGTCCGCCACCCGGACGCCAAGCTCGACCCCTTCTGCTCGCCCGCGACAGCGCGCCAGCCCGCCGCGAGCGCCCGCAGGTCCGGCGCCTCGATCGCGAACACCACCGGGCCCGCGATGTCGACGACGAGGGCTCCCGCCCCCTCGGCGAGTGCCGCCTCGGCGGCGCCGCGGACCGGGATCGGAACCGGCCGCGCCTGCGGGTTCCAGCGCCGCATCGACTCCACGCAGGTAAACGCCAGCAGACCGCGGCGGCCGTCGCGCCCGGTCGTGCTGACCGTGGCCATGTGCGAGGACTTGTCTGCCCGGATGCCCTCTGCGGACGTGCCGGCATCGTCGAGGACGGCCACGACCGGCACGAGAAGCCGGCCCTTCGCGAGAGCCGCGACGACGTCGGCCGACCCGCCCGAGCCGCTCTCGTACGCGACCAGCGCCGCCATGACCTTCGGGTCGGCCGCGCCGGTGTCGGCGGAGCGCGACGGCGGCGGTGGACGCCGAGGCTGCGAGGTCACGGCCGGCGACCTTAGCGCCGGCGGCGCCATGTGCGCCAGGGCGGTCAGGCCTTGGCGTGCTCCGGGGACGGGCGGTCATCCGCGGCGATGTGCCTGCCCTCCGTCCAGTCCCGCGACGGCAACTGGACCAGGACCAGTGCGAACGCGGCCAGGATGACGTTCTGGAGTGCCGGTTCTAGCCCGTTCCATTCGCTGGACTGCCACATCGAGAACCACTCGCCGCCGATGGTGATGAAGCCGAGGCCAAAGAGCAGGATGACCATCAGCATGCCGACGCTCGCCACCCGCCGCGCCCGCGTCCAGTCACCACCACCGCGGAGACGCTTGAACAGCTGCCACGCGGCGTACAAGAGCACCAGCGCCGTCAACGTCTCCCAGACGATGACGCCGACGTAACCGATGTTCTGGAGCGTGTTGTTCTCGATCGCACGCCACATCACGTCGTCGTCGTTGAACGTCGTGTCCATCTCGAGGACGTGCTGCACGAACTGCTGGTTCGTGCCGAAGTCGGTGATGTTCCCGAACGCCACCAACGTCATGTACAACGCGATGATCACGGTGAGGACCGTAGCGACCGCGGGAAGACTGCCCAACCGCTCGACGAACGAGCCGACCCGTCCTTGCTGACCATCGCCTGCCATTTCGCACCCCCGTGCTCGTATGCGCTTGTCAGTTCACAACTGATCATGCTCGCGAGCAGTCGTGATTGTCCCGCCGACCCAGCTGGTCAGCCCTCGTCGGCCCAGACGTAACCCGTGGCCGGCACCGGGCCGAGATCGACGATCGCGGCGACCGGACCGCCGCCGTCGGGACCCTGGTGAGCAGCCGAGACCGACACGAACACCGCGGGGTCGCCGGTGACGGCGGCGGCGACTCCCCCCACGCAGCTCTTGATCTGCCGGTGCCAATGGACGTCCGAGTCGTCGAGCATGGCGTTGCGCCGGCCCCGCACGGTGCCGTCCTGGCTGACCTCGCACTTGAGGAACACGTTGACCAAACGGCCGTCCAGGTCGGTCCAGCGCGGCCGGGCGGGCAGGTCGAGTCCCGCGTCCTGGATGGCGTCCCAGATCCCGTCGGCATCGAGAGCGTCCCGCATCACCGAGTGGCCGATCCGATACCTGCCGCCTATCCCCCGGACGTTGCCGACGACGACGACCTGGGCCTGGTCGAGCTCGACGCCCGACGAACATGAGGCGACGGCAGAGTAGAGCCCGCGATCGTGCATGACCTGGTCGTCGGACGGCATCCCGATCTCACCCAGGGCGACCGCGACGCCGAGGCCGGTACAACCGTTGGACAGGTCCATCGACTCGTGCGTGTGCTCGGTCCACACGGTCTCGCCGCGCGCCTTCGCATCACGGATCGTGTGGATGGTGAGCAGCGGGGTCTTGGTCTGGACGTAGTGGACGTCGGCCGGGTCGCTGATCCCGGCCCGAGTCATCGCGGCCCGGACGCCGGCGGCGACCTTCTCGATCATCCCGCGGCGGCCGATCTCCTCGGGGCGGATGGGCTCGCTCATCGCGAACCCGACCGACAGGCGCGGCTCTGCGCTCTTCTCGACGCGGTCGGCGGGTACCCTCGCGAAGACCGTGGCGTGCGGGCTGATGACGCCGTCCGTCCCGCCGGACCACACGATC
Source organism: uncultured Actinomycetota bacterium (assembly GCA_963801065.1). Classification (GTDB taxonomy): domain Bacteria; phylum Actinomycetota; class Actinomycetes; order Jiangellales; family Jiangellaceae; genus CAWDDG01. Next base: position 994,111 of record CAWDDG010000008.1, on the reverse strand, counting down.
GGGACCTGTCTGACCTCGTCCGGAGATCGGTCACCCTTCTCGACGAGCACCTCACGAAAGGCCCGGTCCGCGATGATCCGGGTGTAGTCGTTGACGCCGCCGTTGCCCTCGGTCTTGCCAATGATCGCGACGACGCTGTCGGCGTCGATCACGCCTCCGTCGACCAGCCCGGCCAGGCCGGACGCGTCGCTGACGCTCTCGATCGGGACCTTGCGCACTTCGACGGGATCGGGCACGGGGCGCACCTCACTCGCTCGGCTCGACGACGGTTCCGGACGCGCCGGTGAGGGCGCTCTCGATGTGCTCCAGGGACGTGATCACCGTGCGGCGGCCGCCCGCCTCGACGAACCGGCACGCCGCCTCCACCTTGGGGCCCATGCTGCCGCTGCCGAAGTGGCCGTCGCGGGCATGCCGGCGCAGCTCGGCGACGCTCACCTGCCGAAGCGGACGCTCGTGCGGCTTGCCGAAGTCGAGCGCGACATGGTCGACGTCCGTCGCGATGACAAGGACGTCGGCGCCGAGCTCACGGCCGAGCACCGAGGCCGCGAGATCCTTGTCGATCACGGCCTCGACGCCGCGCAGCGCGCCGTCGCCGTCCCGGACCACCGGGACTCCGCCGCCGCCCGCGCCGACGACCACGAAGCCGGCTGCGAGCAGTGCCCCGATGGCCGGTGCGTCGAGGATCTCGTGCGGCTCGGGGCTGGCCACGACGCGGCGCCAGCCCTGCCGGCCCCGGTCCTCCCAGGACTGGCCGTGCTCGATCATGACCTTGGCCTCGTCGGCCGGCAGGTAGCGACCGATCGGCTTGGTCGGGTGGGCGAACGCCGGGTCGTCGGCGTCGACGAGCGTGCGGGTGACGACGGCTCCGACCGGGCGCTCGGCGTGCAGCTCGGCCAGGCAGTGCTGGAGCGCGTCCAGCAGGACGAAGCCGATCGTGCCCTGGGTCTGCGCGCCGCACCAGTCGAGCGGCACGGGAGGTACGACCGAAGCCGCGATCTCGTTCTTGACCAGCAGGTTGCCCACCTGCGGCCCGTTGCCATGGGTGACGGCGACCTGGTGGCCGCCCGCGACCACCTCGGCGATCCGGCGCGCCGCGACGGCGAGGGCGGCGATCTGGTCGTCGGGCCGGGCTCGCCCGTCGGGCGCGGTCATGGCATTGCCGCCGAGCGCGATCAGTACCCGCACGGCTGACGAGCCTAGGCCCAGGTCTCACCGGACTCGACGGCAACGCTCGCCCAATTCACCGCGTTGATCATGCAACTCGTGCGCGACACGCCGACCGCAATTGTCGGCGTGTCGCGCACGAGTTGCATGATCAACGCGGGCTTGGACTCAGGGCTGCTCCGCGGCGAGCCAGGCGCGGACGGACTCGTCGTGCTCACCCAGCAGCGGCGGCGCGGAATGGGTCTCGCGGCCGCCGGCGTACGGACGGTCGCCGAAGCGCAGCGGTGGGCCCGGCAGCTCGATCCTGCCCAGGACGGGGTGGTCGACGGTGATGAGCAGACCCTGCGAGCGCGTCTGTTCCCACTCGTACACCTCGTCGAGCGTCCGGACCCTTCCGGCCGGCACGCCGATGTCGTCCAGCCGTCCGAGCCATTCGGCCGACGGGCCGGCAGCCAGCGCAGCGTCGATGGCGGCCAGCAGCTCGTTGCGGTTCGCGACCCGCAGCCGGTTGGTGACGAAGCGCGGGTCGTCAGGATCGAGGCCGACGACCGGCGCGAAGACACGCCACTGCGACTCGCTGCCGACCGCGATCTGGATCGGGCCGTCCGCCGCGTGGAAGAGCCCGTACGGTGCGATCGACGGATGGTGGTTGCCCGGCCCTTCGGGGACCTCGTGAGCCACGGTCCACCTGGTGCCCTGAAAGGCGTGGACCCCCACGATCGCGGCGAGTAGTGATGTCCGCACCACGTCCCCCCGACCCGTCCGCTCCCGCTCCAACAGGGCAGCCAGCACGCCGAATGCGCCGTACATGCCGGCGAGCAGATCGCCGATCGGCAGCCCGACGCGGGTCGGCTCACCTGGCGGGCCCGTCATCGACATCAGCCCCGCCTCACCCTGGGCGATCTGGTCATAGCCCGCACGCCCGGCCTCGGGGCCGTCGTGCCCGAAACCGGTGATCGACAACACCACCAGGCGCGGGTTGAGCTCGTGGAGCCGCTCGGTGTCGAAGCCGAGCCGGCCGAGGACCCCTGGCCGAAAGTTCTCCAGCAAGACGTCGGCCCGTCGCACCAGGCCCTCGAGCATGGCCCGCCCGTCGTCGCTCTTGAGGTCCGCCGTCACGGACTCCTTGTCCCTGTTGCAGGACAGGTAGTACGTCGAGACCGGGTCGTCGGCAGGCCCCACGAAGGGCGGGCCCCACCCGCGGGTGTCGTCCCCACTGCCGGGCGTCTCCACCTTGACGACGCGCGCGCCCAGGTCGGCCAGCATCATGCCTGCGTGCGGTCCCGCCAACGCCCGCGTCAGGTCGACGACCAGGTAGCCGTCCAAGGGTCCCGGTGCGTGAGTCTCCGACATGCCTACGCAGCCTAGAGAGGCACCGGTCATGTGAGATATGAGGTGAGACGATGACCGGCGATGTCAGCGCAGGTGACGCTCAGGTCGATCGGCCCGTCGGTGTACCTGCCGTCGCTCCTGTTCGGCATCGGCCAGGGCGCCATCGCCCCGGTGATCGCGTTGTCTGCGCGCGAGCTCGGTGCGTCTGTCGCCGCAGCCGGCATGGTCGTCGCCGTGATCGGGCTCGGCCGCATCGCGGGCGACCTCCCGGCCGGCACGCTTGCCGTGCGGGTCGGCGAGCGGCGCGCGATGCTGCTCGCCACCGGACTCGCGCTGGTGGCCCTCGCCCTCTGCATCGTGGCGACCACGGTGTGGATGCTCGCCCTCGGCATCGCGTACACCGGCCTCGCCACAGCCGTGTGGGGCCTGGCCCGGCATGCCTACCTGACCGAGATCATGCCGTTCCCCCTGCGCGCCCGCGCGCTATCCACGCTGGGCGGTATGCACCGGATCGGGCTCTTCGTGGGGCCGTTCCTGGGGGCCGCGACCATGCGCTTCCTGGGAACCGACGGCGCCTACTGGGTGCATCTTGTGGCGGCGCTCCTCGCGGCGGCGGTGCTGCTGGTCCTGCCCGAGGCGCCCAGTCCGGAGCGCACACTCGGACGGGACAGGCCTCACGACAGCGTGCTGCACATCGTCCGACGGCACGTTCCGGTATTGCGGACCCTCGGCGTGGGTGCCCTGATCCTCGGCGCGGTGCGAGCCTCCCGGCAGGTCGTGGTGCCGCTGTGGGCCGAGCACATCGGCCTCGACCCAGCCACGACCAGCCTGATCTTCGGGATTTCCGGCGCCGTCGACATGCTCCTGTTCTATCCGGCTGGGCTGGCCATGGACCGGATCGGGCGCAGCTGGATCGCGGTGCCGTCGATGCTGATCCTCGGCGTAGCGCACCTTCTGCTGCCGCTGACGGCGAGCGCCGGGGCGCTCACCGCGGCGGCAATGGTCATGGGGCTCGGCAACGGTGTGGGAAGTGGCCTGGTGATGACCCTCGGTTCGGACGTGTCCCCCGCGGTCAGCCGCGCCGTCTTCCTGGGTGCGTGGCGGCTGTTCGCCGACGTGGGCACCGGCGTCGGACCGCTGACCGTAGCCGCGGTCACGTCGCTGGCGGGGCTCGCCTTCGCGATCGTCACGATGGGCGCCGTGTCCGGCATAGGAGCGATCGTGATGTGGCGGTGGATCCCCAGGTACGGGCGGCCGCGGCAGTGACCCGCACCCCGCCATCTGGTAATGATGCGCCCGTGGAAGCCTCGTCCCCGCTCGTCACCCGTCCGGACTCCGGCCGGCCGGGTGCCGACCCGCCGCGGGCCGACAGCTCCCGCGCCGACCTCCGCCACCGTCTGAACACCGCGACGGGAGGCTACGACGCGCCTCTCGCCGCCGTCGACATGGACGCCTGGGACACCAACGCCGCCGACCTGGTCCGGCGTGCCGCGGGAGTACCGATCCGGGTGGCCAGCAAGTCCGTCAGGTGCCGCGACATGCTCCGCGACGCCCTCGCGCGCGACGGCTACGCCGGGATCCTTGCGCTCACGCTCCCTGAGGCGTTGTGGCTGGTGGGGACCGAGGTCACCGACGACGTGGTGGTGGGCTATCCGACAGCCGACCGTACGGCCATCTACCGCCTTGCGCACGACGGCCGCCTCGCCTCCACCGTCACGATCATGGTCGACGACGCGGCCCAGCTCGATCTCGTGGACGCCGTCTCGGCGCCGCAGCGGCGGGAGACGATCCGGGTCTGTCTCGAGCTCGACTGCTCGTGGCGCCCGGCCGGCGGACGCGTACGAGTGGGAGCGTTGCGCTCGCCACTGCATACACCGGAAGCACTGGCCCGGGCGGCGCAGGTCGTGACCGAACGCCCGGGCTTCCGGCTGGTCGGCGTCATGGCCTACGAGGCGCAGGTCGCGGGCGTGCCCGACGCTCCCCCCGGACGCCGTCTCTACGGCCGGGCCGTTCGGGAGATGCAGCGCTGGTCGATGCGCGAGCTGCGCGAGCGGCGCGCCGCGGCGGTCTCGGCCGTACGGGCCGTGGCCGACCTCGAGTTCGTGAACGGAGGCGGCACCGGATCGGTCGACCGCACGGCATCCGAGGAGGCGGTGACCGAGGTCGCGGCCGGGTCCGGCCTGTTCGCACCGCGGCTGTTCGACGGATACACGAGGTTCGACACCAGGCCGGCAGCGTTCTTCGCGCTCCCGGTCGTGCGCCGGCCGGGGCCCGGGGTGGTCACCGTGCTCGGCGGCGGCTACGTCGCGAGCGGTGCAGCCGGCGCGGATCGGCTACCCGTCCCGTGGCTGCCCGATGGCCTCCAGCTCGACCCGACCGAGGGTGCAGGTGAGACCCAGACGCCGCTGCTCGGGGCGCCCGCCGACAGCCTGGCGATCGGCGACCGGGTGTGGTTCCGGCACGCGAAGGCGGGCGAGCTCTGCGAGCGTTTCGATGCGTTGCACCTCGTCCGCGGAGAGCGCCGGGTCGGGTCGGCCACCACGTACCGCGGTGAGGGCAAGGCCTTCCTGTGACGGTCCTTGCACTTTCCGCCCTGGTGTCACAACTGCGTGAGGCACCTGCCCGCGCCGACACGACCCGGGTGGTCGCGATCGACGGTCGCGGCGGGTCCGGCAAGTCGATGCTCGCCGCGCGGTTGGCTTCACTGCTCGAGGCGCCCACGGTCCACATGGACGACCTTTTCCCCGGCTGGGACGGGCTGGCCGACGCCGCTCCGATCCTGCACCGGTGGGTTCTGGAGCCGCTCTCGCATGGGGAGCCAGCGCGCTACCGGCGCTACGACTGGTCTCGCGACGCGTACGGCGACGACTGGGTCGACGTGCCGAGCGCGGAGACGCTCGTCGTCGAGGGGTGCGCTTCCGGCTCGCGGATCGCCGCGCCGTATCTGTCGCTCCTGCTGTGGGTCGACGCACCCCATGCCGTCCGGTTCGACCGTGGGATGGAGCGCGACGGCGATGCCTTCCGGCAGCACTGGGAACGCTGGGCCCGGCAGGAGGACGCACTGTTCGCTGCCGAAGGGACGCGCGAGCGCGCCGACTACCGCATCGATGGCGCCCCTTCGGTTCCCCACGACCCGTCGCGCTACGTGGTCCTGGCTGCTTCTGATTGATCACGTTAAGTGGGCGTCTTGGGCCGTTACCAGGTGCCGAGACCTGGTAACGGCCCAAGACGCCCACTTAACGTGATCATTTGGAAGAGCGTCAGAGCCAGTCGACGTCGGCGGCTACTCTGCCCCCGCTCAGGCGCGCGTACCCGGGTCCGCGGTCGAAGAAGGGCTCGTCACCGGTGCGCTTCGCCCGCAGTTGGGCCCGCACCGCGTCGCTGGCGCCTGCATCGACCGCTGGGTCGTCGGCCGAGCCCGTCACCACCACGCCGTAGTCGTCCCGGGCGCTCCCCACCGAGACCTTGCGCCACCGCACGTCGCGCAGGACCTCCTCGTACGGACGGTCCAGCGGGTCACCCCACCCACCGCCCCCGGTCGTGCGGATCCGAATCACCTCGCCCGCCCGCACCGGCTCGGCGTCGGCGAGGGCGTCGACCTCGCGCTCATCCTGGCCGCCGGGGTCGATCGTCACCGAGAACGGCCGCCCGGCCCGTCCACCGCGTACGCCCCAGCAGGACAGGATCGCCCGGTCCGCGATCGACATGAAGTGAGCATCGCGCAACATTCGGATGTGCTTCTCATAGCCCAGCCCGCCGCGGAACCGGCCCGGGCCGCCGGAGTCCAGCGCCAACCCGAGCCGCTCCACCACGAACGGGAAGCGCGACTCGCTGAACTCGGTCGGCAGGTTCCGCGAGTCCGGCACTACGTGGATCGTGTCCTCGCCGTCGGCGTAGTATCGCCCGCCGGAGCCGCCGCCCAGCACCTCGCGCATCAGGTAGGACCGGCCCGAGCCGTCGACGCCGTAGACACCCGTGTAGCGGATCGTCTCCTGATCGGCCGGCATCCGCCCGTCGACCGCCTTCGCCACGGCGCCCGCGAGGACTCCGAGCAGGCGGAGGATCACGAACGTTCGCGCGTTGGTCGGCGCCGGAAAGACCGGCGTGAGCAGCGTCCCAGGAGGCGGGAAACGCATCTCGATCAGCGGGACGACGCCCTCGTTGACCTCGAGCATCGCCATCCGCTCGGGGCGGTCTGCCAGGTTGCGCAGGATCGGGGCCAGCCATTTCTTGAGGAACGCGCCGTCGGCGTAGTCGCCGCAGTGGTTGATCGGACCTCTCGCCTGCGGGCCGGTCCCGGTGAAGTCGACGACCAGCCGCGCATCGGCACCGGCGCCGTCGGCGCTCGTCTTCGTCAGGGTGATCCGTTGCGTGTGCAGCCGCGGCGGGTCGACGCCGTCGTGCTCGGCGTAGTCCTCCCACGTGTACTCCCCGTCGGGGATCTTCGCGAGCAGCTCACGGCGGAACGTCTCCGTCGTGTTGTCGAGGGTCGCGTCGAAGCACGCCTCGACGGTGTCCTTGCCGTACCTCGCGAACAGCTCGGCCAGCCGGCGCGCGCCCATCAGGCAGGCGGAGCACTCCGCGTCGAGGTCCGCTGCGAGCGACTCGGGCATCCGCGAGTTCCGCGTCATGATCCTCAATGCAGCGTCGTTCGGCACGCCCGCGTCCCAGAGCCGGATGGGCGGCACCATCAGGCCCTCCTCGAACACGCTCGTGGCGTGCGACGGCATCGAGCCGGGGACCGTGCCCCCGATGTCGTCGTGGTGGCCGAATGCCTGGACGAAGGCGACGACCTCCCCGTCGTGGAAGACCGGCGCGGTGACGCACAGGTCCGGGAGGTGACCGATCCCGCCCTCGGAGAGGTAGACGTCGTTGTGGAAGAAGACGTCGCCAGGCCTCATGGTCCGGATCGGATGGTCGCGCACGACCGGGTGGACCAGCGCGGAGTATGACCGGCCGGTGAGCTTGCGCAGGTGCCGATCGTGGATGCCGGCCCGGTAGTCGTGTGCATCGCGGATCATCGGCGAGCGGCTGGTCCGCCCGATCGCGGTCTCGACCTCCAGTTCGACAGAGGCGAGGTAGCCCTCGACGATCTCGACGAGCACCGGGTCCGGCGCCGCCGCTCCGGCGGGGGTCAGACGATACGGACTCACGACCCCTCCCCGGCGAGCAGCACGTTGCCGAACCGGTCGACGGCGGCGCTGAATCCGGGATGGACCGGGATCGTGGAGCCGAACTCCTCGAGCACGGCGGGTCCCGAGACGACGTCGCCCGCGCCCAGCAATGCCCGGTCGTAGATGATCGCGTCGGTCCAGTCGTCGAAGCAGACCCGTCGCACGGCCGTCCGGCCCGTGTCGGCACCGTGCCCAGCATCGATCTCGGAGAGCGACGGCTTGCGGATGGGCCCGATGCCGGTCACGCGGACGTTGACCCACTCGACCTCCTGCCGGGCGTCGCCCCGGAAGTCGTACCCGTAGAGGCGCCGGTGGGCGTCGTGGAAGGCGCCGGCGACAGCCTCGGTGAGTTGGCTCGTCACGGCGCCGTCGGGCACGTCGACGCGGACCTCGTAGGCCTGCCCGAAATACCGCAGGTCAGCTGTCCGGACGAACCGCCGCTCCCCCGCTGCGAACCCCTCGCGCGCAAGTGCGGCGCCGGCCTCGTCCCGCAGTGCCGTGAAGAGCTCGTTCAGGACGTCGAGATCGAGCGTCGAGTGCCGGCTCACGGCCGTACGGACGTAGTCGTTGCGGACGTCGACGGTGAGCAGCCCGTACGCGGACAGGTTGCCCGGGTTCGGCGGCACCAGTGCACCGCGCAGACCGAGCACGTCGACGAGCCGGCATGCGAGCAGTGAGCCCGAGCCGCCGAACGTCACGAGCGTGAAGTCGCGAACGTCGAGGCCGCGCTTCACGGTGACCTGCCGTAGCGCGTTGGCCTGGTTCCACGCCGAGATCTCCAGCACGCCGATGGCGCACCGCTCGATCCCCAGGCCGAGCCGGCCGGCCAGCGCGGCGAGGCCCTCTTGGGCTGCCTGGGCGTCCAGCGGGATCTCGCCGCCGAGCAGGTGCGGCGGGATCCGACCCAGGACGAGGTGTGCATCGGTGACCGTCGGCTCGCTGCCGCCCTTGCCATAGCAGAGCGGACCGGGTTCGGCACCCGCGGAGTGCGGACCGACCTTGAGGGTGCCCTCCGGCCCGGTCCACGCGATCGAGCCGCCGCCGGCGCCCACGGTCACGACGTCGATCATCGGGATCTTGCTCGGGTACGCCCCGATGGCTCCCTCGGTGGTCAGGGCGGGGACACCGTTCACGACCACCGTCACGTCGGTCGATGTACCTCCGCCGTCCAGCGTCACCACCTGTTCGTAACCGGCGCGTCGGGCCACGACGCCGGCGCCGAGAGCCCCGGCTGCCGGGCCCGAGAGGACGGTCGTGATCGGCTGGTGGACGACCTCCTCGGCAGAGAGCACGCCGCCGTTCGACTTCATGACGTAGAAGGGCACGCCGGTCTCGGTGTACTCGGCGAGCCTGCTGGTGATCCTCGCGACATACCGGCGGATGTCGGGTTTGACGGCCGCGTCGACGAGCGTCGTGACGCTGCGCTCGTACTCGCGGTACTCGCGCAGGACCTCCGACGAGATCGAGACGATGGCTGCGGGATGCTCGCGGGCGAGGACGTCGCGCATCCGCTCTTCGTGCGCAGGGTTGGCGTACGCATGGATGAAGCACACGCCGACCGTGTCGATCCCTCGGTCGCGGAACCACCGAGCCGTTGCGACGGCCTGGACCTCGTCGAAGGGACGGATCTCGCTGCCGTCGACGGCCAGCCGTCCGCGGACGCTCCGCACCCGGTCTACCGGCACGATCCGGGGCGGCTTCACCCAGAAGTAACTGTTGCCGTAGCCGTCGGGAACCGACTGCCGGGCGATCTCGAGCATGTGCTCGTAGCCCTCGGTGGTGACGAACCCGAGGTTCTCGACCTTGCCCTCGAGCAGCTTGTTGGTCGCGACAGTGGTGCCATGGCTGACGGCGCTGACGTCCTCTCCGCCCAGGCCGAGCGCACGAAGTACCTTGTCGACGCCCGTGAGGAAGCCTTCGGCCGGGTCCGACGGCGTCGACGGCGTCTTGGTCGTGACGACCTCACCGGTCTGCTCGTCGACGGCGACAACGTCGGTGAAGGTGCCTCCGGTGTCTACCCCGATCCGGATCCTGCGGGGCCCCGCTTGCACCACCAGGTCACGGCTGCCCACGCAGGGAAGTCAAACGGCACCGCTGTCGCGGCGCGTCGGCAACCCTTGCCGAGGCCCGGATATCGGCTTCGTGCGTGTCGGCGGACGTTGCTAGCGTCGCGACCGTGCACGTGACGAGCTTGCATGTCTATCCGGTGAAGTCGACGCGGGGTAGCGACGTGACGGAGGCCGTCGTCGAACCCTGGGGGCTCGCCGGCGACCGGCGCTGGATAGTTGTCGATCCTGACGGTCTGATCGTCACCGCGCGCGAAGAACCACGGCTGCTGAGCGTGACGGCTCGGGTTGCAGGTGAGGGTGAGCTGACGATCTCCGGTCCGCATGCGCCGCCGCTCGGCGTCGACGGCTCCCGTTCCCGCGAACGGGTGGTCGTGCGGGCGTGGCGCGACACGGTCGCCGCGACCTGGCCTGATGCCGACGCATGGTTCGGCAAGCTGCTCGATCGCGACATCCGGCTGGTCTGGCTCGACGACCCGACCCGGCGACCCGTGAACCCCGACAATGGCCGACCGAACGATCGGGTGAGCTTCGCCGACGGCTACCCGCTGCTGCTGACGACGACGGCGTCATTGCGGCAGCTCGACGACTGGGTGGCCGAGGAAGCGCTCCTGCGGGGCGGGACGCCTCCGGCACCCCTCCCGATGCGGCGCTTCCGGCCGAGCGTGGTCGTCGACACAGAGCGCGCGTTCGACGAGGACCGCTGGAGACGGGTGCAGATCGGCGCCGTCGCGTTCCGCGTGGCCAACGGCTGCGATCGCTGCGTGCTGACAACGATCGACCCGGACACTCTCGAGAAAGGCAAGGAGCCGATCCGAACGCTGGCCAGACACCGCAAATGGGACGGCAAGGTCTGGTTCGGCGTCCACCTCATCCCGGACCGACCCGGCACGATCGCGGTCGGCGACCCGGTCGAAGTCCTGACCGACGGCGCACAAGGCATGCGTCGAGCGTGACCGAGCAGCTCGCTCTCGCCTGGCAGGCGTCGCTGTTCGCCGGCGGCGACGTCGGCTTCGACCCGGCCTTCTCCGGGCTCCGGCGCACAGAGCTCGCCGATGGAGCCTGGGTCGACGAGGCCAGGGGCTGGGTCCGCGGTGCGGACGAGCTGTTCGCTCAACTTCTCGAGCGGACGCCGTGGCGGCAGCGCGACATCTGGATCTACGAGCGACGCGTCGCGGAGCCGCGCCTCACCCACCGCTGGCGGCTCGACGAGGAGGAGCCGCCGCTGCCGATCGTCCGGCAGCTGGCGACGGCACTCAGCAGGCGCTACGGCGTCGCGTTCACCCAGGTGGGCGTCAACCTTTACCGCGACGGCTCGGACAGCGTCGCATGGCACGGCGATCGAGTGGCGCGCGAGCTGCCTGAGGCCACCGTGGCCCTGGTCTCCCTCGGCTCGCCGAGGCCGTTCAAGCTACGACCGAAGGGCGGCGGACGATCGATCGCCTTCGTGCCGGACCGCGGCGACCTGCTGGTCATGGGGGGCTCGTGCCAGCGCACCTGGGACCACGCGGTCCCGAAGGTCAGCTCGGCCGGGCCGCGGATGAGCATCCAGTTCCGCCACGCCTACGAGCGCTGACCCTCCGCGGGCCGGTACGGGAACGGCGTCGCACCGGAGCCGAGCAGTGTGTCGGCATGCCGATGCAGCAGCGCAAGGTTGCGCTCGGCCAGATGGTCGAACCCCTGCCCCACGCTGGAGCCCGGCGTCAGGGACGCGAGTGCCGATGCCGGTTCGAGCCGCGCGCTCACCCACGACTCGTGCGTCGACCCACGCGCGACGACCTCCGCGATCGGCGTCACGATCATCGAGTTCCCGAAGTAGAGCACCCCCGCGGGATCGATGCCCACCGCGTTGGCACCGACCACGTACACGTGGTTGTCGTAGGCGCGCGCCCGGTTCGTCAACTCCCAGATGTCCGCCGAGCGCAGCAGCGCCGACGGCCGCACGACGACCTCCGCCCCCTGCAATGCCATGATCCGAGCCAGCTCGGGAAAGTCGCCGTCGAAGCAGACCATCAGCCCGATGCGCCCCAGCTCCGTCGAGACCACGCACACGTCGTCGCCCGGCGTCACCCAGCCGCCGCGCGAGCGCAGTTCCGTGCAGAACGGGTGGGTCTTGCGGTACGCCCCGAGGACCGAACCCGACGGGCCGGCCAGCACTGCCGCGTTGTAGACGACTCCTGGTGCCTCACCCCGCGAATACGTGCCCCATACCAGGTGGATACCCAGCCGGCGGGCGGCGTCGGCCAGCGGTGCCGTCGTCGGCCCGTCGACCTCGCCGAGTACCTCCCACAGCGATTCCGCAGAACAGCCCGGGGTGAAGCCCGTGGTCACTGTCTCCGGCAGGACGACCAGCGACGCCCCCGTCGCCGACACACAGCGCTCGACGTAGTCCAGCGCATGCTCGACGTTGGCCTTGATCGTCTCTGCCGTCAGCGGCTCCTGCCGGGGCTGCACCTGAACCGCTGCAGCGGTGAACGCACGCATGACGACACTCCCTCACGACACTCGATCCACATCCCGCCTCCACCGTAAGGTCCTGCCCATGCGTGAGCACAGACCGCGCGACCTCTCTCCCGTCGAGCTCGGCTTCACGCCGCAGAAGGCTGTGCCCTGGCTCAACCCGGGGCTGCTCGTCGCCACCGGCATCCGCACCGTCCTCTCGGACCTGTTCGGCGCGTACCTCGACAAGCGCGAGATGCAGGCCGTCCTGGGAGACAACCGGCACGATCACTCAGCCGGCGACGAGATGTGGATCGACTACACGGCGGACGTCGGCGACGGTTTCGACGCGACGTACTCGATCGCTTCCCTCCTGGCCCGCCCCGTCCTCGAGGTGGACGGGCTCAGTCTCCCCCGCGGCCAGGTGCTCGTCCTCGGCGGTGACCAGGTCTACCCCACCGCGTCCGGGAAGGCGTACGAGAACCGGTGGAAGGGGCCCTATCGCGCCGCCCTCCCGGTCGAGTCGACCGAGACCCCGCTGCTCTACGCACTGCCGGGCAACCACGACTGGTATGACGGACTCACCGCGTTCCTGCGCCTGTTCGCCCAGGGTGAAGTGATCGGCGGGTGGCGGACCCGGCAGTCGCGCAGCTACTTCGCCCTCGCGCTCCCGCACCGCTGGTGGCTCTACGCGATCGACACCCAGCTCGACGCCTACCTCGACAAGCCCCAGCTCCGGTACTTCGCGGCCGCGGCAGAGGACCTCCGGCCCGACGACCGGGTGATCCTGTGCGCCTCGCGCCCGACCTGGGTGATCTCCCAGCAGAAGCCCGAGGCGTACGACAACATCGACTACTTCGTCCGCACCATCATCGAGCCCACCCGGGCCAGCGTGCCCGTCATGCTCTCGGGCGACGCGCACCACTACGCCCGCTATGCCGGCGCCGGTTCCGGCGCGCATGGCCGTCAACTCGTCACCTGCGGCGGCGGCGGCGCCTACCTGGTCGGTACGGCACATCTGCCGGAGCGCATCAGCGTGCCGCCGCCGATGACCGTCACCCGGAAGGCGAGCGCGCCGCAGGCGTACCACCTCGCCGGAACCTTCCCGACCCCAGCGCAGTCTCGGCGGCTGGGGTGGAGCATCTTCGCCAGGTTGCCCTGGCGTAACCCCGGCTTCCTCGCTCTGCTGGGCGTCATGCAGACGTTGCTCATGTTCGCCGTGCGTACCGCGCACGGCCGGTGGGTCAACGCGGCCATCGCCCTGGCCGTCGCGGCAGTCCTCGCCGGCACCGTGCTCTTCGCGGTCGTCCAGGCACTCGACCGGGCCCGACCGCGGCACTGGGTCGCCGCGGTGCTCCACGCGATCCCGCACGTCGCGCTCGGCGTGGCCGGCGCCGCCGTGTGGTCCCGGCTTCCGTTGTCAGACGTGCCCAACCCGTGGCACATCCTGCTCGCGTTCGTCGTGTATGCGCCCGTCGTCGGTGTGCTCGACTGCTGGATCGTCGGTGCCTACCTGATCGTGGCGAGCCGGTTCCACGTCAACGTCAACGAGCTCTATGCCGGCCTGGGCATCGAGGACCACAAGAGCCTCCTTCGGCTGCACATCGCGACCGACGGCTCGCTGACGATCTACCCGGTGGCGGTCGATCGCGTCGTCCGCCGCTGGCGGGCCGACCCCGACGCGCCGCGGCACGCGCCGTGGATCGTGGCCGACGAGCCCCTGCGTGCTCGCCTCGCCGAGCCCGCGATCCGGCTCTCGCACTACGCCGGATAGGCGGCCGCCTCGATGTCGATCTCGTCCATCCGCCGGCCGTAGAGCCGGTACCGACGGCGCGCCTCGCCGTGCCGGCCGTCCGCGGCGAGCAGGGCGACCAGGTCGAGATGGGCCCGCTCGTCGAACGGATCGCGCTCGAGGATGCGCAGCAGGTAGCGGGCCCTCGCCTCGTGGTCGTCGCCGGCGAGATCAGCCAGAGCACGCGCAACGTCGAGGTAGGTCATCCTGGCCTTCTCCCGCAGGTCGACGGCCCAGTCGGCGTAGAGGTCGTCCTCGAACAGCTCGCCGGCGTAGGCGAGTTCCGCCGCCTCGAGGTACCGCCGGGCATCCCCCACCCGGCCGGAACGAGCCGCGGCAAGCCCCGCCGCCGCATTGTGGAGGAACTGCTCGACATCGATCGTGGTGTTCGCGAGGGCGACTGCGTCGCCGTCACTGCGAAGGTAATGATCGGGAGCGTGCCGGTGCTCCGGATCGACGATCGTGCGGACGGTGGACAGCGCGACCGAGAGCCGGTTGGCCGTCCGGGCCGGATCCACGTCGGGCCAGAGGACCTCGGCGAGCTGTTCGCGGTGGATCGGCCGACCCCGGCGGCACACCAGCAGCTTGACCAGATCGCGCGCCTTGCGCGACTGCCAGGCCGCGCCGGGAACGGGCTCCGAGCCGAGGTCGACGCGGAACCCGCCGAGGCAGACCACGGTTACCTCCGGCTGGTCTACCTTGTGGAGCAACGCCTGGGCCTGGGCCGCCACCTCCCGTGCGCCCAGTGCCTGCGCCTCTTCCGCGGCCTGGGCCGCCAGACCGGCCGAGACGGATCCGCTCTCGAGCTCCGCGAGCGCGAGGCTGGCCCGTGCCACCCCCACCGGGTCGCCGAGCTCGCGCCACAATCCGATTGCGGTCAACACGGGTTCGCGGTCGCGCCCGGCCGCTCCCCGCAACTCGTGCGCCTCGGCGATGCCCGCCCTGTCCCGGACCGCCTGTGCCGCCCCGAGGGCCTGACCGGCGTGATCCATCGTGACGGTACGCTCGCCCGCTGCAAGCGCAACCCGTGCGGCGGCCAGGAGGGCACCTACCCGGCCGAGAGAGGGACCGGAGGCCAGGGCCCGCGCCGAGTATTGCGCGGCCGCTTGCGGATCGTCCGTGGCGAGCAGCCGGGCCAGCCCCGAGAGGGCGGGGACCAGGCCCTGGGTGTCGCCGGTCTGCTCGGCGAGCCCGAGAGCCCGCTCGTATGCGGCCCGCGCCGCGACGCGGTCGCCGCGGATCCGATGAATGTCGCCGAGCGAGGCGTACGGGTAGGCAGCCATCGACGACCCGAGCCGCTCGAAGACGACCCGGGCCGACTCGAGCTCCACCCTCGCCTCGTCCAGGCGGCCGAGGGCCAGCAGCGCCTGGCCCCGGTTGGACAGCGCGAGACCGCGGAATGTGGCGAAACCGGCGAGGTCGGCGAGCCGCAGCGCGAGATCGACCTCGACCAGTGCCCCCTCGGCGTCACCCTCCTCCATCTCGCGGCTGCCCCGGTTGCTATGGATCCGGACGAGTTGGAAGACGTCGCGCGCCGCCGTCGCGTGATCGAGCGCCCGCAGGTAGTGCGCATCGTTGGCCCCCCGGTCACCTTCGAGTGCGGCGACCATGGCCAGCACTGTGTGCGCGTTGGCGAGCGCCCTGTGGTCTCCGGTTGCGCGTGCGGCCTCGAACGCCCGGGTGGCCTGTGCCCGGCACCCTTCGAGGTCCCCGCGCAGCCACCGCACGCTCGCCGACCAGCTCAGCAGGAGGGACCGGGCCGCCAGGTCGGGATCCTCGGTGTCGCCGCCCTCATACACCTTCGCGGCGTTGTCGAGGTCGCCGCGCAGATAGTGAAGGAGCCCGGTGCGCCACGCGATGCTCGCCGGCACCGGCCCGGCGTCGCGCGCCGCCCGGCCGTAACAGCCGAGCGCCGCGTCCCAGTCACCGAGCAATAGATACGCGTCACCCACCATGACCTGGAACGTCGGGTCGCACCGGTCGCCCGGGACGAGATCCGCGGCGTCCACCACCTGCTGGGCGTGCCCATCGGCCAGGATCTGTTCGCCGTGTGCGTCGAGCACCCGCAGGCATGCGTCCGCGTCGGCCAGTTCGATCCAATAGCCCAGGGCCTCGACGTGCTCACCCGCCTCCTCGTGCCAGCGTGCCGCTGCAACGAGCACAGCCTCGCGCTCGGCTGTGCCGAGCCGGCGATGCGTATGGACGAATGCGCGGGACAGCGGGGTCAGCTCGATGCGGCCGGACACGTTCGGACCGGGTTCGACGTACACGCCTCGGCGGGTCACCGCAGCCAGCACCTGCTCGGAATCGCGGACACCAACCGCTCGCGCCAGCCCGGCGTCGATCCACCGCAACGGTTCGGCCCGTTCGAGGAAGTGGAGCACTTCGGGCGATTCCCGACCGATCACCTCGTCGACCATGTAGTCGAGCAACAACCCCCGTGGTTCTCGCATCGTCTCGAGGATCGCGGCCCGCTCGGTGGCGGGAGCGCCTGCAATCGCCTCGACGGCGAGGCGGGTCGCGACCGGCCAGCCACCGCTGAGAGCGTGCACGGCGCGGGCGAGCCCCGCGTCAAGTACGCCGACCACCCCGGCAACCAGATCCTCGGTCTCGCCGACCGTGAAGGCGAGATCAGCGGCACCGATCTCCGCGGCCTCGCCGTGGGCGATCATCCGCGCGGTGCGAAACGGCAACGTGTCGCGGCTGACCAGGACCAGGTTGAGCGACCCGGGCAGCTGCCTGCTCAGCGCGGCGACGAACCGGGACGCCTCGGCCACGGACTCGATCTCGTGGACGTCGTCGAGTACCAGCGCTGTGCTCCGGCGTAACGGCGCTCCCAGCGCCTCGGCGAGCGCCGCCGCGGATGCCTCGGCCTGGCCGATGTCGTCGGCGTCCTGACCGCGCAGCCCGCTCGCGGCCACCACCAGGTCGGCGGACAGGTCGGGCACCCGCAGGCGGAGGGCGTCGACGATGTGGCGGGCCAGGACGCCCGGGACCCGGTCGGCCGGACTGATCGTGTGCCAGGCCACGGGCACCGGTGCCGGCCAGCTGCGAAGCAGCGTCGTCTTTCCGTAGCCCGCTCCCGCGACGACCAGGGTGAGCCTGCCCTCGCTGGCGGCGGTCAGGCGCGCTTCGAGGCGGCGCCGGCCGATATGGCCGGAGCGCGGAGCCGAGGCGTCGGTCGCCACGTGACCTCTTCGTGCCGCTCAGTGATCCAGGGTGCCACGATTGTGACACCCCGGCAGTCACGAAGCGGGCTCCTCGTCGATCCCCTGCCCCCCGAGGGGATCGACGAGGAATGCGACCAGCTCGTCCACTGAGTGAAAGCTCACGCTGTTCCCGCTGGCCACCCGGGACACCACCCCCCGAAGCAGCGGCGCTTCCACTCCCCCGACGGGGAAGAGCCGCACTACGAACGTGTCCACGCACAAATGATGGCCGGCACCCTTAAGCCGGCCTTAAGGCGGCCGGCCCGCGCCGCGAAGGTACTCGAGCACGGCGAGCACTCGCCTATGGTCTTCGGGCGACGCCTGAAGGTCGAGCTTCTGCAGGATCTGACGGACGTGTGTCTCCACCGTCTTCGGACTCATCACCAGCCGTTCGGCGATCGCGCCGTTGGACCGCCCCTCCGCCATCAGTACATCGAACGCCTGATGGCGCTTCGGTCACAGGCCCAACAGGCCCGGTACGAGCGTTCCTTCAAACCGGACAAGGGCGACGTCTTCGTCGGCGTCCGCATGGGCGATGTGTTCAGGCTCAGCAAGGAGTTCGCGGACTTGCCGCTCGGCGAGATCGAAAAGCTGCTCGACAGTCCGGTTCACGAGGTTCGCGCGGGCGGCATCAAGATCATGGCCTACCAGGCCTCGGGGCCCAAGACGCCAAACGGTGTGCGCCGGGAGCTCTGCCAGCTATACCTGCGGAAACATCAGCGCCAGCATCTTGTGGCGGGAAATCAACGTCATGACACTCGGATTAACGTTGAAAACCCGCCACAAGTTGGCGAGAGGGTCGGCGGGAGGACCGGTCAGGAGGCGATGAGCCAGCCGATCAGGACACCGGCCAGGGCGATCAGCGCGCCCACCACCACGGCCCCCAGCACCACACCCACCGGCACGGCCTGCCGCTGGCGCTGCGGCGCGGTGTACACCGCCGGCGCGGCAGCTGCAGGCGCACCGGCCGGCCCGGCGGCCGCAGCCGCGGCTGGGGCGAGGTCCGCCCTACCGGTCAGCACGTCGTCGACCGCGGTGAAGAACTCGCCGGCGGTCTTCTTGGCGACCCCGGCCAGCATCCGCTGGCCCACGCCGCCGATCACGCCGCCGACGATGGCGTCGGCGTCGTACTCCAGCCTGGTCGCGCCGTCGTCGGCGTCGGCCAGGGTGACCCGCACATCGGCGCTCACGGTGCCCGGCGCGCCGGCTCCGGAGGCGTGCATGACGAACGAATCCGGCTCCGTCTGGTCGGACAGCCGGACGTCTCCGGAGTACGTCCCCTTGATCGACGCGACGCCGGCCATGACGGTGGCCCGGTATGCGTCCGGGCCCACCTGCTCGAGCTGCTGACAGCCGGGGATCGTGCGCACCAGGACGGCGGGGTCGTTGAGCGCGGCCCACACCTTGTCGCGGGGCGCGTGCAGCACCGCGGTACCGGAGACCTTCATCGGGCGACGTCCTCCTCGTGCTGGCGGCGTAGATCGAACAACTCGCTGGGCGAGATCGGCATCCGGGTGATGGCGAAGCCTTCGGCGTCCGAGATCGCCGACGCGAAGACGGCCATGCCGGGGATCACGCCGGCCTCGCCCGCGCCCTTGACGCCGAGCGGGTTAAGCGGTGACGGGGTCTCGAGGTGGTCGGTCTCGATCTTCGGGACCTCGCTGGCGTACGGCATGAGGAAGTCCATGAACGACGCGTTGAGAAGCTGCCCGTCGGAGTCGTAGACCATCCGCTCGTACAGCGCGCCACCGACGCCCTGCGCGACTCCCCCGTGGACCTGTCCCTCCACGATGCGCGGATTGACCAAGGTGCCGCAGTCGTGGACGACGCAGTAGCGGAGCACCTTGATCTCGGCCGTCTCGGGGTCGGTCTCGACGACAGCCGCGTGCATGCCGTTGGCGAACGTCGCCCGCGGTGGCGAGTAGTAGCCGGTCGCCTCGAGCCCTGGCTCCTCGCCCTCGGCAACTGGAGGTCTGTCCGGGTCGGCCGCCGTGGCGAACTGCGTTGCCCGCGCGGACTCCGCATCGAACGCGTACCGCAGCGGGTTCGACAGCACCGCCACGGTCGAAAGCGGGATCGACGACGTCGGGACGCCGCGGACGCGCACGAGTCCCTCGACGATCTCGAGGTCGCGCGGGTCGGCCTCCAGCGCCTCGCCCGCGATGCGCAGCGCCTTCTCCCGGACCTTCCGCGCCGCGGCGGCGATTGCGTTCCCGCTCATGACCAGGGCTCGTGACGCGAACGTTCCGACGGCATATCGGAACCGGCGTGTGTCGCCCGTCGTCACCGTCACACGATCGAGGGGGACACCCAGCACATCGGCTGCCACCTGGGCGAACGCCGTCTGGTGCCCTTGCCCCTGGGTGGTGAGACCCGTCGCGACGACCACGCTGCCGTCGGTCTCGACCTTGACCCAGCCGCCCTCGTACGGTCCGACGCCGGTGCCCTCGACGTAGCAGGCGAGCCCGATACCCGACCCGGCGGCCCTCGGCACGCGCCTGCTCGCGGTAGGCGTCGAACTCGTCCCAGCCGACCAGCTTCCTCAGCTTCTCCAGGCTCGCCGGGTAGTCGCCCGAGTCGTAGATCAGCGGCCGGCCGTCCTGGAAGGTGAGACCGAAGTCGTACGGCATCTCGCCGGGCTGGATGAAGTTGCGCTGCCGGACCTCGGCCCGGTCGATCCCCAGATATGCGGCGATCGCGTCCATCGTCCGCTCCATCGCGAAGCAGCCCTGCGGGCGCCCGGCCCCGCGGTACGGGGTGACCAGCACGGTGTTCGTATAGAGGCTCTCGAACTCGACCCGGTAGGCGCCGGGCTTGTACGGACCCAGCAGCTGGGTCGAGGTGACGATCGGGACGATGATCCCGTAGGGCGTGTAGGCGCCGTTGTCGTGCCAGAACCTGACGTCGAGCCCCAGCAGCCGCCCGTCGTCGTCGAATCCCACCCGCACGTGCTGGAGCTGGCCGCGCTCGTGGGCGCTCGACACGAAGTGCTCGCGGCGGTCCTCGACCCACTTGACCTCGCGGCCCAGCCTGATCGCCGCCCAGGGCACCAGGACCTCTTCCGGCCACGGGTGGACGATCTTGACGCCGAAGCCGCCGCCGACGTCGGGCGCGACGACCTCGACCCGGTCCGGTGGAAGATCCAGCTTGGCCGCGATCGCGGCCCGCACGCTGGTCGACGTCTGGGTGGAGGTGTAGACGCGCAGGCTCCTGTCGTCGGCGTCCCAGCGGGCGTAGACGCCCTTGCCCTCCAGCGGCGTCGACGCACTCCGCTCGACGTCCAGGTCGAGCTCGAGCACGTGCGGCGCCGCGTCGATCGCGACCCGCGCGTCGCCGGTCTCCTGGACCATGTGGGCGGCGACGTTGCCCGGGACGTCGTCGTGCACGAGGTGGGTCGCTGCGCGGGCATTGTCGATCCCGACGACGGCCGGCCGCGGCTCGTACGTCACCTGGATCCGGTCGCACGCATCCTCCGCGACGTAGCGATCGGCAGCCACGACCATTGCGACTGCTTCGCCGACGTGGTTGACCTCGTCCTTGGCCAGCGCGTACGGCGTGCGGCCGTGCGTCAGGGAGGGGTGCGGGATCAGCAGCGGCAGCGGCTCGGCGAGCCGGTCGGTGAGGTCGTCATGGGTGTAGATCGCGACCAGGCCGTCGACGTCGAGCGCGCCGGTCACGTCGATGTCGACGACGCGTGCGTGGGCATGCGGGCTTCGGACGAAGGCGACGCCCAGGGCATCGTGGCCCAGGTCGTCGAGGAACCGGCCATGACCGGACAACAGGCGAGGGTCCTCACGCCGGGCGACCGGCTCGCCCATCGTCCGGGTCGTCACGTGCGCGCCCCTTCGCGGCGGAGCTCGGCGGCTCGCAGCACCGACGCCACGATGTTCTGGTACCCCGTGCAGCGACACAGGTTGCCGGCGATGGCCTCACGAGCCTCGTCCTCCGTGGGCTCCGGATTCTCGTCGAGATACGCGGTGACAGTGGTGACGAACCCCGGCGTACAGAAGCCGCACTGCAGCCCGTGGCAGTCCCAGAACGCCTGCTGCACCGTGCCGAGGGACCCGTCGGGCTCGCTGCACCCCTCGACCGTCGTGACCACCGAGCCGTGCACGCTTACCGCGAAGAGCAGGCACGACCGGGCGGGACGTCCGTCGACGAGGACCGTGCAGGCGCCGCACACGCCGTGCTCACAACCGACATGCGTCCCGGTGAGCTTCAGGTCGTGCCGCAGGAAGTCGGACAGCAGGCGGCGGGCCGGAACGCGTGCGGAGCGTGGCACCCCGTTGACCATCGAGCTCGACGTCGTGCAGGTCGGTCACGCTGCCCCCTCTGCCGCGTCACGGATCGCCGCGTCGCAGGGCGCGCGCGCACAACGTCTCGGCGAGGTGGCGGCGGTACGCGGCCGTCGCGTGGATGTCCGGCTCCGGATCGACCGTGGCGCCGACCAGCCGTCCGGCGCTGATGACGTCGGCCGCGTCGTGAGCCTGACCGCTCACGGCTCCGGTGACGTCGATGACGACGGGCGTCGGTCCGACCGAGATCAGCCCGACCCGGGCTGCGCTGACCCGCAGGTCGTCGTCGAGCGTCGCCAGGGCGCCGACGCCGCACACGGCGTAGTCGCCGTGCCGTCGTGAGACCTCCACCCACGCCGAACCAGTGCGTGGCGCCGGTGCCGGGAAGAATGCCTCGACCGCGACCTCGCCCGGCTCCACCGCCGACTCCAGCGGGCCGAGGAAGAAGTCGTCGGCCGAGACCACACGCTCCCCGCCGCGCCGTCTTAGCATGACGGTGCCGCCGAGGAGGGCCAGTACCGCGGTCATCTCGCCCGACGGGTCGGCGTGGGCGAGGCTGCCGACGGTCGTCCCACGGTTGCGGATCGTCGGATGTGCGACGTGGACCAGCGCCTGGCGGAGCAGTGGTACGGACGCGAAGGCGGCGTCGTCGCGCTCGAGGTCGGCATGCCGGGCTGTCGCGCCCACTCGGACGCCGTCGCCGTCGGTCCACACCCGGTCGAGTCCGGAGACGTGGTTGATGTCGACCAGGTGAGCGGGTGCGGCGAGCCGCATCGACATCAGCGGGACCAGGCTCTGGCCGCCGGCGAGCACCTTGCCATCGGGTCCGACCTCGGCAAGCACGTCGAGCATCTCGTCGTGTGTCGTCGGCCGGTGGTACGCGAACGGCGACGGCTTCACGGGCCGATCCTCCCTCGGCGGTACAGGTCTGACGCAAGAGGGGCGTCTATGGAAGATCCTCCAGTCACCGCTGGAGGCCGCGCATCTGAAGGACCTTCAGGGCGAGCGCCAGATCGAGGCGGAGGTCCGGGTCCGTCGGGAACGGGCCGAGCAGGCGCTCGAGCTTGCCGATCCGGTAGCGCAGCGTGTTGTAGTGCACGAACAGCCTCCGGGCGGCCTCGGCGACGTTGAGGTTGGTGTCGAGAAGCACCTGAAGGGTGTGCCGCAGGTCGGCGGCCTCGGGGTCGTCGTCGGACGCCAACGTGCCCAACGTCTCGGCGACGAAACTGTGCAGCTCCGCCGGATCCCGCACCAGGCTCAGCACTCGGAACGTGCCCAGCGCGTCGAAGTGGGCGACTGGCGCCGGAGCCGTGGAGCTGGCGACCGACCTGGACGGCACGACGCGCCTGCTCGTACGCCTCGGGGATCAACTGCGGATCGTCGACGACCCGGCTCACCCCGGTCGCGAACGAGCGGCGGCCCCCTCCTCCGTCCCCGGACACCTCGCGCACCACGTCTCGGACCACCCGATCCGGGTCGGACCCCGGTGGTACCCCCAC
Organism: uncultured Actinomycetota bacterium; assembly: GCA_963801065.1. Lineage (GTDB taxonomy): Bacteria > Actinomycetota > Actinomycetes > Jiangellales > Jiangellaceae > CAWDDG01. The sequence goes on along the minus strand of CAWDDG010000008.1, from coordinate 971,141 downwards.
CAGCGCCACGACCTCCTGGGTGAAACCCACGACCGGCGCCCGGGCGTCGCGCATCCGAACTGCGCCTTCCCATGCGGCGGCGAAGCGCTCCTGCACCGGGCGCAGCTCCATGCCCGAGCGTTGCGCCGTCGTCGTCTCCGGGTCCAACTCCGCGACCACGACCACCAGCGGCCGGTCGATGTCCCAGCCCAGTGACTCGCAGTGCGCGACGACCCGGTCGCGATCGCCGGCCCTGGCCGATAGCACGTCACGGAGGAAGTCGCCCCGGTACTTGTCTTCCACGGCCCGGACGGCGAGCTGCTTCGTGACGGCAAGCGCGGCGACGGTCGCGGCCCGCTCCAGGACGTGGAGATCCCGCTCGTCGAGTGGCCGGTCACGCGAGAAGGTGGCGATCCGGCCGTGGTCGAACTTGCCGGCGATGACCGGCACGACGGCGTGCCAGCCGTCGAGGTCGTCGTGCCGGTGAACGCCACGGTGGCTCGCGCTCGGTGAGGAAACGGCCGGACGGCTCGAAGCACGACGTCTGCCGCAGCGCCGCGAGCTCGTCGACGCTCCCGCCCTCCGCCAGCACCCGCCCGTCGGCCGTGGTGACGAGCACGGGGCCGCCCAGGACGACGGCCATCTCGCGCACCAGCTCGCTCAGCCCCCCGCCGTCGAGGACGATCGCCACGAGCGCGCGGTGCACCTCCTCGCTTCGTTCGAGCAGTGACGCCTGCCGGTTCAGGACCTCGGTCAACACCTGGTTGAGGATGTCGTCGAAGCCCGACCCCGTCGGGAAGCTGGATCAGCGGCAGCCCCCGCTCGTCGGCCACCTTCAGCGCGTCGGCGGGCAGCTCGTCCAGGTACCGGTTGAGCTTGATCCCGACGGCGGCGAGCCCGCGGTCGTCGAGCGCGGCCAGCAACGAGGGCACGCCGTCGGGCGTCGAGCGAACGGGGTATCCGGTGGTCAGCAACAGCTCGTGCGCCTTCACCCACGGCAGGACGTCGGGCACCTCCATGACGTTGAGCCGGCGGACAACCCGGTCGAGGCCCGAGGCACCGGCGAGCAGGCGCGCGCCGGAGAGCGCCGGTGTGTCCAGGACCTCGCGGACGGTGACACCCGCGGCCAGGGCGACCTCGGCCGGCACGTCGGCTGGCAAGTCCTGGCGTGTCTCGTTCCCCGCATCGGCAACATTCCCCATGCGGGCGACCGTACCGGGCGGGCTACCGTCCGAGGAACCATGGACGGGAGGGTCGGGTGGCGGTCCGCACGCTCAAGCCGACCAGCGCACCTGTCACGACCCGGCTGGCGGCGGCATCCACGGTCCTGGCGCCGCTGCTCGAGGGGCCACCCCGGCTGGCCCGGGTAGTCGGCATGTACGACGCTGCCCTGCACGTCGTCGCCGACGACGAGCGGGTCCCCCTCGTCTGCGTGTGCACGCCGGAGGCGGTGCGGCTCCCTCCATCGCTCGTCCTGCCAGGACCGCTTCCGGCCCATCTCGGCCGTGCGGTCGTCGGTGACGGCGGGGTGCGGCTCGGCGAGACCTGGATCGGGGTCGGCCGCTGGTGGCGACCGCTGCGACCTCGCCTCGAGGTGCGCCGTGACGTCTTCGAGCGGGCGCACGCGGTCAGGCGGCTGCTCGATCCGCTCGGGCCCACCGTCGCGATGATCGTCCCGCTCCTGGCGGCATGGCTCACCGGCCGGTTGGTGCCCGGTGCGGTCGCAGCCGCCGTCGGCCGCGGCACCGGCCTGACCCCGGCCGGCGATGACCTGCTCTGCGGAATGCTGGTCACGCTCCGCGCTCTGCATGACAGGCGGGCCGACCGGCTGGCGCGCGCCGTCGGCGACGTCGCCGCCACCCAGACCACGCACGTCTCGGCGGCGCTGCTCGTCCACGCCAGCCGAGGCGAATGCGTGCCCGAGCTCGCCGGCCTGATCGCGGCGCTCGACGGTCGCGGCGACCTCGGAGCTTCGGTGCGGCGGCTTGTCGGCGTCGGGCACAGCTCCGGCACTGCGCTCGCCCACGGCGTGGTTCTCGCCCTCACGACATCGGCCCAGGCACGCGAGTGAGCCGCCATCTGCAGGTGCGCGTCGGCGCCTACCGCGACTCGGTGAGCCTCATGCAGGTCAGCCAGCGCGTTTCCGCCGAACCAGGCGTGCGGTCGGCTCTGGTCGCGATGGCCACCGAGCTCAACCTCGACCTGCTCGCCGGCATGGGGTTCGCGCCCCCGGACGGCGCATCGGCGAACGACATGGTCGTCGCCGTCGAGGCCGAAGACGATGCCGCTCTCGGCGCCGCGCTGTCCAGGCTGGACGGGATCCTCGCCGAGCGCGCGCGGCCCACCGGCGGCGGCGCTGCGGACGTCGCGCCGCGAACCCTGCGGACGGCGGCATCCGACGGCGCCACGCTCGCCCTGATCTCCACGCCCGGTCGACATGCGGCGGCCGACGCCTTCGACGCCCTGCAGGCCGGGCTCGACGTCGTCCTGTTCAGCGACAACGTGCCGCTCGACCAGGAGATCGCACTCAAGGAGGCCGCTGCCCGCCTCGGCCGGCTCGTCATGGGCCCGGACTGCGGGACTGCCGTCGTTGCCGGCGTCGGCCTCGGGTTCGCCAACGTCGTCCGGCCCGGTCCGGTCGGGATCGTCGCAGCGTCGGGCACCGGTGCCCAGCAGTTCATGTGCCTGCTAGACGCGACCGGAGTCGGCGTCAGCCACTGCCTCGGGGTCGGCGGCCGCGACCTGTCCACGGAGGTCGCCGGTCGATCCACGCTGGCCGCCCTCGACCTGCTGGCCGCCGATGACGCGACGGAACGGGTCGTCGTCATCTCGAAGCCGCCGGCCCCTGACGTGGCCGAGCGGGTCCGGGCACACGCCGCAGGTCTCGGCGTCCCCGTGGAGTTCGCGCTGCTCGGCCCGGGCCAGCCGACCCTGACCGAGGTCGCCGAACGACTCGTCCGGAGCACCGGCCTGGAGTGGGACCGGCCGCGTGCCTGGCCGGCCCCGTACGAGCGGTCACCACGCTCCGGCGCGCTGCGCGGGCTGTTCTCCGGTGGCACGCTCTGCGACGAGGCGATGCTCATCGCCAGCGCCCGCCTCGGTGCTGTGAGCTCCAACATCCCGCTGGCGCCCGCGTGGATGTTGCCCGACGACCTCCGGGCGCCGGGCCACCTGATGATCGACTTCGGGGACGACCGGCTCACCCGGGGCCGTCCCCATCCGATGATCGACGGCAGTATCCGGGCACGACGCCTTCTCGAGGAGGGTGCGGACGCTGCGTGCGGCGTCGTCCTGCTCGACGTCGTCCTCGGACACGGCGCACACCCCGACCCGACCGCGGAGCTGGCGCCGGCCATCCGGAAGGCCCGCGCGACCGCGGGTGAGGACGGCCGCGACCTCGCTGTGCTGGCGTCGCTCATCGGCACCGCGGGCGACCCACAGGATCTCGAGCGGCAGGCTCGGACGCTTCAGGCGGCAGGCGCGTCGGTCCACCTCTCCAACGCCGAGGCCGCCGCTGCCGCGGTCGGGCTGGTGGGGGGCTGAGCGGGGTGGACCTCGCCGTCGAGCCCCGGGTGGCCACCGCCGGCGTCGACCTGTTCGCCGACGCTCTCGACGCGCAGGCAGCGCAGGTCACGCGCGTGGACTGGCGTCCCCCTCTGACCGGCGCCGACGATGCACTGGTGCGGGTTCTCGCCGACCCGAGGCGCGCCGCCGCCAATGACGCGGCCGTGTCACGGATGCTGAGCGCCGGCGCCGACCTGGTCGATGTCCGGCCGGCCCGAGAGGCATTGGGGCTGGGGACCGGTGAATTCCTCCACGCCGGGCCGCCGATCGACTGGGAACGCGCTTCGGGTCCGTTACGAGGCGCCCTGATCGGCGCCATGCTCTTCGAGGGCCTCGCCGGCGACGCCGACGAGGCCCAGGCGGCGCTGGCGGGCGGTCGCGTCCACCTGGAGTCATGCCACCACCGAGGCGCGGTCGGCCCGATGGCAGGCGTGATCTCGCCGTCGATGTGGGTGTTCGAAGTCCGCGACGCGACACATGGCGGCACGGCCTGGTGCTCGCTCAACGAAGGGCTGGGCAGGGTGCTCCGCTACGGCGCCTACTCCCCCGACGTGATCGAACGGCTGCGCTGGATGGCGACTGTCCTCGGGCCCGCGCTGCACGCCGCCGTCAACCGGCACGGGTCGGTCGACATCAAGGCGATCATCGCTCAGATGGTCCAGATGGGCGACGAGGGCCACAACCGGAACCGGGCAGGCACGCTGATGCTGATGCGGGAGCTCGTGCCCGACCTGATCGAGGCGGCAGACCCTCGACACGTCGCCGACGTCGTCCGCTTCGTGGCGGGGAACGACCACTTCTTCCTCAACCTGGTCATGCCGGCCGGCAAGCTCCAGACCGGTTCGGCAGCCGGACTCGCCGGCAGCAGCGTCGTGACCACGATGGCCCGCAACGGCACCGACTTCGGCATCCAGGTGTCGGGAACGGGCGACACCTGGTTCACCGGCCCGGCCCAGGTTCCGGAGGGCCTGTTCCTCGGCGCCTACGGCCCCGACGACGCCAACCCGGACATCGGCGACTCCGCTGTCGCCGAAACGATGGGCCTGGGCGGCTTCGTCATGGCGTCGGCACCGGCGATCGTCCGGTTCGTCGGCGGAACCGTAGCCGACGCACTGCGCACGACCCGGCTCATGTACGAGATCACGGTCGGCGAGAACCCGGCCTTCGCGCTGCCGATCCTCGACTTCCGGGGCGCACCCACCGGCATCGACGTCGCTGCGGTCGTGAAGACCGGGCTGCTGCCTCAGATCAACACCGGCATGGCCGGACGGCTGGCCGGCACCGGCCAGGTGGGCGCGGGCCTGGTCAACCCCCCCGCCGAATGCTTCGTGCAGGCGCTACACGCCCTCGCCGAGGCGGCGCCCCCGCTCGGTGCCGGTCGCCGTGTTGCGCAGCCACAGCAGGCCGAGGACGGGTAGGACGAGGGGCACGAAACCGTAGCCCCGCCCGTAGCCGGACCAGACGGTCGCATCGGGGAAGGCGTCCGGCCAGACCACGCTCAGCGTCCCGACCACGAGCACGCCGACCAGCTCGATCGTGCAGGCGACCAGCGCCACGCGACGCGATGTGGGGCTCGACCGAGCCAACCCGAACGTCGCGACGATGTAGACGACCGCGGCGAGCGCCGACAGAAGGTACGCGATCGGCGCCTCGTCGAAGTGGGTCGCTATCTGGATGCCTGCCCGGGCGCTTGCCGAGATCGCGAACACCGCATAGACGGCGACGAGCACGCGACCCGGACCGCGGTTCGTCGGCTTCGCGTCACACACCGACGGTGCTCCACAGGTCCTGCAGCCGCACCACGACCACGACCAGCGCGAGACAGGCGACTGCAAGCACGGCGGTGCCCCAGCGCGAACGCTCCGCCAACGCCCAGAGCGTCCCCGCAGGAAGAAGGATCAGTGCGACGACGAGGTAGCCGACGAACGTGCCGAGCTCATCCGGTCGGTCGCCGGCGACGAGCATGATGACGGCGATGACGACCTGGACCAGAACGACGAGCAGCAGCGCCGCCGAGGCGATCACGAAGTACTCCCTCGGCGCCCGACCCACCACGGCCATGACCAGCGCGAACGCTCCGTAGGCCGCAGAGAGGAAGACCAGGACCGTCGCGAGGCCGTCGACCACGCGCAGAGCCTAGCGGCGCCTCGGCTGATCGGTTCCGACGCCGGAGCGCGAGCCCTCGTCGGAAGTCGTCTACACGATTGCCAGCTGTTGGCCTCTCGGCCAACCGACTCCGGGAAAGGGTCGTCGCCCGACGATCAGGCGTGCGGCTGCCCACGGCGCTCGGCGTCCTGGGGCACGTCGAGGTCGCTGGGGTCGCCGGCACCTGTGCAGTCGATCTCGACCACGTCGGCCCGGCTCGCCAGATACTTCCGCGCGCCGTGGTCGCCCACCGCCATCGTCACGACGCCGGGCCAGTGGCCGCGCCCGATCAGCACCGGGTGGCCGCGCTCGCCCTCGTAGGTCGCCACCGCCAGTTCGGCACCCGCGCTGTGGGCGGTGATCAGGCGTCGCACCGCCTCGGGGTCGAGCCACGGGGTGTCGACCAGTAGCACGACGACCCCGCTCGCGCTCTCCGGCAGTGCCGCCAAGCCCGCCCGCAGTGAAGAACCCATACCCGCCGCCCAGCCAGGATTGTCGACGACAATGGCGCCGGCGACCACCAACGGGGCGGCACCCGCGACCACCACGACCGGCGCGCAGCCGCCGTCGCCAGCGATGCGGACGGCGCGGTCGACCAGCCGCTCACCGTCCAGCTCCACCAATGCCTTGGGCCGGCCGTAGCGGCGGCCTTCGCCTGCGGCGAGTACGAGGCCGGCGACCATCGGACCGCGCGCAGGCTCTCGACTCACGCCGGGTGCTCCCGGTGGATCGGCCCGGCAGTCTCGGACAGCGGTCGGCCGCTGCCACCCCAGCGCGCCGAGACGATCTCGGCCGCGACCGAGACCGCCGTTTCCTCGGGCGTCCGGGCGCCGATGTCGAGCCCGATGGGCGCGGCCAGCCGGGCCACCTCCTTGTCGGACAGCCCGCGCTCGCGCAGCCGGGCGAGCCGGTCGTCGTGCGTACGCCGTGATCCCATCGCGCCGACGTACGCAGCCGGTGTACGCAACGCCACCTCGAGCAACGGGATGTCGAACTTCGGGTCGTGGGTCAGCACACAGATCACGGTGCGCTCGTCGACCGCCGTCTCGGCGAGGTACTCGTGCGGCCAGCGGACGACGACCTCATCGGCGTCCGGGAACCGGGCCCGGGTCGCGAACACCGGCCGCGCGTCGCAGACCGTCACGTGGTAGCCGAGGAACGCGCCGACCCGGGCCACCGCCGCGGCGAAGTCGATGGCACCGAACACCAGCATCCGTGGCGGCGGCGCGAAGGACTGGACGAAGACGCCCAGCTCGTCGCCGCGGCGTTCACCCTGCGGGCCGTACCGGCGCATACCCGTCATGCCCTGGTCGAGCATGCCGCGAGCGTCGTCAGCAATGGCGTCGTCCAGTCGGTCGCTGCCGAGCGACCCGTCCCGCCCATCAGGCCGTACGACGAGGTGCGCACCCAGCGGGCCGGGGCCGGTGGTCACCGTTGCCAGCGCCACCGGCCGCCGCCCGGCGATGTCGTCGGCAAGCGCATCCAGCCCGGGGAAGGAGTCCCGGTCCACGGCCTCGACGAAGACCTCGATCGTGCCGCCGCAGGTCAGTCCGACGGCGAAAGCGTCGTCGTCACTCACCCCGTAGTGCTCCAGGCTCGGCGTCGCGCCGCCCAGAACCCGGTCCGCGACCTCGTAGACGGCGCCTTCGACGCAACCGCCCGAGACACTTCCCACGGCCTCACCGCCCGGGCCGACCAGCATCGCCGCTCCGGCCGATCGCGGCGCGGAGCTCCACGTCCGCACCACGGTCCCGACCGCGACCCGCTCGCCGTCGGACCACCAGCCCAGCAGACGATCGAGGACATCACGCATGGCGTTCCTCCCGGCAGAGCAGGTCGGCGAGCTGTTCGAGCGTGTCGACCGTGTGGCCGGCGACCAGGACGTCGACCGAAGGCAGCGCCGCACGAAGGCCTGCGGTCTCGGGTGCGAAGCCGTCCTTGCCCGCATGCGGACTCACCCAGACGACCTGGTGGGCGAGGCGTCGCAGCCGGCGCATCTGATCCGCCAGCTGCTCGACGTCGCCGCGCTCCCACCCGTCGCTCGCCACGACGACGACGGCACCGCGGGCCGTGCCGCGCTGGCCCCACCGGTCGAGGAAGGCCTTGACCTGCTCGCCGAGCCGGGTGCCGCCGCTCCAGTCCGGCACGGCTGCGCCGGCGGCCGCCAGCGCAGCGTCCGGGTCCGGACCGCGCAGCTCCCGGCTGACCCGGGTCAGCCTGGTTCCCACGGTGAACACCTCGGTCGAGTGTCGCCTCCGGCAGGCGGCATGAGCGAATCGCAGCAGTCCGTCGGAATAGGCCGCCATGGAACCGCTGACGTCGACGAGAAGCACGAGCCGTCGCGGCACGGACGCACGCGTGCGGTGGTACAGCCGTGCCGGTTCGCCGCCGCGGCGGAGCATCGCCCGGACCGTGCGATGGGCGTCGAGCTGCCCGTGGTGCGACGGCTGGTGGCGCCGGGTCCGCCGGCGGGGACCGGTCGGCCGCAGCGCCGCGAGGAGGCGGCTGACCTCGGCGCGCTCCGCCGGGGTGAGCTCGGCCAGGTCGCGGTGGCGCAGCACCTCGACCCGGCTGGCTGTCGCCGTCAGGGCGGCGTGCTCGGCACCGGCCTCGTCATCCGCGCCTGCCGCGCCGTCGCCCTCGGGCAACGCGACGGTGAGCGTCATCGGACGCAGGACGCGACGTGGTGCGCTGAACGGAGTCTCCCCGAAGTATGCGGCGAAGGCCGCGTCGTATGCCGTGAGCTCCTCCGGGCCGGCGCACAGGGTCAGCCGTCCCGCCCAGTACACATCCGCCGTCCGCGCAGCGTCGAGGAAACCGAGCGCCTCGACCCACGCGTGCACCCGCGCCGGACCGGCCGGTACGCCGGCCGCCCGCAGTGTGCGGGCGAAGCCGACCAGTGCGCTGACCGCGGTGGTCATCCCAGCCCTCCGTCGGCGACGGCGGCGAGCACCCGGTCCTGGTCCTCCCGGTACTTCACCGCGGCACCCAGCGTCCGGGCCGCCAGGTCACGGTCGAGTTCGCGGGCCCCGAGCGTGGCCAGCGCCGCGGTCCAGTCGATGGACTCGGCCAGCCCTGGAGGCTTGACCAGGTCCATCCGCCGCAGGCTCTGCGCCGCCTTGGCGACGTCGGTGGCCAGCCGCTCGCCAGCGTCGGGGATCCGACGGCGGATCACCGCGACCTCGCGTTCGAAATCCGGATGGTCGAGCCAGTGGTACAGACAGCGCCGCTTCAGGGCGTCGTGAACGTCCCGGGTCCGGTTGCTCGTCACGACGACGACCGGCGGGCGCAGGGCTCGGATCGTGCCGATCTCGGGGATCGACACGGTGAAGTCGCTCAGCATCTCGAGCAGGAACGCCTCGAACTCGTCGTCGGCCCGGTCGACCTCGTCGACGAGCAGGACAGCCGGCCGCTCCGAAGTGCTGGCCTCGAGGGCCTGGAGCAGCGGTCTCGCCACGAGGAACCTGCGGTCGTAGAGCTCGTGCTCGAGCTGGTCGGCGTCGGTCACCCCGGCGGCCTCCGCGGCCCGTAGGTGCAGGAGCTGCCGGGGGAAGTCCCAGTCGTAGAGCGCCTGGGCGGCGTCGAGTCCCTCGTAGCATTGAAGCCGGATCAGCGGCGCCGCGAGCACGTCGGCCAGGGCCTGCGCGAGCGACGTCTTGCCCACGCCGGCCTCGCCCTCGACGAACAGCGGGCGGCCCATCCGCAGGGCGAGGAACGCCGCCGTCGCCAGGCCGTCGTCGGCCAGATAGTCGACTCCGTCCAACCGGTCGGCAAGCTCGCTCGGCGACTCGGGGAGGTCCATGCTCCTACGCTACGTTGCCGCTCGCGGCCCACGCAGGGCCCGACCTCGTACTCGACAAGGGAGCGACGGCGGTAGGTTGCATGATGCGCCGGGCAACCGGATAGCTGGGCGCTCGACAGCCGCTCGCGGTGGGAGAGTCGATGACCACGGCCGACGTACTCGATCAGGGCCGGGTGTCCATAGATCGGCACCTATGGGCGGACGCCTATGCCCACCTCTCGGACGCGGACCGCGAGACGGCGCTGGAGCCCGAGGATCTCGAACGCCTTGCGGTGGCCGCTCACCTGGTCGGCAAGGACGACGAGTGCGTGCACCTGTTGGAACGTGCGCATCACGCGCTCGTTGACAGTGGGGACGTGGAACGAGCGGCCCGATGCGCATTCTGGCTCGGCTTCAACCTCATGCACACCGGCGACTTCGCCCGCGGTGGTGGCTGGCTGGCTCGCGCCCGCCGGTTGCTCGAGGACGGGGAGCGCGACTGTGTGGAGCTGGGATATCTGCTGTCGGCGGCAGCATTCCAGGCCACGATGGCCGGGGACTACGAGACCGGGAACGCCACGTTCACCCAGGCCGCCGCCATCGGCAGCAGGTTCGGTGACCGGGATCTGATCGGCCTTGCCCGGATGGGCCAGGGACGCACGCTGCTCCACATGGGCAAGATCGTCGAAGGTCTTGCCCTTCTCGACGAGGCGATGGTGGCGGTCACGTCCGGTGAGGTCTCCCCCATCGTCGCGGGGAACGTCTACTGCAGCGTGATCGAGGCGTGTCAGGAGATCTCCGATCTGCGCCGGGCTCAAGAGTGGACGGCGGCGCTGACGCACTGGTGTGAATCACAGCAGGGACTGGTCCCATACAGCGGCCAATGCCTGGTGCACCGCACGCAGATCATGGTGCTGCACGGTGAGTGGCTGGACGCGATCGACGAAGCCCAACGGGCGTGCGAACGCTTCCTGATGTCGCCCGGTCATCCGGCCATCGGTGCCGCAATCTACGAGCAGGCTGAGCTTCATCGACTCCGTGGGGAGTTCGCCAAGGCCGAGGAGGCGTACCGGACGGCCAGCAGGCACGGCCGCCAGCCCCAGCCCGGCCTCGCGCAGCTTCGGCTCGCGCAGGGGCAGATCGACGCCGCCGCTGCGGCGATCGACCGCGCGGTTGGCGAGGCGCAGGATGACGTGACCCGGTCGAGGTTGCTCGGCGCCTACGTCGACATCGTCCTTGCCACCGGAGACACCCAAGCTGCCAGGAGCGCTGCGGGCGAGCTGTCCGAGATCGCCGCAGACTTCGACTCGCCGCCGCTACGTGCGGCGGCCGCCCGCGCGGAGGGTGCCGTCCTGCTGGCCGAAGGCGAGCCGCGTGCCGCTCTGGGTGTGCTGCGCGGTGCGTGGACCGCATGGCACGAGCTCGAAGCGCCGTACGAGGCCGCCCGGGCCCGGGTGCTCATCGGACGCGCCTGCCGGGATCTCGGGGACGAGGACACCGCGCTGATGGAGTTGGACGCGGCGGGCTGGGCGTTCCGGCAGCTCGGCGCCGCGCCCGACCTCGCCCAACTCGACGCGCTCTCCCGGAGGGCAGCCGCAACAGCCAAAGGCGGCCTGACCGCGCGCGAGATGCAGGTGCTCCAGCTCGTGGCAGCAGGCAAGACGAACCGGGTGATCGCCGGCGACCTCTTCCTCAGCGAGAAGACAGTCGCCAGGCACATCAGCAACATCTTCACCAAGCTGGGCCTGTCGTCCAGGTCGGCGGCCACCGCGTACGCCTACGAGCACGACCTGGTCTAGCCACCGCTGCGCAGAAATACCCACATCCAGCTGTGTGGAGAAGATGGACCCTTCTCCCGACGCGGCCACGGCGCCGGCCTCGTAGCGTCCTGCCCTGAAGCGGTGTGCACATCCGGGCGGGAGGCAGCGATGGACCTCAGCCTTCCCCTCGTCGCCGGCGCGGTATCGACGACGATCTTCGCCGCCAGCATGCTGCCCATGCTGACGAAGGCCGCACAGACGAAGGATCTCGGTTCCTACAGCCTGGGCAACATCCTGCTCGCCAACGTGGGCAATGTCGTTCATTCCGTCTACGTGTTCCACCTACCGGTCGGACCGGTCTGGGCGTTGCACTCGTTCTACCTGGTCTCGACGGCGTTGATGCTGTTCTGGTACCTGCGCTACCGCGGCGCCTCCAGAGCGGCCAGGCAGAAGCGGCGCTACACAGAAATGCCCATGACCCGCAGACCGGCGGACTTGGTTGCTTCGCCCGAAGCGGCGACGGCGGGCGCTCTCTAGCGTGGAAGCCGCAGGAACCACCCAGGGCCCAGCCGCCAGTGGAGGGCGACGATGAGCCAAGACGATCACGGGCCCGGACCCAGCCGGCCCGAGCGTGGCGCTCCGGAGCGCTTCGAGACGGTCATCATCGGCGCGGGTCAGGCCGGGCACATCGCGAAGCGCATCGCGGCGCGGCAGCCGCAGCCTGGCCTCGGGGCGACAGCACTCGGGCCCGCCGCCGATGTCAGAGCTTGATGACAACGAGCCCAGGAGCGGCCTCGTAATCGGCGTCCTGGGTGACAACGGGTACCTCGTGGGCGATCGCCGTCGCTGCGATCCAGCTGTCGTTGATCGGCATTCGGCGCCGGTCGGCTCTTAACAGGGCGACGAGCGTCGCCCAGGCGTCGGCCACGGATTCGTCGACAACCAGTGGGTCGAACTGGCGGGCGAGCTGGTAGGTGACGAGCCTGAGTGAGGTCGTTTCCGGATCAGTCGCCCTCAGAACGCCGAGCCGGAGCTCTCCAAGAGTGACCGCCGACACGGCCCATGAGTACTCGGCGAATGCCTCAGATGCCACCCGTCCCGCTTCCACACCGACGAAGACCGACGTGTCGGCCAGCGCTCGTCGGCCTCTCACCACCCGAGATCGTCCGTCGACCCGGGGAGCGCTTCGTGGAGCTCGGCTCGAAGGCCGGTCGGATCAGGCCCCAGCCGTTCCAGTTGCGGCATCACCTCCGCGGCGGGTATCCACTGTCGACGCTGGCGCAACGGCAGGATCTTGGCGATCGGTTGGTCGTTGCGGTGAACCTCGAACTCCTCGCCCGCTTCGACGCGCCGCAGGATCTCAGCAGTGTGGTTGCGCAGGTCGCGAGCCGGAATCGCCGTCATGCCTATACTGTAGCGCGCTTGCGACAGTCGTGCGTTGCTACAGCCGGCAGGCCAGGATGTCGGTCACGAAGATCGCCCGGGCTCCGATCTCCCAGAGCGCGTCCATGATCCGCTGGGCCTCCGCGCGCGGGACCATCGCACGCACGGCGACCCAACCCTCGCGGTGCAACGGCGACACGGTCGGTGACTCGATACCTGGCGTGATCGCGCACGCCTCGTCGACCCGCTCGACCCGGATGTCGTAGTCCATCATCACGTAGCGCCTGGCTACCAGCACGCCTTGCAGGCGCCGCACGAGCTGCAGCACGGCCGCAGACGGCTTGTCGCCGGCTCGGGTCACGAGGACGGCCTCGGACGTCATGATCGGCTCGCCGACCAGCTCCAGTCCGGCCTGCTTGAGCGTCGTACCGGTCGACACCACGTCGGCCACGACGTCGGCGACGCCGAGCTGAACGGCGGTCTCGACCGCGCCGTCGAGCCGGATCACCTCGGCATCGATGCCGAGTTCGGCCAGGTACTTGGACAGCAGCCCCGGATAGGACGTCGCCACCCGCAACCCTGCGAATCCGCGGATGTCGCGGGCGGTGCCGGGTCGGGCCGCGAACCGGAACGTCGACGACCCGAATCCCAGAGGAAGCATCTCTTCGACCGGAGCCCCCGAGTCGAGCAGCAGGTCGCGGCCCGTGACGCCGACCTCGAGCGTGCCCGATCCGACGTAGACGGCGATGTCGCGCGGTCGGAGGAAGAAGAACTCGGCGCTGTTGTCGGGATCGCGCAGGACGAGCTCCCGCCCACCCTCGGCCCGCTGCCGGTAGCCGGCTTCCCGGAGCATCGCGGCCGTGGGTTCGGCCAGCAGGCCCTTGTTGGGAACCGCGATCCGAAGCACGCCGTTGGGCGGCGTCCCATCTTGGGTCGTCCCATCGGTGGCCGGGACGAGGTCAGACATGCGTCGGCTCCTCACAGCTGCGCGTAGACGTCGTCGAGCTCGATCCCACGCGCGAGCATGAGCACCTGCACGTGGTAGAGCAGCTGGGCGATCTCCTCGGCGGCGCGGTCGGCACCCTCGTGCTCGGCGGCCATCCACGCCTCGGCGGCCTCCTCGACGACCTTCTTGCCGACCTCGTGGACCCCGCGGCCGACGGCCTCGACCGTGCCCGAGCCGGCGGCCCCGGCGGCCACCTTCGCCGACAGCTCGGCCCACAGGCCGTCGAAGCTCTTCACATGCGCCAGCCTACGGAGAGTCCGCGAGGCAAGACCGCCTGCCCACATCGTGGACGAGACGTGGTCGAACTCAGGCGCGGGACCGCGGGAACCTTCAGGTGTACGCCGCGCGGAGCGCGAGCACGGTCGCGACCGCGGCCTGGGCGGCGTCGTAGCCCTTGTCCTCGGTCGAGCCGGGTAGGCCGGCCCGGTCCAACGCCTGCTCCTCGCTGTCGCAGGTCAGCAGGCCGAAGCCGATCGGCACGCCGGTCTCGACACTCACCCGGCTGAGACCCTCGGTGGCCGCATGGCAGACGTACTCGAAGTGCGGCGTCCCGCCCCTGATCACGGCTCCCAGCGCCACGACGGCGTCGTACCTCGACCGGGCCAGCCGCGCGCACGCTACCGGAAGCTCGAACGAACCCGGCACCCGAAGCACCAGTGGGTCGTCGATCCCAGCCTCGCCCAGGGCGCGCAACGCTCCGTCGAGCAGGCCCGCCATGACCGTCTCGTGCCATTGGGCGGCCACTACCGCGATCCTCAGGTTCTCGGCGCCCTCGAGTGAGAGCCTCGGCGTACCGGCTCTGCTCACGTCGGGCTCCCTTCCAGCCCGTCCTCGAGATGGGGCAACGCGTGGCCCATCCGGTCGCGCTTGGTCCGCAGGTAGCGGATGTTCTCGGGATGCGGACGTACCGGCATCGGCACCCGGTCGACGACCCGCAGGCCGTACCCTTCCAGGCCGGCGAGCTTGGTGGGGTTGTTGGTCATCAGTCGCAGCGACCGCACGCCAAGGTCGACCAGGATCTGCGCACCCGTGCCGTAGTCCCGCGCATCGGCGGGCAGCCCCAGCTCGAGGTTGGCGTCGACCGTGTCTCGTCCGGCGTCCTGCAACTCGTACGCGCGCAACTTGTGAACCAGTCCGATCCCGCGGCCCTCGTGCCCCCGCAGGTAGAGCACGATCCCGCGGCCCTCTGCCGCGACGGCTGTCATCGCCGCCCGCAGCTGTGGTCCGCAGTCGCAGCGCAGCGAGCCGAACGTGTCGCCGGTCAGGCACTCCGAGTGCACCCTCACGAGCACCGGCTTCCCGTCGGCAACGTCGCCCATCGCCAGCGCCACGTGCTCTCCGCCCGTGACGGTGTCGCGGTACGCGAGGGCCTGGAATGCCCCGTGCGCGGTCGGAAGGCGGGTCTCGGCGACCCGCACGACTTGGGTCTCGTACCGGCGGCGGTGCCGGATCAGGTCCGCGATCGAGATCATCGCCAGGCCGTGGTCGTCGGCGAACGTGCGAAGCGCAGCTCCACGCATCATCGACCCGTCCTCGTTGACGATCTCGCAGAGCGCTCCGGCCGGCGTCAGGCCGGCGAGCCGCGCCAGGTCGACGGACGCCTCCGTGTGTCCGGCCCGAGCCAGCACCCCGCCCTCGCGATAGCGCAGCGGCATGACGTGGCCGGGCTGGACCAGCTCGTACGGCTCGGTGGCCGAGTCCGCCAGCACCCGGATCGTGTGCGCACGGTCGGCGGCGGAGATGCCCGTCGTGATTCCGTCGTGGGCGTCCACCGACACGGTGTATGCCGTGCGCATCCGCTCCCGGTTGTGTGGAGTCATCAGCGGGATGTGCAGGCGGTCCAGCGTGGCACCCTCGACTGCCACGCAGATAAAGCCGCTCGTCCAGCGGATCATGAAACCCAGCAGCTCGGGCGTCGCCTTGCCGGCCGCGAACACGAGGTCGCCCTCGTTCTCGCGGTCCTCGTCGTCCACGACGACGACCGCCCGTCCGGCCGCGACATCGGCGACTGCCCGCTCGACCGGATCGAGCCGGACGCCCGTCACGCGGTCACCTCGGCTGTCTCCCCTGATTCGCGCGCATCCAGCTGCGCCCGTCGCCAGGCCAGGAACCCGACCACGCAGAACACGCCGTACGCGGCGTAGAGCAGCGCGGACGGGTAGAAGCCGGCCCGGAGCAGCAGCGGTACACCCACCAGGTCGACGGCGATCCAGACGAGCCAGAACTCGACGTATCCCCTGGCCATGCTGTACGTCGCCAACAGGCTGCCGACCAGGATCCAGGAGTCCGCCAGCGGGCCCCACGAGTCGAGGGCGCTGAGCACGAAATAGCCGATGCCGACGCCGACGGCGGCCAATGCGGCCAGCCCCAGCCTCTCTGCTGCCGTCGCCCACCGTGGGATGACGGCGGGCCCAGTCTCGGCGTTGCGGTGCCAGCGCCACCAGCCGTACACGCTGACGATCAGGAAGAAGACCTGCCGGCCGGCCTGGCCGTAGAGGTCCTTCGCCTGCGGCGTGGCGAAGACGCCGCCGAGGAAGACCGTGAACAGCAGAATGTTCCCGATGATGCCGACCGGCCAGGCCCAGACCTTCCGCCGCATGCCGCCCACCGCCGAGGCGAAGCCGAACCCGTTGCCCACGATCTCCCGCCACAGGATCTCCGAGCCCAGGATGTGAAGCCGCGCGTCGAGTAGCCAGGTCAGCTGATCCATCAGGCCACCCGTCCTTCCAGCAGCCGCTCGACGTACTTCGCGATCACGTCCACCTCCAGGTTGACCTGCTCGCCGGGCCGGCGGCGGCCCAGCGTGGTGAGCTCGAGCGTGGTGGGGATGAGACTCACCTCGAACCAACCGGGTCCGAGGGCGGACACCGTCAGGGAGACACCGTCGACGGCGACCGAGCCTTTCTCGACGACGTACCTGGACAGGGCGCCGTCGAGCCCGATCCGCACGACCTCCCACCGGTCACCGGGCACGCGGCTGACGACGGTGCCGACGCCGTCGACATGTCCCTGCACGATGTGCCCGCCCAGCCGGTCGGATGCCCGGACGGCGCGCTCGAGGTTGACCGGGGCGCCGGGCACGAGTGCGGCCAGCGCCGACCGGTCCAGCGTCTCGCGCATCACGTCGACGGTGAACGAATCGTCACCGACCTCCACCACCGTGAGGCACACGCCGTTGACGGCGATCGACGCACCACGGACGGTATCCGCCAACAAGGCCCGAGCGTGCAGCTCGAGCCGGGCCGAGTCGGCGCCGTGGTCGATCGCGACGACCTGGCCGAGCTCCTCGACGATTCCGGTGAACATGCCAGCTAGCCCTTCTCGGGTCGCGCGGTCAGCCGGAGGTCGGGGCCGATCCGTGCGACGTCGGTGATGTCGAGCCGAACGGCGTCGGCCACAGCAGTGATTCCGGCGTCCGCCAGGGCCGCCGGGCCGGCTCCGAGCAGCGCCGGCGCGAGGTAGGCGACCACCCGGTCGACCAGTGCCTCCCGGACGAACGCGCCCGCGAGCGTCGGCCCGCCCTCGAGCCAGACATGCTGGCGGTCATCCGCGAACAGAGCCGCCAGGGATTCCGCCGGGTCACGGGTCGCAAGGTGGAGGGTCTCGGCCGTGTCGTCCGCGACGGCGGCGCCGGCCGGAACCGGCCGAAGCCCCATGACCGCGCGCAGCGGCTGAAAGCGACGGTCGAGCGGCCGGCCGTTGTCGTCGCGGACGGTGAGCCGCGGGGTCGTCGGCCAGCACCGTGCCGGTACCGACCAGGACGGCGTCGCACTCGGCGCGTAGCCGATGGACGTCCGCCCTGGCCTCCGGCGACGTGATCCACCGGCTGGTGCCGTCGGCCGCGGCGCCGCGCCCGTCCAGCGTCGCAGCGAACTTCCAGGTGACGAACGGACGCGCGTTCTCGACGGCGAACGTCCAGAACGGGTTGACCGTGCGCGCCTCTTCGGCGAGGACTCCCCCCTCGACGTCGATGCCGGCTGCCCGCAGCGCCTCTGCGCCGCCTGTGGCCACCGGGTTGGTGTCGGCCTGGGCGAACACGACCCGGACGACTCCCGCATCGCTCAGGGCGGCCGCACACGGTCCGGTCCGCCCGGTGTGGTTGCAGGGCTCGAGCGTGATCACCGAGGTCGTGCCGCGCGCGCGGTGACCCGCCGCCTGGAGCGCGTCGATCTCGGCGTGCCGGTTGCCGGCGCCTCGGCCATAGCCCTCCGCGACCACTGCGCCCGCCGGGTCGAGCAGGACGCAGCCGACGCGCGGGTTGGGTCCGAGCGGCGCATCCGGGCTGCGGGCGAGGTCGAGGGCGCGCCGCATCGCCGCGACCTCAGCGGAGCTCGCCATCCGGCCTCCTCGCCTGTCGTTCAGGCGGGCTCCGGGTGCACAGGCTGGCGCCGGACGGGCAGCCACTGGCCGCCCGCACGTGCTGCCTCCCATCCGGACTGTCACCGTCGGTCCCGGAGTTCCACCGGGTCAACCGTCCGCCGGCACCTCGGATGGAGGGCCACGGCCGGGTCGCGGACTGTCACCGCCGGTTCGGAGTTTCACCGACCCCGGAGCACGCGTGATTCTTTACATCGAAGTCTACTGGGCTGCGGACGGTTCTGTGCCCGCCGTCGGCCCGGGTGCATCGCTAGCCGGCTCCGAGCGCCAGCGCGCGCAACACGTCGATCACCTCGGCCGCGTCCTCGGCCTCGTAGACGGCTGAGCCCGCCACGAAGACGTCGGCGCCCGCCTCGGCGCAACGCTCGATCGTCTCGCCGGACACCCCTCCGTCGACCTGGATCCAGATGTCCAGACCGGACTTCGACACCAGCTGGCGGGCCCGTCGGACCTTCGGCAGGCACACGTCGAGGAACTCCTGACCCCCGAACCCTGGCTCGACCGTCATCACGAGCAGCATGTCGACCTCGGGCAGCAGGTCCTCGAGCTGCTCCACGGGCGTCGCCGGCTTGAGGGCGATGCCGGCCCGCGCGCCGAGCCTGCGCAGCGCGCGGGCCAGCCGGACCGGCGCCGCGGCGGCCTCGATGTGGAACGTGACGCTGTCCGCGCCGGCCTCGGCGTACCCGGGTGCCCAGCGGTCCGGTTGCTCGATCATCAGATGGCAGTCGACCGGGAGCTCGGTCCGGGCGAGCAGGGCCTCCACCACGGGCAGGCCGATCGTCAGGTTGGGCACGAAGTGGTTGTCCATGACGTCGACGTGCACCCAGTCCGCGTTGGGGATCCGCGCGATCTCCGACTCGAGGTTGGCGAAGTCGGCGGACAGGATGCTCGGCGCGATCTGAACGGCCACGGGAGCGCAGGCTAGCCGATCGGTTCCCGGCGCAGGAGCGCCAGGAACATGGCGTCCGTGCCGTGGCGGTGCGGCCAGAGCTGGATCTCCGGGCCGTCGCCCAGGTCGGTGACTCCGGGAAGGCAGGCCCGCGCGTCGACGCGCTCGACGTCCGGGCGCCCGCGCAGGACGTCGGTGACCACGGTCGTCGTCTCCGCCAGATGGGGCGAGCACGTCACGTACGCCACCAGACCGCCCGGGCGGACGGCGGAGAGCGCCGCGCGCAACAACGAGATCTGCAGCGATCGCAGCGCCGGCAGGTCCGACGGCCTGCGACGCCACCGTGCCTCCGGGCGTCGCCGCAGCGCACCAAGGCCTGTGCACGGGGCGTCGAGCAGGATCCGGTCGAAGGGGTCCTCGCCGACGAGCGGCTCGGTGGCGTCGGCGACGACAACGCGGTGGCGGCCCGGATCGCCGCGCAGGGCGGCCTCGATCATGCGGGCGCGGTGCGGCTGACGCTCGACGGCGAGTAAGCCGGCGCCCCGCGACGTGGCCAGGCCGGCGAGTAGCGCAGCCTTCCCGCCGGGGCCAGCGCACATGTCAAGCCACCGTCGGTCCGGACCCTTCAGCGGAGCGGTCGCCAAGGCCAGGGCGACGAGCTGGCTGCCCTCGTCCTGGACTCCGGCGCGCCGCTCGCGGACCGCCGGAATCGCGGCAGGGTCACCTTCCCCGAGCACTGCGGCGTAGGGCGACCAGCGCGCGGGCGAGGCTCCTGCAGCGAACAACTCCGACACCTCGGCGCGGCCCGGGCGTGCCACCAGCGTGACGGATGGGCGCTCGTTGTCGGCGGCGAGTGCCGCAGCGAGCTCGGACTCGTCGCCGCCCAGCGCGTCGAACAGCGCCCGCACTATCCATGGCGGGTGCGAATGCTGCAGGGCCAGCCGCTCCAGCGGATCCGTCGATGCCGGCGGGGCGAGTTGGTCGATCCAGCCGGCCAGGTCGTGCCTGGACAGCCGCCGCATCACCGCATTGACCAGTTTGCCAGGGCCTTCGCCGACCCGGGCCCGCGCTAGGCCGACCGTCGTATCCACCGCGGCATGCGGTGGAATACGGGTGCCGAGCACCTGATGGGCACCGAGCCGCAGCACGTCGAGGACCGGCGGGTCGAGCGCCTCCGGCGCGCGGTCCAGGCACGCAGCCAGCACGGCGTCGTACGTTCCCAGGCCTCGGAGCGTTCCGTACACCAGCTCCGTGGCCAGGGCGGCGTCGCGACCGGTGATCTCGCGCTCGCGAAGCAGCCCGGGGAGGACCAGGTTGGCGTACGAGTCCCGCTCGTCGACAGCGCGCAGGACGTCGAAGGCAGCCCGCTCGGGCCGCGTCGACCCGGGGTAGCGCCGTGGTACGGCCGCGACCCCGCCTGGTCACCGGCCCAGCCGCTCGCCGGGTTCGGCGCGGATGCCCCGCGCCCAGTCGCCCGAAGGCATCGCCCGCTTGCCCTGCGGCTGGACCTCGCCGAGCCGCACCGCATGGCTGCCGGTCCCGACCTGGACGCCGTCGCGGCCGGCCCGGACCTCGCCGGGAGCCAGGTCGATCGTTGCCGGGTCGAGGCGGACCGGGCGAAGCTTCAGCCGGTCGCCCCGAAAGGTCGTCCACGCGCCGGGAGCCGGGGTGCAGGCCCGGATCAGTCGGTCGATGCGCAGTGCCGGAGCGGTCCAGTCGACCTCGGCGTCGGCCACGGTCAGCTTCGGTGCCGACGACACCCCGACCGGCGACTGCGGAGTGGGGACCAGCGTGCCGTCCTCGATGCCGTCCAACGTCGCCACGAGAAGCGCAGCCCCGGAGTCCGCGAGCCGGCCCAGCAGGTCGCCACTGGTGTCGGAGGGCCGAACCGGCTCGGTCACGACACCGTAGACGGGGCCGGTATCGAGGCCCTCCTCGAGCCGGAAGGTGCAGGCACCGGTGACCTCGTCGCCGGCCAGGACCGCGTGCTGCACCGGGGCGGCGCCGCGCCATGCCGGGAGCAGCGAGAAGTGCAGATTCACCCAGCCATGCTTGGGCACGTCGAGCGCCGCACGCGGGATGAGCCCGCCGTACGCGACGACCGGCGCACAGTCGGGGGCGAGGTCGGTGAGCCGGGCCAGGAACTCGGGGTCTCGCGGCCGCGCCGGCTTGAGTACCTCGATGCCGCACTCA
Organism: uncultured Actinomycetota bacterium; assembly: GCA_963801065.1. Taxonomy (GTDB): domain Bacteria; phylum Actinomycetota; class Actinomycetes; order Jiangellales; family Jiangellaceae; genus CAWDDG01. The sequence goes on along the minus strand of CAWDDG010000008.1, from coordinate 950,064 downwards.
CCGGCCAGCTCGGCGACGGGACTGGGGGTGAGCCTTCGACCCCGCCCGGCCGGTGCGTCGGGCCGGGTCAGCACCGCGACGACCTCGTGCCGCGACGCCAGGACGGCACGCAGCGACGGCACGGCGACGGCAGGCGTGCCCGCGAACAAGACCCTCATGCCCGGCCCACGCCTGTCAGAGCGCGCGACCGAGGGTGGGGTGCGGCGACATCTTGACCGCCGGAACCGTGCCGCCGGCCCACTCGGCCTCGCGGATGGCCTTCATCGCGGCCTTGCGGGCCGCCCGGTCGAGCCGGTCGATGAACAGGATGCCGTCGAGGTGGTCGGTCTCGTGCTGGATGCAGCGGGCCAGCAGGTCGCTGCCCTCGATGACGACCGGGTCGCCGTACTCGTTGAAACCCTTGGCCACGACACGCTCCGCCCGGCGGCAGTCGTACTCCAGCCCTGGCAGCGACAGGCAGCCCTCGGGACCGTCCTGTTCCTCCCCGGACAGGTCGAGGTCGGGGTTGACCAGGTGGCCGAGCTCCTCGTCGGCGAGATAGGTGAACACTCGCAGCGAGACGCCGAGCTGGGGCGCGGCGAGGCCGACGCCCGGGGCATCCATCATCGTGTCGGACAGGTCTTTGACCAGCCGACGCAGCTCGGCGTCGAAGTCGAGGACCGGTTCGGCCTTCGTCCGCAGGATCGGGTCGCCGAACAGCCGGATCGGCTGAATCGCCACCGGTGGTTCTCCTCGATTGGGCGTGAAGGTCGCGCCAAGTCTACGGAACCAGGCTCCCTATACGGGCCTGCTACGGGCGCGGTTCGGCGAACTCGTCCATGGAGCTGTGGCGACGGTGGCCGTCGTCGCCGGAGGCGAGCACCCCCACCCGCTCCAGGTCGGCACGGAGCTGCTCGGGGCTCGTGAAGAGGACACCCACCATGCCCAGCGCGCGTGCCGCCTCGACGTTGGTCTCGACGTCGTCGACGTACACGGTGGCCGCCGGGTCGAGCCCGTACCGCTCGAGCAGGATCCGGTAGATCCGGGGGTCCGGTTTGACCACCTGCTCACGACCCGACACGACGATGCCGTCGAACCAGGACAGCCACTCGAACCGCGGGTACGTGAGGTCGAACTTCTCGGCCGACCAGTTCGTGACCGCGTACAGCATGACGCCACGACCGCGAAGGTCGCCGAGCACGTCGACTGTGCCGTCGATCTGGCCCCCGATCGTCTCCCACCAGCGCTCGTCGTACGCAGCGATGAGCTCTGCGTGGTCGGGAAACTGCGCGGACGCCTCGGCGACGGCGTCGGCCCACGAACGCCCGGCGTCCTGCGCGGCGTTCCACGCGGGCGTGCAGACCTCGGCGAGGAACTTCTCGACGGCCGCCTCGTCGGCGAGCAACGTCCGGAACAGGTAGCGCGGATCCCAGTCGACGAGAACGCCGCCGAGATCGAAGACGACCGTGGACGGCGTGTCGCGCGGGAACTGCATGATCAGCGGGGGTCAGACGTTGAAGCCGAGGGCGCGCAGCTGCTCGCGGCCCTCGTCGGTGATCTTGTCCGGGCCCCACGGCGGCATCCAGACCCAGTTGATCCGGAAGTCCTCGACCAGGCCGTCGAGGGCGGTGCGGGTCTGGTCCTCGATCACGTCGGTGAGCGGACACGCGGCGCTCGTCAGCGTCATGTCGATGGTGGCTACGCCTTCGTCGTCGATGTCCAGGCCGTAGACCAGGCCGAGGTCGACGACGTTGATGCCCAGCTCGGGGTCGACGACGTCGCGCATCGCCTCGGTGATGTCGTCGAGAGAGATCACGTTCGCGGGGTCAGTCATCGCGTCCTCCTTCGTTCGCGGCCAGCGCCCGGGCGGTCGCGTCGCGGAACGCCATCCAGGACAGCAGCGCACACTTGACCCGGGCCGGGTAGCGTGCCACGCCGGCGAACGCGATGCCGTCGCCCAGGACGTCCTCGTCCGGCTCGACCGCTCCCCGACCCTGTAGCAGCTCGACGAACGCCTCGTGCGTGCCGAACGCCTCGGTCACGGAGTGGCCCGAGACCAGCTCGTGCAGCACGCTCGCGGACGCCTGGCTGATCGAGCAGCCCTGCCCCTCGTAGGACACGTCGTCGATCTGGTCGCCGGAGACCCGGACCCGGACCGTGATCTCGTCGCCGCAGGTCGGGTTGACGTGGTGCGCCTCCGCGTCGAACGGGTCGCGCAGCCCGCGCCCGACCGGGTGCTTGTAGTGGTCCAGGATGATCTCCTGGTAGAGCGTGTCGGTGGTCACCCGAAGAACCTCTTCACCTGCTCGACGCCATCGACGAGCGCGTCGATCTCGGCCATCGTCGTGTACACGTAGAACGACGCTCGGGTGGTCGCAGGAATTCCGTAGCGGACACACACGGGCCGGGCGCAGTGATGGCCCGCCCGCACCGCGATGCCCAGCTCGTCGAGCACGTGGCTGACGTCGTGCGGGTGTACGCCGTCGAGCGTGAACGAGACCGTGCCACCCCGGGAGATCGGAACCCGGGGCCCGACGAAGCGCACACCCTCGACGTCACTCAGCCGCTGCAGGGCGTAGGTGGTCAATGCCTTCTCGTGGGCCGCGACGTTCTCCATGCCGAGACTCGTCAGGTAGTCGACCGCGGCGCCGAGCCCGACGGCCTGGGCGATCGGCGGTGTGCCCGCCTCGAACTTGTGCGGCACCTCGGCGAACGTGGAGCCCGTCATGTCGACGGTCTCGATCATCTCGCCGCCACCGAGGAACGGAGGCAGTGCGTCGAGCACCTCGCTGCGGCCCCAGAGCACGCCGATGCCGGTCGGACCGCACATCTTGTGCCCGGTGAAGGCGATCAGGTCGGCGCCGAGGTCGGTGACGTCGACCGGCATGTGCGGCACGGACTGCGAGCAGTCGAGCAGGACGAGCGCACCGACGTCGCGAGCCCGGGCGACGATCGGCGAGACCGAGTTGACCGTGCCCAGGATGTTGGACTGATGCACCATCGAGACGATCTTGGTGCGCTCGTTCACCAGCTCCTCGAGATTGGAGACGTCCAGCCGGCCTTCGTCGGTCAGGCCGAACCACCGCAGCGTCGCGCCGGTCCGCTGGCAGGCGAGCTGCCACGGCACGATGTTCGAGTGGTGCTCCATCTCGGTGATGACGACCTCGTCGCCGGGGCCGAGCCGGTACCGCGGGTCTGCCGCCAGCCCGCTGGCGAGCGTGTTCGCCACCAGGTTCAGCGCCTCCGAGGCGTTCTTGGTGAAGACGATCTCGTCACGGCTGGGTGCCTGCACGAACGCCGCGATCTTGTCGCGGGCGCCCTCGAAGGCCGCCGTGGCCTCCTCACCGAGCTGGTGCAGAGCACGGGCGACGTTGGCGTTGTGCCGCTCGTAGTGGTCGGCCAGCACGTCGAGGACGGCACGGGGCTTCTGCGAGGTGTTGGCCGAGTCGAGGTAGACCAGTGGCTTGTCGCCGGCCAGACGCCGCTCGAGGATGGGGAAGTCCTTGCGGACCCCCTCGACGTCCAACGGGCTCGTGGGCTCGTACACCGTGGTCCCTCCTGGGCCGCCGACCGAGTCAGGCCGACGTGCCCGCATAGCTGACGTAACCGTCCGCCTCGAGCTTCTCGGCGAGATCGGGGCCGCCCTCCTCGGCGATGCGGCCGTCGACGAAGACGTGGACGAAGTCGGGCGTGATGTAGCGCAGGATGCGTGTGTAGTGCGTGATCAGGAGCACGCCCTTCCCGCCGCGGGCGTGGAAGCGGTTGACACCCTCGGAGACGACCCGCAGCGCGTCGATGTCGAGCCCCGAGTCGGTCTCGTCGAGGATCGCCACCCTGGGGTCGAGCAGCTCGAGCTGCAGGATCTCGTGCCGCTTCTTCTCGCCGCCGGAGAAGCCGGCGTTGAGATCGCGCTCGGCGAAGGCAGCGTCCATGGCGAGGCCGTCCATGGCGGCCTTGACGTCCTTGACCCAGGTGCGCAGCCTCGGCGCCTCGCCAGCGACGGCGGTCTTGGCCGTGCGCAGGAAGTTCGACACCGAGACGCCGGGAACCTCGACCGGGTACTGCATGGCCAGGAACAGCCCGGCCCGGGCGCGTTCGTCGACCTTCATGGCCAGCACGTCCTCGCCGTCCAGGGTGACGGCGCCGCGCGTGACGGTGTACTTCGGGTGGCCGGCGATCGAGTAGGCCAGCGTGGACTTGCCGGAGCCGTTCGGTCCCATGATCGCGTGGATCTGGCCGGGCCGGACCGTGAGGTCGACGCCGCGCAGGATCTCCTTCGGGCCCGCCTCGGTCTCGACGGAGACGTGCAGGTCGTGGATCTCGAGGGTGCTCATCTGTGTCAGTGCCTCACGGTCGGATGGTGGTCATCGTGGCGTCGGTCTCTGCGACGGCGAGCTCGCGCTCGACCGCGGCGCCGAGCCGGTCGACGAGCTCGGGAACGCCGATCTTGTTGATCAGCGCCGTGAAGAAGCCGCGGACGACAAGCCGCCGGGCCTGGTCCTCCGGGATCCCGCGCGCCTGCAGATAGAACAGCTGCTCGTCGTCGAAGCGGCCGGTGGCGCTGGCATGCCCGGCGCCTACGATCTCGCCGGTCTCGATCTCCAGGTTGGGGACCGAGTCGGCGCGGGCGCCGTCGGTGAGCACCAGGTTGCGGTTGAGCTCGAAGGTCTTGATGCCCTCGGCCTCGGGGCGGATCAGCACGTCTCCGACCCAGACAGCATGCGCGCCTCTTCCCTGTAGGGCGCCCTTGTACTCGACGTTGCTGCGGGCGTGCGGCGTGTTGTGGTCGACGAACAGGCGGTTCTCGATGTGCTGGTCGGCGTCGACGAAATACAGGCCCAGCAGCTCCGCCTCGCCGCCCGGTCCGGCGTAGTCGAGCGACGTGCTGGTGCGCACGAGGTCACCGCCGAACGTCACGACCGCATGCCGCACGGTGGCGTCGCGTCCGACCCGCAGGTGATGGTGGGACAGGTGCACCGTGTCGTCGGCCCAGTCGTGCAGGTTCACGACGGTGAGATGCGCGCCGTCCTCGACGACGACCTCCACGTTGTCGGCGATGGCGGCCGAACCCTCGTACACGATCACGACGACGCCACGGCTGTAGGCCCGGGCGGTGAGGACGACATGCCCGGCCGTGGCCTTCTCCGCCGACAGTCCGCGCAGGCGCACGACGGTCGGCTGCTGCGTGACCACCTCCCGTGGGACAGTGACGGCGAGCACCTTGTCGGCCTCCGCCCAGGCGCGGGCGCTCACCCGGTCGATCGGCACGTAACCCGACAATCCCCGGCGCGGGTCGTCGGCGTCACCGGTCTCCACCAGGACCTGAGGGTCGGCGTCGACCGAGATCTCGTAGTCGTGACCGTCGAGAGGGGTGTCGACGTGCATGCCATGCAACCGGACCATCGGGGTGAACCGCCACGCCTCCTCACGCCCACGCGGGATCGGGTGGGCATCGACGTCGAAGGACGCGAACCGGTGCAGCGAACTGCCACGGCGGGCAGTGCTGGCGCCGTGCGAGTGCTCGGTGAGACCGTACTGCGGCGACGTCTGCGTGTCGTCGAGAGTCGTCATCGCGGCTCAGCCCACCGCGCCTTCCATCTGAAGCTCGATCAGCCGGTTGAGCTCGAGGGCGTACTCCATCGGCAGCTCGCGCGCGATCGGCTCGATGAAACCGCGCACGATCATCGCCATCGCCTCGTCCTCGGCCATTCCACGGCTCATCAGGTAGAACAGCTGGTCCTCGCTCACCTTGGAGACCGTCGCCTCGTGTCCCATCGAAACGTCGTCGTTGCGCACGTCGACGTAGGGATAGGTGTCCGAGCGCGAGATCGTGTCGATCAGCAATGCATCGCACCGGACCGTGCTGGCGCTGTGCACGGCGCGCGGCATGACCTGGACCAGGCCGCGGTAGGACGTCCGGCCGCCGCCGCGGGCCACCGACTTGGACACGATCGACGAGGACGTGTTCGGCGCCAGGTGGAGCATCTTGGCGCCCGCATCCTGGTGCTGGCCCTCACCGGCGAAGGCGACGGAGAGCGTCTCGCCCTTCGCGTGCTCCCCGATCAGCCAGACCGCGGGGTACTTCATCGTCACCTTGGAGCCGATGTTGCCGTCGATCCACTCCATGGTGGCGCCCTCGGCCGCGGTGGCCCGCTTGGTCACCAGGTTGTAGACGTTGTTCGACCAGTTCTGGATCGTGGTGTACCGGCAGCGCGCGCCCTTCTTCACGATGATCTCGACGACGGCGCTGTGCAGCGAGTCGGACGAGTAGATCGGTGCCGTGCACCCCTCGACGTAGTGGACGTACGCGCCCTCGTCGACGATGATCAGCGTCCGCTCGAACTGGCCCATGTTCTCGGTATTGATCCGGAAGTAGGCCTGCAGCGGGATCTCGACGTGCACGCCCTTCGGCACGTAGATGAACGAGCCGCCGGACCACACCGCGGTGTTCAGCGCGGAGAACTTGTTGTCGCCGGCCGGGATCACCGAGGCGAAGTACTCCCTGAACAGCTCTGGGTGCTCGCGCAGGCCGGTGTCGGTGTCGAGGAAGATGACACCCTGTTCTTCCAAATCTTCTCGAATCTTATGGTATACAACCTCTGACTCATATTGTGCGGCTACACCCGCTACGAGCCTTTGTTTCTCTGCTTCTGGAATGCCCAATTTGTCGTAGGTGCTCTTGATGTCGTCGGGCAGGTCTTCCCAGCTCGCCGCCTGCTTCTCGGTCGAGCGGACGAAGTACTTGATGTTGTCGAAGTCGATGCCCGACACGTCGGCGCCCCAGGTGGGCAGCGGCTTCTTGTCGAACAGCCGCAGCGCCTTGAGGCGGAACTCCAGCATCCACTCGGGCTCGTCCTTCAGCGCCGAGATCTCCCTGACGACGTCGTCGGACAGGCCGCGCCGGGCGATCGCGCCCGCAGCGTCGGAATCGGCCCAGCCGAACTCGTAGCGGCCCAGACCCTCGAGCTCGGGATGAGCGGTCGTGGTCATCGAGAGATCCCCTCCGGGGTGTGCTCGTCTGGAGTCATGCTGTCACCGCGGTCCGACAGTGCTGCCGCCATGCCGCGCGGGATGTGCGTGGTGCAGACGCCGTCGCCGTGCGCGATCGTCGCCAGTCGCTGGACGTGAGTGCCCAGCAGCCGCGCGAAGGCCTTGGTCTCGGCCTCGCAGAGCTGCGGGAACTGCTCGGCCACGTGGGCGACCGGGCAGTGGTGCTGGCAGAGCTGCTCGCCCGCCCCGAACGGCGAGGCCTGCGCCGAGGCTGCATAGCCATCGGCCGAGAGAGCAGTGGCCAGGGCTGCGGCCCGGTCCTCCGGCTTCGCGGCCTGGACCGCCACCTGGTAGCGCTCCTCGAGATCGGCCGCCCGCCGGCGCGCGAACTCGGCAACGAGGGACTCTCCGCCGGTCTCGGCGAGGAATCGCAGCGCGCCGACCGCGAGGTCGTCGTAGTCCTGTTCGAACTTGTCACGGCCGGACTCGGTGAGCACGAAGACCTTGGCGGGTCGGCCACGGCCGCGATGGCCGTAGACACGCGGCTCGCGCGCTTCGATGACGGCGTCGCCGAGGAGGGTGTCGAGGTGCCGGCGGACCGCGGCCGGGGTCAGACCGAGGCGCTGCCCCAGGGTGGCCGCCGTGGACGGACCGTTCTCCAGGATCGACCGGGCCACCCGCTCGCGGGTACCTGCGTGCGGGTCGTCCAGAGCCGGCGTGCCCGCCGGTTCGGGGATGACGTCGCGCACGGTTTTCACAACACCATCGTGGTCTATTTCTGCTCCAGCCACAACCCGGTGCCGGTGGCGTGCGTCACGCAGGAGAGGCTTGCCTCACACACGACGGGATCGAACCGGATGCCGGCGCGGTGCGTGTCCTCGGCCTGGATCCGATCCGTGACGGGCGCGCCCTGCGGCCGAGAGTCGGGGTCATGCTCCAGGAGGGATCGGGCTTGCACCCGGGGGCCCGTCCGGCGGAGCCACGGTGAGCCCCCCGCTGGTCGCGACCGTGGCCGCGTTCGCCGCGGCTGCCCGCTGGTGCCGGTGGGAGTGACGCCGGCAGCCCTCCTCACTCGATTCCCTACGATGACCGGGTGACAGCTGGCACGGCGTCGACCGACGAGGCATCCGCTCAGCGTCGGTGGAACCGGTTTCCGGTTCCGTCTGAGCAGGCCATCCGTGCTCTGGCCTGGGCATCGCTGATCTCTCAGATCGTGATCGTCGTCACCGGCGGCGCCGTACGCCTCACCGGCTCGGGCCTCGGGTGCCCTGACTGGCCGCATTGCACCGACGGCTCGCTCGCGACGACGCCGGAGATGGGCTGGCACGGGGCGATCGAGTTCGGCAACCGGCTTCTCACGTTCGCCCTGGCCGCCGTCGCGGCCGCGACGCTGCTGGCGATCCTCAGGACGTTGCGGTCGGCGCGACCCAGGCGCGACCTCATCCTTCCCGCCACCGTCCTCCTGCTCGGCATTCCCGCGCAGGCCGTGATCGGCGGCGTGACCGTATGGACCGATCTCAACCCGTGGGTGGTGATGCTGCATTTCATGTGCTCGGCCGGTCTGGTCGGCGTCGCCACCGTCCTGGTCCGGCGTGCTGGTCGGCCGAACGGCGCCGTGCCGCCCCGCGTCGGTTCGCCATGGCTGGCGCGGCTGGCAATGGCGGCACTCGTCGCCGCCGGCGCCGTGGTCTACCTCGGAACCGTCGTCACGGCGAGCGGTCCGCACGCCGGTGATCCCGACGCGCGGCGCACAGGCCTCGACCTCGCCGCGGTGACCCAACTCCACGCCGACTCGGTCTTCCTGCTCGTCGGGCTGTCGGTAGGGCTCTACGCCGCTGCGCGGGCGCTCGGTTCGCCGGGTAGGGTGGCGCGCGCCGCGGGAACCCTGCTGGGCGTCGAGATCGCGCAGGGGCTGGTGGGCGTCACGCAGTACCGGCTCGAACTGCCCGAACTGCTCGTGGGACTGCACATGCTCGGCGCCGCCCTGCTGGTCGTGGCCGCCGTCGACGCCTGGCTGGCCTCGCGCTGGCTGCCGCAACCGACGCCGCAGCAGGCTGCTCTTGCGGGTCGGACGACACGAGGGCCCTGATCACCAGGACCTCGCCATCTGCGCCCAATCTGCTTGGTCGATCCGGAGCCGCTTGCGCGGCAGCAGACTCCGTGGGCTCGCGCAGCTCGATCCGCGCAAGCCCGGCGATGACCTCCGCGTCGCCGCCGGAAACCATCGCATCGGCCCATTCGCCGTCCGGGGCGATGACGAGCAGTCGGGTACCGGACTCCCCGACCGGCGTGAGGTAGCCGTCGACCGGCTCGGCCCGGCGCGCGCCGTGAGCGCGGGCGAAGGCCCGCAGACGACGCGCCGTCGAGACGATATGCGAGGGCAGCTGCGCCTCGGGAGCCGGTCGGGCCACCCCGAGCAGCGTGCCGGCGAGCACGAGTCCGATGCCGACAGCGGCGACCACGGAGCACCGACCACGACCGAGGCGCCGAGCCCCGAGCGCGGCAGCCGGGCGCGACCAGCAGCCCCCACGCAGGTCCTGCCAGGCGACGGCCCTCGGGCAGTGTCAGATCGTTCTGGCCCGGCCCCGCCGCACGCCACACCAGCGCGTCGGCCGCCGCCAGCACCAAGCCGATGACGACGAGCGTGACGACGGATGCGGTCGGGCCGCCTGCGAGCGCCCAGAGCGCTGCGCCGAGCACGACCGCGACGCCGCAGAGCCCGAGCACGCCGATCACGCACGCCCGGCAGCCTAATGGCCACGTGGGCTCATGGCCCACGGCGATCATGTCGACAGCAGCACGTCGAGGGCGACGGCGGCGAACACGACGGTGAGGTACGTGATCGAGCCGTGGAACAGGCGCATCGCCTTCAGGCCGGCGCCACTGCCGTCGGACCTGGCTCGGGTATGGAGCCGGTGCGCCTCGGCCAGGAACCAGACACCGGCCAGTGTCGCCAGCACGCCGTAGAGCCAGCCCAGGCCGGCCACCCGCCACAGCGCGAGCGTCGTCGCGACCATGGCCCACGAGTACGCGAGGATCTGAGTGGCCACGACCCGCGCCGACGCCACCACAGGCAGCATCGGTACGCCGGCCCGGGCGTAGTCGTCGCGGAAACGCATCGCCAGTGGCCAGTAGTGCGGAGGGGTCCAGAAGAAGACGACGAGGAACAGCAGCACCGGCGACCACGCCAGCGACTCCGTCACCGCGGCCCAGCCGATCAGTGTCGGCAGGCAGCCGGCCACGCCGCCCCACACGATGTTCTGCGACGTCCGCCGTTTGAGCAGCACGGTGTACACGACGACGTAGAAGACGTTTGCCGCGACGGTGAGCGCTGCGGCGAGCGGGTTGACGAAGGCCAGCATCAGCGCCACGGCCGCGAGGAGCAACGACCGCGGCGAACAACGCGGCAGCCTGTGGCGAGACGGCGGCCGTCGCCACCGCCCGCCGGCGGGTGCGCCGCATCACCGCGTCGATGTCGCGCTCGAGCACCTGGTTGAAGGCGTGGGCGCTGCCGGCGGCCAGCGTGCCGCCGGCCAAGGTCGCCGCCGACGAGCCCGAGCGGCGGCAGCCCTCGAGCCGCGAGCACCATGGCCGGCAACGTCGTCACGAGCAGTAGCTCGACGACGCGCAGCTTCATCAGCGAGACGTAGACGCCGACAGTCCGACGCCACGAGGGAGGAGCCGCCGGTCGTGCATCCGTCGTGGTGCTGGGCTCGACGGCCGTCACGACCTACCTCGGGTGCCGCAGGAGCGCGGCCCAACCGGGCCGGCGCGGGACGGTCGCGAGTCTAGCCGGAGGCCCGGGAGCGCAGCAGCGGGACGCGTACGCGGGAGGCGGTGGGTAGGCTCGGACGGGGCCGTGAGCACGCCACGCGCTCGTCCACTGATTCCCCCGCGAGAGGAGCCGGACCCCGGTGGCCGACAAGACCGCTCTCGACTGGACCGAGCTGGACCGGCGGGCCGTCGACACGATCCGCGTGCTCGCGATGGACGCCGTCCAGAAGGTCGGCAACGGTCACCCGGGCACCGCGATGAGCCTGGCGCCGGCGGCGTACGTGTCTGTTCCAGCGCTTCCTCCGCCACGATCCCGCCGACCCGGACTGGCTCGGCCGCGACCGCTTCGTGCTCTCCGCCGGCCACTCCAGCCTGACGCTGTACATCCAGCTCTATCTGTCGGGCTACCCGATGACCCTCGACGACCTCGCGTCGCTGCGCACCTGGGGCTCGACCACGCCCGGCCACCCCGAGGTCCATCACACAGTCGGCGTCGAGACCACGACCGGCCCGCTCGGCCAGGGTGTCGGCAACGCCGTGGGCATGGCCATGGCCGCCCGCCGCACCCGCGGACTGCTCGACCCCGATGCCGCCAGCCGGGCCAGAGCGTCTTCGACCACACGATCTGGTGCATCGCCTCCGACGGCGACATGCAGGAGGGGTTGTCCGGCGAGGCGTCGTCGTTGGCCGGCACCCAGCGGCTGGGCAACCTGGTGTTGATCTGGGACGACAACCAGATCTCCATCGAGGACGACACCAGCGTCGCCTTCTCCGAGCAGGTGCAGGCCCGCTACGAGGCGTACGGCTGGCAGGTGCAGACCGTCGACTGGCTCGGCGGCGAACGCCCGGACGGCCCGTACCACGAGGACGTCGCTGCGCTGCACGCCGCGCTGGAGGCTGCCCGGGCCGAGACCGAACGGCCGTCGTTCATCGCGCTGCGGACCATCATCGCCTGGCCCGCGCCGACCAAGCAGAACACCGGCACGGCGCACGGAACCGCGCTGGGCGCCGAGGAGGTCGCGGCCACCAAGAAGATCCTCGGCTTCGACCCCGGGAAGACGTTCCAGGTCTCGGACGACGTCCGTGAGCACGCGCTCGGTGTCCGCGAACGCGGTGCCGCGCTTCACGCCGAGTGGGACGTGCGGTTCGCCGCGTGGCGCGCTGCGCAGCCCGAGCGGGCCGCGCTGCTCTCGCGCTTGTCCGCTGCCGAGCTGCCCGGACGGCTGGACCGACGCGCTGCCGACCTTCGAGCCTGGCAAGGACGTCGCCACCCGCAAGGCGTCCGGCGATGTGCTGTCGGCGCTGGCGCCGGTGCTCCCCGAGCTCTGGGGCGGCTCGGCCGACCTCGCGGGCAGTAACAACACCACGCCGAAGGACCAGCTCTCGTTCCTGCCGCCCGGACCGGTCGAGCAAGGAGTTCGAGGGCGACTGGTACGGGCGCGTCCTGCATTTCGGCATCCGCGAGCACGCGATGGGCTCGATCCTCAACGGCATCGCGCTGCACGGGCTCACCAGACCGTACGGCGGCACGTTCCTCGTCTTCAGCGACTACATGCGCCCGGCGGTCCGGCTGGCGGCGCTGATGGGTCTGCCCGTCACGTACGTCTGGACGCACGACTCCATCGGACTCGGCGAGGACGGGCCCGACCCACCAGCCGGTCGAGCATCTCGCCGCGCTGCGTGCGATACCCGGCCTCGACGTCGTCCGCCCGGCTGACGCGAACGAGACCGCCGTCGCCTGGCGCACGATCCTGGAGCACCACGCCACCGACGCCGCACGGCCCGCGGGCATCTGCCTGACCCGCCAGAACGTGCCGACCTTCCCGCGTGGCACCGACGGCTACGCCGACGCCGAAGGCGTGGTCCGGGGCGCATACGTGCTCGTCGACGCCGAGGGCGAGCCGGACGTCGTCCTCGTCGGCACCGGTTCCGAGGTGCAGCTCGCCGTCGCCGCCCGCGAGATGCTCGCCGCCGACGGCATTCGGGCCCGGGTCGTGTCGATGCCGTGCCGCGAGTGGTTCTTCATGCAGGACGCGACGTACCGCGACAGCGTGCTGCCTCCTCGCGTGCGGGCCCGGGTCTCGGTCGAGGCCGCCGTCGCGCAGGGGTGGCGCGATGTCGTCGGCGACGCCGGCCGATGCGGTGAGCCTCGAGCACTTCGGCGCCTCGGCCGACTACAAGACACTCTTCCGCGAGTTCGGGATTACCGCGGAGGCTGTCGTTGCTGCCGCGAAGGAGTCCATCGAAGCAGCACGCTGAACGTCCACCGACTCACCCGGAGGACACCATGCATGACCGACGACCTCTCCGCCAGCTCGCCGACCAGGGGGTGGCGATCTGGCTGGACGACCTGTCGCGAGAACGGCTCTCGAGCGGCAACCTGCAATGGCTGGTCGACGAGCGCCAGGTCGTCGGCGTCACCAGCAACCCGACGATCTTCCAGGCGGCGATCACCAAGAGCACCGCGTACGACGACCAGCTCCGCATGCATGCACTGCGGGGCTCCGACGCGGACGCCGCGGTCCGCGACCTCACCACCGACGACGTGCGGGCGGCGTGCGACCTGCTCGGCGCCCGTCGTCGACCGGACCGGAGGGCTCGACGGCCGGGTCTCCCTCGAGGTCGATCCCCGGCTCGCCAACGACACCGCGGCGACGATCGCGCAGGCTCACGACCTGTGGGGCGAGGTCGACCGGCCGAACATGTTCATCAAGATCCCGGCGACCAGAGCCGGACTGCCCGCCATCACCGCGGCCATCGCCGACGGCATCAGCGTCAACGTCACACTGATCTTCTCCATCGAGCGCTACCGCGAGGTCATGGACGCATACCAGACCGGCCTCGAGCAACGGGTCGCCGCCGGCGAGTCGCTCGCCGGGATCGAGTCGGTCGCATCGTTCTTCGTCAGCCGGGTCGACTCGGAGGTCGACAAGCGGCTGGAGACCATCGACACCGAGGCCGCCCTCGCGCTGCGTGGCAAGGCGGCCGTCGCCAACGCGCAGCTCGCCTACCAGGCCTACGAGGAAGTCATTGCTGCCGAGCGCTGGCAACGGCTCGAGGCCGCCGGGGCCACTCGCCAGCGCCCGCTGTGGGCCTCCACGTCGACGAAGAACCCCGACTACCCGGACACGCTCTACGTCACGGAGCTGGTCGCTCCGGACACCGTCAACACGATGCCCGAGCAGACCATCGAGGCCGTCGCCGACCACGGCGCGATACGCGGCGACACGGTGCGCGGGTCCTACCAGGCAGCGCGGTCGGCGTTCGACGCGCTGGCCGCGGTCGGCGTCGACATGGACGCCGTCGGTCGGGTGCTCGAGGACGAGGGCGTCGAGAAGTTCGAGACCAGCTGGGCCGACCTGCTCTCCTCTGTGGATGCCAAGCTCCAGGCGGCCCGGTGATGGGAGGCGTGCGGGTCTCAGTCGACGACGCCGACGACGCGCTGGTCGCACAGCTCGTCGACGACCGCGTCCTGTCCCGGATCGCCGCCGGTGACGCGACCCTCTGGGGCCCAGCGGCGCAGGAGGAGGCGGCGGTCCGGCTCGGCTGGGTCCACCTCTACGAGACGTCGCGGCCGCTGCTCGCGGAGATCGAGGCTCTGGTCGCCGAACTTCGCGTCGAGGGGCTCGACCGCATCGTGCTGTGCGGGATGGGCGGGTCGTCGCTCGCACCCGAGGTGGTTACCCGCACCTCCGGTGTCGATCTCACCGTCCTCGACACGACCGACCCCGGCCCGGTCCGGCGGGCGCTGGCCGACCGGCTGGACCGCACCGTGGTCGTGGTGTCCAGCAAGTCCGGCTCGACCCTCGAGACCGACAGCCAGCGCCGGGCGTTCGAGGCCGCATTCCGCGCTGCGGGGATCGGGCCCGGGTCGCGGATGGTCGCAGTCACCGACGAGGGCTCGGCCCTGGCCGACCTCGCGGCCGGCACGGGGTACCGGCGGGTCTTCCTCGCCGACTCGACCGTGGGCGGCCGCTACTCCGCCTTGACCGCCTTCGGGCTGGTGCCGTCCGGGCTGGCCGGTGCCGACGTCTCGGCTCTGCTCGACGAGGCCGCCTCGGCGGCACCGTCCCTGCTGGCAGATGACGCAGCCAACCCGGCGCTGGTCCTGGGAGCCGCCCTCGGCGGCGCTCCTGCCCGGGGGCGCGACAAGGTCGCGGTCGCCGACGCCGGCTCCGGCATCGTCGGGTTCGCCGACTGGGCCGAGCAGCTGATCGCCGAGTCGACCGGGAAGGACGGCACAGGCCTGCTCCCGATCGCCCTCTCCGGCGTCGACGACCCCGAGGTGCGGTGGCCCGCCGACGACGTCCTGCCGATCGTCGTCGGTGCGTCCGCCGCGCCCGACGACGGTGTCAGTGTCGATGGGCCGCTGGGTGCGCAGTTCCTGCTCTGGGAGTACGCAACCGCCGTGGCCGGCCGGGTCATCGGGATCAACCCGTTCGACCAGCCCGACGTCGAGAGCGCCAAGAAGGCCGCCCGCGGCCTGCTCGACGTCCGGCCCGAGCCGGAGCCGCCGGCCTTCGTCGACGGTGCGGTCGAGGTGCGCGGCACCGATGGGCTGCTGGACGGCGTCGACGCGCTCCCGGGGGCTGTCGAGGCGCTGGTCGGCACCCTGGACAAGCGTGGGTACGTCGCCGTCATGGCCTACCTGGACCGGGAGGGCGACGACTCCGCGCTGGCCGGCGTGCGCCGCCCGTTGGCATTGCGGACCGAGCGTCCGGTGACCTTCGGGTGGGGCCCGCGCTTCCTGCACTCCACTGGCCAGTACCACAAGGGCGGGCCGCCAGTTGGCGTGTTCCTGCAGATCACCGGCGCGTCGACCGAGGACGTCCCGGTGCCCGACCGGCCCTTCACCTTCGGCCAGCTGATCACGGCACAGGCGGCCGGCGACGCGCAGGTCCTCGCCGACCACGGCCGGCCGGTGCTGCGGCTGCACCTGACCGACCGCAAGGCGGGTGTCGCGCAGCTGCTCGAGGTCCTGCAGTGAGTCCTCGTCAGCGAATCCCTTGCGCGACCCACGGGACAAGCGGCTCCCGCGGATCGCGGGCCCGTGCGGTCTGGTCATCTTCGGGGTCACCGGCGACCTGGCCCGCAAGAAGTTGATGCCCGCGATCTACGACCTGGCCAACCGGGGCCTGCTCCCCCCAGGGTTCTCGCTGGTCGGCTTCGCCCGCCGTGACTGGGCAAACCAGGACTTCGACCGGCAGGTCAAGGAGGCCGTACGCCAGTACGCCCGGACACCGTTCCGCGAGGCCTCGTGGCGCCAGCTCGCGCAGGGGTTTCGGTTCGTGCCGGGCGACTTCTCCGACGACGACGCGTTCGACCGGCTGGCCGAGACCGTCCGTGCGTTGGACGATGAACAGGGCACGGGCGGCAACTACGCGTTCTACCTGTCCATCCCGCCCAAGTTCTTCGACGTGGTGTGCAAGCAGCTCGCCCGCTCGCGGCTGGCCGAGCCCGACGACCCCGACCAGTGGCGCCGTGTCGTGATCGAGAAGCCGTTCGGGCACGACCTGGCGAGCGCGCGCGAGCTCAACAACACCGTCGAGGCGATCTTCCCGGCCGACGCGGTCTTCCGGATCGACCACTACCTGGGCAAGGAGACCGTCCAGAACATCATGGCGCTGCGCTTCGCCAACCAGCTCTTCGAGCCGATCTGGAACGCCAACTCCGTCGACCACGTGCAGATCACGATGGCCGAGGACGCCGGCATCGAGAGCCGGGCCGGCTACTACGACGGCATCGGCGCCGCCCGCGACGTCATCCAGAACCACCTGATCCAACTGCTGGCCCTGATCGCGATGGAGGAGCCGGTGTCCTTCGACGCCAAGGACCTGCGCGCCGAGAAGGAGAAGATCCTGTCGGCCGTTCGGCTACCGCGCGACCTCGGCCGGCACACAGCTCGCGGCCAGTACACCGAAGGATGGGCCGGCGGGGTCAAGGTGCCCGGCTACCTCGAGGAGGAGGGCATCCCGGCCGAATCGCTCACCGAGACGTACGCCGCTGTGCGGCTCGACATCGACACCCGGCGCTGGGCGGGGGTGCCGTTCTACCTGCGAACCGGCAAACGGCTGGGCCGCCGGGTCACCGAGGTCGCGGTCGTGTTCAAGCGGGCGCCCCACCTGCCGTTCGAGTCCACGGCCACCGAGGAACTCGGCGAGAACGCACTGGTCGTTCGCGTGCAGCCGGACGAAGGCGTGACAATGCGGTTCGGGTCGAAGGTGCCAGGCACCGCCATGGAGGTACGCGACGTCACCATGGACTTCGGCTACGGGCACTCGTTCACCGAGGCCAGTCCGGAGGCCTACGAGCGGCTCTTGCTCGACGTCCTGCTCGGCGACCCACCGCTGTTCCCGCGGCACGAGGAGGTCGAGCTGTCCTGGCAGATCCTGGACCCGATCGAGCGCTACTGGGAGCGGCACGGCATGCCGGAGCCCTACCCCGCGGGCACCTGGGGCCCCCCGACCGCCGACCAGATGCTGGCGCGCGACGGCCGGATCTGGAGGCGGCCGTGAGCCCGGGACCGAACTCGACGAGCTCGCCACCTGGGCCGCAGGCCCGGCTCGTAGCGTTACCTGTCGACGGACCAGGAAGCCGCGCTGGCGCAGGCGATCATTGCAGCGTGCGACCTTGATGTCTGAGCCCGGGAGGTCACGTTGATCATCGACATGCCGTCGACGACGGCGAACGGGGTCGCCAAGCGGATGGTCGACCTGCGCGAGAAGTACGGCGCGCTCGCGCTGGGCCGCGTGCTGACACTCGTGCTGGTGGTCGACGAGGAACACGCCGAGCCGGCCATCGAGTCGGCGAACTACGCCAGCCACGAGCACCCGTGCCGCATCCTCGCAGTCGTGCGCGGCACGTCGCGGGGCTCGGCCCGGCTGGACGCCCAGATCCGGGTCGGCGGCGACGCCGGCGCCGGCGAGGTCATCGTGCTGCGAACGTTCGGACCCCTGACGGCGCACGCCGAGTCGGTGGTCATCCCGCTCCTGCTGCCGGACGCGCCCGTGGTGGCATGGTGGCCAGGCGAAGCTCCCCCAGTCCCGGCCGACGACCCGGTCGGGCGGCTGGCCCAGCGCCGGATCACCGACGCCGCCGCGGGCCGGCGCCCTCTGGCGGCCCTGGCCGATCGGGCCAGCACCTACCGGCCAGGCGACACGGACCTGGCCTGGACGAGGATCACCGGCTGGCGAGCCCTGCTGGCTGCGGCGCTCGACCAGCCGCCGGTCGAGCGGGTCACGTCGGCGCGTGTCGTCGGCGCCCCTGACAGCCCGAGCGCCGACCTGCTCGCCGGATGGCTCGCGCTGTCCCTTCGGAGTCCGGTGACGAGGACCAAGTCCAGCGGGGTCGACGGTCTCGTCAGCGCCCGATTGGACCGGACGTCGGGCCCGCTCGAGCTGGACCGCCCGGGCGAGGACATCGCGACGCTGTCGGTGCCGGGCCGTGCCGTACGGGTCGCGCTGCCCAAGCGGCTCGACCGTGAGTGCCTTGCCGAGGAGCTCCGGCGGCTCGACCCGGACGATGTCTACGGCGACGTGCTCTCCGTCGGCCTCGAACGGCTGCGTGCGACTGGCCGGACCACCCGGAGCAAGGCCCGGAGCAAGCCCCGGAGCAGGGCGGCAGCGCGATGAGCACACCCGTCGTGGTGGTGCACCACGACGCGGACATGCTCGCGAAGGCCGTGGCGGCTCGCTTGATCACCCGGATCGCCGACGTACAGGCAGGACGGGATACCGCGTCGGTGGTGTTGACGGGAGGTCGCATCGCCGGTGCGACCCTCGCGGCGATCGCCGCCTCGCCGGCGCGAGCCGCCGTCGACTGGGCGCACCTCGACGTGTGGTGGGGCGACGAGCGGTTCCTGCCGTCCGGGGACCCTGAGCGTAACGAGACCCAGGCGCGCGCCGCGCTGCTCAGCCGCGTTCCGGTCGATGCCGCCCGGGTCCACCCCATGCCGGCGACCGACGGCCCCGGCGCGGGCGACCCCGACACGGCCGCCCAGCATTACGCCACCGAGCTCGCGGCGGCTGCGCATCCGGAGGACCACGCGGACGTACCGGCGTTCGACGTGCTGCTGCTCGGGGTGGGCCCGGACGGGCACGTCGCCTCGCTGTTTCCCGACCAGCCGGCGCTGTACGAGCGGGACCGCCCAGTGGTGGCGGTACGTGGCGCACCCAAGCCGCCGCCCACCAGGCTCTCGCTCACCCTGCCGGCCATCCGGTCCGCTGCCGAGGTGTGGTTCGTCGTCGCCGGCGAGGACAAGGCAGCCGCCGTCCGCATGGCGCTGTCGGGCGCCGGAGAGGTGCAGGTGCCCGCCGCCGGCGCCCGGGGGCGCCAGCGCACATTGTGGCTGCTCGACCGTGCAGCGGCCGTTCAGCTCCCCCGGGGTCTCGACCGCCTCGCCTCGCCCTGATCACTTCACGTGTTCGGCCGTGGCCACGGCGGGTTCACCCGCTGCGGGTGATGCCTGGCAGTGCGGTCGGTACGATCTTGGACGCGGGAACTGTGCATCCGCGCACGTTCGCCGCGACGGCCCACAGCCTTTCTCGAACACTCGTGGCCGACCGCAGATCCGGAGGGATTCATGTCCACTGACTTCGACGACGAGGCACCGCTGCACGAGATCGCGCGTTTGTGGTGGGTCGGTCTGGTCGCCGGCATCGTTGCGGTGCTGTACGGGCTGTTCGTGCTCAGCCTGCGCCCGAACGCTCTGTCACTCGCTCGCGATCCTGGCCGGCATCACGTTCATCTTCGGCGGCCTCACCCAGTTCCTGGCCGCGCGCCGGGTCGAGAGCTGGCAGTGGTTGTTCTACGTCGGCGGCGTCCTCGCGATCGCCGCCGGCATCGCCGCGTTCGTGTGGCCGGACCGCACGCTGTACGTGATGGCGGTCTTCCTCGCCTGGTACCTGGTCCTCGGCGGAATCCTGACGGTGATCGACGCGTTCCTCGGCCCCAAGTACGACTGGTGGTGGCTGCGCATCCTGCTCGGTGCGCTGCTGTTCATCCTCGGGGCCTGGGCGATCGGGTCGCCGCTGCGCGAGGTGCTGCTGTTCGTCAACCTCATCGGCTTCTACCTGCTCATCTACGGGTTCACCGAGATCTTCGGCGCCTTCGCGCTCCGGTCCGCCGGCAAGACCGTCGGGACCGCCCATGCGAGGCACGCCTCCGCATCCGGATCCGGGTAGGTCGCGCTCCGATCGCGGCGGCCCGCGCCGGAGAGGCACGACGTCGGCACGCTCCCTAGTCGGGTGCCAACGCCCCCGCAAGATGGCGTTCGACGTCGACGTAGGCGTCGTCGAACGCGATGTCGAAGACGACCTTGACGATGGTGCCGCCGGAACTCTGCCGAAGACGAGCAGCACCGCGAGGTTGACGGCCTCAGCACGAAGGCGGCCGTGAGGGCGCCGGCGTTCGCGAACGGCGGGCCGTCCCGAGCATGAGGCCTCCCGCGATCGCGGCCGGCGTGAGCGCCGGACCGGCCGCGAACGGCGGCAGTTCCCCCAGCAGCTCGGCCTCGGCCGAGCGCTTCAATCGCGATATCCGCCGAGGTCGGTCAGACCGCCGCGGCCTCTCGCCCGTGCACCACGAGGGCGTAGATGACGACGATGTTGAGCCCGATCATGATCAGCGCCCAGAACGGGTAGGTCGGCATGATCGTGAGCTGGTGCAGCGCGTTGAGCACGCACACGATCACAGCCAGGGTTCGGCCCCACGTGGCGCCGCTGAAGACGCCGAAACCGGCCAGCAGCAGGATGGCACCGATGATGATCTGTACCCAGCCCCAGGTCGTCAGGTCGAATACCAGCAGGCCACCCTCCACGACCACCGCGAATTCGTCGTCGAGCAGCGCGATGATCCCCTGGAAGATGTCGAACAACCCGATCGTGACGAGCATGATCCCTGCGAACCAGACCCATCCCACCCATCCGGTAACCGTGGTCCCGGTGCGAGACATCATGAGCTTCTTCCCTTCTCTGTCGAACGAACGCCGCCCTCGCGACGTCCGCTTGTACTAACTCGTCCGCGAGTACCTCGCGGAGCTTTGTGGGGCAGGGCGTGCTCGGCGCCGCCCGGCGAGTCGAACCTCCACACCGTCAAGGTCACCATTTGATGTCACTCCTCTGACCTCTCCCCGACAGCACGGCGCCCGTGGCCAGGGCACGGGCCGGCGTGACGGAGTCGATCGTCTGCCTCCAGGTCGGGAATGACGCCGGCCCGTTGCCCCGAGCCCGCACCGCGCCGAGCATCAAGACGACGGCGACGATCGGGAGAGGGCTGAGCGCGATGCCGATGCCCAGCGGGAGCACCTGCCCGATCGCATCGCCCATTCAGACCTCCCAGCCCATGGGACGTGCTTGTCATGATCGTGTGGCGCGGGCGACGGGTCCTCACCCGAACCGGGTGAAGACCGGTCACAAGGCATCACCGAAGGTCCGGGGGTAAGGGCGCCGTCCGTGACATCGGTGGAGCGCCTCAGCGGTGGGGTCGGGCAGTCGGACCTGAGCCGCAAGCCTGGCTCGTGCGGCACCGGCGAGACTGACCATGTGGGGCGGCCGCCGGCCAGCTGTCGCCCTTCAGCCTGACGACCAGCTTGTTGCCAAGCTCATACCGCCAGCCCCTCCCGGGCCTCGGCGCCATGGACCACGAGCGCCCACAGCACGAGCACGTCCAAGACGATCACGATGACGCTCCAGACCGGATGCGCGTTCAGCCAGGCCAGTTGCGCGACCGCGTTGATCATGACCAAGATGATCGCGATCACCCGGGGCCACGTCGCACCGGAGAACATGGCGAGACCGACCAGGACCTGGAGCGCCCCCACCACGGTATGGACCCAGCCCCAGGCCGTCAGGTCGAGGACCAGCAGCCCGGCCGATGTTGTCGTGAAGACATCGTCCTCGAAGATCGCCGCGAGACCTTGGATCAGGTTGTACGTCCCCACCAGGACGAGCACCAGGGCGGCGAACCAGATCCAGCCGACCCAGCCGGTCGCAACAGGCGTACTAGCCACTCGTGGCGCCTTGAGATCGCTCATGGCCTTCCCTCCGTCGTGGTGGACCCGCCCATTACCGTGCCTCCGCCGCGAGCGTTCCGCCTCACCCTCCTCGGGTGAGGCTGCTACAGCAGACCGAGCTCACGGGCACGGTCCACCGCTCCGCGGCGGCTGTTGACACCGAGCTTCCGGTAGACCGCCTTGAGGTGGGTCTTGACGGTGTTGACGCTCACGACATGAGCCTCGGCGATGTCCTCCAAGGACAACAGGGACGGCAGGTCACGAAGGAGGTCGAGCTCGCGGCCGGTCAACGTGTCGCCCGACACCAGCCCGTTCCCCGACCTCTGCACATCGCCCGACCCTGCCGCGAGCACCTCCTGGACGAAGGCCTCGTGGGCACCGAACCGGCCACGGTTGCGGATCAGGAGCGTGACGACGCGAGCCGAGGCGTGCGACATGTCGCGCCTCGCCTTCCGGGGCGCCGCGAGCTCGAGTGCGCGTGTCACGGCCTCGTGGGCGCGCAGCGGCTCTCCCGCGGCGTCGGCTTGGTGGGCCGCCAGCAACCACGCAGTGATTTCCGACGTCACGGCGCGGCAGCGCGCCTCTCCCGTCAGCACGGGTGCGAGCGTCTTGCGAACCGCGGCCTCCCGACCGTCGTGCGCGTACATCACCGCGCGGAACACGCGGGTGTCACCAGACTCACCCAGGTGCCGCCCTGCTCGTTCCGCGGCGTCGGCGGCCCAGCTGATCTCACCGATCTGCAGCGCCATGTACTGCTCCGCCCCACAGACGAAGGCGACCAACGCAGGCGACAAGCGCTTGCCTTCGAGGCGCTGCCATCGTTCCCGCAGCCGCGTCAGCGCATTGCGGCGATCTCCACCGCCGTCGAAGGCCACGACCGTGATGATCGCGTCCTTGGCCAACTCGACCTCGGGGTCCCGGTCGCCGCTCAGCACGGCGTCGGCGAGCACTGCGTATCGGGCCGCCGTCTCGTGGTCGAGCATCTGACACGCTGCCCATGCGGCGACCACGTACGCGTCGGCCAACCTGGGCGAGCTCGCCCACCCCCGTTCGGTCGCGAAGGCGATGGCCTGCTCCGCCCATCTCTTCATGCCGACGAAGTCGTTGAGGTCGGCCGCGTTGCCCGACAGGTGGGTCAGGCAGTCGAGTGCCACGTAGTCGCGAGCTCGCCGGCGCGCCACTCGGAGCGCCGCCACGAGCTCGGCCTCCGCCTGGCGGTAATCGCCCAGCCCGATGCATGCGATTCCCCGGTTCGCCGTCGCAAGCAGCTCCAGGTCCGGATCGCCGTCGACGCGCTGGGCCGCCAGCGCGATGAGCTCCGCCACCGGAGCGCTCGGATCTCCGCGCAGGCGCGCCTCGTAGAGCAAGGTCGTCGCGTGCATGACCCGGAGGCGCAGGCTGTCGTGCGCGTGTGGCACCCGTCCGACCTGGTCGAGGTGATCTTGTGCCGTGGCCAGGTCGCCGTCGTCGAGAGCCAGGAGAGCTGCCATCAACGGGAACACGGCGTGCGCCCCGACATCACCCGGAAGGCTTTGCAGGGCACGCCGCAGGCTCGCCGTGTCTCCGGCGAGCAGCAGTCGCAGGCCGTACCGGTCGACCAGCCGCGCGAGCTGGTCCCAGTCGCGGGCGGCAGCAGCGTGGTCAAGAGCAGGCCCGGGTTGGTCTCGCTCGCCCAGCCAATCTGCGGTCCTCGCGTGCAGGCGCCCCAGTGCCCGGCTGTCCCGCCGCTCGAGCTCCGCGACCAGGTAGCTACGCAACAGCGAGTGGTAGCGGTACCAGTTTCCGTTCTGGCCGAGCCGCTGGATCATGGCGTTGGCGTGCTCGAGGCTGTCCAGCACCGGACCCGCGTCGTCGCGGCCGGAAAGCTCCCGCGCGAGGTCCACACTGAACCGCTCCGGCACGGCGGTCGCCAGGAGGAACTCCTCTGTTTCCGTGGACAGGCGCGACAGAATCTCGGACACGAGGTAGTCGGCAACCGGCCGGGTGTCGCCCGCGAAGCTCGTGACGAACTCGGCGGGGTCGTCGGTGCGAGCCAGCGACAGGGCGGCGAGACGCAGGCCGGCCACCCAGCCCTCCGTGCGTCTCAGGAGCAGATCGAGCTCGGGCTCGCCCAACTGGATGTCATGACAGGTCAGCAACTCGGTGGTCTCGTGGCGGTCGAACGCCAAGTCGGTGAACCGGACCTCGGCCGCGCGTCCGTCCAGCAACAGCCGTGCCAGCGGCAGCGGTGGGTCGTATCGCGCGCCCACCATGATCCGAAGACGCGCCGGCAGGTTACGGAGCAGGGCGGCGAGGCTGTCCAGAGCGGGCCCAGGGGTGATCACGTGCACGTCGTCGAGTACCAGCCAGAGCGCGTCCGGCGAAATGTCGACGGCGTCCACGAAGGCTGCCAGGAAGCCTGGATCCGTCGCTCGCGCCGGCGGGCTCAGGCCACCGAGAACGGCACTGGTGTCACCCTGCTGGGCTGCCCTCGCCGTGGCCAGGAGGATGCCCGACCAGAAGATGAAGGGGTCGTTGTCGTCTGCGTCCAGGGAGACCCAGGCCACCGGGTGTCCGGTCTGGATCAGTTCCTCGGACCGCTGGCTCATCAGGACGGTCTTGCCCGAGCCGGCCGGAGCCACCACCGCGGTCACCTGCACATCGCCGGTCTCGTCGGCCGACATGGCGTCGAGGAGCCGAGCCCGAGGCACCACGCTGTCGGTCAAGCGCGGCACCTGCAGCTTCGGAAGAGGGACCGTTGCTCGCGCCCCCGACGGAGCTGCCACCACGCGGGCACGCTACCGCACCATGATCGGCTCCGGCTAGGCGGCGTCCGGACCCGTCCACGCATCACGGAACGTTCGACGACCGTCTGGTCGAGCTTCTCGTCCGGTTTCCCCGATCGAAATGCGCGCCCGCTGTAGGAGCTGCTCTCCCGTCCAGTCGTGACGGCGACGCCGACGCCTCATCACCCACGATGGGTGATGACGCTGGACAGCTCGCTGGGCGAGTGTCGGGGCCACGGCGAGCGGCGATGGATCTAGTGTTCTGGTCAGCGTGGTGAGGCGGGGCGGGAGGTCGGACATGAGCTACCGGTACAGGAATGCTCGGCGCGGGACCGGCTCACAGTGACAACCACGGACCGGCCGGAGGTTGCCGTCTCGGGGAGCCAGCGCCGGGAAGCTGCCCAATCTGTTCCCGCCTTCCCCGGCACGCCGAGGTGGCTCCGCGTCGCCGGTCTGACCGGGTGGCTCGCGCTCGGCGTGACCGGTGCCGCTGCGGTGATCCTCTGGGCGTCGTCCTACATCAGCAACCTGGTGACGCCCTTCCTGTTCGCGGTGGTGCTGGCCATCCTCTTCACGCCGCTGGTCGACTGGCTCACCCGCCGTTGGATGCCACGCTTCGTCGCCGCGGTGCTCGTCCTGCTCGCGCTCGTGGTCGTCGCGGTCGCCTCGACCTTGGTTGTCGTCCGGGGCATCGCGCAGGAGGCGCCAGAGATCGGCGACGTGATCAGCAGCGCGGCCGACGAGGTGGAATCGTGGTTGACCAGCGCGGGGCTCAGCGCGCCGACGGCCTCGGACATGACGTCGTCGGCGGTGAACGCGGGCAAGTCGGCGACGTTGAACCTGGTCAGCGGCATCTTCTCCGGGCTGGGCGCACTGTCCTCGATCCTGTTCATGTTGTTCATCGGCTCGGTCATCCTCCTGTTCATGCTGCTCCGCGGGTCGCTGTACAGGACCTGGTTCGTCGCCCACAGCGGGCTGTCTATACACACGATCGAACCCGTCGTCGACGACGCGGCATCGGCGATCAGGGGATACTTCAAAGGGACCACCCTCCTGGCGGTCACCAACGCCGTCCCCGTGGGACTCGCGGCGTGGCTGCTGGGCGTGCCCCTCGTGGGTGCCATCGCCCTCGTCACGTTCATCACTGCGTACGTGCCGTTCTTCGGCGCGATCATCGCCGGAGTCTTCGCCTGTCTCATCGCGCTCGGCAGCCAGGGCCTCACGACCGCCCTGATCATGCTGGCGGTCCTGCTTCTCGTGAACAACGTGCTGCAGAACTTCTTCGCGCCAGTTGCCTATGGTTCGTCTCTGAAGCTGGACCCGCTGGTCGTGCTCCTCGTCACCACCGGTGCCGGCCTGGTCGGCGGCGTCGGCCTGATCGTGCTGGCCGCGCCGTTGACCGCGATCATCAGCCGGGCCGCCGGACGGCTCGCAGCCGCCCGCCTGGCCACCAGCACTCCCGCCGCTGGTGATCAACTTGACTCAGCTGGAGACGACACGCCAGCGAGAGCCGCTGACTCGAATCCAGTTGATCATGAGGAGGTCCGGGACGTCGACGCCGTGGCGCCGAATCGGAGGCCGCCGGCGAGCGGGCAATGAGGATCACTCGGGCGAACTCACCCTGGCCGGGTGAGGCGTGGCGAACCTGGCGAGCCCCACACTCGAGGATGGGTGGCTCGAGGCAAGCTGGAGGTGTCGTCCAGGTGCGCTACGAGTTCCTGCTGCGGGGCCGGATCTCCGAGACCGTCCGAGCCGCTTTCCCCGAGCTCGAGGCCGCCGATGCGCCGACGGGTGGGACGGCACTGTTCGGCCCGATCCGTGACAAGGCGCATCTTCGCGGCCTGCTGGCGCGGTTCGACGAGCTCGGGCTGACTGTCATCGAGATGCGCCAGCTGCCAGACTGACCACGACGACGAGCCCGGCAGGGGACGTGATGACCGAACTGATCAATATCGGGTCCCGACCGGAACCGGCGAATGCCCCTGGTCCGCCGCCTGGCCCCGGAATGACATGGGTTCCCGGTGGCGAGTTCACGATGGGTTCCGACCGGCATTACCCGGAGGAGGCACCAGCACATCGCGTGGCGGTGGGCGGGTTCTGGATGGACACGCACCCGGTGACCAACGACGAGTTCGCCGCCTTCGTCGAGGCGACCGGCCACGTCACCGTCGCCGAACGGGCGCCGGACGCCGCCGACTACCCGGGCGCCGACCCCTCCCTGCTAGTGCCGGCGTCCGCCGTGTTCACCCCGCCGGACCACCGCGTGGACCTTCGCAACGCCTATGAATGGTGGTCCCTGCTGCCGGGTGCCCAGTGGCGTCACCCCCGCGGCCCAGGCTCGTCGCTCATCGGCCTGGGCTCGAATCCCGTGACCCACGTGGCCTGGCCGGACGTCGCCGCCTACGCGGCCTGGGCGGGAAAGACGCCGGCAACCGAGGCCGAGTGGGAGTTCGCGGCGAGGGGCGCCGGCGAGCACACGGAGTACGCGTGGGGTACCGAGCTGACTCCCGGCGGACAGCACCGGGCCAATGTCTGGCAGGGCGACTTCCCGCTGGTGAACCTGGCGGCCGACGGGTACGACTGGACATCGCCGGTCGGCTCGTTCCCGCCGAACGGGTACGGACTCGTCGACATGATCGGCAACGTCTGGGAGTGGACTGCCGACTGGTACACGGCGCATCCAGCAACGGGCGAGGCGGGCCCCTCGTGCTGCGGCCCGCCTCGCCCGCTGGCCAACCCCACCGGCGGCACCCAGGCCGCCAGCATTGATGCAGGCGCACCGATTCCCCGGAAAGTGATGAAGGGCGGCTCGTATCTGTGCGCACCCAACTACTGCCGCCGCTACCGCCCGGCGGCGCGCCTGCCGCAGCCGATCGACACGTCCACCTGCCACCTCGGCTTCCGCTGCATCGTCCGTCCTCACCCGTAGAAGGTGATGTCGTGCACAGTGAGCCCGGCCAGGCTGGACCCATGGTCGACGCAGCGCGGGTGCCATTGGGGCTGGCGATCCTGCTCGCCGAGCGTCTCCGTACCGATCTGGGCGTCCGCTGGTGGCCGACGGTCAGCGCAGTGGGCGCGTTCGCGATCGGCGTGGGCGATGCTGCGGCCTCGACGGCCCGTCGTACGGCCGGAGCCGCCGCAAAGAGCGGTGCGGCTCTCGGACGGCGACCCGTCTCGGCCGTGGCCGGGGCAGGGCAGAAGGTCCTGGAACAACCCGTGGTGGCACAAGCGATGGCGCCGGTGAGGCGTGCTGGGTCGGCCCTGGCCGGCCGAGCGGATGCGACCGTGGCACGCGGCCGGGCGGTGGCCTACGCCGCGCGCGCCGACGCGCTCGCCGTCTTGCTCACGGAGTCGACCAGCGCTCTGGCGTGGGTGCGTGGCGACGTGCTCCCCACGATCATCGACGATCTCGTCACCGATCCGAAGGTGCGCGAGCTGGCCCTCCAACAGGCTCACGGCGCGCTCACCGACGCGGCGCGAGAGGCGCGCCACCGAAGTGCCGGCGCCGACGCTCGCCTCGAGGCAAGCGTCCACCGACTGTTCGGACTGTTCGCGCGCCATGAACCTTCCTCATGAGGCTTACGCCGGCCTGATCTCCAGGCTGGTTGCCCTGGCGATCGACATCGTTCTCATCACGGTTGGCGCTGCCATCGCGGTCGGGCTCGCGTTCGGTGGATCGCAGGTGTTGCTCCGTGAGACCCCGGACTGGGTCGGGCTGGTCGTAGGCGTCGCCATCGGCCTGCTGCCCGTCGTCTATTTCTCGGGGTCATGGTGGATCGCCGGTCAGACGCCCGGCGGTATGACCATGGGCATCGCCGTTCGGCACCGCAACGGAGTGCCGCTTCGCTTCACGCGGTCACTCCTGCGCGCCCTGATCGGTCTCGCGCTCGCGCCGATCTGGTTCCTCGGCATGGCGCTGGTGCTCGTCGACGACC
Organism: uncultured Actinomycetota bacterium; assembly: GCA_963801065.1. Lineage (GTDB taxonomy): Bacteria > Actinomycetota > Actinomycetes > Jiangellales > Jiangellaceae > CAWDDG01. The sequence goes on along the minus strand of CAWDDG010000008.1, from coordinate 921,610 downwards.
GCCGCCGCGGCCTGATCGATGTGGCGTGCGGAACCGTCGTCGTCTACGTAGGTCGGAATGGGGAAGGCGGGTAGGCCGAGCCCGACACGGCCGAGCAAGCGTCCTGGGACAGGTCTAGCTGCCGCGAACCCGTCGTAGGCCTTGCAGGGCCTCTTCCAGGATGGCGGCGCCGTCGGCGTCGCTGCGCCGTTCCTTCACGTAGGCCAGGTGCGTCTTGTAGGGCTCGTTGCGAGGAGCCGGCGGCGGGTTCTCGCGGTCGCGGCTGGCTGGGAGCCCACAGCGCGGGCAGTCCCAGGACTCCGGGAGCACGGCCTCTGCGGCAAAGCTGGTGACGGTCTCGTGCCCCTGGGCGCAGTAGAAGGTGATGCGCTGACGGGGCGCGGCCTCGCCACGCTCGGCCTCCCCCATGGGGCCGGCGCCGACACGGCTGCCGCGGATCGCATTGCCACTGGCCACGGGTGGGACTCCCTCGTTGGACGTGCTGGACGGGGGGACAGGTCAGACGGCGGTCTTGGCGATCAGCCCGAGCCCGATGATGCTGGCCGACCACAAGATCCCGATGGCGACCGTGATCCGGTCCAGGTTGCGCTCGGCGATCGAGGAGCCACCCATGGACGAGGAGACGCCCCCGCCGAACATGTCGGACAGACCGCCGCCTTTTCCCTTGTGGAGAAGGATGAGCAGGACCAGCAAGAGGCTGGTGATGACGAGCAGAATCGAGAATACGATCTTCACGGTGTCGAGCAGTTCCTTCCGGTCGGCCGCATCAGCCGGCACGCGCGACTTCATAGCGTACGCGGTCACCCATCGTTTGACCGAACGGCATCCGTTCCAGCGGCCGCGGCCGGCCCGCCGCCGTGCGACTCCGTCCCCGCTCCGCGTTGATCATGCAAGTTCTGTGCGACACGCCGTTGGCTTCGCCAACGGCGTGTCGCACAGAACTTGCATGATCAACGCGGAGTGGGGATGCGGTGGTAGCGGCAGATGGCGGCGAACTCGTCCGCGTCGATGCTCGCGCCGCCGACCAGGGCGCCGTCGACGTCCGGCTGCGCCATGATCGGAGCGATGTTTCCCGCCTTGACGGAGCCTCCGTAAAGCACTCGGACCACGCCGGCCACCTCGGCCGAGTAGAGCTCCGCCAACCGGCGGCGTATCGCAGCGCAGACCTCCTGCGCGTCCTCGGGCGTGGCGACCTCGCCGGTCCCGATCGCCCAGACCGGTTCGTACGCGACCACGACCTGTGCCGCCTCGCCCTCAGGCACGTCGCGCAGCGCGCCGTCGAGCTGAGCCAGGGTGTGCTCCACGTGCCGGCCGTCGCGGCGTACCTCGAGACCTTCGCCCACGCACAGGATCGGCACCAGACCGTGCCGGAACGCCGCCCGCACCTTGTGGTTGACCAGCGTGTCGTCCTCTCCGTGGTACTGGCGCCGCTCCGAGTGGCCGACGATCGCGTACGTGCAGCCGAGCTTGGCCAGCATTGCGCCTGAGATCTCGCCGGTATGTGCGCCGGAGTCGTGCTCGGACACGTCCTGGGCGCCGTAGCCGATCCGCAGCTTGTCCCCGTCGACAAGCGTCTGCACCGAGCGGATGTCGGTATATGGCGGCAGCACGGCGACCTCGACCGCTTCGAGGTCGTCGTCGGTGAGCGAGAAGGCGAGCTTCTGCACGTGCGCGATGGCCTCGAGGTGGTTGAGGTTCTCCTTCCAGTTGCCGGCCATGAGCGGCCGGCGCGGATCCTTCGCCACGCCTCATTCCTCCAGTACGGCCAGGCCGGGCAGCGTCTTGTCTTCGAGGAGCTCCAGGCTGGCGCCACCACCGGTCGAGATGTGCGTGAACGACGACTCGTCGAGTCCGAGCTGCCGCACCGCGGCCGCAGAGTCGCCACCGCCGATGACCGTGGTGCCGTCGACCGCGGCGACTGCCTCCGCGATCTCCCGCGTGCCCGCTGCGAACGGAGCGAGCTCGAAGACCCCCATCGGGCCGTTCCAGACCACGGTTCGGGCGTCGGCGAGCTTGCTGCGGAACAGGTCGACCGTGGCCGGTCCGATGTCCAGGCCGTGCTGGTCCGCCGGTATCGCGTCTGCGGCGGCGACGCTCGTCTCCGCCTCCGCCGCGACCTCAGGCGCGACCACGATGTCGACCGGCAGGACGAGCTCGACGCCGGTCTCCGCCGCGCGGTCGAGGAATCCGCGGACCGTGTCGACCTGGTCCTCCTCCAGCAACGAGCGGCCGACCTCGTGCCCCTTGGCCCGCAGGAACGTGAAGCACATGCCGCCGCCGACGAGGAGGCGGTCGACCTTGCCGAGCAGGTTGTCGATCACGCCGAGCTTGTCGGAGACCTTCGACCCGCCGAGCACGACGACGTACGGGCGGTCCGGGTCGTCGAGCACCTTGCCGAACGCCTGGACCTCGGCGAGCACCAGGCCGCCGGCGGCGTGCGGCAGGCGCTTCGCCACGTCGTAGACGCTGGCCTGCTTGCGATGGACGACCCCGAAGCCGTCGGAGACGAAGGCGTCCGCGAGCGCAGCCAGCTCGTCCGCGAAGGCGCCACGTTCGGCGTCGTCCTTCGAGGTCTCGCGTGGGTCGAAACGGAGGTTCTCGAGTACAGCGATTCCGCCATCGGGCAGCGCCCTCACCGTCGCCTGGGCGCTCTGCCCGACGGTGTCCTCCGCAAACTCGACGCCGCGGTCGGGCAGGAGGTCTGCCAGGCGCCGCCAGACCGGCCGTAACGAGTACTGCGGATCGGGTTTGCCCTCTGGCCGGCCCAGGTGAGCGGTCACGATCACCCGGGCGCCGGCGTCGGCCAGCCGGATGATCGTCGGGATGCTGGCCCGGATCCGACCGTCGTCCGTGACTTCGCCACCTTCGAGCGGGACGTTGAGGTCGGACCGGAGCAGGACCCGTTTGCCGCGGAGCTTCCCCAGGTCGTCGATCGTCCGCATCGGCTAGAGCGAGGAGCCGACGTGCCGGACCAGGTCGATCAGCCGGTTGGAGAACCCCCACTCGTTGTCGTACCAGCCCACGACCTTGACCTGATCACCGATCGTCCTGGTCAACCCGGCGTCGAAGATGCACGACGACGGGTCGGTGACGATGTCGGTCGAGACGATGGGGTCCTCGGTGTAGGTGAGGTAGCCCTTCAGCGGGCCGTCCGCCGCGGCCTTCATCGCGGCGTTGACCTCGTCGACGCTCACCTCGCGGCTGACCGTGGCGGTGAGGTCGGTGGCCGATCCGGTGGGCGTCGGTACCCGGAACGCGAAGCCATCGAGCTTGCCCTTGAGCTCCGGGAGCACGAGGCCGATCGCCTTCGCCGCGCCGGTGCTGGTCGGGACGATGTTGAGGGCGGCCGCGCGGGCCCTTCGCAGGTCTTTGTGCGGGCCGTCCTGGAGGTTCTGGTCGGCCGTGTATGCGTGGATCGTGGTCATCAGCCCCCGCTGGATGCCGAACGCGTCGTGGAGCGCCTTGGCCAACGGCGCGAGGCAGTTCGTCGTGCAGGAGGCCATCGAGATGATCGTGTGCGCGGCGGGGTCGTAGGTGTCATGGTTGACGCCCATGACGACGGTGACGTGCTCGTTCTTGGCCGGCGCGGAGATGATGACCTTCTTGGCGCCACCGTCGATGTGCGCTTTCGCCTTGGTCGCGTCGGTGAAGAAGCCCGTCGACTCGATGACGATGTCGGCCCCGAGGTCGCCCCAGGGCAGCTTGGCCGGGTCGCGCTCCTCGAGCGACTTGAAGCTCTTTCCCGCCACTGTGATCTCGTCGCCGGCGTACCCGACCTCGGCGTCGAGCCGGCCCAGGATCGAGTCGTACTTGAGCAGGTGGGCGAGGCTCTTGTTGTCGGTGAGGTCGTTCACGCCGACCAGTTCGATGTCGTCGGCGCCCTGGGCGAGCACCGCCCGGTAGAAGTTCCGGCCGATGCGCCCGAAGCCGTTGATGCCTACGCGGATGGTCATGGAACTCGAGACTCCTTCACGTCTCGGCGCTGCGCGCCGGTCGTACCCGTACCTCGATCGGGCCGTCGTCACACGTCGTCGTAGAACCCGCCACCCGACCCTAGGGCATGCCCGGTGAGGTCACCTCGGCACCTCGTTGTTCCTCCCGTTCTCAGGGAACGAGCATGTCGGGCGTCAGGTTCGCGTCGGTTCCGGGGACGCCGTTCTCGGCAGCCTTGCGGTCGGCCATGGCGAGCAGGCGTCTGATCCGCCCGGCGACCGCGTCCTTGGTCATCGGCGGCGACGAGATGTGGCCGAGCTCCTCCAGGCTGGCCTGCTTGTGCTCGAGGCGAAGCATCCCGGCCGCGCGAAGGTGCTCGGGCACGTCGTCGGCGAGGATCTCGAGTGCCCGCTCGACCCGCGCCCCGGCGGCGACGGCCGCGCGCGCGGAGCGCCGGAGGTTGGCGTCGTCGAAGTTGGCCAGCCGGTTCGCCGTGGCACGCACCTCGCGGCGCATGCGCCGCTCCTCCCACGCCAGGACGCTGTCGTGGGCGCCGAGCCTGGTCAGCAGGGCGCCGATCGCGTCGCCGTCGCGCACCACCACCCGGTCGACACCGCGGACGTCGCGCGCCTTGGCCTGGATGCCCAGCCGGCGCGCGGCGCCGACGAGCGCGAGGGCTGCCTCCGGGCCGGGGCAGGTGACCTCGACGGCAGACGAGCGACCCGGCTCCGTAAGCGACCCGTGCGCGAGGAAGGCGCCACGCCAGGCGGCCTCGGCGTCGCACGCCGACCCGGACACGACCTGCGGGGGAAGGCCGCGCACCGGGCGTCCGCTGCCGTCGATGAGCCCGGTCTGGCGGGCCAGCGTCTCGCCGTCGCGTACCACCCGGACCACGTACCGGCTGCCCTTGCGCAGTCCGCCGCCGGTCACCATGGCGATGTCGCTCTCGTGCCCGTAGACATCGGCGATGTCGCGGCGAAGTCGTCGAGCGGCAGCGCCGGTGTCGAGCTCGGCCTCGACGACGATCTTGCCGCTGACGATGTGCAGGCCGCCGCCGAAACGAAGCAGCGCGGCCACCTCCGCCTTGCGGCAGCACGGCTTGGTGACATCGAGGCGGGCCAGCTCGTCCTTGACGGAAGCGGTCATCGCCATGAGGCGATCCTGCCATGACCGAACGTGTCGGCGTACGCGAGCGCGAGGCGCTCGGGGTCGTGACGCGGCGTCCCGTCGCCCGCCGCGACCTCCTGCACGGCCAGCTCGGCGCCGAAGTCCGCGGCCACCCGGCGCAGCAGTGTCTCGTCGGGAACCGACCTCGGGTCGGCGATCACGGCATCGAGCCGCAGGTCCGGCGCGTACGCGGCGAGTACCTCGAGGTGCATCTCGGGGGTGAACCCCTCGGTCTCGCCTCCCTCGGTCGACAGGTTGAGCGTGACCATCCGTCGGGCCGAGGTCTCGACCAGCGCCCGCTGGAGCTCCGGGAGCAACAGGTGCGGGATGACACTGCTGAACCACGAACCCGGCCCGAGCACCACCCAGTCCGCTTCGCCGATCGCCGCCACCGCCTCCGGGCAAGCGGGTGGATCACTGGGCACGAGCTCCACGGCGACCACCGTGCCCGCGGCCGTGGCGACCGCATTCTGGCCCACGACGGTCGTCACCGTGCGGGCGGCGCCTTCCGCGGAGCCGGGTTCCGCGACCATGGCCTGGATGTCCAGCGGTGTCAACGACATCGGCAACACCCGGCCCTGTGCACCGAGCAGCCTCGCGACCCAGTCCAGGCCCTCGACGTGGCCACCCAGGAGCTCCCACAGCGCGACGATCAACAAGTTGCCGGCTGCGTGGTTGTGCAGCTCACCGCTGCTGGAGAAGCGGTGCTGAAGCACCCGAGCCCAGGTTCGCCCCCAGTCGTCGTCACTGCAGAGGGCGGCGAGCGCCATCCGCAGGTCGCCCGGCGGCAGCACGCCCAACTCCTGCCGCAGCCGCCCGCTCGAGCCGCCGTCGTCGGCGACGGTGACGACGGCGGTCAGCCGCCCGCTCACCCGGCGCAGCGCGGACAGGGACGCCGCCAGCCCGTGGCCGCCGCCCAAGGCGACGACCTTGGGTCCGGCCAGGCGAGGTTCCGCCACCGGCGGCGTCACTCCCGTCCGAGGTCGCGGTGGACGACCAGGGTCTCGATTCCTTGCGCGCGCAGGCGCTCCGCCAGCGCCTCGCTCATCGCGACGCTGCGGTGCCTGCCGCCGGTGCAGCCGATCCCGACCGTGACGAACCGCTTCCCCTCGCGCACGTAGCCGTCGGACATCAGCATGAGCAGATCTGCGTAGCGATCGAGGAACTCCGATGCGCCCGGCTGACCGAGGACGTAGTCGCTCACAGCCGCGTCGCGGCCGGTCTGGGGGCGCAGTTCGGGAATCCAGTGCGGGTTCGGCAGGAATCTCATGTCCGCGACGACGTCGGCATCGACCGGCAGGCCGTATTTGAAGCCGAACGACACGACGATGGCGCGCAGCCCGAGCTCCTCCCCCGCGAAGGCGGTCCGGATCCGGCCCGCCAGCTCGTGCACGTTGAGCAACGACGTGTCGATGACGAGGTCGGCGCCTGCCCGCAGCTCGGAGAGCTGCTCGCGCTCCCGCGTGATCGCCTCGAGAACCCGGCCCTCGCCCTGCAGCGGATGCGGCCGGCGGGCGGACTCGAAGCGGCGGACCAGGGCCTCGTCGCCGGCCTCGAGGAACAGCACGTGCGGGCGCACGCCGCGGGACGCGAGCTCGTCGAGGGCCCCGCGGAGCTCGCCGAAGAAGACCCCGCCGCGCACGTCGGCCACCACGGCGATGCGCCGGTGGTCGGTGCGCGCGGTCACCGTGTCGACCAGCTCCATGAGCAGCGACGGGGGCAGGTTGTCGACGACGAACCACCCGAGGTCGTCCAGCGACGCCGTCGCCGCCGTCTTGCCGGCCCCCGACATCCCGGTGACGAGCAACAGCTCGGTCGGCTCGCTCATGGTCCCCCCTGGTCATTGGACGCCGGATCGAGGATCTCACCGGTGGCCATGTTGACAGCGGGAGGCAGGCCGCGCGCCGCAACGGCCTCGGCCACGGCCTGCGCGGTCTGCCGGCCGATCCCCGGCACGGCCGCGATCTCGTCGACCGGGGCGGCCCGCAGCCGCCTGAGCGACCCGAAATGCGCCAGCAGGGCCTTGCGGCGGGCCGGCCCCAGGCCGGGTACGCCGTCGAGCAGGCTGTCGATCATCGAGCGCGAACGTCGCTGGCGGTGGTAGGTGATCGCGAACCGGTGCGCCTCGTCGCGTACCCGCTGCAGGAGGTAGAGACCCTCACTGCTCCGCGGCAGGATCACCGGGTCGTCGGAACCGTCGACGAAGACCTCCTCCAGGCGCTTTGCGAGCCCGATGACCGGGATGTCCGAGACGCCCGCTTCATCCATGGCCAGCCGCGCAGCGGCGACCTGAGGCTTGCCGCCGTCGACGACGACAAGACCCGGTGCGTACGCGAACTTGCGCGGCCGTCCAGTCTCCGGGTCGAGCGGCTGCGCCGGAGCGTCCGGTTCGCGTTCCTCGACCAGCCGTCTGAAACGTCGGCTCAGCACCTCGCGGATCGCGGCGAGGTCGTCGAACCCCTCACGCCCGCGAACGGCGAAACGGCGGTATTCGGACTTGCGGGGCAAACCATCCTCGAATACCACCATCGACGCCACGACATCCGTAGCCTGCAGGTTGGATACGTCGTAGCACTCGATTCGCAGCGGCGCCTCGTCCAGGTCGAGTGCGCGCTGGATCTCCTCGAGCGCGCGGCTGCGGGTGGTGAGGTCGCTCGCCCGCTTGGTCTTGTGCAGCGCCAGCGCCTGTTCGGCGTTTCGGGTGACGGTTCCCAGCAACGCGCGCTTGTCGCCGCGTTGCGGAACCCGGAGGTCGATCTTTCCGCCGCGAAGCTCGGCGAGCAGCTCGTGCAGAGCCCTGGCCTCGTCGGCGTCGTCGGGCAGGGCGGGCACGAGGATCTCGCGGGGTACGGCCTCTGCGCCGTTCTCGCCGTAGAGCTGGAGCAGGAACCGTTCGACCAGCTCACCGGTCGGGACGTCGTCGAACTTGTCGGCCACCCAGCCTCGCTGTCCGCGCACGCGGCCGCCGCGGACGTAGAAGATGTGGACGGCAACCTCCAACGGGTCCTCGGCGAGAGCCACGACGTCGGCGTCGGTGGCGTCGCCGAGCACGACCGCGTTCTGCTCCATCGCTCGCTGCAGGGCCGCGATGTCATCGCGCAGCCGCGCGGCGCGCTCATAGTCGGTCTCGGCCGCGGCGGCGCGCATCTCCCGCTCGAGCCGTCGGATGTACCTCGAGGTCTGGCCCTCGAGGAACGCCACGAGGTCCTCGACGATGGCGCGGTGCTCGTCAGCGGTGACGCGTCCGACGCACGGGGCCGAGCACTTGCCGATGTAGCCGAGCAGACATGGCCGCCCGACCTGCGCGGCCCGTCGGAACACGCCCTGCGAGCAGCTCCGGATCGGGAACACCCGCAGGAGCTGGTCGAGCGACTCGCGGATCGCCCAGGCGTGCGCGTACGGCCCGAAATACCGCACGCCGCGCTTCTTGGCTCCGCGCATGACCAGGGCGCGCGGGAACTCCTCGTCCAGCGTGACGGCGAGGTACGGATAGGACTTGTCGTCGCGGTAGCGGACGTTGAAGCGCGGGTCGAATTCCTTGATCCACGAGTATTCGAGCTGCAGCGCCTCGACCTCGTTGCGGACCACCGTCCACTCCACCTTGGCCGCGCTGGTCACCATTGCCAGCGTGCGCGGGTGCAGTGCACCGAGATCCTGGAAGTACGAGCTCAGCCTGGACCGCAGGCTCTTGGCCTTGCCGACGTACACGACCCGGCCGCCGGCGTCGCTGAACCGGTAGACGCCCGGCTCGTCAGGCACCGACCCGGGCGCCGGGCGGTAGGTGGACGGGTCCGGCACAGCAATCAACCCTAGTTGCCCGTGCCGACCAGCTCCGGACCGCGAGGGCGCGTGGGACTACGCGCGCAGGATCTGGTCGCCTTCGACCGTGACCGCAACCTCCGCCAGCGGTGCGGGCGCCGGCCCCTGCTCCACCGAACCGTCCTCGGCCGAGTAGCGGCTGCCGTGGCACGGACAGGAGATCACGTTGTCCACGACCTGCGAGACCTGGCAGCCCTGATGGGTGCAGATACTCGTGAACGCCTTGAACTCGCCCGCGGCGGGTTGGGTGATCACGACCTTCTCGGCGGAGACCACTATGCCGCCGCCGACCGGCACGTCGGCCGTGCTGGTCAGTGGCGTGCCTCCGCTGCCTCCCTGAGTCGGCGTCGCCGCTGGCGTCTGTGCCGGTGTGCTCGGCGTCGATGTCTCCGGTGCCGCGGTGTCGCCCGCCCCGGCTCCGGGCTCGTCGCTCCCGCCACAGGCGGCCAGCACGCCCGCCACACCGACCGCGCCGGCCCCGAGCAGCACCATCCGTCGGGGCACTTCAGTTGGTGCGGAGTCGGTCGTCGTGGTGTCGTGGTCGGTCATCGCCATCCCCTCGTCGGCTCTCCTGGTCACGCACAGGACACGATCCGGGCACCCGAGCGGTTCAGACCGTCACCGGGCTTCGCTCGCGGGCCCGGTTGCTGAGGACACGGCGGAGGAACGTACCGGTATGGCTGGCGGGAACCTCGGCGACGTCTTCGGGGGTTCCGGCGGCGACGACGGTGCCACCACCCGTACCGCCTTCCGGACCCATGTCGACCAGCCAGTCGGCGGTCTTGATCACGTCGAGGTTGTGCTCGATGACGATGACAGTGTTGCCCTTGTCGACCAGCCCCTGGAGCACCCCGATCAGCTTGCGGATGTCCTCGAAGTGCAGCCCGGTGGTCGGCTCGTCGAGCACGTAGACGGTGCGACCGGTCGCGCGCTTCTGGAGCTCGGACGCGAGCTTGACCCGCTGCGCCTCGCCGCCGGAGAGGGTGGGCGCCGGCTGACCGAGCCGGACATAGCCCAGCCCGACCTCGACCAGGGTGCGCAGGTGGCGCGCGATCCGGTCGATCGGCGCGAAGAACCCCAGCGCCTCCTCGATCGGCATCTCCAGCACTTCAGAGATGGTCCGGCCCTTGTAATGGACCTCGAGCGTCTCGCGGTTGTAGCGGGCGCCGTGGCACACCTCGCACGGGACGTACACATCGGGCAGGAAGTTCATCTCGATCTTGATCGTTCCGTCACCGCCGCAGTTCTCGCAGCGCCCGCCCTTGACGTTGAACGAGAACCGGCCCGGCTGATAGCCCCGGACCTTCGCCTCCTGGGTCTCGGCGAACAGCCGCCGGATGTGGTCGAACACGCCCGTGTACGTGGCCGGGTTGCTCCGTGGGGTACGCCCGATCGGGGACTGGTCGACGTGCACGACCTTGTCGACGTGCTCCATCCCCTCGATCCGGCGGTGCCGGCCGGGCTGTGTCCGCGCCGCGTAGATGTGCTTGGCCAGGCCGTTGTAGAGGATGTCGTTGACCAGGGTCGACTTGCCGGAGCCGCTGACGCCCGTGATGCCGACGAAGCAGCCGAGCGGGAAGCTGACCGTGATGTCGCGGAGGTTGTGCTCGCGGGCACCGACGACCGTCAGCTCGCGGGCTGCTAACGGCTTGCGCCGCTCGACCGGCAGCTCGATGCTGCGACGCCCGGACAGGTAGGCGCCGGTGACAGAACTCTCGTGGTTCAGGAGATCGTCGACGCTGCCCGAAACGACGATCTGACCGCCGTGCTCTCCGGCACCCGGCCCGATGTCGACCACCCAGTCGGCCACCCGGATGGTCTCCTCGTCATGCTCGACCACGATGAGCGTGTTGCCGAGGTCGCGGAGCCGCACGAGCGTCTCGATCAGGCGGCGGTTGTCGCGCTGGTGCAGTCCGATCGAGGGCTCGTCGAGCACATAGAGCACGCCCACCAGGCCGGAGCCGATCTGAGTGGCGAGCCGGATGCGCTGGGCCTCGCCCCCGGCGAGCGTGCCCGACGACCGGTCGAGTGTCAGGTAGTCCAGCCCGACGTCGACGAGGAACCGCAGCCGCTCGTTGATCTCCTTGAGCACGCGCTCGGTGATCTGGCGCTCGCGGTCGGACAGCGACAGCCCACGCAGGAAGACGGCGCAATCCCCGATGGGCATGGCCGCCACCTCGGCGATGCTCTTGCCGCCGAACGTCACCGCGAGACTCACCGGCTTGAGGCGTGAACCGCCGCAGGCCGCACACGGCACCTCGCGCATGAATCCCTCGAACCGCTCGCGGCTGGCGTCGGACTCGGCCTCGGCGTGCCGCCGCTGGACCCACGGGATCACGCCTTCATAGGTCGTGTAGTACGAGCGTTCGCGGCCGTACCGGTTGCGGTACCGGACGTGCACCTGCCCGTCGTACCCCTGCACGAGCGCGTTGCGCGCCTTCGCGGGCAGGCGTTCGAACGGCACGTCCGTGCGGAACCCGATCGTCTCGGCCAGCGCCACGACGATCCGCCCGAAGTACTCCGAGGTCTGACCCACCGACCACGGGGCGAGCGCGCCCTGATCGATGCTCCGGCTCGGGTCGGGGACGACGAGCTCCGGGTCGACCTCCATCGTGGTGCCGATGCCGGTGCAGACCGGGCACGCGCCGAACGGCGAGTTGAACGAGAACGACCGCGGCTCGAGCTCCTCGAAGGACAGGTCGTCGTACGGGCAGTACAGGTGCTCGGAGAAGACCCGCTCGCGGTGCGGGTCGTCGTCGGGGAGATCGACGAAATCGAGCGTCACCAGGCCGCCGGACAGGCGCAGCGCCGTCTCGACCGAGTCGGTCAGGCGCCGCTTGGCGGAGTCCTGCACGGTGAGGCGGTCGACGACCACCTCGATGGTGTGTTTCTCCTGCTTCTTCAGCGTCGGCGGGTCGGTGAGCTGGTGCACGACGCCGTCGACCCGCGCTCGCGCGTAGCCCTGCGTCTGCAACGTGCGAAACAGGTCGCCGTACTCGCCCTTGCGAGCCCGGACGACGGGCGCGAGCACCTGGAAGCGGGACCCCTCGTCGAGCTCGAGCACCCGGTCGACGATCGACTGCGGCGTCTGCCGGCCGATCGGTCGGCCGCAGACCGGACAGTGCGGCCGGCCGGCTCGCGCGTACAGGAGCCGCAGGTAGTCGTAGACCTCGGTGATGGTGCCGACCGTCGATCGCGGGTTGCGCGAGGTGGCCTTCTGGTCGATCGAGACGGCCGGCGACAGTCCCTCGATGAAGTCCACATCCGGTTTGTCCATCTGGCCGAGAAACTGCCGGGCGTACGCCGACAGCGACTCGACGTAGCGGCGCTGGCCCTCGGCGAAGATCGTGTCGAAGGCCAGGCTGGATTTGCCCGAGCCCGAAAGCCCCGTGAACACGATGATCGCGTCACGGGGCAGGTCGAGCGAGACATCCTTGAGGTTGTGCTCACGGGCGCCGCGGATGACGAGTTGGTCCACCACGACGCCCAGGTTATGTGTCCGCCCCGACAAACTCCGAACCAAGCTACCGGCCCGCCTGGCAGCCACGCCGTCCGCCGACAGCTCCGGTCAGTCGTGGTTCGGCCCGTCGTCGTCGCCGCCGTCGTCGTCACCGTCGTCGCCGCTGCCCGGTCCGCTGTTGTCGTCCCGGTCGCCCCAGTCGTCCTTGTCGTCGCGGCGCTCGAGCTTGACGACCACACCCGTCATGGCGTCGACCTCGACCTCGTCGTCGCCGGCGAACTCGACGTGCCAGATCCATCGTCCGTCTTCGAACTCGAGGTCGATCTCCCGGACCGACGGCGAGGCACCCTCACCGGAGATGCTGCCGGCCGCGACGTCGACGGCCTCCGCAGCCGAGATCTGGGCGCCCACATCGCCGGGGACGGCTTCGGGAGTTCCGGTCACATCCGGGGTCCGTACGCTCGGTTCCGGCGATGCCGACGGGCTCGACGACACCGACGACCGGGCCGAGCCCGCCTCGGACGTCGGACCGGTTGCCGCGACCGCCACGATCGCCGAGCCAGCGACCGTGAGCGCGCCGGCGACGCCGGCCGCAGGCATCCACTTCGGTGCAGACATGACTTCTCCTCACCTTCGGGCGCGCGCCCTGTTCGAGCACGACAGAGTGAGCCTGCCGAGGGGCGGCCTAGTGCCGCGCTACGCGACTGCTAACGAACGGCTAAGAGGCACCCATGGCGCCCGAGATCTCACGTGGACGGCGGCCCGAGCTCGACCGTCACCCCCGCGCCTCCCAGCGCCGACGTCCCGACGGTGAGGCGACCGCCGGAGCCTTCGGCGACCCGGCGTGCGATGTCCAGCCCCAGCCCTGTCGACGCTGCCCGAATGGTTCCACGCGCGACGGCGTCAGCGCCGTCGAAGCCGCCGCCATCCTCCACGACCAGCGTCGCGCCGCCACCGGTACGAGCCTCGAGCCGCACAGCCAGGGCCGTGCCATCGGGGGTGTGCGCGAACACGTTCTCGAGCAGGGCATCGACGCACGCGGCCAGATCCGCCCGGGCCGCGCGGACCGGCAACGGACCGGTCGCCAGCGCGGTCGAGAGATGCCGCTCCGTGTCCTCGGCCAGCACGGACCAGAACGCCACCCTGTCGGCCACGACCTCGGCTGAATCAGTACTCACATCGCCCGTCACGGCGAGCCCTCGTGAGCGCGCGTCGTTGATCACCTGCGTGACCGCCCGCTCCAGCGCGTCGACGGTCTCGCCGATCCGCCGAGAGTGCTCCGCGTCCGGCAGTACCTCGGTCTCCAGTCGCAGGGCGGTCAGGGGCGTACGCAACCGATGGGACAGGTCGGCGATGGTCTCGCGCTCCTCGCGCAACATGCCGGTGATCCGCCCGGCCAGGTAGTTGAGACCGGTTGCCACGGACCGGACCTCGGGTGGCCCACCCGGCACCGCCCTCGCGTCGAGCTGACCTGCGGCCAGCCGGTGTGATACGCGGGACGCGTCGACCATGGGACGCACGAGACTGCGAGCCATCCGGTCGGCGACAAGCACCCCCAGCGCCACCAGGCCGGCACCGAGGGCACCGAGCACGAGCCAGGTCCCGAGCACTCCGCCGGCCAGCTCGTCGGCCGGCACGAAGGTGCGAATGGCGCCCGTTTGGCCACCGCTGAGTCCTACGGCCACGACCACCTCGCGTCCTCCGTCGGCCTCGGCCGTCAGCGTCCGTCCCTGTCGCAGCGCGAGCTCGACCGGGTCCGAGCGCTCCGCCGAGGTCCCGGCCGTCGTGCCGTCCGGGTAGAACACGGTGAACGGGTGCCCGCTGTCGGCCTCGGCAAGGTCAAGCGCCAGATCGACGGCGTCGCGACCTGACGTCGCAACGATCGGTGTAAGCGCGGCCGCGTTGATGCTCGCGGCCGATACGGCCTGTTCAGCGGTCGCGGATCTGACCAGAACGGCGAGCGGCACCAAGAAGGCCACCAGGACCAGCGACGTCGTCGCGGCGACGAGCATCGCGAGCGAGCGCCTCATGGCCCGGCCCACGCAGCCGGCGTCCCGCTCCTCATGCTGAAGGCGGGCTGAGCTTCACCCCGACGCCGCGCACGGTGTGCAGGAACCTCGGCTCCCCCGCGGTCTCGCCGAGCTTGCGGCGCAGCCAGGACAGGTGGACGTCGACGGTCTTGTCGGCACCGCCATAGGGGGCGCGCCATACCTCCGTGGAGAGTTCCCGCTTGCTGACCACCTGCCCGGCACGGGCGGCTAGGTAGTGCAACAGGTCGAATTCGCGGGGCGTCAGCGCCAGCATCCTGCCGTCGAGCTCGGCCTCCCGCGAGCGCGCGTCGATCCGCAGCGCACCGACGACGACCACGGGGTCGTCCGCCGGATCCGCGCCGGCCCGGCGCAGGACCGCGCCGATACGCGCGCGCAGCTGAGCGCCGCTGAACGGCTTGACCAGGTAGTCGTCGGCGCCCGCCTCCAGCGCGGCGACGATCTCGGGGTCTCCGTCCCGGGCCGTCGCGACGATCACGGGCACGTCGGTGACAGCGCGCAGCATCGCCAGCACCTCCCGGCAGCGTCACAGCCCGCTGCGCGGGCGGGGACGCGCAGGTGGTGTCCTGGACACCGGCCCAGGGCTACCAGGTCGGCGGCGAGAACCAGCAGGGCCACGCGGTCGAGGTGGAGTTCGATTCCGGCGACCACGAGGTGAAGGTCAAGATCAGCTGCGCCGGTGGGCTGCCCACGGCGGAGATCGACGAGGACGACTGATATTGCGCGCTTGACGGTGCCTCTACCGTCGACAACGTGGAGGATCCCTCGATCGCCCCGCCTCCGGGATCCGCGAATGCGCCGGAGCCGGCCGGTGTCGGCCCGGTATCCGCGGCCACGGAGCGCTTCCTCCGAACCACCGCCGAGTTCGACGACGCTGCTCTGCGCGTGCCGAGTCGATGTCCGGGCTGGTCACGCGCACACGTGCTCAGCCACGTCGCCCGCAACGCCGACGCGCTGACAAACCTGCTCACGTGGGCCATCACCGGCGTCGAGACGCCCATGTACGCCACTGTGGACTCCCGGGAGAGCGACATCACGGCCGGAGCCGAGCGCGATCCGGACGAGATCGTCGCCGACCTGCGCTCGTCCTCCCACCGGTTCTCGGTGGCAGTCGCCGCCGTTCCGGACGAGGCGTGGGAACGGCAGGTCCGGATGGGTCCGGGGGCGATCGGCCGGACGATCCCGGCCCGACGAGTGCTGTGGCAGCGGCTGAAGGAAGTCGAGATCCACCACGTCGACCTCGACGCCGGGTACTCCCCGGCCGACTGGGCGCCGTCGTTCGTGTCAAGGGCGCTGGCCGAGACGCTGCGAATGTTCGGCCGTCGGGACGACGTGCCCGACCTGACGCTCGTCACCGACGGCGTCACGGACCGGCTCGGTTCGGGTGGTGACGTGACGGTCACCGGGTCCGCGGCGTCGATGCTCGGGTGGCTCACCGGGCGGTCCGAGGGCGGCGACCTCCGGGTCGAGCCCAAGGGCCTGCTTCCGGCGCTGCCACCGTGGGCGTGATGAGCGTCTACCACGGTAGGGTCCCGCCCGGTGGACCTCCGGCCGTGCGGGAGCTGACCCATCTCGTCGTGACCAAGGCCTCGGTCGGTCACATGGACAACAACGTGTACGTGCTGCGGTGCCGCGACACGGGCGAGGAGCTGGTCGTCGACGCCGCCGCTGAGCCGGACCGGATCCTGGCGCTGTGCGGTGAGGGTCCGCTCGTTCGCGTCGTCACCACCCATCGTCATGCCGACCACTGGCAGGCGCTTGCCGATGTGGTGTCGCGGACCGGGGCGGTGACGGCGGCCCATCCCGACGACGCGCCTGCGATCCCGGTGCCGACGATCGAGCTCGTTGGCGACGGCGACGCCGTGCGGGTCGGCGCCTGCGAGCTCGAGGTCGTGCACCTCGTCGGGCACACCCCCGGCGGCATCGCTCTGCTCTACGACGACCCGACCGGGTCACCGCACGTCTGGACCGGCGACAGCCTCTTCCCGGGCGGCGTCGGTAGCACACACGGGTCGAAGGAGGACTTCGACCGCCTGTTCGCCGACGTGAGCGCCAAGCTGTTCGACCGGCTCCCCGACGAGACGTGGGTCTACCCCGGACATGGCAACGACACGACGCTCGGCGCCGAACGCCCGCACCTCTCCGAGTGGCGGGCTCGCGGCTGGTAGACCCCAGCCCGAAGCAGCCGGAGCAAGCCGTGTTGCGACTTCTCCGACCAGTCGATCATCGATCGCCGTCAGGACCGAAAGCAGCCGGATCCTGCGACGCGAGTCGGTTCGCGCGGCGCGTGTCGTGGCTGCTCTTGGCCAGGCTGAGCACCGTGGTGATGGCCAGAGTTCCGACGATCACCGCAAGCGAGAGCCAGATCGGCACCTCCGGCACATTCTCGAACGGCTCGCCGTTGTTGATGAACGGCAGGTTGTTCTCGTGCAGAGCCGTCAAGATCAGCTTCACGCCGATGAAACCGAGGATGACGGCCAGGCCGGCCGAGAGGTACACCAACCGTTTCAGCAGGTCGCCGAGCAGGAAGTACAGCTGCACCAGACCCATCAGCGCGAAGATGTTCGCGGTGAGGACGATGAACGCTTCCTGGGTCAGGCCGAAGATCGCCGGAATCGAGTCGACGGCGAAGAGCACGTCGGCCGAGGCGATCGAGACGAAGACGATCACCATCGGCGTGAAGACCCGCTTGCCGTCGACCCAGGTGCGCAGCTTCACACCGTCGTACTCCTTGCTCACGGGCAGTAGGCGCCGAGCGCGCCTGATGACCACGTTCTCGTACTCATCTTCGTGCTCTTCGTGGTGCATCTGCTGGTTGGCCAGATTGACCGCGGTGTAGACCAGAAAGAGCCCGAACAGGTAGAAGACCCACGAGAACTGGTTGATCGCCACGGCGCCGATGAGGATGAAGATCCCGCGCAGGACGATCGCGAGCAGGATGCCGAACAGCAGCACCGACTGTTGGTACTGCCTCGGTACCCGGAACTGCGCCATGATGATCACGAAGATGAACAGGTTGTCGACCGAGAGGCTGTACTCCGTCAGCCATCCTGCGTAGAACTCACCTGCCGCCTGCGCGCCGGACACCGCGAGCATCACCAGGCCGAAGATGAGCGCGAGAGACACGTAGAACACCACCCACAGAGTCGCCTCCCTGGCGGAGGGCTCGTGCGGGCGGCGCGTGACGATGACGAGGTCGGCCAGAAGCAGCGCGGACAGGAAGACGAGCGTGCCGACCTCGAACCAGGCGGGTAGCTCGAACACGGGGCGGGGTCCTCTCTCCGGTCGTCACGGTCCGCCGCGGAGGCCACGCACCGACCGGAGGTCTCTCCCACCCGGGTGCCCGGGCCGGCGGCACCGGGTGCCCGATCGACCGGGCAGACCGTGATGACGACACCGCCGCGCAGGAATACTCCCCTCCACGCGTCGTCGAGTCTCTCATGCCTGCAGCGGCCGCAGGCCGCCACCGGCCGCGCGGGAATGTCCGAGAAACGGCTACCTGGGTTTGCCGACCGCCGGCCGCAGGCGCTTCGGGAGCTTGGACACGACCGATTCGTACGAGTCGTCGACCGCCTGGAGAAGCTCGTCGTCGGGAATGGCGCCACCGATCCCCAGCGTGTTCCAGCCGGAGCGCCCGATGTATGCCATGACGGTGGCGTCGCCGGGAAAGCGCAGCAGCCACTCGTCGGCTTCGTCGCGGTTGCGGCCGCATTTCACGCCTACCGACTCGCCCGACCCCAGGAAGGCGAAGATCTTGTCGCCGACCTTGGCGACGACGTCGCCCTCCCAGGGCTCGTCCTGCCAAGCGCCCGGCTTCGCCAGGCAGTAATCGAGGAGCTCGTCGAAGTTCACCGCCCGACCCCGGCCTCGTGCATGCCCCGGAGCTCCTTCTTCAGCTCCGCGATCTCGTCGCGCAGCCGCGCAGCAAGCTCGAACTGAAGCTCTCCCGCGGCCGTGTGCATCTGGTCGGTGAGCTGCTGGATGAGCTGGGAGAGGTCGGCCGCGGGCATCCCGGCCAGCTCGGCCGCGTGCCGACCGGCGTCGGACATGCTGCGCATGCCCGGCACCGGGGCCTTGCCCCGGCTCTGGGCCCGGCCCGAGCCCCCGACGAGGGCCTCGGTGTCGGCGTCCTCGCGCGCGAGCAGCTCGGTGATGTCGCTGATCCGTTTGCGAAGGGGCGTCGGGTCGAGGCCGTGCTCGGTGTTGTACGCGACCTGCTTCTGGCGACGCCGGTTGGTCTCGTCGATCGCATTGCGCATCGAGGGAGTGACCGTGTCGGCGTACATGTGCACCTGGCCGGAGACGTTGCGTGCCGCCCGACCGATGGTCTGGATCAGCGACGTGCCCGACCGCAGGAAGCCCTCCTTGTCGGCGTCGAGGATGCTCACCAGCGACACCTCCGGAAGGTCGAGGCCCTCGCGAAGCAGGTTGATGCCGACCAGCACGTCGAACTCGCCCATCCGGAGCTCTCGCAGCAGCTCTACGCGCCGCAGCGTGTCGACCTCGCTGTGCAGGTAGCGCACCCGGATGCCGTGTTCGAGAAGGTAGTCGGTGAGGTCTTCGGCCATCTTCTTCGTCAGCGTCGTGACCAGCACCCGCTCGTTGCGGCCGGTGCGGACCTTGATCTCGTCCATGAGGTCGTCGATCTGGCCCCGGGTCGGCTTGACGACGACCTCCGGGTCGACCAGCCCGGTCGGGCGGATGATCTGCTCGACCACCCCCTTGGCCTGGCCCAGCTCGTACGGCCCCGGCGTGGCCGACAGGTAGACCGTCTGGCCGATCCGCTGGAGGAACTCCTCCCAGCGCAGCGGGCGGTTGTCCATCGCGCTGGGCAACCGGAAGCCGTGGTCGACCAGCGTGCGCTTGCGGCTCATGTCACCCTCGTACATGCCGCCGATCTGCGGGACTGTGACGTGGGACTCGTCGATGACGAGCAGGAAGTCCTGCGGGAAGTAGTCGAGCAGGCAGTTGGGTGCGCTGCCGGCGGCCCGACCGTCGATGTGGCGTGAGTAGTTCTCGATGCCGGAGCAGAACCCGACCTGGCGCATCATCTCGACGTCGTAGGTCGTGCGCATGCGCAGCCGCTGTGCCTCGAGGAGCTTGCCCTGCCGCTCGAGGGTCTCGAGCCGCTCACCGAGCTCGACCTCGATGCCCTGGATCGCCCGCTCCATCCGCTCGGGACCGGCAACGTAGTGCGAGGCCGGGAAGACGTGGACGACCTCTTCCTCGCTGATCACCTCGCCGGTGAGCGGATGCAGAGTCATGATCCGCTCGATCTCGTCGCCGAAGAACTCGACCCGCACGGCCAGCTCCTCGTACATCGGGATGATCTCGAGCGTGTCGCCGCGGACCCGGAACGTCCCACGGGTGAAGTTCTGGTCGTTGCGGGCGTACTGGATCTCGACCAGTCGGCGCAGCAACGCCTCGCGGTTGCGCTCCTCGCCCACCCGCAGCCACACCATGCGGTCGAGGTACTCCTGGGCCGATCCGAGGCCGTAGATGCACGACACGGAGGCGACCACGATGACGTCACGCCGGGTCAGCAGGCTGGCCGTCGCCGCGTGCCGCAGCCGTTCTACCTCCTCGTTGATCGAGGAGTCCTTCTCGATGTAGGTGTCGGTCTGCGGGATGTACGCCTCGGGTTGGTAGTAGTCGTAGTACGAGACGAAGTACTCGACGGCGTTGTTGGGCAGGAGCTCGCGGAACTCGTTGGCAAGCTGGGCCGCGAGCGTCTTGTTCGGCGCCATCACCAGCGTGGGCCGCTGGACGCGTTCGACCAGCCACGCAGTCGTCGCGCTCTTGCCCGTGCCCGTGGCGCCGAGCAGGACGACGTCCGGCTCGCCCGCGCGGATGCGCCGTTCGAGCTCGTCGATCGCCTGCGGCTGGTCGCCGGAAGGCTGCCAGTCGCTCACGACCTGGAACGGGGTCATGCTGCGCTGGATCTCGGTCACGGGTCGCACGACACCCACCGTACGTCGCACCGCCGACAGACGTCCTCAGCTCGATGGCGACCAACCCGTGCGGCGCGGCCCAGCTCTCGGCGGCGGCCAGGGTCGCGCGCATCCAGGGCGTCTTACGGTCCGCATACTCGTCAACGCTCTCGTGCGGCGCCGCTGCGAGCGCCACCTTGAGGCGGGCGTAGTCGTCGGCGGCAGCCGGCGTGGCACGCAGGTAGTCCCGGAGCAGCAGTGCCTCCCGCCAGGTCGGCGACGTGACCGGCCGGACGTGACAGTTGACGTACAGGCCAGGGTCGGCGTTCATCGCGAACGCCTTGTCATGCGTCGTTCCGTCGACGGCGTTGTCCCACCATCGGCCCTCGCGGCGGACCAGTCCGGCGCCGAGAAGCTCGTCGGCGACGCGGCCCGCGCTCGCGAGGTCGTCGACGACCAACTGGAGGTCGATGACGTCCTTCGCCGCGAGGCCGGACACGGACGTCGACCCGATGTGATCGGCCCGGACCAGCCGGGCGCCGGCGACGGCACGCGCCCGGGCGAGCGACCGGCCAGCCGTCACGGCCCACTCGGGGTCGGCCGGCACGATGACCGCGTGCTGAGGTCGTTCGGCCGGGCGGCGAGCGCGCAGGTTTGCCTCGAACGGCACCAGGCGCTCGTGCCACGTCACGTCGACGGCGCCCAGCAGTTCGTCACGCTCGCCGGAGTTGTCGAGCCAGACGTCGGCCGCGGCACGGCGCGCGTCGTCGTCGGCCTGCGACCGGATCCGCGACCATGCGTCGTCGGCATCCATCCCACGGTCTCCTACGAGGCGACGTACCCGGTCCTCCGCAGGTGCATGGACGACGAGAACGAGGTGATAGCTGGGACCCAGGTCGTTCTCGACCAGCAGAGGCACGTCCTCGACGACGACGGCGTGGGGTGGCGCCTGCGCGACCAGCTCAGCCCGGCGCTGACCCACCAGCGGGTGCACGATCGCGTTCAGAGCCTGCCGGCGCGATTCGTCCCCGAAGACGATCCGGCCAAGAGCCGGGCGGTCCAGTGAACCGTCATCGGCCACCACCGTGCGCCCGAACTCGGCAACGACGGCGCCGAACCCCGGCGTGCCGGGCTCCACCACCTCGCGCGCGATCCGGTCGGCGTCCACCAGGACAGCGCCGAGCGAGACCAGTCGACGCGCCACGGTCGACTTGCCGGCCCCGATCCCCCCGGTGAGCCCTACGCGCAGCATGGCACCGCAGCCTAGGAGGTCCGATCGGGGGAACGATGGATCAACCCGACGACCTCGACATGTTTGAGTGCCGGTCCCGGTGGGAGAAGAGGAGAGTCGGCTGCGGGACAGCCTTCAGGTGCCGTCCGTCCCGCGCCGCCACGCCGAGGCCAGGCGTGGCACGGGCCCGGACCCCGAGCGGGGTCCGGGCCCGTTTGGCCGGGTCGACCTGCCTCAGGCGGCCTGCTCGCCATCCGTTTCGGCGGCTTCGACGGCGACCGCGCTCGGCCCAGCGACCGGGATGCGCTGCGCGGTGGAACCGGCGTACGCACCGGAAACCCGCACGGTCAGCACGCCGGCGTCGTACGTCGCGCTGAGGTCGTCGCCGGTGACGTGCGCCGGCAGGGCGAAGGCCCGCCGGAACGCGCCGTACCGCATCTCGCGGAGCAGGCGTCCCTCGCGCTCCTCGGACTTCTCGTCGCGTCGCTCACCGCGCACGACGAGTGTCCCGCGGTCGACCTCGACAGCGATGTCGCGCTCGGCATCGACGCCGGGCAGCTCGACGCGCACCAGCGCGTCGTCGCCGTCGCGGGTCACCTCGGCGGCCGGGATGAAGCCGGCTCTACGCCCGAAACCGGGCAGGACGGCCGTGCGGAACAACGCGTCGAAATCGGCGAACGGGTCGCGCCGACCACGCAATGCGAGAGTGGTCATGTCAGAACCTCCGGTGATCGTCTTGCAGCCTCTTCTGGCTGTCACCCGTTCTAACTTGAGCCGACCCGACTCAATTCCCGCTGGGTGTTCGTCCAGGACGAACGCAGAGTCAGGTGGGACTCGCCGTCGCGGCCGGAACGCCGAGCGCAGCCTCGACCAGTCCGACGAGCACCACTTGCTCGGCCGGTTCGGGGACCACCCCACGGGCCAACGTGACGACGAGGGTCCGGTCGTCCACGGCGACGACGTAGGTGATGTCCTCGGCGTCGGCGAGCAGGAACCCGTCGTGCCCACTCACGGCCTGCGCCTGGACCTGTTGGCCGCCCGCTCGGGCCGAGCCGACGGTGTCCTCGAGCCGTGTCCTGGCGGCGTCGCCGTCGACGTACCCGGAGAGGCTGATCTCGACCTGCGGCGGCGGGGCCTCGCCGCCGGCCGGCGCGGGTCGTACGCCGTACTGACACGTCAGCCGGGCGGTCCGACCCGAGTCGGCCGGGAAGTCGTCGGCGTACACGCGGCCGGTGCCGCCCTCCAGTGGCACGGCGACGATCTGGACGATCCGGGTGAACGGTACGACGTCGTCGCAGTTCTGGGGCACGTCGGCGCCGGACTCGCCGGGCGACGGGATCGATTCGGACCCGGACGGGTCGCCGGTCGTGGAACCCACCGGCGAGGGCACCGGCAGCGCCTCGCCCTCGTCGCCGTTCGAGCAGCCCGGCACCAGCAGAACCAGCAGGGCGGCCAGAGCGATGCGGCGAGCCACGGGCTCACCGTACGGCCGCCGGCCTGCCGGAGAACGACGCCACGCTCCCCAGCCCCCGCCCGCAAGATCCACAGGACACGCCCTGATAGGTAGGGCGGTTGGCCGGCCCGGGTCATGTCCCGGCCCGGCCAACTCACTCCCGCTAGCCAGCTTCTGGCTTCACGTAGCCAGCCTGTCGCTGCGGCACCCCGCTGAACGTCCGACGCCCTACTGGGCGAAGGCCTGGAACTCGGCCACCCGCACGTTGCGCGCTTGCGCGCTTGCCGTGGAGCAGTCGGTGTTCGCCCGCGGATCGGCGTCCTGTTCACCCGCGTAGTCCGGGGTACCCGTGCATTGGTTGGTCACTACCTCCAGACGTAGGTGGGTCGCCCTGGTGTCCGGGATGTCGAACGTCCGCAGGATCAGCTCCGGCGCACGAGGCCGCGGCGCGACCGAGGGGAACGCGTCCGCCGGGCTCGTGAAGACCGGGCTGAAGTCGCGCAGCGTCCGCGCAGTCGACCGCGCCCGTCACCGTGCAGGCGAGCACCCGGAACTGCCGCAGCGCCGAGAAACGGCTCTGCGTGCCCGCGTCCGGATCTCCGGTCAGCGGCGGCCGGAGCATCGGCGCTCACCCGGACACGGTCCACCCGGTGGGCGCCGCCCGCCAGATCCACGGTCACCTGCCTGCCCGCGACCGGGCTGCCGAGCGAGGCCCAGTTGGTGGCCTCGTTGTCGTCGACGATCCGGGCCAGGTTGATACCGTCGCCGCTCACCGCCGCGCCAGCCGCGCTCGACGCCAGGTTCGTGGGCATCTCGACGGCCAATGTGACTGCAGAGCCTGCGGTGAAGTCGACAGGTCCCACCCGGCACGTGCCCTCGACCCGCTGCCGTGGCGAGCAACTCGTACGTCCCCGGCACCACCTGCACGGTGTTGCCGAGGGTGGTTGCAGGATCGGTGTCTGCCACCGCACGCGCCCGGGCCTGGTAGTCGCCCACGAACAGTTGGGCTCCCGAGACGGCCTGTCCGGTCTCGTCGACCGGCGCAAACGTCACCGTGGCTTCGGTCGCGAACGGCGAGACGAAGCTCGGCACCGGGTTCGGGTCCCCAGGGCCGTTACTGGAAGCACCCTCACCCAGACCACGCGTGGCGAACGCGTTCCACAGCAGGTCCTGGTTGGCTCCGCCGAACCGGATCATGTCCGCTGCGAGCAGGGCGTCACGTGAATCGACCATGCTCACGCCGGAGACCGCCAACAGCAGGTACGAGTCGAACATCAGCTGCGCCCAGCGCCGGTTCCCCGGGCAGCTGGTGACCGGCGTCTCGCCGTTGGCGCAGGACTTCTGCAACGCGGCGTTGCCGGCGCCGTAGCGTCCGATCAGCGCCTGCCTGATGTCGACGTTGGTGGCGCTCCACACCTCGCCCGACGCGTGAACCTGGAGCCCGACGAAGTCGTAGTCGATGTGGCTGTAGTTCAGCGGGCTGTTGCTCATGTTGTAGTTGCGGATGCCCGCGCCCGGGTCGCTGGTGACGTATTCCCCGATCGTGAACGCCCGACTGCCCGCTGGCGCGTAGCCATGCTCGGCGAGGTACTCGACCGCCACCAGGTCGGACCAGCTTTCGCTCATACCCTGCGGCGAGTTCAGACCGTTGCTTCGGGCCGGCGATCATCCGGTTGGTGATGGCATGGCCGTACTCGTGCGCGATCACCGGTCATGTCGAAGTCGCCGTCGACGCATGGGGCGTAGAACGATCCAGCGATCGGCTGCCAGAGGTACATGTTGGTGATCGGCGGGTGGCCGTCCGGCGGGGTGATCTGGTTTGCGTTGTCCCGCGCCGCGAACGTCGGGGGACCACCGGAGACACCGCCGGCCTGCGCGTTGCCCTGCTCCGGGTCGTTCATCTTGCCGCCCCGGCCGAAGTTGTCGTCCTGCAGGTTGAACGTGGCCTCGGTGAAGCCGAGGTGGTACGACCAGTCGTGCATCCGGTTGTGCCTCACGAACAGGTTCGCCCGCGCAGCGTCGATGTCGTTGCGGAGCGGCCGTCTCGAAGACCGCCGGCGAGCACTTTTCCCTCAACCACTGGTTGGTCCACGCGTAGGTGTACTCGCGGTCCGGGCTCGGCGTCGCCAACTCCTTGCCGACCTTGAAGGGGTCGTTGCTGAACCAGTTGTGGACGGCAAAGGAGTTGTTCCCCTGCGTCGTCTCGGTCGACTGCTCGTTCGACGCTTTGACGTCCCAGGCGAGCGGCGACGCGGACGTACCGACGACCTCGTCGCAGCCGGGCCCGGGCAGGAAGCACCACCGCACGCGGGTGTCGGTCGACGAGTAGTCGAACGGCGGCGTGTTGGGGAAGACCTCCCAGGCCGGGTTGTCCTCGCTGTAGTCGACCAGGTCCTCGCGGACGAGCACGCTACCGTCGCGGCCGTCCACGTACGTGGTGAAGCCCACCGGTTGGGCATCGTCCCCGCCGATCAGCACGACCTCGTACGCAGCGCGTGCGGCGCCCTGTGGCACGGGTACGGCGACCAGCTCGACCGCCTGCACAGCGGTCTCGTCGACACCCGCGTCTTCGGCGGCGATCTGTGCGGCCTCGTCGGCCGACAGCGTCGCCGCCGCCGGCCGGCCGGCGTCGCGAGCAAGCGACGAGCTCACGTGCCAGACGGCGCCGTCGCGCACTCCGACGACGAGCAGCCCGTCACGGCCGGCTGCAAGGCCGCCGAACCGCTGCCTGAACAGCACCGAGGCGCCCTCACCCAGCGGGGCGACACTCAGGACCTCGAGTGCCGCAGCGCCGCGCGCGGTGAGCCCGAGCAGGTCGCGGTTGGCGGCGACGTATGCCTCAGCGGCCGCCACCGGGTCGGCGGACAGGCCGGTGGCGAGCGGCTCACCGGTCGACGTAAGCACCGCGGGTGTGCCGAAGTCGTTCCAGCGGGCCCGGGCACCAACCTCATCCGCCTTGGCCTGCTGGCGGGCGGAGGGCGCGGCCCGGCCCTTTCGATTGTCCTGGTCCTTGGCCTCGATCTGGTCTCCTGGGAACCTCCCGGGTTCTCCGGAGCCCCTGTCCTGCCCGCCGGGCGCTGCGACGCTGCCCGATCCGGCTGCGAGGACGAGCGCCGCTGCGATCAGCGCGGCGGTCCCCGCGTGAGCACGGGATGGTGTGCGCACAGTCCGTCACCTCCTCGACGGCTCCGTCGCCGTCGTCTGGACTACGTCGAAGATTGCTCCCTGTCGAGGGCGTTGTGAAGTCCCGATCTTCCGCGGGTGGCCTTCAGTTGAGCGGCCAGCCCCGAGCCGGTCTCCCGATCGGGGTTGGTCCCGCGCCGTTGGAAGATGCAATTCCGGGCCGCTTTTTACGTGACGTGCCCTCCCGCACGCGGACCGCCTGGGCTCACCCCCACAACGATGGAGGTCGCTTCATACTTGAACGAACTCAGAGGGGGTAGCGCCACCTTCGCGCCACCCCCTCTGCCTAATCGGCCGCTGAGCTACTTGCGGGGTTCGGCCCGCAGGGCGGCCAAGGCGATGCGGCGAGCCACGGGCCCGCCGTACGGCCGCCTGCCCACCCCGAGAACGACGCCACGCTCCCAGGAATTCTTCCGCAAGATCCACAGGACACGCGCTAAAGGACACCCGCGGCCCGCTCCGAGGAGGCGGCGCAGTGTGTCGCGCCGCCTCCTCTCCTGACCTCCTACAGGTCGGGCTGGAAGATGTAGAGCCCGAAGTCCCGGTCGCTGGCCAGCACGTACTGTTCCCCGCCGATGTTGTGGACCTCGACGCCCCAGAAGTTGTTGCCGCCCTCGTCGATGAAGGCGCCGACCTCCTGCAGGCCGCCGTTGCCGTACTCGAGGATCCGGAACCCGGCGGAGTAGTAGCTGACGTAGACGAGCTTCTTGCCGGGGTTCGGGTCGATCGCCACCTCGTGCACCGAGATGTCGCCGAACCCGGTCGCGAAGGCCGGATCCTGGGCCTCGGGAACGGCGAAGGTGTCGATCTGTGAGATCGAGCCGGGCTCGCCGACATCACCGGGGATCTGCGTTCGGAAGAGCCGGATGAAGCCCCAGCCGTCGAACACCGCCTCGATCGTGGTGGACGCGACCGGCGAACCAACCGCAGGTGAATCCGTCGTGCACGCGTTGCCAGCCGTCACGCCGGGAACCTGAAGGAGCTGCAGCCCGGACAGCCGGTTGACGAACACGAAGGGGATGTCACCTGCAGCCAGCATGGTGACCTGGCCCAGGCAGTCCGCCCGGAGCGCATTGAACACGATCCCCGCGTCATAACCCGCGGCGGTGATGTTGTCCAACTTCTCCTGGAATGTACAAACGCCGCGCTCGACCAGCGCGACCCCGTCACCCGGCGGCGGCGGGCTGGCCGTGCAGCCCAGGCCGACGAAGGTCGGAGTCCCGGAGATGCTGGTGTCCTCGTCGATCGGCGGGGTGTCCGACGCCGAGGTGGCGGTGTAGCCGGCTCCGGCGTGCGGGCCCGAAGTGATGGTGGCGACCACCCGGAACGGGTTGAAGTCCTCGTCGGTGGCGACGAGGAACCGGTTGTCCGGCGACAGCTCGGACTGGTGACCGTTGCCCTCCGGCGAGATCTCCTGCCCGCGGGCCAGCCGCTCCTCGTCGAGCTGGGCGAAGTCGGACTCCGCGATCAGGCTGACATTCCCGTCGGTGGGGTCGGTCACGTCGAGCAGCACATACCCGCCGTCCCAGTACGACATATTCATCACGTACCGCTCGCCCACCCGCTGGACCATCATGTCGTGGGAGAACACCGAGGCGAGGTTGCTCGGCGAGGCCTGATCCACGTCGAACGGTGGCTCGTCAAGGTTGAGCGTGTCGTTGACCAGCACCGGGTTGCGCGGGTCGGTGATGTCGAGGATGTCGATGTCGGTCAGCTCTTCATCGTCCACGAGCACGACGTAGGTCCGCCCATCGAACTTGTTGGTCCACGCGAATTGGCTGTGCGTCTGGTTGGCCTGAACATCCATGCCACCCGCGGGGTTGGTGTAGTCACCGGCGTGTGCCACCAGCAACTCCGGCTGAGTCGCGTCCGTGACATCCCAGATATTGATGCCGCCACGCGTCCTCGGCACCGTCGGGGCGGGCGCTCCCGGGCAGGTCTCGTTCTGGTGCATGAACAAGACGCCCTCGAAGAACTCGTTGTCCATCTCGATGACGTCAGAGCCCTCACCGGCGAAGTTGCCATCCTCGGTCGGCATGAACGCGCTGGTCACCTCGAACGGGTTGGCAGGGTCAGAGATGTCGATCACGTGCGCCCCGGTCTGCTCGCAGGTGGGCTCCCGGAACGCGGTCAGGAACGCGAAGTTGCCGTACGCGGACACATCCGAGATACGGCCGTCGTTGCCGTCTCCCGAGGGGTTGGTGACCTCGGCCTTGCCGACGAAGTCAACTCCGTAGCTAACCGGCGGCAAGTGACCCTCGGTCAGGCCGTGCTGGTCACCGTGGACGACGCCTTCGCCGGGAAACATCTCCCGGCTCCCACCGCCGGGGTCTGGATGGTCGGGATGCGCCACGGCCAGCAAGCTCGGAATGAGCGCCAGCGCGGCCGCGACCGGTAGCACAACTAGAGGACGGCGTCTCTTCATTGAGTTCCTCCCTGGTTGCGGTCAAAGCTCGCGCAAACGAGCGACTACGTCAAGGAGGCCCAAACCCGGTGGCTGACGATCCGCATCCCGCAGCAGGCCTTTCGAGGAGCGTCTTGTGGCGGGTTTTGCACGTGATCTCGCGGCGGATAGCGTGCACAACCCGCCACAAGATGACGGCACAGCCGACGTCAGTTGCCGGTGAGCTTCTCGCGGAGCGCCTGCAGGGCCTCGTCGGACGCGAGCGTGCCGCCCTCGTCCTCCTGCTGCTCGGTCGAGGAGTACGACGAGGGAGGCTCCGCAGTCGCCTCGGCCTCGGCCACCTGGGCGCTTTCGATCTGGCTCTTGTGCGCCTCCCAGCGGGCATGGGCCTCGGCGTACTGCCGCTCCCACTCCTCGCGCTGGTCCTCGTAGCCCGGCAGCCACTCCTGGGTCTCGGGGTCGAAACCGTCGGGGTACTTGTAGTTGCCGGCCTCGTCGTAGTCGGCGGCCATGCCGTACATCGTCGGGTCGAAGTTCTCGGCGACGGTCGCGGCGGTGTCGCCCTCATTGGCCTGCTTCAGCGACAACGAGATGCGGCGACGCTCGAGATCGATGTCGATGACCTTGACCATGACGTCCTTGCCGACCTGGACGACCTGCTCGGGGATCTCGACGTGGCGCTCGGCCAGCTCGGAGATGTGGACCAGGCCCTCGATGCCGTCATCGACCCGGACGAACGCGCCGAACGGGACCAGCTTCGTGACCTTGCCGGGCACGATCTGGCTGATCTGGTGGGTCCGCGCGAACTGCTGCCACGGGTCTTCCTGGGTGGCCTTCAGCGACAGCGAGACCCGCTCGCGGTCCATGTCGACGTCGAGGACCTCGACGGTGACCTCCTGGCCGACCTCGACCACCTCGGACGGGTGGTCGATGTGCTTCCAGGACAACTCGGAGACATGCACCAGGCCGTCGACCCCGCCGAGGTCGACGAAGGCACCGAAGTTGACGATCGAGGACACGACGCCCTTGCGGATCTGGCCCTTCTGCAACGTCTGCAGGAAGGTGGAGCGGACCTCGGACTGGGTCTGCTCGAGCCAGGCGCGGCGGGACAGGACCACGTTGTTGCGGTTCTTGTCCAGCTCGATGATCTTGGCCTCGATCTCCTTGCCGACGTACGGCTGCAGGTCGCGGACCCGGCGCATCTCGACCAGCGACGCGGGCAGGAAGCCGCGGAGCCCGATGTCGAGGATGAGGCCGCCCTTGACGACCTCGATGACGGTGCCGGTGACGACGCCGTCGTCCTCCTTGATCTTCTCGATGGCGCCCCACGCGCGCTCGTACTGGGCGCGCTTCTTCGACAGGATCAGGCGGCCTTCCTTGTCCTCCTTCTGGAGGACCAGGGCCTCGACCTCGTCGCCGACGGAGACGACCTCGTTGGGGTCGACGTCGTGCTTGATCGACAGCTCACGCGAGGGGATGACGCCCTCGGTCTTGTAGCCGATGTCGAGCAGGACCTCGTCCCGGTCGACCTTGACGATGACACCGGACACGATGTCGCCGTCGTTGAAGTACTTGATGGTCTCGTCGATCGCGGCGAGGAAGGCTTCCTCCGACCCGATGTCGTTGACCGCCACCTGAGGGGTCGCGGGGGTCGTGGCTGCCTCGATGCTGCTCGTCATGTAGTGGGGGCTCCGGTCGGACAGGTTCTGTCGGTTTGTTGCGCGCGGAGGGCCCTCTGATCGCCGTGCCGTGGGACCCGGACACCGAGATGGCATCTAGAACCAGTGAACCGACATGAACGAGCGCGAGCCTGCTCGGTCCGAGGTCGCGCAGGCCCACAGCGCACGGGAAGGTTACCCGGCGCGGCCGATCACGGTCAATCGGCGCGGTGATCACCGAGAGTAACGGAACGGTATCACTCGCCCGCTCTGTGTGTCTCGGAGCGCCTGCGCGTTCGCCACTTGTCGGCAGTGCCGTCGCATCGCCGCCTGGTACAGCCAGGCCCGCAGCTCTGAGCCACCAGGCGCGGAGTGCCTTGCTCCGAGTCGACGGCCGCGCTGCTATGCGCTCCCCCCGTGAGCGTGGAGGCTTCCAGTCTCTTGCGGCGATTTGCGCCATCAGCACGGTGATCAAACCGCTACTCCTCGTCGCGCGTCTCGGTGAGCGTGCTGATCACGCGATTCACCTTTGCCCACTCGTAGAGAGCGCCCGGCCACGCCTTTCTTTCGAGCAAGTCCGCAAGACGACGCAAGGCCGCCGGCACGGTGGACCTGATCTCGAAGTCAGCGATGAGCGCGAGTGCGTCGAAACGGACCGTCTCGGCCTCTGAACCAAGTTGCTCAGCGAGCATGTCGTCAACAACGACGCACGCCTCGTCTGACAACGAGCGGTAGTGCGCGGCCAGGGCCAACACGGCCTCCTGACTTTGCTTGTTCTCCATCACCCGGGCCAAACCTCATCACGAAGCGCGTCAAAGCTTGGCGGCCGTCGGCACTGCGCATCGGATAACCTTCAAGAACTCAGGCGGGATTGAGTAGGGGAACTGCATCTCGTGTCCGCCGCCAGGCATGTTGAAGCCATGTCCCACCAGGGTGATCTCTGGAATCGGGTAGCCAGCCGAGCGACGGCCTCCAGGTCGATGCGAATCAGAGTGGCGGGCAGCCTCGTCTAGTTCGGCGTCGCGCGGATCCGGGAAACTAGCTTGGGCATAAGCGACGACCGCAGTGGCGACGGGTCGCTCGGATCAAGCGCGCTGACCATCCCACCCCACGTAGGGCCGTAGGCGGAAATCAAACGCGCCCTATTGGGGCTTGGCGTTGCGGGGCTCGGGCTGAGGCTTGGCGTCGAAGTCGAGTATGGAGGGCTTGTCGCCCTCCACAACCCGTGTGTCCTCACCGGCCGTGGTTTCGTCACCGGCCTCGGCCTCGGTGTCGTGCCTGGCGTCGGCCGCCCGGCGCGGCGTATAGGGCGTGCGCAGCAGGAACGCGCCGGCGACCACGCCGATGAGGCCGAGCACTCCTAGGACGATGGGCAGCACGTTCTCGACGAGATTCAGCCGCGTGGCCTGCGGTCGGTACTCATCCAGGGTCTCCTGCACCTGGTCGTCCGTGTGACCGATCGTCCCCCTGGTGATCGTCGCAATCTCTTGGCCGTCGAACTCCAGGACCGTGTTCTGCTCCTCCACTCCCCGGATGATGACGCCGGTATTGGGCTCGACCCACATCGTGCGGGTGTTCGCGTACACACGATCCGCCTCGATCGTCGGCGCATCCTCACCGGCCAGGCTGCCCGGCACTTCCAACTGGCTGACGACCGTCGGCTCGATGGTCTGGACGAACTTGTAGACCTTCAGGCCATCGATCTCGTCCTCGCTGTCGTACACGGCGGGGGTGGCCTCGCGCAGCGCCGAGTCCCAGAAGTCGTAGTCGCGCTTCTCGGTGCCGAACGGGAACTTGAGGATCTGTCCCTCGTGGTCGATCGGCTCGCCGTCGATCGACTGGCCGTAGCCCTCCACCCCCGCCCCGGTGTGGCGGTCGAACGCGATGACCGAGTCGGAAGCACTCAGGGTCGTCCCGCTGTCGTCGGTCGTGTTGACCACCGTCTCCCAGACGCCGACGTCGTCGTTGCTCGTACCGGCCGGCAGGTCCTCGACGATCGACATCGTGCCGCGGACCGAACGGACGTCGATGACGACCTGGGGGTCTCGGCCCGCCACGAGCTCGGGGATGGAGAAGATCGTCACGTCCGTGCCCTCGGACACCGTCGCGCTCTCCTGGTCCTGAGGCGTCACCGCGAGCCTCGGGTAGGCGTACCAACGCAGGAGCGGCGCGAGAACGAGGAAGAGTGCCCCGATGGCTACGAGGGCGAGCCCGACTTTGCGGCGCATGACAACCTTCCGGGGACAGAAGACACTCACTCGTAACGGCGCTGCAACCTAGCGCATGACAGCTACTCGCGAGTAGTGGCCGAAACTACTCCGTGACAATCGATCCGGGTCAAGCACCGCCTGGTCGGGCCTTGTCAGCCGACCGGAAGATGCGTCATCGGCGGCGTAGCACGATCACGAGGTTCCATGTCACGAGCTCCCGAAGACCGGGTACGCGGACGACACCGTGCGCCCACCGGGGGTGGTACCTGGGGAATGCGACCACGAGCTCGCCATGCGGAGTGCGGCGTGCCCAGCGCAGCGCATCGGCGGCCGACACGGCGAACAGGCTCTGCCCGAAACGGTTCTTGGGTGGCCGACCCATCCTCTGCACGTACCGGCGCGCCGCGCGGTCGCCGCCGAGGTAGTGCCAGGGCGCCGTCTCGTGACCGCCCCAGGGCGACAGCCAGACCGTGAAGGAGCAGAACACGATCCCACCCGGCTTCGTGACCCTCAGCATCTCCTCGCCCATATGCCACGGACGCGGAACATGTTCGAGGACGTTGGAGGAGTAACAGACGTCGACGATGCCGTCCCTGATCGGCAGCGCCATCCCACTGCCGAGCACGCTGCCCGGCACCGGGTCTCCACGGGCAGCCATCTCCCCCAGGTCACTGTCGACAGAGACGTAGCGGGCGCCCGATGCGACGAACGCCTCCCGGAAGTATCCGGGTCCACCCCCGACGTCGAGAAGCAAGGCACCGTCCAGCCGCGCGAAACCAGCGAGCTGCGCAACCGAATCGGCTGCCAACGTCTTGTAGAAGTAGTCGGGGTCAGACTGCTCGGCCAGGAACGCGCGAAACAGCCGAACGGAGCGGGACAGCGTCGGGCGCACTGCTGTGTCCGGGCCCTGCCTGGCGGCGTGTAACACGCGCAGACGGTACCGGACGGTAACAACCAGGCCACCGGGCCGGTACGGTATGGCGACCGGTGCCTACTCGAAGGAACCGTCCCCGCATGACCTCCTCCTCGCCGCGTCGCCTCTCGGTGGCGATCCTCAACTGGCGCGACACCGGTCACCCGGAGGGCGGCGGCTCGGAGCGCTACATCGAGACCGTGGCCGCGGGCCTGGCGGCTGCCGGTCACCGCGTGACGCTCTTCTGCGCGGCCTATGCGGGTGCGCCGCGAGAAGAGATCAGGGCGGGTGTCCGGATCGTGCGGGCAGGCGGCAAGCTCAGCGTCTACCTCCAGGCCCTTCGCGCGTTGGCCACCGGCCGACTCGGGTGCCCAGACGTCATCATCGACGTCCAGAACGGCTTGCCGTTCTGGAGCCGCCTGGTATCGCGGGCGCCCGTCGTCGTCCTCGTCCACCATGTGCACCGCGAGCAGTGGCGCGTGATCTACGGACACACCATGGCCTCGCTCGGCTGGTGGCTGGAGTCTCGACTCGCTCCTCGCGTCTACAGGCGTTCGCCGTACGTCGCCGTATCCGAGGTCACGCGCAGAGAACTCGGGACGTTGGGGGTCGACGCGTCGCGCACGACGGTCATTCACAACGGGACGCTCCGTGCACCGCACACGACCTCTGACCGCGATGTGACTCCCCGGATCTGCGTCTTGGGCCGGCTCGTTCCGCACAAGCGGGTCGAGCACGTCCTGGAGGCGACTGCTCGCCTTCGGTCGCGGTGGCCCAAGCTTCGCGTCGCCGTCGTCGGGGATGGGTGGTGGGCTGACGAGCTCCGCACTCGGGCTCAAAGGCTCGGCGTCGATGACATCGTCGAGTTCTGTGGTTACGTCGACGAACAGCGCAAGCACGAGGAGCTCGCCCGAGCCTGGATACTCGCGGCACCTTCGATCAAGGAGGGATGGGGGCTCGTCGTCGTCGAGGCGGCATCGCACCAGGTGCCGACTATCGGCTATCGGAGCGCCGGCGGTCTCGCCGAGTCGGTGGTGGACGACGTCACGGGCATCCTCGTCGACGACCTGGACGGTTTCACCGATGCGATCGCCGCGTTGCTGGACGACGCTGAAACGAGGCAGCGCATGGGACTGGCCGCCGCTCGACGCGCGGGCCAGTTCCATTGGGAGGCCGCGGTCGAGGAATGGGCCGAGCTGCTCACAGACGTCGTGGAAGGCCGAGCCGACGACATGGGTGAACGTCGCACGGATGCCCCACGGGCTCAGTTGTCGCCGTAGGCAAGGTCCTCGGCGTTGACCGACTGGCCGGAGCGCTGCTGGGCAACCTCCGGAGCGGAGGGGCCTCCGACCACGCTGACCATCGTCAGAGCGGCAGATACCGCCAGGCCCGCGCCGATCACGACGGCGGCCAGTGCGGCGAGGAGGGTGCCCATTTCCCGCTGCTTCTCCCTTGATCACACGAGTTCAGATCTTGCGGGACTCTACCAGGGGCGCGGGTCGTTTCCGAATGAGCCAGATCACGACACTGCATCCGAGGCATACGCCCAGGGAGACCAGCGCCAAGACGTCCGCCGCGATCACCGGAGCCCGTGGCGGACCTCCCTCCCACGCCGCCGGCTCGCCCGGCAGCCGGTAGAGATCCAGCTCATCATTGCTCACGACCGTCTCGAGCCCGGGCAACAAGCCCTCCGGAACCGTTCCCGGCGTGCCGTGTTCGACCGCCACCCAGCCCACGCCTGCGCCAAGAAGCGCTCCGATCGGATCAGCAGCGTTGAGCGCGTCGCTCACAGCAGCGGCTCGTGGATCCTCCCCGGACAGTCGCGTCCCGTCGACGGTCAGGGCGTCGGGGACCACGCTCTCGACACCCACGTAGCGAGGCAATGGGTCGAGGACGGTGCGATGATCATTCCAGTCGAACGAGCGGAACGGTTGGTACGGCAACACGACGAGAGCGCCCGAATCCGGCTCTGCTCGGACGGCGGCGCGGACATCGGCCCAGCTCTGGGGGTATTCGACCGGCTCTATCCGACCCCGGACACCCCAAGCGAGGTCCGGGAGCGCCGCAAGGGGAAGAGCTGCTGCTACAGCTGCTACAGCCGCAGCGGATACCGCATCCGCGCTGCGTCGTGCCACCCACCTGCCCACCCGTGCCGCGCCCAACGCCACTGCAGGAGCAAGAGAAAGCGCGTACCAAGCGACGAACTTGTGCCCGTCCCGCAGCAGGCCCACGCCGGGAAGATGCTCCACGGCCCAGGCAAGCACGCCACCCACCGATCCGGCCAGACCGAGCAGGACGCCGGCCACCGCTAGCACGGCGAGCGCGAGCGCCCCTGCCCGTCCGAAGACCCGCGCGATGTCGCGAGCGCCGACCAACGCGAGCGACACCCACCCGACTGTGACGAGCGCCGCGGACACCAGCGCTCTGCTGTCGGGGACGACCTCTGCGTTCCAGATCCCGCCCAATGTCAGCACGCTTCCGACCAGGCCCATCGGTGAGTCGGAGTGTGCGGCGAAGGCCGCGACGGCGGCCGGGTCCGAGGCTAGCTGCGTCGGTGTGGACAGAGCGGGTACCACCCATGGAAGTTGGAACACGGCACACCCGAGGAGGCTCAGCACACGCGGCCAGCCGAGGCCGGACCGACCTGGCGCCCGGCGCGGTATGAGGACAACCAGCACCAGCACCACCGACGCGAGCACGCCCCCGGTCGGCGTGATCGACGAAAGCGCGACCAGGAGCAGCGCCTTCGGCAGGGCCCCCTGCTGAGCGCGCCGCACGGCCAACGCTTGGCGGAGCAACCAGGGCAGGACGGCATAGGCGACCAGAAGCGTCCAGTGCCCGATCACGAGCCGCTCGGCGACATAGGCGTTCCATGCGTAGGCAGACGCGGCCACGGCCTGCACCGCAGGAGCGGTACGCGGCAACAACAACCCGGCCCCAAGCGCGCCAGCGAAGACAACCCCTACCAGGACAAACCGGTACACCCACCCGCCCGGAACCACGCTCGTCACCAGAGCCAGCACGGCGTCCTGAGGCACGGCTCGCGGCAACGCGCTGCCCAGGCCGAGCGCATCGGGCACCATCTCCTGCTCGGGCACGGTGACCATGTCGTAGGACAGGACGAAGCCCGGTCGGGCCAGCGGGCCCATGATCAGCACGGTCAGGAGCGCACACCACGCCGGCAGCCACCACCTGCCGGCCGCGGACCGCGGTCGCTCCGTCCGAACCGGCACAGTGCTCCTCCCCGACACAACGGCAGCGCCCACGCCGGCCGCTCGAACCCGTTCGTACGGCGGCCGAGTGAACCAGACTGTCGCGTCTCCTCCCGCACCGCCTGACGGTGCGCCTCCGATGCGCTCTACGGTTTCGTGGCATGGAGCTGCGTCCTACCAACGACGACTGGGACACTCTCGGCCGCGAGGACCCGCTGTGGGCCGTCTACGTCGCTCCCGGTACCCGCGGCGGCGGCTGGGATCTCGGCAAGTTCCTCGCCACCGGGCAGGAAGAAATCGACCGCGCGATGGTCCGGGTCGAACAGCTCTTGCCGGCGGCCGGACGAAGGCGCGCGCTCGACTTCGGCTGCGGGGTCGGGCGGCTAAGCCTCGCCCTGGCCAGCCATTTCGACCATGTGACGGGCGTCGACGCGTCTCCGGCGATGCTCGACCGGGCCCGGGAGATGGCCGGTGACCACTGCACATTCGTCCTGAACCGGAGTCCAGATCTCGCGAGGTTCGAATCCGACTCGTTCGAGCTCGCCTACTCGAGCCTTGTCCTGCAGCACCTTCCCCGCGCGAGCGCGCTGGGCTATGTCCATGAGCTCCTCCGGGTGACGCGGCCCGACGGTTGCGTGGTCGTCCAGGTCGCGAGCCGACCGGACTGGTCCGTCAAGGGCATGGTGTTCCGGTTCGCCCCCCCGAAGCTGATCGGCTGGGCACAACGCCGGTTGCTCGGGTACCCGGCACCGATGCTCATGACGGCCTTGCCCCACCGACTCGTCCGTGCGGCGGTCAGCTCGGCTGGGGCCACCGTTCTCGCGGTTGAAGCCGACTCCTCGTATGGAGGGCATTGGCACTACGCGCGCTACTTCCTGAAGCCGGGTGATCATCACCCTGCCTGACGAGGCCATGGAGCGCCGACGACGACATCCGTGACGCAGGTGGCGTCTCCCGCGGGCAGGTCGCCGAGCGATATCCGACCCAATGGTTCGGCGTTCGAGAACTCGAGGTAGAGGTGATGCAGGCCGGCGAGTAGTTCCACGTCGTGGGTTCTCCCACCGATCACCAGGCGGCCGGTCGTGGGGCTCCGGTTGAAATAACCGACGCGGACGACCCATTGTCCCGCAGGAACGTCGGTCTCCAGGCGGAACTCGACCTGGTCGCGCCGCACGGACCAGTCGCACGACGACGCCCGGTCCGGCTCAGCGTGGGCCGTGGCACGGATGTCGATCGGCTGGGGCTGCCCGAGCCCGTCGAGCACGCGCAGGTCGGCTGTGGGCTGCCCGAAACGAGGCTGTTGCGGGAGGGCTCCCACCACCACGGCCGCCCGGGCTTGCTCGACGAAGAATGACGCGATGACGTACTCGGGAACCGCACCGTCGACCAGGTCGACGCCTCCCGGTCGTCCGGCCGCCTCCCGCGCGTTGGCGACGAAGTTGGCGGCGGCACCCATCGGGAGCCGCTGCACCACCGCGTAGGTGCTGATCAGGCAGGTGTTCACCAGCGCGAGGACCAAGGCCCCTGACAGCACCGCGCGATGGCGCCATAGCACCGGAGGCAGAGCTGTTCTACGGTCACGGACGGCTGCTCCTACCGCGGCCAGAGCCACGACTGCGACGACGACGGCGTCGGCGATGTACCGGGGATCGCGGCCGACAACCGTTCCCGCGAAGTCGAGGCGGGTCGAGACGACCAAGGCGACATCGACGAGGATGTAGCCCAACAGCAGCAACCATGCCCGCGCCGCCGCCCACCCGGCCGCGACCAGCGATGCGATCACGGCGAGACCGAAGATCTGCCAGGAAACGAGCAACACCTGTATCGACGGATCCGGCGCCAGCAGGGCGCCGGCAGGTTCGGCTCCTCCCATCACGCCGAACAACCCGGGCACGAATGTATCGATGACCGAGAACTGCAGCTGTTGCCATAGCTCGGTCCCGGTTGGAAGTCCCGAGCCGTCTTGCTCGGTAATCAGGAAGTAGGCGATTCCGTAGGCGAGGGCAAGCGCGAGGTAAGCAGCCATGGCCCCAGCGCAGCGCCGCAGCAGCCCGCCGAGCGACCGTCCCGTGAACAGCGGTCCCACCGTCAGGGTGAAAGCGACCAGTAACGGCGGGATCAGGACAGCCTTCTGCCAGAACAACAGGCCCACCAAGATCGCGAGGACAGTCATGGCCAGCGCCCGGGAAGAGCCGGTGCGCAGATATCGCAGATGGGCACCGAGTGCCCATGCCATGCATATCTGTAGCGGGAGGGCCTGGAGCGCCGAGGCCCACCACACCGAGGCAGTGAAGGCGATCGGGCTGAGGAGGTAGATGGCGAGCACGACGAAGCCGAGCGGGCCGTCGCCCACCATGTCGCGTACAAGTCGCAGGACCAACAGGCTCGCGATCACCTGGAGCCCTACGACGAGCCCTGCTGCCGGCAGCCATGCCAGCGGCGCGAGTTCGCTCAGAACCCAGGAGAGAAGGAACTGGCCGGGCATGAGATGCCCCTCGTAGTCCTGGAACAGGTAGCCCAGCGACAACCCCTGGCTGGCCTGGTGAACGTAGACGAAATCGTCTTGCCAGAAGTGGCTGTGCGACAAAGACCAGGCGCGCCACACGAGCTGGAGCACGATGAGCGCATACGCCATTTGAACCCAGATGCGGAGCCGCTTCCACGCGGCCATGGGTGCAACCGCCGATATGAACTGGTCTCGATCCACTCCCGCGAATGCTCGGACTGCGGCGCCACCAACCATCGCGACAATCGGCAGACACGCCCACGTTCGGACGAGCTCCGCCTGCTCAGACCTCAACGCCAGCGACAGCGCGACGCCGATGACGGCGACCCCTGCCGCAGCAGCCCCCACCACCGCCGTGCGGCGACGGCTCGGCGGGATCGTCGCAGCCAGCCCGAACGCCACTGCCCCGACGACACCCGCCATGAGCGCTCCGAGCGTCAGGGCCGCCAGGATGGTCATGATGGGCCGCAGCCGTGACCCAGGGGATCCGGACCGGTCCGGCAACGACGGCGCGACGAGCCTGCGCGGGCGGATCGCCGCGAGCCCGGTAAGTGCCACCAACCCGGCGGCGCCCACGACGAGCCCAGCCTCGAACTCGCCTTGGGGTGTGAAGACGATCTCGACGTCCCCCTCGAATCCTGCGGGGAGCTCCCATGCCTGCTGCCATCCGTCGACGCGTGCGGCCGGCAGGTTCTCGCCGTCAGCTTGCGCCACCCAGCCTGGGCTGGCGTTCTCCGGCACGACGAGCAGTGAGGGCTCGGTCGTACGCACTCCAAGTGTCCGTTCGGTGCTGTCCCACTGCCTCACGTCGATGTGGCCGGGCAAGCCGGAGCCGATCCCACCGGCAAAGGCCCGGCGCAACACGGCGGTGTCGGCGACGAACAGCCCGTCGGTACGGACCTCGATCGTGTGCTGGCCGCTGCTCAGGTCGATCCCCGCCGCCGCGTCTCCGCAAGCACTCCACCGCAGCGGGCGATTCTCGAACACGTCGCGGATTTCGCCACCGACCTCCGTGCCGACCAGTACTCCATCGAGGAGCACCGTGGGGCCGAAACCACATGGCCGACCGGTCGGGGCATCGAGTTCGGGTGGGACGACGAGATCCTCGACGGCGGGAATCTGCAGCTCGGCGATGCCGGGAGGTACCGCGGTGGGCACGCCGGTCCGGGGGTCGATCGAATAGACCGGCGCCCACCTGGTAACCGTGACGGCGATCGCGTCCGTGCGGACCGCCGGGAACCGCACCCATCCATCCACGACATCGAGATCCCGACGCACACCGTTGATCTCGACCTGCACGGCCGTAGGTCGGGACGCCACCGGGTGGACGGCCGACACTATCCGGAAGGCGTCGACGCGACGCACCTGCGACCAGTCCAACCGCATTGTTGGCAGACCATCGAACGAGTCGGCGACCCACGATGTGGCTGGGTTGCCGTCGACGGCGCGAACGGCGGCGACTCCGGGATCGCCCGCCAAGGTCGACGATCCCCCTGCCCGGACGCCGGCCGGCTGAAGCAGGCGTTGCGACGCATCCCCCGGCCGAGCCAATGCGGTACCCCTGAGGTGGTAGGTCCCGCTGGCGTGAGTCGTGAAGCTCCGAACGAGACTGGTCGGTTCGTCGCCGCGAACCGGAAGGCCCGGGTCGCACCGGGTCGAGATCCCGACGACCATGCAGGCTCCCCGAGTGGGGTCGAGTCGGTGGAACGAAATGCCGCTTGGTGCACCGGCGCGGCGGACCGAAGCGGGCTGGTCGGACGGCGCGACGACGGTCCGCTCGGGACGGATTCCGGGCAGGTCGAGGCCGAGAATCCCGACCTCCCGCTCGGCGGTGCCCTCTGCTTCGCCCCCCACCTCCGTCACCTCGACCCGAACGAAGGTCGTCCAACCGGCAGGGACGGCCAAGGACTCCACCGACCCGTCGCCGCGAACCACGTTCCGCTGAACGCCGGCCTCGGTATGGACCTCGACTGCCGCGATCCGGGGTCCGACCAGGCGCGAGTTGACGAACCGGATGTCCAGCGTGTCCAGCGACTTGGGTTCGTCGAGATCGACACGGATCCACTCGCCGACGGGCTCGCCCCCGGCGTCGGAGCGCCACGCCGTGAACGGATCGCCGTCGAGGGCCGACCACGGGCCGAATTCGGTCTTCGTCGCGAGGGCGGAGTCGGGATAACCCTGTGAGGTCGAGGCGCTCACCCCGGCGACCCCTCCGTATCGCGCAACGGCTCGATGACCGTCGGCGTCCTCGCCGAGAAGGTCACCCGTGGCACGCTCCTGTCGTGTCGGTTCCTCCGCTGCGCGCACCGGGCCGAGATTCTCGCGGATCCTGCCGAAGTTCCTCTCGCGCAGGGCGAGATCGTCCGTGACCAGCCAGCGACGCGGGTTCCGCGGTTCGTCCATGGCGAGCACGGCAGGTTGGGTCGGGCCGATCAACCCGTCCTCGATCAGCCGCGGAATCGACTCGGGACCACCGCTCACGCCGGTAATGCTCTCTGCGGCGGCAAGATGGGCGACGGCAACCGGTTCGTCGACCTCGAAGATCTCGATCGCGGGCGTCGAGTGATCGACGGCGAACCCGGACACGCGCAGGCCTGCAGCACCCCCGTCGCCCCGCACGGGTCCGAACTGCGCGACGCTCGATACGCCCCCCGACCTCTCCAGGGCCTGACGCACGATGGCGACCGGCGGAGTGCCCGACATCCTTCGATCGAGGTCGCCCCTGACGATCACGAACCGGATGCCTGCCCTCGCGAGCACCTTCCCCAACACGGGCGAGCCGCGGCCGCTCTCGACCCAGCCGTCGACGGCCTCGAGCAGCCGGGCCGCTCCGTCGCCACCAAGAAAGACCTGGCTGCGGCTGACCCACGGGGACTCGGCCAACGGCTGAAGCGGCTCGTCGACCGTCCGGCCCCATACCTGGGTGCCGAACCCCGATGAAGGCAGGACCAGTGTCCGGCCCTCCACGTCCCGTTCGTCGACAAAATCCGCCGCCGCGCTCCACCAAGGCGGTATGGCATCCCAGCCGGGGCCCGGCCGCAGCCCCGGACTCAGCGCCGGAACGAGGGGCGCCAGGCTGCACGCGACGAGCCCAGCCGCAACGCCGGCCCGGAGCGGCGCCGCCGCACGTCCTCGATGCGACGTGAGGACGAGGCCGATCACGTGGGCAAGGCCGATCGCCACCGGCAGGCGGACCAAGGGGTCGAACTTGTGCACGTTACGGAAGGCGGCCAGTGGCCCGTCCAGCAGCGCCCGCCACCCGTCCGACACCGGGCTGGCGAGTGATCCGTCCCAACCGAGGGACATCAGGACCAGCCCGAGGGCGGCCGAGCCCAGCAGGGCAGTGCGCGCGGGAACCCTGCGATCGAGCAACCCGAGCGCGCCGGCCACACCGGCCACACTCGTCGCGATGACCAGCCAGCTGGTCGTCACGAGAGCGTGACCCGACGGCCACCACGACTGGCCGCCGATGGCCACCCCGGCGACCCAGTGCGTCGTTCCCCGCAATATCTCCGAAATGCCGACGCCAGCCGCCGTGTTGCCTGCCGATTCGATGTAGTCGAGGAACGGCGGGCTGTAC
Organism: uncultured Actinomycetota bacterium; assembly: GCA_963801065.1. Lineage (GTDB taxonomy): Bacteria > Actinomycetota > Actinomycetes > Jiangellales > Jiangellaceae > CAWDDG01. Next base: position 878,903 of record CAWDDG010000008.1, on the reverse strand, counting down.
CGGCCCAGCACCACGAGAGGGCCGACCCACCACGCGCAGGCCAACGCGACACAGACAGCCCACCAGCACGCGAGCCGGGCGCGCACGCCGCGCGGGCGCGTCAATGCGACCAGACCGGCGAGCGGCAGGACCGCGAGGGTCAAGGTCGCGTTGGCGGCTCCCATGCCGGCTATGCCCACGGCCGACAACGCAGCAGCCCGGCGCACCCCCCACTCCCGCCAACGCAGCAGCGGCAGCACGGTCCAGGGAAGCAGGGCAACGATCAGCGCTTCCGCGGAGATCGGACCGAGCGTCGTCACCATCCGTGGGCACAGCGCGTAAGCCAGCCCTGCTGCAACTCGCGACCACCGGGTGCCGACGGGAAGGGCTCGGCACAGCGCCACCACGCCGATGTACGCCGCGGCCAGCAGGAGCGCCGTCCACGATCGCTGGACGACCCACGACGGAAGCCCCAGCAAGTCCCCGACGGCGTAGTAAGGGCCTATGGGGAACAGGTAGCCGAAGGCCTGGTTCTGCAGCTCTCCGAAGTTGGATTGCGGGTTCCACAGCGACAACGCGCGCCCGAGAAACCCCCAGGGGTTCTCGGTGAGGTCGAGTTTGGTGTCGAACGTAGTAGCGCCGGGACGCTGTACAAACGCGAGCACGACCAGCCCGCCGAGGACGGCCAGATGCACCCGCCTCGCGCTGAGCCATGCCACCGTGGCCGCGGACCGTTCGACGCGCGCGCGGGACACGACAATGGTCCTCAGCAGCACCCGCGGATCGTAGCGGCCAGTGAGTCACCGACCCGCTCGCCTCCCCTACCCTGTGCGCAGGTCAGTGCAACGAAGAGGACGCATGGCGATCGCCGAGAACCCACCCACGCCCGCCGCCGACCGGGACTTCACGGACGCGTGGAAGCGTGCCGACCGCATCGCCGGATGGCTCACCCGCGACCAGGCGCGCGATCTCTGGGTCGCTGCCCGCAACCTGGTTCCAGGCTCGACCGTCGTCGAGATCGGCAGCCACCAGGGGCGGTCAACGGTGGCGCTCGCGAGCGCCGCCCGCGAGTCCGCTTCGACGGTCGTAGCGATCGACCCCTTCGTCGAGGGCGCAATGTTCGGCGGGCAGCAGACCCGCAAACTTTTCGAACGGCACGTCGGCGAGGCCGGGGTCGCTTCCGCCGTCCGCCTCGAAGCCGACTACAGCGCCCGTGTGCTGGACCGGTGGTCAGGCGACGTTCACCTGCTCTACATCGACGGCAAGCACGACTACTGGTCGTGCACGAAGGACATCGGCTGGGTCGTGCACATGAGCGAGGGTGCACCGGTCTTCGTCCACGACGCGTTCTCGTCGCTCGGTGTCACGTCCAGTCTGCTTCGGGAACAGCTCCGCCGACACCCGCGGCTACGTTTTCGCAGCCGGTCCGGATCCCTCGCCGCGTTCGTGGTGGGCGCGCCGTCGGCTCGCGAGCGCCTTTCATTAGCCGGTGAGCTGGCGTGGTTCGCGCGGAACAGCCTGATCAAACTGCTGCTACGACTGCGGCTTCGACCAGTTGCGCGCGCCCTCGGCCACGGCTCGCCGTATGACCCGTACTGACCGGCGCGGCTCGTGAGCCGGACCTGGTTTCCGAGGCCGTCCGCCGGCGCCGGCGCGGTTGTGGCCGGCGCCGGAGCAGTCGCCGTCGGCGCGAGTATCGCCAATGCGCTCGGCTACGTGCTGACAGTCGCGGGGGCTCGGTTGCTCGGACCCGAGGAGTTCGGCGCCTTCGGCGCACTGCTGGCGCTGGTCATCGTCGGCAACGTCGCCGCGCTTGCCGTCCAGGCGACGTCGGCAAGCGCCACTGCCCGGCGCGAGACCGTCACGTCAACTGTGCGGTCGGGAGTCGCCCTGTCCGGGATTGTCGGGGCGGGTATGGCGGCGCTCTCTCCGCTGGTCGCCGCATTCCTGCAGCTGTCCTCGGTGGTGCCTGCGCTGGCCGCGGCGGTAGGCATCGCGGCGCTGACGGCCACGGCGCCGGCGCTCGGCGTCATTCAGGGCCGCGAGCGCTTCCGCACGCTTGCCGTCCTGGTGGCGGGCCAGGCCGGGCTCCGCGTCGCGGGCGGGTTGGCGGGAATGGCGGTCCGGCCGACCGCAGCAGGAGCGCTCGTGGGGATCGCGATCGGCCTTCTGCTCGCCGGTGTCGCCGCGTGGTTCGTGGCGCGGCCGCCCATCGGTGGCGCGACGCGTCGTGCAACCGGCGCCGCGGTACGTTCCACGCTCGCATCCGGCGGGATGTTGCTCGGGTTCGTCATCCTGAGCAACGCCGACGTGGTTCTTGCCCGGCATGTCCTCTCGGCCCAGGACAGTGGCCTCTACGCAGCGGGCTCCGTCTTCACCAAGATCGCCTTCTGGCTTCCGCAGTTCGTACCGCTGGTGGCCTTCCCAGCCCTGACCGACCCGCGTCGCCGGCGAGGAGCGGTCCGGCTCGGCCTGCTCACGGTGCTGGGGTGCGGCGGCATCCTGGTCGCCGGCGCGACCGTTCTGGCAGGACCGGCCGTGGCCATCGTCGCCGGCTCGGAGTACGAAGACCTCACCCCATGGGTAGGCGGGTTCACGGCCCTCGGCGCGCTGCTCGCGGTCGCCCAGCTGCTGGTCTACGCGCGCCTGGCGAGCGGCGATCGGCTGACGACAGGCGTCATCTGGGTCGTTCTCGGCTCCTATGTGGCCATCGTCGAGCTCACCGCGCACGGCTTGGGTGGTGTGCTGTACCCAGCGCTGTGCGCGGCCGGGCTGGTCGTGGTGTTCGGCTTGCTGCGCGAGCGCGCCACGGCGACTGACACGACGGTGTTCACCGGCGCCCCATGACGAACCCCTCGGCCGTGCCGATCCGGGTCACTGACCACCGGTCGAACACGGCGTGGGTGACGGGCTCGCCGTGGGAGTGGGGCTCGGGGTTTCTGTAGGCGTTGGGCTCGGACTCGGCGATGCGGTGGGCGTCGGCGTCGGCGTCGGGCCAGGAGTCTCGGTCGGCGAAGGCGTCGACGTCGGGCAGGCCGTGGGCGTCGGAGTGGGAGTCGCCGTCGGGTTCGGCGTCGGTGTCGCCGCGGCGGTCGGCGATGGGCTCGGCGACGGCGTCCAGGACGGCGTGGGCGAGGGCGTCGGCGTGTGCGATCCGGTCGGCGACGGGGATGCGGCCGGTTCCTCGCCCGGACCCGCCCCGTCGGTCGGTACGGCCTGTCCGGAGTCATACGCGTGGATCCAGCTCAGGACCCGGGCCACGTAGGCGGCCGAGTGGTTGTATCGCAGCAGAGCCTTCACCAGACCGGCGTCGGTCGTCAGGTCGGCCGCGCCGGCGCACAGGTAGCGCCCGGCCGACAGGGTGGCGTCGAAGAGGTTGTTCGGGTCGGCCACGCCGTCGCCGGAACCGTCGGCACCGAAGAGGATCCAGGTGCCCGGAATGAACTGCATGGGACCGACCGCCCGGTCCCACACGCTGTCGCGGTCCCAGCGGCCGTCGTCGTGGTCGCCGATGGAGGCGAACGGCCCCGAGCCGTCGAGCACGGGCCCGAGAATCCGCGGTACCGCGTCACCCTCGGCAGTCACCCGGCCGCCGCCAGCGTGTCCGGACTCGATCTTGCCGATCCCAGCCAGGATCTGCCAACGCAGCCCGCACGACGGGTCGTCCACCGCGAGCCCGTCCGCGGCCGCCCGGTACGCGGCGAGCACGATCGCCGGGATGGACAGGTCGCCGATCTGGACCGTCCGGACCACCGGAACGATCGGCTTCTCGAACGGGACGACCGGCGGAGGCACGACCGGCGGATCCTGCAACTCGACGGACGGCTGGACCGGCGGCCACGGTGCCCAGCGATCGGCGGAACCGTCGCGGGTCGACACGATGACGACATCGCCAGCCGAGTCAGGCAGCACCGTGGCCGACGACAGACACATCACACAGGCAGCGGCGATCACGCTGCCCCTGGTGCGAAGTCTCGGCCCCATGGCGCGGCCCCTCTCGGTATCCGCTCCCTTACCCAGTCGACGGTGCCACGGCACACACCGTCACGCCACCTCCTTCGCCCAACCGACCGATTGCCATTGGTCGACCGCGCCGGGAACTAGTGGCCGGCTTCCTGCCACGTGCGGCCGATACCGACAGAGACGTCGAGCGGAACCCGCAGCGGGTAGGCGGCGCCCATCTCGCGGCGGACGAGCTCCTCGACCGCGCCGCGCTCCCCCACCGCCACCTCGAGGACGAGCTCGTCGTGCACCTGCAGCAGCATCCGCGAGCGCAGGCCCTCGGCGCGCAGCGCCCGCTCGACGCCGAGCATCGCGACCTTGATGATGTCGGCCGCTGAGCCCTGGATCGGCGCGTTGAGGGCCATCCGCTCGGCCATCTCACGCCGCTGACGGTTGTCGCTGGTGAGGTCGGGCAAGTAACGCCGCCGGCCCAGGATGGTCTCGGTGTAGCCCTCGTAGCGGGCCCGGTCGACGATCTCGGCCAGGTAGCCGCGAACGCCGCCGAACCGCTCGAAGTACTCGTCCATCAGCGTCTGGGCCTCGCCGACGTCGACGCCGAGCTGGCGCGAGAGCCCGTAGGACGACAGCCCGTACGCCAGGCCGTAGTTCATCGCCTTGATCTTGGCGCGCATCGCGCCGGTGACCTCGTCCGGCGGCACGCCGAACACCCGGGCCGCCGTCACCGAGTGGAAGTCCATGCCCGACGCGAACGCGTCGGCCAGGCCGTCGTCCTCGGACAGGTGCGTCATGATCCGCATCTCGATCTGGCTGTAGTCGGCTGTCAGCAGGCTCTCGCACGAAGGCCCGACGATGAACGCCTCGCGGATCTGGCGGCCCTCGTCGGTGCGGATCGGGATGTTCTGCAGGTTGGGGTCGGTCGAGGACAGCCGCCCGGTCGCCGCGATCGTCTGGTTGTACGTGGTGCGGATGCGGCCGTCGTCGCCGACCGTCTTGAGCAGCCCCTCGACCGTCACCCGCAGCCGCGACGCGTCGCGGTGGCGCAGCAGCGCCTCGAGGAACGGGTGCTCGGTCTTGGCGTAGAGCTCCGCCAGCGCATCGGCGTCGGTCGTGTAGCCGGTCTTGGTGCGCTTGGTCTTCGGCATCCCGAGGTCTTCGAACAGCACCACCTGAAGCTGCTTCGGCGAGCCGAGGTTGACCTCGTGGCCGATCGCCGAGAACGCGTCGTCGGCGGCCCGCTTGACCGTGTCGCTGAACGACGACTCGAGCGACTCGAGCCGGTCGACGTCGACCGCGATGCCGGCCCGCTCCATCGACGCGAGCACACCGACCAGCGGCAGCTCGACCTCGTCCAGCAACCGCCGCCCGCCGCGCTTCTCGAGCTCGCCGTCGAGCGCCTCGGCGAGATCGAGCACGGCGCGCGCCCGGACGGCCTCGGCCTCGCCGAGCTGTGTCTCGTCTCCTCCGTCGAGCGAGAGCTGGAGCTCGCCGGCCTCGGACCCCTCGGCGCGCAGCTCCCGGTTGAGGAAGCGAAGCACGAGGTCGGCGAGGTCGTACGAACGTTGGCCGGGCAGGGCCAGGAACGCGGACAGTGCCGTGTCGCTGGCCAGGCCCTCGACCGGCCAGCCGCGGGCGGCCAGGGCGTGCATCGGCCCCTTGGCATCGTGCATCACCTTCGGCCGCGACGGGTCGGCGAGCCAGGCGGCGAGTGCGGCGTCGTCCTCGGGCGAGAGCGTCGTGGGGTCGAACCAGGCGCCGGCGCCGTCGCTCGCCGCCAGCGCGACGTCGGTGACCTCTCCGGTGCCGGAGCCCCAGGTGCCCCGGACCGAAACGCCGATCCGGCCGGTGCCCGCGTGCTGCTTCAACCACCCGTCGACCGCGCCGGAGGTGAGGCGGACGGCGTCGACGTCGAAACCCTCGTCCGCCTCCGGCGTGGGTGCCTCGAGAGTCTGGTAGAGGCGGTCGCGCAGCACCCGGAACTGGAGCGTGTCGAACAGGCGGTGTACCGCTTCCCGATCCCAGGGACGCATCGCGAGGTCGTCGGTGCGGACGTCGAGCGGCACGTCGCGGACCAGCTCGGTGAGCTGCCGGTTGGTCAGCACCTGGCCGAGGTGGGCGCGCAGCAGGTCGCCTGCCTTGCCCTTGACCTCGTCGGCATGCTCGACCAACTCCTCCAGCGACCCGTACTGCGCCACCCACCTGGCCGCCGTCTTCTCCCCCACGCCGGGGATGTTGGGCAGGTTGTCGGACGGGTCACCGCGCAGGGCGGCGTAGTCGGGGTACTGCGCCGGGGTCAGCCCGTACTTCTCCTGGAGGACCTCGGGTGTCGTGCGGACGAGATCGGAGACACCCTTGCGCGGGTAGAGGACCGTGACGTGCTCGCTGACGAGCTGGTACGCGTCGCGGTCGCCGGTGCAGATGAGCACGTCCAGGCCCTCGGCCTCGGCCCGGCTGGTCAGTGTGGCGATGACGTCGTCGGCCTCGTAGCCGTCCTTCTCCAAGGTGATGATCCCGAGTGCGGCGAGGACCTCCTTCACCAGGCTGACCTGGCCGCCGAACTCGCTAGGGGATTTCGTGCGGTTCGCCTTGTACGCGGCGAACGTCTCGCTGCGGAAGGTCTGCCGTGACACGTCGAACGCGACCGCGACGTGGGTGGGCTTCTCGTCGCGCAGGACGTTGATCAGCATCGAGGTGAACCCGTAGACCGCATTCGTCGGCTGCCCGGTCGTGGTCGAGAAGTTCTCGAGCGGCAGGGCGTAGAACGCCCGGTACGCGAGCGAGTGGCCGTCGAGCAGGAGCAGGCGCGAAGGGGCGTTCGTGTCGACCACGGGCGCCACCATAGTCTCCGGGTATGACAGAGCCGACGGTCGACAGCGAGGGCCAGGACGCCACCTCCGGCCGGATCCTCACGGCGGCGCTGCACGAGCGGCTCGGCATCGAGATCCTCGAGGCGCGACCCGACCGAGTGGTCGGCCGGATGCCCGTCGCCGGCAACACCCAGCCCTTCGGACTCCTACACGGCGGGGCGTCCTGCGCCCTCGCCGAGGGCCTCGGCTCCATCGCGGCGACGATGCACGGCATGGGCATGTCGCCGCAACACGTGGCGATCGGCGTCGACATCAACGCCACCCATCACCGGGCCGTTCGCTCCGGGTACGTCACGGGAGTCGCCACGCCGGCCCACCGGGGTCGCCGCTCCGCGACCTACGAGGTGGCGATCGAGGACGAGGAGGGACGCCGGGTCTGCACCGCGCGCATCACCTGCCTGCTGCAGCGCGCCTCCGACGACGGATTCTGACGGCAAGCCTTCGCGGCCTCCCTCGGATGGGGCGTGATGGCCAGCGCGCTGGTCGTCGCCGTCGTCCAGGGCGCCCTGACGGTCATCGGCCTGCTCGGGGACGGCGTTCTCGGGGACGGTTACGTCGCGGCCATCACGGCCGTCGGCGGCCTTCTGCTGGTCGTTGTTGCGCTTCGGCTGCTGCGGGTGAAGCCGCTCCCCGTCGGCGACCTCCTGCCCGCTCTCGTCGTCGCTCCATTGCTGGTAGCGGTCGTGTCGGCATTGCGAGCATGATGTCTCGGTAAGGAAACATCTTGCGAACGGCATGGCGACGAGCGGCGCAAACGCTATGCTCCCGCCACCAGTTCTCGGGCCGACCCGAGCGTTCTGCACGGGATGCGCCCAGACCCGATCTGGGAGGTACACCGCAGGTGCGCAGGCTTGCCACAGCTGTATGCGGGCTCCTCGCTGCGCTCGCCGTCGTCGTCGTCGGAGCCGGGACGGCGTTGGCGCAGGATGGCGGAGGCACCGAGACGATCCGCGGATTCTTGAGGGCCGAGGGCGAACCGGTCCCCGGCGTGACGATCACGGTCTCGTCCTCCGACGGCGACGAGATCGGGTCCACCGAGACCGACGCCGAGGGTGCCTGGGAGGTCCCGGTCCCCGGGCCCGGTGAGTACGAGGTCGTCCTCGACACGGAGACACTGCCGGCCGACGTTCCCGGCGTGGTGGCCGACACCATCACGACCACGGTCAACCCCCTTCAGCAGAAGGCGGTGTTGTTCCGCGTCGGCGAGGCGGGTGGCGAAGGCGAGGAAGGCGGGTCGACCAACGTCCCGGCCGAAGGGACCACGGACACCGCGAGCACCAGCCAGATCTGGCAGCTCATCGCCAACGGCTTGCGGTTCGGCCTGGTCCTCGGTCTGGCGTCGCTCGGCCTGTCGCTGATCTTCGGCACGATGGGCCTGACGAACTTCGCCCACGGCGAGCTGGTCACGCTGGGGGCCATCGCGGCGTGGTTCCTCAACGACGCCGGCCTCCCGCTTATCGCCGCGGCCGTTCTCGCCGTCGCCATCGGCGCGGCGTTCGGCTGGGTACAGGACGTCGGCTTCTGGCGACCGCTGCGAACACGCGGAACCGGCCTGATCGCGATGATGATCATCTCGATCGGAGTGGGGCTGCTCCTGCGCTACATCTACCTGTACTTCTTCGCCGGGACAGCGACAATCCTACGACCAGTTCGTCGTGCAGAGCGCGATCGACTTCGGGCCGTTCGGTCTCGCACCTCGCGACCTGTGGATCATGGGTATCTCGCTCGTCGCTCTGGCACTGGTGGCGACGGCTCTGGTCCGAACCCGGATCGGAAAGGCCACCCGCGCCGTCTCCGACAACCCCGCGCTGGCCTCCGCGTCAGGGATCGACGTCGACAAGGTGATCACGATCGTCTGGATCGTGGGAGGTGCGCTCGCGGCTCTGGCCGGCGTGTTGTTCGGGATCCTCCAGCAGGTCGACTACCTCATCGGGTTCCGCCTGTTGCTGCTGATCTTCGCCGCGGTGGTCCTCGGCGGGCTGGGCACGGCCTGGGGCGCCATGGTCGGTGCGCTGATCGTCGGCGTCTTCATCGAGGTGTCGACCCTGGTCATCCCGTCGGAGCTGAAGTACGCCGGCGTCCTGGCCGTCCTCATCCTCATCCTCCTCGTCCGGCCGCAGGGCATCCTGGGCCGCCGCGAGCGGATCGGCTGAGCGGAGAAGGAGGAGAACGTGGACTGGGGCAACGTCATCAGCGACGCCCTCCGGGCCCTCGTCGGGTCCGAGGCCATCGTGTTCGGGCTGGCCGCGATCGGCCTGAACGTGCACTTCGGCTACACCGGCCTGCTGAACTTCGGCCAGGCCGGCTTCATGGCGGTGGCCGCCTACGGCATGGCGACGATCGTCACCACGTTCGGGCTCCCGTTCTGGCTGGGCATCCTGGTCGGATTCGCCGGTGTCGTCGTCCTGGCCTTGCTGCTCGGCGTCCCGACCCTGCGCTTACGCGCCGACTACCTCGCGATCGTGACGATCGCGGCGGCGGAGATCATCCGGTTGATCTTCCGCTCGGTCACCCTGCGCGAGACGTTCGGCGGCTCCAGCGGCCTGTCCGGCTTCAGCAGCGACTTCTTCGCGCTCAACCCGTACACCGACCGGATCGGGTTCGGACCGTTCGACTTCGATGCCCGCAACGCCTGGGTGCTCACGGTCGGCTGGGTGCTGGTCGCCATCGCGTGCCTCATCGTCTGGGCGTTGATGCGCAGCCCGTGGGGCCGCGTGATCAAGGCGATCCGTGAGGACGAGGACGCCGTTCGCAGCCTGGGCAAGAACGTCTACTCCTACAAGATGCAGTCGCTGATCATCGGCGGCCTGCTCGGCTCACTCGGCGGCTTCGTGTTCGCCCTGGCCCAGGCCGCCGTCCAGCCCGACCTCTTCTCCCCGAACCTCACGTTCTTCGCGTACACGATCCTCATCCTCGGCGGCGCAGCCCGGGTCCTGGGGCCGGTGGTTGGCTCGATGATCTTCTGGTTCCTCCTGCAGCTGACCGCGGGCATCTTGGAGGGCGGCGTGCGAACCGGTGCCATCCCGGACTGGCTGATGGACTCCAACGACGTCGGCGCCGTCCGCTTCATGCTGGTGGGCGTCGCGCTGCTCCTGCTCCTGGTCTACCGGCCGCAGGGGATCCTCGGTGACCGGAAGGAGATCGCACTCGATGCCCGCTGAGATTCCCGACGCGCCCGTCACCAGGGCTGACGTCGGCGAGGTCCCTGTCCTCTCCGAGCTGGAGGCGGTCACCGAACGCCGCGAGGAGACCGTCCGCGCCCTCGCCGACGTCCCGCACGCGCCGGGTGCCGGAAAGCCGGACCCGATCCTGGTGACCGAGAACGTCGTGCGCCGCTTCGGCGGTCTGACCGCCGTCGACGTCGGCCATGTCGAGATCCAGCGCGGCTCGATCACGGCGCTGATCGGTCCCAACGGTGCCGGCAAGACGACGTTCTTCAACCTGCTCACCGGTTTCGACCGGCCCGATCAGGGGAGCTGGATGTTCAACGGGAAGTCCCTGGCCGGCACGCCCGCGTACAAGGTGGCGCGCGGCGGGATGGTCCGCACGTTCCAGCTCACCAAGGCGCTCTCCAAGCTCACGGTCATCGAGAACATGCGCCTGGGTGCCGTCGGCCAGCGGGGTGAGAGCGTCTGGCGCGCCATGTTCCCCGGCTTCTGGCGTCAGCAGGAGGACGACATCACCGCGCGGGCCGAGGAGCTGCTGGCGCGGTTTTCGCTCGACGCGAAGCGCGACGACTTCGCGGGCTCCCTCTCCGGTGGCCAGCGTAAGCTGCTCGAGATGGCCCGTGCACTGATGGTCGAGCCCGAGATGGTGATGCTGGACGAGCCGATGGCAGGCGTGAACCCGGCCCTGACCCAGTCGCTGCTCCGGCATGTCAAGGATCTGCGCGAGCAGGGCATGACGGTGCTGTTCGTCGAGCACGACATGGACATGGTGCGCGACATCTCCGACTGGGTGCTCGTGATGGCCCAGGGCAAGGTCATCGCCGAAGGGCCGGCGGACTCCGTCATGTCCGACGACCGCGTCATCGATGCCTACCTCGGCGCGCATCACGACCAGACCCTGCTCGAGGGTGACATCGTGGCCCAGATCGAGGAGGAGGTCGCGGCCGAGCTCGCCGGCGAGTCCGGCTCCGAGCCCACCCCTGACGCGACGTCGCAGGAGGACAACCGATGACCGCCGGCAACCAGGACACGATCGACCGCAGCGCCCACCTCGAGGGCGCCGAGGGCGCCATCCTGCGGGCCGACCAGATCGTGGCCGGTTACATCCCCGAGGTCGACATCCTCACCGGCTGCGACCTGTACTGCCGCGACGGCGAGATCGTCGGGATCATCGGACCCAACGGTGCCGGCAAGTCGACGCTGCTCAAGGCGCTGTTCGGCCTGGTACGAGTTCGTAGCGGAACAGTGATCCTCAATGGCGAGGACATCACCAACGCCAAGGCCAACCGGCTCGTCACCAAGGGCGTCGGTTTCGTGCCGCAGACCAACAACGTGTTCCCCAGCCTCACCGTCGAGGAGAACCTCCAGATGGGGCTTACCAGGCGCCGTCGCGGTTCGCGGAGCGGTTCGACTTCGTGACGTCGCTGTTCCCGGCCCTGGGCGACCGCCGGAAGCAGCGCACCGGCTCGCTGTCCGGCGGCGAGCGGCAGATGGTCGCCATGGGCCGGGCGCTGATGGCCGAGCCGTCGGTGGTCCTGCTCGACGAGCCGTCCGCCGGACTCTCCCCCGTCCTCCAGGACGAGGTCTTCCTGCGCACGCGCGAGATCAACAAGGCCGGCGTCTCGGTGGTGATGGTCGAGCAGAACGCTCGGCGCTGCCTGCAGATCTGCGACCGTGGCTACGTGCTCGACCAGGGCCGCAACGCCTACACGGGCAGCGGGCGCGACCTCATCCACGACCCGAAGGTCATCGAGCTCTACCTCGGCACACTCGCCCGCGCTTGACGCTCCTGCTCGCGCCCGCGGCCGCGGCCCGAGCAAGGCGAGGGCCCGGGTTCCCGTCTCAGGACGGGAACCCGGGCCCTCTGGCTCTGGCGACCTACCGGTCGGTCAGAGCTGGCCCTCGCGGTACTCCAGGTTGGTGTACGTGTTGTCAGGGCCGTACTGGTAGATACCGATGGTGGCCTGCGTCGGGTCGCCCACGTCGCTGAACTCCACCGGACCGGAGACACCGTCGTAGTCGATGTCCTCGCCGTCCTCGAGCAGGCCGGCGCACTCCTCGAAGGTCGTGCACTTCGTGCCTTCCTTGGAGACGTCGACGAGCTGCGACGCGATCGAGGTGCCGCCGTCGTCGTCGGCCGCGATCGCCGCCAGTGCGGTCAGGACCGTCGCGTCGTACGACTCCGGACCGTAGGAGAAGTCAGCCAGGTCCGGGTTGATCTCGAGCATCCGTTGCTGGAAGTCGCTCGTGGTCTCAGCACCCGGCAGCGTGCCCTTGTTGCCGTCGAGCGTGCCGGCGGGGAACTGGTCGCCGTAGTTCGACAGGTTGCCGTCGACGAAGTACAGCGGCACATCCTGCGGCCCGATCCCCTGGGCGACGAGCTCAGGGATGATCGTCGACGTCTCGGCGAAGCCGATCAGCACGATCGCGTCCGGGGCGCGGGCCGCCATCTCGGTGACCTCGGTCGTGTAGTTGGCGGCGTTCGGGTCATAGATGATCGGCCCGTCGCCCGCGACCGTGCCGCCGCCCTCCGTCACGGACAGCGTGACGTTCTCGGCCAGTCCCTCGCCGTACGGGTCCTGCAGCGCCATGATGCCGACGTTGGCGTAGCCGTCGGAGATCACCAGGTCGCCCATCACGCGACCCTGCAGCACGTCGGACGGCGCGGTACGGAAGTACAGGCCGTCGTCGTCGTAGGTCGTGAAGTCCGGCGACGTGTTCGCCGGCGAGAACATCACGGTGCCGTTCTGCACGATCGCATCGATGACGGTCTTCGTGACGCCGGACGAGGCCGCGCCGATGATCGCGTCGACGCCCGCGCCGAGCAGGCGGTCGACCGACTGCGACGCGATGTCCGTCGACGTGTCGCCGGAGTCGGTGTGCTGGATCGTGACGTCCTGGCCGAGAACACCACCAGCGGCGTTGATCTCCTCGACGGCAAGGTCGACGCCGGCGAACTCAGGCGGCCCGAGGAACGCGAGGCTGCCGGTCTGCGGCAGCAGTGTGCCCAGGGCCAGGGTGCCGTCGCCGGTCTGCTCGGCAGTAGGCGACGCGCCGCCGCCGGTGGTCTCCCCGTCTTCGTCGCCGCCGCAGGCCGCGAGCGCGAGGGAAGCCACGCCCACGACAGCGACCGAACGCCACAGGGGGGTGGTGCGGATCATGTGATCTCCTTCGTTGAGCCGGCCACCTCGACGATCGAGGCGAACGAGCCCTAGTGAGATGGGAAACCTATTCCGACGGTCCGTTCTGCGCACCATCTGCGCGCAAAGTGAGTGCAGGTTGTGACGACACTGTGACCTGCCTGACGACGGCATTCAACACCATGGTTCAGGCGTCGCCTACCTCGACCCAGCCACCGTCGCGGACCTCGAAGGCCACCGGGTGGCCTCCCGCTCGATCCCCGTACCGGTCGAAGGCCACCTCGCCGGTCAGGCCAGTGAAGGACACCTGGTCCATCTCCCCGACGCACCCCTCCCGCGCCCCTGCCGCCGAGTCCTCCGACGGCAGGCACCGGCCGAGCACCTGGACCAGCGCCGTGCCGGCGTCGAACGCGGCGGCACCGAACGGGCCGGGGGCGGCGAGCGACTGCGCCGCGAGTCGGGCCGTCAGGTCCTCGGGCACTACGCCCGCCGTCGGCGCCAACGTCGGCGCGACGAGCGCGACGGCGCCATCGGCGGCTGTTCCGGCAGCCTTGACGAACTCCTCCGACCGCAGCGCAACCCCGCCGAGGAGGCGGGCCTCGAGGCCGGTACCGGCCAGCTTCCTGGCGGCGCTGGCCGCGACGACGGCGTCGCCGGCCACGTACACGGCGCCCGCGTGCTGCTCCACCGAATCCGCGATCACCTCGTCGATCCCTGCTCCGTCGGCGCCCGCGGCTCCCGATGCGACCACGTCGGCGCCAAGCCTCGCGGCCTCCGCACCGAACCGTGCCGCCTCGTCGCCGGCGCCGCCGTCGATGACGGCCACCCGCGACGCGTCGAGGCCCTTGACGGCGTAATGAGCCGCCGCCGCCACGGGATCACCGCCGGGCACCGCCGTGCGGTAGTACGAGCCGTAGGGCCGCAGCGGCGTCATCGGATCGGCACCGCGGGTGTGCTCGAGCGCGACGTCGGCAGGCGAGACGAACGGGATCGACGCCCCGGCGAGCACCGGCTGCACGGCGCGCACGACCACGGCGGAGAGGCCGCCGACGACCGCCACGACCTCGTCGTCGGCAGTGAGCTGGGCCGCTACCGCTGCGGCCTTTGCGCCACCGGGGTCGTCCGCCGCGACGACCTCCAGCGACCAACCGGGAACGGCCATGGCTGCCTCGGTCACGGCGAGCTGCACCGCACCGAGTACTCCCGCGCCCGCGGCAGCCTGCTTGCCCTCCGCGGGCACCAGCACGACGATCTTCGCGACCCGGGGGCCGGAGTCCTCCTCGTCGCCCAGCGCGTCGCCGACCGTTCCACACCCCGCCAGGCCGGTCACGACGACGGCCGCAGCCGCCAAGCGCAGCCAGCCCGCTGGGTGCCCTTCGACGGATTGCCCGGGCGGAGGCGGCATCGGTCGGCGCAATCTCAGCGGTCCCCGGCTGCGGCGTCCTCGTCGCCGGCCCGGACGGGCGACGTCTCGGCGATCACCACCTGCGCCACCTCGCGCATGGATGTCCGCTTGTCCATGGCCGCCTTCTGGATCCAACGGAACGCGTCCGGCTCGGTGAGCCCGAAACGGGTCTGCAGCATGCCCTTGGCCCGGTCGACGACCTTGCGCGTCTCGAGCCGCTCGGTGAGGTCGGCAACCTCGCGCTCGAGCTGGGCGATCTCCTCGTGCCGGGACATGGCCATCTCGATCGCCGGCAACAGGTCGGCCTTGGCGAACGGCTTGACCAGGTAGGCCATCGCGCCGGCCTCGCGGGCCCGCTCGACCAGCTCGCGCTGAGAGAAGGCGGTGAGGATGAGCACCGGCGCGATGCGCTGCGAGACGATCCGATCGGCCGCCGAGATGCCGTCGAGGACCGGCATCTTGACGTCCATCACAACCAGGTCGGGCCGCAGCTCCTCGGCCAGCCGGACGGCCGTCGCGCCGTCGGCGGCCTCGCCCACGACCTGGTACCCCTCCTCGGCGAGCATCTCGGCGAGGTCGAGCCGGATCAGGGACTCGTCCTCCGCGACGAGAACACGGCGGGCCGGCGCGGCGGCTGGGTCGGTCACGCCACGAAGCCTACTGAGGGGTGCCGCGCTCCCGTGCTTGCTCCGGGCCCGACACGCGGCCCGGTACCCTGGACGGGTCCATGGCCGGGCTCCGGCCATGAACACGAGCAAGGCCCGGTAGGCAAACTGGCAAAGCCGCCGCACTCAAAATGCGGTGTTGTGTGGGTTCGACTCCCACCCGGGCTACGACTGTGCGACACACCGCCCGGGCTACGAGATCCAGGGTCCGCTCAGCGATAGCCGGGCACCACTTGGGCGACGGCATCGCCGATGATGTGCACTCGCATGGCGTTCGTGGAACCCGGTATGCCGGGCGGAGAGCCGGCCACGATGACCACGACGTCACCGGTCCGGCAGCGGCTCATCTCCAGCAGCGTCCGGTCGACCTGCAGCACCATCTCGTCGGTGTGGCTGACCTTGGGGACGAGGTAGGTCTCGATCCCCCAGGTGAGCGCGAGCTGGTTGCGGGTCGACTCCAGCGGCGTGAACGCGAGCAGCGGGATCTTCGAGCGCAGCCGCGACATCCGCCGCGCGGAGTCGCCGCTCTGGCTGAACGCGACCAGGAACTTGGCGCCGAGGACGTCGGCGACCTCGGCGGCCGCGCTGGTGATCGCGCCCCCCTTGGTCCGAGGGCGCGTTCCGAGTGGCGGGATGCGCTCGAGGCCGTCCTTCTCGACCGTCTCGATGATCCGCGCCATGGTCGCGACCGACTCGATGGGGTACGCGCCGATGCTGGTCTCGCCCGAGAGCATTACCGCATCGGTGCCGTCCAGCACGGCGTTCGCGACGTCGGATGCCTCCGCGCGGGTCGGCCGCGAATTGCTGATCATGGACTCGAGCATCTGGGTCGCGACGATCACCGGTTTGGCGCGCCGCCGGGCCAGCTCGACCGCACGCTTCTGCACCAGCGGGACGTCCCAGAGCGGCAGCTCCACGCCGAGGTCACCCCGGGCGACCATGACGCCGTCGAACGCGTCGACGATTGCCTCCAGGTGCTCCACCGCCTGGGGCTTCTCCAGCTTGGCGATGACCGGGAACCCGGCGCCCTTCCTCGTCCATGATCCGGTGCACGTCGTTTACGTCGTCGGCTGACCGCACGAACGACAGCGCGACCATGTCGGCGCCGATTCGCAGCCCCCACCGCAGGTCCTCGACGTCCTTGTCCGACAGCACGGGGACGTTGACGGACGCGCCGGGCAGGTTGATGCCCTTGTGGTCGGAGACCGGGCCACCCTCGATCACACGGGTGACGACGTCCGCGCCTTCGACCTTCTCGACCTCGAGCGCGAGGCGCCCGTCGTCGATGAGAATCCGGTCTCCCGGATGCACGTCGGCCGGGAGACCGCCGTACGTGGTCGAGCTCCGGTGCTCGTTGCCGGAGACGGGTTCGGTCGTGATGGTGAACTGCGAGCCGGGTTCGAGCTCGACCTGGCCGTCGGCGAACGTACCGAGCCGGATCTTCGGGCCCTGCAGGTCGACCAGAATGCCGACGTTGCGCCCGTAGAGTTCGGCAGCCTTGCGGACCTTGCGGTACCGATCCTCGTGCTCGGCGTGGCCTCCATGGCTGAGGTTGAGCCTGGCGACATCCATCCCGGCCTGGACCAGTCTCTCCAGCCGTTCCGGGGTGGACACGGCGGGCCCCAGCGTGCAAACGATCTTGGCTCTGCGCACCAGTCCAGGCTATCCGCGCTACCGGCCGCCCGGCCGGCCGTCCGACTCGCGGATTGGCAGCCACGGCTGCCACGTCCGCCGTTGTCGACGTGGCACGCTGCACCGCTCCACAAAACGGTCAAACCCGGCAGCGGAGCGACGGCGTGGCGAGCCACGCACGACGGGCCGGCGTGCCACGCCCCATTGGGTGCGAACAGCGCCGCGCGCACTGCCGGCGGGCGCTCAGACGGCGAGGGGACGGTCGGTCGGGGCGATCGGCGTCGGCAGCCGGTCGGTGCCCGAGAGCCAGCTGTGGACGGCAGCCGCGCAGGAGCGACCTTCGGCGATGGCCCACACGATCAACGACTGGCCACGCCCGGCGTCGCCCGCGACGAAGACGCCCGGGACGGACGTCGTGAACGAAGCGTCGCGCGCGACGTTGCCCCGCGCGTCCAACTCGACGCCGAGCTGCGAGATCAACGGCGAGCGTTCCGGCCCCACGAAGCCCATGGCCAGCAGCACAAGCTGCGCCGGCAGCTCACGCTCGGTGCCCGGTACCGGCTCGAAGCCGGCGCCTGCGCGGCGCACCTCGACCAGGCTTAGCGCCCGCAGCCGGCCGTTCTCGTCGCCCAGGAACCGCTGCGTCGACACCGAATAGACCCGCTCGCCGCCCTCCTCGTGCGCCGCCGAGGACCGCATCATCAGCGGCCAGGTCGGCCAGGGCGTCGACACGTCTCGCAGGTCCGGCGGCTGCGGCAAGATCTCCAACTGCGTCACGGAGGCAGCGCGCTGCCTGTGCACTGTGCCGAGGCAGTCGGCACCCGTGTCGCCACCGCCGATGATCACGACATCCTTGCCAGTCGCCGTCAGTTGGCCGGGAACGGACTCGCCGAGTGCCACCCGGTTGGCCTGCGGAAGGAACTCCATCGCCTGGTGCACGCCGTCGAGGTCAGCGCCCGGGATCGGGAGGTCCCGCCATGCCGTCGCGCCGACAGCCAGCACGACGGCGTCGTACCGGCGAAGGAGCTGATCGCCGGTGGGTGCCGAGCCCACGTCGACGCCGGTCCGGAAGATCGTCCCCTCGGCGCGCATCTGGTCGAGCCGGCGATCCAGGTGGCGCTTCTCCATCTTGAACTCGGGGATCCCGTACCGCAGCAGGCCGCCGGCCCGGTCCGCGCGCTCGTAGACCGCGACCGTGTGGCCGGCCCGGGTCAGTTGCTGGGCGACGGCGAGGCCGGCCGGGCCCGAGCCCACGACCGCCACCGTCCGGCCCGAGAGCCGCTCCGGCGGCTGCGGCGTGACCCAGCCCTCGTCGAACGCGCGGTCGATGATCGAGACCTCGACATTCTTGATCGTGACCGGGTCCGCATTGATGCCGAGCACGCACGCCGCTTCGCAGGGAGCCGGGCAGAGCCGGCCGGTGAACTCCGGGAAGTTGTTGGTGGCGTGCAACCGCTCGGCCGCCGCCATCCAGTCGTCGCGCCACACGAGGTCGTTCCACTCGGGGATCAGGTTGCCCAAGGGGCAGCCCTGGTGGCAGAACGGGATGCCGCAGTCCATGCATCGCCCGGCCTGCTGGCTGATCACCGGCAGGAGGACACGGCCCACGCCCCCGCCGGCATAGACCTCCTGCCAGTCGCGCACGCGCTCCGCGATCGGCCGGGTCGGAGCGCCCTGGCGCGGCGTGGTGAGGAAGCCCCGAGGGTCAGCCATGAGCCGCCTCCATGATCGCATCGAGGACGTCGCGGCCGTCGCGCTCGGCGGCGGCTCGGGCCTCGAGCACCCTCCGGTAGTCGCGGGGCATGATCTTCGTGAACCGCGGAGCGGCCGACTGCCAGTCGGCCAGCAGCGCTGCCGCGACCGTGGAACCTGTCTCCTCCTGGTGCCGCCGGACCAGGTCGTGGACGAGGTCCAGTTCGTCGATGGAGGGCGGCTCGACGTCGACCATGCCGGCGTTCACCCGGTCCGGATCGAGGTCGAGGACATAGGTGGTTCCACCGGACATGCCGGCGGCGACGTTGCGTCCGGTCGGGCCCAGCACGACGACCGTGCCGCCGGTCATGTACTCGCACCCGTGGTCGCCGACGCCCTCGACCACGGCCGTCGCACCCGAATTGCGTACGCAGAACCGCTCGCCGACCACGCCACGGACGAACAGCTCTCCGCCGGTGGCGCCGTAGGCCGCCACGTTGCCGGCGATGACGTTCGCCTCCGCGGCGAAGCGTGCGGCACGATCCGGCCGCACCACGATCCGGCCGCCGGAGAGCCCCTTGGCAAGGTAGTCGTTGGCGTCGCCCTCCAGCCGCAGCGTGATCCCGGCCGGAAGGAACGCCCCGAACGACTGGCCGGCCGAGCCGACCAGCGTGAGGTCGATGGTGCCGTCGGCCAGGCCTGCGCCGTGCGTGCGCTTGGTCACCTCGTGGCCGAGCATCGTGCCGACCGTCCGGTTGACGTTGCGCACCGGCAGCTGGGCACGCACCGGCGAGCCCGACGCGAGCGCGTCCTCGGCGAGCACGAGCAGCTGGTTGTCCAGCGCCTTCTCCAGGCCGTGGTCCTGGCCGACGACCTGATGGCGCGCCGCACCGGCCGGCAGATCGGGAACGTGGAGCAGCGGCGACAGGTCCAGGCCGGCGGCCTTCCAGTGCTCGACCGCGGCCGCCGTGTCGAGCAGCTCAGCGTGGCCGATCGCCTCGTCCAGGCTGCGGAACCCCAGCGCCGCCAGCTGCTCGCGCACCTCCTCGGCGATGTACTCGAAGAAGGTGACGACGAACTCCGGCCTGCCGGTGAAGCGCTGGCGCAGCAGCGGGTTCTGGGTCGCGATGCCCACAGGGCACGTGTCCAGGTGGCAGACCCGCATCATCACGCAGCCGGAGACGACCAGCGGTGCCGTGGCGAAGCCGAACTCCTCGGCGCCGAGAAGGGCGGCGATCACGACGTCCCTGCCGGTCTTGAGCTGGCCGTCGACCTGGACGACGATCCGGTCGCGCAGGCCGTTCAGAAGCAATGTCTGCTGGGTCTCGGCGAGCCCGAGCTCCCAGGGCGCTCCGGCGTGTTTGAGGCTGGTGAGGGGCGCCGCTCCGGTGCCGCCGTCGTGCCCGGAGATCAGTACGACGTCCGCGTGCGCCTTGGACACGCCGGCGGCCACCGTCCCGACGCCGACCTCCGCGACGAGCTTCACGTGCACACGCGCCGACGGGTTGGCGTTCTTGAGGTCGTGGATCAGCTGCGCGAGGTCCTCGATCGAGTAGATGTCGTGGTGCGGCGGCGGCGAGATCAGCCCGACGCCTGGTGTCGAGTACCTGGTCTGCGCGATCCAGGGGTAGACCTTGGCCCCTGGAAGCTGACCGCCCTCGCCGGGCTTGGCGCCCTGAGCCATCTTGATCTGCAGGTCATCGGGCGTACGTCAGGTACTCGGATGTGACGCCGAAGCGGCCACTGGCAACCTGCTTGACGGCGCTGCGACGCTCCGGGTCGTGCAGGCGGTCGGAGTCCTCGCCGCCCTCACCGGTGTTCGACCGGCCGCCGAGCCGGTTCATCGCGATCGCCAGCGTCTCGTGCGCCTCCCCGCTGATCGAGCCGTACGACATCGCGCCGGTCGAGAACCGGCGCACGATGGACCACACCGGTTCGACCTCGTCGAGCGGCACCGGAGGACGTGCCCCGTCGGCGAACCGGAAGAGCCCGCGCAGCGTCATCAGCCGCTGGGCCTGCTCGTCCACCCGCTGCGTGTACTGCTTGAAGACGTCGTACCGGCCGGACCTGGTCGAGTGCTGGAGGCGGAAGACGGTCTCGGGGTCGAACAGGTGCGGCTCGCCCTCACGGCGCCACTGGTACTCGCCGCCGACGTCCAGCCGGCGGTGTGCGAGCGCCACCCCACCGGGTGGGTACGCCCGCTCGTGGCGGAGGCGTACCTCGTCGGCGATGACGTCGAGGCCGACGCCGCTGAGGCGTGACGTCGTCCCGGTGAAGTAGCGGTGGACGACGTCGCTCGCCAGGCCGATCGCCTCGAAGATCTGTGCACCGGTGTACGAGGCGACCGTCGAGACCCCCATCTTGCTCATGACCTTGAGCACGCCCTTGCCGAGCGCCTTGATCAGCCCGCGCACGGCGTCCGCCGGTGACACGCCGCCGGGCAGGACGCCCTGCCGTCCCATGTCCTCGACGCTCTCCATCGCCAGGTACGGGTTCACGGCAGCGGCGCCGTACCCGATCAGCAGGGCGACGTGGTGCACCTCGCGGACGTCTCCGGCCTCGACGACGAGCCCGACCTGCGTCCTGGTCTTCTCCCGGATCAGGTGGTGGTGCACGGCGCCGGTGAGCAGCAGCGACGGAATCGGCGCCCGGGTAGCGTCCGAGTTCCGGTCGGAGAGTACGACGATCCGCGCGCCTGCGGCGATGGCGGCCGACACCTCGAGACAGATCTCGTCGAGCCGGCGGGCCAGTTCCTCCCCTCCCCCGGCGACGCGGTACAGCCCACGCACGACATGCGTGCCGTAGCCAGGCAGGTCGCCGTCCAGGTTGATGTGGATGAGCTTGGCCAGGTCGTCGTTGTCGATGACCGGGAACGGGAGCACGACCTGGCGACAGGAAGCCGGCGCGGCCTCGAGCAGGTTGTGCTCGGGGCCGATGGTGCCGGCGAGAGACGTGACCAGTTCCTCGCGGATCGCGTCGAGCGGCGGGTTGGTGACCTGCGCGAACAGCTGGGTGAAGTAGTCGAAGATCAGCCGCGGGCGGTCCGAGAGAGTCGCGATCGGCGTGTCGGTGCCCATCGAGCCGATCGGCTCGGCACCGGCCCGAGCCATCGGCGCGAGCAGAACCCGCAGCTCCTCCTCGGTGTAGCCGAAGGTCTGCTGCCGACGGGTCACGCTGGCGTGCGTGTGGACGACGTGTTCGCGCTCGGGCAGATCCTCGAGCCGGATCAGGCCCGCGTGCAGCCACTCGTCGTACGGTGCGGCGGCGGCGAGCCTCGACTTGATTTCTTCGTCCTCGACGACCCGGTGCTCGGCGAGGTCGACGAGGAACATCCGGCCCGGCTGCAGCCGACCTTTGCGGACGACCTTCGCCGGGTCGATGTCGAGCACACCGGCCTCCGAGGCGAGCACGACCAACCCGTCCTCGGTGACCCAGAACCGGCCCGGACGCAGCCCGTTGCGATCCAGGATCGCGCCGACCTGGGTGCCGTCGGTGAACACGACGCTCGCGGGCCCGTCCCACGGCTCCATGACGGTGCTGTGGAACTCGTAGAAGGCGCGGCGTTCGGCCGACATCTCGGCGTGGTTCTCCCACGCCTCCGGGATCATCATGAGGATGGAGTGCGCAAGGCTCCGGCCCCCGAGGTGCAGCAGCTCGAGCACTTCGTCGAAGCTGGCCGAGTCGCTGGCTCCCGGCGTGCAGATGGGGAAGAGGCGCGAAAGGTCGCCCGGGATCAGGTCGGTCGAGAGCTGAGACTCCCGGGCCCGCATCCAGTTGCGGTTGCCCATCACCGTGTTGATCTCGCCGTTGTGGGCGATGAACCGGTACGGGTGGGCCAGTGGCCAGCTCGGGAACGTGTTGGTCGAGAACCTCGAGTGCACGACCGCGAGCGCGGATGTGAACCGGCGGTCGGAGATGTCGGGGAAGAACGGCTCGAGTTGACCGGTCGTGAGCATTCCCTTGTAGACGAGGGTTCGCGCCGACAGGCTCGGGAAGTACACCGGGGTCTCCTGCTCGGCGCGCCTTCGGAGGCCATACGCCACCCGGTCCAGGTCCAGGCCGGCCTTACCGCCGCGAGCGACGAACAGCTGGCGGAACCGCGGCATGGCCGAGCGGGCCGTAGCCCCGAGCAGTGCAGGGGCCGTGGGGACGTCGCGCCACCCCAGGACGGTCAACCCCTCCTCGGCAGCAAGCTCGGCGATCCTCGCGACCGCGGCAGCCTCCGCCGCGTCGTCGGCGGGGAGGAACACGAGCCCGACGGCATAGCGTCCAGGCGGCGGCAGCTCGAAGTCGACGACCTCGCGCAGGAACGCGTCGGGGATCTGGACCAGCAGACCCGCGCCGTCGCCGGACTCGGGCTCCGCGCCGGAGGCCCCGCGGTGCTCGAGGTTGCGCAAGGCCGCAAGGCCCAGGTCGACGATCTCGTGGCTGGCGACGCCGCTCAGTGTGGCCACGAAGGCAACGCCGCAGGCGTCGTGCTCGAACCGGGGGTCGTAGAGACCCTGCGTGTGGGGCTGGTGGCGCATGGGCGCTCCCGTCGTCGGATCTGGCGGCGGGTGCGAGGGACTGCATTGGCCCTGCGCGGGTGCGGCGGAGACTGTCCAACCGGGCTCGTTACCCGAGCCCGGCTCCGACCAAGCTGCCGAAAGCATACGTCAGCGCGGCTGCGGCGGCGCCGAGGACGAGCTGGCGCAGTCCGCCGAACCACCACGGGCGCGAGGTCACCCGGGTGACCACCGCTCCGCAGAGGAACAGGCCGAGGAGGGCGACGACCACTGCCGGCCAGAGCGCGTGAGCCCCGAAGAGGTAGGGCAGCACGGGTACCAGGGCGCCGGCCGCGAACGAGAGGAACGACGACGCCGCTGCCAGCCGCGGCGACGGCAGGTCGTCGAGCGTGACGCCGAGCTCCTCCCGGGCATGGACGTCGAGCGCGAGGTCCGGGTCGCGGTGCAGCTGTCTGGCGACCTCTGCCGCCAGTTCGGCGTCCAGGCCCTTCGCGGCGTACAACTCCGCCAGCTCCTGCTCCTCGCCGTGCGGGTTGATGATCAGTTCCCGGCGCTCGACCGCGATTTCCGCCTCGGCGAGCTCTGCCTGTGCGGCCACGGACGTGTACTCGCCCGCGGCCATGCTGAATGCGCCGGCCGCGAGGCCGGCCAGGCCTGCGAGCACGATCACCTGGCGGTCGCCGCTGCCGCCGGCAACGCCCGCGATCAGGGCGAAGTTCGACACCAGCCCGTCCATCGCGCCGAACACCGCTGGGCGCAGCCAGCCCCCCGTCACGTCCGGGTGCTCGTGTCCGACCGGAGTGGCGACACCGCCGGGCGACGCGGAGGCTCGTTCGCTGGTCATGCGATTCAGGCTAGGGCCCGACGACACCAGCGAACAACGATGATGAGGCTTACCTGACCCGGCTGCTTCGTACCTGTCAGGGCCCTGGTGGCGCCCGCTCACGACCCTGTCAGGCTCGGAGCCGGCGTCGACCCGGGTCAGTGGCTCGGCCCGTCCTGACAAGTCCGGCGCGTCCGAGCTGTCAGTGCGAGGCCGCGCATTCTGCCTGGTCACAAGCTCCGCCGGCCTGACAGGTTGGTCAGCTCCGGTCGGCGGGCGGAGCATCGGCGTCGGTTCCGGCCTCCGCGCCGACGGCCGGCTCCGCACCCGGCGCGGCCCGTTCCGCTGGCGGCTCTGCCGCCCGGAGTGCTGCCGGATCCTCACGACCGGGTCGCAGCCGGGATGAGGCGACGATGTACACGACTGCTCCGGTGAACAGCAGGATCGACGTCCACACGTTCAGCCGCAGTCCGAACAGCTCGTTCGCCGGGTCCACGCGCAGCGCCTCGATCCAGCCGCGCCCGACCGTGTAGAGCGCCACGTACAGGGCGAACACCCGGCCGTGACCCATCCGGAACCTTCGGTCCGCCCACAGCAGCACGAGCGCGACTCCGATGCACCAGAGCGACTCGTAGAGAAACGTCGGGTGGAAGGTCTCAGCGTCGGCGAACCGTGCCGGCCGGAACGCTGGGTCGATCTCCAGGCCCCACGGCAGATCGGTGGGCCGCCCGAACAGCTCCTGGTTGAACCAGTTGCCCCACCGTCCGACAGCCTGCGCGAGCACAATGCCAGGAGCCAGCGCGTCGGCCAGGGCCGGCAGCGGAACGCCGCGGCGGCGCGCGCCGATCCAGGCACCGACGCCGCCGAGGGCGATCGCGCCCCAGACGCCGAGGCCGCCCTCCCAGATCTTCAGCGCCTCGACCGGATCGCCACCCTCGCCGAAGTACAGCTCCCAGTCGGTCGCGACGTGGTAGAGCCGGCCGCCGACGATCCCGAAAGGCACCGCCCAGATCGCAATGTCTCCGACCACGCCCGGCTCGCCGCCGCGGGCGATCCACCGGCGGTTGCCGAGCCAGATGGCGAGCACGATGCCGGCCAGGATGGACAGTGCATACGCACGTAGCGGGATGGGCCCCAGATGCCAGACGGACTCGGGCGGGCTCGGGATCGACGCCGGCAGGGCGAAGGCGAACGACGCGGGCGCGGTGGTGAGCACGGCCAGACGCTACCCGGTCGACGATGGGGGCCTCAGGCGGCGGCCTCTTCGACGGCAGCGCGGAGGTCGTCGGGGGTCGCGGCGGTGAGATCCTCACGCAGTTCGCCGTTCACGAAGATGGTCGGCGTGGCTTCGACCCCCGCCTCACCCATGCCGTCTTGGACACGCGAGACCCAGTCACCGTAGTTGTTGTCACGGACGCAGCCGGCGAACGCCGCATCGGTGATGCCGACCGCCTCGCCCATCGCGACGAGGTCGTCGTCGCTGTAGCTGTCCTGGTTGGCGTAGGCGGTCCGGAGGAAGGACGACGCACGTCCCGCGTCGACCGAGCAGGCGAAGGCGTTGGCCGCCGCTGCCGACTCAGTTGTCATGAACGACGCCGGGTGGTAGACGAACGCGGCGTCACCGGACGCGGCCAGCTCGTCGATCGTCTCGCCGTTCGTGGCCTCGAAGTCCTTGCAGTGCGGACAGCTGAAGTCGACCCAGATGTCGACGGTCACGGGTGCGCTCTCGTCGCCCAGGGTGATGCCCGTGCCGCCGTCGTCGCGGGCGGCCGGGACGTCGACCGAGCTCTCCACGGCCACGAGGTCGCCGCTGTCGCCGTTGCCGCCGCCGTCGCCCGACCGGCCGGCCTGGATCGCGATGCCGACGACCACCACGGCCGCGAGCACCGCGGCGCCGATGCCGAACCGCAGGAGCTGCTCACGCCGGCGTTCCTGGCGGGCCTGCTGCTCACGCATCTCCTTGGCGCGGGCGCGGATGGCAGCCTTGTCACGGCTCATCGGGACGGGTTCCTCCGGGTCGTGTCGCGGTCGACGGTACAACTCGACGGCCGACGGCCGGGTTCCCGCGCCGGACGCCCTCGCTCAGCGCAGCCGCCAGAGCGGCGACTGCCGTGCGGCTCGACGCGTCGTCCGTTGCGTCGAGCACGCGGCGGACGAACGCGGATCCCACGATCACCCCATCGGCGAACCCGGCCAGCTCGGCCGCCTGATCGCCTGACGACACACCGAGGCCGACGGCAACGGGCAGGTCGGTGAACCTGCGCGTGCGGGCGACGAGCGCAGCAGCGGCGCTGCTGACCTCGCTACGGACACCGGTGACCCCCATCGTGGACGCCGCGTAGACGAAACCGCGGCAGGCCTCGGCCGTCATCGCGATGCGCGCATCCGTCGACGAGGGCGCGACGAGAAAGACGGTGTCGAGTGCGTGACCACGGGCTGCGGGCAGCCATCCGTCGGCCTCGTCCGGGATCAGGTCGGGCGTGATGACGCCGGCTCCCCCGGCGGCGGCGAGGTCGCGCGCGAACGGCACGGGACCATAGCGGTCGATGGGATTCCAATACGACATGACCAGCGCGGGAGCACCGGTCGACGCGACTGCCTCCACGGTGCGCAGCACGTCGGGCGTCGTCGTCCCGGATCGCAGCGCGGCGTCCACGGCCTGCTGGATGGTCGGTCCGTCCATGAGCGGGTCGCTGTACGGGAGACCCACCTCGACGATGTCGACGCCCGCGTCGACCATGGCCCGCAGCGCGCCGATCGCGCCGTCGACCGTCGGGTAACCCGCGGGTAAGTAGCCGACGAGAGCAGCCCGCTCCTCTGCCCGGGCTCGCCCGAAGGCGGCCCCGAGCGGAGACGCCGTGCCCACCGTCACCGCTCGGTCACCAACCCGAACCAGCGCGCGGCGGTGTCGACGTCCTTGTCGCCGCGCCCGGACAGGTTGACCAGCACGACGGCACCCGCCCCGAGCCGCCGCCCGAGCCGGCGCACGCCGGCGAGCGCGTGGGCGCTCTCGATGGCGGGGATGATCCCCTCGGTTCGGCACAGCAGGGAGAACGCCTCCATCGCCTCGGCGTCGGGAACCGCCTCGTAGGTGGCCCGACCGGTGTCGTGCAGCCAGGCGTGCTCCGGCCCGACTCCGGGGTAGTCCAGGCCCGCCGAGATCGAGTGCGACTCGACGGTCTGCCCCATCTCGTCTTGGAGCAGGTACGAGCGCGCACCGTGCAGCACGCCAGGCGATCCGCCGGTGATGCTGGCAGCGTGCCGGCCGGTGTCGAGCCCGTCGCCACCGGCCTCGAAGCCGTACAGGCCAACATCCGGGTCCTCGATGAACGCATGGAAGATTCCGATCGCGTTCGAGCCGCCGCCCACGCACGCCGCGATCGCGTCGGGCAAGCCGCCGGTCAGCCCGAGGACCTGCTCGCGGGCCTCCAGGCCGATCACCCGTTGGAGGTCGCGGACCATCACCGGGAACGGGTGCGGTCCCGCCACGGTGCCAAGCAGGTAGTGCGTGTTCTCGACGTTGGTGACCCAGTCGCGCATCGCCTCGTTGATGGCGTCCTTCAGCGTGCGCGATCCCGCGGCCACGGAGACGACCTCGGCGCCGAGCAGGCGCATCCGGGCGACGTTGAGCGCCTGCCGGCGGGTGTCCTCCTCGCCCATGTAGACGACGCACTCGAGGCCGAGCAGTGCCGCAGCGGTCGCCGTCGCCACGCCGTGCTGTCCGGCGCCGGTTTCCGCGATGACCCGGGTCTTGCCCATCCGCCGCGTGAGCAGCGCCTGGCCGAGCACGTTGTTGATCTTGTGCGATCCAGTGTGGTTGAGGTCCTCGCGCTTGAGCAGCACGCGGACACCGTTCGCCGCCTCCGTCCCGAACCGTCGGGCCTCGGTGAGCGGCGTCGGCCGGCCGCTGTACGTGCGAAGCAGCGAGTCGAGCTCACCGGCGAACGACGGATCCGCCAATGCCGCGCGGTACTCGCGGTCGAGCTGGTCGAGGGCTGCGACAAGGGCCTCGGGAACGTAGCGCCCCCCGTAGGGCCCGAACCGCCCGCGGGCGTCGGGGACGGTGACGGCCCCGGACCCCGCCCCGGCCGTGCTCACCGCTGCCTCTTCGCGCGTGGTCACGCCCGGCCCTGGCGCCGGAGCGCCGGATGGGCGCCGGCCGCCACCAGATCGGCGACGGCCGTGCGCGGTTCCTTGCCCGTGACGAGGCTCTCGCCCACCAGGACCGCGTGGGCGCCGGCGCGGGCGAGCTCGATCACGTCGCGCGGACCTCGGACACCGGACTCCGCCACGGTGACGATGCCGTCCGGGACGAGCGGGGCCAGCCGGGCGAACGTGTCGAGGTCGACCTTCAACGTCGTGAGATCCCGTGCGTTGATCCCGATCAGCCGGGCACCCGCGTCGACGGCTCGGTTGACCTCGTCGGCGGTATGGCACTCGACGAGAGGCGTCAGCCCGATCGACTCGGCCCGCTCGACGAGCGCCACCAGTGCGTTCTGCTCGAGGGCCACGGCGATGAGCAGGGCCAGGTCGGCGCCGCAGGCCCGCGCCTCCCACAGCTGGTAGCTGGTGACGATGAAGTCCTTGCGGAGCACCGGCGCCTCGACCGCGGCGCGCACCGCCCGCAGGTCGTCGAGCGTCCCGCCGAACCGGTGCCGCTCGGTCAGCACGCTGATCGCGGTCGCACCGCCAGCCTCGTAGTCGCGGGCCAGCGCGGCCGGGTCCACGATCTCGGCCAGCTCGCCCTTGGACGGGCTGGAGCGCTTGACCTCGGCGATCACCGAGACGCCTGGGGACCGTAGCATCGGCATCGGGTCCCGGGCGGGTGGCTGCCGGGCCGCCTTCGCCTTGAGGTCGTCGAGGGACACCTGCTGCTGACGCTCGGCGAGGTCGGCTCGAACACCGTCGAGGATCTCGTCGAGAACGCTCACGCTCGTCCTCCGCCGTTTGGTGAGGGTCGGTGACCGATGCACCGGTCGCACCAGGGTAGCCAGGTGTGGGCGCGCATTCCTCCGGCACCCCACCGCCCGACCCGCAGCCGCTTGCAGGCGGCCGGCTTCGCGGGCACGAGAAGTCAGAGGTCAGGACGGACGGCTCGGCGCCTCCACCCCGTACCCGACGCCGCGCACGGTACGGATCCGCAAGGCCGGACCCAGCTTCGCGCGCAGCTCGGCGACGTGGACGTCGACCGTCCGCGATCCCATCGCCTCCGCGTAACCCCACACCTCGCTCATCAGCTCCTCGCGGGTGCAGACGTGGCCGGGGTGACCCATCAGATGGGCGAGCAGGGCGGACTCGATCTCGGTGAGCCGCACCTCGCGGCCGGCGGCGACAGCCCTCCTACCGGCGACGTCCAGGGTCACCCCGCCGACGGTGACCGGCGGGAGCTCCTTCTCAGGCCGCCCGGCGACCATGGCACTATCCGGGACCGTCCGGGACCGTCGGGGCGGACGGAGCCGCGTGTGCCGCAGGGGGAGGCTGACCGAGGCCCATCATCTGCATCACCTTGCCGACGATGGCGCCGAGCACGACGACGCCGACGCCGCCGATCCAGAACAGCGGCCAGTTGAGCAGGATCACGGCCACGGCGCCGATGCCGAACCCGACGACGACGATGATGACGGTGGTCCACGCAGCGGGCGTGTTGCCGTGGTCGTTGTGCTCGCTGTTCCCCGCCATGTCTCTCCTCTGCTCGGGGCTCGACTGCCGCCCATTGTGCCCGGTCCGCAGCCCGGGTTGCACGGAGGTCAGGCCGTCGGATCGTCGCCGCGGTCGAGCGCGTCCCAGGTGTCCCGGCTAGCGACAGTACGGGGCGTGTCGGTCCTCGGCTCGCCCACGCGAGCGTCGCGTTCGTACCGCCTGCCCATGCCTGGCCACCGCGGCCCGCGCACGGCAACGGCGAGGCCTGCACCGGCAATCAGCACTCCGCCGAGGACGGTGAGCCGGGCCCAGTTCGGCTCCGCGATCGCACTCTCCACCGGGCCGGTGGTGCTGCCCGACCGTTCCGCCCAGGTCATGACGCGCGCCGGCAGTTCGAGCGCCAGACCGTACGACCCCAGCGCCGTGGCGAGACCGGCCGCGACGAGCACCGCTCCGACGACGCGCCGACCGACCCGTCGCGCGGCCGGCACGGCGACCACCGCCGCCACGGCGAGCAATCCCACCGCCGGCGCCAGAGGGAACAGGTCACGGCCGGTGACCGCAGTGGTCGTTGCCGCGAGGCCGTCGTGCACGGTCGCCTCGCCCCATGGCCGGCTTGCGGCAACCAGGCAGAGCACCCCGCCCGTCACCAGGACGACCAGCGCGGCACCGTACTCCACAGTCGCCCGGCGTGCGCTCACGGCGGGCTGCCGTCTGACACCGGCCGGATCGACTCGGCGATCGCCACCGCACGAAGAACCGCCGCGGCCTTGTTGCGGCTCTCGGTATCCTCGGCCGCCGGCTCCGAGTCGGCCACGACACCGCTGCCGGCCTGGACATAGGCGACGCCGTCCCGCACGACGGCCGTCCGGATCGCGATGGCCACGTCGAGATCGCCGGCGAAGTCGAGGTAGCCCACCACACCGCCGTAGAGGCCGCGCCGCGTCGGCTCCAGCTCTTCGATGATCTCCATCGCCCGCGGCTTCGGTGCTCCGGACAACGTGCCGGCCGGGAAGCATGCCGCCAGCACGTCGAGGGCCGTACGGTCCTTCGCGAGCCGGCCGATGACCGTCGACTCGATGTGCATGACGTGGCTGTACCGGCGCACCGTCATGAAGTCGACGACCTCGACACTGCCGGCCTCGCAGACACGGCCGAGGTCGTTACGGGAAAGGTCGACGAGCATGAGGTGCTCGGCGCGCTCCTTGGTGTCGGCCAACAGCTCGGTGGCCAGGGCGGCATCGGCCTCGGGCGTCTCTCCCCGCCAGCGCGTGCCCGCGATGGGATGCGTCATCGCCCGGTCGCCGGTGATCTTGACCAGCGCCTCGGGGCTCGAGCCCACCACGTCGAACGCGCCGTTGCTGCCGCCGTCAGGTCCCGGTAGTCGCAGCAGGTACATGTACGGACTCGGGTTGTCGCGGCGCAGCACACGGTAGATGTCGAGCGCGTCCGCGGCCGTCGAGACCTCGAACCGCTGCGAGACGACCACCTGGAACGCCTCGCCGGCGCGGATCTCCTCCTTGGCCCTCTCGACGGCCGCCAGGTAGTCCGGCCGCGGGGTTCGGCTGTCGTGCGACGGCGGCGGCATCGGGTTCGTACGACGACACCGACGACGGCGTCGGCGCGGCGAGGGCCGCGGTCATCCGGTCCAGCCGCGCGACCGCGTCGGCCCAGGCCTCGTCGACGCGCTCGTCGGTGTCGTCCCAGTTCACGGCGTTGGCGACCAGGAGAACCGTGCCGTCCTCGTGGTCGAGCACGGCGATGTCCGTGGCCAGCAGGAACGAGATCTCCGGCAGCCCCAGGTCGTCGACTGCGATGTCGGGCAGCCGCTCGAGCCGGCGTACGGCGTCGTACGACACGAACCCGACCAACCCGCCCGTCAGCGGTGGCAGGTCGGGCAGGCGCGGGGTGTGCAGGGCCGCCAGCGTGCCACGGAGGGCCTGCCACGGGTCGCCGCCCTCCGGCAGTCCCACCGGCGGGTTGCCGTGCCACCTGGCCTGGCCGTCGCGCTCGGACAGGACGGCAGCCGACCGGGCTCCCACGAAGGAGTACCGGGACCAGACTCCGCCATGCTCCGCCGACTCCAGGAGGAACGTCCCAGGTCGGCCGGCCGCGAGCTTCTGGTACACGCCGACCGGTGTCTCCCCGTCGGCCAGCAGCCGGCGCACGACGGGGATCACGCGGCGGTCCTTGGCCAATACCCGGAACGCGTCGAGGCCTGGCGTCACCCCGAGCCCGGTCACGACGCCGCGCCCTGCGCTGGCCGCAGCAGCCCGTCGTCGAAGCAGGTGCGGCTTCCGGTGTGACACGCCGGGCCCTCCTGGTCGACCTTGACGAGGAGCGCGTCGCCGTCGCAGTCCAGCCGCACCTCGCGGACCCACTGCCGGTTGCCGGACGTCTCGCCCTTCACCCAGTGCTGCTGTCTGCTCCGGCTCCAGTAGGTGGCGCGGCCGGAGGTCAACGTCCGCCGCAGCGCCTCGTCATCCATCCAGCCCAGCATCAACACTTCGCCGGTGTCGTGCTGCTGGACGACGGCGGCGACCAGGCCGTCGGCGTCACGCTTGAGCCGAGCGGACACGGCGGGTTCGAGTAGGGGCATCGGGCCATTGTTGCCGACGTCGGCAGCGCCGCCGGGATCAGCCGTGGTGCGAGACTGCCGACATGACGGTGGACGATCACGGTCGGGTCCGCCTGCACCGGCGGGTCGCGATCCTGGCGACCGCCGCAGGAACGGTCACCTATGCGGCGCTGGCGTCGCTGACGAGGATCAACACGGTTCCCGCGGTCGTGGCCGTCGCGGTGCCGGTCGGCGTCGTCGCTGCTGTCACGCTTCGCCGGCCGAACCGGCCGACCGTTCCCGATGCGCGGTTGCGCCGGACGACCAGACTCTGGGCCGTGGTGGCCCTGACCGGCCTGCTCTGGGAGGCCGGCGCGTACTTCGGCGAGCTCACGATCGGCCAGTACGAGTACCCGACCCTGTCGGTCCTGCTGGAACCGCCACTACAGGACCCTGCCCTCCGCTTCGTCGCCTGGTCGGTGTGGCTGCTGGCGGGGTGGCGGTTGGTTCGGCGATGAGCTCGCGTGACGTCACGATCACCGGGTTCGTGGTCGTCGGTACGGCTGTGTTGACGCTACTCGTGGCCGGCTGGTCCGGGCGGCTGACTCGGGTCGGCAAAGTGATCGACGGCGCCATGGCCAGGCGCGCGACACGCGTCGTCGTCGTCTTCGTCTGGGCGTGGCTGGGCTGGCACTTCCTCGTCCGGACCGGCTAGATCGCCTACCCCTTCGCCGGGGTGTGCGCCGATGTGGTTCAGTACGGTGCCGCAGGTTGCGCAAGCTACGAAAGAAGGAGCCCGCAGTGGCATCGATCAACCTCCCGACCAGGCCTGGTGCCCGTGGCGTCGCTGTGGCCGCATTCGCCGTTCTGGTGCTCGTCGGCTGCACCAGCGAGCCCGAGCGCGACGAGGAGAGCGGCGATCTGGCCACGTCCGGCGACGTCGGCGTCTTCGACATCAAGGTGGGCGACTGCCTGCTTGGCGAGATCGCCGAGGAAGGCGCAGAGATCTCCAGCATCGAGGCCGCGCCGTGCTCCGAGCCGCACGGCGACGAGGTCTTCGCCAGCGCGACCGTTCCGGACGGCGATTTCCCAGGCCAGGACGCCGTCAACACGCAGGCGGAGGAGGAGTGCTTGGCACAGTTCGCGGACTTCGTCGGTCTGGCCTACGAGGAGTCGGTGCTCGAGATCAGCTACTTCACCCCGACCGAGGAGAGCTGGGACACCGGCGACCGCGAGATCCTGTGCACCGTCTACGACCCGGAGGGCGACACCACCGGGACTCTTCTCGACGCCAACCGCTGACAGGCCCACTGCGGTGTCCGCCCTCGACGGTCGTATTCGCCGCGTCGTTGCGGTCGCTTGCGGCCCTGTCGCGGTGGCGGCGCTGAGTGGCTGCGCGGCGTTGGGAGGTGACGTCGCATCGCGGGTCGTCGAGGGCGGCGACGGCCGGCCGTCGCCCGGCGGGCAGGCGGTACGCGAAGTCGACGCCGCGGCAGTCCGCGTCGGTGACTGCCTCTTGGAGCCGATTCCGCAGACCGATGACGAGATCGAGTCGTTGATGACGATCTCCTGCCTCGAGCGGCACGCCGAGGAGGTCTACGCAGCGGTGAGGCTGACGGGCGACGAGTTTCCCGGCGTCGACACCGTCGGGGTGTCGGCCTCGACCGAGTGCATGGAGCGGTTCGAGGAGTATGTCGGCCTGCCCTATTCGGAGTCTGTTCTCGAGTTCGGCTTCCTCACCCCGACCGAGGAGTCCTGGGATCTCGGCGACCGGTTCGTGCAGTGCACGGTGTACCACCCGGACGGTGAGCGGCTGACCGGAAGCGTACGAAACGGGCATGACCCCTCCCACGAGCTCCGCGACTCCGACACCGGGCACGTCATCGAGGAGACCGAGGTCGACTGGCTCAAGATCAAGCCTGGCGACTGCGTCAAGGAGTCCAGCGAACTTGGTGACGGCTACTACGAGACTCTCCTTCCGTGCACGGAACCGCATGCCGAGGAGGTCTACGCCGCCTTCGAGCTGAGCGGCGACGAGTACGTCGGCGATGACGAGGTCGAACGGCTTGCGACCGAAGGCTGCATCGAGCGATTCGACGAGTTCGTCGGCCAGGCGTACGCCGACTCGCCATTGGACTTCTACTACTTCGCTCCGTACGAGGAGTCCTGGAAGGGCGGGGACCGCCTGGTCCAATGCCGGATCATCGATCCCGCCGGCGATGTGACCGGCTCGCTGCGCGGCACCGGCATCCAGTCCACATGAACGAGCTGGACAGGACCCGATCGAGCCTCCTCCAGGTGCGAGAGATTCGACAATTCCAGTCTGCTCAGCGGGCCTGGCTGATCCAGGCGGCGTGCAGGCCTGCGTACGTCCCGCCGGCTGCGACCAACTCGGCGTGAGTGCCGCGCTCCACCAGCCGGCCGTCGTCGAATACCAGGATCTCGTCGGCGGCTTCCGCAGTGGAGAGCCGGTGCGCGATGGTCACGGCCGTCCGGCCGCGGGTGAGGCCCTCCAGCGCCCGCGCCAGCCGCACCTCGGTCGCCGGGTCGACGGCGCTCGTCGCCTCGTCCAGCACCAGCAGATCCGGGTCGGCGAGGTAGGCGCGGGCCAGCGCCACGAGTTGCCGCTCCCCCGCCGACATCGACTCGCCCCGCTGACCCACCGGCGTCTGAAGCCCGTCGGGCAGGCCGGCGAGCCAGTCGGCGAGTCCGAGCTCGGTCAGCGCGAGCCGGACGTCGTCGTCCGACGCCGACGGCCGGCCGTACCGGATGTTCGCGGCCAGCGTGTCGTCGAAGAGGAAACCCTCCTGGGGCACCATGACGATCCGTTCGCGAAGAGAGCTGAACGTGACGTCCCGCAGGTCCACGCCGTCAACGACCACCCGGCCGGCCGCCGGGTCCATCAGTCGGGTCAGGAGCTTCGCGAACGTCGTCTTCCCCGAGCCGGTTTCGCCGACCACGGCGATCCGCGAACGTGGTCGGATGTCGACGTCGACCTCCTGCAACACCGTTGGCCCGCCCGGATACGCGTAGGAGACGCCCTCGAAGCGCACCTCGATCGGGCCACGCGGCAGCACCCGTCCGTCCGGCCCGGGGTCCGCGACGTCCGCAGGGGTGTCGAGGATGCCGAGCACGCGGCGCCACCCGGCCACGGCGTTCTGCGCCTCACTGAGCACCTCGGTGCCTATCTGCACGGGGCCGACGAACAGCGTGACCAGGAACAGGAACGCCAACAGGCGCCCGAGCGTCAGGTCACCCGCCAGCCCGAGCAGGACACCGACCACCACGACGGCCGCATTCGCGATCCCGGCAACCACCTCGCCGGTCGAGAACGTGAACGCGACGATCTTCTGGGCCCGGGTCGCGGCCGCCCGGTGCCGCTCGACCGCCCCGTCGATCCGGTTCTGTGTCCGCTCCTCGACGCCGTATGCCCGAACCGCCTCTGCCCCCACGACCGACTCCGAGATCGCCCCGAGCATGGCGCCGACGCGCTCGCGGACGATGCTGTACGCGGCGGACACCATCCGCTGGAAGTGCCTCAGCAGCAGGAACAACGGCAGGAAGCACACCCACACCAGCACCGTGAGCTGCCACGAGTAGACGGCCATGATCACGGTGGCCACGACGAGCTGACCGAGGCTGACGACCAGCA
Source organism: uncultured Actinomycetota bacterium (assembly GCA_963801065.1). GTDB lineage: Bacteria > Actinomycetota > Actinomycetes > Jiangellales > Jiangellaceae > CAWDDG01. The sequence goes on along the minus strand of CAWDDG010000008.1, from coordinate 843,219 downwards.
GGAGGCCGCCCCACTGCACGAACTGCGACAGCGTGTCGACATCGCTGGTCACCCTCGAGACCAACGAGCCTCGCTGTTCGGTGTTCTGGGTGAGGACGGACAGGTCGTGGACGTGACGGAAGGCCCGCGTGCGCAGCGTGGCCAGGCCGGCCTCGGTGGCACGGAAGATCCGGACGTTCATCAGGTACGCCGACCCGGCCGTGACCAGGATCGCCAGACCCGCGACCAGGCACATCCACCGTACGAACGCGAGGTCGGCGCCGCCGGCGCGCAACAGCCCGTTGTCGACTGTCTGCTGGACGGCGATCGGCACTACCACCCGGCCGCCGGTCGCGAACAGCGCCAGGCCCAGGGTGAGCGGTAGACCCTCCCGCATCTCGGGCGAGAGCCCCAGCCCGCGACGGATGGTCCCCCAGGCCGTGTCTGCGGTGCCGTGGCCGAGCGTCGAGCTGGTCGTCGCCATTGAGCTCATCATCGGACCGGGTCCTCGTCGAGAGCGAGGTCCTCGTCGACCTTGAGTGCGGCACGCTCGGCGGCGTCGCGCTCGTAGGCCGTGAGCAGATTGCGGTAGCCCGCCGACGCGACGAGGAGCTCCTCGTGGGTGCCGCGCGCGGCCACGCGGCCGTGCTCGACATAGACGACCTCGTCGGCGAGCGCGATGGTGGCCCGCCGGTACGCGACGATGACGACGGTCGCCCGCGGCTCGGCGTCGCGCAGGCCGACGAGGATCCGCCGCTCGACCTCGGGGTCGACGGCGCTCGTCGCGTCGTCGAGCACCAGCAACCGGGGCCGGCGGACGAGCGCCCTGGCCAGTGCCAGTCGTTGCCGCTGCCCGCCCGAGAGGGTGGTGCCCCGCTCGCCGACCGCGGCGTCGAGGCCGGACGGGAGTGCGGCGACGAACCGGTCAGCCTGGGCCAGCCGAAGCGCTGCCCAGACCTCCTCGTCGGTCGCGTCGAGGCCCAGCGTCACGTTCTCCCGAACAGTGTCCTCGAAGACGAAGGCCTGCTGGAACACCAACGCCACGGCCGCCGCCACCGCACCTGGCGCCAACGAGCGGGCGTCGATCCGGTCGACGAGCACCGCGCCCGTTCGCGGATCCACCAGCCGGACCAGAAGCCCGGCCAGCGTCGATTTCCCCGACCCGGTCGGGCCGACCACGGCGACCGTGCGACCAGGTGCGACGTCCAGCGTGACGCCGTGTAGGACGTCCCTGGCGGCGCTGAGGCCGTCGTCGCCGTACGCGAACGAGACATCGCGAACTTTCAGGTCGGCGGGTTCCGGGTTCGAAGGCGGGACGATGTCGCCGTACGGCAGCGCTCCCGTCGCACGCAGCACGCGATCGACACGCCGCCAGCCCACGACGGCGCGCGGGAGCTCCCCGAGGACCCAGCCGATCGCGCGCACCGGGAATGCCACGACCATGAGCATGTAGGCCACCGAGACCAGGTCGCCAGGCGCGAGCGTCCCTTCGCTCACCCGAGCGGATCCCACGAGCAGCACGGAGAGCACGCCAAGGCTGGGCAGGGCCTCGAGCACCGGGTCGAACGCGCCGCGAACCCGCCCGACGGCGAAGTTGGCGCCGCGTAACTCCTGGGCCACAGCCCCGAACCGGGCGGTCTCGTCGGCCTCCCGACCCAGTGCCTTGACCACCAGGGCACCGTCGAAGGACTCGTGGGCCACCCCCGACAGTTCGGCACGGAGCGCCTGAGCCCTGGTGGCCAGCGGAGACAGGCGCCGCTGGTAGAGCAGGTTGACCAGCAGGATCGCCGGGAACACCAGGAGCCCGACCAGTGCGAGCACCAGGTCGGTGAGCAGCATCGCGGCGACGGCCACCACCAGCATGACCAGGACCCCGACCGCCATCGGGAACGGCGCGATCGGGTACCAGCTTGCCTCGACGTCGGCGTTGGCGTTGGACAGAAGCTGCCCGGTGGGGTGCCGGTGATGCCACGACAGCGGAAGGCGGAGGTACTGGCGGGTGACCCGACGTCGGTATCTGGCCTGCAACCGGTATTGCATGAGGCCGGCATAGAACCGGCGGGCGACGATGCCAGACGCCTTGAGGACGGCGATGCCGACGATGGCCAGCGCGGCCGCGGCCAGCGCCCCGCCCGTCGTCCGTCCCTGCTGGAAGGCCGGGACGATCACCTCGTCGGTCACGCGGCCCACCACAATGGCGGTCAATGCCGTCGCGGCGCCGTAGACGGCGCTACCCGTGACCGCTATGCCGAACGTCCGCGGTTCGTCGCGCATCGCCCGGGCGAGGACCCCCAGGCCCTCGCGCAACGTGACCTGGTCCCGCCGGTCGGTCACAGCGCCTCCGCTTCTCGTCGTGGCGAGATTCTCTCGCGCCCATCAGGCCGCCTACGATCACGCGCATGACCGCCTCCGCCCGCATCGAGCGCACTGCGCTCTGGGACACCCTGCTGGCGGTCGGGCCGGACGCGCCGACGCTGTGCAAGGGCTGGCGCGCCCGCGACCTCGCGGCCCACCTCGTGCTGCGCGAGTCTCGGCCGGACGCCGCTCCGGGAATCGTCCTTCCTGCCCTCGCAGGCCGGACGGCCCGGATCCAGCGTTCGCTCGCCGAACTCTCGTGGAAGAGCCTGGTCGGTCGTGTACAGCATCCACCATTCTGGACGCCACTGTCCTGGGGCCCCATCGAGGAGGCCGCGAACATCGCCGAGCACTTCGTCCACCACGAGGACGTCCTGCGAGCTCAGCCCGGGTGGACGACGCCGCGGGAGATCGAGGCGGACTACGAGGAGGCGCTGTGGAAGGCCGTGTCGTCCAGGGGTCGGCTGCTATTTCGCCGCTCGCCGGTCGGTGTCACCCTGATCCACGACGACGGGCGGACGGCGCTCGTTCGCAGGCCGCACTCGGACGCCGGCGGCGCCGTGGAGCTCAGTGGACGACCCGGCGAGCTGCTCCTCTACGGGTTCGGCCGAGCCGACCACGCCCGGGTCGACCTCGAGGGTGCCGCGCCCGACGTCGCCGCCTTCCGCGGCGCCCACCTCGGCCTCGGACAGCTCCGCCCCCCAAATGATCACGTTAAGTGGGCGTCTTGGGCCGTTACCAGGTGCCGAGACCTGGTAACGGACCCACAGGCCCACTTAACGTGATCATTTGACGGGGGGACGAACGGGGTGGCCGGCGGCGGCGAGCGCCGACTTCACTGCCCCGATCCGCAGCGTCCCGAAGTGGAACACGCTGGCCGCCAGGACGGCATCCGCTCCGGCCGCCACGGCGGGCGCGAAGTGCTCGAGCGCGCCGGCGCCGCCGCTCGCGATGATCGGTACCGTCACCGCGGCCCGAACGGCCGTCAGCATCGCCAGGTCGTAGCCGTGCTGCGTGCCGTCGGCGTCGACCGAGTTGAGCAGGATCTCCCCCGCGCCGAGCGACACGGCGCGGCCCGCCCACTGCACGGCGTCGATCCCGGTCCCGCGCCGACCGCCGTGGGTCGTCACCTCGAACCCGGATGCCGTGTCGCCGCGTCGCGCATCGACCGACAACACCAGGACCTGGGCTCCGAACCGGTCGGCGATCTCCGCAACCAGCTCGGGACGCGCCACCGCAGCCGTGTTCACGCCGACCTTGTCCGCCCCGGCGCGGAGCAGCCGGTCCACGTCGCCGACCGACCGGACGCCACCACCGACCGTGAGCGGGATGAACACCTGGTCGGCGGTCCGGGAGACGACGTCGTACATCGTGGTCCGGTCGTCGCTGGAAGCCGTGATGTCGAGGAAGAGGAGCTCGTCGGCGCTCTCCGCGTCGTACGCCCGTGCCATCTCGACCGGGTCTCCGGCGTCGCGAAGGTCGACGAAACGCACGCCCTTCACGACCCGGCCGGCGTCGACGTCGAGGCAGGGGATCACCCGGACTGCGACGCTCACCGCTCGCGCTCCGCCTCTCGATCGCCGACCCCGGGGCGATACGCGACGGCCTCGACCTCGACGAGCATCCGCGGGTCGATCAGGGCCGTCACCTCGACCATCGACGTGGCCGGCATCGTCGTACCGAACGCCTCGCCGTGGGCGCGTCCGTACTCCTCCCATCTGGAGATGTCGGTGACGAAAACCCGGGTGCGAACGACGTCGGCGAGCGACGCGCCGACCTGTTCGAGCGCCCACGCGACGTTGCGGATCGCCTGGTCGGTCTGCGCGTACGCGTCGCCTTCGTAGACGACCTCACCGTCCACGATCGACGTGCACCCGGTGACCCACACGTGGTCGCCGGCGGCCACCGCCCGGCTGTAGCCGACGACCGACTCCCACGGCGCGCCCGAGCCGACCCGGCGCGTCATCCGGCGACCTCCAGGGCCTGCGGAAGTGTGAAGGCTCCGACATAGAGGGCCTTGCCGACGATGGCGCCCTCGACGCCGATCGGGACCAGCTCCCGCAGTGCAGCGATGTCCGCCAGGCTCGACACACCGCCGCTGGCGACCACCGGCCGGTCGGTACGCGCGCACACGGCTCGCAGCAGCTCGAGGTTCGGGCCCTCCAGCATTCCGTCCTTGGTGACGTCGGTGACCACATACCGGGCGCATCCGTCGCGGTCCAGCCGGTCCATGACGTCCCAGAGGTCGCCGCCCCGGCGGGTCCAGCCGCGAGCGGCCAGCGTCATGCCCCGGACGTCGAGGCCGACTGCGACCTTCTCGCCGTATCGGGCGATCGCGTCAGCCGTCCAGTCCGGATCCTCGAGGGCGGCCGTGCCGAGGTTCACGCGAGCGCATCCGGTGGCGAGTGCGGCCTCCAGCGAAGCGTCGTCGCGGATGCCACCTGACAGCTCGACCGCGACGTCCAGCCTTCCCACGACCGCCGCCATGAGGTCCCGGTTCGATCCCCGCGAGAAAGCCGCATCGAGATCGACGAGGTGCACCCATTCGGCCCCGGCGTCCTGCCACGCCAGCGCCGCCCCGAGCGGAGCCCCGTACGCCGTCTCCGTGCCCGCCTCCCCCTGCACCAGCCGGACAGCCCGTCCACCGGCCACGTCGACGGCGGGCAGTAGCACCAACCTGGACATCATCCCGGAGTTCCCGCCACGTCGGCCCACGACCACACGTGGCACGCCTCGCCGTCGTACGTGGCACGCTGCGCTGCTGTTGATGCGACCGGTTCGCCCGGGTTTGTGGAGCGCCGCAGCGTGCCACGCGGCAAGAGGGGGGCTGAACGTGCCGTTCCCAAGGCGCGCACCTAGCCGACCTTCACGGCCCGGAACCGGAGCCGCCGGTAGTCGGCCCACCACGCGCCGTCGTGCCACAGCTCCGGCCTGGCGATCTCGGCCGCACGGTCGAGCACCTCCGCCGGCAGGTCGGCCAGGGCGGCACCGGCGAACATCTCCAACCAGCCCACGAAGCCGTCCCTGCCGGTGAGCCGCGTCGGGCGGTCGCGGAAGTCGAGCTCCCGGATCTCGAGCCCCGCATCCTCGAGCATGGCGGCGTACTGGGCCGGCGACGGGAAGAACCAGGGCCAACTGCGTTCGGGCAGTCCGGCCTCGCGGCAGGCCCGGTCGACGGCAGAGGTTACGACCGCGACGTTGCCGGTCGCCCCCATCTCGGCGACGAACCGGCCGCCGGGTCGTAGCGCGTCGGAAACGCAGCCGAGCACCTCGACCGACGCGGGCATCCAGTGCAGCGCCGCATTCGAGAAGACGGCGTCGACCGGCTCCTCCACGGTGAAATCGTGGGCGTCGGCGACGCGCAGGTCGGCGTCCGGGAGCCGCTCGCGAGCTGCCTCGATCATGGCCGGATCGGAGTCGATCCCTATCACGACCGCTCCGCTCCCAGCGATCCGCGCAGCGAGCTCACCTGTCCCGCACCCGAGGTCGAGCACCCTCTCCCCAGGCTCCGCGGCAAGCCATTCGAGCAGCTCGGCGCCGTACGCCGAGACGAAGGCGAAGTCCCGGTCGTAGGTCCGGGTGTCCCATCGCTCGCTCATGTCGCCAACCCTTTCACCCAGGCCTCCAGCAGCGTCGCCCCTGCGTCTCCCGACTTCTCCGGGTGGAACTGCGTGGCCGACAACGGCCCATTCTCGACGGCGGCCACGAACCGGTCGCCATCGTGCGCCGCCCAGCTCACCAGCGGTGGATGCAGGCGGCCCGGCGGCGTCATCTCCCAGCGTCGGACCGCGTACGAATGCACGAAGTAGAACCGCTCGCCTCGCAGGCCTCTGAAGAGGCCCGACCCCTCCGCCGCGTCCACCGTGTTCCAGCCCATGTGCGGCAGCGGCCGTGCGTCGAGCCGCTCGACGGTGCCGGGCCACTCGCCCAACCCGTGACTCTCGACGCCGTGTTCGACGCCACGCTCGAAGAGCACCTGCATGCCCACGCAGATGCCGAGCACCGGCCGACCGCCCGCGAGCCGGCGGTCGACGATCTGATCGCCATGGACTGCGCGCAGCCCGTCGGCGCACGCTGCGAACGCGCCGACGCCGGGGACCACCAGCCCGTCGGCCTCGGCCGCAGCGCCCGGGTCGGCGGTCAGGGTCACGTCGGCGCCCACCCGCTCGAGGGCCCGTACGGCGGATCGGACGTTGCCCGAGCCGTAGTCCAGGACCACGACCGTACGACTCACAGGCTGCCCTTGGTCGAGGGGATGCCACCCTCGCGAGGGTCGAGCGCGACAGCATCGCGCAGCGCCCGAGCCACGGCCTTGAACTGGGCCTCCACGACGTGGTGTGGGTCACGTCCGGCGAGGACGCGCACGTGCAGGGCGATCTGAGCGTGGAAGGCGAGTGTCTCCAGGACATGGCGGGTCAGGGATCCTGCGTAGTGCCCACCGATCAGCGCGTACTCCTGGCCGGACGGCTCCCCGGTGTGGACGCAGTACGGCCGGCCGGCGACGTCGACGGCCGCCTGGGCCAATGCCTCGTCGAGAGGGACGAGCGCGTCGCCGAAGCGGCGAATGCCGGTCTTGTCGCCCAGCGCCTCCCGGAGCGCCTGCCCGAGCCCGATTGCGACGTCCTCCACGGTGTGGTGTGCGTCGACGTCGAGGTCGCCCTCGGCGGTAACCGCCAGGTCGATCAGCGAGTGACGCGACAGGGCCGTCAGCATGTGGTCGTAGAACGGAACGCCGGTCGCGATGTCGTTCTCGCCCGTGCCGTCGAGGTCGAGCTCGACGACGACGCGGCTCTCCTTGGTCGCACGCTCGACCCGCGCCGTCCGGACCGTCACCTCAGCACCTCCAGCAACGCCTCGCGGAACGTCGCCATGTCCTCGGGCGTGCCGACGGAGACCCGCAGCCACCCGTCCGGTCCGGTCTCGCGGACGAGCACGCCCCGGTCGAGCAGACCCTGCCAGACGGCGTGTCGATCGGCGAAGCGTCCCATCAGGACGAAGTTGGCGTCCGAGTCGGGCACGATCAGGCCTCTGTCGCGCAGCCACGTCGCCAGCTCGTCGCGCGCGGCCCTGATGTCGTCCACCCTTGCCTGCAACTCGTCCGAATAGCGCAGCGCGACCCTGGCAACGGCCTGGGTGACGCTGGAGAGGTGGTACGGCAGCCGGACGACCTGCAATGCCTCGACGACCTCGGGAGCGGCCGCGACGTAGCCGAGCCGGGCGCCGGCAAACGCGAACGCCTTGCTCATCGTCCGGACGACCGCGAGCCGGGGGTGCTGCGGCAGCAGTGTCAGGGCGCTGGGTGTGCCCGTGCGCCGGAACTCCGCGTACGCCTCGTCCACGACGACGATCCCCGGGGTGGCCTCGTGAATGGCGGTCACGAGCGACAGCGGCAGTGCCGTGCCGGTCGGGTTGTTCGGCGATGCGAGCAGCACGACGCTCGGCCCGTGTTCGCGCACCTGGCGCAGGGCGTGATCGGGATCGACGGAGAAATCCGTCTCGCGCCGACCGGTGACCCACGTCGTCGACGTGTCGCGCGCATATTCCGGATACATCGAGTAGGTCGGCGCGAACGAGAGCGCGGTACGCCCCGGTCCGCCGAAGGCCTGCAGGATCTGGAGCATGACCTCGTTGGAGCCGTTGGCAGCCCACACCCGCGACTCGTCCAGCCCGTGGCCGAGATAGGCGGCCAGGTCCGTGCGCAGGGACACGGCGTCGCGGTCGGGATAGCGGTTCAGGCGCCGGACGGCGTCGGCGACAGCCCGCGCGGCGTCGGCGACCAGCGCCTCCGGCGGTGGATAGGGGTTCTCGTTGACGTTGAGCCGCACCGGCACGTCGTGCATGGGCGCGCCGTACGGCGACAGACCGCGCAGCTCCTCGCGCAGCGGCAGCGGGCCGGCCATCACCGGAACCTGGCGCGAACAGCGGCGCCGTGGGCGGGAAGGTCCTCGGTCGCGGCGAGGGCGACGACGTGATCGGCGGCCTCGTGCAGCGCCGCTCGGTCGAACTCGACGACGTGGATGCCGCGCAGGAACGACTGGACGGACAGGCCGCCCGAGTGCCGCGCGCCGCCCCCAGTCGGTAACACGTGGTTGGAGCCTGCGCTGTAATCGCCGAGGCTGACAGGTGCCCACGGTCCGACGAAAATGGCTCCGGCGTTGCGGACCCGCGCGGCGACCGCCGACGCGTCGCGGGTCTGGACCTCGAGGTGCTCGGCGGCATAGGCGTCGACGACGGCAAGCCCCTGCTCGAGATCGTCGACGATGACGCCGGCCGACTGCCGGCCCTTCAGCGCGTTCCTCACCCGCTCGGCGTGTTTGGTGGCCGCGACCTGGACCTCAAGCTCGCGGTCGACCGCGTCGGCCAGCGTCCCGCTGTCGGTCACCAGGACGCTCGCCGCGAGCGGGTCATGCTCGGCCTGGCTGACCAGGTCGGCGGCGACGTGAACCGGGTCCGCGGTGTCGTCGGCCAGTACCAGGATCTCGGTGGGACCCGCCTCGGCGTCGATGCCGACGACGCCGCGCAACAACCGCTTGGCCGCCGCGACGTAGACGTTCCCGGGCCCGGTCACGACGTCGACGGGCGGGCAGACCATCGTGCCGGAGTCGTCCCGCAGGCCGTACGCGAACATCGCCACAGCCTGAGCGCCGCCGACCGCGTACACCTCGTCGACACCGAGAAGTGCGCACGCAGCCAGGATCGCGGGGTGGGGTAGGCCACCGTGGTCGCGCTGCGGCGGGGTGGCGACGGCAAGGCTTGCGACCCCTGCCTCCTGCGCCGGGACGACGTTCATCACCACGCTGCTCGGGTAAACGGCGAGCCCGCCCGGGACGTAGAGGCCCACCCGGCCGACCGGCACCCACCGTTCGGTCACCGTGCCGCCCGGCACGACGGCGGTCGTCACATCGGACCGCCGCTGGTTGGCCTGGACCCGCCGAACCCGGGCTATCGACTCCTCGAGGGCCGCCCGGACGGTCGGATCGAGCCCAGCCAGCGCGGACTCGAGAGCGCCGTGAGGAACCCTGGGCTCGGGTACGTCGACGCCGTCGAACCGCGCCGTCAGCTCCCGCACGGCCGCCGTGCCCCGCTGCCGCACGGCGACGCAGATCGGCCGGACGGCGTCGAGCACGGACTCCACGTCGACGGGTGCGCGCGGGACCAGCGCCCGGTAGTCGAGCGGCTCGCCCGCGGCAAGGCGACCGCGCAGGTCGATGCGGCGAATCACCCGGCCGAGTCTAGGTGGGCCACGTGGCACGCTGCACCTTTCCACAAACCGCCACAGGCCGGGCGCCAGAGCAACGGGTCAGCGTGCCACGTACAGTCGTCGCGGCGAGAGCGCCCGCCTCGGTCAGGCCGTCTACGCCGAGGCCTCCTAGGGCGGGCCGAGAAGGTCCTCGACCCGGCGCTCGTACGCCGGCCTGAGCTCCTCGAACCGGGCGCACCGCTGACCAGACATCGGCCGGCGTTGCGGCGTACCGACGTTCGAAGCGGACGCTGGCGCGGTCGCCTTCGAGCCTGATCTGCCCGGCTGTCCCTGCACAGTCACGATGGGCCTCCTTGTCCCCGCCGGCCTCGGCGCAGTTCGGTGCCGAGAGCGCCGAGCCACGCCGGTGATCTCTCCCGCCGTTCGCCGTCCGTCCGCGAGAAGCTCGACGATCCGCCGTCGGGTCGGATCGCCCAGGACGTCGAACGCGTGCGTGAACTGTTTATATGCGACTTGTTATATAACTGTCCACTGATTTATCTCCCCGGAGGGTCGATCGATCGGCACCGTGAGGCAGGATGGCGCGCGTGAGCATCAGCAGCGCGACCGACCCGAGACGAACCACCGCCGCCACTCCGGCGACGGCGGCGCTGGCCAGGGCGGGCGTGACGTTCACCGTGCACCGCTACGAGCACAACCCGGCCGCGCCCTCGTACGGGCTCGAGGCCGCAGAGGCTCTCGGGGTCCCGGCCGAGCGGGTGTTCAAGACACTCATCGCCGACGTCGACGGCAGCCTGGTCGTGGCCGTCGTACCGGTGGTCGGGTCGCTTGACCTCAAGGCGCTCGCGACCGCCCGGTGCGCCAAACGCGCGGGCATGGCCGCGTCGCCCGCTGCCGAGCGAGCCACAGGCTACGTCGTCGGCGGCATCAGTCCGCTCGGTCAGCGCAGGCGGCTCCCGACCGTGCTCGACCGCAGCGCGACGGAGTTCGTGACCATCTGCGTCTCGGCCGGCCGCCGCGGCATGGACATCGAGCTCTCGCCCGAAGACCTGATCCGGCTCACAGGGGCGACCACGGCCCCGATCGGTCGTCCGGGCTGATCGGAGCCGCGTCCGGCCTCGGTCGTCGCCATGGCGTGTGATCGTCCGACAGCGCCGTGATCACGAGCACCCCCACGACGGCGACGACCGGCCACACGACCAGAACCCCGGTGGCCTCGAGGTCGAGCGGGAGCGGCAGCCGGGCGCCGTCGGCTGCGTCGGCGACCCGCTGGCCGAGCGGGTCGGGTCCGAGCAGCCCGCCGAGCCGCCAGGCGACGAGCGAGCCGAGAATACCGCCGGCCACCAGCCCGGCCAGCGTGGCCAGTGGCCGGTGCCGGTGCCGGGTGAACATCACCAGCGTGACCAGGAGGCCGGCGACCGCGCCGAGGACCGCGAACCACGCGTCGACGGTGAACAGGCGGCGGGCCTCGAGCGGGACCAGGGCGGTGTTGCCGTCGGAGACCCCGACGACGACCTCGGGCGCGATCAGACGCCATGCCACTCCGACCAGCAGCCCGACGACGACTGACGTCACGACGGTCTCCACGGCTGCGCCGGCCAGCGCTGGGAGCCGTCCTGCGCACGCGGCCGATCCGCTCGGAGGGTCGGCTCGGCCCGCCGGCGGTGGCAGCGGGCCCGCTCACCCGAGACACGCCGGGCCGAGCAGCGCCTTGAGATCGCCCGTCAGGGCCGACGACGGCGTCACCCGAAGACCGTCGTCGATGCGCATGACGGTGGTGCGGCCGCCGCCCTGCAGGCGCAGATGGACCTCGGTGACGCCCGGATGGGTGGCGAGGACGTCCTTGAGCCGCTCGATCACCGGCGGCGTGCACCGCGCCACCGGAACGGTCACGACGACCGGGCCGCTGGAGGCCTCGGACAGGTCGGGCAGGGTCAGCTCGCTGGCGATGACCTGGGGAGAGTCGTCGCGACGGTCGAGCCGGCCCTTCACGACCACGACCGCGTCCTCGGTGAGCTGAAGCGCGTACTGCTGGTAGGTGGCCGGGAACAGCATCACGTCGACCGAGCCCTCGAGGTCCTCGACGGTGGCGATCGCCCAGGTGTCACCACGCCTGGTCACCTTGCGCTGCAGCCCGGTGACCAGGCCGCCGATCGTCACGGTCGTGCCAGCCGGGCACTCCTCCTCGTCGGCAAGAGACGGGATCGTGCGGTCGGTCGCTCGAGCCAGGACGTGCTCGATGCCGAGCAACGGGTGATCGGACACGTACAGTCCCAGCATTTCGCGCTCGTAGCCGAGCTTGACCTGCTTGTCCCACTCCGGGAGCTCCGGTACCGCGATCTCGAGGCCCTGCCGGTCACCGTCGGCCCCGCCGAACAGGTCGAACTGGCCGATCGCCTCGTTGCGCTTGAGGTCGACGACGATGTCGACCGCCTCGTCGTGGCACGCGGCGAGCGACCGCCGCGAGTAGCCGAGGGAGTCGAACGCTCCGGCCTTGACCAGCGACTCGACGACCCGCTTGTTGCACACGACCACCGGAACCTTGTCCATGAAGTCCGGGAAGGACTCGAACCGGCCCTCGGCGGCTCGCGTGGACACGATGCCCTCGACGACGTTGCCGCCGACGTTGCGGATGGCGGCCAGGCCGAACCGGACGTCGGTACCGACCGGCGTGAAGTCGCCTTCGGACTCGTTGACGTCCGGCGGCAGGACCTTGATCCCCATGCGCCGGCACACGCCCAGGTAGAGCGCCGTCTTGTCCTTGTCGTCGCGCACGCTGGTGAGCAGGGCCGCCATGTACTCGCCCGGATAGTTGGCCTTGAGGAAGGCGGTCCAGTAGGAGACCAGCCCGTACGCCGCGCTGTGCGCCTTGTTGAAGGCGTAGTCGGAGAACGGGACGAGGATGTCCCAGAGCGTCTTGATCGCGCCGAGCGAGAATCCCGCCGCCTTCATCCCGTCGGAGAACCCGACGAACTCGGCGTCGAGCACCTCGCGCTTCTTCTTGCCCATCGCCCGGCGGAGCAGGTCCGCTTTGCCCAGCGTGTACCCGGCGACCTTCTGGGCGATCGACAGCACCTGCTCCTGGTAGACGATCAGCCCGTAGGTCTCGTCCAGGATCTCGGCCAGCGGCTCGGCCAACTCCGGGTGGATGGGCGTGATCGGCTGCTTGGCGTTCTTGCGCAGCGCGTAGTTGGTGTGCGACTGCGCACCCATCGGGCCTGGGCGGTACAGCGCACCGACGGCGGAGATGTCGGCGAACGTGTCCGGCTTCATCAGCCTCAGCAACGCCCGCATCGGGCCGCCGTCGAGCTGGAACACGCCCAGCGTGTCGCCTCGGGAAAGCAGATCGTAGGTAGCCGGGTCGTCCAGCGCCAGCGTCTCGAGGTCGACCGGGTTCTTGCCGTTGCGGACGATGTTCTTGCACGCGTCGTCGAGGACCGTGAGGTTCCGCAGGCCCAGGAAATCCATCTTGACCAGGCCGAGCGCCTCGCAGGTCGGGTAGTCGAACTGCGTGATGATCGCGCCGTCCTGCTCCCGCCTCATGATCGGGATGTGATCGATGAGCGGTTCCGACGACATGATCACGCCGGCGGCGTGGACGCCCCATTGGCGCTTGAGGTTCTCCAGCCCCTTTGCCGTGTCGACGACCTTCTGGACCTCGGCGTCGGAGGCGTAGAGCTCGCGGAACTCCACCGCCTCGGAGTGACGCTTGTCGACCGGGTCGAAGATGCCGGACAGGGAGATCTCCTTGCCCATGACCGACGGGGGCATCGCCTTCGTGATCCGCTCGCCCATCGCGAACGGGTAGCCGAGCACCCGCGACGCGTCCTTGATCGCCTGCTTGGCCTTGATGGTGCCGTACGTCACGATCTGCGCCACCCGGTCCGAGCCGTACTTGTCGGTGACATAGCGGATCACGTCGGCGCGGCGGCGCTCGTCGAAGTCGATGTCGATGTCGGGCATCGACGCACGTTCGGGGTTGAGGAACCGCTCGAAGACCAGGCCGTGCTTGATCGGGTCGAGGTCGGTGATCCCCAGCGCATAGGCGACGATCGCGCCCGCCGCCGAGCCCCGGCCCGGTCCCACCCGGATTCCCTGCTCCTTGGCCCAGTTGATGAAGTCGGCGACGACCAGGAAGTAGCCCGGGTATCCCTTGTCGCAGATGACCTCGGTCTCGTATGCAGACTGCCGGCGCACCTGGTCCGGCACGGCGCCCGGATAGCGCACCCCAAGGCCGCGCTCGACCTCCTTGACGAACCAGGACGTCTCGTCCTCGCCGTCGGGTACCGGGAACCGGGGCATGAAGTTGGCGGCCTCGGTGAACCTGACGTCGCACCGCTCGGCGATACGCAGGGTGTTGTCGCACGCCTCCGGCAGCTCCGACCAGATCGCGCGCATCTCCTGCGCGGACTTGAGGTAGAAGTCGTCGGCCTCGAACTTGAACCGGTTCGGGTCGGCCAGCGTGGAGCCGGACTGCACGCAGAGCAGCACGGCGTGTGCCTCGTGGTCGCCGCGATAGGTGTAGTGGAGGTCGTTGGTCGCCACCAGAGGCAGCCGCAGGTCGCGCGCGAGGCGCAGCAGATCCTCGCGGACCCGGCGCTCCACGGGAAGGCCGTGGTCCATCAGCTCGACGTAGTAGTTGTCGGGGCCGAAGATGTCACGGAACTCGGCTGCCGTGGCGAGGGCTTGGTCATACCTGCCCAGCCGGAGCATGGTCTGGACCTCGCCGCCCGGGCAGCCGGTGGTCCCGATCAACCCACCGGCGTAGGTCTGCAGCAGCTCGCGGTCCATGCGCGGCTTGAAGTAGAACCCTTCGAGCGAGGCCAGCGAGGAGAGCCGGAACAGGTTGTGCATGCCGCCGGTGTTCTCGGCGAGCATCGTCAGGTGGGTGTACGCGCCGCCGCCGGACACGTCGTCCTCGCCGCCGTTGCCCCACCGCACCCTGGTCTTGTCGAACCTGGAGGTGCGTGGCGTGACATACGCCTCGGTGCCCACCACGGGTTTGACGCCGTGCTTGTGGGCTTTCCGGTAGAAGTCGTAAGCGCCGAAGACGTTGCCGTGGTCGGTCATGGCCAGTGCCGGCATGCCTTGCTTCGCCGCTTCGGAGAACAGGTCGTCGAGCCGGGCCGCCCCATCGAGCATCGAGTACTCGGTGTGCACGTGGAGGTGCACGAAACTCGCGTCGGGATTCTGGGCGGGCGGGTCGGGCACGACGGTTGAGGCCTCCTCGGCGGGCGGGGTTCGGACGCGAGTCTAGGAGCACTCGGTGACAGTCCATGGCCGCCTCGCCGTCATGCTGCCACTGCTTCACACAACCGCCGGACCGGCCGTTCGGACACCTGCCTACAACCGCCAGAGCGGAGGCTCCGTCCCGATCGCGGTATCCGCCGCATCCAGGCCGCCGGTGATGACGGCGTCCATGATCCGCGCCAGCTGGTCGCGGGCGATCGACGGTGCTCTGTTGGACATGGCCCGGACGATCTCGGCCTCGCGCCGCTGGTCGCGTCCGGCGTGCCCGCTGACCCGCTTGTGCCGCTGGACCTCGGTCGCGAGCGTCACGCGGTACTCGAGCAGCGAGGCCAGCGCGGCGTCGACCCGGTCGATCGCCTCCCGGCAGCCGGCCAGCGAGCGGGGGTTGACCTGTCGGACGACCGGCGTGAGCGTGGTCGTCGCCTCGAGCGCGGTCTGAACGTCGCTCGGAGCGGCGTCCTCCGCGAGCCACACCCCGTCGGCACCGGCCGCCACGGCCGACGCAGCGAGCCACGGCGTGTCACCGACGTCGACGACCACGGGAAGGCCAGAGCGCTCACGGACCTCACGCACGAGAGCGAGGTCGAGGGTCGTCCGTCCGCCGACGTGCCGGCGGCTTCCGCTCTCGCAGAGCACGACGTCGTCGTTGCGCTCGGCGCGCAGGTACTCGACGGACGAGAGCCACTCGTCCACCGTGCAGTGGTGGCCGCGATGTAGCACGACCGGCAGCCCCAGCTGCCCGACCGCGGCGAGCAACCGGAAGTCCTGCATCCATGCGCCGCCGACCACGACTCCGTCCGCGTACTGCCGGATGGCCGGCAGGTCGTCGGCCGAGAAGGGCTCGACCAGCAACGGTGCCACCGTGAGGTCGCGCGCCCGCTCGACCTCCGCCGCGGCACCCGGGACACCATGACGACGCCGGAGGCTCAGATGGACGAGGTCGGCCCCGAGGCGTGGACCGGCGAGCACGGGCAGGCGGGTGCCTCCGACGACGTGGATACCGATGCGGACGCTTCGATGCTCGAGAGTCGCGGACTGCTCGGCCGATGTGGCCACGGGTGCTCCTCAGTCTGGGCCGGCACCCGGTGACGCTGCCCGAGCCGGCCGCTTGGATGACGAAAGGCCTCAGGCGATCGCCTGAAGCCTTGTGCCGACTCGGGTGGTGCTACGTCAAGTCACGTCGACGCCGCCGGCCACCCGGCCGGCTTCGTAAACGCGAAATACGCCTGACGCACGGGCAGGACGTTAGCGTCAGCGCGGCGTCGGACGCGACCCCGTCTCATATGGCAGGACCGTCGTCTCGCAACCTGTGCACCCAGGCGGCGAGTCCGCCGACAGGGCTCATCCGTCGGAGAGCAGCTCAAGGGCATGCTGGAGGTCGGCCGGATACGGGGACACGAATTCGACGTGCAGGCCGGTGCCCGGATGCTCGAAGCCGAGCCGGACCGCGTGCAGCCACTGCCGCTCCAGGCCGAGGCGGGAGGCCAGGCTGGGATCGGCGCCGTACGTCAGGTCGCCGACACACGGATGCCGCAGCGCGCTCATGTGAACGCGGATCTGGTGCGTGCGCCCGGTCTCGAGGTGGATCTCGAGCAGGCTTGCGGCAGGGAAGGCCTCAAGTGTGTCGTAATGGGTGACGCTGGGCCTACCCTCGGCGACGACCGCCCAGCGGTAGTCGTGGGTGGGGTGCCGGTCGATGGGCGCATCCACGGTGCCACGGGCCGGGTCGGGGTGTCCCTGGACGAGGGCGTGGTAGACCTTGTCGACGGTGCGGTCCCTGAACTGCCGCTTGAGCAGGGTGTATGCCCGCTCGGACTTGGCGACGACCATCAACCCGCTGGTGCCGACGTCCAGTCGGTGCACGATCCCCTGCCGCTCGGCCGTACCGCTGGTCGAGATCCGAAAGCCGGCACCGGCCAGGCCGCCGACGACCGTCGGTCCGCTCCACCCCGGACTCGGATGGGCCGCCACGCCGACCGGCTTGTCGACGACCACCAGGTCGTCGTCGTCGTGGACGACCAGCATGCCTTCGACGTGCTCGGGGACGACCTCGACCGGCGTGGGCGGCGCCGGAAGCTCTACGTCGAGCCATGCCCCTGCGCGTACGCGATCGGACTTCGCCGCGCCGGCACCGTCGACCAGGACGTTGCCGCGCTCGATCAGGTTGGCCGCACGGTTACGGGAGAGCCCGAACAGCCGTGCCATGGCGGCGTCGAGGCGCTCGCCTTCGAGGCCGTCGGGAACCGGCAGGCCCCGGCGGTCGGTCACGACTTCTCCTGCTCCGGTCCGACTTCTGGGGCCGAGCCCTCGGGCGGCTCGCCCGCGGGCTTCACGGCCCCGGTGCCGTCATAGGTCACGCCACGCAGGCTCAGCAGGACGACCAGGACCGCGGAGCCGACGATCGCGGAGTCGGCGAGGTTGAATACCGGCCAGTTCGGAAACTCGAGGAAGTCGACCACGTGACCCCGAAGCGGTGCAGGCTCGCGGAACACCCGGTCGACGAGGTTGCCGACCGCACCACCGAGCAGTCCACCGAGCGCCACGGCCCAGGGCACGCTCCGCAGCCGCCGGCTGATCCGCAGGATGACCGCGACGACGGCGGTGGCGACCACCGCGAGGACGATGGTCATGTTCGTGGCCAGGCTGAACGCCGCGCCGGGGTTTCGCACCAGCCGGAGCTGGAGCACACCGCCGACGACCTCGACGGTGCGTCCGTCGCCGATCCACTCGACCGCAATGATCTTGGTGACCTGATCGAGGACCAGCACGGCCGCTGCCACAGCGATGAGGACGCCGACCCTGCGGCGTCCTCCCGCGTTGCTCTGCTCGGCGTCGCGCGTCAGCGACGCTCCTCCCGCTGCTTGCATGTCATGCACAGTGTCGCACGAGGGAACGCCTGCAGCCGCGCCTTGCCGATCGGGTTGCCGCAGCTCTCACACACGCCATAGGAACCGTCGTCGATCTTGGCCAGAGCACGCTCGGTCTGGCCGAGGATGTCGCGGTGGCTGGCCGCCAGCGACATCTCGTGCTCGCGCTCGAAGGTCTTCGACCCGGTGTCGGCCTGGTCCTCGCCGCCGGTGTCCGAGCTGTTGCGCAGCATGTCGGCGATGTCGGACTCGGCGTCAGAGATCTCCTCGCGTAGCCGTGCGGCCTCGCTTTCCAGCAGCTCGCGCACCTCCGCCAGCTCCTTGGCGGTCCACGGGCGCTCGTCGGCTCGAACGACGAGGGCTCCGGGAGCGGCCGTGCGCGCAGGTGCCCTTCGGACGGTTGCAGCCTTCTTCGCCGGTACGGCCTTCCTGGCCGTTGTCGCCTTCTTCGCCGGAGCGGCCTTCCTGGCAGCCGATGCCCTTTTCGCCGCCGTCGTCTTCTTCGCTGGCCGTCGTCGTCTTCGCCGGTACGGCCTTCCTGGCCGTTGCCGCCTTCTTCGCCGGAGCGGCCTTCTTGGCCGCGCTGGCACTCGTGGACGGCTTCTTGGTTGCCACCGCCTTCGAGCTGCGCGCGCGCCCGGTGGTGCTCTTGCCGCTGTCGGCCATGGCGCGGCCCCCTGCTCCGGTGATCGTTAAGGTCCCGTGAGGATAGGTCCACACGGGCTAGGCTTCAATTCTCCCCGCCGATCGCAACCGCATCACTTCGGCGTCGAGGGCATCCGGCCCGGAGAGCTCGACGACCTTCGTCCGACGGTTGGCGCCTGCGACGAGCCGGACGTCCCGCCGCCGCAACCCGAGCGCCGTGGCGACCGCATCGAGTGCAGCCTCGGTCGCCCGGCCCTCGACGGCGTGTTCTCGAACCGCCACGACCAGAGCGCCCGCATGCTCGCCGCCGACGTGCGTCCGGGATGCTCCGGGTTTGACCCGGATCGTCACTCGTGTCGACGGCACGACAAAGCAGTCTCCTCCGCCTCGGTCCGGGCCGTACACTTGCCTCGCGCGAAGGCGTCGACGGGGACGAGTAGTCCTGGCAGACGGCCACGAGCGACCCGGGGACGGTGTGAGCCCGGGGGCACGAGCCGTGACGAAGATCACCCCTGAGCCGCCGGAGGAAAGGGCCTCGGTCCGAGTAGAACCGGTCGCGCGAACGAAGTGGGTCGCCGCAAGGCGGCCAAGGAGGGTGGTACCGCGGGGCCATCCCGGGTCGAGCGACCGGGCGTCCTCGTCCCTCTGTCGACGACGAGACGCGACGGAGGACCCTCGAGGCGATGGACACACTGCAGTACCGCACGGTGCCCACCCAGGTCGACTTGCCTGCCATGGAGCGCGAGATCCTCGCGTTCTGGCGCGAGCACGACACCTTCGCCCGGACGTTGAGGATCAGCGAGGGCCGCCCGCGCTGGACGTTCTACGAGGGCCCGCCGACCGCCAACGGCATGCCAGGAACGCACCACGTCGAAGCAAGGGTCTTCAAGGACGTCTTCCCCCGGTACCGGACCATGAAGGGCTACGACGTCCCACGAAAGGCCGGCTGGGACTGTCACGGCCTGCCGGTCGAGATCGCCGTCGAGAGGGAGCTCGGCTTCTCCGGCAAGGGTGACATCGAGGCGTACGGCGTCGCCGAGTTCAACGCCAGGTGCCGCGAGTCCGTAGAGAGACACGTCGATGCGTTCGAGGCGATGACCGAGCGGATGGGGTACTGGGTCGACACCGCCGAGGCGTACTGGACGATGGACCCTGCGTACGTCCAGAGTGTCTGGTGGTCGCTCCGGCAGGTCTTCGACAAGGGCCTGCTCGTGGAAGACCACCGGGTCGCGCCGTACTGCCCGCGATGCGGCACCAGCCTGTCCGACCACGAGTTGGCCCAGGGGTACGAGACGGTCGTCGACCCGTCGGTCTTCGTCCGCCTGCCGTTGACGTCCGGGCCGCTGGCAGGCCGGGCCGCTCTCCTGGTGTGGACGACGACCCCGTGGACGCTCGTCTCCAACACGGCCGTGGCGGCGCATCCGGAGGTCACATACGTCGCCGCGACGGACGGCACCGAGACGCTGGTCGTGGCCGAGCCGCTGCTGGCCTCCGCGCTGGGCGAGGGCTGGACGGTGGTGGAGCGCTTCGCCGGCACCGAGATGGAGCGCTGGGAGTACCAGCGGCCGTTCGACCTGGTCGACATCCCCGACGCCCACTACGTCGTGGTCGACGACTACGTCACCACCGAGGACGGGACCGGCCTGGTCCATGAGGCGCCCGCCTTCGGGGCCGACGACCTGCGTATCTGCAAGCGGTACGGGTTGCCCGTCGTGAACCCGATCCGGCCCGATGGCCGGTTCGACGAGGACGTCCCCATGGTCGGCGGACAGTTCTTCAAGCACGCCGACGCCGCGCTGGTCAAGGACCTCGACGCGCGCGGCGTCCTGTTCCGCCACACCGGGTACGAACACGCGTACCCGCACTGTTGGCGCTGCCACACGCCGCTCCTCTACTACGCACAGCCGTCCTGGTACATCCGTACGACAGCCATCAAGGATGCGTTGCTCCGTGAGAACGAGCGCACCACCTGGTACCCCGAGACGATCAAGTGGGGTCGCTATGGCGAGTGGCTGCGCAACAACGTCGACTGGGCGCTGTCCCGCAGCCGCTACTGGGGCACCCCACTGCCGCTCTGGCGATGTGAGACCGAGGCCTCACATCTGGTCTGCGTGGGTTCGCTCGCCGAGCTCTCCCGGTACGCCGGTACGGATCTCTCCGAGCTCGACCCGCATCGCCCGTACGTCGACGAGGTCACGTTCGCCTGCCCGCACGGCGACGGCACGATGCGCCGCGAGCCGCACGTCATCGACGCCTGGTACGACTCCGGCTCGATGCCGTTCGCGCAGTGGGGCTACCCGTACGCGCCCGGCAGCGCCGATGCCTTCCAGGCCGCCTACCCGGCGCAGTTCATCTGTGAGGCGCTCGACCAGACCCGTGGCTGGTTCTACACGCTGATGGCCGTCGGGACGCTGGTGTTCGACCGGTCGTCGTATGAGAACGTGCTCTGCCTCGGGTTGATCCTCGCCGACGACGGCCGGCGCATGAGCAAGCACCTGGGCAACATCCTGGAGCCGATGCCGCTGATGGACAGGCACGGGGCGGACGCGGTGCGGTGGTTCATGCTGGCCAGCGGCTCGCCCTGGCTGCCACGGCGAGTGGGGCACGCGACCATCCAGGAGGGCGTGCGGAAGGTCCTGCTGACGTACTGGAACACAGCCTCGTTCCTCTCGCTGTACGGCCGTGCGAACACGTGGTCTCCTCGGGACGGTGCGCCGCCGCTCGCGGAGCGTCCGGTGCTCGACCGGTGGGTGCTCTCGGAGCTCAACCGGCTGGTGCGCGACGTCGACGCGGCGCTGGACGGGTACGACACTCAGCGGTCGGGTGCCCGGCTGGCGTCGTTCGTCGACGACCTTTCCAACTGGTACGTGCGGCGGTCGCGGCGCCGGTTCTGGGACGGCGACCCCGCCGCACTGGCGACGCTGCACGAGTGCGTCGAGGTCTTGACCCGCCTGCTCGCGCCGCTGGTGCCGTTCGTCACCGAGCGGGTCTGGCAGGACGTCGTGCGTCCGGTCACGTCGGACGCCCCCGAGTCGGTCCACCTCGCGTCGTGGCCCGCGTGCGATGAGGCCGTTGTCGACGACGACCTCGCCGCGCAGGTGGCCCTGACCCGCCGGCTGGTCGAGCTCGGGCGTGCCGCCCGAGCGGAGTCGAGGGTTCGGATCCGCCAGCCGCTCCCCCGCGCGCTCGTCGGTGCCCGGGGCTGGGAGATGCTCCTCCCGGAGCTGCGCGCGGAGGTCGCGGAGGAGCTCAACGTCGCGGAGGTCGCCTCTCTCGGCGATGCCGCGGGCGACCTGGTCGACGTGACGGTCAAGGCGAACTTTCGGTCACTGGGCAGACGGTTCGGGAAGGACACCCCACGGGTGGCCGCAGCCGTCGGGGCCGCCGACGCCGAGGCACTGGCCGCAGCACTCAAGGCCGACAGCACGGCACTCCTGGCGGTCGACGGCCTGGGCGAGGTGACCCTGGGCCCGGACGACGTGGTCGTGACCGAGACTCCGCGCGAGGGCTGGGCTGTCGCCCGCGAGGGAGAGACCGTCGCCCTGGACCTCACCCTCACCGACGAGCTGCTCCGCGCCGGGCTCGCCCGCGAGGTGGTCCGCCTGATCCAGGAGGCACGCAAGACCAGCGGCTATGACGTGGCCGACCGCATCCAGCTTGCCTGGCACGCCGACGGCGAGCTGGCGACCGCGCTCCGCGAGCACCGTGACTCCGTGGCCGACGAGGTCCTGGCGACCGCCGTGCACGACGACCTCGATGCGCTCGCCGGAGAACCCGACCACGGGGATGCCGATCTCGGCCTCGTCTTCCGCCTCCGCCGGGCCTGATTCCTGCCTTTGCTCTGCGCACCTATACGCGCCACTGCATCCGGCACTCGTCCAACCCGATCGCGGCGGTCGCGTTATAGGTGCGCAGAGCAAAGGCAGTGCGCCGTGGGCGTGTTGCGGCACGCGGCCGGGACCAAGGATGATCGCAGCCGGCTGTGTGCGCTCAGCACTCAGCGACCCGCGGTCGGAGCAGGTCGCCGGCAGGAATCAGCGCTGGTCGTCCTCGAGCAGGCTGGCGACGGAGCGGAGCGAACCGCCCGTCGTCGCAGCGTTGCTCGCGGCCGGCACACCAGGTGAGGTCTCGACGACCGGTGCGCCGTCGGACACGCCGGAGGTCTCGAGCTTGCGCAGCTCGGTCTCAAGGTAGGCCTTGAGCCGGCTGCGGTACTCACGCTCGAAGGCCTTGAGGTTCTCGACCTGGTTGTCGAGGTGCTCGCGCTCGGATTCGAGCTTGCCCACCACCTGCTCGTGCCGCTGCTGGGCCTCGCGCTCCAGCGAGTCGGCTCGGGCTCGGGCATCCTGCTCGATCTTCGACACCTTCGTCGAGCTCTCGGAGTCGATCTTGTCGGCGCGCTGCTTCGCCTCGGCGAGCAGGCGGTCTGCCTCGAGCTTGGAGTCGGCGACGAGCTCATCGGCGGTCTTCTGAGCCAGTGCGAGCACCTTGGCGGCGGCCTCGGCCGGCTGACCGGCCACGGCCGGTGCGGGAGCCGCGGCGGCCGACGGCGGGGGCTTGGGACCCTCGGCCTGGCGTTGTGGGCCGCCGAGCGTCTCGGCGGCGGACACGAGCCCGCCGCCGCGGGTCACGGCGGCCAGCTTGTCGCGGAGCTCGTCGTTCTCGCGGTGCATCCGCGAGAGCTCGGCCTCGACCTCGTCGAGGAACTCGTCGACCTCTTGCATGTCGTAGCCCTCGCGGAGGCGGACCGTCGTGAACTCTTTGTTCTGGACGTCCTCGGGCGTCAGCGGCATAGCGTCACCTCGGGGTTGAGCGCGGACAAGACGTCACCGTACCCCGTCATCGCAACCTGCCCACAAAACTCAGGGCAATCTGAACCGCGATGATGAGGATGATGAAGGCGAGGTCGAGCGCGATCGACCCCAGTCGAAGGGGCGGGACGAACCGCCGGATGAACCTGAGCGGCGGATCGGTCACCGTGTACACGGCCTCCAGGCCGACCAGGACTGCACCTCGCGGCTGCCATTCCCGGGCGAACACCTGGATCCAGTCGGCCACGAGCCGAGCCAACATGGCGATGAAGAACAACCACAACGCCACGTAGAGGATCTGGCTCACGACCGACACCACGGCAGACGAACCTACCCGACGGGTGCGGGGCAGCGTCGCAGGCCCCGGTGGCGGCGACACTAGACTGGGCGGTCCAGCCCAGGTCCGTCCCGCGAGAGGGTAGATGAGTCAGCAGCAGGTCCGCGAGCAGCGTAGGACGCGACAGCGCGCCGCCGTCGACGAGGTGCTCGACCAGGTCGACGACTTCGTCAGCGCCCAGGAGCTCTACCAGATGCTGCGCGAGCGCGGCTCGCAGGTGGGGCTCGCGACGGTCTACCGCGCGCTGCAGTCCATGGCGGACGACGGCCGGGTCGACGTGCTGCGGTCCGATGCGGGCGAGGCGGTCTACCGGCGGTGCGAGCAGGAGGACCATCACCACCACCTGGTCTGCCGCTCGTGCGGCGCTGCGGTGGAGATCTCGCGTCCCGCGGTCGAGGCGTGGGCCGAAGACGTCGCCCGTGCGCACGGGTACGTCGACGTCACGCATACGGTGGAGATCTTCGGGCTCTGTCCGCGCTGCGCCGCACTCAGCTCTGGTTGAAGAAGCCGCCGCTGGCGATCCGCGCCTTGTCCTCCGCGGTGACGGTCACGTCGGCAGGCGACAGCAGGAACACCTTGGCCGTCACGCGCTCGATGTCCCCGCGTAGGCCGAAGATGAGGCCGGCCGCGAAGTCGACCAGCCGCTTCGCGTCGACGTCGTCCATCTCGGACAGGTTCATGATCACCGGCGTGCCGTCGCGGAAGTGCTCACCGAGCGTGCGCGCCTCGTTGTAGGTCCGTGGGTGCAGTGTGACGATCCGCGCGGAATCCATTCGGCTGGCCGTGGTCACCGCGACGGGCCGCCGGTCGGCGAGCGTCGCGACGGTAGCGGAGCGCTCGCGCCCGCGGCCGTCGGTCTCGGGCCCGGCCTCACGGCCGTCATCGTCGCCGCCGTAGTCGTCGTACACGTCGTCGACGAACTCGTCCTCGTAGCGATCCTGGTCCTCCACGAGGCCGAGGTAGACCGCAACCTTGCGCATCGCGCCGGCCATGCTCCCACGTCCTCCGCTGGTGGTGGACAGATCCTCTCGCCGGGACCATGGGGATCCCCGCGTGATCGACACTAGCCCCCGGGCGGGCGGGTTCCGAGGATTGCGCTGCCGACACGCAGGTGTGTCGCGCCGTGGTGGATCGCGGCCTCGAGGTCGGCGCTCATCCCGGCAGAGATCCAGTTCGCGGTGGAATGTCGGTTCCGCACGGTGGCAGCGACGTCGGCCAGCCGGGCGAACGCCGCGTCCGGGTCTGCCACCAGTGGAGCGACGGCCATGACACCCCCGAGCTGCAGCGACTGCGCCTCGGCGATCTGGTCCGCGATGGCGGTGACCTGGTCGGCGTCGGCTCCAGCACGCGCTGCGCCGCCGACCGGACGACCCGGCTCGTCGTCGGCGAGCGACACCTGGACAAGGCAGCGCAGCACGCGGCCGGCCGACGCCGCGGCGCGGTCGAGGGCGCCGACCAACCGGGAGCGGTCCACCGAGTGGACCACCGAGGCATATCGGGCTACGGACGCCGCCTTGTTGCGCTGGAGTTGACCGACGAAGTGCCAGGTGAGCTCGAGATCCGCGCATTCCGCGGCCTTGGGCGCAGCCTCCTGGTCGCGGTTCTCGCCGATGTCGTGGACACCCATCGCCGCAAGCAGCCGGATGTCGGATGCAGGGAACGTCTTCGTCACGACGACGACCGCGACCTCGGCCGGGTCACGCTCCGCCGAGCGGCAGGCGCGATCCACCCGGTCGCGGAGTGCGGCCAACCGGGCCGCGAGCTCGTCGCGCCGGCTCACCGCGCCGGTCCGGGCAGCCACACCAGGCCGGCGAAGCGCCCCGACGTCCGGTCGCGCCGGTAGGAGTAGAGCGAGGGATCCTCGACCGTGCACCCTTCGACCCGGATCACCTCCGTCCCGCCGCGGCGAAGCTGAGCCTCG
Source organism: uncultured Actinomycetota bacterium (assembly GCA_963801065.1). GTDB lineage: Bacteria > Actinomycetota > Actinomycetes > Jiangellales > Jiangellaceae > CAWDDG01. Next base: position 817,853 of record CAWDDG010000008.1, on the reverse strand, counting down.
ACCCCAGCAGCGACATCGAGCGCCGGCGTGCCGGTCCTGCTGGTGGCCCACGACTCGGGAACCCGCTCGGCGACGTCGGCGCGCATCTGCGCGGGCACCTCGTAGCACCTGCCGCATACCGAAGGGCCGACCCGGGCCGTGATCTGGTCGGCCCCCAGGTCGCGCATGGAAGCCAGGATCGCCGGAACCACTCCATCAGCCAACCCCCGCCGTCCGGCGTGGGCGACCGCGACCACGCGAGCACGTAGGTCTGCGAGGAGCACTGGAACGCAGTCGGCAACAAGGACGGCGAGCGCGAGGCCGGGCCGGCTGGTGACCATGGCGTCGGCATCGGGGACACGGCCTCGCCACGGACCGTCGACGACCGCGACTGCGGCACTGTGGACCTGGTTCAGGTAGAGGACGTGATCGGCAGGAAGTCCGGTCCGCTCGGCCACGAGCCCTCGGTTCTCGGCCACGGCGCCGGCATCGTCGCCGACATGGCCGCCGAGGTTGAGCTCGGCGTACGGTCCCGCGCTGATGCCGCCGAAGCGGTCCGTGAATGCAAACCTGGTGCCGCCTGCATCCTCGTCGTGCCTCAGCACTACTTGAGGAAGTCGGGGACGTCGAGGTCGTCGTCGGCCGCGGGCACGATCCGCCGAGGCTCGCGCGCCGCGCCGGGTCGGCTCACGCTGCCGTTTCCGTCAGCCGGTGGCGGGTCGGCCGACACCGGACCGACGGGCGCGGCCGGCTCGCCGGAACGCGCATTGGCCGCCTGGTCGTCCGTTGGCTCCGGCTGCCCCGGGTGCGCCTCCGCCCCGCCGGACGCGGCCGTCGAGGGGATCGTGATCGAGCGCCGCAACGAGCCGGGCTCACGGCGCTTGGGGGTGCCGCCGTCGAACCCGGCGGCGATGACCGTGACGCGAACCTCGTCGCCAAGGGCGTCGTCGATGACAGCTCCGAAGATGATGTTGGCCTCGTCGTGGGCCGCCTGGGCGACCAGGTTGGCGGCCTCGTTGATCTCGAACAGGCCGAGGTCCGAGCCGCCGGACACCGACAACAGCACGCCGTGGGCGCCGTCGACGCTCGCCTCGAGGAGCGGGCTCGAGATCGCCATCTCGGCGGCGGCGACCGCGCGGTCCTCACCGCGGGCCGAGCCGATGCCCATGAGCGCCGAGCCGGCGTTGCTCATGACCGACTTGACGTCGGCGAAGTCGAGGTTGATCAGCCCGGGGGTCGTGATGAGGTCGGTGATGCCCTGCACGCCGGACAGCAGCACCTGGTCGGCGCTCTTGAAGGCGTCGAGCACGCTGACCTGCCGGTCGCTGATGGACAGCAGGCGGTCGTTGGGGATGACGATCAGCGTGTCGACCTCCTCGCGCAGGCCCTCGATGCCCGCGTCGGCCTGCGCGGCGCGCCGCTTGCCCTCGAACATGAACGGCCGGGTGACGACGCCGATCGTCAGCGCGCCGAGCGACCGGGCGATCCGGGCGACAACGGGAGCGCCGCCCGTACCGGTGCCGCCGCCCTCGCCGGCGGTCACGAAGACCATGTCGGCCCCCTTGAGGACCTCCTCGATCTCCTCGGCGTGGTCCTCGGACGCCTTGCGACCGACATCGGGGTTGGCGCCGGCGCCGAGGCCGCGGGTCAGGTCGCGCCCAACGTCGAGCTTGACGTCGGCGTCGCTCATCAACAGGGCCTGGGCGTCGGTGTTGATCGCGATGAACTCGACGCCCTTGAGGCCGACCTCGATCATGCGGTTGACGGCGTTGACCCCGCCGCCGCCGATGCCCACGACCTTGATCACGGCGAGGTAGTTCTGCGGAGCAGTCACGTCGCGTCGCCTCCCGCTCTCGTGCGTTCCCCCTGCCCGTGGGCCAAGGTCGGGCCTGTGCGAACCCTCACCCTCAAGTTGAGGTTGATAGTTATGTCAACCTGAGCGCTGTGAGAACGCTAGGCGGCTGCTCGCTCGCGACGGCGTAGACACGCCGGGCCAGGCGTGATCGACATCTCGACAGCTGACGAATTCGATGAATACCGGCCGAATCGACGGCGTGATCACCGAATTCGTCAGCGAAGTCGGACCAAGGGCCGCCGTTCCCAGCTGACTTAGCGCCGGCGCGCCAGGGTGAGTCCGTCGGCGACGGGGAGGACGACCGCGTCGACTCGCGGGTCGGTGGCCACGTGGTCGTTGAACGCCCTGATGGCTGCAGTGTCCGAGTCGTCACTGAAGGCGTCGACCACTCGCCCGCTCCAGAGAACGTTGTCGACCGCGATAAGTCCGCCGGTGCGCACCCGCGGCACGAGCTCGCCCCAGTAGGACGCGTACCCACCCTTGTCGGCATCGATGAACGCCAGGTCGACCGTCGGCTCCGCAGGCAGCGCCGCCAGCGTCTCCTTCGCCGGCGCGAGCCGCAGCTCGATCCGGTCGGACACCCCCGCCCGCTCCCAGTACCGACGCGCGATCGAGGTCCACTCCTCGCTGACGTCGCAGCAGAGCAGCCGCCCGCCGGGCTCGAGCCCGCGCGCGATACAGATCGACGAGTAGCCCGTGAACGTCCCCACTTCGACCGCAAACCGCGCCCTCACAAGCTGCGCCAGCATGGTCAGCAGCGCGCCTTGTTCTGGGCCGATCTGCATGCCGGCCCGACCGGTCCCCAGCGTCTCCTCGGCCAGCGCTCGCAGCACCTCGTCGGGCGGCTTGCTGTGCTCCGTTGCGTACGCCGCCAGCGCGTCACTGATACCTAGATCGTTGCGACCCATGCGTCCACGCTAGTCTGCCCGCGGCGTCAGACCAGTTCGGCCTCGTGCACGCTGATCGCGACCTGCACGCGGTTGGTGGCGCCCAGCTTGTCCATCACCCGGGACACGTGGGCCTTGACGGTGGCCACGCTCATGTAGAGCTCAGCCGCGATCTCGGCGTTGGACTTGCCCTGGCCTACCGCGACCGCGACCTCACGTTCGCGGTCGCTCAGCTGTTGCAGGGCCGCTTGCGCCTCGGCGGACCGTCCCGAACGGTCGCCCGCAGTCACCTTGCGGATGAGCTGAGCCGTGACACTCGGCGACAGGATGGGCTCGCCGCGAGCCACCCGCCGTACGCCATCGACGATGTCCTCAGGCCGGGTGTCCTTCAACAGGAAGCCGGACGCCCCGTCGGCGAGCGCGCGTGCGACGTACTCGTCCGCGTCGAACGTCGTGAGCACGATGACCTGCGGTGCGCCGGGCGTGGCCACGAGTCTGCGCGTGGCCTCCAGCCCGTCCATGCGCGGCATGCGGATGTCCATCAGCACAACGTCTGGCGCTGTGGCACGCACGACATCGAGGCCCTCGGCGCCGTTGCCCGCTTCGCCGACGATGACGACGTCGGGGGCTCCCTCGAGGATCATCGACAGGCCGGCCCGGACGAGTGCGTCGTCGTCGATGAGTACGACGCGGATGCCCGGCAACGACTGATCCGGCGTCACGTCGGCCATGGTAGCCGCGCTCGTACGACGAACAGTCCGGACCGAGTAACCCGGTGGTCGAGCCGCCCACCGCTGAGCGCCGCCCGCTCGGCGAGGCCGACCAAGCCGAGACCTGCCCCAGGCGTGCCGTTGGTCGTGCCCAAGGGCAGGGGGTTGAACACCACGAGAACCAACGACTTGCCTGGCTTCCCGGCCACGACGACATCGATCTGCGTGTTCGGAGCGTGCTTGCGCGCGTTGGTGAGACTCTCCTGCAGGATGCGATAGGCGTTGCGCCCGATCGAGTCGGGCAGCTCGTCGACGTGCTCGGCCACTCTGTTGCGCAGCCGGATCCGCGCCCCGGCGCGGCGCTCTTCGGCCAGCAGGTCGTCGAGGTCGTGCAGCGTCGGCTGCGGCTGCTCCGGGGCGGCATGCCGTTCTTCGTCACGCAGAATGCCGAGGATCTCGCGTAGGTCGGTCAATGCACGATGTGCGTTGTCCTGGATGATGCCGGCGACCTTGGCGGTCTCCTCTCGAGTGAGGTCTTCGCGGTAAGCCAGCGCGCCGGCGTGCATCGCGACAAGCGAGATGCGGTGCGCGAGGACGTCATGCATCTCCCGGGCGATTCGTGCGCGTTCGTTCGCACGGGCCTGCGCGACACGGCGTGCCTGCTGGTCCTCTGCCCGCTCCGCGCGGTCGCGCAGTGTCGCGACAAGCTCACGGCGTGCTCCGACGTACATGCCCATCGCAACCAGCACGCCCGCGACCAACACGTTGAGCACGATCCCCACCCACCACGGGGCGCCCTCGACCGGCTGTATGTAGACATAAATCCAGCCCGCGACGATGGCGAGTGCCGCGGCCGGGATGATCTCGCGCCACAACCGCCGGGTGGCGAGCGACACCACGGCCAGCGCCGCGGGCCCGGTCGCAAGCGCGAAGAAGCTGGACAGCGCGGTGAGGACGATCACGACGGGGAGCGGGTACCGGCGGCGATAGCGGACCACAAGGAGGCCGATCACGAGCACCAGCAGCTCGACCCAGAACAGGATCGGCGTCTCGGCTGCCTGCTTGTCGACGACCTCCACCCAGGAGAGCAGGCTGATCAGAACAGCCGCGAGGTAGCGCCAGGTCGACTGCCACCTGTTGAGCGGCGGAGGCGGCACCGGCTCGTGAGACGGCGCGCGAAGGATCACTTGGCCAGGCTAGGCGCGCCGACCCCGACTCGCGTACCCGACCAGAGTCGACGGCGACAGCGACTTTCGGCTATCGGTCGGCGAACTTGGGACCGATGTGCGCCCGGTCTGCCTGCAGCAGGATGGAAGACATGATCGAAGTCACAGGACTCACGAAGCGTTACGGCAAGGACGTCGCCGTCAACGACGTCTCGTTCTCAGTGGCGCCTGGCAAGGTGACCGGGTTCCTCGGTCCCAACGGCGCCGGCAAGTCCACCACGATGCGCATGATGGTCGGTCTCACGCCATCGACGGCGGGAAGCGCCACGATCTTCGGGCTCCCGTACGCCAACATTCCCAACCCGGGCACTCACATCGGTGTCCTGCTCGACGCGTCTGCCCAGCACGCCGGCCGTACCGGCCGGGAGGTGCTCACGCTGAGCGCGCGGGTCATGGGTCTGGACGACAAGCGGGTCGAAGAGATGCTCGAGCTTGTCGGGCTGGCGAAGGCCGAGGCCAAGCGGCGTGTCGGCAACTACTCGCTCGGCATGCGCCAACGGCTCGGCATTGCCAATGCACTGCTTGGCAACCCGCGAGTGCTCATCCTCGACGAGCCGGCCAACGGGCTCGACCCGGCGGGCATCCACTGGATGCGTAGCCTGCTGCGTGACTTCGCCGACCGTGGCGGCACAGCGTTCCTGTCGTCACACCTGTTGCACGAGGTCGAGGTCATCGCCGACGAGCTCGTGGTGATCGGCCGTGGTCGCATCGTCGCGCGCGGCACGAAGGCAGAGCTGCTCGCCGGTGCGGGCACTCTGGTCCGCGGGCCGGAGTCGGAGGCGCTGGCCGCTGCGCTGAAGCGGGCCGAGCTGAGCTTCAAGTCGCTTGCCGAGGGCGACTTCCTCGTGGATGCCGAGCCGATCGACGTCGGCCGCGCCGCAGCGGCCGCGGGTGTTGTGCTCAGCGAGCTGCGGAATGCCGAGGGCACCGGACTCGAAGAGATGTTCCTGCAGCTCACGGCCGCCGACGCACCCGAGGAGGTGGCGGCATGACCGCCATGGCTGCAACCGTTGAAGACCTGAGGGCGGCACCGGGAGTCCCGCTCAGCCGCCTGGTCCGGGTCGAGCTGCGGAAGATGGTGGACACCCGAGCGGGCATGTGGCTGTTCATCGCGATAGGCGTGGTGACGGTCGCCGCGGTCACGCTGTTCCTCTTCTTTGCAGCGCCCGAGGACCTGACCTACATCAACTTCGCCAGCATCGCTCTTACGCCGCAGGGGTTCCTGCTGCCGATCCTCGGCATCTTGCTCATCACAAGCGAGTGGGGGCAGCGCACTGGTCTGGTGACGTTCACGCTGGAGCCCAACCGATCGCGGGTCGTGGTCGCCAAGGTGTTGGCCGCGCTGATCGTCGGTATGGTGGCGGTTGTCGTGCTGCTCGCGGTGGCAGCCCTTGGCAACGCTCTCGGGTCGGCGATCCAGGATGGCAATGGTTCCTGGACGTTTGGCGGTCAGGGCTTGACCTATGTGCTGATTCTGCAGGTCAGCTCGATCATCCAGGGGCTTGCGTTCGGCATGGTCTTGATGAACAGCGCAGCGGCGATCGTGTCCTACTTTGTCCTGCCGCTGGTCTTCGGCGTCGTTTTCGGCGTCGTCAACGCCCTGAAAGATGCAGCTCCTTGGATCGACCTGGGCACGGCCCAGACGCCGCTGTTCGAGTTCGACAAGGCGTTGACGGGATCCGAGTGGGCACATCTCGGGGTCACCTCCCTCATCTGGATCGTCGCACCGCTGATCGCCGGGGTGATCCGGCTGATGCGTGCCGAGGTGAAGTCGGCCTAGCGCGGCTTCGACACGCCGCTCGCAGCGGTGCAAGAGGGGAAGGTCCCTGGCGTATGCGCATCTGCTGGTGTCAGGAGGCTGTCGCATTAAGTCGGCATTCGTCAGCAGAGCGGCGAGGTGCTGAAACTTCGGTGGAGGCGCTACTCCCCCGTCTGGCCGTCGGTGAGCTCGCGGATCAGGTCCAGGTGCCCGTTGTGTCGCGCGGTCTCCTCGATCATGTGCACGAGCACCCACCGCAACGTCGCGTGCCCGCCGTCCCGCGCCGGCGCCGCCGCCAGGTCGTCGAGCTGCATCGACGAGGCCACAGCACGCGACCGGTCGCACTGTTCGGCGTAGGCCTGCAGCAGGCTGCCGACGGTGTCGTCCTCGGCGCGTTCGAAATCGGCGTCGGGGTTCTCGTCGGTCCACGGCACCCATAGGCCGGTCTCCCCCGCGAGCCGGATGCGGAACCAGCTCTGCTCGACGTACGTCAGGTGCTTGACGATGCCCGCGGCCGACGTCAGCGACGGGACGAACCGGCGCCAGGCGTCGTCCTCGGAAAGACCGGCAACCTTGAGGTGGACGGTCGCGCGATGGAAGTCGAGGAACTCGGTCAGCGTCGAGCGCTCGTCGAGGTCGTACGCGGGATAGTGGCGCGGCGGCATGGTGGGCGTGGTCATGGCCCGATCCTCTCAAGAGGGGTGACTCGCGAACGGTCAGGGAACGAGGGATGGTCGCTCAGGCGCGGACACGTCATAGACCGACGCGTCCTGGTCGAGCAGCGAGAGCAGCACCTCGGCCTTGCGGTCGCCGTGGTCGGGCCCACCCCAGAGAACGGAGGCTCCCGTCGTCAGCGAGAGACGCACGTCGGCCTCGCTCTCCGCTGAGACTCCGGCGACCTGCTTGCGCAGCTCCGCCGGCAGTCCGGTCATGACGGACACCGCCGCCGCCCGGATGGCCGCTGCCTCCCCGGAAACGGGGACGTCCACAAGGGGCAGGTCCGCCGGCTGCGCCGTCGAGTTGCCGAACAACGCCCCCGACGCGTCGACGAGCCACCACGCGCCGTCGTCCGCCACCGCGGCGGCCGCGACCCGCGGCGTCACGGACACCACGATCGACCGCGGCCACGCCCGGTCGACCGATACCGACGCCAGCTCTGGCAACGAGCGCACCCGGGCAGCTACCGCGTCGGTGTCGACGCGGACCAGCGGCGTTCCCAAGGGCGCCTCGGCCACCTCGACGACCCGGTCGGCGAGCTCACCCGAGGCGCCGTCCACCTGCACGTTCTCGAGAGTCAAGACGTCGGACCACCCGACGAGCCACACCGCACCGGCGAGCACGGCGGCGCCGACCAGTGCAGCGAGCGCGGAGAGCAACCTGCGAAGCCGCTCCCGGCGGGCCCGGGCGGCAAACCGGGACGGCACCGCCCGACCGGGCCGCCGTCGCGGCGGAGCGGTCCGCGGCCCGCTCACGCGCTGTGCCCGGCGGACTCGCGCTCGAGCAGCTCGAGGACCTCGGGCCCGATCAGCGTGACGTCGCCCGCGCCGAACGTGAACAGGACGTCGGCCTCACGCAGCCGCGCGACCGCGACGGAGGGCACGGCCGACCACGACGGCTCGAAGGTCACCAGCTCCGGAGGCAGCGGGACGTTCCCCGCGACGAGCGCACCGGTCACACCGGGCTCGGGATCCTCGCGAGCCGCGTAGACGTCCATGACGATCACCTCGTCAGCGGCACCCAGCGCCTTGCCGAACTCCGCCGCGAAGACGCGGGTCCGGCTGAACAGGTGCGGCTGGAAGATCGCGACCACGCGACCCTCTCCCGCCAGTGGCCGGGCCGCCGCGAGCACGGCGGCCACCTCGGTCGGGTGGTGCGCGTAGTCGTCGTAGACCCAGACACCGCCGGCGTAACCCTTGAGCTCGAAACGCCGCCGCGTCCCGGTGAAGCCGGCCAGGCCCTCGCGCAGCTCACCACTCGGGAAGCCCAGGCCTCGTCCCGCCGTGAACGCCGCCGCGGCGTCGAGTGCGTTGTGCCTCCCGGGGAGCCGCAGCGTCACCCGCCCCTGCCGGCGCCCCCGCGCGACCAGCTCGAACGACACGCCGCTGCCGGCAAGATCCAACTCGGCGATCCGGACGTCGGCGTCGGGCGACTCGCCGTAGGTCTGCACCTCGACGCCGCGGCCGCGGGCTCGCTCCCCGAGTCCGCGCGCGCCCGGATCGTCTGCGCAGACGACGAGGAACCCCGTGACGCTTTCGGCGAAGGCGTCGAACGCCCGCACATACGCCTCCGGGGTGCCGTAGTTGTCGAGGTGGTCCGCCTCGATGTTCGTGACGATCGCGACCTCGGGGTCGTAAGCGAGGAAGGAGCCGTCGCTCTCGTCGGCTTCGGCGACGAAGATCTCGCCGGTGCCGTTGTGCGCGTTCGCCCCCGACTCGTTGAGGTTGCCGCCGATAGCGAACGACGGGTCCGCGCCGCAGTGCTGCAGCGCAACGGTGAGCATCGACGTCGTCGTGGTCTTGCCGTGGGTGCCGGCGACGGCGACCGCGCGCCGGCCGGCCATCACCGAGGCCAGCGCCGCTGCCCGCGGCAACACGCGCAGCCCTCGCCGGCGCGCCTCGACCACCTCGGGGTTCGTCTCCCGGATGGCCGTCGACACGACGACGGTGTCCGCGCCGGCGACCTGCCTGGCGTCGTGGCCAACGTGGACTCTCGCGCCGAGGGCCCGCAGACCCACCAGCACGCTCGAGTCCTTGGCGTCGCTGCCCGAGACCGGGACGCCGCGGGCGAGCAGGATCCGGGCGATTCCGCTCATGCCCGCGCCGCCGATCCCCACGAAGTGCACCCGGCCGAGCTCGGCGGCCGAGAGCACCCGGTCGGGGGGTGCGACGATCACCAGGTACCTCCACTGCTCCGCGAACCGGTCACAGCACGCTGGATCATGGCCACGAGCCGGTCGTCGGCATCGGGCCGACCGAGAGTAGCCGCGGCCGCACCCATGGCGTCCAACCGCCGGCGATCTGCCACCAGGGAGGGTACGTGCCGGCGGACCCAGGCCCCGGTCAGGGCCGCGTCGTCGACGAGAACACCCCCGCCCGCCTCGACCAGCGGCGCGGCGTTGAGCCGCTGCTCGCCATTGCCGTGGGGCAGGGGGACGTAGACCGCAGGCAGGCCGACTGCCGCCAACTCGGCGCAGGTGATGGCACCCGCGCGGCACACGGCCAGGTCGGCGGCCGCGTAGGCCAGCTCCATCCGGTCCAGGTACGGCACCACGACGTACGGCACCTCACCCGCTACCGAAGCCACGGCGCTCTCGTTGCCGCGCCCGACCGCGTGCAGCACCTGGACGCCGGCCGCGACCAGCGTGTCGGCGGCTTCGCCCAGTGCCGTGTTGATCCGGCGGGCGCCCTGGCTGCCGCCGAACACCAGCAGAGTCGGCAGGTCGGGGCGCAGGCCGAAGGCCGTGCGCGCGTCTGCCCGCATTGCCGCGCGGTCCAGCGATGCCACGGAGTGCCGGAGTGGGATGCCGGTGTGCTCCGCGTGCGGCAGCTTGATCGTGGGCGAGGCCACCCCGACGTAGGAAGTCAGCCGTGCGCCGATCCGGTTGGCCAGGCCCGGTCGGGCGTTGGCCTCGTGCACGACGATCGGCAGCCGGAGCCGCCGCGCGGCGAGATAGGCCGGCAGCGCCACGTAGCCGCCGAAGCCGACCACCACGTCAGCGCGGTGCGAGCGGACGATCTCGGCCGCCTCGGCGACAGCGCCCCGGAGCCGCCCGGGCACCCGCAGGAGGTCTCCGGTCGGGCGCCTGGGCAGCGGAACAGCCGGGATCAGCGCAAGCTGGTAGCCCCGCTCAGGCACCAGGCGGTTCTCCAGCCCGCGTTCCGTGCCGAGAAGCGTGACGCCGACGGCGTGGTCGTGGCGACGCAGGGCGTCGGCTGTGGCGAGCGCAGGCTCCACATGGCCCGCGGTGCCGCCGCCGGCGAGCACGACGTGCACTAGACGGTCACTCCTCCTCGATCACGCCGTCGCGCCGCCCGCAGGCGGCGTCGCGCCGCAAGCGCTTCTCGCGCCCCCGGCTCCTCCTTGGCGAAGGCGACCAGAATGCCCACCGCCATGAGCATCGGCACCACCGCCGAGCCACCGTAGGAGACCAGCGGCAGCGGGATGCCGACGATGGGTAGCACCCCGAGCACGCTACCCATGTTCACCAGTGCCTGGACCAGCAGCCAGCCCGTGACGCCCGCCGCTGCGAGACGGACGAACGCGTCGCGCGTGCGCCAGGCGATCCGAATTCCCGCGTAGCCGAGGACCAGGAACAGGCCGATGACGACGAACGTGCCTGGCAGGCCGAGCTCCTCGCCGATGATGGCGAAGATGAAGTCGGTGTGGGCCTCGGGAAGCCCTCCCCACTTCTCCACGCTGCCGCCGAGCCCGCGACCCCACCAGCCGCCATTGGAGAACGCGTAGATCGAGTGCACGGCCTGGAACGTGCGGTCGTCGGTGTCGGCGAACGGGTTCAGGAACAGCCGCACGCGGTCGAGCCGGTGCTGGGCGGACATGACGAAGTACACGCCGATGACCGCCATCGTCCCGACGGCGAGGCTGAACAGCCAGGTGGGAACTCCCACGACCCAGAGCAGCGTCAGCACGACCGCCATCAGGACCACGGCCGTTCCGAGGTCGCCCTGGCCGACGGTGAGCGCGACCACGAAGCCGGCGACCGGCACGAACGGCACCATCAGGTGCTTCCACTGCCGCAACAGCCTGCCCTTGCGCGCGAAGACGTCGGCGCCCCACAGCACGAGGCCGAGCTTGGCCAGCTCGGACGGCTGGATCCGGAACGGCCCACCGAACTCGATCCAGTTCCGGTTGCCGCTGACCTCGACGCTTAGGCCCGGCACGTACGTCACGATGAGCAGCGCGACCGAGAGCACCAGCATCGGCAGGGCGAACCGGCGCAAGATGCGGATCGGGACCCGGGCGACCAGGAACGCGATCGGCAGCGCCGCCAGCACCCAGGCCAGCTGCCGGCCGAGGATGTAGTAGGGCGAGTCGTGGTAGCGCTCGGAGAACACGCTCGACGCCGAGAAGACCATGACCAGGCCCAGCACCAGCAGCAGGCCCGCCGAGCCGAGCACCAGGTGATAGGAGGCGAGCGGGCGGCGCAGCATCCGCGACACCGCGGCCATCCCGGCCGCCGGCAAGGACCGAGGACTGACGTCAGAGCTGGTGGCCATGACGCCGCACCGCGGCCGCGAAGGCGTCTCCGCGCGCGGCGTAGTTGGCGAACATGTCCATGGACGCGCACGCTGGTGCGAGCAGCACCGTGCTACCCGGTCCGGCCAACCGGGAGGCCTCAGCCACGACACGGTCCATCACGTCATTGTCGGTGCCGGCGACCTCGACGACCGGGACATCGGGTGCGTGTCGTGCGATGGCCTCGGCCAGCACGGAACGGTCGGCACCAAGGAGGACGACTCCGCGCAGCCGATCCCGGACGGCCTTGACGAGCCCGTCGAACTCCGCGCCCTTCGCCAGCCCGCCGGCCACCCAGACGACGTCGTCGTATGCCCGCAGCGACGCCTGGGCTGCGTGCGCGTTGGTCGCCTTGGAGTCGTCGACGTACGTGATGTCGTCCACCGTGGCGACGACGGCGATCCGGTGGGCATCCGGCCGGAACGCCCGCAGTCCGTCCCGCACGGCGATCGCGGGCACCCCTATCGATCGGGCCAGCGCCGCCGCGGCGAGCGCGTTGGCGACGTTGTGCGGCGCCGCGGGCCGCACGTCGTCGACCCCGGCGAGCTCGGCAGCGGACGTTTGCCGCTCGGCCACGAACGCTCGGTCGACGAGGACGTCGTCTACCACGCCGACCATGCCGACGCCCGGGATGCCGAGAGTGAAACCGATCGCCCGGGCGCCTTCGGTGACCTCCGCCTCCCGGACCAGCCGCTCCGTCTCCGGGTCGTCGACGTTGTACACGCACGCCACCTCGACCCCGGCGTAGATCCGCCCCTTGTCCGCCGCATAAGCGGCCGGCGAGCCGTGCCAGTCCAGATGGTCCGGTGCGACGTTCAACACGGCCGCCGACCGTGCCGCCATCGATCGGGTCCAGTGCAGCTGGTAGCTGGACAGCTCGAGCGCGAGCACGTCATACGGCTCGGGATGGAGCACCGCCTCGACGACGGGGTCGCCGACGTTCCCCGCCGCCGCGACCCGCAGGCCTGACGCGCGCAGCATCTCGGCGAGCATCCGCACGGTCGTGGTCTTGCCGTTCGTGCCGGTCAGGGCCAGCCACGGCGCCGGGCGGTGCGGGTCGCGGAGCCGCCAGGCCAGCTCGACCTCACCCCACACCGGCACGCGCGCCCGTGCGGCAGCGACCAGCAGCGGCGCGGTCTGCCGCCACCCTGGGGACGTCACGACCAGCCCGGTACCGGCCGGCAGGGCACCGGTGGCGCCCGCTCCCAGTCGTACGGCGGCGCCGAGGATCTCCAGTACCTGGGCACGCTCGGTCTCGGCGTCGCCGTCGCGCTCGTCGAGCACCGTCACGCTGGCGCCGAGGCCGAGCAGCGCATCGGCGGCGGCGAAACCGGAGACCCCGATGCCCGCCACCGTGACGCGCAGCTCCGGCCACGGGCTATTCCGGCTCGCACCGGCGAGCCACTGCGGTTCGCTCACCGGTCCACCGGCCACGCCGTCACGGTCATGCGCCGGCCACCCACTCGGCGTAGAAGACACCGAGCCCGAGCGCGACGAACATCCCGGCGATGATCCAGAACCGGATCACGATCGTGACCTCACCCCAGCCGGCGAGCTCGAAATGGTGCTGCAACGGCGCCATCCGGAACAGCCGCTTGCCTCCGGTGGCCTTGAACCAGCCGACCTGAAGCGCGACCGACAGCGTGATGAGCGCGAACAGTCCGCCGAGGAGCAGCAACAGGAGCTCGGTCCGGCTCGAGATCGCCAATCCCGCGAGCGCGCCGCCCAGCGCCAGCGACCCGGTGTCGCCCATGAAGATCTTCGCCGGCGAGGCGTTCCACCAGAGGAAGCCGAAGCAGGCTCCCACCAGAGCCGCGGCCACGACGGCCAGGTCCAGCGGGTCCCGCAGCTCGTAGCAGCTCGGCCCGGGTGCGATCTGGCAGCTCTGGTTGTATTGCCACACCCCGATCAGCGTGTAGGCGCCGAAGACCATGACGCAGGCGCCGGTCGCGAGCCCGTCCAGCCCGTCGGTCAGGTTCACCCCGTTCGACGCGCCGGTGACCATGATCAGCGCCCACACCACGAAGAGAATCGGACCCAGGACGAGCGCCGTGTCGCGCAGGATCGACAGAGCATCGGAGGCGGGGGTGTAGCCCTGCTCGTCGGGGAAACGCAGCGCCAGCACGGCGAAGACGACGCCGACCGCCGCCTGCGCAGCGATCTTGGGCCCGCTGCGCAACCCGAGGCTGCGCTGCTTGGAGATCTTGATGAAATCGTCCGCGAAGCCGACGGCGCCGAGCCCCACCATCAGGAAGAGCACGAGCAGCCCGGACGCCGACGGCGCAGAGAGCCGCACCAGGTGCGCCATGAAGTAGCCGGCGAGCACGGCGAGGATGATCACCGCGCCGCCCATGGTCGGCGTGCCCCGCTTGGTGTGGTGGCTGGTCGGGCCGTCGTCGCGGATCAGCTGGCCGTACCCGCGGCGGACGAGCAGACGGATCGCCGCCGGCGTGCCCAGGATGGACACCACCAGGGCGACCACGGCCGCCGTGAGGACGAGGATCACGCGGCCACCTCCCGCAACAACGCGCCGGCGAGCCGCTCCAGGCCGGTCGCACGCGATGCCTTCACCAGCACGACGTCACCGGGTCTGACCTCGTGGCGGAGGAGCTCCAGCGCGGCGTCGATGTCGGGTACCCAGGCTGCCTCGTCGCCCCACGATCCTTCGTGCGCCGCGCCGAGATGGACCGGGCGGGCGCCCTCGCCCACGGCGACGAGCCGGTTGACGTCGAGCCGGACGGCCAGCCGGCCCAGCGCGTCGTGCTCCACGGCGGAGGCCTCGCCCAATTCGCGCATCTCTCCCAGGACGGCCCAGGTCCGGCGGCCGCGGGACATCGCGACGAGCGCCTTGAGCGCGGCCCGCATCGACTCGGGATTGGCGTTGTACGCATCGTTGACGACGGTGACGCCGTCACCCCGCTCGGTGACCTCCATGCGCCAGTGGGACAACGCTCGGGCGCCGGTCAGGGCGCCGGCGACGGCTGCGACCTCGAGGTCCAGCGCGTGGGCGGCACCCGCCGCGGCCAGCGCGTTGGCAACCTGGTGCGCGCCCACCAGGCCGAGCCTGACCTCGGCGGCGCCGTCCGGCGTGACGAGCGAAAACCTCGCCCGCCCGTCGTCGTCGAGCACGACGTTCTCGGCCCGGATGTCGGCATGAACCGACTCACCGACCATGAGCACCCCGGCCTGGGTCTGCTCGGCCATCCGCCGGACGAGCGGGTCGTCGGCGTTGAGGACGGCCGTACCCCCGGCCGGCAGCGCCTCGACCAGTTCGGCCTTGGATCGGGCGATCGCATCACGGTCGCCGAACTCACCGAGATGTGCCGAGCCGACGTTGAGAACCACGCCGATGGTCGGTGGTGCGACCCGGCAGAGGCGAGCGATGTGCCCGGCGCCGCGGGCGCCCATCTCGACCACCAGCGTCCGGGTCTTCTCCTCCGCGCCGAGCACAGTCAAGGGGACGCCGACCTCGGTGTTGTACGACCCTGGCGGCGCGACCAACGGCCCGCGGGCGACAAGTACCTGGGCGAGAAGGTCCTTGGTGCTGGTCTTGCCGGAGGAGCCCGTCACGCCTACGACCGTCGGTCCGTCGAGCCGATCGAGCACAGCCCGTGCGAGCATGCCCAGAGCGGCGACGGTGTCGTCCACGACGACGGCCGGCACGCCGACGGGCCGTTGCGCCAGCACGGCGACCGCACCGGCGTCGAGCGCGGCTCCGGCGAAGTCGTGGCCGTCGACCCGTTCGCCCGGCACGGCCACGAACAGGCCTCCCGGCCCGGCATCGCGTGAGTCGGCGACGACGGAGCCCTCGACCCTCGCCTGCGGGTCGTGCACCGAATCGAGCCGGCCGCCGGTCGCGGCCGCGACCTCGGCCAGCGAAAGGGGGATCACCGGGTCTCCTCCCGACCCCGCCGGTCGTCGCGCTCGCGTAACGCCTCCCGGAGCACGAGCCGGTCGTCGAACGGGTGCACGACTCCTGCGACCTCCTGTCCCTGCTCGTGTCCCTTGCCGACGACGACCACCGTGTCAGCGGGCCCGCTCGTCGCCGCGAGCGCCGCGCGGATGGCGGACCCCCGGTCGCCTATCTCGAGGACCTCGCTGGCCGCCGATTCTGCCTTCGCCCCCGCGAGGACGGCGGCCCGGATCACGGCCGGGTCCTCCGACCGCGGGTTGTCGTCGGTGACGATCACCACGTCGGCGTTTCGCGCGGCGGCGGCGCCCATGAGCGGCCGTTTGTGCGGGTCCCGGTCGCCGCCGGCACCCACCACCACCACCAGCCGGCCCTCGGTCGACGTCCGCAGCGCCTGCAACACGGTCACGACCGCATCGGGGGTGTGCGCATAGTCGACCACCGCCAGCGGTGCCCGAGAGCCGCCGGGTACCCGCTCCATCCGGCCCGGCACACCGGGGCAGGCGGCGACGCCACCAGCGGCGACGTCGGCCTCGACGCCCGCCTCGAGCAGCATCACGACGGCGAGCGCGGCGTTGGCGAGGTTGAAGTCACCGGGGATCGGCGAGACGAACGCCAGCTGCCGTCCGTCGCGATGCTCCAGCTGTGCCCGCGTCGAACCGTCGGCTTCGACCTCGCGGCCACTGACCCGCCAGTCGGCGTCGCCGACCGTGAGCGCCGCCAGCGTGGCGACAGGGAACGTGGCCTGAGCCCGCCACTGCGGGCGGTCCGCGAGCCGCCGCCCGTACTCGTCGTCGACACACACGACGCCGCGCCGCGTCCGCTCGGGCGTGAACAGGCTCGCCTTGGCGGCGAAGTAGTCGTCGAGGTCGGCATGGAAGTCAAGGTGGTCCTGGGAGAGGTTCGTGAAGCCGACGACGTCGAACTCGATGCCGTTGACGCGTCCGTACACGAGCGCATGGCTGGACACCTCCATCGCACACGCAGTGGCCCCGCGCTCGCGCATGAGAGCCAGCAGGGCATGGACCTCGGTCGCCTCGGGGGTGGTACGGACGCTTGCGACGCGGTTGTCGCCTACCCGGGTCTCGACGGTCCCGATCAGCCCGGTCCGGTGGCCTGCCGCGCGTAGGCCGGACTCGAGGAGGTACGTCGTAGTCGTCTTGCCGTTGGTGCCCGTGACGCCGAACATCAGCAGGTCACGGGCGGGGTTGCCGTAGACATGCGCGGCCACGTCGCCGAGTCTCGTCCGCGGGTCGACGACGGACAGCGTGGGCAGCTCGTGGATCATCGCCGCGCCTGCTGGGTCCGTGAACACGGCGACCGCACCGTCGGCTGCGGCCCGGGCCGCGAAGCTGGCGCCGTGAGCGGTGGCGCCGGGCAAGGCGGCGTACAGATCGCCCGGGCGCACCTGCCGCGAGTCGTGTGTGATGCCGGTGACGGTCAGGTTCCCCAGGACATCGGACGGCGTGAGCCCGAGCAGCGCCGCGATCCCGGCGAGGGGGCGCGGCGTCACGTGCTGCGGGCGCAGCGAGAGTCGCTCTGGCATCGCGCAGAGCAGGCTACTGGAGCGGTGAGGGGACGAGTGAGCGGAGTGGCCGGCCAAGCCCAGCGAGCGGCCCCTCCACCCGCGTTGATCATGCAACTTCTGCGCGACACGCCGGTCCGGGCGCTGGCGTCGGCCACCCTTCAGGGCTGCCCACCGGCGTGTCGCGCAGAAGTTGCATGATCAACGCGGGGGTGATCAGTCGGCGAAGAGCTTGACCGTCGGCGGCTCGGTGCCCGTGGGCGCGACCCCCATCTGCGCCAGCGTGAAGCCCATGACGTCGGAGAAGACGGGGCCGGCGAGCGCGCCTCCGGAGTTCCCCTTGCGTGGGTTCAGCAGCGACACCGCCACGACGTAGCGGGGGTCGTCCGCCGGCGCGAAGCCCATGAAGGACGCGTTGTAGCCGCGGTAGCAGCCGCAGGCCGCATCCACGCGCTGCGCCGTACCGGTCTTCCCGGCCACCCGATAGCCGTCGACGCCGGCCGACCGGCCGGTGCCGTCCTTCCCCATCACGCCTTCCATCATCAACGTGACTGCCGCCGCAGTCTCCTCGCTGACCACCCGCTCCGGCGCACCCACGTCGATCGGGGCCTCGGTGCCTTCGGCGTCGATGGTGGCCTCGACCAGTCGGAGTGGAAGTCGTACGCCGCCGTTGGCGATGGTCGCGTACGCAGCCGCCAGCTGGAGCGTGCTGACCGACACGCCCTGCCCGAAGGCGATGGTGTCCCGGGTCAGGTCGGACCAGTCCTGCGGGGAGCTGTCCCGCGCTCTCGCCCGGGAGCTCGAGGCCGGGCTTCGACCCGAGGCCGAAGCGGGCCAGGTACTCGCGGAACGCGTCCTTGTCGATACGCTCCGCCGCGAGCATCGTCCCGACGTTGCTCGACTTCGCCATCGCGCCTGCGAGCGTCATCTGCAGTTCAGGGTGGTCGTAGTAGTCGTTGATCGTTTCACCGCTCCGCGACAGGTGGTCCGGAACCGAGAACACCGTCGCCGGCTCGGCCATCCCCTCCTCGATGACCGCGGCCATCGTCAGCGGCTTGAACACCGATCCGGGTTCGTAGGCCTCCTCGACCACGTGGTTGCGCCGGTTTCTCTCCTCGGTGGCGCCCGGTTCGTTCGGGTCGACGACCGGGCTCGTCGCCATTGCGACGACCTCGAAGGTCCTCGTGTCCAGGACGACGAGGTTCCCGGCGTCCGAGCGCGTCGCCGTC
This sequence comes from uncultured Actinomycetota bacterium, assembly GCA_963801065.1. Classification (GTDB taxonomy): domain Bacteria; phylum Actinomycetota; class Actinomycetes; order Jiangellales; family Jiangellaceae; genus CAWDDG01. The sequence continues at coordinate 799,520 of CAWDDG010000008.1, read as the reverse complement.
ACCTGCTCGGCCAGCGCCTGTTCCGCGTACCACTGCACATCGCGGTCGATCGTCAGCCGCACACCCTGACCCGGTATGGCATCGTCGCTGCTGCCGTTCCCCAGCGGAATGCACTGGCCGCCGGCACTCTTCTGGCACGTCACGTGCCCGTCGCGGCCGCCAAGGACCGAGTCCATGGAGAGCTCGAGTCCGGCCTGTCCGTGACCGTCGGCACCGGCGAACCCGACGACGTTCCCCGCCACGGATCCTGCGGGATACGTCCGCTGCGACGCCGGCTCGGCGCTCATCCCACGCAGCCGCAGCTCCTGGACGGCGCGCCAGGTCTCCGGCGTGACCCGCTTGGCGACGTAGGCGAACCGCTTGTCGCCGGTGAGGGCACGCTGGATGGCCCGGACGTCGACGCCAAGCAGGGCATCGAGCTGGAGCGCGTACGCCGCCGGGTTCGTGACGAGGGTCTGATCGACGGTCAGGTCGTACACCTCCACCGACCGGGCCAGGGCCTCACCGTCGCGGTCGAGGATGGGTCCGCGAAGCGCCGGGATCTTCGCGGTCCGTAGCCGGTCGTTGCCGGCGGCGACGGCGTATGTCGAAGCATCGAGACCCTGGAGCTGGATCAACCGCCCTGCGAACAGCGAGAGCAACACACAGATCAACACCAGCGAGACGTGCAGGCGCCGCCGCGGGTCGGCCAGCCGGACCGTGCGGGGTGGCCGCTTGGGCCGCTTGGGACTCGGGTCGGCTCGGGGCGCGGGACGCCGCGCGGGACGTTGCCCGCTGGACCGCGCCGGACGCCGCGTGGTCGATGCCGTCGGGCGCATCGGGGTCGAAGGCGCAGCACGCGCTGTGCCGGACTGCCCACGACGAGTCCCCGCCGACCGGTCGGTGCGGCTTCCGCCGTGCGCCTTCTCCGTCCGCGTGGCGGTCGACAAGCGGGTTCCCGCGCGAGCTTTGGTCGCCGACCGCCTGGTGGAAGGCGTCGTGCTGCCTCGCGCCGACGTCGCCGACCCATTTCGGCCGGCCTTGGCATTGGCATCACCCCGGCGGCGCTTGGCCGAGGAGCCAGCCCTTCGAGTCGTCGCCGCGGAGCCGCCGCGGTTGCCCCGAGACGGCACGCCGCCGGCGGAACGGCGACGCCCGTCTCCCCTGCTGTCCGCGCTCATCAGGACCCGGCCGGGTCGATACGGAGGAAGACCGGCGCCTCGTTGGGCACCATCCCGAGTGAACGGGCCCGGCTGGCCAGTGCGCCGGGGGCGGACCGCTGCGCCACCTCGTCGGCCAGAACGGCCTGGCGGTCGCGCAGGAGAGCGGTCTCGCGCCCGAGCTCCGTCAGGTCGAACGACCCTTGCTGCAGCGACGTGTTGAGCAGCAGGAGGCCGACCAGGCCGGCTCCCAGCAGGAGTAGGACGAGGACGACGAACGGTGCCCGGCGTGCGCGGAGCACCCGCGCCGGAACGAGACGTAGCCGCGCTCCAGACGATGCCCGGCCGGGCAGGACCCGACGGGCGGCGGCACCGAAGGCCGCGGCCGGGCTCATGCCGCGCTCCGGAGGCGTTCGGCTGCACGCAGCTTGGCCGACGCCGCGCGGGGGTTCGCGTCGACCTCGTCCGGACCCGGCGCCTCGGCGCCGCGGGTGAGCAGGCGCAGCACAGGGCGGTGCTCCGGGAGTTCGACCGGCAGGTCCCTCGGCGCTGTGCTGGCCGCGCCGCGAGCCAAGGTTCGCTTGACCAGGCGGTCCTCGAGGGAGTGGTAGGACAACACCGCGATCCTGCCGCCGACGGCCAGGGCGTCGATCGCCGAAGGCAACGCTCGCTCGAGCGCTGCCAGCTCGCCGTTCACCTCGATTCGCAGCGCCTGGAACGTACGCTTCGCCGGATGCCCGCCGGTCCGGCGCGACGGTGCAGGGATCGTCCGGCGCAGGAGCTCGACGAGTCGTGCGCTCGTCGTGAACGGCGACCGTTCCCGTTCCCGGACGACCGCGGCGGCGATCTTGCGGGCGAACCGCTCCTCGCCGTACTCGCGGAGCACCCGGGCCAGGTCGGCCGCAGGGTAGCTGTTGAGGACGTCGGCGGCGGTCGGCCCGCGGGTCGGGTCCATCCGCATGTCCAAGGGTGCGTCCTTCGCGTAGGCGAAGCCGCGACTTGCCTGGTCGAGCTGCATCGACGAGACACCGAGGTCGAACAGCACGCCGTCGACCTCACGCAGGGCGAGCCTGGCCAACACCTCCGGCAACTCGTCGTAGACCGCGTGCACCACGTCCACCCGGGCGCCGAAATGCGCCAGCCGCTCCCGTGAGCGGGCCAGGGCGTCGGGATCCCGGTCGAGCCCGACCAACCGGGCGCCGGGGCACCGTCGAAGCAGCGCATCGGCGTGTCCGCCGAGACCGAGGGTGGCGTCCACGACCACGGTGCCCGGGCGGTCCAGCGCCGGCGCGAGCAGGTCGACGATCCGGTCGAGCATGACCGGGACGTGCTGGCGGGATTCCACGGCTCAGCCCGCCACGGCGGGCGCCGAGCCAGCCCGCGTCGCGTCGGCCGTGCCGTCCATGCCTCTCGACCCCCCGGTGTCAGGTGCTGAGCTTCGTCGTACGCGGACCGTCCTCCCGTACGACCAGGTCCCCGCCCGCTCGGCGGTGGTGCACTCCTCCTGGCGCCGGGGAAGGTGCGTCAGGCGGTCGCGAGCGGGCCGGAGGCCTCGCCGTACGGAGCTGGCCAGCACTAGAAGATGCCCGGCAGCACCTCCTCGGAGATGTCGGCGAACAGCGGCTCCTTCTCCGCCTGGTAGGTCTCCCACGCGCCGGTGTCCCAGATCTCGACCCGGGTCATCGCGCCGACGACCGTGCAGTCGCGTTCGAGGCCCGCGTAACCGCGTAACCCGCCAGGGATGGTGACCCGGCCCTGTTTGTCGGGCACCTCATCGGTCGCACCGGCCGCCAGCATCCGGGCGAAGTCGCGAACCCCACGGTTCGTGATCGGCGCCGTGCGCAACTGCTCGGTGAAGCGAAGGAACTCCGCGCGCGGCCACACGTAGAGGCAGCGCTCCTGCCCTCTGGTGATCACGACGCCCTCCGCGAGCTCGTCCCGGAACTTCGCCGGAAGGAACAGGCGCCCCTTCTCGTCGAGACGCGGGGTGTGGCTGCCGAGGAACATGACCACCACCACCTCCCACGTCGGGCTCATCCGTCCTCCATTGTCCGCCACCATACCCCACTATGCTCCACCACCAAGCATGATTGCTCCCCGAGCGCGCCAACGGCCGCCACTCTCGGGTGAACCCGCCAAGACCCAGCGTCGTAACGATCGGTGGGAACCACCTGCCGACGTGTCGGCGTTGGGCCGTACGGTGGGGTCAGACGGGTACGACCTCCGCCAGGGGTCGAGTAGCGGCGAGCGCACCGCCGGACTCGGTGCGGGCGGGCCAGGCGCAGGAGGAACGAGTGACGCAGAGTCCGACGACCCACGGGGGCGTCGATGCACAGATGGAGCAGCCGACCCCGGATCTCGCGGAGCTCGCCGACACCGCGGACCGGATCCAGGCGGCCATCGAGACGGTCATCGAGGGCAAGCCCGAGGTCATCCGGCTGGCACTCACGGTGCTGCTGGCCGAGGGCCACCTTCTGATCGAGGACGTCCCAGGCGTCGGCAAGACCATGCTGGCCAAGTCGCTGGCCCGGTCCATCAACTGTTCGGTGCGGCGAATCCAGTTCACGCCGGACCTGATGCCGAGCGATGTCACCGGCGTGTCCGTGTACAACCAGCAGACCCGCGACTTCGAGTTCAAGCCGGGCGGCGTGTTCGCGAACATCGTCGTCGGTGACGAGATCAACCGCGCGTCGCCCAAGACGCAGTCGGCCCTGCTGGAGTGCATGGAGGAGCGCCAGGTCACCGTCGACGGCACGACCTACATGCTCGAGCCGCCGTTCATGGTCGTCGCCACCCAGAACCCGGTGGAGATGGAGGGCACGTACCCGTTGCCCGAGGCACAGCGCGACCGCTTCATGGCCCGCCTCGCCATGGGCTACCCGGGCGAGGCCGACGAGATGGACATGATCGAGACCCATGGCGGCGCGGAAGCGCTCGACGTCCTCGAACCGGTGGCGGATGCCGCGCACGTCGCCAAACTGGTCGACATCGTGCGCGGCATCTACGTCTCGCCGGCGGTAAGGAGGTACTGCGTGGCCCTGGCCAACGCGACTCGCCGCTCCCCCGACCTCCGGCTCGGCGCATCCCCTCGCGCCACACTGCACCTCGTCCGTGCCGCCAAGGCGTGGGCGGCGCTGAACGACCGCGCCTACGTGCTGCCCGATGACATCAAGCACCTCGCCGTGCCCGTCCTGGCGCACCGGCTCCTGCCCACCGCCGAGGCGCAGATCGGTCGGCGCGACGCCTCCCAGATCGTCGCCGACCTGCTGACCAGGGTGCCGCAACCCGACGCCGACGGAACCCGAGCCAGGTAGCCCGTGGGCAAGTTGCTGTCCGGTCTGACCCGGCGCGGCGGCCTGTTCCTCGCCGCGGGGGCGCTCGCGTCGTTCGCCGCGATCGGCGTCGGCCAGCGGGATCTGCTGCGAGTCGGCATCCTCCTGTTGGCACTGCCACTGGTCAGCCTGCTCGTCGCGCTGCGCAGCAGGGTGCGGCTGGCCGCGTCCCGCGTGGTCGAGCCGCCACGGACGCCGGTCCGTACGCCGGCGACCGTGCGGTTGGTCCTGCAGAACCTGGCCCGCATCCCCACCGGCGTCCTGCTCGTCGAGGACACCCTGCCGTACGCGCTGGGCAACCGGCCTCGGTTCGTCCTCGACCACGTCTGGTCGAGGTTCCGCCGCGAGGTCAGCTACGACGTGCATGCCGACCTCCGCGGCCGGTACACGCTGGGCCCGCTCACGGTGCGGATCACCGACCCGTTCGGTCTGGTCGAGCTGCGGCGGGCGTTCAGCGAGACCGCAACGGTGACGGTGACTCCCGAAGTCGTCCCGCTACCGGCGGTCCGGCTGATCGGCGAGTGGAGCGGCAGCGGCGAGAGCCGACCCCGGTCGGTCGCCAGCGCAGGTGAGGAGGACGCGACCATACGGTCATACCGACACGGCGACGACATGCGGCGGGTCCACTGGCGGGCCACGGCCCACCACGACGAGCTCATGGTCCGTCGCGAGGAGCAGCCCTGGCAGAGCCGGGCCACGCTGCTGCTCGACACCAGGGTCAACGCCCACGCAGGCCACGGCACCGACTCGTCCCTGGAGTACGCGGTCACGGCAGCCGCCTCGGTGGGCGTGCACCTGGCCGGTCGCGGATATGCCGTGCGGCTCGTCACCGACGAGGGCGGCACGGTGAGCGGTGCGTGGCACGACCCTGGAGGCGGGTCCGCGGCGGCGGAGGTCCCGCTGCTCGACGCGCTCGCCGTCGTCTCGGCGTCACGCGACGCGTCGGTCGGCCGTTGGCCCGACCTGCTGAGCGGCGCAGGAGCGGCGACGGGGCTGCTGATCGGCATCCTCGGCCGCCTGCATCCCCGGGAGGCGACGCTCGTGGCGAAGCTGCGTCACGGCTCGACGGCCGCGCTCGCGATCATGCTCGATTCCGTCTCGTGGACCTCGGTGGCGCCCGGCGTGCTCGCGGCCGAGCAGGACCGGCTCACGGAGACGGCCCAGATCCTCCGCCGGGCCGGCTGGGGCGTCGTCACCGTGACCCGAGGCGAACACCTGGCCACGGTGTGGGAGCGGCTCGGCATCCACCGCGCCCGCCGCCTCGTCCCCGCTCCGGCCGCTGCCGGGGACGACGAGGGCGACGAGCTCGGAGGCGTGGCGTGACCGGCGGCACCCGACTGACCGTGGTCGGTGCGGTGGCCGCCGGCCTGTCGGTGCTTCCTCTCGGACCGATCACCGAGACGCGCGCGTGGACCGTTCCGGCCGCTGTCGCCATCGCATTGGTGGCGGCCACCGGCCTGGGACTGCGCCGCATCCACGTGCCGAGGCCGCTCGTCCCGCTTGGTCAGCTCGGCGCTCTCGTGCTGTGGCTGGGTGTGCTCGTCGCGAGCGACGTCGCCTGGTTCGTGCTGGTGCCGAACGCAGCGTGGGCCAAGCGGCTGTTCAACGTGTTCCTCGACGGCATCGACGCGCGTTGCCCAGTACGCTCCCCCGGTCCCGGTCGGCCGGGGCATGCTCCTGCTGCTGGTCGGCGGCGCCGGCCTGGTCGCCGTGCTCGTCGACCTCTTCGCGGTCGGGATGCGCCGCGTACCGCTCGCGGGCATCGCCCTGGGCGGGGTCTACGCCGTCGCCGCATCGGTCGCACCCGGCGGGCTCTCGTGGATCTGGTTCATCCCGCCCGCGGTGGGGTTCCTCATGATGCTGGTCGCCGAAGGACGCACCAGGGTCGTCCGATGGGGCCGGTCGGCCGGACCGTCCGCGTCGCACAGCGGCATACCCGAGACGGACTCGCTGGCCCGCAACGGACGCCGGGTCGGAGCCGTGGCGGTCGCGGCCGCCGTCGCCCTGCCGGCCCTTCTTCCGGGCCTTGCCGAGGGGGTGTTCGGCCGCGGTGGTCCGGGCGACGGCGGTGGGCGCACCATCCGCACGGACAACCCGATCGTCGATCTCAAGGGCGAGCTCGAGCTGCCGGACGACGTGCGCGTTCTCGAGTACCGCACCGACGACCCCACCCCCGGCTACATCCGCCGGGCGGCGCTGGACTTGTTCACTGGGGAGGAGTGGAAGACCTCGAGCCGCGGCGTGCCAGAGTCACAGCGCGTCTCCCAGGGCATCGCCCCGCCGCCCGGCCTCGACCTGACCGAGGACGACACCCGGACCGAGTTCCAGTTCCAGATCGACGACGAGAACTACCGCTCGCCATGGCTGCCGCTGCCCTACCCGGCCGCCGAGATCGACATCGACGGCGACTGGCGCTACGACCGGGCCACCCTCGACGTCGTCTCCACCGAGAGCGACGCCCGCGGTGCCTCGTACACCGTGGGTCGGCTCGACGTCGACCTGGACGCAGATGTGCTACAGGCTGCTGGCCGGCCCGGCGAGGAGCTCGACGACATGCTCGCGCTGCCCGACGACCTGCCAGCCGAGGCGACCGAGTGGGCCGAACGGGCAACGGAGGACGCCGCCACCTCCTTCGACAAGGCGGTGGCGCTGCAAAGAGTATTCCGCACTACGTTCGTCTATGACCTGTCCACCGAGCCCGGTACCTCGTCGTCGGACCTGGTCAACTTCCTGGACAACAGGCAGGGCTACTGCGAGCAGTACGCGGCCGCCATGGCGATCATGGCCCGGATCGTCGACATCCCGGCCCGCGTCGCGGTCGGCTACATGCAGGGTGAACGCCAGGACGACGGCACCTGGGTCGTACGTGCGAACGACGCGCACGCGTGGCCGGAGCTGTACTTCGAGGGCACGGGCTGGGTGCCGTTCGAGCCGACGCCGGCTACCCGCACCGGCAGCCAGCCGTCCTGGACGGTGCCGCCGGTCGAAGACGGCTCGGACCAGGGCGGGCAGGTACCGCAGCCAGGACAGCCGACCGCACCCGGAGCCGCCGAGGGGATCGTGCCCGACGAGGGCGCAGGCAGCGCGGGCCAGGGAGGGACGGATGGCGCGACGTCGCCGTCCTCCCCGTGGCCGGTGGTGGCATTGTCGGCAGGGATCATCTCACTGATCGGTGCGCTGCCGGCCGTCGTGGCCCGGTTCCGGCGAGCCCTGCGGTGGCGGCGGGCGGGAAGCGACCCGGTCCGCGCTGCCGAGGCCGCGTGGTCGGACCTGCGCGACACCATCCGCGACGCCGGCCTCGACTGGGACCCTGCCGCGACACCACGCGGAACGGGCCGCAGCGTCGCTGCGGCAACCAACCTCGACGCCGACTCCCGCGACCTGCTCGGTCACATTGTCGCGACGACAGAGCGGGCCAGGTACTCGGTGAAACCGGCTGACCCCGGAGGCCTGCGCGAGGACTCCACGATGCTCCGCCGCACACTGCTCCACACGCGTCCGCGCATCCGCCGGATCAAGGCTGCGCTGTGGCCGTCGGCCACGAGCGACCTCGTGATGGTGTCGGCGAACCGGGTCGCCGACGGGCTCGACTGGACGGACCTGGCAGGCGAACGGATGCGCCAACGGGCCGGCCGGCTCCTGCCCGCCCGGTGGGGTCGGACCTAGCTACCTACCGGAGCCGCCCTCGCGGCGGCGGCGCCAGCGCTCCTCCATGCGTTCCATGAAGCCACGACGGCGGGTGGCCGCCGATCGGCTTGGGCGGCGAGCCTGCGGCTTCTCCGCGGTTGCGGGGGCGTCGAACGTGCCGATCTCACCCTCGGCGGGCACCCGTCGCCACGACGTCACCGCGTACCAGGCGGACGCCAGCATCACGACGAATCCGGCGACCCCGAGCGGGATCACCTCGGTCACAGCACCGGTCATGAGCACGACGATGCCAAGCACGAACACGAACGAGGCCGCGATCGCGCGCCGGCGGTAACGCCGACGCAGGTCCGCTCCGCGCATGGTCGTGGCGAACTTCGGGTCCTCGGCGTACAGCGCTTGCTCCATCTGCTGGAGCAGCCGCTGCTCATGATCGGAGAGAGGCACCGGTCCCTCCATCGAATGCCGTTGGCGTATCTGCGCTCAGCATAGGCGTGCGGATGACCGGACGAAAGCCAACCCACCCCTGCTGACCTTCAGGCCGGGCTCGCCAGGACGTGCAGCTGCGCGGCGACCGCCCGAAACGTCGGATCCTCGGTCGCCGCGGCCTCGAGGTCGCGTAGCGCCTGTGCACCCGCCGGCTCGTCGGCGATGGCACCAGGCACGAGATCGGCGAATACCCGCACGCCGTGCAGCGCATGGACCCGCAGGCCGACCCCTTCGAACAGGGCGAGTAGTGGTTTCTCGTCGAATCGCCGCGGCAGCGGGTCACCGTCACCCCATCGGCCGTCCGGATCGGTGAGAGCACGGCGGGCGTCGTCGACGTGACCGGCGACGGCCCGGGCGAGCACGGCAGCAGACCGCTGAGCGACCAGCACGCTGGCGACGCCATCGGGACGGAGCACGGCGACCACCCCACGCAGCGCCTCGGCCGGATCGTCCACGACCTCGAGGACGCCGTGGCAGAGCACGACGTCGGCGCCGGCGACGCCGAGCAGGTCGGCCATGCCCGCGGCGTCGCCCTGCACCGCTGTCACCCGCCCACCGACGCCCTTCTCCGCTGCCCGGCGGGTGAGGGCCGCCAGCGCATCGGGGCTGGGATCGACGACGGTGACGCGGTGCCCCTGCTCTGCGAGCGGGACGGCGAACCCACCTGTCCCACCGCCGGCGTCGACCACGTCGAGGGTCTCGTGCCCGCTCGCCGCCTGTCGCGCGGTCAGCACCTCGGACAGGACCTCCCACACGACCGCCGTACGCACCTGACGGCGCGGATGCTCAGCCACGCGCGGCCTCCTCGGCCGCTGCTCGAAGTGCCGGGAGTGCCCGGTCGATCATGTCGTCGGTGGCAGTCAGCGAGATCCGGAAGTACCCAGGCGCCTCGCAGGCCGTTCCCGGCAGGACGAGGACCTTGTGGTCGGCGAGCCCGCGGCTGAACGCGACGTCGTCCGCGACCGGTGAGCGCACCCACAGGTAGAAGGTCCCTTCCGGCGAGCGCAGGTCGTAGCCCGCCGACCGTAGCTCGCGGGTGAGCCGGTCTCGCTTGGCCTCGAGACCGACCAGGTCGATCGACATCTGCTCGAGGTCGCCGACCGCGTACTGCATGACCGCGTTGGGGAACAGCCAGCCACCGGCGATCTGGGCGAGCTCGATCGCCCGGCGCAGCGGTGCACGGTCGGGTATCGACGGCGACAGCGCCAGCCAGCCGATGCGCTGGCCCGGGGTGAGTAGGACCTTGGCATAGCTGTATGCGATCAGCGTGTAGGGGTAGAACTCGCTCGGGCTGCGGAACTCGGCGTCGCTGTACACCAACCGCGCGTACGGTTCGTCCGAGATCAGCCAGATGGCCCTCCCCCATCGCTGTGACGCATCGGCCAGCAGGTCGGCCAGCGCCGCGAGCGTCCGCGGCGGGTAGATGCGCCCGGTCGGGTTGTTCGGCGTGTTGACGATCACCGCGCGGGTCCGCGGCCCGATCGCCGACCCGATCGCGTCCAGGTCGAGGTCGTGGTCGTCGGCCCGGACCGGCACCTTCACGGGCACGGCGTCGGCGGCCAGGAGCATCGGCTCGTAGAGGAACCATGGCGGCAGCGAGAACACCACCTCGTCGCCAGGATCGAGGAATGCCCGGAAGGCCGTCCACGAGTGCGCCGAACGCGCCGGTGGTAAGCGCGATGTCCTCGGGTTCGAAAGGCAGGCCGCGCCACTCGCGCAGCGCCTTCGCGACGACGGCACGCGGCTCGGGCTCGGAGCGCTTGTAGGCGAACCAGTCCTTGTCCTGGGGCTCGGCGTGCCGCCTGATCGCCGCCGTGAACTCCGGCAACGGAAGCTCCTGCGGGTTCCCGAAGGCGAAGTCGCACACGTCGGGCTCCAGCCGGATGCCGTCCCACAGGGCGACGAAGTCGAGGAACCTGCTCATCGCGGCGGCGACGGCCTCGGTCCGGGCGGCTGGGGTGGGTCCGGTCTCTGGCACGTCGCCTCCTCGTGGCGTCCTCCCGTCGGGCGCCGGTCAGCGTACGCCCGGCCTCCGACAGAGGCCGGGCGCCTACAGCCGTGCCAGGAGCTCAGCTGCAACCGCTGGTGGAGCCGCAACCCTCGCACACGTAGCAGCTGCCCGCCGGGCGCATCTTGGTGCCGCAGGTGAAGCACAGGGGCGCGTCGGTGGATGTGCCCAGCATGACGTCCAGGAGTTCGGTCGACGTGTGGGCCTGAGCCGGCGCGGCCTTGGCGGTCGCCTCGATGACTTCCTCGGCGCCGACCCCGTCGGCGTCGGACCCGTCCTCACCCGGTGCCTCCGTCGCCGGCTTCTCGACCGGCGCGGACTGGCGCATCGCCTCGACGTCGACGTCGTCCTCGATCGGGGCGTACTCGCCGGTGTCGAGCTGCCGGACCCTCTCGGCCGCCGTGTGGATGCCGAGCGCCGACCGTTCGTCGAAGGGCAGGTAGTCCAGCGCCAGCCGACGGAAGATGTAGTCGACCACGCTCTGGGCCATCCGCACGTCCGGGTCGTCGGTCATGCCCGACGGCTCGAAGCGCATGTTGGTGAATTTCTGGACGTAGGTCTCCAGCGGCACGCCGTACTGCAACGCGATGGAGATCGCGATCGAGAAGGCGTCCATGACCCCGGCCAGCGTCGAGCCCTGCTTGCCGAGCTTCAGGAAGACCTCGCCGAGCCCGTCGTCCGGATAGGAGCCCGCGGTCATGTATCCCTCGGCCCCACCGACCGTGAACGACGTGGTGCGGCTCGGCCGCGACTTCGGCAGCCGCCGGCGCGTCGGCCGGTACTCGACGACGACCTCACGCGCCGCCTCGGCCCCCGGCGCCCCCGCGGCCTCGGTGCCGGACCGCTTCGAGGCCGACAGCGGCTGGCCCACCTTGCAGTTGTCGCGGTAGATGGCCAGCGCCTTCAGGCCCAGCTTCCAGCCTTCGAAGTAGATATGCTCGATTTCTTCCACTGTGGCCGATTCGGGCAAGTTGACCGTTTTGGAAATGGCCCCGCTCAAGTGCGGTTGGACCGCCGCCATCATGTTCACGTGCCCCATCGGCTTGATGGAGCGCACGCCCATGGCGCAGTCGAAGACCTCGTAGTGCTCCTGACGCAACCCCGGCGCGTCGACGACGTTGCCGTGCTCGGCGATGTGCTCGACGACCGCCTCGACCTGCTCCTCCTGGTAGCCGAGCTTGCGCAGGGCACGCGGCACCGTCTGGTTGACGATCTGCATCGACCCGCCGCCGACGAGCTTCTTGAACTTGACGAGTGCCAGGTCGGGTTCGACCCCGGTCGTGTCGCAGTCCATCATCAACCCAATTGTACCGGTAGGTGCGAGAAGGCTCGCTTGAGCGTTTCGCCACCCTTTGTCCGATCCGATCGCCAGGCACTCCTGCCATACCTGGGTTGCCAGCGCGTGGATCGGCTTGTCGACCTCGTCGAGAGTCCGCAGTGCATCATTGGCCGCGGCGTGCTTGCGCATGACCCGCTTGTGGGCGTCGGCGTTGCGGGCGTAGCCGTCGTACGGGCCGACAACGCCAGCCAGTTCGGCGGACCGTTTGTAGGCGGCACCGGTCATCAGCGAGGTGATCGACGCGGCCAGCGAGCGCCCGGCCGGCGAGTCGTAGCCGTGACCGGTCGCCATGAGCAGAGCGCCCAGGTTGGCGTAGCCGATGCCGAGCTGACGGTAGGCCCTCGTCGTCTCGGTGATCGCCTCGGTCGGGAAGTCGGCGAAGCAGATCGAGATGTCCATTGCGGTGATGACGAGCTCGACGCAGCGGCGGAACTGGTCGGCGTCGAACGTGCCGTCGTCGCGCAGGAACTTGAGCAGATTGAGGCTGGCGAGGTTGCAGGACGAATTGTCGAGACTCAAATACTCGGAACAAGGGTTACTTGCGGTGATTCGTCCCGTTTCAGGATTGGTGTGCCAGTCGTTGATCGTGCTGTCGTACTGGATGCCCGGGTCGGCGCACTCCCAGGCGGCCTGTGCCATCTTGCGGAACAGGTTCTTCGCGTCGACGGTTTCGATGACCTCGCCGGTCAGCCGTGCCCGAAGGTTGAATGGGTCGTCGTCCTCAACCGCCTGCATGAACTCGTCGGAGACGCGGACGGAGTTGTTCGCGTTCTGGTACTGCACGGACACGATGTCCTTGCCGCCGAGGTCCATGTCGAAGCCTGCGTCGCGCAGGGCGCGGATCTTGTCCTCCTCACGCGCCTTGGTCTCGACGAACTCCTCGATGTCGGGGTGGTCGACGTCGAGCACGACCATCTTGGCGGCCCGTCGGGTGGCGCCGCCGGACTTGATCGTGCCGGCGCTCGCGTCGGCGCCGCGCATGAAGCTCACCGGGCCCGACGCCGTGCCGCCCGATGAGAGCAGCTCCTTGCTGGACCGGATCCGGGACAGGTTGAGCCCGGCGCCCGAACCGCCCTTGAAGATCAGCCCTTCCTCGCGGTACCAGTTCAGGATCGAGGTCATCGAGTCGTCGACGGCGAGGATGAAGCAGTTGTGCACTCGCAGACCGCCGGAGAGGTATTCGCCGCTCTGGGTCTGGATGTCGTAGACCTCCATCGACCCGAGCCGTTCGATACGAGTGATCTCCGGGAACTGAAGCGGAGCGTCGAACTCAGCGTCGACGAACTCGAGCAGGTCGCGCGGGACGAGCGTGCCCGCTTCGACGAAACGTCCGGTGCCCGCACCGGTGCTCTTCCAGACCAGGTGGTCGGCAGTGACGTCGAGGGAATAGCCCGCCTTCGTGTGCAGGCGCAACACGTCCTTCACACCATTGGCCTTCGTCGCCACGATGCTGGTGAGCCCGTGTGCGTCGTAGACCTTCATACCGACTGCGTCGTCCTCGACCAGCTTGCCGATGGGCACGAGGCCCGCCGGTGTGCTGACCAGAGCGTCGTATGGCTGGCACGCGCTGACCTGCTGCGGGGATGGGGTGCCGACGTTGAACCAGACCGGGGAGTTGAACGAGAACACCTGGTGGACGAGCATCCAGGCGAGCTCGTGCTCGAAGACCTCTGCGTCGTCGGGTGAGGCGAAGTAGCCGTAGTCCTCGCCGGCCTTGCGGTAGGTCTTGACGACCCGGTCGACGAGTTGGCGCAGGCTCCACTCGCGGGCGTCGGTGCCGACGGCGCCGCGGAAGTACTTGCTCGTGACGATCGTCGAGGCGTTGACGGACCAGAAGTCGGGGAACTCGACGCCGCGCTGCTCGAACACGGTCTCGCCGGTCCGCCAGTTCTGCTGGACGACGTCGCGCCGCTCCCAGGTCAACTCGTCGTAAGGGTGGATCCCCGGCGTGGTGAAGATCCGGTCGATGGTGAGACCCCGCGCCGCGTCGAGCGTCTTCGGCTGGAGGGCGCGCTTGGCGCCGCCGCCGTTTCGACCCTGGCCGCTCACCGTCTCGGTCATGCCTGCTCCCTTGTCGATGTCCCCCGCCCGGGCCCTGACCCGGGTCGCATTGCGTACGTGATCACATTCGTGGTGCGGTAGTGCGGTTGGTGCGGCGGCCGCGGTCAGCGGCCGTGGACTCTGGGCTGCGGCTCCGGGACCGTCTCGCCCCGCTCGGCCCGCAGCATGGTGATCTCGGCCTCGAAGTCGGCCAGGCTGTCGAACCCCCGGTACACGCTGGCGAAGCGCAGGTAGGCGACCTCGTCGAGCTCGCGGAGCGGGCCCAGGATCGCGAGGCCGACCTCGTTGCTCGGCACCTCAGCCGAGCCCGATGCGCGGATGCGCTCCTCGACCTGCTGGGCGAGCCGGGCCAGAGCGTCCTCGCCCACGCCGCGGCCCTGGCAGGCCTTGCGGACGCCCGCGATGACCTTCTCGCGGCTGAACGGCTCGGTGACGCCGCACCGCTTGACGACGGCCAGCGTGACCTGCTCGACGGTGGTGAAACGCCGCTCGCACTCCGGGCACTGCCGACGCCGGCGGATCGCGGTGCCGTCGTCGGCCGTGCGGCTGTCGACTACCCGGCTGTCCGGGTTACGGCAGAACGGACAGTGCACGGCGATTCCCTTTCGACATGTCGGCTCGCGCGGCCGCCCGCCGGTGCGTCCCGCTGCTCGGCTCGGTGGCGAGGATCCGTGGAGAACCTGTGGATCCCCTGGGGAGAACCTGTGAGCCCAGGACCACAACTTGTGGACGACTTACACAAGTGTAACTACTAGATGTAGGGGAACGCTAGGGTTCCGGCGACCTCTTTGCAACTCGAATCGCCGTGCCCACCGCGACAATGTCATCGCCGCAGGTCATCGCACCGGCATGGATTCTCCACCGGCGTGTCGCACGCCCCGGCGCCGCGACCACGGGCCGAAGCTACCGCGATGCGGGCACCAGCAGGACGTCGCCGGGGTGGATGTCGGCTCCCGAGCGCAGCCCGTTGAGCTCGACGATGGTGTCGACGACAGCCCGCGGATCGGCCTCCGCGTCGAGGGACCTGGCCAGCGCCCACATCGTGTCGCCAGGCTGGACGACGACGGTGGTCGTGCCCTCCGGGGCTGGATCCGCCGCCAAACCTGACCGGAGGATCCCGACCGCCGCCACCGCGGCGAGCAGCAACCAGACCGCCGTCACGACCAGCCGCCCACGTCGGGTGAGCCGCGATCCGTGCAGGTCGGTGGCGTAGGACTGCTCGCAGACCACGGCCCGCGGCCGCAGGGCCGACCGGCGGTGCGGCTGCGCGCCGGCGTGCCGATGCGGCGGCCGGACCGGCGGGACCGCACCCGGCGGTGCCTCCTCGACCGGGCGCACCACGCGCAATGGCCGCGGCGACGGAGCAGGGACGAGCCTGGCCGTCGGGCCTGCCGGGGGAAGGAGCGTGATCGTCATGTCCGCCTCCGTACCTACTGGTCCATGTCGTGCCTCACGTCGAACAGTCGTTCGATCGAACGCATGTACGAGTTCTACACCGGGGGTCTGACAAAGTCGAGACACGTTCGAACAGGTGTTTGATCGTGTCGGCGCGTGCGGCTACCGTCAGGCATGACACAACTCGCCGGACGGCCGGCGCCGACACCAGAGGAGGCGGGCGTGGACACGCAGCGCGGAACAGGACCGGGCCCGGGTGGCACGGTCCATCCCTTCCCCGACGCCGAGGACGCCGTGGGTCTGACGCCCCGCCAGCGGCGGGTGCTCGAGGTGATCCGCGACGCGGTCGAGCGCCGCGGCTACCCGCCGAGCATGCGCGAGATCGGCCAGGCGGCGGGGCTCGCCAGCCCGTCGAGCGTGTCTCATCAGCTCCACGTCCTCGAGACGAAGGGCTACATCCGCAGGGATCCGCACCGACCCCGCGCACTCGAGGTCCTCTCGCCGGCCGATCCGCCCAGCACGGCACCCGGTGCGGCAGAGGCCGGCTACGACGACACCGGCAGCGGCGACCAGCGCCCGGCGCCGTCGTACGTGCCGCTTGTCGGGCGCATTGCGGCGGGCGGCCCGGTCCTGGCCGAGCAGGCCGTCGAGGAGGTTTTCCCGCTCCCCCGCCAGCTGGTCGGCGAAGGCACCCTGTTCATGCTTCGGGTGGCCGGCGACTCGATGGTCGACGCCGCGATCTGCGATGGCGACTGGGTCGTGGTGCGCCAGCAGCCGGTCGCCGAGAACGGCGAGATCGTGGCCGCGATGATCGACGGTGAGGCGACGGTGAAGACCTACAAGCGGCGCGACGGCCATGTGTGGCTGCTGCCGCACAATCCGGCCTACGAGCCGATCCCGGGTGACGAGGCAACCGTCCTGGGGCGCGTCGTCGCGGTGCTGCGCAGGATCTAGACCGGCTGATCGGGGACGATTCCGGGCGCACGAATCGGGATCGAGGGCAGGTCGTCGATGAACAAGGGCCAGCTCGTCAAGGCGCTGCGGAACCACTGACAGCCGGCGCAGCGGGTTCGGCGGCGGGCAGCGCCCCACCGGCCACCGGCCCGGAGGCCAACCGCCGCAGGGCGCCGGCCACGACCTCACGCTCGGTGGTGAACCACATCGGCGGGAGCGAGGCGCGCAGGAATCCCGCGTAGCGGGCGCTCACCAGTCGCGGGTCCAGCACAGCCACCACGCCTCGGTCTGTCGAGCGCCGGATCAGCCGGCCGGCGCCCTGCGCCAGCAGGAGCGCCGCGTGGGTGGCCGCGACCGCCATGAAGCCGTTGCCGCCGGCCCGCTCGACCGCACGCTGGCGGGCCGAGAACAGCGGGTCGTCGGGCCGCGGGAACGGCAGCCGGTCGACGACGACCAGGTGGCACGCCGCTCCCGGCACGTCCACGCCCTGCCACAGTGAGAGCGTCCCGAACAGGCTCGCCTGCTCGTCCTCGATGAACCGGCGTACCAGGGTCGGGACGACGTCCTCGCCCTGGCAGAGCACCGTCAGTTCCGGCAACCGTGATCGCAGCGCCTCCGCTGCGTCGACGGCAGCGCGCCTCGAGGAGAACAGCCCCAGGGTCCGTCCACCCGCCGCAGCCACGAGCTCGGCCAGCACGTCGACGGCCTCCGGGCGCAGACCGTCCCTCCCCGGTGGTGGGAGCTCCCGCGCCACATAGAGGATGGCCTGTCGGCCGTAGTCGAACGGAGACCCCACATCGATACCGCGCCACGTAGGCGGTTCGTCACCCACCAGCCCGTACGAACGGGCGATCGGGTCGAACGAGCCGCCCAGCTCCATGGTCGCGGAGGTCGCGACCACCGTCGCGGAGCTGAACAACCGGTCGCGCAACAGCCCGGCCACCGACAGCGGCGCGATCCGCAGTAGTCGCGTGCCGCGTTCGCGCTCCTCCACCCAGACGACGTCGTGCTCGGCGTGCTCTGCGATGCGCTCTGCGGTCGCAAACACGTCGTCGACCAACGCCTTGGCCGCGCGGCGCCCAGCCTCCACGTCGACCTCGCGTTCGCCACGCGCGCCCGCCATCGCGGACTGCACCGCTCGGCCCGCGTCGCGCACCGCGACGACGGCGGCCGCAAGAGCGTCCGGAAGCACGTCCTGCCGGCCTGGCTCGGCGTCCGCGAGCGCGCGCCGCAACTCCTCCCCCGCCTCGCGCAGCTCGTCGGGGTCGCCATCGTCGACGAACGACCGCACGCGCTTCGCGGCCCGGTCGACGACGCCAGGCCACAGGTCGGCGGTCGCGATCCCGGTGACTCGCGCGGCCAGCTCATGCCCCTCGTCGACGATGACGACGTCGTGCTCCGGCAGCACAGGGATGCCCTCGAGCGCGTCGATCGCGAGAAGTGCGTGGTTGGTCACCAGGATGTCGACATCGTCTGCCCTGGCCCGAGCGCGCTCGGCGAAGCACTCACCGCCGTACGGACACTTCGCAGCGCCGAGGCACTCCCGCGCGGTCACCGAGATCTGCGCCCAGGCGCGGTCGCTCACACCCGGTTCGAGCCGGTCCCGGTCGCCCGGGCCGGCGCTCGTGGCCTGCTCCTCCGCCCAGACTCGAGCGCGGACGACGTCGGCGCCCAGCGCACCGAGCGATCCGTCGACGACGGGGACCAGCTCGCCCTGGTCGTCCGGGACACCTTCGCGCACCCGGTGCAGACAGGCGTAGTTCGCTCTGCCCTTCAGCGTCGCCCAGCGCAGCGGCCGGCCCAGGGCCGGCTCGACCGCCCGAGCCAGGTGCGGCAGGTCCCGGTCGACAAGTTGCGCCTGGAGCGCAAGCGTCGCGGTCGCGACGACGACCGGCGTGTCGGTCTGGTCGGCGTGCAGCAGCGCCGGCACCAGGTATGCCAGCGACTTGCCGGTGCCCGTCCCCGCCTGGACCAGCAGGTGCTCGCCGGAGTCCAACGCGGAAGCCACTGCTTCCGCCATCTCGACCTGACCGGCCCGCTCGTCGCCCCCGAGGGCGTCGACAGCGCACGCGAGCAGCTCGCGCACCCGCGTCGCGTCGGCCGAACTGGACCGGTCGTTCACCGGCCGAGGCTATCGAGCGCAGCACCCTTCCGGCACGGCCTGCCCACAGGCCGTCGTAGAGTCCCGAGCCCTCGTTCGCCCCTGATGCTAGGAATGCGCGTCCGCGGCGGAGACCAGCCAATCGCCGTCGACCAGCGTGAACGTGTACACAACGACGACCCGGTCGGGCCCGACCTGGTCGACGACCGTTCCAGCAGCATCGACGATCTCGTAGTCCTCCGTCGTGTCGATGGCCGCGAGGGTGGCGCTCTCGCCGTTCAGCGCGACGTCACCGGTCGCCACACCCGTGAAGAGATAGCCCGACGCGCGCACGTCCTGCTCGTTCATCCGGTCGATCACCTGCTCGTACCGATCACGGCACGGACAGTCCGGTGTCGAGACCGCGTCCAGCTCTGCCACGGAGCGGTTCGCCACCGCACGATTGACGGCGGCGTAGTAGTCGGCCAGCGCGCGTCGCACGTTGTCATCGTCGGGAAGCTCAGGGCCGAGCGGTGGCGCGGTCGTCGTCGCTGGCGACGAGGACGTCGGCGACGAGTCCGGCGCAGCGCCGTTGCCGGCGTCGTCGTCGGAGCACGCGGTCAGGGCGAGCAGCCCGGCCACCGCGAGCGGGGCGACGGCGGCGGAACTGCGAAGCACGGGCATCGAGGCTACGTCCAGACGACGGCACCGGCCGTCGCGGGCGGGCGACGGCGTGATGAGATCGGACCTGTGACCTACGACGCCGTGCCCCTGATCCCTCGCGACGTGCTCTTCGGCAACCCGGAACGCGTCGCACCCGCGCTGTCCCCGGACGGGACCTTGCTCGGCTTCATCGCGCCCGAGGAGGGCGTGCTCAACGTCTGGATCGGTCCGGCCGACAACCCGTCGGCGGCGAAGCCGGTCACCCATGACCGGGGCCGCGGCGTCCGCACCTTCGTGTTCTGCCACGACGACCGCACGCTGGTGTACCTGCAAGACACCGACGGCGACGAGGACTGGCGTCTCTACGCGCTCGACCTCGGGTCCGGGGAGTCTCGCCTGGTCACACCCGGCGAGGGCGTCCACGCCCTGATCCTGGGCCATAACCGCTGGAACCGGACCACCATGCTGGTCGGCCTGAACGCCGACGACCCGGCACTGCACGACGTCTACCGCTTCGACCTCGACACCGGAACGTTCGACAAGGTCGAGGTCAACCCCGGCTATGCAGGCTGGCTGGTCGACTCCGACCTCAGGGTACGTGGTGGCGTGGCCATGACGGAGGATGCGGGAGCCGTCGTGTACCTCCGGGACCACCAGACCGGAAAGGACACCCCGTGGCTGGAGATTGCACCGCAGGACGTCGCCACCACCGACATCGTCGGATTCGGTCGTGACGGTTCGTCGGTGTTCCTGCTCTCGAGCGTGGGAGTCAACGCCGCTCGGCTGCTCCGCGTCGAACTCGCCACCCGGAGGCAGACCGTGCTGGCCGAGAACGCCTCGTACGACGTCGCCGGCGTCCTCTCCGACCCCGAGACGCTGGAGCCTCAGTCGGTCGTCTTCCTCGAAGACCGCGAGGAGTGGGTGCATCTCGATTCGGCGCTCGGCGCGGAGGTCGACGCGCTGCGGGCGCGGCTGCGCGGCGAGGTCGGTATCTCGCGGGCCGAGCGCAGCGACCGGCGGTGGCTGGTCACCGACACGCCTTCAGACGGACCGGTCCACTACCACGTGTACGACCGGGACACCGGCGAGCTGACGTTCCTGTTCGCCCACAAGCCCGCGCTGGACTCCTACCAGCTGGCGGTCATGGAGCCGTTCGCGTTCACGGCCCGTGACGGGCTCGAGGTGCACGGGTACGTGACACTTCCGCTCGGTGTCGAACCGGTCGGCCTGCCCGCGGTCGTCAATGTCCACGGCGGACCGTGGGCCCGCGACGTCTGGGGTTACGACCCGGAGGCGCAATGGCTTGTGAACCGGGGATACGCGTGCGTACAGGTCAACTTCCGCGGCTCGACTGGCTACGGCAAGGCATTCGGCAACGCCGGCGACAAGCAGTGGGGCCGGGCGATGCACACCGATCTGCTCGACGCAGTCGACCACCTGGTCGGGCTCGGCTGGATCGACCGTGCCCGGGTGGGGATCTACGGCGGCTCGTATGGCGGCTACGCCGCTCTGGCCGGCGCTGCCTTCACGCCCGACGTATTCCGCTGCGCCGTCGACATGGTGGGCCCGTCCAACCTGCTCACCCTTCTCGCGTCGGTCCCGGAGTACTGGAAGCCGCAGATCGCGTTCATGTACGCCAAGGTGGGCAGCCCGGAGACCGAGCGCGACCTGCTCTGGGAGCGATCGCCGCTCTCCAAGGTCGACGACATCACGATCCCGATCCTGGTGGCACAGGGCAAGAACGACCCCAGGGTCAAGGTGGCCGAGGCCGAACAGATCGTCGGGGCCCTTGCCGAGAAGGGGATCGACCACGAGTACCTGCTCTTCGAGGACGAGGGACACGGACTTGTCAAGCCCGAGAGCCGGGAGCGCTTTTACGCCGCGGCGGAGCGCTTTCTTGCCCAGCACCTCGGCGGCCGCCAGCAGGACTGATCGATCACGCTGCCCGGGCAAGGCCAGCAAGGTACGCCGACTCGATCTCACGCAACACTGCGTGCGGTTCGTTCCGGATTCGGCGGGGGGACACAGGGAGCACCATCCACCCGAGCGAGGCATAACGGGCCCTGCGTCGCTCCGTCAGCTCGGGCGCATCCCCGAAGTGGTGCCACTCGGCCGAGTCGACCTCGACCACGAGCCGCGCCTCTTCCCAGCAACCGTCCGGGCTCATATCGCCGCCCCGCGGATCGGGTAGCGGCTCGTTCCAGCGCGGCTCGCGTAGGACGGTACTGTTCCGGATCAGGTCACGCAGCTCGCACTCCGGCGCGGACCGGCAACCGGCAACGATGTCCTCGACAGCGCGCCGGGGCAGCGCGCTACCGGCCGAATGCCCCGACGCCAAGACAACCATCAGCTCATCTGGCGTCGTGAGGCGCCGCTGGACGACCTCGCAGAGCGCGGCTCGCACCGCGCGGAGCTCGCGCGTTTCACGACAGGCGTCTACGGCGGCGCGCTCCGGCGGAGCGCACGGAAATGAGCGGACGTCGCACGGAGCCGGCAGGGATCTCGTGCGACGAATCGACGCGATGGCAATCCGGGCCCGCTGAACATGGGCTGGCGCCAGGATCTCGGGCCTGCGGCTCCACGGTACGTACCGCATGCCGTACGCGCGGCATGCCGTCGCGCCGGTGACCATCGCATCGGGCCCGGCGTAGAGCAGTGCGGCCCTGACCAGATGGCGCTCCTGAAGCGGGCCGGTGAACGTCGCGTAGACACCCTTGACGATCCGTTGCCACCGCCCGCCGCGGCCCAAGGCGTGGCGCAGCGTATCGACCGTGACCCCGTGGATTAGCGCTTGCCGCCGAGTCACGAGGCCGTCCTGTGCCGAGGCGATGAGGTCCAGCTCTTCGGGTAGCCACATGCCAGGCAGCCTGGCCGGCCACGATGACGCCGTGAGCCTCCGCACTCGTGGCTGTGGACGCAGTCGGCTCGCGAGCCCCACCTGTGGAGAGCGACCACGGCAGATGCCGCGGGCTCGAGGCATGATCCACGCGACTTCGGCCGCCCACCCGTGTGAGGCTGGTGGCGCCTGCGCGCCGCGAAATCACCATGGATCACGGATGGGGCCCCGCGAACCTCACATCGATCAGCGATAGGCACCAGTAGCCTCACCTGGATCATGGAGCGCCCCACCAACGTCACTTGGATCACGCGGCCCGGCAGGCGGAGCGTCGATCACGGGTTGGGGTGAGGACACCCTTCGACGCGGGGCTTCAACCCCTACCGGCGGGTTCAGGGGGCTGACCCGTCGTCGTCAGGTGAACCTGCGGCGTGAGTCCCAACCGTCGGCCCGCTCGGCGGTCCGCCACAGCCGGCGCTGGAGCAGCAACGTCAGCGTGCCCGCGACGATCATGCCGGAGAGGTTGACCGCGAGCTGGAGCGCCGACCCGAAGGCAGTCGCCGGATCGCCCAGGGCGAGTGCCACGGCGGCGTTGCCGGCCGCGGGCACGGTCGTCACCGAGATCAGCACGCCGATCAGGGCGCCGGACTTGGCTGACGTGAGGGACAGGATGCCGGCGATCCCGGCCAGGAACGCGACGACGAACGAGAACGTGTCGGGGCTGGAGATGAAACTGGTGAACGGGTGCTCGGTGTCGAGCATCTCCGGATCGACCAGGCCCACGGCCCGTGCAATCAGCGTCGCGACGACAGCGATAGCGATTGCCACCGGGAAGCCGATGACCAGCGCGCGCGGCCGATCGAGCCGCGAGCCGGCGGTCCCGCAACGCGAGCGCGACGCACAGGCCGGCGATGGGCCCGAACTCCGGCCCCACCACCATCGCTCCGACGATGAGGATCGGCTGGTCGAGCAGCACGCCGACACCCGCGATCATCGTCGCGATGGCCAGGAAGGCCAGGTACGTCACCGACAGCGTCGACTCTTCGCTCGTTCGTTCCTCGACCTGGTTCCATACCACGGCGTCGACGCCCTCGCCCGGCGCGTCCAGCTGGGCCTGCTCGGCGACCCGCGACAGCGACGTGTCGAT
This sequence comes from uncultured Actinomycetota bacterium, assembly GCA_963801065.1. GTDB lineage: Bacteria > Actinomycetota > Actinomycetes > Jiangellales > Jiangellaceae > CAWDDG01. The sequence goes on along the minus strand of CAWDDG010000008.1, from coordinate 776,432 downwards.
TTCCTCGATCGCGATCGATCCCTCGTCCTCCAGACCCAGGTCGCAGAGCCGGTTGACGACATGGTCGGCCGCCTCGCGGGCGACGTCGCAGAGCACCACATCACCCGCGGGTCGTCGCGCCGATCCGGCGAGGACGACGACGTTCGTCACGCCGGCCGAAGCGTCGAGGAGCGACAGCACCGCCTCGGTGCGGTCGACCGGCGAGATCAGGCGCAAGTGCAACACGCCCGCGAGTCTGCCAGCCTGTGCCTGCGCTCAGGTCGCGTACGGCGCGAGCGCGGCAGCCAGGCCTTCCGAGACCCTGGCATGCACCCTGGTGCCACCCGCCTCGTGCTCGACCGAGATCACCTCGCCGGTGCGGTGCATGCGCGACACCAGCTCGCCCCGGTCGTACGGCACCAGTGCCTCGAGCTCCACCGGCGGGCGCGGAAGGCGCTCGTCGATCACCGCGTGCAGCTTGTCGAACGCCTCACCGGTGCGTGCCGACACCGCGACGGCGCCGCGCTCGGTGCGCAGCAGCCGGGAGACGACCAGCGGGTCGGCGACGTCGATCTTGTTGACGACGACCAGCTCGGGCACATCGCCAGCGCCGATCTCGGCGAGCACCTCGCGGACAGCGCGCAGCTGACCCTCGGGGTCGGGATGCGAGCCGTCGACGACGTGCAGCACGAGGTCGGAGTCGGCCACCTCTTCCAGGGTGGAGCGGAACGCCTCGACGATCTGGTGGGGCAGGTGTCGGACGAAACCGACGGTGTCGGCGAGGGTGTAGACGCGGCCGTCGGATGTCTCGGCCCGCCGGACGGTGGGGTCGAGGGTCGCGAACAGCGCGTCCTCGACCAGCACGCCGGCACCGGTCAGCCGGTTGAGCACCGACGACTTGCCGGCGTTGGTGTAGCCGGCGATCGCCACGGCTGGTACGGCGCGGCGACGGCGCTCGGCGCGCTTGGTGTCGCGTGCGGTCTCCAGCGCCTTGAGCTCGCGGCGCAGCTTGGCCATCCGGGTGCGGATGCGCCGCCGGTCGGTCTCGAGTTTGGTCTCACCCGGACCTCGGGTGCCGACGCCGCCGGTCGCGCCCCCGGCCCGGCCGCCCGCCTGTCGGGACAGGTTCTCGCCCCACCCGCGCAGCCGCTGGACCAGGTAAACGAGCTGTGCCAGCTCTACCTGGGTCTTGCCCTCGCGGCTCTTGGCGTGCTGGGCGAAGATGTCGAGGATCAGGGCGGTGCGGTCGACGACCTTGACCTTGATCTTGTCCTCGAGGTTGCGCAGCTGCGCGGCTGAGAGTTCGCCGTCGCAGATCACGGTATCGGCACCGGTCTCGAGGACGACGTCGCGCAACTCGTTGACCTTGCCGGATCCGACGAACGTCGCCGGGTCGGGCTTGGACCGCCGCTGGACCAGACCCTCGAGGACCTGTGAGCCCGCCGTCTCGGCGAGCGCCGCCAGCTCGGCGAGCGAGTTCTCGGCGTCGTCGGCACTGCCCTCGGTCCACACTCCGACGAGAATGACGCGTTCGAGCCGCAGCTGCCGGTACTCGACCTCGGTGATGTCCTCGAGCTCGGTCGAGAGCCCCGCGACCCGGCGCAGCGAGATGCGGTCCTCGAGATCCAACTCTCCGGCGGTCCGGTCGTCTGCGGCGATCTCCGCGTCGGACCAGCGCGCAGCGTCGACGGCATCCTCCGCATCGCTGCCGGCGACAGTGCGCTGGCTGTCGGAAGGGGCGTAACGATCGGGTGTGCGCCGTGGGGAAGTCGTCATACTCCAGCTCTCAACAACCGGGACGCCGATTCGCATCCCGTGCCTCCAGGGTGGCACGCGCCCGGGAGGAAGGCACGCGGCTTTTGGGTCGCGACCTCAACGCGACGTCGAGCGGCGAGGTGCGCTCGTGGCGGCGATCCGCAGCGCAGCCGCAGCGCGCAACGCCGCGGCACGACGACCGGCCCGGCCACGAGCGCGGCGGCGGGAGCGCATCTCGACCTCGGCCAGCACGGCCTCGCGACGTTCGCGTTGCGAGCCGCTCACGTGTCACCGCCTCCCGGCTGGACGTGCAATCCCGTCGCCTTCCAGGCTAGGCCGGTGCACCGACAAGACGCCTCGGCCCCGCGACGGCACTTGCGCGTCCTTCTACGGGAGGAGACGTACCGGCGAGCCGTCCGGATGCTGTGACGTGCGTCACATCGCTCGACAGATCGACCTGGCCGGCGACACCGAGTTCCGCGGGCCCCGTGAGCAACAGCTCACCATCCGCACGCTCGGTGACCGTCAACCGGCCGCCTGGGACGTCGACGGTGTACGACGCACCCGGGTCGAGCCCGTCCCGTCGCATCGCCGTCCACGCGGCTGCGCACACGCCGGTGCCGCAGGATCGGGTCTCTCCTACACCGCGCTCCCACACGCGCAGCGCGATGTGCCGGTCTCCACGACTGACGACGAACTCCACGTTCGCGCCATCCGGAAAGACGTTCTCCGCCTCCACGTGCGGCGCCTCGAGCAGCCGGCCCACGTCGTCGAGGTCGTCGACGAACACCACGGCATGCGGGTTCGGCACGAAGATCGCGTCCGCGGGCCACGTCTGTGCGCCGACCGTTACCTCGATCGGGGACCGGAGCAGTACCCGCTCCGCGCTACCCATCTCCGCCGTGATCGAGCCATCCGGCTCCTCGTGCACCACGCGGACGCCACCACGGGTTCCGATCGGGAGCTCGCGACCGGTCGCGAGCCCGGTCGCCCACAGGTACCGCGCGATGACGCGCACGCCGTTTCCGCACATCTCGGCCACCGAGCCGTCGGCGTTGCGGTAGTCCATGAACCACTCGGCGTCGAGGGCTCGGGCCCTCGTCGAGGGCCTCGCCACGGACGACCCGGATCACGCCGTCGGCACCCAGCCCCGAATGCCGGTCGGTCAGCCTGCGCACCGTCACCGGGTCGAGGTCCGCGTGCAGCGTCCCATCCGGGTCGGGGAGCAGCACGAAATCGTTCTGCGTCCCGTGACCCTTGACGAACGGAAACCTGCTCTCCACGGTCGACGATCGTAAGCCGCCGGTCACCGGCAACGGGCACGTGCCCGTTCAACCAGGTCGGGCGCGTCGTACGGCAGCCAGGCGATGCGCTCGTCCTTGCGGAACCACGAGTCCTGCCGGCGTGCGAAACGCCGAGTCGCGCGCACGGTCCGGGCCCAGGCCTCGTCCTCGCTCCACTCCCCCGCCAGGAACCTGAGCACCTGGGCGTAGCCCAGTGCACGGCTGGCCGTGCGTCCACGCCGGAGCCCTACGGCCTCGAGGTGGCGGACCTCATCGACGAGCCCGGCCTGCCACATCCGGTCGACCCGGGCCGCGATCCGACGGTCGAGGACATCACGGGGAACATCGAGGCCCAGCTGGACCACGCCGTCGTACGCGTAGTCCTTGGCCGGTAGCGAGGCGATGTACGGGCGTCCGGTCAGCTCGACGACCTCGAGCGCGCGCACGATACGCCGCGCGTTGGTCGGCAGGATCGACGCCGCGGCGTCGGGGGCGACCTCGGCCAGCCGCGCGTGCAAGGCCGCGGCTCCGACCGCCTGGAGATCGGTCTCGAGGCGAGCACGCAACGCCGGATCGGTCCCCGGGAACTCGAACTTGTCCAGCACCGCCCGTACGTACAGCGCGCTGCCACCCACGACGATCGGCGTGACCCCGCGGTGTCCGGCAGTCGTCGATCGCCGCCCTCGCCAGCCGCTGGAACTCGGCCACCGTCGCCGGCTCGGTCACGTCGAGCACGTCCAGCAGGTGGTGTGGCACACCGCGCCGCTCGGCCGGCGTCGGCTTCGCGGTCCCGACGTCCATTCCCCGGTAGATCTGCATCGAGTCGGCGCTGATGACTTCGCCCTGGAGCCGCAGCGCGAGCTCGACCGCAAGATCGCTCTTGCCTGCGGCCGTGGGCCCGACGACGGCGACGACGCGCTTGGCGGCGGACACCGGACCAGTCTTCCAGGCACCGCGTAGCGACCGTGTCGAGGCGAACGAGCCGTCTGGGAACGTCACCGCACGCCGACCGAGTCAGCCGTGCCGCTCCCAGACCGCCACGACGTAGCCCACACCGTACGGCGCACGGTCATAGAGCACTTCTGCGTCGAAGACCGCCTCGTCGGCCGCGCCGGCGAGGACCTGCCAGGGGGCTCGGCCGGCTGCTTGCAGCTCCGCCGCGAGCCCGGCGTCGACGGCTGCCAGTCCCCCGGGTCGCCGGCGCGCAACGCGTCGACCACGGACGCGTCGAAACCGGCCGCCCTCGGGTCGAGGTACCCGGGAGCATCGACCGACCGGCGCGCCGAACCGTCGCCCATGACGAGCAGGCCGAGCCGGTCCTCCTGCTGTGCGAGCGCAAGCCCCAGTTCCAGGCACTGCTCCCCCGGCGTCGACGTGCCGACTTCCTGGCCGCGCACTTCGCCCTGCCATTCCGCCTGCTCGAGCAGCCAGGCGCCAACCATGATCGACAGTGGCAAGGCGGCGGGCTCGGCAGCCGGCGCGCGGCCGGCGGGCAATCTGACCGCCACGTCGACGCCGTAGGGTCGGAACGACCCGGTGGTTCCCGGCGCGTGTGATCGGGTTGCCTCGCCGGCGCCCACAACGACGAGCAGCTCCGGTTCGGTTGCGCGCACCGCCTCGATCGCGTTTGCGCAGGCGGCCCTGAGCTCGTCCAGCTCGTTCTGCGCCGGCGGACCGAGCTCGCGGACGAGCAACGGCGGGTGGGGACACACCGCGGCGCAGACGAGCACGACCGGAGGCTACCGTCTCATCGGCACCGCGGGCCGATCACCTGTGCGCTGCTGAATGGCCGGTGGATCGCGCAGGGCGCACTCGACACGCCGGATCGGTGACTCGCGCCCGCCCGGCGGCACCGTGGTCGAATGTGGGGCGTGATCGACACCGGCGACGCACTGTCGGATCGGGGCCGCGAGCGCCGTCGCGCTGACCGGCGTCGGGCTGTCCATCGCGTGGCTCCCGGCATTCCGCTACGACGGTCCGGCGGCGCTCACGGCTCGTCTGCTGATGACGGCCGGTCTGGTGGCCGCGGTCTTCGACCTCGGCGGACTGGGCGGCGTGCTCGGGCTGGCCCTGACGGCGATGGGCGGCGCCGTCATGTGGCAGAGCCAGCCGCTCCCGGAGGTTCCCCGGCCGCGCCGGAAGGGCGTGGTGATCGCCGCGGCCGCGACCGGGTTCGCGATCGCGGCGGCGCTGCGGGGCTGGGCATGGCTGGACCGCGTTCCCGACGCCGCCCGGCCCGTTTCCGCACTTGTCGCGGGTTCGGTCGGGGCGCTCGCCACCCTGGCCGTCGCCGACCGAGCCCGCGTACGCATGCGCGAGGCCGTCCGCGATCGCCTCAACGGCTGACCGCTCCGTCGCCACCGCTCGCGCGCACGCAGGCTCCGTGTCTCAGCCCACACCGCAGATCGGCGACGGTTCGAGCGTGCGAGCTGGGGCACCGACCGACGGGATGCCGAGCAGAACCCCGCGAGCGCCGTCAGCATGCGGTGCATCCGACCGAGAACCCGCGCCGGTCGCCCGCTCGTGTGCGTCGCCGGCCAGGGTCCGGCGCACGTCGTACCGCCCTCCGGTGATCGCCGAGTCCGCCACCAGGTGATGCGGCGCGGCGTATGTCACGGCCGCCGTGACGACGTCGCCCGGTCGCGGGCACGCGCCGTCGTGCGGGACCGAGAAGTGCACGAGCCGGTTGTCACGAGCCCGCCCTGACAGCCGGTGCGTATGCCCGTCCTTGCGACCCTCGCCCTCGGCGACCAGGGTCTCGACCTCCTGGCCGACGAAGGCGCGGTTCTCGGACCACGCCACGTCCTCGACCGCCTCGACCAGCCGCTCGATAGCGTTCCTGGACGACAGCCTTCGGGACCTGCCCGTCCATCGATGCGGCGGGCGTGCCCGGTCGTTTCGAGTACTGGAAGGTGAAGGCCGCCGCGAACCGGGCCTCGCGCACCACCTCGAGGGTCTGCGCGAAGTCCTCCTCCGTCTCCCCGGGGAAGCCGACGATGATGTCGGTGGTGACCGCGGCCTCGGGCATGGCCGAGCGAACCTTCTCGATGATCCCGAGATAGCGGTCGCGACGGTACGAGCGGCGCATCGCACGTAGCACCCGGTCCGAGCCGGACTGCAGCGGCATGTGCAGTTGGGGCATGACCGCCGGGGTCTCGGCCATGGCGGCGATCACGTCGTCGGTGAAGTCGCGTGGGTGAGGGCTGGTGAACCGCACCCGCTCGAGGCCCTCGGTCGCGCCGACCGTGCGCAGGAGCTTGCCGAACGCGAACCGGTCGCCGAACTCCACGCCGTACGCGTTGACGTTCTGACCGAGCAGCGTCACCTCGATGACGCCCTCCGCGACCAGCGCCTGGACCTCGGCCAGCACGTCGCCGGGGCGGCGATCCCGTTCGCGTCCGCGCAGGGCCGGCACGATGCAGAACGTGCACGTGTTGTTGCACCCCACGCTGACCGCGACCCAGGCGGCATACGCGCTCTCGCGCCGCGCGGGCAGCATGGAGGGGAAGACCTCGAGTGCCTCGGCGATCTCGACCTGCGCTTCCTGCTCGATCCGCGCCCGCTCCAGCAGGGCGGGCAGCGACCCGACGTTGTGGGTCCCGAAGACGACGTCGACCCACGGAGCCCGCCGGACGATCTCGGAACGGTCCTTCTGCGCCAGGCAGCCGCCTACGGCGATCTGCATCCCGGGCGAGCGCTCCTTGACGGGAGCCAGATGCCCGAGGTTGCCGTAGAGCTTGTTGTCCGCGTTCTCGCGGACCGCGCAGGTGTTGAAGACCACGACGTCGGGCCGGTCCTCGGCTGCCGCCCGGACGTAGCCGGCCTGCTCCAACAGCCCGGCGAGCCGCTCGGAGTCGTGGACGTTCATCTGGCACCCGTAGGTGCGGACCTCGTACGTGCGCGCGCTCATCTCGGGCCCTAGGGTACGCGGCGCGCAGTCGTATCCGGTTCGTGACCAAGTGACGGTGCGGAACGGCGCCGGCCGTCGATAGGTTTCCTCGCATGACCGAGAGCAACGGGGCCTCCGGCGGTTCTCCGCTGGTCGTCCTCGACAAGGTCAACAAGTATTTCGGCGAACTCCATGTGCTGCGCGACATCGACATGACCATCGACCGCGGCGAGGTCGTCGTAGTCATCGGGCCGTCCGGCTCAGGCAAGTCGACGCTGTGCCGAGCCATCAACCGGCTCGAGCCGATCGACTCGGGGACGATCTCTCTCGACGGCCAGCCGTTGCCCGCGGAGGGCAAGGCGCTGGCGCGGCTCCGGGCCGACGTCGGCATGGTCTTCCAGTCGTTCAACCTGTTCGCCCACAAGACGGTGCTGGAGAACGTCACGCTCGGCCCCACGAGGGTCAAGGGCGTGTCGCGCCGCCAGGCGGACGACGAGGCCATGGCGTTGCTGGAGCGGGTCGGCGTCGCCGACCAGGCGCCCAAGCTGCCGGCCCAGCTCTCCGGCGGACAACAGCAGCGGGTCGCCATTGCCCGCGCGCTGGCGATGAAGCCGAAGGTCATGCTCTTCGACGAGCCCACCTCCGCCCTCGACCCGGAGATGATCAACGAGGTGCTCGACGTCATGATCGCCCTCGCCAAGGACGGCATGACGATGGTGGTCGTCACGCACGAGATGGGCTTCGCCCGCCGGGCCGCCAATCGCGTGGTCTTCATGGATTACGGCGAGATCGTCGAACAGGCGCCTCCCGACGAGTTCTTCACCCATGCCCGGAGCACCCGGGCCCAGGACTTCCTCAGCAAGATCCTTACGCACTGACCCCGAGAGAAGAAGGAAGGATCCCACCAATGCGCACACGACGTTTCGCGTTCGCCGCGGTCGCGGCCACGGCCGCGCTCGTCCTGGCGGCCTGTGGTGACGACGACGACGGCGCCACGACGGAACCAGAGGAGACCCCGACCTTCGAGGCCGGCACGACCATGGCCGAGCTCTCCGAGGCCGGTGCGATCACCGTCGGCACCAAGTTCGACCAGCCGCTGTTCGGCCTGGTCGGGCCCGACGGAGTGCCGGTCGGCTTCGACGTCGAGATCGCCAAGATCATCGCCGGTGAGCTCGGCATCGCCGAGGACGGCATCGAGTGGGTCGAGACGGTCTCCGCCAACCGCGAGCCGTTCATCGAGGACGGCCGGGTCGACATCGTGGTGGCCACCTACACCATCAACGACGAGCGCAAGCTGGTGGTCGACTTCGCCGGACCGTACTACCAGGCCGGCCAGATGATCATGGTGCTGGAAGACAACACCGACATCAACGGGCCGGACGACCTGGCCGGGAAGACGGTGTGCTCCGCCGAGGGCTCGACGCCCGCCGAGCGGATCCGCACCGAGTACCCGGAGGCGACGCTGCTTCCCGCCGCAGCGTACTCGGAGTGCCTGGAGCCGCTGCGCAACGGACAGGTCGCCGCCGTGACCACCGACAACGTGATCCTCTCCGGGTTCATCGACCAGAACCCCGGCGAGTTCAAGCTGGTCGGCGAGCCGTTCAGCGAGGAGCCGTACGGCATCGGCCTGATGAAGGGCAACGACGACTTCCGCAGCTTCATCAACGATGTCCTCGAGGCGTCCTTCGAGGACGGCCGCTGGGCAGAAGCGTGGGAGTCCACGGCCGGGGCCGTCCTCGAGACCCCTGATCCGCCCCAGGTCGACCGGTACTGAGCCACGACGGGGAGGTGGGCCGCCGCGTGCGGCCCACCTCCCCGTGACCGCGTGGAGGGAGGTGCGCCGGCCGTGGACGCGGTGCTCGACAACCTGCCGCTTTATTGGGAGGGCTTCCGGACGACGCTGGCGCTGACCCTGATCTCGGCAACGATCGCGCTCGTGCTGGGCACTGTCCTCGGCGCGTTCCGCGTCTCGCCGGTCGCGCCGCTGCGGTGGTTCGGAACGACTTACGTCGAGCTCGTTCGCAACACCCCGCTCACCCTCGTCTTCATCTTCTTCGTGTTCGTCGCGCCACAGCTGGGCTACACGCCGAGCTCGTTCTTCATACCCGCGGTCATGGCGTTGTCGATCTACACGGCGGCGTTCGTCTGCGAGGCGGTGCGCTCCGGGGTCAATAGCGTCGGGGTGGGCCAGGCCGAGGCGGCGCGGGCGGTTGGGCTGACCTTCAGCCAGACCCTGCAGGCCATAATCCTTCCGCAAGCGCTGCGCACGGTGATCCCGCCGTTGATCAACATCTTCATCGCGCTGACCAAGAACAGCTCCGTCGCGGGCGGATTCTTCGTGGCCGAGCTGTTCGGCGTCGGCCGCCAGCTGGTCAACGCCAACCCCGGCGACGTCATCGCCGTCCTGGTCGGGGTCGCGGTCTGCTATCTCGTGATCACGATCCCGGCCGGGATCCTGGCCGGGGTCGTCGAGCGGAGGGTGGCGTTCGCCCGATGAGCGTGGTGCTCTACGACGCTCCAGGCCCGCGGGCCCGGCGCCGAGCGTTCGTCGGATCCGTTCTCGGCGGGATCGCGGTACTGGTCCTGCTCTACCTCGCCTACCGGCAGCTGGACAGCCACGGCCAGTGGGACCCTGAGCGGTGGCAGGTGTTCACCGACCCGCCGCTCGGCCAGAGTGCCGAGGACGTCTGGCGTTCGCTGATCGTGACCGGGCTCGGCGCGACCTTGCGCGCCGCGGGCGTGGCCGCCGTCATCGCCATCGCCGGCGGAGTGCTCCTTGCGATCGGCCGGATGACCCCGGCGCCGCTGATCCGCGTACCGGCCGCCGTCGTGATCGAGCTCTTCCGCGGGCTGCCGGTCGTCCTGCTGATGTTCTTCGGCCTGCTCGCGCTGGGCCTGCCGTTCTTCTGGGGTGTCGTGTTCGGGCTGGCTGTCTACAACAGCGCGATCATCGCCGAGATCCTGCGGGCCGGCGTCGTCTCCCTGCCCAAGGGGCAGTCCGAGGCCGCGTCTGCGATCGGGCTGACCCGTTCGCAGACGTTGTTCACGATCCTGCTTCCCCAGGCCGTACGACGGATGCTGCCCGCCCTGGTGAGCCAACTCGTCGTCCTGCTCAAGGACACCTCGCTCGGCTTCATCGTCGCCTATGCGGAGCTGTTGCGACGGCTCCAGCAGAACACCCAGTTCTTCGGTCAGCGGTACTGGTTCCAGTTCTTCGTCGTCGGCGCCGCCATTTACATCGCCATCAACTTCTCGATCTCACGCCTGGCCGTGTGGCTCGAGCGGCGTGGTACCAAGAAGGCCGCCGGCGGGGTCGCGGCGGCCGACGAGGCCGAGATCAAGGGCGCCCGCGCCACGGGCGCCGTCTGACGCGACGGAGCCGGCGTCCTAGCGGGCGAACTCGGTGGCTCGCGACTCGCGCACGACGGTGATCCGGATCTGCCCCGGGTAGGTCAGCTCCTCCTCGACCTGCTTGGCGATGTCGCGGGCGAGGACACCGGCCGCAAGGTCGTCGACGACATCCGGGAGCACCATGACGCGGATCTCACGGCCCGCCTGCATGGCGAACACCTTCTCGACGCCTTCATGGGTCTTGGCGATCTCCTCCAGCCGTTCGAGCCGCTTGACGTAGGCCTCCAGCGACTCACGCCGCGCTCCGGGCCGGCCGCCGGAGATCGCATCGGCTGCCTGGGTGAGCACCGCCTCGACGGTGCGGACCTCGACCTCGTTGTGGTGGGCCTCGATCGCGTGGACGACGTCCTCGTGCTCGCCGTAGCGGCGGGCGATCTCGGCACCGATGATCGCGTGGCTGCCTTCGACCTCGTGGGTGAGGGCCTTGCCGACGTCGTGCAGGAGGGCGCACCGTTTCATCAGCGTGACGTCCATCCCCAGCTCGGCGGCCATCATGCCGGCCAGGTGTGCCGACTCCACCAGGTGTTTGAGGACGTTCTGGCCGTACGACGTGCGGTAGCGCAGCCGCCCCAGCAGCGCGACCAGGTCGGGATGTACGTCAGTGATGCCGACCTCGACCAGCGCGTCTTCCCCGGCCCGCACGCAGTGTTTCTCGACCTCGGCCTTGCTCTGCTCGTACTGCTCCTCGATCCGGTGCGGGTGAATGCGCCCGTCGAGAACAAGCTCCTCGAGGGTCAGCCGCGCGACCTCGCGACGGACCGGGTCGAAGCAGGACAGCAGGACCGCCTCCGGCGTGTCGTCGATGATCAGATTCACGCCGGTCACCTGCTCGAACGCCCGGATGTTCCTGCCCTCTCGGCCGATGATGCGGCCCTTCATGTCGTCAGCGGGCAGGTGCAGGACGGAGACCACGGACTCGGCCGTCTGCTCCGAGGCGAGCCGCTGGATCGCCAGCGTGATGATCTCGCGAGCCCTGGCGTCGCCCTGCTCGTTGGCCTCGCGCTCGATCTCGCGGACCAGTAGAGCGGCCTCACGCTTGGCCTGCGTCTCCACCGCGGCGACAAGCTCCGCCTTGGCCTGTTCGGCGGTCAGCTGTGCGACCCGCTCGAGGATCACCAGGCGCTCCTGCTCGACCTCGCGGAGTTCCGCCGCCTTGCGTTCGATGCCGGCCTCGAGCTCGGCCAGATCGCTCGCCCTCTCGCCGAGAGCTCCCGACTCCGCATCCAGGCGGGCCTCCCATTCGAGAAGACGGGTCTCGCGCCGCTCGAGGTCCTGGCGCTGCGTGGTCAGATCTGCGCGCATGGCACGCGCCTCGGTCTCGGCGTCGGACCGAACCTGCTGAGCGTGGTCCTTGACCTCCCCGGCGCGCTGCCGGATCCGATCGGCTTCTGCAGTGGCTCTTGCTACCAGGTCGTCGGCGTCGCTGCGGGCCCGCCCCCGTAGGTCGTCGACCTCGCGTCGTACGTCGAGGAGCGCAGCCTCACCGGTCGGTGCCGCACCACCGGCCCGCGACGTGTAGCTAGGCCGACGCAGCAGGGCAAAGGCGACGACACCCAGCAGAGCTGCGATCAGGACTCCGACGATCAATGCTGCAACCCCGATGCTCATCGTCGGCTCCCTCTATGTCGGCGCCCGCACGCGGACGGTCCTCACGTAGGGGTCCGTACCGCGTGCCGCGGCGACACCGGGTAGCACAACGCCTCGGCGCCCGTGACACGGGTGCCGAGCGTCTCCGACGCGTCGCGCCGGCTCCGGTCCCTGAACTGACAGGGACTCCATCTGGCTCAGATGTACCGGTCTGGGACCGGAGTGGTTGCGGTGTCTTGATGCCTGTCGTGTTGTATGCGGATCCGTGGTAACGGATTGCCCTTCTTGTTCGGAGGCTACGAGGGGGTAACGAAAGGGTCAAGCAAACCCGCCCGATACGAGCCGAATGCCCCACCGCGTACCGGCCCCCTTCGTCATTCGGTGCCGGGCTCCGCGGGAAGATCCTCGTCGGTGACGCCTTCCGCGGCCAGCGCATCGCGGACGACTCGAAAGGCGAGGCCGGCCGAGTAGCCCTTGCGGGCCAGCATGCCGGCGAGCCGGCGAGTCCGCGCTCCCGGATCGAGCCCCCGGGTGCCCGCGAGCCGGGCGGCGACCAGGGCGCGGGCCGTCGCTTCCTCCCGCTCGGCCGGAAGGCTGTCGACCGCCTCGTCGACGACGGCGGGCTCCACACCGCGACGGCGAAGCTCGAACGCCAGGGCCCGCTTCGCCAGACCGCGCCCGGCGTGCCGCGACTCGACCCATGCTTCCGAGAACATCGCGTCGTCTATCAGCCCGACCTCAGCGAACCGGGTGAGGACGCGATCGCGGATCTCGTCGGGCACGTTGCGCCGCCGCATCGCGTCGTCCAGCTGAGCCCGGGTCTGCGGGGCCGCGGCGAGCCTACGCAGCGCGATCGCACGCGCGATGCCCGCCGGATCGGGTTCGGGATCCGGATCGCCTTGCCGGCCGGTCATCGTCCGCCAGGCTAGAAGTCGACTGGTGGCTCGACCGGCGCATCGACCCGCGGGCCGACGCCCAGCTTCTCCTTGATCTTCTTCTCGATCTCGTCGGCGAGGTCGGGGTTGTCGCGCAGGAACTTGCGTGCGTTCTCCTTGCCCTGACCGAGTTGATCGCCCTCGTAGGTGTACCAGGCACCGGACTTGCGCACGAAGCTGTGCTCGACCCCCATGTCGATCAGCCCTCCCTCGCGGCTGATGCCCTCACCATAGAGAATGTCGAACTCCGCCTGCCGGAACGGCGGAGCGCAGTTGTGAACCACCACCTGCTCCGCCACCAGGTTGTGCAACTCCTCCACTTCCACATCGAAAGTCTGCGCGCGGCCCGCAGATTCGACCCGCACGACCTTCGCATAGGAGATCTCCTCGGCGAGGACGTCACGAAGGAACTGGTCGTCAAGTGCATCAGCCAAATGGGAGACGCGGTCGCGTCGTAGCCGAGGAATGCCGAGCAACTGCTGGAACCCGGCCGCTCCTGCTTCGGCAGGGCGCCCAAGCAGCATGGCCGCTTCGGCGCAGGTAAGACCTCGCCCTCTGAGGTGGGTCAGCACAGGATCGCTGGCCGACATCGGCAGATATATCTGCTGGCTACCCCGGTGTCTTCCACGCCCAGCTGCAAGCGCTTCCACCAGAGCACTGCTGCGTGGCCCCCAGGTAGGGATCGCCGCGGCAAAGGCGCGGACGTTGTCGTCACCAGCAACTCGGACCTCGAAGCAATCCCGCTTGGCGCGCACCGAGCGTCCTTCGATCAAGCTCGGCCGCCTATGGGTGGGGTCGTAGCTTCGGACGCTCGACGTCACTCCGAAGCGGAGGAGCAGCCAGTGAATCTGATGCGCGAGCTGTTCGGACGTGGTCGTGAAGCCGACGCGGACTGCTCCGGTGCGCTCAGCACTCACGTGGCCGTCGGACTCCAGCAGCCCGAAGAGAAGGTGCGCCGGAATCGCCGGATCGATGTCGTCAGCGAACGCCCACGTGGGAATCGTCTTCTCCCAGGCGAGCTTGCCCCAGATGCCGGCTCGCCGGGCGAGGTCGAGTAGGCCGTTCTTCTCACCCCGAACATGGGAGAAAGCGATTTGGTAACCGTGCAGTTTATGGGCGACACAGCCGAGCGACGCCGCAATCCTGATGGCGTCGTCGCGTAGTGGCACTTCGGTGTTGACGAACGTGATGGGGGTCTTCCCGCCGACGTACCCATCGCCAATGAGGTACCCGAGCATGCGGGCTTCATCCGGAGACACCGGCTGCCGGCTGCCGAACGTGCCAGAGCGCCGCGGCCTCGCCACCCGATCCCCCGTCGTCAGCTCTCCCGCCGGCACCCAGCCGCGCTCGGTCAACATCAGGTGATCAGGCGTGACAGTGATCGAGCTGCCACCGCGCAGATCGATCCGGACGACGTCTTGCTCTCCCTGGTCGAACCATGACGTCACGGGCCGGACGCAGACCTGTCCTGCCTTGTTCACAGCGGCGACATGAACCGGGAGCCGCCTCGAGACGACGTCCTCGATCCGGTGCGTGATGCCGGTGAGTGGATCGAACACACGAGTACCGGCCGCCAGGCACTTGTTCTTCACGACCTTCACCCGAGTGCGGTTGCCAACGGCGTCAGTGCCGTCCTTGAGAGTCTCGATCCGCCGGATGTCCAGGCGAACCGATGCGTAGAACTTCAATGCCTTGCCACCAGTGGTCGTTTCGGGCGAACCGAACATAACGCCTATTTTTTCGCGGAGTTGGTTGATGAATACGGCCGTGGTTTTGGACTGGCTGAGCGCGCCGGCAATCTTTCGCAGCGCCTGGCTCATCAGCCGGGCCTGCAGGCCGACATGGCTGTCGCCCATCTCACCGTCGATCTCGGCCCGCGGCACCAGCGCAGCCACCGAGTCGATGACGATGATGTCCAGCGCCCCGGAGCGGATGAGGGTGTCCGCGATCTCGAGTGCCTGCTCGCCCGTGTCGGGTTGGGAGACCAGCAGTGCGTCCGTGTCGACGCCGAGCGACTTCGCATAGTCAGGGTCGAGCGCGTGCTCGGCATCGATGAACGCCGCAACTCCACCCGATTTCTGTGCATTTGCCACTGCATGTAACGCTACGGTCGTCTTTCCGGAGCTCTCGGGTCCGTACACCTCCACGACTCGGCCACGGGGAAGCCCGCCGATGCCGAGCGCGATGTCGAGGGCGATCGAGCCCGTCGGGATCACCTCGACCGGGACGCGGGCCTCGTCGCCGAGACGCATCACCGACCCCTCGCCGTGCGCCCGCTTGATCTGGGTGATCGCCGTCTCGAGGGCCTTGTCGCGGTCCGCGGGAACTGCCATGGATGCCACCTGGGGTCCGCGGGCCGCAGCGCGGCCCTGTGGTCGTCTGGTCATCACCTCGGACGCTACGCACCGGTTCCGACAATCCCGTAGAGGCGCGACGTGGGCTGTGGACGGCACTCGCGTCCGAGGTCACCTGTGGACCGTAGACCGAACTGGTGTTCGAAGAAACCCGACACGCCGAACACGCCGAACACCCGAGCGCGAGCGCCAACCGCAACGCGCACCGGATCGACCGGTGGCGCTTACCTAGGGCGCTGCCATGGACCGGGCCGAACGAGCGGCCGGGTTGGCCGTCGCGAGGAGGAGCACGACCACCAGCAGCGCCGCGCCCGCGTTCAGCAACCCGTATCCCAACGTCCCCACCACCACACCTGCCACGGCCCCTCCCGCGGCCGCGGCTAGCCCCATCAGCAGGTCGGACGATCCCTGGGCGGCCGGCCGGTCCTCGATCGGCACAGCTTCGGTGAGCAGCGTCGAACCTGCGACCAGGCATGCGGACCACCCGAGGCCGAGCAGGAACAGCCCCGCGGTAAGCCCGGCCGAATGCCCTTCGGTCGACGTGCCCGACAGCGTTACCGCCGCGAGGAGAGCAACGCCACCGCCCGCTACCACCGGAATGCGCCCGACCTGGTCGGCGAGCCACCCCATGACCGGCGAGAACGCGAACATCCCGGCGATGTGCACGCTGAGCACGAACCCGATGATCTCCAGGCTCGCGTGTCCGTGATCCATGTGGATCGGGGTCATGACCATCACCGACACCATGACCGTGTGCGCAACGACCACTGCGGTCATGCCCAGCAGCGCGCGGGGCGACCGAACGGTCGCGCCCAGTCCGCTGCGCAGGACGCCATGCCGCCGGGCCGGGCGGTCAGCGTGCTCCACGTGGAGTGATCGTGCGACCAGCAGCGGGTCCGGACGCAGTCCGGCGGCCACGACAAGCGCTCCCACAGCAAGCATGACTGCGCCCACCAGGAACGGCCCGGCGAGCCGCTCGATCCCGAGCCGTTCTCCGAGCCAGCCGGCGGGGCCGACCAGATTGGGCCCGACGACCCCGCCGATCGTCGTCGCCCACACCACGACGGACAGCGCTCGCCCACGGCGTTCCGCCGAGGCGAGATCGATCGCGGCGTACCGAGCCTGCAGACCCGCCGTCGTGCCGCCGCCGAACAGCGCCGTGCCCAGCAGGAGGAGTGGGAACGACTGGACCTGCGCCGCCAGCACCGCCAGCAGGCCGCCCACGGCCGCGACGCCGTACCCGACGGCAAGCCCGGCACGTCGCCCCGCCGCAAGCGACAGCCGCGCCGCGGGCAACGCGAGCAGCGCCGCGCCGAGCACCTGGGAGCTCTGCACCAGACCCGCCAAGTCCTCTCGATCCAGCACGTTGCTGGCGAGCAGGGCGCCGACAGCGCCCGCGCTCGACACGCCCAGTCCGCCCGCCACCTGGCTGGCGACGAGCGTCCGTACGGTACGGCGTTGGACTGTCTCGACGGTGTCCGTACCGGTCGCAGAGTCGGGTTGGGCAGTCACGTGCGTCGACGGTACCTGCAGATCCCGACAGGCCACATTCGAGTTTTGCCGCCACGCCCGCACTCCATGCCCACCAGGCTGCAACTTCGACCATGGTCGAAGTCAAGCCGGCGGCTCGCGGGTCGAAGAGGACGGCTTCCAGTGGTAGGAAGCCCTCATGGACTCGTTGCATCGCTTGACGATCGAGGCCGATAACGGTGAGGACGTGCTCCTCGTCTGCTCAATCGAGAGCTGCGGGAGGCGTCTGGTCGTGAAGCGCTCCGGCGGCCTGGTCGTCCTGGAACGCGGCGACTTCTTCGCGCGCCACGTCGGGGGCAATGACGGCCTGGACATCTCGGTCGGGCTGGGTTCTCGCGCTTAGCAAAGGCTGAGTCGCGGCGCTCAGCGCCGCCGGAGGCGTCCGCTCAGCCTCCCGCCCTACCTTGCCGGGAAGGCAGAGCCCAACACCGGGCATGCCGTCCTGACAGGGAGGCACCATCATGGATCAGTTCGATCCGAACATTCCGGGGCTCATCGAGGGCAACGTCACCAGCGTCGTCGTCACCGACCCACAGCCCTTCATCTTCGGAACTGGCAACAAGGTGATCGATCCCACCAGGTCGTTCGACCTGACGATCGAGTGGGAGCTCTTCGGGCAGCTGGTACCGCTGTGGCTCGCGGCACTGGCCGGTAACTGGGACGTCTCGGTGTACGCCGAGTCGCTGGGTGGCGGGAACGAGGTCCGGCTGGGCACTGCACTCGTGCCGACGAGTGCGACCCTGCCCTGCACCGTGAACCAGGCGCAGGCGAACTGCACCAAGTACGCGACGACGGTGACGGTTCCACCGGGCACGCTGCAGGAGCACGTGCCAGGCTCCGACCAGGGCGGCATCTACAAGCTCGCGGTGGCCGTCTTCCTCAACAGCAATCTCGTCGGTGTTCCCGGCTACGACCTGATCGGGTTCAGCGAGGGACCGATCATCCAGGCCGAGAACCCGGTCTAGGCACCCGCCGGAATCATTCCTTGCGAAGGGTGATCGAGATGAGCGACGTCCTCGCCAGCTTCCGCGAGCTGAAGGGCATCGGGCCGGCAACCGAGGCGAAGCTGCACGAGGCCGGCGTGTATACGTGGACGGCGCTCTCGGACGTCGTGACCGCACTCGGCAATGTCAGAGGCAGCAACGGCGACACGCTCCGCGACCTGTCCGTTCAGATCGCGGATCGGGCTTCGGCAGCGGGGGGCGCCTCAGCCCCCTCGCTGCCGAGCGGCGAGCGCAGCGAGGCGTTCATCGTCAGGATGTCGCTGGCCACCGACGGTGTGCCGATGCGTTCCACGGTGACACACGTCCGGACTCAGACCGAGCAGCCATGGGCCGGCTGGCCGCCTGACGACGTGATCCGCTTCATCGAGGAGCAGGCATCGCTGCCGATCGCACCTACGCCGGTGCCCGCCGCGCGCACCGCCCCGCCCGCCCCGGCACGTGCCGCGACCCCGTCACGAGATCACGTCATCGTCCTTGACGTAGGTAATGTCATAGGCGGAAGGCGACGGAGCATCGAGCTCGTCGTGTCGACCGCCAAGGTAGCTCCGAGGGCTGAGTTCGAATACCAGGCGACGCTCGCAGGTCGTCCATACGGACAGGCCACGGCGGGCGATCCGGCCTGGACCAACCTGGCCGGACACATTGGGCACGGCCAACCACCGGAACGGCTGCCGCTCCGCTTCGAGGCGGTCGATCTCCCCGCCGGAATCCAGCGCCTGAAGCTGGAGTTGATGCTGCGGCTGCAGTCGCCCACCCGGCGAGCGCCCAAACTCAAGCTCGCGTAGCGGGGCGGGTCAGCCGGTCAGGGCGGGCGCCCGGGAGCCGGCCCTGACCGCGCGGTACAGCTGGGTCGTCTGGAGGCCAGGTTCGGCTTGTAGCGTCGCCTTCAGCACCCGGCGGCAGAACTCGTACTGACGAATCGCCTGGTAGACCCGCCCCTGGCCCGCATAGCACCGCATCAGCAATCGGTGCGCATCCTCGCGGCAGGGGTCGACGTCCAGCATCCGGTGGCCGGTGGCGATGCAGTCGTCGAGCTGTCCCGAGCCGAGCTGGATCCCGCTGAGGCGGTCCAATGCATCGATGTACGTGATCCGCAAACTCTCTCGGGGTAGCAACGTCCACTGCTCGTACGGTGCGTCGGAGGCGAAGTCGCCGCGGTAATACCCGATGGCCTCCTGGTATGCGGCAAGTGCGACGGACGCGTCGCCCGACCGCTCCGCGGAACGGGCCTTCGACAGAGCCGCCTCGAAGCGACCGACATCCGTTTCGACCTGAAGCTCGGGGTTTAGACGGTAGCCACCGTCGGCGTACTCGATCACGTACAGGTTCGTGACCTCGAGTAGCGCTCGACGTACCCCGCTGACCGCCACCTGCAGGCGGTTGCGTGCCGCCGGTGGCGCCACATCCGGCCAGAACTCGGCGAGCAGCTCGTCGCGTGGGCAGGCGTGGCGCCGACGCGAGAGCAGGTATCGCAGGACGCTCACGCCGCGCTGCCCGGTCCACGTCGTGACACCCAGGCCGTCGACCCGAAGCTCGAAGCTCCCGAGGAGTCTCGCCTCGACCATTGCCCGTGGGCGTGCCGTGAGCTCGGCGGGTGCCACAGCTCGGGATCTGTCCGGCGCTGCTAGCGCGATCTGCCGAGGCGAACGGGGCCGGTGATCCACGCGACCCTCGAGTTGGCGTCCGAGCGACCGCGCCCAGATCGGGCGCAGCCAGCCCCATCGGTGCTCGAGCGGTACGACCCACGGCCGCAGATCCGACGCAGGTACAGGCTCGGTTGCGAGTTGGGGGTGCCAGTATCCGGTTGCAGCGCACACTTCCAGCGCTGCCAGCTGGCCGCGGGTGCAAAGGTCGAGCAGGTTGGCCGTCAGCCGGTCGAGCATCGATCGGCCGCCGTAGGACGCGTCGACCGCGTCGGCCACGGCGTCGCCCGGCCACGCCGCGGCGGCATCGAGCACGTCCTGGACGAGCGCTGCGCGGTGCCCACCCACCTCGAGGAGCCGGTTCCGGCACCGGTCGGGCAGCCCCTCGGCCGCTTCGATCGCGTTCGGACCGCCGAGATCCACCGCCGGGACGACGTGGTCCGCGCCGCGGCGGAACGCCATCGGGGAGCGGCTCTCGGTGACGGCCACCAGGCTCACACCACGGTCGGCGATGATGGGACGAATGTTCTCGACCAGCCGCCCGAGGTCCGCCGTGAGCCGCCCAGCGAACTCGAGCACGATCACGGCCCCGGTCGGTGACTGGCGCAGGGTGTCGTCCAGCCGCGCGCTCGGAGGCAGCTCGAGTCGCTCCTCCTGCTCGGTAGCGCCCACCCAACGATGCAGGCAGGCGCTCGCGAGTAGTCCGGCGAGCGCGTCCGCCCGAGCGCTCCGGCTACGGAGCCACACGCAGTCCTGCCAGCGGTTCCATCCTTCGACCACGCCCGCGAGCCGCTCCGCGACGTAGGACCCGGGCGGCCCACGCACCACTGAGAACGGCACCTCGCCCATCCGGTGGACGTTCGGGTCGATGGACATGGCCATCGACGGGAGAGGACGCATGACCCGCGGCAAGTACACGACCCCCCCTTGCTGAGGCTGATCGGCCTCTATATGAGACGAGGCGGCAGTGTGCGAGCTGATACGTGCCGAGTCGACCCCTGGGGCTGACGCCCTTCGTAGGCCAATGGTTCAGCGTTCGCTCGCGGGAAGCCGCAGCGCGTCGGAGACAGCTCGCCAGACGAGCTTCGGGTCCTCACCGGCGTCGAGCGCTTCGTGGACGGTGCGACCGCCGAGGCCTTCCAGCACCTGGTCGCGGGCCCAGGAGTCGGCATACGCCGGCCCGAGGTGGTGCTCCATCCGCCGCCAGAACTCCGTCAACCGCACGGACCGGAGCGTAATGGGGCCCGCCCCTCCACCCTTGGCCAGCCGCATGATCCACGTGAGGTTGGTGCTGCGAGCGTGTCAGCTCAGTGGTGCCGGAACGCCACCAACCTCACCCAGCGCCCCACCAACCTCACTCAGAGCCCCCATGAACCTCACTCAGGTGACGTGCCCGCTGACCCGCTCGTCACAGCGTCGGCGGCAAGCCGAACGCCGGGAACAGCCCGGAGCCGAACGTCGTGATCTCCACGATCTCACCGCCCTCGACGCGCAGCACGTCGAACTTGAACGCCCGGAACAGCGAGTCGCCCGGCCGGCGGAGGTAGCTCGCGGCGGTGGGCATCCGGTTGGCGCTCGTCGGCACCAGCCGCCAGTCGCCGTCGCGCTCCTCCCCGAGGGCGCGTTCGATCAGCGGTGTGATCGAGTCGAGCCCCTCGAAGACCATCATGTCCGGCGGCATCGTGATGCGGATGTCCTGCGCCGCCGCTGCGACCGCGGCTGCGGCGTCGCACCGTTCGTGCGCATCGATGAACCGGGCGAGCATGTCGCGTTCCTCGTCGCTCAGCTCACGTCCGGACCACTCCGCGCGCCGTGCCGGCATGTGCTCCTGCATGGTGGCGCGGGCCCGCTGCAGTGCGCTGTTGGCCGCCGCGACGCTGGTCTCGAGCAGCGAGGCCGCCTCGGCGGCCGGCCAGCCGAGCACGTCGCGGACGACGAATGCCGCCCGCTGCCGCGGAGGCAGGAGCTGCATGGCGGCGATGAACGCGAGTTCGATCGTTTCCCGCTCGACGACGACGGCGTCCGGCTGCTCCTCACTCGGCGCGACCTCGTCGAGCAGCCGGTCCGGGTACGGCTGCAGCCAAGGCACCTCGGCGAAGGACTGCAGCTTCGTCAGCTGACGCGAGCGGTGCCGGAGCGTGTCGAGACAGATGTTCGTCGCGATGCGGTAGAGCCACGCACGGAACAGCGTGCTGCCGTCGAAGCGCCCGCGGCCCCGCCATGCCCGCAGGAACGTCTCCTGCACCGCGTCCTCGGCCTCGTCGAACGACGCGAGAATCCGGTAGCAGTGGACGTGCAACTCGCGGCGGTGGCGCTCGGTGAGCGTCGCGAAGGCGTCCTCGTCGCCGGCGGCCGCTGCGGCAGCCGTGTCGTCGGTATCCGCGGTGGCGGCCGCGTCCTTGGCTGCGGCCGGCACTTCGTCGGCCCGGCTGACGGTCATGCCTGCGGCTTCCCGGTGACCTCCTGCACGACCCAGGTGTTGCCGTCGGGGTCGCTGAACGCGAGGTAGGAGCCGTAGTCGGCGTGCTCCGGGTGCGGCCCGGGCTCCCGGCCGGTCGCCCCGAAGTGGAACACCTCGCTGACGTCGACGCCGCGTTCCACCAGCTCGGCCCGCGCCTTGTCGATGTCGGTGACGATCAGGTGCAGGCCCTCGGTCGTCCCGGGCGGGGCCTTTGTGATACCCACCCCGAAGGAGATCGAGCATGCCGAACCCGGCGGCGTCATCTGCACGACGCGGAAGTCGTCGCTGGCGCGGTGGTCGACGTCCAGGTTGAACCCGCACTGCTCGGTGTAGAAGGCCTTGGCGCGGTCCACGTCCGACACGGGTACCAGCACGAGCTCGAGCTTCCAGTCCATGGTGCAGCCTCCTCGGCTTATGGGGCGGTCATCGTTCTCCCGTACAACGCCGCCACCCATGGAAACTCATCGGTGCTCCGATGAGGATGCCGGACGGGCACGGCTTCAGTCAGATCTCGAGGCTGCCCTATGGCCAACGAACCCTATGGCCCAGCAGGGAGGCAGGGATCACGGCAATCCCGTCGGAGCGCCGGTAAGCGTCCGGTCCCGTCGTGATGACTGCTGCGTCGACGAGGTCGTCCCCCAATTCACGGCGCAACCAGTGCAGATGTGTCACGTCCGAGTCCTGGACTGTCGCACCGAGTTTGACTTCGAAGGCGCTGACCCGCTGGCCGGCTCGGTGGACGATCAGGTCGACCTCGTGATCGCCGTTGCGGGTGCGCAGGTGGTGAACCGTGGCCTCGGCAGCCTGGGCCAGGACTCGGACGCTCAGAGTCACGAGCGACTCGAAGAGCTGCCCCAACAAGAGTCCGCCCCTTGTCGGTGATCGTGCGACCATAGCGCCGGCGAGAAGCGCGTCGGCGTCGACGCCGAGGAGTCGAGCAGCCAAAGCCGGGTCAGCGAGGTGATGCTTCGGTGCTTGCACCAGCCGCGTGAACGGATTGGGCGTAGGCAGCCATCCAGGTACCGGGTCGATCAGCCAGAGCTGGGTGAGCACGTCGCGGTAGGCGATTGTCGTCGTCTTGGCGGGTTTGTCGGCGTCGCCTGGCGTCGCAGCGTCGAGGATGGCGTTGTAGGCGGCGGTGGTCGCCGTTGCCGCCGCATATGCGGAAAGCCACGCACGAAGGGTGGCAGCGCGGCGCACCGGACGTCCCTGGTCGGCGAACTCGCGTTCGACGACGCGCGCGACGTAGCCGTCGAGCTGGGCGCGCCGTCCCCGCGGCGGAAGCAGGCGAATCCCGGGGAACCCTGAGTTCACGATCTCGTCGGTGTATGCCGCAAGGTTCATCGTCGTCTTGCCCTCGATCGTAGGGCGTTGACTGCTGAGCAGCTCGCGCAGACTCACCGTCGGAGAGTCAAGATCACGCTCGGTCAGGCCCATCGGCCGCATCCGGATCTGGACGATCCGTCCTGCGCCAGAGTGGACGGGCGCATCGACCGGTGCCGCGCTGCCCGTGAGCAGGAACCGGCCCGGCCGGGGGTCGCGGTCGACGCTGACGTCCGAGTCGCCATGATGAGCTCGGGCAATGGACGCGCCCCCACGGCTGTGGCCCATTTCACCGGGAGCGCGACGAACACCAGCGATCCCTTCAAGCTCATCGTCACTCCTTGCCGTCCCCGACCATCATGATACAGTGTGTATCATGATGGAAACAGGTGTGTCACGCGGCGTGGTGGCGGCGGCTCGGCGGCTTGCCGAGCGCGGCGCGCTGGCCGGCGCTTCGATGGCCGATGTCGCGCACGAGGCCGGCATCACGCGCGTCACCATGTACCGGCGAGGGGAAACACGCGCGGCGATCGTGGCGGCGCTTCGCGACGAGCTTGTCCGTGAGGAGCGCGACCTGCTCCTTCCAGTGTTGTCGGGCGAGGGTGATGCGCGCACGCGGCTGACGAAGGCGCTCGACGCCCTGTGCGCGACTACGGACGCGCGCGCCGACCTGCTCTCCGGGCTCGACGATGCCGCGTTGAACGCGATCTACCACGGGGAGGGTGACGAGGCCCTGACTCGGTCGGAGTTCATCGGTCCGCTCGTGCGGCTCCTCCGCGATGGCGAGCTCGACGGATCGCTGCGGACGTTCCCAGACCCCGAGCAAGCTGCGACCGTGCTCTATACGCAGATCTCCTACACCTACCTGCACCTGCGCCGGGAGCACCGCTGGGCAGCCGAGCGAACCACGGCGGCCGTCATCGACATGGCGATCGACGGGCTTCGCCCGTGAGCGCCCCGCTGAGTGCCGTGCCGGATCCGCTGACTGGGAAGGTGGCTCTGGTGACGGGCGCGACCCGCGGTGCCGGCCGTGGCACAGCGGTCGCGCTGGGAGAGGCTGGCGCTACGGTCTATTGCACCGGTCGCACGACCAGCAAGCGGCGCTCGGAGTACGGCCGGCCGGAGACGATCGAGGAGACCGCCGAGCTCGTCGATGCCGCCGGCGGCGAGGGGATCGCAGTCGAGGTCGACCACCTGCAGCCGGCGCAGGTCGAGGCGCTTGTCCAGCGCATCGACACCGAGCGGGGCCGCCTGGACGTGCTGGTCAACGACATCTGGGGCGGCGAGCTGCTGATCGAGTGGGACACGCCGGTGTGGGAGCACGACCTCGACGGCGGTCTGCGGATGCTGCGCCTGGCGATCGACACGCACCTGATCACCAGCCATTTCGCGTTGGCGTTGCTCATCCGCCGACCGGGTGGCCTGGTCGTCGAGATGACCGACGGCACGCTGGAGTACAACGCGCGGCGCTACCGGCTCTCGGCGTTCTATGACCTGGCCAAAATGGCGGTCATCCGGCTCGCGTTCGCGCAGGGCAAGGAGCTCGCGGCGCACGGCTGTACCGCCGTGGCGCTGACGCCGGGGTGGATGCGTTCGGAGATGATGCTCGACAACTATCAGGTCACCGAAGCGACCTGGCGTGACGCGGCGGCCAATAACCCGCACTTCGCAGCGATCTCCGAGACCCCGCGCTTCGTAGGTCGCGCGGTCGCAGCCCTCGCTGCCGACCCGCAGGTCCACCGTCGCAACGGCGGTTCGTTTTCCTCAGGCGGCCTGGCGCGCGAGTACGACTTCACCGATCTCGACGGTTCCCAGCCCGACTGCTGGCGCTACCTCGTCGAGGTCCAGGACGCGGGCCGCCCAGCAGACCCAACCGGCTACCGCTGAACGACGGCGCACGCTCCGCACGTCTACCGCACGCCCTAATCAAACGGATCTGCACCACTGGCAGAGCACGTTGTCGGACTCTCGGGTGAGGATGGGGGCGTGGCTGACGTTCTCGAGTTGTTCGGGCCCGCGACCAGGGAGTGGTTCGCGGGTGCGTTCGCCGCGCCCACGGCCGCCCAGGAGGGTGCGTGGCTGGCCGTTGCCGAGGGCCGTAACGCGCTGGTTGTCGCGCCGACCGGGTCGGGCAAGACGCTGGCCGCCTTCCTGTGGGCGCTTGACCGGCTTGCCGCCGAGCCGAAGCCGGACGACCCCAAGCAGCGCTGCCGCGTCCTGTACGTCTCGCCGCTGAAGGCGCTGGCCGTCGACGTCGAGCGCAACCTCCGCGCCCCACTCGCGGGCATCGGTCAGGCCGCACGCCGACTCGAGATCAAGGAGCCTGACGTCACCGTCGGCATCCGCTCCGGCGACACACCCGCCGACGAGCGGCGACGGTTCCAGCGCATCCCGCCCGATGTGCTCATCACCACTCCGGAGTCGTTGTTCCTCATCCTCACCTCGCAGGCCCGCGAGTCGCTTCGAGGAGTCAAAACCGTCATCGTCGACGAGGTCCACGCCGTCGCCGGCACCAAACGCGGCGCCCACCTCGCGCTCTCCCTCGAACGGCTCGACGCCCTGCTCCCCGAGCCCGCGCAGCGGGTCGGCCTGTCCGCAACGGTGCGGCCGGTCGACGAGGTTGCCCGCTTCCTCGGCGGGTCGCACCCGGTCCAGGTGGTCGACCCCGGCAGCACCAAGGAGTGGGACCTCCGCGTCGTCGTCCCCGTCGAAGACCTCGGCGAGCTCGGCGGTCACGACACCGGCCCCGATGCCTCCCCCGAGCAGAGATCGTCGATCTGGCCGCACGTCGAGGAACGCGTCCTCGACCTGGTCGACGAGCACCGCTCCACGATCGTCTTCGCCAACTCCCGACGCCTCGCCGAACGCCTCACCGCCCGGCTCAACGAGATCTCCGAAGAGCGCGCCACCGGCGACACGCTCCCGGCGCCCGGCGAGCTCAAACCGGCGCAGATCATGGCACAGGCCGGCGCCACTCGCGGCATCGACGGCACCGTCGCCCGCGCCCACCACGGCTCGGTCAGCAAAGAACAGCGGGCCGCCATCGAGGACGACCTCAAGACCGGCAGAATTCCCGCCGTCGTCGCCACCAGCAGTCTCGAGCTCGGCATCGACATGGGCGCGGTCGACCTCGTCGTCCAGGTCGAGTCGCCGCCGTCGGTCGCAAGCGGCCTGCAACGCGTCGGCCGGTCCGGCCACCAGGTCGGCGCCGTCTCCCGCGGCGTGCTGTTCCCCAAGTACCGTGGCGACCTGGTCCAGACCGCCGTCGTCGTCGAACGAATGCGCACCGGCCAGATCGAGGAGCTCCATGTCCCGCGCAACCCGCTCGACGTCCTCGCCCAGCACATCGTCGCCACGCTCGCGATGGACGACTGGCACGTCGACGAGCTTTTTGCCCTCGCCCGCCGCGCCCACCCGTTCGCCACGTTGCCAAGGAGCGCTTACGACGCCGTCCTCGACATGCTCGCCGGGCGCTACCCGTCCGACGAGTTCGCCGAACTGCGGCCGCGGATCGTCTGGGACCGGACGACGGGCACGCTCACCGGCCGCCCCGGCGCCCAGCGGCTCGCCGTCACCAGCGGCGGCACCATCCCCGACCGTGGGCTGTTCGGCGTGTTCCTCGCCGGGTCCGAGCGAGGCGCACGGGTCGGGGAGCTCGACGAGGAGATGGTCTACGAGTCGCGGGTCGGCGACGTGTTCGCGCTCGGAGCCACCAGCTGGCGAATCGAGGACATCACGCACGACCGGGTAGTCGTCTCCCCTGCGCCGGGCCAGCCGGGCCGGCTGCCGTTCTGGAAGGGCGACACGCTCGGGCGGCCGGCCGAGCTGGGCGCCGCCGTCGGAGCCTTCGTCCGCGAGATCTCCGGGTTGCCTGACGACGCCGCCCGCCAGCGCGCCGCCGACGCCGGCCTCGATGAGTGGGCCACCGACAACCTGCTCAGCTACCTGCGCGAACAGCGGGAGGCCACCGGCCACGTCCCCGACGACCGCACGGTGCTGGTCGAGCGGTTCCGCGACGAGCTGGGCGACTGGCGGCTGGTCGTCCACTCCCCGTTTGGCGCGCAGGTGCACGCGCCGTGGGCGCTGGCGATCGGGGCGCGGCTGCGGGAGCGGTACGGCGTCGACGTCCAGGCCGCCCACGCCGACGACGGCATCGTCCTGCGCATCCCCGACATCGAGGACGACGCGGGCCTGCCCGGCGCTGAGCTCATCGTGCTCGAGCCCGACGACGTCGACGGCCTCGTGACCACCGAGGTCGGCGGGTCGGCGCTGTTCGCGTCGCGTTTCCGGGAGTGCGCCGCCCGGGCGCTGCTGCTCCCCCGCCGCGACCCACAGCGCCGAACGCCGCTGTGGCAGCAGCGGCAGCGGTCGGCCCAGCTGCTGGAGGTGGCATCGAAGTACGGGTCGTTCCCGATCCTGCTCGAAGCGCTGCGCGAATGCGTCCAGGACGTGTACGACCTGCCGGGGCTGCAGCAGCTCATGCGGGCGGTCGCGGACCGGTCGGTGCGGGTGGTCGAGGTCGAGACGGCTCAGCCGTCCCCGTTCGCCCGGTCCCTGCTGTTCGGGTACGTCGCGTCGTTCCTTTACGAGGGCGACTCGCCGCTCGCGGAGCGCCGTGCACAGGCGCTCTCGCTCGACCCAACGCTGCTGGCAGAGCTGCTCGGGCGGACGGAGCTGCGCGAGCTGCTCGACGCCTCTGTGGTGGAGCGGACGGCGGCGGAGCTGCAGCGGCTGGCGACCGATCGTCGCGCCCGCGACGTCGAGGGCGTTGCCGACCTGCTGCGCCTGCTCGGCCCGTTGTCCACCGCCGAGGTGGCGGAGCGGTGCGTCGAGCCGGACGACGCATCGCGGCACCTGGCCGAGCTGGAGGCGGCCCGTCGGGCCATCCGGGTGCGGGTCGCCGGCGAGGAGCGGTGGGCGGCGATCGAGGACGCCGGACGGCTGCGCGACGCACTCGGGGTTCCGTTGCCGGTGGGGGTGCCGGTGGCGTTCACAGAGCCGGTCGCCGACCCGCTGGGCGACCTGGTGGCCCGGTACGCGCGTACGCACGCACCGTTCCACGCGGTCGACGTGGCGGTCCGGCTGGGGCTGGGTGTGGCGGTGGTCTCTGACACGCTGCGGCGGCTGGCCGCCGCCGGCCGGGTGGTCGAGGGCGAGCTCACGCCCGGCGTGTCCGGCACCGAGTGGTGCGACGCCGAGGTGCTGCGGATGTTGCGGCGCCGCTCGGTCGCCGCGCTGCGGCACGAGGCCGAGCCGGTAGAGCCCGTGGCGCTGGGCCGCTTCCTGCCGACCTGGCAGCACGTGGGCGGGTCGCTGCGTGGTGTCGATGGTGTGCTCCGGGTCGTCGAGCAGCTCGGAGGGTGTGCCGTCCCGGCCAGCGCGCTCGAGCGGCTGGTCCTGCCCGCCCGGGTGGCGGGCTACTCCCCCGCCTGGCTGGACGAGCTGACGACCGGCGGCGAAGTCACTTGGGCTGGGCACGGGTCGCTGCCCGGCACCGACGGCTGGGTCTCGCTGCACCCGGCCGACGCGGCGCCGCTGACACTGCCCGACCCGGCCGACGAGGCGGCGACGTCGCCGCTGCACGAGTCGCTGCTCGACGTGCTGGCGTCCGGGGGCGCGTACTTCTACCGGCAGCTGGCCGACGCCGTCGGCTCGACGGACGACGCCGCGGTAACGGCCGCGCTGTGGGACCTGGTATGGGCCGGCCGGATCACCAACGACACGCTGGCGCCGCTGCGGTCGCTGGTCGGCGGCGGTCGGTCGACCCACCGGTCCAGACCGGCCCGGCCCCCGAGATCGCGGTACGCCCGCGGCCGGCCGGCGCTGCCGGCCCGGGGGGGCCCGCCCATCGCCGCCGGCCGGTGGGCGCTGCTACCTGCACGCGAGCCCGACGCCACCCGGCGTGCGCACGCCGCAGCCGAGGGCCTCCTCGACCGGCACGGCGTCGTCACTCGTGGTGCAGTGGTCGCAGAGCGCCTCCCCGGCGGGTTTGCGGCGGCCTACCGCGTGCTGTCGGCCTTCGAGGACTCCGGACGTGTCCGCCGTGGCTACTTCGTGGCCGGCCTCGGCGCCGCTCAGTTCGCCCGGGTGGGCGCTGTCGACCGGCTGCGTGGGTTCGCCGACACCGCACCGCGACGCGAGCCGGTCCCGGCGCTGGTGCTCGCCGCCACCGACCCGGCCAACCCCTACGGCGCCGCGCTTGCCTGGCCCGACCGCGAGCAGCCAGGCGGACACCGCCCCGGCCGCAAGGCCGGCGCACTCGTCGTGCTGGTCGACGGCGACCTCGTCCTCTACGTGGAGCGCGGCGGCCGCACGCTGCTGTCCTGGGCCGACGACACCGACCGGCTCCGGGCCGCCGCCGACGCGTTGGCGCTGGCCGTCCGCGACGGTGCGCTGGGCGCGCTCCGGGTCGAACGTGCCGACGGCGAGACGGTCACCGCGACCCTGCTGGGCGACGCGCTGGCCGCGGCTGGCTTCCACGTCACTCCCCGCGGCCTCCGCCTGCGTGCATGACCTGCGGCCACGACCCGCGGGCTCCACGCACCCGTCCTTGACGTTGTGGATGGCCCATCATCAGTGTCGGTGGTGGGTGGGATGATGGACACATGTTCGAATCGGATGGCGGGCCGGGCGTGTCGGCCGACGGGGGTGGGGTGGCGGCGGTGGCACGCCTGCGGGCCATCCTGCCGGCCCGGCCGGCCGGGCGGGTCCGGTTGACCGAGGGCCCGATCGAGCGGGCCAGGCCGCTGGCTCCTGGCGTGTACCAGGCGCCGGGGCGGTCATCTGGATGGGCGCCGGGTTCGTCGGGCGTGCCGGGCGGCCACGCCTGGCCCGGACAGGCCGACGGTCCTCGACCCGGCCCGGCGCTGGCGTCGCGGCTGAACGCGGCCGACCCGGCTGGGCTGTCGAGCTATGACCTGCTGGAGGCGGCGGCGGGTTGGGAGCGGCTGATCGGGTGGGCGCAGGCGAGGCAGGGTGAGGTGATCGCCGAGTTCGCCCGCCGCCGGCCCGGCCCGGATGCCCCGGACCAGCCCGGACGGCGGGTCAGCGAGTTCGCGGCCGACGAGGTCGCGGCCAGGCTGCGGATCGGTCGTCGCGCGGCGGACCTGAGGCTGGCCATCGCGCTGGACCTGGCCGACCGGCTGCCGGCCACCAGACTCGCCTTGCGGGAGGGCCGGATCGACCTGGCCAAGGCCCGCGCCGTCGCCGAGCACACGGCCAACCTGACCGACCCGGCCAGCCGCCGGGCGGTCGAGGAGCGGGTGCTGCGGCGGGCCGATTCGCAGACCACATCGGAGCTGCGCCGCAGTCTGCTCCGGGCGGTCGCGGCGGTGGACTCGCGAGGCCGTGGTCAAACGGCACGCCAGGGCCAGGGCGGAGCGTTTCCTCGACCTGCACCCGCTGCCGGACGGGATGGCCGAGATCACCGCCCGGCTGCCCGCCGACGACGCCACCGTGGTGTTCACCGCCGTCGACACGCTGGCCCGCTGCGCCGACCCACAGGATCCGCGCGGCATCGACGCCCGCCGCGCCGACGCCCTGGTCGACCTGTGCCGGGCCGTGCTCACCCCGGCCGACCCCGACCCCGGCGACCACCGCCCCGACGCCGGCGACCACCGCCACGCCCCGCCGACGGTGCGGTCCACGCAGCGGGCTCCGCCACCCCGAGCCGGCGGCAACGGCGCGGCACCCGCAAGCACCGCCGCCAGCCAGGGCGCGGGCCGCACATCCGGGTCACGGTTGCGGCCAGCACCCTGCTCGGCCTGGACGAGCAGCCCGGCGAGCTCGCCGGCTACGGGCCGATCCCGGCCGCGATGGCCCGCCAGATCGCTGCCGACCCGGACGCCACCTGGCGCCGGCTGCTCACCGACCCCGTCTCGGGCGTGCTGCTCGACCACGGCGTCACCGTCTACCGGCCACCACCGTCGCTCGCCCGCCACGTCAAGGCCCGCGACCAGGTGTGCGCCTTCCCGGGCTGCCGACAACCCGCCGAACGCTGCGACCTCGACCACCGCAAACGCTTCCCCGACGGCCCGACCAGCGCCGACAACCTCGGACCCGCTATGCCGCCACCACCACCGCGCCAAAACCGGAGGCGGCTGGGCCTGGCAACGCGCCCCCGACGGCACCATCACCTGGACCGCACCCACCGGCCACCAATACCAGACACCCACCCCCGCCGTGCTCGAAGCGAGCTCGACATCGACAAAGAACGACGACCACACCACCCCCAAGCACCGCCCTTCTAGCGGGGCCGTGGGCCCAGCACTCACGGCCCCAGGAAGACTGCGTTGCACGGTTGCGCAACCGTAGGCGATGGACAGCAGTGGCAAGGGGCACACATCGAGGAGGCACGGTGACGAAGACCGAGGACGTCGACGCGTTCATGGACAGGCTCGACCACCCGTTCAAGGCCGAGGTCCAGCAGCTGCGAGGGATCATCAAGGGCGTCAGCCCGGACATCACCGAGCAGATCAAGTGGAACGCGCCGACGTTCAGTCATGACGGCGACTACATCGCGACGTTCAATCTGCACTCGGTGAAGAACGTGCACCTCGTCTTCCACCACCCTCGGGTGGCGAGCATCGAGAGCGAGATCCTCGAGGGTGACTATCCCGACGGGCGGCGGATGGTCTATTTCGCCGACATGGACGACGTGAAAGCCAAGAAGGCGACGCTCGAAGGAGTGGTCAAGACATTGGTGACCGGTGCTGCGCCGACGTGACGACGGATACGAGGTCGACGACGACCCGGCGAGGCTGGACCTCGACACCATCCACGGTTTTCTGCGGACGGCGTACTGGAGCCCTGGCGTCGGCCGCGAAACGGTTGAGCGCGCGATCGAGGGCTCGATACCGATGGGCCTCTACGCGCCCGACGGCACCCTGGCGGGCTACGCCCGCGCCGTCACCGACCGGGCCACGTTCGGCTACCTCGCCGACGTGTTCGTGCTCCCCGAGCACAGAGGCCGCGGGCTGTCGCGCTTCCTCGTCAGCGCACTGCTCGAGCACCCGGAGCTCGCCACGCTGCGCCGCTGGCTGCTGGCCACCGCCGACGCCCACGGTGTCTACCGGGCTCTCGGCTTCGCGCCGCTCGAGAACCCGAGCCGGTGGATGGCGCTTCAACGAGCGCGTCCGGTGGAGCAATGACCTCGGGACGGCGTGGAGAACGCGCGGCTCAACTCAGCGCGTCACCGGTGGCGTGATAGCGGCGGTCGACGTAGGCGAGCGGATTCCGGCCGACGAGATCGTCGGCCACGGCCACGACCCGGCCGATCGCCACCGTGTGGTCTCCGGCGTCGACCAGCTCGTAGGGCACACACTCGACGGCGGACACACCGCCCGTGAAGATCAGGGCACCGGAGTCCGCGCCACGGCGCACGCGCCACGGTGAGAAGTCGTCGCGAGAGCCCGGGTGGCGATGCCGAGCGGCGTAGCGGGCCAGATCGAGCTGGTCGTCAGCCAGCATCGTCAGCGCCCATCCGTCAGCGACCACGAGCGCGTCGTGCACGAAGCCGCCTCGTCGAACGCAGGTCAGCACGAGCGGCGGAATCAGGGAGACGGACGACACCGCCGTGACGGTGATGCCGCAGTCACGGCTGACGGGATCGCGTGTCGTGAGGACGCCTACGCCCCCTGCGAGCCGCGCCATCGCGTCGCGAAAGTCATCGACCGCGGCGGACGGCGGATGCTCGTCGAGAAGAGGCTGTGGATCGTCCCACGGCGTCGGCGCAGAGAGTGCGTTCATCGTGTCGATCAGCGTGACAGACGCCGGATTGATTCCCTGCCGCAGGCGGCTCACCCGTGTCCGGTCGAGGCGAACAGCGACTCGCGGGCCTGGTCGACGGCCGTCAGCAGGGCACCGCGCAGGACCGGCGCATCGTGGACCGCGGTCGGCACCAAGGCCGGTCGGACCTGCGCGATCCGGCCCATCGCGCGAGTGACGAGATCGCAGAGCGGACCGTCGCCGGCGGCGCCGACCTCGCCGGCGATGACCACGAGGGCCGGGTCGACGACGGCACACACGGCGGCGAGCCCGGTCGCGAGCCGTTCTGCCAGCTCGTCCAGGAATCCCTGTGCCGGCGACCCGGCCGCCAGCGCCGCGCGCACCGCCTCAGCCGCACCGTCGGCGACGACGCCGTGCTGCGCAGCGAGCACGGACACCGCCTCCGCGCCCACCAGCCGCTGGAAGGCCCGCTTGTCGGGCTCCGACCCACTCGACGGCAGCGGAACGCCGGGCACCGGGAGGTACCCGATCTCACCTGCGGCGCCGGTGGCCCCCCGGTGCAGGCGCCCGCCCAGGAACACCGCCAGGCCCACGCCACGGCCGACCCAGAGCAGCACCATGTCGTCGACGTCGTGGGCGGCGCCGTAAGTTCGCTCGGCGATAGCGGCCAGGTTGACGTCGTTCTCGATCGTCACGGCGCAGCCGAGATCCTCGCGAACGCCGTCACGAAGGCCCCGATGCCAGCGCGGCAGGTCGAAGACGTAGCCCACGTCACCGGTGGCCGGGTCGACGACGCCGGGCGTCCCGAGCACCACGTGGGCGACGTCGGTCATGGCGATCCCCGCCTCGCCGGTCACGGCGCGTACGGCGTCGCTCACGACGCGGACCGGGTCATCGGCGTCGGCGACCGGCCGGGTCACCCGGCCGCGGACCTCTCCGGTGACGTCGGCCACGGCCGCCACGACCTCGTCCGGAGCCATGTCGATGCCGACTCCGTGGGAGCAGCCTGCCCGGACCGCGTAGAGCTCCGCGCTGGGACCGCGACCGGCGGACCGGGTGCCGATCACCTCTACCAGTCCCCGCTCCTGCAAGCGCGCCATCAGCTGCGATGCGGTGACCTTCGACAGGCCGGTCAGCTCTCCTAGCCGGGCCCGGGTCAGTGGACCCTCGGTGAGCAGCAGCTCGAGCGCGCTGCGGTCGTTGATCGCACGGAGCAGGCTCGGGGTCCCAGGTCGACGCGACATCCGGCTCCGCCTTCGCTATCGGAAACAGTCTTTTCAGATAGGAAACTTACCGGTATCTTGGCCGTACTGGAAGCGGGGCGGGGATTTCCGGCCCGCATGCCCCGCCCCGCTTCCAGGACGCCCAGCCGCCGCATTCCGCTCGCGTGGACGTCACGACGGCATAGTCCTGCGCACCCGACATCACCCACGAGTGGGACGTGAGGTGGAGTGCGCGCGTCAGCTCGACGATTCGAGACGTCGGCGGACGCGCCAGCGGTGTCGCGCGGCGTCAGCCGACGGCGACCACGTCGCGACGGTCGACGGTGGATACCGGCCGGCGAAGCTCGGTAAGGGCACCGACGGCGGCCGCCTCGACCCGCGACATCTCGTCGCTGACCTCGCGGAGAACTTCAGACATGGGTAGGTCGAGCGCCTGGCAGATCGCCGCAAGCAACTCTGAGGACGCTTCCTTGCGCCCCCGCTCAACCTCGGACAGATACCCGAGACTCACCCGGGCGGCGGCCGACACCTCTCGAAGGGTGCGGCGCTGGCTGACCCGACGGCGGCGTAGGACGTCGCCGATCAGGCGTCTGACAAGAACCACCGGCCACTCCCTTCTCGCGATGGAGGTCGTCCCCACTTGCACTATCACCGTACCTCCGGCCACCGACCGACGCCGAAGGCAGGAGCTTCCTCCGTCAACGTGTCGGCGCGGACGAGGATTCCCCGGGCCCTTGCCCGAGCCCGACGACCGCCCGGCGCAACAGATCGAGAGCGGCGACGACCGCCCGTCGCCGCACCGTCTGCCGCGTGACGACCAGACCCGGCCACGGATCGTATGAAGCGACGCGCACGACCTCGTCGGAGGCGACGGCAACGTGAAACCTCCCGGCCGGGTGGCCATCCTGGGGTTCCGGGCCCGCGACCCCCGTCGTTGTCACGCCGTACGCCGCTGCACAGCGCTCCCGGACACCCTGGGCCATCGCCGCGGCCGTCGTCGCGGCGACCGGACCGTCCCGCTCCAGCACGTCGCGGGGCACGCCGACCAGGCTGGCCTTGAGGTCGGTCGCGTACGCGACGACACCCCCGCGGAACACAGCCGACACCCCCGGGACCGAGGACAACGCTGCCGCCACCAGCCCGCCGGTCAACGACTCCGCGGTGGCCACGGTCGCCCGAGAGCCGACCAGGATTGAGACGACGGCCTCCTCCAGACTCGCGTCCTGGGCTGCCACGGCGTCGCCCAGCAGCTCCCGGGCACGGACGACGCTGGCGCCGCCCGTCGCGACAGCATCGGGCCCGGCGGCCCTGATCCGGACCTCGACCTCGCCCGGTCGCGGCAGGTACGCGAGCGCGCCGGCATGACCCAGCGAGGCCTCGAGCGGCGCAAGCAGCTCGGACACGCGCCGCTCCCCCATGCCGACGACGAGAACTGACCTGGTGACCCGGGGCAGCAGCGGCCCCGCCGCCACTCGCAACTCGGGCACGATCAGCTCGTCCGCCATGGCGGACATCTCGGCCGGTACACCCGGCACGGCGAAGACGATCCCGCGCGCGAGGTCCAGACGAACCCCGTCCTCGATGCCGTGCCCGTTGGGTAGCACGCGCGGCGTTTGCCCTTCCGCGAGCACGGTGAGCGCCGAACGCGTCACGTCGTCGCTCGTCCCGCCCAGACCGCCCGTCACGACGACCGCTGCCGCGTCGTCGAGTCCTCGCTCGACGGCCCGGACGATCGCGTCAGCCCGATCGGGTGCGAACGCCACCGACACGACGTGCAGGCCGGCCTCGGCGAGCCGACGACCGAGCCACGGGCCGTTGGCATCGATGACGTGTCCGGCCAGCAACTCGTCCCCGACGAGCACGAGTGCGACCGCGTCCGGCCGTGCGTCTGTCACTGGCCCGCCCGCGTACGGCGGGCCCGCCTGGCGGCCGTCCGCTCGCTGGTTTGCCGCAGCCTGACGGCCTGCGCGACGTAGTCGAGCCCGGTGACGACCGTCACCACGACGGCGACCGCCATCGCGGTGACCTCGACTGGATGCCAGGCGTCCGGGAGTGGCAGCAGGTAGAGCCCAAGGGCCAGCCCCTGCAACGCGGTCTTGACCTTTCCGCCGCGTCCGGCCGGGAGCACGCCGTGCCGGATCACGACGAAGCGCAACGCCGTGACGCCCAGCTCGCGGACCAGCACGACGATCGTCACCCACCAGGGCAGCTCGCCCAGCAGGGAAAGGCCCACGAAAGCGGTCCCGGTGAGGGCCTTGTCGGCGATCGGGTCGGCGATCTTGCCGAAGTCGGTGACGAGCCCGCGCTTGCGGGCCAGGTCGCCGTCGATCTTGTCCGTCACCATGGCGACGGCGAACGTCAGGAACGCGCCCACCCGGGAGGCGTCGTCCGCGCCGTCCTCGCGCAGCAGCAGCCAGGCGAGGAGTGGCACCAGGAAGAGCCGCAGCACCGTCACGGCGTTGGGCAGGTTCCACGCGCTGGGCTGGGGTTCCTTCCGGTTCGTGACGGGCACGCACTCAGCGTAGGTGCCTGCCAGGGCGTTCAGGTCGGCTCGGCGACGAGGTCGGCGCCCTCGGACGCCACGACCCGGGCCGGGACGACCTCACCCACCTGGCCGCGCGTGGCCCTCACCGCCGTCGTCCCGTCGACATCCGGGCCCTGGTGCGCTGCCCGACCTTCGAGCGTCGCACCCGACACGGACTCGACCAGCACGTCGACACGCTCCCCGACGCGATCCTCGGCTCGCTGGGCGACGAGGTTCTCGACCATCGTGGTGACGAGCTCGACCCGGTCGGCGACCTCGTCGGGTGGGAGCTTCCCGTCGAAGCTCGCCGCCTCGGTTCCGTCCTCGTCGGAGTAACCGAACACTCCGACAACATCCAGACCCGCCTGGGCGAGGAACGACATGAGCGCGGCGAGGTCCCCGTCCGTCTCACCGGGAAACCCCACGATGACGTTCGACCGGATACCGGCCGCCGGTGCCCGCTCGCGGATCGCCGCGACCAGCTCGAGAAAGCTCGCTCCCGAGCCGAAGCGGCGCATCCGCCGCAGGACCGTCGGGCTGGCGTGCTGGAACGACAGGTCGAAGTACGGCGCAACGCCGAGGGTCCCGGCGATCGCCTCGACCAGCGACGGGCGCATCTCCGCCGGCTGGAGGTAGGACACGCGCACGCGTTCGATGCCGTCGACGCCCGCGAGCGCCGGGAGGAGCGTCTCGAGCAACCGCAGGTCGCCCAGATCCTTGCCGTAGGACGTCGAATTCTCGCTCACCAGGAACAGCTCTCTCACGCCGTGCTCGGCGAGCCACCTGGCCTCGTTCAGCACGTCGGCAGGGCGCCTGGACAGGAACGCGCCGCGAAAGGTCGGGATGGCGCAGAAGGAACAGCGCCGGTCGCAGCCGCTGGCGAGTTTCAACGGTGCGACCGGCCCGGCATCGAGCCGTCGGCGAACGGCCCGCGGCCCCGACACGGGCGCTATGCCGGCGGGCAGGTCCGCAACGGCATGACCGGGCGTCGACCCGCCGTGCGTCGGCCGGGCTGACGGCGTCACCGGCAGGAGCCGCCGCCGGTCTCGCGGCGTGTGGGTCACGTGTGCCGCGCCGTCGAGAACGGCCCGCAGCCGTTGCCCGATGTCGTCGTAGTCGTCGAAGCTCAGCACCGCGTCGGCCTCCGGCAGCTCGGCTGCCAACTCCGCGCCGTAGCGCTCGGCCAGGCAGCCCACGGCCACGACCGAGCGGGCAGCCCCGGCCTTCAGATCGGCGGCGGCCAGCAGTGAATCGATGGAGTCCTTCTTCGCCTGCTCGACGAAGCCGCAGGTGTTGACCACCACGGTCTCGGCGGCGGCGGGGTCGTCGACCAGCCGGAACCCGTCGGCGTGCAGCCGTCCGGCGAGCTCTTCGGAATCGACCTCGTTGCGCGCGCACCCCAGCGTCACGATCGCCACCGAGTGCTCGCTCATGGTCATGTAGCCTCGCACGTCGACGCACGGGCCGCGTACCGCGATGGTCGTTTCGCAGTTCGGCGGCCGGGTACGGGGAACGGGCGTCTGACGCCCAGAGAGGAGCACCCATGGCCACCGAGAAGTCTGTCGACGTGGCTGTCCCTATCCGCACGGCCTACAAGCAGTGGACGCAGTTCGAGGAGTTTCCCGAATTCATGGACGACGTCGAGTCGGTCACCCAGCTCGACGAGCGCCGCCTGCGCTGGAAGCTGAGGGTCGCCGGCGTAGAGCGCGAGTTCGACGCGGAGATCACCGAGCAGACGCCTGACGACCGAATCGCCTGGCGGACGACTCGCGGCATAGGCCGGGCTGGGGTTGTCACGTTCCACCGGCTCGACCCCCGGACGACCAGGATCATGCTGCAGCTCGAGATGAACTCCGAAGGTCTCGCCGAGGAAGTCGGCGAGAAGAGCGGCCTCGTCTCCAGGGCCGCGGAGCGCGACATGAAGAACTTCAAGCAGTTCATCGAGTCCCGCGGCTAGTTCTCAGCGACTCGGCAGGCGCTCGGCGAGGCCCATGGCGTCGAACGGCGCCCGCACCTTCACGTCGTTGTCGAAATAGACGTACACGTCGCGCCCGTCCTCAGTCCACCTCGTCACTCTGGCCGCCCACGAGTCGAGGGCGTCGTCGTCATAACCGCTGACGTACAGCTCCTTTGCTCCGTGCAACCGGACGTAGACGAAGTCCGACGTCACGTCCACCATGAACGGCCACTTTCCAGCGGAATCGGCGACCACGAGTGCGA
Organism: uncultured Actinomycetota bacterium; assembly: GCA_963801065.1. Lineage (GTDB taxonomy): Bacteria > Actinomycetota > Actinomycetes > Jiangellales > Jiangellaceae > CAWDDG01. The sequence continues at coordinate 737,585 of CAWDDG010000008.1, read as the reverse complement.
CGTCGTGGAGGCGCAGCAGGTCGACGAAGGCCGGTGTCTCGTAGCTGCGATGGCGGACCTCGAGCGCGTGCCGCAGCGGCCGGTCGACACGCACGGTGGTCCACGCGCCCTCGACGAGGCGCGCGTCGTGCCCCTTCGCGAGCTTCCCGGCCTCAGCGGTGGTGCGCGGAAGGCGCTCGAAGAACGACTCCAGCCGGCCCGGATCGAACGGCAGCATCGGCGGCAGCTGCCAGAGCACGGGGCCGAGCTTGTGCCCGAGGGCCAGCACACCGGAGCCGAAGAAGTTGGCCAGCGGCGTGTCGACATCGGCCAGCTTCTTCATGTGGGTGATGAAGCGGCCACCCTTGACCGCGAACACGAAGTCGTCGGGCGTCTGCGCGAACCAGGCGAGGTAGCTCGACGGCCGCTGCAACCCGTAGAAGGACCCGTTGATCTCGACGGTGCCCAGCCGGGTCGCCACGTACTCGAGCTCCCGCCGGTGGGTCAGCCCGGCCGGGTAGAACACGCCGCGCCATGGCGGGTACGTCCAGCCCGAGATCCCGACCCGCGCTCGTCCCACGCTGACAGAATCCCGCATAGGAGACTCCCGCGCGGCGTGCATGCCACCAGGACTTCGGGCCGATCTCATTCACCGCGCAGGGTGTCCAGGACCTCGTCGAGCTCGTCGTGCTTGACCAGCACGTCGCGGGCCTTTGAGCCCTCCGACGGACCGACGATGCCCCGGCTCTCCATCAGGTCCATCAGCCGACCCGCCTTGGCGAAACCGACCCGCAGCTTGCGCTGCAGCATCGACGTGGAGCCGAACTGGGTCGTGATCACCAGCTCGGCGGCCTGGCAGAGCAGGTCGAGGTCGTCGCCGATGTCCTCGTCGACCTCTCGCCTGGATGACACGGGTGCCGTGACGTCGTCGCGGTAGGTGGGCTGGAGCTGATCCTTGCAGTGCCGGACGACCGCATGGATCTCGGACTCGGTGACCCACGCACCCTGGATCCGCACCGGCTTGCTCGCGCCCATCGGCAGGAAGAGCCCGTCGCCCTGGCCGACCAGCTTCTCCGCTCCGTTCTGGTCGAGGATGACTCGCGAGTCGGCCAATGAGGACGTGGCGAACGCGAGCCGCGACGGCACGTTCGCCTTGATCAGGCCCGTGACGACGTCGACGGACGGCCGCTGGGTCGCCAGCACCAGGTGGATTCCGGCCGCGCGCGCAAGCTGGGTGATCCGCACGATCGCGTCCTCGACGTCGCGCGGCGCGATCATCATCAGGTCCGCCAGCTCGTCGACGATCACCAGTAGGTACGGATAGGGCGCAATGGTGCGCTCGCTGCCCGGAGGCGGCCTGAGCCGGCCGGACCGCGCCGCCTTGTTGAAGTCGTCCAGGTGCCGGAAGCCGAACTGGGCGAGGTCGTCGTAGCGCATGTCCATCTCGCGGACGACCCACTGCAGCGCCTCGGCGGCCTTCTTCGGGTTGGTGATGATCGGCGTGATCAGGTGCGGGATGCCGTCGTAGGCCGTCAGCTCGACCCGCTTGGGGTCGACCAGGATCATCCGCACCTCGTCCGGTGTCGAGCGCATGAGGACCGACGTGATCAGCGAGTTGAGGCAGCTCGACTTGCCCGATCCGGTGGCGCCGGCGATCAGCACGTGCGGCATCTTGGCGAGGTTGGCGACGACGAAACCGCCCTCGACGTCCTTGCCGAGGCCCACCACCATCGGGTGGTGGTCCCTTCGCGCGACGGGCGCCCGCAGGACGTCACCGAGGCTGACCGTCTCCTTGTCCGAGTTCGGGATCTCGATGCCAATCGCCGACTTGCCCGGGATCGGGGAGAGGATGCGCACCTCGGCGCTGGCGACGGCGTACGAGATGTTCTTCGACAGCGCCGTCACCCGCTCGACCTTCACCGCCGTGCCCAGCTCGACCTCGTAGCGCGTGACCGTCGGGCCGCGCGTGTAGCCGGTGACCTGTGCGTCGATCTCGAACTGGTCGAGCACCTCGGTCAGCGCATCGACGATCTGGTCCGAAGCCGCCGAGCGGGCCCGGTGCGGGCTCCCCTGGCGCAACGCGTCGCTGGACGGCAGCGTGTAGGTGATGTCGCCGGACAGCGCCAGTTGCTCGACCCGCTGAGGCAGCGGGGTGTGCGGCGGTGGCTCGGCGGGCGGCTCGTCGGGCCGGGCCGCCGTCGGCACCACCTTCGTCGGCTCCGCCCCCTCCATTGCTTCCACGGCGAGCCGGCGGGCGACGGCCGCCCGCTCGCGGAGCAACGGGCTGTCGTAGGGCTTCTGATCCTCCGGCACGTGCGCGGAGCCACGACGGCGCAGGCGGAATCGGCGTGGTGGCGTCGTCTGCTTGCCCCCTTCTCCATCCGCGGCGCCGGCTCCATCCGGGTCGCCGGCCGCGCCGGTCAGCCAGTTGCCGAATGCCTGCGCCCGGTTCGGTAGGTCGTGCACCGAGGTGCCGGTGACGACAAGCAGGCCGAACATGGCCAGCAGCGCCAGCAGGGGCGTCGCGACCCACACGGTGAGCAGGTCGGCAGGCACCGTGGACGCGACGAACCCGACGGCGCCACCCGCGGTCTGCATAGCGGCTTCACCGTCGACAGGTCGCGGCATGCCAGCCGCGATGTGGATCAGCCCCAGCACGCCGAGCCCCAGGGCGGTCCACCCGACGAGCTGACGGCCGCCGGGGCCGTTGCGTTCCGGATGGCGAAGCGCCCGCCACGCCAGCAGGACGAGGAGGAAGGGAACGGCGACCGCGGCGGCACCGACGGTGCCGGTGACGATCGTACGGACGACCTCGGCGACCCGGCCGTCGATGTTCCACCACACGGCAGCCGCGATCGACGATGCCTGCGCCGACCAGGCCGAGCCCGAGACCGTCCCGCCGGTGCACGGGCTCGAGCTCGCGGGCCGTGGACCCGAGCCGTCGCACGGTGCCGCCGATCAGGTGGGCGAGCCCCATCCAGACGGCCTCGAACATCCGCCCGATACCCCGGGCCATCCGGGTGGCCGGAGCCGGGCCACCGCGCGCCGGTTGCCGAGCCGCTGTCTGCCTCGTCGACCCGCGCCGGGTCGAAGCCCGCCCGGTGTCGCGCTTGGTGCCCTTGGTGGGCGCTGACCTGCGCGATCGAGTCGTCGTGGACGTACGGGTCGCCATGATCCGAAGGCTACCCGTCAGACACTCCCGTACCTTGCGTCACACGCCGTGTTCCACCGGGAGGTCAGGACTCGACGACGACCGGGATGATCATCGGTCGGCGCCGGTACCGGCCGCTCACCCAACGGCCGATCGTGCGCCGGATCGTCTGCTGGAGCTGGTAGGTGTCGGCGCCGCCGGCGGCGGCCGCCTTCTCCAGAGCGTCGGCCACCTGCGGTCGGATCTCGTCGAACACGCTGTCGTCCTCGGCGAAGCCCCGGGCATGGATCTCGGGCCCGCCGGTGACCTTGCCGGTCACCGAGTCGACCACGACCACGACCGAGATGAAGCCCTCCTCGCCGAGGATGCGGCGGTCCTTCAGCGACGCCTCGGCCACACCGCCGACGTTCGACCCGTCGACGTAGACGTAGCCGCACGGCACGGCACCCACGACGCGTGCGACGCCCGCGGCGAGATCGACGACAACGCCGTCCTCGGCCAGGATCACGCGATCGCGGGCCACGCCGGCGTTCACGGCGACCGCAGCGTTGGCGTGCAGATGCCGGATCTCGCCGTGGATGGGCATGGCATTGCGCGGCTTGACCAGGTTGTACGCGTACAGCAGCTCGTCGGCGCTCGCGTGGCCGGATGTGTGCACCATCGCGTTGCCCCTGTGTACGACGGTGGCACCCCACCGGGTCAGGCCGTTGATGACCCGGGACACGGCGTTCTCGTTGCCGGGGATCAACGACGATGCGAGCACGACGACGTCGCCGGGCTCGATGCTGATCGCGGGATGGTCGCGGTTGGCCATCCGCGAGAGCGCGGACATCGGCTCGCCCTGCGAACCGGTCGACATGAGCACGACCTCCTCCGGCGCTAGGTCGTCGAGGCTCTTGAGGTCGACGAGAGTGCCACCGGGCACATCCAGATAGCCGAGGTCGCGGGCGATGCCCATGTTGCGCACCATCGAGCGACCGACGAACGCCACCTTGCGCCGATGCGCCACGGCGACGTCGAGCACCTGCTGGACCCGGTGCACATGACTGGCGAACGAGGCGACGACGACCCGGCGCGGCGCCTCACCGAACACCCGGTCCAGCACCGGAGCGATGTCGCGCTCGTGCGGCGTGTATCCCGGCACTTCTGCGTTGGTGGAGTCGACCATGAACAGGTCGACGCCCGCGTCGCCGAGGCGGGCGAAGCCGTTGAGGTCGGTGAGCCGGCCGTCCAAGGGCAGCTGGTCCAACTTGAAGTCGCCGGTGTGCAGCACGACGCCGGCGGTCGTCCGGATCGCGAGCGCCAGTGCGTCGGGGATCGAGTGGTTGACGGCCAGGAACTCCACCTCGAAGGGGCCGAACCGCTCGGTCTGCCCCTCTCTGACCTCGAGCTGGTACGCGTCGATGCGATGTTCGGTGAGCTTGGCCTCGACCAGGGCAAGCGTGAGCCGCGATCCGACGAGTGGGATGTCGCGCTTCTCCCGGAGCAGGAACGGCACCGCACCGATGTGGTCCTCGTGGCCGTGGGTGAGAACGACCGCCTCGACCTGGTCGAGGCGGTCCCTGATGTAGTCGAAATCAGGCAGGATCAGATCGACGCCGGGTTGGTGGTCCTCGGGGAAGAGAACGCCGCAGTCGACAACCAGTAAGCGCCCCGCGTGCTCGAAGACGGTCATGTTCCGGCCGACCTCGCCCAGCCCACCCAGCGGGACGATGCGCAGGCCACCCTCGGACAGGGGCGGCGGCGCCGTGAGCTCTGGGTGGGGGTGGCTCACAGCAGGTCCGCCGCCGCGAGGTCCGCCCGGAGTTGCTCGACCTGGCCGTCGGTCGCCGCCACCAAGGGCGAACGCATCGCCCGGCTCGCGATCACGCCGGTGAGCTGCACGGCCGCCTTGGCCATGATCGCGCCCTGGGTTCGGGTCATGATCCCGCGTACGGCGGGTAGGAGCTCACGATGCAACCTGATCGCCTCGGCGAGATCGCCCGCACGGACAGCGCGCACCATCGCCGTGTACCGCGCGGCGGCGACATGGGCGACCACGCTGACGATGCCGACGGCGCCCTGAGTGAGGTGGGCCAGGTTGAGGGCGTCGTCTCCCGAGTAGTAGGCCAGCTCGGTCCGGGCGAGAACCTCGGTGGAGGCGAACAGGTCGCCCTTGGCGTCCTTGACCGCGACGATCCGGTCGTGCTCGGCGAGCCTGACCAGGGTCTCGGTCTCGATCGCCACTCCCGTCCGCGCGGGTATGTCGTAGAGCATGACCGGCAACCCGGTTGCGTCGGCGACGGCGGTGAAATGCCGTACCAGCCCCTCCTGGGGCGGGCGACTGTAGAACGGCGTCACCACCAGGAGCCCCCGGGCACCCGCCTTCTCGGCCTGACGGGCGAGCTCGACCGTGTGGTGCGTGTCATAGGTGCCTGCTCCGGCGACCACCGTGGCGCGGTCGCCAACCGAGTCCAGCACGGTTCGCAACAACTGCTCTTTCTCGGCGTCCGACGTGGTGGGGCTCTCACCGGTCGTGCCGCTGAGGACAAGCCCGTCGCAGCCTTGCTCGACCAGGTGCGAGGCGAGTTTCTCGGCACCGTCGAGGTCGAGGCTTCCGTCGTCGCGGAAGGGCGTCGCCATGGCGGTCAGGACATGTCCGAAGGGTGCCTGAGGAAATGCTGCGAGCTCGTCGGCCATGGTCGGAAGGCTACCTGGTCCATATGCCTCCGAAGACGCCTCGTGCGCTCACGGAGCGACGCGGCCGTTGGTCTCGAAGGCCGCGTGCGTTAGCGGCATCAGCCGAGCCCACTCCTGCTCCATCTTCTCGGCCACCATCTCGATCTCGCGCTGCGGGAACGACGGAAACCGCGAGTCCTCACGCTTGGTCCGCAACGACAGGAAGTTCATCAGCGAGCGCGCGTTGAACGTGACGTACATCGACGAGTAGATCGTGACCGGCAGCACGATGCGGGCGACCTCGCGGGCGACTCCTGCGGCGAGCATCCGCTGGTAGGCCGCGTACGCCTCGGTGCACACCCGGCGGGTCTCGGCATCGACGAGAGCGTGCTGTTCCGGCGTGCCGTCGACGAAGACGTAGTGCCCCGGTTTGCCCTCCTGGACTAGCTTGCGGTCGGGACCCGGCACATAGAAGATCGGCCGCAGTTCTCGGTATCGCCCGCTCTCCTCGTTATAGCTCGCGATCCTGTGCCGCATATGCTCGCGGAACACGAAGATCGGCGCGTGGACGTAGAACGTCATCGAGTTGTGCTCGAACGGACTGTTCCCGCACCACGCGGCCTTGCCGTTGCGCCGCACGTACAACGTCCCGTTGGGCACCGTCACGCAGTGCACACTGCCTCGGTACTGCTCCAGCGTCACCTCGCGACGGCGATCTGCCGTCGTCCACCCAACCCGCGGAAAGGCGTTGCGCCGACGAAAGATCGTCACCAGGTGAACGGGCTTGGTCCCGAGATGACCTGGGCCATGCGTGTATCGAGTCCTGATCCGGGCAGTGGTACCGGTCTTGAGCGCGATCTCCTGTACCTGGTCGGCCAGGCGTCGGCTCGTCGTCGTGTAGACCTGCTTGCCGGTAGATGACACCGAACCGTCCGATGCCATGAGCCCAGCGAGAAGCGCGTGCAACGCGTCCGGCCTGCAGTCCAAGACCTCACTCGGAACGATCTTCTCCCGTTTGACGTCGTAGCACTTCTTCGCGAACAGCCGGAAGTCCTCGTCGGCCGACAGGTAGTAGCGGTCGCCGTTGGGTGTCACCTGGTACCCGAGCTCGGCCGCCCACGTGTGTAGAGCGTTGATCTCGCGTTCCTTGCGCAGCCGGAATATCGGCGTTCCGCCACTGGTGTGGCCGTCACCGATAAAGAACCCGAGCAGCGAGAACCACGCCGGCGGAAAGTCGAGCGGGAACTCCGCGTTCCATTCGCCACCGCCGAGTGCCAGCCGATGTGACACCTCGAACAGATCTGTGGCGGGGACAAGGTCCCACCGCTCGCGATCGGCTTGACGGCGGCGCTTGGCCCACATCCGGTGCTCGGGTGTGACGAGCAGATCGACATGACGCGTCGTGACCCGCACCATCGGCCCGTCGTGCTCGCGCCGGATGAGCCGCCGCGCCCGCTGGTACTCGATGAGGCCGGCGCGCGAGAGCGTGGCGAACGACTCAAGTCCTGTGACGTCCGGCCACGCGATCCAGCCGTGTGAGGTCAAGACGTCGGTCTGGTCGTCGTAGCAGCCGTGGCGATCCCGCATGAGGAAGTTGAGCAGGCCCTTCGACTGACTGGCGTCGGCATCGACATCCTCGAGCGACTTCTCGCCCTTGGTCGAAACCCGGGCCGCGAAGAGCACGTCCGAGTCGTGAGCGCTGGACCGCACGAGCTCGATCGTCACGTCGTTGCGGAACTCGATCTCCTGACCAGCGCCAGCTACGGAGCCAGCGCTCTTGTCCGCCACGGTCACGCTCGAGCCTCCCGTCTGTTGCATCCTCGTCCGCAGCCTAACGACGGGTTCCGACAGGCGACTGGAGGAGCCTTGGCAACGTTGTCGGCCGGTCGGGCCTCACGTCAGCGTGACGACGAGTGGGTCGTCTCCTTCCAACAGCACGGCGTCAACTCCACGACCGGCGACCCTAGCTTGCTTGCCGCCAGCCGCCGGTGCGTGACACCGGCATGCACAACAGGTCACGGATCGGCCGCGACACGCGGAATGACGTGCGGAGACGGTCCTCACGGTGCACTCTTGAACCATGGTCTTGCAGGGGACCATCGGCCGCTTCGCCCGCTGGGGCCTGACTCACGGCCCGGTGTGGGGAGCCCTTGCCGGGGTCCTCGGCGGCATCCCCCTTGCGATGCTTCTCGACGCGAGCGTCAACGAGCTCGAGATCGCCCTGATCGGCGCGGTCAGCGGCCTCGTCGCAGGACCGGTGCTGGGCGTCGCCGTCGGTCTCGTCTGCCTGGCCGCCGACCGCGCGCCCAAGTGGATCCTCGACGCCCCCGACTATGTGGCGGTCGTCACCGTGGTCGGACTGGTGGGCGCGGCGCTCTGGCCGTTGCTGCAACTCGGCGCCGCCGGGCTGCCCATCGGCACCCTCGGCGTCGTGCTGATCGCCGGCGTGCCGGCGGTCGACGCGGCCCGCAGCGCGCCGCGGCTGCTGCGTCCGGTCGAGACCGAGACGCCACCTGCGCCGCTGAAGGTCGCGCGCGGCGGTCACGCGTCGTAGTCGAGCGACACCGACGGTGTCGACGGGTGCGACTGGCAGGTCAGTACATAGCCCGCGCCGACCTCCTCCTCCTCGAGCGCGAAGTTGCGCTCCATCTCGACCTTGCCGTCCAGCAGCTTGGCGCGGCACGTGCCGCAGACGCCCCCCTTGCATGCGAACGGGGCGTCGTTGCGTACCCGGAGAACCGCTTCCAGGACGGTCTCGTCCGGGTCGGCGATCTCGACCGTGCTCCGTCTCCCGTCCAGCACCACGGTGACACTTGCGCCGGCGGCCTCTCGCGGCGGGGCGTCGACGGCGCGCGGCGGAGGGTCACCGACGTGGAACAGCTCCGCGTGGACGTGGGCCCGGTCGACGCCGTGCCGGCGCAGGACCTCCCGTGCCGCCGTCACCAGCTCGTGCGGCCCGCACAGGTACCACTCGTCGACCGACACCAGCGGGACGAGCGTGCCGAGAAGCCGTTCGAGCCGCTCCTCGTCGATCCGCCCGGAGAGGAGCTCGGTCTCCTGCGCCTCGCGCGACAGCACGTGGACGAGGTGCAGCCGCGAGGGGTACGCGTCCTTCAGGTCGGCCAGCTCATCGAGGAACATCACCGACTGGCTGGTCCGGTTGCCGTAGATCAGCGTCACGCGGCTTCCCGGTTCGACGTCCAGGACGGTCGAGACGATGGACATGACCGGCGTGATGCCACTGCCCGCGGCGATCGCGACGTAGTGCCTGGTGTGAGCGGGGTCGAGCGCCGGCGTGAACCGGCCGGCGGGGGTCATGACGTCCAGCTCGTCGCCCGGCGCCAGGCTCCCCAGCGCGTACGACGAGAACGTGCCGTCGGGGATCCGCTTGACCGCGATCCGCAGCGTCCCCGAACCCGCCGGCGCGCAGATCGAGTAGCTGCGCCGCACCTCGTCGCCACCCGGCACCGAGACGTTGACGTGCTGACCGGCGGCGAAGCGGTACTCCTCGCGGAGCTCCGGCGGGACCTCGAACGTGACAGCCACGGCGTCGTCCGTCAGCCGATCGACGGACGAGACCCCGAGGCGGTGGAAGACGCTGTGACGGGTTGTTCGGGGCGCGACGGGACTCGTGGTCACTCAGAGCGCCTTGACATGGTCGAACGGCTCGAGGCAGGAGCGACACGTCCACAACGACTTGCACGCCGTCGACCCGAACCGGCTGATCTCGCGGGTGTCCGGTGACCCACACCGGGGGCAGCGCACAGACAAGGTCAGCGCCACCGGGCCGGCCGGGTGCGGAGGAGCGATTCCGAACTCTCGCAGAGCCGCACGGCCGGTGTCGGTGATCCAGTCGGTCGTCCATGCCGGCGACAGCACGAGGCGGACCTCGACGTCGTCGTGACCCTGCGCCCGCAGGCGCCCGAGAACGTCGGCACGGATGGCGTCCATCGCCGGGCAGCCCGAGTAGGTGGGCGTGATCTCGACGACGACGTGCCCGTCGTCCTCGACCCGCACATCGCGCAGCACGCCGAGGTCCTCGATCGTCACGACCGGCAACTCCGGGTCGGGTACGGCCGCCACGACGGCGCGGGCCTCGACGGCGAGCACAGCGGTCACCACGTCGCACCCGGGTGGACCCGGTGCAGGTGCTGCATCTCGGCGAGCAGGTAGCCCATGGCTTCGGTGTGCAGGCCGCGACGACCGCCGCGGCCGTGGAACGCCGGCTCCGGCACGTCGAGAGTCGCCTCGGCGAGCACGCGGTCGACGTATGCCGCCCACGGTTCGCGCAGCCCGACCGGGTCGACGGCGACATCGGCGTCCAGCTGAGCGACGACCGGGTCCGCGTCGAACATCTCGTCGACATACGGCCAGATCTCGTCCAGACCCACCTGCATGCGCTGGTGGCTCTCCTCGGTCCCGTCGCCCAGCCGCAGCACCCACTGGGTGGCGTGATCGCGGTGGTAGGCGACCTCCTTGACCGCCTTGGCCGCCACCCCTGCCAGAAGCGCGTCCGCGCTCGTCTGCAGCCGCGCGTAGAGCTCGAACTGATACGCGGAGAACGCGAGCTGGCGGGCCATGGTGACGGCGAAGTCGCCGTTCGGGCGCTCGCCGATCTGCAGGTTCCGGAAGTCGCGCTCGTCGCGCAGGTAGGCCAACGCGTCCTCGTCTCGGCCGGCGCCTTCCAACTCCCCGGCGTAGGAGAGCAGCGAGCGAGCCTGGCCAAGCAGGTCCAGGCCGATGTTGGCCAGCGCCATGTCCTCCTCGATCTGCGGCCCGGACGCGATCCACTCCCCCAGCCGCTGGGCGAGCACGAGCGCGTCGTCACCGAGACCGAGCATGTACTCGACCCGTGGCTCGAGCGCCGTAGCGCTTCGGGACCCGCCGTCCCAGGTGCCGATCGGACTCACAGGTGCCGCACCTCGTCGGGGATGTCGTAGAACGTCGGGTGCCGGTAGACCTTGTCGCCGGCGGGGTCGAAGAAGGCGTCCTTCTCGTCCGGGCTGCTGGCCGTGATCGACGATGACGGCACGACCCAGATCGACACTCCCTCCTGGCGGCGGGTGTAGACGTCGCGGGCGTTGCGCAGGGCCATGGCCGCATCCGGTGCATGCAGACTGCCGGCGTGGATGTGGGAGAGGCCGCGCCTGCTGCGGACGAAGACCTCCCAGAGCGGCTCGGCGGTCATGCCGCAACCTCCCCATCTGCATGCTTCGCGGCGTACGCCGCCGCTGCGTCGCGCACCCAGGAACCGCGCTCGTGTACGGATACCCGCTGCTCGATGCGCTGGCGGTTGCAGGGGCCGTCGCCGGAGATGACCCGGCGCAGCTCGTCCCAGTCAGGGGCGGTGAAGTCGTAGTGACCGCGCTCCTCGTTCCAGCGCAGGTCGGGGTCCGGAATCCTCAACCCGAGGACCTCGGACTGCGGGACGGTCATGTCGACGAACTTCTGCCGCAACTCGTCGTTGCTGAACCGCTTGATCCCCCACGCCATCGACGTGCCGGTGTGGGTCGACTCCGAGTCCGGCGGGCCGAACATCGCCAGGCTCGGATACCACCACCGGTCGACGGCGTCCTGAGCCATGGCCTTCTGCTCGACCGTGCCCCGCGACAGGGTGAGCAGCGACTCGAACCCCTGCCGCTGGTGGAAGGACTCCTCCTTGCAAATCCGCACCATCGCCCGCGCATATGGCCCGTACGAGCACCGGCACAGCGGCACCTGGTTGGTGATGGCGGCGCCGTCGACCAACCACCCGATCGCGCCCATGTCGGCCCAGGTCAGTGTCGGATAGTTGAAGATCGACGAGTACTTCTGCTTCCCCGCGTGGAGCAGATCCAGAAGCTCGTCGCGAGAGACGCCAAGCGTCTCGGCCGCTGCGTAGAGATACAGACCGTGGCCGGCCTCGTCCTGCACCTTCGCCATCAGGATCGCCTTCCGTCGAAGGCTCGGCGCGCGGGTGATCCAGTTGCCCTCGGGCTGCATGCCGATGATCTCGGAATGGGCATGCTGGGCGATCTGGCGGACCAGCGACCTGCGGTAGGCGTCCGGCATCCAGTCCCGTGGCTCGATGCGGCCGTCGGCGTCGACGAGGGCCTGGAACTCCGCCTCCTGCGGGTCGGGCTCGGTGCCGTCCATGGCAGAAGACTAGGTCGCCGTTGTGACACATGTCCAGCAGATCGGTAGCCCGAGTGTCACATTCTCGACGATGAACGCCCGCTCTGGAAGGATCGACCGCTCGTGGAGCTGAACCGGGCGGTCATGGCCTTCGGAATCCGCATACATGGCTGATCGGAGCGTCCGCGTCGCGTGGGCGGATGACGCGCCGGCGATCGGGCAGGTGCAGGCGCGCGCCTGGCAGCGCTCGTATGCCGACGTGCTGCCGCCGGCCGCGCTCGCCGAAGTCGACGCCGACGGCTTCGCCGGCATCTGGCGGCAGGCGATCTCGAGGCCGCCGAGCGCTCGCCACCGCGTGCTGGTCGCACTCGAGGGAAACACCGTCGTGGGATTCGCGGCGACGGCCCCGTCCGAGGACCCGGACGCCGAACCGGACGACGGCGAGGTCGTCGCCATCCACGTCGATCCCGACGCTCTCGGCGCCGGCCACGGCTCACGCCTGGTTGCGGCCGTCGTGGACACCCTGCGCGCCGACCAGTTCGCCCGAGCCCGTACCTGGTTGATCGTCGGCGACGACGCCGTTCGAGGCTTCCTCGAGACGGCCGGCTGGGCCGCCGACGGTGCGCATCGAGAGCTCGATCTCACCGGCGACGGGACGGCTAGGCTGCGACAAATCCGGCTGCACACCGATCTGCGGGACGACTCATGACGTTCTCCGGCTTCCCGGTCGAGGCTCTGGACTTCTACGAGGGTCTCGAGAACGACAACACCAAGACCTACTGGACCGCACACAAGGGCGTCTACGAGACGTCCGTGCGCGCTCCGCTGCTCGCGCTGTGCGACGTCCTCGAGCCCGAGTTCGGCCCGTCACACCTGTTCCGGCCTTACAACGACCTGCGGTTCGCGAAGGGCCGCAGCCCGTACAAGGAGCAACAGGGCGCCACGGTGGGCGAGCACTACCTGCACGTCTCGGCGGCCGGTCTGTTCGCGGCCGTGGGCTATCACCAGATGGCCTCCGACCAGGTCGGCCGCTTCCGCGAGGCCGTCGACGACGAGCGCACCGGCCCAGAGGCGGAGAAGATCGTCGCGGAGTTGCGCGACGGCGGCTACACGGTCGGAGGCGACAGGCTGAAGACCCAGCCACGCGGGTATCCGGCCGATCACCCGAGGATCGGGCTGCTCAGACACAAGGCGCTCGTCGCCTGGATCGAGTTCGGCGCGCCGGCCTGGCTGCACACGGCCGAAGCGGCTGAGCGCCTGGCCCGGGCCTGGCGCGACATGGCACCGCTGGAGAGGTGGCTGGAGGCGAACGTCGGGCCCTCCCAGGAGCCCCGGCGCTGAGACGCTGGGAACCCTTTACGTCGGCCGGTCGAGATAGGCCCGTCCCCGTGCCGAGAGCCGGTAGCCGATCTCGAGACTCTCGGTGAGGCCCAGGTTCTTGAGCTTGCGGACGTCGATCTTGAACGGGACCCGCTCGCGTCCGAGCTCCGCGGCGAGGTCGGCGGCTCGAGTCGCCGGTCTCGCTGCGATCAGCCGCAACGTGGTGCGGGTCCAGGGTCCGTGCCGGCTGGCCCGGTCCAGGCGGTCGAGACGCCGGTCGATCTCGGCGACGTCGGCTTCGTGGAGAGCGCCGTCCGCGGCCAGCTCGGCCCGCGGGTCGGGGCGACCTGAGCGGCGGAAGTCGATCCGGTAGACGGGCAGCTCATCCGGACCACGGAGATCGGCACGAAGGGCGGTGGCGTCGGCGTACCCTGCTCTGCCGGCGTCGGCGTCGGTGATCGACACCGAGTCGACGACCGTGACGGAAACCACGTCGATGATCCCGCCGGCCGTGCGGTACGGCCGGCCGGCGACCACGTGGACCCGGCGCCAACGACGGAACGCCACGGTCACCGACCCGTCCTCGATGCCCGCCCAGAACCGCTTCCCGAACAGCACCCGCCGACCCTAACTCCGTTGATCACGGAGCCTTCCACGTGGCGGATGGCGGGTACGCGACTGTCGGTGGGTGTCGCTACTTTCGCTTGGATGGGCCGGGAGCAAGGGCACGCCACCATCAGGCGCGACGCGTTCGGGATCGCCGCGTACGCGGGCGCCTTCAGCATGTCGTTCGGCGCCATCTCGGTGGCATCGGGGCTGTCCGTCGCTCAGACATGCGTGCTGAGCCTGCTGATGTTCACCGGCGCATCGCAGTTCGCCTTCGTCGGCGTCGTGGGAGGCGGCGGGCCGGCATTGGCCGCGGTTCCGACCGCCCTCCTGCTCGGTCTGCGCAACACGTTCTACGGGGTCCGGATGTCGGGCATTCTCGGCGTTCGCGGCCGGCGGTCGGTCCTGGCAAGCCAGTTGGTGATCGACGAGACGACAGCGATGGCTTTGGCGCGGTCGCAGCCGCAGGCACAGCGTTACGCGTTCTGGGTCACCGGCGTGACGCTGTTCGTCCTGTGGAACCTCGGCACCCTCGCCGGGGCGTTGGGCGGCCCGGCGATCGGCGATCCCGAGACGCTCGGCCTCGATGCGGCCGTACCAGCTGCGTTCCTCGCCCTGCTCTGGCCGCAGCTAGACGACACGACGGCTCGCGTCGTGGCCATCGGCGGCGCGGTGATCGCGACGGTCCTGGTCCCGCTCGCGCCCGCTGGCGTGCCGGTCCTCGCGGCCGCGCCGGTCGCCGTGGTCGCGGGGCTTCGACGTCGCACGGTCCGGGAGGCGACATGATCTGGACCGCCGTGATCCTCGCGTCGCTCGGCTGCTACGCGTTCAAGCTGGCCGGGCTGTCGCTGCCGCCGTCCGTGCTCGAGCGGGACGACGTCCAGCGGGTGGCGGCTCTGCTCCCGGTGGCGCTCCTCGCGGCCTTGGTCGCCGTCGGAACCTTCGAGACGGATGGTCGGCTGGCGCTGGACCTGCGGCTGGTCGGGCTCGGAGCAGGCCTGGTCGCGCTGCTGCTGCGGGCGCCGCTCCTCGTCGTGATCGTCGTCGCTGCCGCGACGACCGCGATCCTGCGCGCCCTCACCTGATCCGCGAGACCGTGTCCTTCTCCTCCGGAGCCATGGCGACGACCCACGCCGTCTGCACACCGAGGAACACGAGCAATGTGAGCAGGAGCCCCTCGATCTCGATGGAGCTGAGCCGCAGGTTCAGCGCGTCGGGTATCCCTTCGAAGGCGGCTACCGCGGCGACCAGCACGTAGATCGGGATGGCCACGAACCAGAACACGAGTACCAGGCCGGCCTGGCCGGGAACCCGCCGCAGCGAGCGCCCGAGCAGGTAGATTCCGACGGCGCCAGCGAGACCGGCAAATGTGAAGGAGCTCCGCCAGAGTACGGGCTCCTGCGGAGCGACCTGGCCGACGAGCGCGATGATCCCCGGTACCGAGAACTGGAGCGAGATGAGGAAAGCCACCCGCCGGCCGGAGGCGTCGCGTTCTCGGATGTCCGAACGTTCCTTGATCGCCACCCACCAGAGGCCGAGCAGCGTGAAGTTGATCGCGGAGACGATCGCATAGAACGAACTGACGTCCATCGGTGGGCTCCTGGCCTCGGGCGGCAGGCGCGCAGCACGGGAGCGCCGCTCAGACCCGCCGCGCGTGATTGCAATGTCACAGATCCAGCAGGTCCTCGAGCCCCACTGTCAGGCCCGGCATGTCGCCGACGCGCCGAACGCCCAGCAGCACACCGGGCATGAACGACACACGGTCGAACGAGTCGTGCCTGATGGAGAGCTGCTCCCCCGGTGCACCCAGGAGGACCTCCTGGTGCGCGACCAGCCCACGAAGACGCACCGAATGCACGCGCACGCCGTCGACATCGGCACCGCGGGCGCCGTCAAGGGCCGTCGTGGTCGCGTCGGGAACGGCAGGCAGGCCGCTGTTCTTGCGCACCTCGGCGATCAGCCGGGCCGTACGGACAGCCGTCCCGCTGGGCGCGTCGACCTTGTCCGGATGATGCAACTCGACCACCTCGGCCGACTCGTAGAACCGCGCCGCCTGCTCGGCGAAACGCATCATCAGCACCGCACCGAGCGAGAAGTTGGGTGCGATCAAGACGCCCGTGCCCGGGCTGGTCTCGAGCCCCCAGCGGACCTTCTCCAGCCGGTCCTCGGTCCACCCTGTCGTCCCCACGACTGCGTGCACGCCCCGCCTGACGCAATGCAGGACGTTGTCGAGCGCAGCGTCCGGGACCGAGAACTCGACGGCGACACCGGCACCCCCCAGATCACCGAGCTCGTCGCCGACGTCGAACCGGCCCACGAGTTCGAGATCAGCAGAAGCCTCGACGGCCCGACAGACCTCAGACCCCATCCGGCCAGCAGCCCCGATCACCGCAACGGCAATGGTCATGCGCGCCAGTGTCCCCCACCGGCCGCCGCAAGGTCTTCGGGCGGCGGGTTGGCACGCTCCATCACTGTTGATGGCACGCTCAACCGTTGCTCCAGCGCCCGACTTGTCTACGTATGTGGAGCGGTCCGGCGTGCCACCCGGGCTTCCGGCGTCAGGCGACGGCTGGCTCGAAGCGGGAGGGGTCGTCGAAGGGGCCGACGACGGCGAGGGTCGGCGCCGCCGCGAGCAGCTCGCCTGCGACTGCCCGGACATCGTCGAGCGTGACGGCGCCGATGCGGGCCAAGAGCTCGTCGATGCTGGGCAGCTCGCCGTAGACCAGCTCTCCCTTGGCGAGGCGGCTCATCCGCGAGCCGGTGTCCTCGAGCCCGAGCACCAGCCCGCCGCGCAGCTGTCCGGTGCCGCGTGCGAGCTCGGCATCGGTGATGCCGTGCTCGGCGACGTCGGCAAGCGCGTCGCGGCAGAGCGCGAGCACCTCGTCGACCTTCCTGGGCTGGCAGCCGACATAGATGCCGACCAGGCCGGTGTCGGCGTACTGGGTCGAGTAGGAATACACCGAGTACGCCAGGCCGCGCTTCTCGCGCACCTCCTGGAACAGGCGCGACGACATGCCACCACCGAGAGCAACGTTGAGCACACCCATGGCGAAGCGACGGTCGTCGGTTCGAGCCAGCCCAGGCGTCGCGAGAACCATGTTGGCCTGCTCGGTGGGGCGCTCGAGCGTCGCGACGCCGGCATTGGACCGAGGCGCTCGGCCGCCGATCCGGGGCGGGGCCGGCACGTCGTCCGAGGAGAGGAAGCCGGCTTGCTGGAAGGCCGACCGGACCAACCGGACCACGCGGGCGTGGTCGAGGTTGCCGGCCGCGGCCACCACGATGTTGGACGGACGGTACCGCCGCCGGTAGTACCGGTGGACCACGTCACGCGACAGCGACGTGATGCTGTCGACGGTGCCAAGGATCGGCCGGCCCAGTGGTGCGGAACCCCACATCTGCTCGGCCACGAGGTCGTGCACGGCATCGGACGGGTCGTCGTCGCGCATCGCGATCTCCTCGAGGACGACGTCACGCTCGGACTCGACGTCAGCCGGGGCGACCAGCGACGACGTCACCATGTCCGACACCACGTCCACCGCGAGCGGCAGGTCGTCGTCGAGCACCCGGGCGTAGTAGCAGGTGAACTCCTTGGCGGTGAACGCGTTGATCTCGCCGCCGACGGACTCGACCGCCGCCGAGATCTCCAGCGCTGATCGTCGCTTCGTCCCCTTGAAGAGCAGATGCTCCAGGTAGTGGGTCGCGCCGGCCTGCGCCGGGGTCTCGTCACGCGACCCGACGCCGACCCAGATGCCGAACGCCACCGAGCGGACGGTCGGCACCGACTCGGTGACGACGCGCAGGCCACCCGGGAGGACGGTACGACGGACGACTCCGCCGCCGTCCCCACGCAACAGCGTGCGAGTTGCCGCTCTCACGAAACGGCGTCGACCTTGTCGGCGACCGGCGCCGCGTCCTCCACGACCGGGGACAGCGAGAGCTTGCCGCGGTCGTCGATCTCGGCGACCTCGACCTGGATCTTCTGACCGACCGACACGACGTCGTCGACGTTCTCGACCCGCTTGCCACCGGCCAGTGCCCGCAGCTTGGAGATGTGCACGAGGCCGTCCTTGCCCGGAAGGAGCGAGACGAACGCGCCGAAGCTCGTCGTCTTCACGACCGTGCCCAGGTAGCGCTCGCCGACCTCGGGCATCGTCGGGTTGGCGATGGCGTTGATCTGCGTGCGCGCTGCCTCGGCCGAGGAGCCGTCCTCGGCGCCGATGAAGATGGTGCCGTCGTCCTCGATCGCGATCTGTGCGCCGGTCTCGTCCTGGATCTGGTTGATGATCTTGCCCTTCGGGCCGATCACGGCACCGATCTGGTCGACCGGGATCTTGATGGTGATGATCCGCGGCGCGTAGGGGCTCATCTCGTCGGGCTCGGAGATGGCCTCGGCCATGACGTCGAGGATCGTCAGCCGGGCCTGCTTGGCCTGCTGCAGGGCGGCCGCCAACACCGAGGCCGGGATGCCGTCGAGCTTCGTGTCGAGCTGAAGAGCGGTCACGAAGTCACGGGTGCCCGCGACCTTGAAGTCCATGTCGCCGTACGCGTCCTCGGCGCCCAGGATGTCGGTCAGCGTGACGAACTGGATCTGGCCCCCGACCTCGCCCGAGATCAGGCCCATTGCGATGCCCGCGACCGCTGCACGCAGCGGCACGCCGGCGTTGAGCAGCGACATCGTGGACGCGCAGACCGACCCCATCGACGTCGATCCGTTGGAGCCGAGAGCCTCGGAGACCTGGCGGATGGCGTAGGGGAACTCCTCGCGCGTCGGCAGCACGGGCAGCAGGGCGCGCTCGGCGAGCGCGCCGTGCCCGATCTCGCGGCGCTTCGGCGAGCCGACCCGGCCCGTCTCACCGGTCGAGTACGGCGGGAAGTTGTAGTTGTGCATGTAGCGCTTCGTCTTCTCCGGGGAGAGCGTGTCGAGCTTCTGTTCCAGGCTGAGCATGTTCAGCGTGCTGACGCCGAGGATCTGGGTCTCGCCGCGCTCGAACAATGCCGAGCCGTGCGCACGCGGCACCGGGCCCACCTCTGCCGACAGCGTGCGGATCTCGGTGAGCCCACGGCCGTCGATGCGGACCTTGTCGCGCAGCACGCGGTCTCGGACGACGGTCTTGGTCAGCGACCGGAAGGCTGCGCTGATCTCCTTCTCGCGACCCTCGAACCCGGGCTGCAGCGCACCCTTGGTGCGGTCCTTGATCTCCTCCAGGCGGGCCTCGCGCTCGGACTTGCTCACGATCACGAGGGCCTGCGCCAGGTCGGCGCGGGCCTCGGCCTCGACGGCGGCGTAGACGTCATCGGTGTAGTCGAGGTAGGTCGGGAACTCACCGGTCGGCTTGGCGGCTGCGTCGGCGAGCCGCCGCTGCGCCTCGCACAACGTCGTGATGAACGGCTTGGCGGCCTCGAGGCCGGCGGCGACGACCTCCTCGGTCGGCGCCGTCCGTCCACCCTGGACCAGATTCCAGGTGCTGGCCGTCGACTCCGCCTCGACCATCATGATCGCGACGTCGCCATCGGGGAGCACGCGACCCGCGACCACCATGTCGAAGACGGCATCCTCGAGCTGAGAGTAGTGCGGGAACGCGACCCACTGGTCCTCGATCAGCGCGACGCGCACGGCGCCGACGGGGCCGCTGAACGGCAGCCCGGCAATCTGGGTCGACGCCGACGCGGCGTTGATGGCCACGACGTCGTAGAGGTGGTCGGGATGCAGCGACATCACCGTGATGACCACCTGGATCTCGTTGCGCAGGCCCTTGGCGAAGGACGGCCGCAGCGGACGGTCGGTGAGCCGGCAGGTGAGGATGGCCTCCTCGCTCGGGCGGCCCTCGCGGCGGAAGAACGAGCCGGGGATGCGCCCGGCGGCGTACATCCGCTCCTCGACGTCGATCGTCAGCGGGAAGAAGTCGAGGTGTTCCTTGGGCTGCTTCGAGGCGGTGGTCGCCGAGAGCAGCATGGTTTCGTCGTCGAGGTAGGCGACGGCGGAGCCGGCGGCCTGGCGGGCGAGCTGCCCGGTCTCGAAGCGGATGGTGCGGGTGCCGAAGCGGCCGTTGTCGATCACGGCTTCGGCAGTGTGGATCTGCGGACCCGTCACGGGTCACCCTCCTTGGGGTACGTGGAGTGGGCCGCAGGTCGGGTCGGACTCAGGACTCGTATGGTGCCGGTCTTCGATGGAAGCGCCCGGGTCGCGCAGCATTGCCGCACATGGGACCCGGGGGCCACTACCGAGGACCGGCTGCGAAGGTCCGGCGGATCCGCGGGCCACCCCTTGTGGTGGTTGGTCTCGTGTTCAGTTGTGAACGGTCATCGACGCAGGCCGAGCTTCTCGATCAGCTGGCGGTAGCGCGTGATGTCCTTCTGGGACAGGTAGTTGAGCAACCGGCGACGCTGGCCGACGAGCAGCAGCAGACCCCGACGGCTGTGGTGGTCGTGCTTGTGCTCCTTGAGGTGCTCGGTGAGGTGGTTGATGCGGTGGGTCAGCACCGCCACCTGGACCTCGGGCGAGCCCGTGTCGTTCTCGGTGCGGCCATGCTCGGCCATGATCTGCTTCTTCGTGGCAGTGTCGAGCGACACGGGACTCCTTCGAAGGTCGTTGCGCGGCGCTCCCGGGCAAGTCCTCCGGGGCACTCTCCATCCGCGGCCGTTCTGACGGCATCGACAAGGCTACCAGTCACGGGCGCCGAGGCGTAATCGGCGAGCCCCGCCGGTGCTGGTGACGGGCCAGGTCAGAGCGCCAGTGCGGTCCTGGTCTCCTCGACGTCGCGGTGCATGCGCGCGACCAGGTCCTGGACGGAGTCGAAGCGCTGCTGGCGGCGGATCCGGGCGACGAAGTCGACGGCCACGGCTGCCCCGTAGAGCTCCAGGTCGTCCCGGTCCAGCACGTAGGACTCCACGGTGCGCTCCACGCCGTCGAAGGTCGGGTTCGTGCCGACCGAGATCGCAGCCGGCCATCGCTCCGGCTCGTCGACGTCGAGCCGGGTGAGCCAGCCCGCGTAGACGCCGTCGGCGGGGACGAGCTCGCCCTCCCGGGCCGGCACGTTCGCGGTCGGGAAGCCCATCGCGCGGCCACGCTCGTGGCCGCGGACGACGACCCCTTCGACCCGGAACGGCCGGCCGAGCGCCTCGGCGGCTGCGGCGACGTCACCGTCGGCGACGCGTTGCCTGACGTACGTCGACGACCAGCGGGCCACGTGGCGATCGCCCACCGGCTCGACTGTCTCGACCACGAAGTCCCGTTCCTTTCCCATCCGCTCCAGCAGTGCGACGTCGCCGGCAGCCCGGTGGCCGAAGCGGAAGTCCGGACCGACCACGACCACCATCGCGTGGAGCAGCGCGACGACGATCTCGTCGACGAAGTCCTCAGCCGGCTGCTTCGACCGCTCACGGTCGAACGGCAGCACGAGGACGTGGTCGGCGCCGGCCTGGGTCAGCAGCGCCACCCGTGCCGGAACGGCGAGCAGCGAGGGCGGCGCGGCCTCGGGTCGGACCACGACGACCGGGTTCGGGTCGAACGTGACGGCGACGAGGGGCACACCATGCCGCCGCGCGCTCGTGGCCGCCGTGCCGACCACCTCCTGGTGGCCGCGGTGGACGCCGTCGAAGACACCGATCGTGACAGCCGTCCTGCCCAGGTCGGTCGGCACCTCGTCCACCGAGCGCCAGACGCTCACGACAGACTCCTTCGCGGTCAGGCCGAAGTGCGCCGACGTGCCGAGCGCGGCCGCGCTCAGCTTACGAAGACGGCGAGATGCTTGGCACGGGGTCCACGATCCTCGACCAGTGAGAGCAGCGCGCCGTCCGGACCGAAGACCGCGACGGGGCCCGGGCCTAGCCCGGTGCGCGGCAGCTGCGCACCGTGGGCGATCCGCCTTGCGGTCTCGGCGTCGACGTCCAGCCGCGGGAACGCGGCAGCGGCGGCCACGGCGATCGGCATCACCTCCAGGCGCTCGGCCAGCTCGGCGAGCGTGCTCGCTCGGTCGAGGCCGTACGGTCCGACCATGGTCCGGCGCAAGGCAGTGAGGTGCCCACCGACACCGAGCGCGGCGCCGAGGTCGCGCGCCAGCGCCCGGATGTAGGTACCGGACGAGCAGTCGACCTCGACATCGACATCCGTGTACTGCCCTTCACGGCGCACCGTCACGACCTCAAAGCGGCTCACGGTCACGGTCCGGGCCTTGAGATCGACCTGCTCACCGCGGCGGACCCGTGCGTACGAGCGGACGCCACCGACCTTGACGGCGCTCACGGCGCTCGGGATCTGCCGGATCTCGCCCGTCAGCGCCACGGTCTCGGCGGCCAGCGCCGCGTCCGTCACGTGCGACGCGTCCTGCTCGGCGACGACCTCGCCCTCGACGTCGTCGGTGACTGTGGACGCGCCGAGCCGGATCGTGGCCGCGTAGCCCTTCTCGGCGAGCGCAAGGTACCCGAGCATCCTGGTCGCGGCGCCCAGACCCACCACCAGCACACCGGTCGCCATCGGGTCCAGCGTGCCGGCATGCCCGACCCGGCGGGTGCCGGAGAGCTTGCGCAGCCGTGCCACCACGTCGTGCGAGGTCAGGCCGGCCGGCTTGTCGACGACGACCAGACCGCTGGGGACGGTGTCGTCGGTCACTCGCTGGCGTCCTCGTCGTCTGCAGCCGCACCGGGCCCGGCGCCCAGAGCCGCTGCGTCCCCGTTCGGCGCCTTGTAGGGGTCGGCGTCACCGGCGAACGAGGCGCCCGCGGCGCTGCGCGCCACCTCCGCATCGGACTCCCGGGCCCGCCTGAGCAGGTCGTCGATGCGTGCGGCGTTCTCGGGGACCGCGTCGGCGACGAACGTCAGCGTCGGGGTGAACCGCACGCCCGTCTGGCGGCCCACCTCGGACCGGAGCAGTCCCTTCACGCTGTCCAGCGCGGCTGCCGTCTCGGCCCGTTCGGTCTCGTCGCCGTAGACGGTGTAGAAGACCGTGGCGTCGTGGAGGTCGCCGGTGACCCGGGTGTCGGTCACGGTCACGAAGCCGAGCCTCGGGTCCTTGACCCGCCGTTCCAGGGTCTCGGCGACGATCACCCGGATGCGGTCGGCCAGCTTGCGTGTCCGGGCTCGGTCGGCCACGGCGTCCTCCTCATCGCTTCCTTCGCATCATCGGTCACGGCGCAGTGGTTGGCTCAGAGGCCCCCGAAGCCGCCACTTCGCCATGATCAACACTGAGCAGGGGCTCGTCTGAACTGGAGTAGAGAGCGTGGCGGGCCGACAGCAGCTCGATCTCGGGACGAGCCGCGACCAGCCGCTCGGCCGCGTCGAGGACCTCCCGGCAGTGGCGAGCGTCGGCCGCCACTATCGCAACGCCGATCTCGGCCCGGCGGTAGAGATCGATGGCGCCCACCTCTGCGGCCGTGACGGCGAGCTTGCGCCGCAACTCGGCCACGACCGGGCGCACGACGGCGCGCTTCTCCTTCAGGGAGTGCACATCGCCGAGCAATACGTCGAAACTCAACGTCCCGATGAACAACGAAGTCCTCCCATGCCGCGTCCCGAAATGATCACGTTAAGTGGGCGTGTGGGTCCGTTACCAGGGTTCGAGACCTGGTAACGGCCGCACAGACCCACTTAACGTGATCATTTGGTGAGCTCTGTCAGGCGCGTGGCTTCTCGCGCATCTCGAACGTCTCGATGATGTCGTCGACCTTGATGTCGTTGAACGACCCGAGGCCGATACCGCACTCGAAGCCCTCGCGCACCTCCGTGGCGTCGTCCTTGAACCGCCGCAGCGACTCGACCGTGAGGTTGTCGGCCACCACGACGCCGTCGCGCACGAGGCGGGCCCGGGCGTTCCGCCGGATCACGCCTCCCACCACCATGCAACCCGCGATGTTGCCGAACTTCGAGGACCGGAAGACCTCGCGGACCTGCGCCGTACCGAGCGAGACCTCCTCGAACTCGGGCTTGAGCATGCCCTTGAGCGCGGCCTCGATCTCGTCGATCGCCTGGTAGATGACGGAGTAGTAGCGGATGTCGACGCCCTCGCGTTCGGCGAGCTGCTCAGTACCCTTCGAGGCCCTGACGTTGAACGCGATGATGATGCCCTGGTCGATCGACGCCAGGTTGACGTCGTTGTCGGTGACCGCGCCCACGCCGCGGTGGATGATCCGCAGGGTGACCTCCTCGCCGACGTCGATCTTGAGCAGGGCGTCCTCGAGTGCCTCGACGGAACCGGAGACGTCGCCCTTGATGATGAGGTTGAGCGTCTCGACCTTGCTTTGGACCAGCCAGTCCTCGAGCGTGACCCGCTTGCGGGCCTTGGCCAGCGACGCGTTGCGCTCCATGGCCTCGCGCTTCTCGGCGATCTGGCGAGCGGTCCGGTCGTCGTCGGCAACGAGGAACTTGTCACCAGCCCCCGGGACGCTGGTCAGGCCGAGCACCAGCACCGGACGGGACGGGCCCGCCTCCTCCAGCGCGTTGCCGAACTCGTCGAGCATCGCCCGCACGCGGCCGTAAGCCTGACCGGTGACGATGGCGTCGCCGGCGTGCAGGGTGCCACGCTGGACGAGGACGGTCGCGACCGGGCCGCGACCCTTGTCCAGGTGCCCCTCGATCGCAACGCCGCGAGCCGCCATGTCGGGGTTGGCCCGCAGGTCGAGCGCCGCGTCGGCGGTCAGGATGACAGCCTCGAGCAGCTTGTCGATGCCAATCCGCTGCTTTGCCGAGACGTCGATGAACATCGTGTCGCCGCCGTACTCCTCGGCGACGAGACCGTACTCGGTCAGCTGCTGCCGGATCTTGGCCGGGTTGGCACCCTCGAGGTCGACCTTGTTGACCGCCACGACGATCGGCACCTCGGCGGCCTGGGCGTGGTTCAGCGCCTCGATGGTCTGCGGCATGACGCCGTCGTCGGCGGCCACGACCAGGATCGCGATGTCGGTGACCTGGGCACCGCGAGCCCGCATGGCGGTGAACGCCTCGTGACCGGGTGTGTCGATGAAGGTGATCGCGCGGTCCTCACCCTCGTGGTCGACGTGCACCTGGTAGGCGCCGATGTGCTGGGTGATGCCGCCTGCCTCGCCCTCGACGACGTTCTCGTTGCGGATCGCGTCGAGGAGCTTCGTCTTGCCGTGGTCGACGTGACCCATGACGGTGACGACCGGCGGGCGCGGCTGAGCGTCTGCGTCGTCCTCCGCCTCGAAGTCGATGGCGAACGACTCGAGGAGTTCGCGGTCCTCGTCCTCGGGCGATACGACCTGTACGTCGTAGCCGAGCTCCTCGCCGAGCAACTTGAAGGTGTCCTCGTCGACGGACTGGGTGGCCGTGACCATCTCGCCCAGGTGGAACAGCACCTGGACCAGCGCGCCGGCCTCGGTGTCGATCCGCTCGGCGAAGTCGGTCAGCGAGGCGCCCCGGGGCAGGCGGACCGTCTCACCGTTGCCGCGCGGAACCCGGACGCCGCCGATCGAGGGCGCCTGCATGTTGTCGTACTCCTGGCGCTTCTGGCGCTTGCTCTTGCGGCCGCGGGCCGGCCTGCCGCCCGGACGACCGAACGCTCCGGCCGTGCCACCACGACCGCGGCTACCGCCTCCTCCGGGACGTCCGCCGAAGCCACCGCCGCCACCGGGGCCGCCCCCACCACCGGGACGTCCGCCGAAGCCGCCACCGGTGCCGGGACGACCGGCGCCTGCGCCGGCTCGGCCACGCTCACCGGTGCGCCCCGCGCCGCCGGGGCGGCCGCGCTCGCCGCCGCCAGGACGGGGTTCGGACGGACGGGTCGGCATCATGCCCGGGTTCGGACGAGGACCCCCGGTGCGGGCACCACCAGGGCGTGGAGGCAGGCCGTCCGGCGCGGGCCGAGCGCCCGCGGGGCCGGTCGGCACGCCGTCGCGCCGTGCCTGCGGGCGCTGCATGCCGGTCGAGCCGCCGGCCGAGAAGGGGTTGTTGCCCGGACGCGGACCTGCCGGGCGCCGGCCCATGCCGGTGCTCTCGGTGCCGAACGGGTTGTTGCCCGGACGCGAAGCGCCGGTCTGACGCGGCGCGGCGGGACCCGGCCGGGGGCCGGCAGGTGCCGGAGCGGACGCAGCCGGGCGGGCGGGAACGGCCGGCGCCGCCGCCGGCGCTGCCGGCTGGACGAGGACCTCTACCGCCGGCGCGACCGGCTCGATCATGGTCTCGACCGTGGGAGCGACCGGAGCAGGCGCAGCCGCCTTGGCCGGCGCCGCCTTCTTGGCCGCCGCCTTCGCGGGAGCCGCCTTCTTCGCCGGCGCCGGTGCATCGGCGAAGGCTTCCTTCAGTTTGCGTACGACCGGCGCCTCGATCGTCGAGGACGCCGAACGGACGAACTCACCAAGATCGCCCAGCTTCGCCAGGACGACCTTGCTCTCGACTCCGAACTCCTTGGCGAGCTCGTAAACCCGGACCTTAGCCACTGCTCTCCTTCTCGGCCCGGGCGTCGGCTCAGACCGGCTAGGTGGTGCGCGTTCTCATCGCTGCATGCTCATCGAGTGCCCACGAGCGTCACGTGATGTCTCCTTCTTCCTGGCCAGTCGCTACCGGACCGGAGCCCGGGCCGGCAGCGCCCTGCTCCTCGAACCATCGTCGCAGCGCAGAAGCGTCGAGCGGCCCCGTCAGGCGAAGTGCCCGCGGGAACGCCCGACGGCGCTCGGCGAGGTCGAGGCACCGCAGGTCGGGGTGAAGGTAAGCCCCCCGACCCGGGAGCCGGCCGCGGCGATCGGGAACGAGCGCCGTGATCTCGGCGTCGTCCTCGACTGCCACGACACGCAGCAGGTCGGACTTCTCCGTACGGGCACGGCAGCCCACGCAGGTACGCACGGGTGACCGGGCGGTCGCACGGTGTTCCACAGACCAGTCTACCGCCTGGTCACGCATCGGCCGAACCAGGTGCGGCCCCGACCTCTCCGCCGTCGGTTTCCGGTATGGCGCCGGCACCGACATCACCCTCGATGTCCGGGCGGATGTCGATGCGCCAACCGGTCAACCTGGCCGCCAGCCTGGCGTTCTGGCCCTCCCGGCCGATGGCGAGCGAGAGCTGGTAGTCGGGGACGGTCACGCGGGCGGCGCGTGCTTCGGCGTCGACGACCTCGACGTGCTGTACGCGTGCAGGCGACAACGCGTGGGCGACGAGCTCGGCGGGGTCGTCGGACCAGTCGACGATGTCGATCTTCTCACCGTGCAGCTCGGCCATCACGGCCCGCACCCGGGCACCCATCGGTCCGATGCACGCGCCCTTGGCGTTGACCCCCGGTGTCGTCGAGCGCACGGCGATCTTGCTGCGGTGACCGGCCTCCCTGGCGATGCCGGCGATCTCGACCGTGCCGTCGGCGATCTCGGGGACCTCGAGGGCGAACAGCTTCTTGACCAGGTTCGGATGGGTGCGGGACAGCGTGATGACCGGACCGCGCAGACCCTTGCGGACCTGGAGCACATAACACTTGATCCGGCTGCCGTGCTCGTACCGCTCACCCGGCACCTGCTCCTGAGCGGGCAACACGGCTTCGACCTTGCCGAGGTCGACCATGACCGCGCGCGGGTCGCGGCCCTGCTGGACGGTGCCGGACAGGACGTCGCCCTCCTTGCCGAGGAACTCGCCGAACGTCACCTCGTCCTCGGCGTCACGCAGCCGCTGGAGGATCACCTGCTTGGCGGTCGTCGCGGCGATCCGGCCGAAGCCTTCGGGTGTGTCGTCCCACTCGCGCAGCACTGCACCGCCCTCGTCGACCTCCTGGGCCCACACGGTCACGTGGCCGCTCTTGCGGTTCAGCTCGACCCGTGCGTTCGGCTGGGCACCCCCGGTCCGCTCGTAGGCCACGAACAGCGCCTGCTCGAGCGCCTCGACGACGAGGTCGAAGGAGATCTCCTTCTCCCGCTCGAGGGCGCGCAGGACCGACAGGTCGATGTCCATGGCGTCACCCCCGTCCCTCGTCGGGCCGGCGGAACTCGACCTGCACGCGGGCCTTCCCGACATTGTCGAAGGCGACCCGCCGCTCGGTTCCGTCGACGTCGAGGACCGCCTCGCGGTCGTCGGCAGCGCCGACGCGACCCACGACCTCATGCCCGTCGACGAGGACGAGCCGTACCAGCCGGCCGATGCTCCGACGCCAGTGCCGCGGCAGCGTGAGCGGGCGGGACACCCCCCTGGAGCTGACCTCCAGGGTGTACGGTGCCTCGCCGATCACGTCGCTCGCGTCGAGCGCGGATGAGAGCTCGTGCGAGAGCTCGGCGCACCGGTCGAGATCGACGCCGCCGTCCGCGTCGACCACGACCGTGACGCGGCGACGGCGCCCGGCCGGTGCGACCTCGACATCTTCGAGGTCGAACCCGGCCCCGACGCAGACAGGCTCGACCACCTCGCGGAGAAGGTCACGGTCCGGGGTTCTCACCCGTGGTCCTCCTCGCTCTCGAGTTGTCAGGGCAACACAGCTGCCGGCGCCAGCCAGGCGCCGGTAGCGGCCAGCCTACCGCTCCGGCCCGGTCGGGTGGATCGCTGTCCAGCGCCGCACCGCGCGCTGGAAGGGTGGTCGGCGGGAGAGCGCGGCCGGTGTCCTACGGTGTGCCGGTGCCAGGGAGTCGAGTGACGAGCGGGCGGCCGTCCCGGCGCTCCGTCCTGCTCGCGGCCGCGGCATCGTCATTGGCGGCTTGCACCGGCGACGACGAGACGCCGGCACCCAGCCCACCGGCACCGCCCGAGCCGGACGAGCTCCTTCGGGCCGAGGTGGCCGACGCCGAGAGAGATCTCGTGGCCATCTACGAGGCCACCGCTGCCACCCATCCGGCGCTGGCCGCGCAGGTGCGACCGTTCACGGCGCGGCACCGTCGGCACCTGGACGCCGTGGAGGCGTCGGGACCGGTCGCGACACCACCGGCTGCGACGGCACCCGGGCCCGGAGCCGCCTCGCCCGCCAGCTCGCCGGGGGTCCAGGGGACCTCTCCGGCCGGTACGTCGCCGCCAGCGCCTTCACCGCCCGCCGTCCCGGACGGCCCTGCCGACGCGCTCGCCGCGCTGCGGACAGCCGAGCGAACTGCGGCCGGCGCACGCGTCACCGAATGTGTGCGCGCACAGGACGGCACGTTGGCCGAGCTGCTCGCCAGCATCGCCGCCTGCGAGGCCGCGCACGATGTCCTGCTGGGGGCGCTGTGACCTCGCTCGGCGCCGCTCACGCAACCGGCCCGCTGGACGGGTCGCGATCATGAGCACGCTAGGAGCACTCCAGGCGGCCCTCGCCGGCGAGCACGCCTGCGTCTACGGCTACGGACTGCTGGGACCGTACGCGTCGGACGGCGACGAGCCGGCGGTCCGGGCGGCCTACGCCGCCCACCGGATCCGGCGTGACCTGCTGTCGGCCCAGGTCCGAGCCCGCAGCGCCGACCCGGAGGCGGCGCTGGCCGCATACACCGTGCCGTTCGCCGTGACCGACCCGGCGTCCGCCCGCCGACTGGCCGGGCTGCTCGAGCAACGGCTCGCGCCCCTCTACGCCGACCTGGTCGCCGTCACATCGAACCCGGCGCTGCGCGAGACGGCAGCCCGGGCATTGGTCGAAACGAGCGTCCGGGCCGCAACCTGGACCGGTGTGACGGACGCACTTCCCGGATTGGATCCCGTCATCGGCTGACGGGAGGGCGGCTGCCGGCCGTGGCGGACCGAGATCCCGCCCGGCTAGGTGGCACGTTCAATCGCTCCACATATGCGGCAAAACGCACGCGACAACAACGGTTCAGCGTGCCATCAACAGCGGTGCAGCGTGCCACGTGCCAGAGGCAGGCCGCCGGTGTGCGAAAGCGGTGGCGCAGCAGGGGGCACGTGGGCGGCGAGAACGACGGGCTATGCGGAGCGGTCGGCGCGCACCACGCCGACCAGGTGGGCGACCGCGCCGTCGACGGCGACGTCGACCCGCTCCCCCGTGCGCCGGTCCTTGACCTCGACGTTCCCGCCGGCCAGCCCGCGGCCGACCACGACGATCGTCGGGACGCCGATGAGCTCGGAGTCCTTGAACTTCACGCCGGGCGACACGCCGCGCCGGTCGTCGTACAACACCCGCACGCCGGCGTCGTCCAGCGACGCCGCCAGCGCATCGGCCGCCTCGAACACGGCATCGTCCCTGCCAGTGGCCACCAGGTGGACGTCGGCCGGGGCGACCTCACGCGGCCAGATCAGGCCGGCGTCGTCGTGGGTCTGCTCGGCGATGGCCGCAACCGCACGCGACACGCCGATCCCGTACGACCCCATCGTGACGGTCACGAGCTTGCCGTTCTCGTCGAGCACCTTCAGCTCCAGCGCTTCGGCGAACCATCGGCCGAGCTGGAAGATGTGGCCGATCTCGATGCCCCTGGCCATCTCCAGCGGACCCGACCCGTCCGGCGCCGGGTCGCCCGCGCGCACCTCGGCGGCCTCGATGGTGCCGTCCGCCTCGAAGTCCCGGCCGGCCACGAGGTCGAACACGTGCCGTCCCTCGGCGTTCGCTCCGGTGATCCACCGGGTGCCCTCGACCACCCTTGGGTCGAGGAGATAGCGGACCTTCGCCGTGGCCTCGGCGCCCAGGTACTGCGTGACGCCATCGGCGTCGAAGCCGGCCGGGCCGATGTACCCGCGCACCAGTGTGGGGTGTCCGACGAAGTCGGCCTCGGTGAAGGGCTCGACCTCCGCCGGCGCGACGGTGGCCTCCAGCCGCCTGGGGTCCACATCGCGGTCACCCGGCACCCCGACGACCAGCGTCTCCCGCGTGCCGTCCGGCAGGCGGAGCGTGACGACGACGTTCTTCAGCGTGTCCGCGGCCGTCCAGGCCCGGTCGGCACGCGGGAAGCGCTCGTTGGCCACCGCGACGAGCGTCTCGATGGTCGGGGTGTCGGGCGTGTCCTCCACATGGGCAGGCGGAGCGTCGTCGTACGGAACGGCATCGGGCACCGGCGTCGTGACGGCCTCGACGTTCGCCGCGTAGCCGCCGGGCGAGCGGACGAAGGTGTCCTCGCCGACCTCACACGGCGCGAGGAACTCCTCGCTGACACTGCCGCCCATCGCGCCGGACATCGCCGAGACGATCACGTAGTCCAGGCCGAGCCGGTCGAAGGTCCTGACGTACGCCTCACGGTGCTGCTCGTACGAGCGCTGCAGGCCGGCGTCGTCGACGTCGAACGAGTACGAGTCCTTCATCACGAACTCGCGCCCACGCAGGATGCCGGCCCGCGGGCGGGCCTCGTCGCGGTACTTCGTCTGGATCTGGTAGATCGACAGCGGCAGGTCCCTGTACGAGGAGTAGAGGTCCTTCACCAGGAGCGTGAACAGTTCCTCGTGCGTCGGCCCGAGCAGGTAATCGCCGCCCTTGCGGTCGCGCAGCCGGAAGATGCCGTCTCCGTACGTCGTCCACCGGCCGCTGGCCTCGTAAGGCTCGCGGGGAAGGAGCGCGGGGAAGTGGACCTCCTGCGCGCCGGAGCGGTCCATCTCCTCACGGACGATGCGCTCGACGTTGCGGAACACCCGGTAGCCGAGCGGCAGCCAGGAGAAGATGCCGGGGGCGACCCGGCGGATGTAGCTCGCCCGTACGAGGAGCCGATGGCTCGGCACCTCGGCATCGACCGGGTCCTCGCGCAGGGTACGCAGGAACAGCGTCGACATCCGCAGGATCACGCCGGGGCTCCTCAGTCGCAGTCAGGTGACCGGGCGAGGATACCCAGCCGCGCACGACCAGGTCGTCCGGTTTCGGGCCCCGGCGTCGTACCCTGCCCGGGCCCTACCCACCGTGTGAGAGCGGGACGAGCCCATGGTCGGCGGCGCCGCGGCTGGTCACCACCTCTGTGGTCCGGGCCAGGGCGGTCTCCAGGCGCGCCGCACTGGTCGTCCCGGTGTCGCCGCTGGACAGGGCCGCGGGTACGTCGAGCACCTCGATCGGGAACTCGTAGGTCTGGTAGAGCGGCAGGTACTCGGCCGCGGATGCCGTGAACGTCCTGGCCGCGAGGTTCTCGGTGAAGGTGAACCGGGTCAGCAGCCCCTCGGCCTTCGGGCCTTCCGGCTCGGCGTGGTTGGCCATGAGGTTGCCCATGCCGTAGACGACCCACTCGCCGCCGAAGTTCTCCAACGGCTGGACCACGTGTGCGTGGTGACCCAGCAGGAGGTCAACGTTCGGGGAGGCGATCAGGCGCGGAGCGAGGTCCCGCTGCTGAGCGCTCGGCTCCTGGTCGTACTCGGTCCCCCAGTGCATGGCGACGACCACGACCTCGGCGCCGCGCTGCCGGGCCGTCGTGGCGTCGGCCAAGATCGTCGCCTCGTCGATCTCGTTGGCCCGCCAGGTCTCGCCATTCGGGTAGGGGATGCCGTTGAAGCCGTAGGCGTACGACAGGAGCGCCAGCCGGACCGGACCCTGCTCGGTCGCGACGTCGATGATCGTCGTCGAGTCGGCCTCGTCCGGGGTTCGCGCGGAGCCCGCATGGGCCAGACCCGCGGCGTCCAGGTCGTCCAACGTCCGTGCCACGCCGTCGGCACCCTTGTCGAACGTGTGGTTGGACGCGGTGGTGCACGCGTCGAACCCCGTTGCGACCAGTGCCGGCAGGATCTGCGGCGGCCCGGAGAAGGACGGGTAACCCTCGTAGGGACCGCCCGCGGGCGCGAGCGGGACCTCCAGGTGACAGATCGCCAGGTCCGCCGCCGAGACCACCGGGGCGAGGTTCGCCAGCTGGGGCGCGAAGTCCATGGGCGCGTTGCCCGTCTGGGACACATCGTTCTCGGCTTGCCGCCACAGTCGCTCGTGGAGCAGCACGTCGCCGGTCGCGACCACCGTGAACGCTCGCGGCTCGGGCGTCGGGGAGGGCGTGGGGGTCGGCGTCTCGGCCGGCGCGGACCTGTTCGGCGCCCGATCTGCGGTCGGCTCGTCGGAGCCGCAGGCCGCGAGCCCGGCGACGAGAGCGGCCACCAGCAGCACGGTCGAACGTCGATTCACCGGCACAGTGTGCGGTATCAGCCGCTGACATCGCGCGCCGGTGTCCTCGGAACCGAAGGCGGCAGGCGGGCCGGGATTCAGAACAGGACCGTGGCGAACTCGCCGATCTCGCGGAAGCCGACCCGCCGGTAGGCCGATCGGGCCGCGGCGTTGTAGTCGTTGACGTACAGCGAGACGACTGGTGCGACATCGCGCAGCGCGTGTTCGACGACCGCCGCCATGCCGCCGACGGACAAGCCCTGACCACGACGTTCCGGTCGCACCCAGACTCCCTGAACCTGGCAGGCGTACGGGGACACCGAGCCGATCTCGGCCTTGAACACCACCTGGCCGTGCTCGAACCGGGCGAACGCCCGACCTGCGCCGACCAGCTCGCTCACCCTGGCCCGGTAGTAAGCGCCGCCGTCGGATCGCTCCGGTGAGACGCCGACCTCCTCGGTGAACATCGCCACTGCCGCCGGCATCAGGTGGTCGATCTCGTCCGGACGCACCCGGCGGACCAAGGGATCCGCGGGGACATCCGGCCGGTTGCGGAGGGCGAGCACCGGTTGACAGGCGCGGACCTCCCGGGCCGGGCCCCACACCGGGCGGAGTAGGTCCCACATCGCCAGCACCGCGTCGGCCTCGCCGACCATCGACGAACAGCGTCGGGCGCCGCGTCCAGCCAACTCGGCGAAGCTCCGCACCGCGGGCCCACCGGCCGCGACCGGCACCAGGTTGGCGCCCGCATAGCACAGCGCGATCAGCCGGTCCGACTCCTGGTACCCCCACATGTCGCCGCCCAGCCGGCCGGCGATCAGTCCTGACCCGTGCACGCGCGCTGCCACGAAGACGTCGACGACCGGGTCGCGGTCGAGGAGCTCGAGCACCTCGGGCAGGTCGGCGGGCCCCAACGACCGGACAGCTGCCGTCGTCGTCTCGAGCACGCGCCTAGTGAAGCACCATCACGGCCGCCCTGCCCCATCGCGAGCCGCATCCCGTCCGGGTTGGACTGTGGCCCATCGGTCGCCCGCCTGGAAGGGCTGGCTAGGAGACGGTGACCTGCGGCTCGCCGGAGGCCGCGCCCGCGGACTCCATGTCCTCGGCGATGCGCATGGCCTCCTCGATCAGGGTTTCGACGATCTGCGACTCGGGCACCGTCTTGATCACCTTGCCCTTGACGAAGATCTGGCCCTTACCGTTGCCCGATGCCACGCCGAGGTCGGCTTCGCGCGCCTCGCCCGGGCCGTTCACGACGCAGCCCATGACGGCGACCCGAAGCGGCACCTCCATTCCTTCCAGGCCCGCCGTCACCTGGTCGGCCAGCGTGTAGACGTCGACCTGAGCCCGTCCGCAGGAGGGACAGGAGACGATCTCCAGCTTGCGCTCGCGCAGGTTCAGCGACTGCAGGATCTGGAGGCCGACCTTGACCTCCTCGACCGGCGGCGCGGACAGCGAGACCCGGATCGTGTCACCGATCCCCTTCGAGAGCAGCGCGCCGAAGGCCACCGCGGACTTGATCGTGCCCTGGAACGCGGGGCCGGCCTCGGTGACGCCCAGGTGCAGCGGCCAGTCACCGCGCTCGGCGAGCAGCTCGTAGGCCTCGACCATGACCACCGGGTCGTTGTGCTTCACCGAGATCTTGAAGTCGTGGAAGTCGTGCTCCTCGAACAGCGACGCCTCCCAGACCGCCGACTCGACCAGCGCCTCCGGCGTGGCCCTGCCGTACTTCTCGAGCAGCCGGGGGTCGAGCGAGCCGGCGTTGACGCCGATCCGGATCGACACGCCGGCGTCCTTGGCGGCCCGCGCGATGGGGCGGACCTGGTCGTCGAACTTGCGGATGTTGCCCGGGTTGACCCGCACCGCGGCGCAGCCCGCTTCGATGGCCGCGAACACGTACTTCGGCTGGAAGTGGATGTCTGCGATGACCGGGATCTGCGACTTCTTGGCGATCGCGGGCAATGCCTCGGCGTCGTCCTGACTCGGGCAGGCGACGCGCACGATGTCGCAGCCCGTGGCGGTGAGCTCGGCGATCTGCTGCAACGTCGCGTCGATGTCCGTGGTCGGCGTGGTCGTCATGGACTGGACGCTGACGGGGGCGTCGCCGCCGACGTCGACCTTCCCGACCCGGATCTTGCGGGACCGGCGGCGCGGCGCGAGCACTGGCGGCGGCAAGGCGGGCATACCGAGTGCGACGTTCATGTGTCCATTGTCCGCTAGGTCAGCCGTTGAGGCGGATCGGGTTGACGATGTCGGCGTAGAGGAGGAGCACGCTCATGCCGATCAGCACGGTCGCGACGCCGTAGGCGATCGGCAGCGCCTTGGCGACGTCGACCGGGCGGGGCTGCGGTCCGCCGGTGACCTTGGCGTACGCGCGCTTGATGCCCTCCCAGACGGCGCCCGCGGCGTGGCCGCCGTCCAGCGGGAGCAGCGGGATCAGGTTGAACAGCGCGATCGCCATGTTGAAGCTGGCCAGGAGCAGCGTGAACCACGCGATGCGGTGGGCCACGTCGGTGTCCAGCGACGCGATCTCCCCGCCGATCCGGCCGGCGCCGACGATCCCGACCGGGCTGTCGACCTCACGCTCGCCGTCGCCGAAGGCGGCGTCCCATACACCGACCATCCGTTGCGGGATCGAGACCACGGCCTGCGCAGTCTGGGCGGTGAAGTCGCCGAGCCAGGCCACGGCTCCACCGACGTCTTCGCGGACGAAGGCCTGCGTGGGCGCGATTCCGAGGAAGCCGACGGTCTCGAGGGCGTCGGTCGGTGCCCGGAAACCGTCCTCGTCCGGCTCGCCGAGGGCATTGCGCTCGGTGGTGACGATGTCCGGCGTGAGGGAGATCTCGCGGCCGTCCCGCTCGACCACCACGTCGACCCTTCCGGCTTCGTGGTGGCGGATCAGGTCCTGCATCGCGCTCCACGACGTCACCTCGACGCCGTCGAACGAGACCAGGCGGTCGCCGGCCTGGAATCCGGCGGCGGCTGCCGGTGTCGCCGGGTCGCCGGACGTGCACGACCGGTCGCCGTCGGCCACCGGGATCACGCACGCGGAGACCTCGCTGACCACTGGTCTGAGCTCGGGCTTGTTGGGGTTGCCGTAGAGCATCAGGACGCCACCGGCGAGGACCGCCGCGATCAGGACGTTCATCGCCGGCCCGCCGAGCATCACAATGAGCTTCTTCCACCATGCTTTGCGGTAGAAGACGCGCTCCTCGTCGCCGGCCTGGATCTCCTCCTTGGCCGCGCGGCGGGCGTCTTCGACCAGGGCCTGGAACGGACCGGTGGACGCCTTGCGCAGCCGCCGCGGGTCGTCTCCCGGCTCCGGCGGGAACATGCCGATCATGCGGACGTAGCCGCCGAGCGGGACGGCCTTGACGCCGTACTCGGTGTCTCCGCGGCGGCGCGACCAGAGGGTGCGGCCGAAGCCGACCATGTACTGGCTGACCTTGACGCCGAAGAGCTTCGCGGGCACGAGGTGACCGATCTCGTGCAGAGCGATCGACGCGATCAGCCCGAGGGCGAAGGCTACGACGCCGGCGACGGCGAGCCAGTCCACGCTTCAGCCGCCTTTCATTCCGGTGATCTCGCGGGCACGGCCGCGCGCCCAGCCCTCAGCAGCGAGAACGTCGTCGACGCTCGCGACGTTCCCGCCGTCGTGCTCAGTGAGGACGACGGCGACCGTGTCGACGATCGCCGGGAACGCGAGCCGGCCCTCGAGGAACGCCGCCACGCACTCTTCGTTGGCTGCGTTGTACACCGCCGGCGAGGTGCCTGCGCGGGCTCCGGCCTCGCGGGCAAGTGACACGGCCGGGAACGCGTCGTCGTCGAGAGGGAGGAAATCCCAGGTGGCCGCCGCTGTCCAGTCGCAGGCCGGCGCGGTGCCGGCCACCCGGTCCGGCCATCCGAGTGCGAGGGAGATCGGGATGCGCATGTCGGGCGGGCTGGCCTGGGCCAGCGTGGAGCCGTCGGCGAACTCGACCATCGAGTGGACGACGGACTGCGGGTGCACCACGACCTCGATCGAGTCGAACGGCACGCCGAAGAGCAGGTGGGCCTCGATCAGCTCGAGCCCCTTGTTGACCAGCGTGGCGGAGTTCACGGTGATGACCGGACCCATGCTCCACGTCGGATGAGCCAGCGCCTGCTCGGGCGTCACGTCCGCCAACTGGTCGCGGGGACGACCGCGGAACGGGCCGCCGCTCGCGGTCAGCACGAGGCGCCGCACCTCGTCGCGGCCGCCGCCGCGCAGACACTGGGCGAGAGCCGAGTGCTCGGAGTCGACAGGGACAATCTGGCCTGGCCCCGCCGCCGCCGTGACCAGCGGCCCGCCGACGATGAGCGACTCCTTGTTGGCCAGCGCGAGAGTTCGACCCGCTTCGAGCGCGGCCAGCGTCGGTCGGAGCCCTATCGAGCCGGTGATCCCGTTGAGCACGACGTCGCAGTCGGACGAGGCCAGCTCCGTGGCGGCGTCCGGTCCTGCCAGGACCTTCGGCACGGCGTACTCCCCCGCGTTGAACCCACGCCGCTTGGCCTCGGCGTAGAAAGCGAGCAGAAGGTCCTGCGCGGCACTCGCCTGCGCCACGGCTACGACATCGACGCCCAGGTCGATCGCCTGGCCGGCCAGTGCCCCCGGATCGGAGCCGCCGGCGCCGATCCCGACCACCCGGAAGCGGTCCGGGTTGCGTCGGATGACGTCGATCGCCTGGGTGCCGATCGATCCGGTCGACCCCAGGATCACGACATCACGCGGGGAACTCATCGCCCCATTGTCCCCCGTACTCGGAACCCCGCGGGCCGCCACGGCCCTCCTCCCCGATCAGGTGGCCCAACTTTGTGGCCCAGGTGAACCGGACGCGGCCCGCTGACGTGCACCACGGGTGGACATGTCCGCACGGAAGGAGACCAGGCGATGGACCGGCGTTGGCGGAGAGCACTTGCCATCGGAGCAGTCGCGGCGGCGACCGTGGCCGGATCGGTGGCGGTGGCAAGCGGGGACGACGGCAGCGGGCGAAACACCGACATCAAGGAACGTCTCAGCGGCTTCCAGGAGGACCCGTTCGCACTGTCCACGACCGGCACCGGGGAGTTCCAGGCCCGGATCAACCCTGCCGGAGACGAGATTTCCTACACCCTGAGCTACTCGGCCCTCGAAGGCAACGTCCAGCAGGCTCACATCCACCTGGGCGGCCTCCACCAGAGCGGTGGCATCAGCGTGTTCCTGTGCACGAACCTCGGCAACGGCCCTGCGGGAACCCAGCTGTGTCCACCGGCGCCGGCCACGGTCGAGGGCGTGCTGGTCCCGGCCGACGTGATCGGCCCGGTAGCGCAAGGCATCACCGCCGGCCAGTTCGACGAGTTGGTGGAGGCCATCCGTTCGGGGACGACGTACGTCAACGTCCACAGCTCGCTGTACCAGGGCGGTGAGATCAGGTCCCAGCTCGGCCATCAAGACCACTGACGGGGGGGCGGGCGGCCGCCCGGATCGTGGCGGCCGGCTCCATCTCGTGGCGGCCTCGTGCGCGCGATCAGGCCGTGGATTGCATGCACGAGCCGCCGCAAGATGGAGGCATGGCCGCGAGGGGTTGCGCGTCCGTCAGAGCAGGGCGGCCACGTCCATCGTCAGCGTCGTCGCGTCGGCGTCGAGGGTGGCCGGGACGCCGAGCGGCACGGTGAGCGTGCTCGGGCCATGGCCGAAGCCGAGCTCCCGGACGATAGGCACGCCGAGTCCGCCGAACCGATCGAGGACGAGGTCGCGCATCCGGTCGGCGGGTTCGCAGTCGACCCACGAGCCCAGCGCGATGCCGGCGACACCGTCCATCCACCCGCTCCGCAGCAGCTGGGTGAAGATCCGGTCCAGCCGGTAGCGTTCCTCCTCGAGGTCTTCAAGCAGCAAGATCCCGCCTTCCACGCCGGACCGGGCAGTCGGCGTCCCGATGTCGGCGGCCAGCAGGCTGACGCAGCCGCCAACAGTGACCCCTTGCGCGCGCCCCGGCACCAGGGTCTCGGCCGTCGGCGACGTCAGCGTCATCACCGATTCGGGCTCGAACAGCGTGCGCCGGAAATGCTCGGCCGTCGGCTCGTCGGACACGAACGACTGCGCCGCGACCATCGGCGCGTGCAGGGTGGCGACGCCCAGCTCCATCGCGAAGGCCTCGTGGAGCACCGTGATGTCGCTGAACCCGGCGAGGACCTTGGGCTCCCGGCTACGCATCGCCGGCCAGTCCAGCAGGTCGAGCATGCGCTGCGCGCCGTACCCACCACGGGCGCAGAGGACTCCGGCCACGGACGGATCGAGCCATGCGGCCTGCAGGTCAGCGGCTCGATCGAGGTCCGCGCCGGCCAGGTACTCGAGCCGGTCGTGCACGTCCGGCACGTGTGGCGCAACGACGACCTCGAGTGCCCAGCGACGGAGGATCGCACAGCCCTTGTCCAGCCGATCTTTTGGCACTGGGCCGCTCGGGGCCACCACGGCCACCCGATCTCCGGGGGACAGCCGCCGCGGCCGGATCAGCTCAGGTACAGACACCGCACTCCCCCACCGCGTTGATCATGCAACTCCTGCGCGACACGCCGACCACCTCAGCCGGCGTGTCGCGCAGGAGTTGCATGATCAACGCGGGTCTCCTTCACCCGACACCGGACAGGAACCGGTCGAGTACCCGGACGCCGAAATGCAGCGCCGGCACGGGCACGCGCTCGTCGACCCCGTGGAAGAGCGCGTTGTAGTCGAAGCCCGGTGGCAGCTTCAGCGGCGAGAAGCCGTAGCCGGTGATGCCGAGCCGAGAGAATTGCTTGGCGTCGGTGCCGCCACCCATGCAGAACGGCACGACGTGGCCACCCGGGTCCTCGGCCAGCACGGCAGCGCTCATCGCCGCGAACGTCGGCGAGTCGACGGGCGCCTGCAGCGGCACCTCCCGATGCACGTAGTCCCACTCGACCGACGGCCCGGTCAGCTCGCCGAGGGTCGCCTCGAACTCCGCCTCACCACCCGGCACGACCCGGCCGTCGACTTGAGCAGTCGCCGTCGCCGGGATGACGTTGACCTTGTACCCGGCCTGGAGCATCGTCGGGTTGGCGCTGTTCCGGACGGTCGTCTCGACCAGGGTGGCAGCCCGGCCCAGTTCATGCAGCGCGTCGTCGACGTCGAAGCCGGGTGCGTCGGGATCGACCCGGACTCCGACTGCCGCTCCGATCGCGACCAGGGCTCCACGCACCGTCGGCGTCAGTCGAACCGGCCATTCGTACGCGTCGATCCGTGCCACCGCCGCCGCTAGAGCGCTGACGGCGTTGAACCTGTTGATCTTCGACCCGTGGCCGGCCCTCCCGCGGGCCGTGAGCCGCACCCACGCCGTTCCACGCTCACCCGCCGCGATCGGGTAGAGCCGCACTCCCTGGTCCGCGTGGAACGTGTACGCCCCTGACTCGCTGATCCCCTCGGTACAGCCGTCGAACAGCTCCGGGTGGTTTCGAACCAGCCAGTCCGACCCGAACGCGGCGTTGTCCTCCTCGTCGGCGGTGAATGCGAGCACGATGTCGCGGCGCGGACGCCGTCCCTCGCGAGCCCAGGACCGCACGACGGCCAACACCATCGCGTCCATGTTCTTCATGTCGACCGCGCCCCGGCCCCAGACGACGCCGTCACGCACCTCGCCGGAGAACGGCGGCACGCTCCAGTCGGCCGCTTCGGCCGGTACGACGTCAAGATGCCCGTGGACGAGCAGGGCGTCGCTGCCAGGCTCCGAACCCGCGATCCGCGCGACCACGTTGGCCCGACCCGGCGCGGACTCCAGCAGCCGCGCGTCGACGCCTGCCTCGGCGAGCATCTCGGCGACGTACTCGGCGGCCGGTCGCTCCTTGCAGTCGCCCCCACCCCGGTTGGTCGTGTCGATGCGGATCAGGTCGGACGTGAGCCGGACGACGTCGTCCTCGTGCCGGCCGGTCAGCATCGTCGCGCGCTCGTGACCAACCCGGGGACGGTGCCGTTCACGTCGGAGGTGAACATGGGTCGCAACCGTACGCCGTCGGCGGCCGTGGTCTAGGCCGCAGGGTCGTAGGGCGGCAGCCGGAGCCCTGCCCGGATCGACTGCTGGACGGTCGTCACGTCGGGGCGGGCGTCCACAGTGACGACGAACTCCTTGCGCCGAAAGAGGTCGAGCACCGGGTCGGTCTTGCTGTGGTAGTCGCGCAGCCGTGTCACGAGGGCCTCCTCGGAGTCGTCCTCGCGACTGACCAGCTCGCCGCCGCAGACATCGCAGCGGTTCTCGATCTTTGGTCTGTGCGCGATGAGGTTGTAGTCCATGCCGCACCTCGAGCACAGGCGGCGGGCGAGGACACGGCGCCGGACCTCGTCGTCGGGAAGGTCGACGTGGATGACACCGTCGATGTCATAGCTCTCGAGGAAGAACTCGGCCTGCCGGCGGTTGCGCGGGAAGCCGTCGATGATGAAGCCGTAGTTCCAGTCGTGCTGCTGAAGCCGCCCGCCGACCACGTCCTCGACCAGGTCATCGCCGACCAGCTCGCCGGCAGCCATGATCCGGCGGACCTGGGCACCGAGCTTGGTGTGGTTCTGGACGTGCCAGCGGAAGATGTCGCCGACGCTGAGGTGGACGAGATCGAAGTCGCGGGCCAGCAAGCTGCTCTGCGTGCCCTTCCCGCTTCCCTGTGCACCCATGATCACGTACTTTCGCATCGCCACACCTCGCTACGCCGGCTCTCGGCTTCAGACCAACCTCTCGCGCTCGACCGGGCGCGATCAAGGCCCCGGCGTCGCGCAACGCACGAGGACGGCCATCAGGCTCGCGACCTCGCCCGGTGTGACGCTGCGGATTCGGACCGGCGCGGCGCTTCCGAACCGGCTGGATGCGACGTGGACGCCGCCGGGGCCGGACAGGACGCCCATCATCTCGCCGGGACCCCCGTCGCCGGTCCGGCGCACGACGACATCGGCCACCAGCCTCGCCCGGGCCAGTCGCAGCACGAGGTCGTCGGGAGCGTGTCCAGACACCACGGCGACGGGATCCAGCTCGCTCTCCGGGCCCGGCTCACCCGCGGCGGCCGGGTCGAGCACATAGGCCACCACGTCGTCGGCCATGGCCGCCGGCTCGAGCAGCCTGAAGCCGTGCATGCCCAGTGGAGACACCCGCTCTTCCAGGACGACGTCGTCGCTCGCGTGCCAGTACCGGAAGTCCTCACCGTCGCCGCTGGTCCGGTGCGCACACACGACCAGGTCGGCGGTCACGCGAAGCCGGAGCAGCTCGGCGACCTCCGGGATCAGCCCGACCGGCACTCCGGCTGCCGCCTCGGTGGCGCCGACTGCTGCCGGCGCGAGCCAGCCGCGCGCGCAGAGCCCTCGGTACGCCGTGTAGAGGGCGATCTCACGGTGTTCGGCCGGGATTCCGTCGAGGTAGGGCGGCACCACGTACGATTCGCCGTCGACCAGGACCGCGAGCTCCTCGTCGGTGAGCTGGACGAGCGGCTGTGCAGTCACCAGAACACGAGCTTGCCCACGACGGACCCGACGGCGCCGGTCGCGCGGTGCAGGAACGAACCGACCGCCTTCCGGTTGTCCCAGGCGAGGTTTCCCAGCGACCATGCACTGTAGGCGAGCACGGCACCGCCGGCGACGGTGAGACCGACCGGGTTGCTCAGCGTGAGCACACCGACTGCGCCCGCCGCACCTGCGGCTCCCAACACCCTGGTCGCCACGCCACGCCCGCCCTGGTGTCCGGCCCCGGTGACGGCATCGACGGCGCCGAGGATGACCGAGCTCGGCAGGAAGACGCGACCCAGGAGGGTTCGCAGACCGCCGAGGGGCGCCCCAGGCCGCACGGCGCCGTGGCGGAACGCGTCCAGGCTCTCCGTGGCGCGGACCTGCCAGGCGCGGGCCAGGAGCGGGTCGGCCGCACGGGATCCGTCGCGCGCGAGGCCCGCGCGCCTCGCGTAGCTCAGCCACTTGCCGAACGACCAGCCGCGCACGGCGAGTGTGCGCGACGCGACGAGCCCGTGCCCGAGAGCGAGGCCGCCTGCGAGCCACTCGGGAAGCGACCGCAGCGGATCCGTGGCGACGATGGCTCGTGCCAGGACGGTTCCGTCGCGCCCAAGCCGCTCGATCGTCTCGGCATGCTCGCGCCGCAGGCTCGCCTCGAGAACACGCAGGGCCGCCATCGGATCACGGCCGGCGAACATGACCCGCTGCTCTGGTGGCATCGCGTCGACACGCCGCTGCTCGTCCGAGGCGGCATCCCGGGCGGCGGCGAGACGCCCGTTCAGGCTGGCGACCTGCTCGCGCGCGGCCTCCGCCCGCCCGGCGTATGCGACCGTGGCGGCGGCGACCTCGCGAAGCCCGACCGCTTTCGAGCGCGCTGCGAGGTCGACCTCGCGGGCGCGGGCGGCCATGGCCAGCGCGGCCGCACCCGACCAACCCGGCACCGACCGGGCGGCGGCGAGCGAAACGGCGTGTCCCGAGGACTCGACCCGCTCGGCCGCTGCGGCCAGCCGGCATGCCGAAGCCCGCAAGCCGTCGGCATCGGCCGCCGGCAGCACGAAGTGGTTCACCGGGAATGCCCGGAGATCGCCGCCGCCTGGGCGCCGTCGACGCCCAGGTACGCCTCGTGCGCCGCTTCGACGGCTTCGCCGAGACCCCGGGCGGCCTCACCTGCGAGGACCAATCCGCCCCGCCACCGGACGGCTGCACGCCGCGCAGCCTGCGCCGCCTCCTCGTGTCCACACGACGCCGCCAGCACGGTCAGCGCCCAGGCGACCTGATCCGCCGCCTCGACCAGCCCCGCCGCACCGGAATCCAGCCCACGAGCCGTGGCGTCGAGCAGGCCCGGATCGACGTCGATGCGCACGCCCGCCCTCCCCGAGCCGCCCGGAGATCTGCGATCACCCTAGGCGCCCACCAGATGCGGGCATCTGTTGTCCACAGACCCAGTCGCAGCGGTGTGCCGGCACAACTACAGCGCGAGGCCGACGTACTTGACCTCGAGGTACTCCTCGATCCCCTCGCGGCCTCCTTCGCGACCGAAGCCGGAGGCCTTGATCCCACCGAAGGGCGCGGCCGGGTTGGAGATGACTCCCGCGTTGAGACCGACCAGCCCGGTCTCGAGCCCCTCCGCGACTGTCAGCGCACGCATCAGGTCCCGTGTGTACGCATAGGCGATGAGCCCGTACTCGGTGCCGTTGGCCAGGGCGAGCGCCTCGTCGTCGGTCGAGAAGGTCGTCACCGGAGCGACCGGCCCGAAGATCTCCTCGTGGAACACGCGGGCGTCACGGGGCACGTCGGTGACGACCGTCGGCTGGTAGAACCAGCCTGGACCGTCGAGCTGCTCTCCCCCCACCAGGATGGTGCCGCCACGGTCGGCGGCGTCCGCGACGAGGTCGGCCACGCCGGCGCGGGCCTTCTCCGTGATCAGCGGTCCGACCTGGACACCGTCCTCGGTCCCCCGGCCGATCCGCATGGCGCCCATCCGTTCGGCGAGCCGGCGCGAGAAGTCCTCGGCCACGGATTCGTGAACCAGGAACCGGTTCGCGGCCGTGCACGCCTCGCCGATGTTGCGCATCTTCGCGGTGACGGCACCGTCGACAGCGGCATCCATGTCAGCGTCGCCGAATACGAGGAACGGAGCGTTGCCACCGAGCTCCATCGACACCCGCAACAGCTGTTCGGCCGACTGCTCCACCAACGCGCGACCAACCGCGGTGGAACCGGTGAAGGACAGCTTTCGGGCGCGAGAATCACGGATCAGTGGCTCCATGACCTTGCCCGAGCTCGACGTGGTGAGGACGTTGAGCACGCCCGGAGGGAGCCCGCACTCCTCAAGGATCCTCGCGAGCGCCAGCATCGAAAGGGGCGTCTCCGACGCCGGCTTGATGACCATGGTGCACCCCGCCGCGATCGCCGGCCCGATCTTGCGGGTACCCATGGCCATCGGGAAGTTCCACGGCGTGATGAACAGGCATGGACCGACGGGCTGGC
Organism: uncultured Actinomycetota bacterium; assembly: GCA_963801065.1. Lineage (GTDB taxonomy): Bacteria > Actinomycetota > Actinomycetes > Jiangellales > Jiangellaceae > CAWDDG01. Next base: position 692,899 of record CAWDDG010000008.1, on the reverse strand, counting down.
GCATGGTCAGTAATCTGCTGCCGCCCGCCGGCGCCACCTTGTACGAGCCCTCGATCCGGGACGCTTCCTCCGAGAACCAGCGTAAGAAGTCGGCTGCGTAGGCGATCTCGGTCCGTGAATCGGCGACCGGCTTGCCCATCTCCAAGGTCATCAGCAGCGCGAGCTCGTCCTGGCGCGCCGTCAGTGCCTCGAAGCCACGGCGCAGGATCTCGGCCCGCTCGCGCGGAGGCCGCGCTGCCCATCCCGCCTGCGCGTCCGCCGCGGCTGCCAGCGCGCCCAGGCCGTCGTCCGGGCTCGCGTCGGCGACCTCACACAGCGTCTCCCCGGTCGACGGGTCGTGGACCGGAAACGTGGCGCCACCGCCCGCCTCCTGCCAGTGGCCGCCGACCAGCAGGGTCTTGGGAACGTCGTCGATCACACGCAGTTCAGCCTGCCTGGTCACCTGAGCCTCCTACCCGTCACTGCCGTCCACACTCGCACGCCCGACGACGGGCGCACCAGCGTCACGAGGTGGGGGTGCGCCAGGCGAGCAGGCCGCCGAACCCGGTCAGGCCGACTCCGCACACCATGTCGACCGGCGTGACCCACCGTTCGCCGAGTGAACGGGCGAGCCGCGACGCGAGCGCCGTCAGCACCGCGTACCACGCCAGGCTGCCCAACGTGATTCCGGCGACCAGGGAGACCGCGCCCGCGGTGCTCGAAGCGGCGCCCGCCACAGAGGCCGCGGCGAAGATCGCCGCCCAGGACGCGATCGTCAGCGGGTTCGATGCCGTGGCGGCAAAACCTGTGCCGAAGGCCCGCCCGGGAGAGGCCAGTTCGTCCTCGGTCTCGAGTCCCGCCCGCACCCGCCACGCCGACCACAACGTGCGCACTCCGAGCAGCACCAGCACTGCCGCGCCGACCAGGCCGAGCGCGATGCGCAACGCGTCGATCTGCAGAAGCGGCGCCGCACCTGCGACGCCGAGGCCGGCGTAGAGGGCGTCGACGAGTGCTGCGGACGCCCCGACCGCTAAACCCGCCGCGCGGCGACCGCGTGCCACGGTCCGCACCAGCAGGAGCGACACCGGCCCGGGCTGGGCCGCGACCAGCGCACCCAGCCCAATCCCCAGCAGTACGGCACTCATCACGGCGAATCCTTGCCGTGCGCGGCGCCGCGCGATAGCGATTTTTCGCGTTCGAGTCGACCCGACAACGTGATCCATGGCCATCGCCCAGAGTCCAGTGGATGGCCGTCGATCAAGGGTCAGGGCGCGACGACCTCGACCTCGAAGCCCTCGTCGTTCTCCAGGTACGCGGCGTAGTGCTGGGTTCCGCCCGCGTACGGGTGACGGTCGGCGAACATCAGCCGCCAGCCGTAGGTCGACGCCTCGGAGACGATTCGGTCGACCATCCAGCGTTCGGGGACGGCCAGTGCGAGGTGGTTGAGGCCAGGGGCCGTGCGGTCGTAGGACTGCCAGGTGAGGTCGGGCGAGCGCTCGATCACGACGTACGGTCCCTCGCCGGGCGCCTGCCACGAACGGCCCTGCTGCCAGACCTGGAACAGCGTCCAGCCCAGGCGCTCGAACAGCCACCCGAACGTACGGGTGGCGACGTCGAGATCGCGCACCCAGATCTCCAGGTGGTGGAGGCCGGTCGTCGGCGTCGGCACCTGGGCGACCGGCCGGGCATCCGGATCGATCCCGCCGCGGATCTGCTGCTGGTAGAGAGGCTCGGGTTCGGGGTGGGCGTACACCGGTGGCAGCGGCGCGGGCGCCACCGGTTGCACCGGAGCGGGGGGCATCGTGGGTACCGCCGGAATCGGCGGCGCGGGAGGCGCGATCGGCGGACCGGCGTAGTTGCCGGTCTGGGCTCCGACCTGCTCGTACGTCGGCTCGCGCCGAACCGGCTCGGGCGGGGCCGGCGCCCGGCGGCTCGCGTTGGAGGCGGCCCGCTTCCGGCGTAGTTCGGCAGCAGCCTCGTCGAGCCAGTCGTCGACGTCGTCCATCGAGTAGCCCTCGCGCATGCGGACCACTTTGAACTCCTGCGCCTCGATCTTCTCCGGGGTCAGACTCCGGCCGCCCGATCGTCCTTCCAGGGCGTCGATGACGCGGTCGACGAAATCGTCGACCGCGTCGAGGTCGTAGGCCTCCCGCATGCGAACGGTGCGGAACGCGGGGTCGCGGCTGACGGCCACCAGGTGTCACTCTCCTCCCGGATCGGGCGGCTGAATCCTAGGCGTCCAGTGCCGCCAGCTGTCCACGGGCCCCGTCGATGTCGCAGGCTCAGCAGGTCGGCTCGCCATGCCCGGTCGTTGATGTCGCGGATCAGCGCGTAGTCGATCGACACCCGGCGGCCGGCCCGCCCGGAACGGCTGGTGACCGAGCCCGGCGACCACGGCGCGCCTGTCGGAGGGCTCCAGGTCGGCGAGATGCCCCGTCGGCATGGCCCGGAGTGGCGCGGCGAACGTGAGCTGGCCAGGGGTGGGCATGACGGGGACATCCTGCCACGGCCGATCGCGTCGGGCTCACGACACGGGGACCAGGGCCGTCAGCACGATCCATGCGATCGGGGCGGTGGGCAGCAGGGAGTCCAACCTGTCCATGATGCCGCCGTGTCCGGGCAGCAGGGTGCTCATGTCCTTGATCCCGAGGTCCCGCTTGATCATCGACTCGCCGAGGTCACCGAGCGTCGCGGTCAGGACGGCAGCTCCTCCGAGCACCGCGCCTGCCCACCACGAACCGTCGAGCAGCACGGTTACCGCTGCCATTCCGACAGCCACGCACGCCACGACGGAACCCCCGAAGCCCTCCCACGATTTCTTCGGGCTCACCGTCGGCGCCATCGGATGGCGGCCGGCCAGCACGCCGGCGACATAGCCCCCGGTGTCCGACGCGGCCACCACGAGGATGCACGTGAGCACCCGCCATGGCCCGTCCTCGGGCCGAACGAGCAGCATGGCGAAGCCGGCCAGGAACGGGACGTAGACCGCAACGAAGACGCCCGCCGTCACGTCGCGTAAGTAGCCGTAGTGGCGCTCACCGAGCCGCCAGACCAGCACGGCCACGACAGTGAGCCCGAGCGCCACGACGAGAGTCTGATAGCCGCCGGCGTACGCGCCGACGAGCATCAGCACCGAACCGAGCATGACGGGCACCAGAGGCACCCGGATCCCGCGAGCCGCCAGGGCCTGACCCAGCTCCCACACCGCCATGGCGACGGCGACGACCGCTAGGCCAACGAACGCCGGCTTCCACACCAGCAGCGTGGCGACGACGAGGAGGGCAAGGCCTAGGCCCACAGCCGTCGCCGCTCGCAGGTCGCGCCCGGCCCTTCCGTGCCCCGGTGCGGTTGCCGGAACCGCTCCGTCGGTCGTCACGGGAGACACCCTGTCAGACCTCGAGGAGCTCGGTCTCCTTGTGTTTGAGCAGGTCGTCGACCTGGTCGACGTAGGACTTCGTCAGCGTCTCGAGCTGCTTCTCGGCCCTGTTCACGTCGTCCTCGCCGACATCGCCGTCGCGGGCCAGCTTGTCGAGCGCGTCCTTGGCGTGCCGCCGGACGTTGCGGATCGATACTCGGGCGTCCTCGGCCTTCTGCTTCGCGACCTTGGTGTACTCGCGCCGGCGCTCCTCGGTGAGCTGAGGAAGCACGACCCGAAGGATCTGCCCGTCGTTGTTCGGGTTGACACCGAGGTCGGAGTTGCGGATCGCCTTCTCGATCGCCGCGAGGGAACCCTTGTCGTACGGCTGAACCGTGATCATGCGGGCGTCAGCGACGTGGAAGGACGCGAGCTGGTTCACCGGGGTCGGCGCACCGTAGTAGTCAACCAGGATCTTGTTGAACAGCGACGGATGGGCCCGGCCCGTGCGGATCGCGGTGAAGTCCTCCTTGGCGACGGACACGGCCTTGTCCATCTTCTCCTCGGCCTCGAGGAGGGTGTCGTCGATCACCGTGACTCCTTCGCGTGAGATCCGGGCGCATCGGGTGCCCGGTAGGTGTTCGTTGCCAAGCGACCGTACCCCGCCCGGACCTGCGCCGACAGCAACGGTCCGGTCAGGCTGGGCGGGGTGTCTGGCCATCGGCCAGCCTGGTCGGCAGGTCGGCGGCGACCAGTGTGCCGATCGGGTCGCCGCGGATGGCCCGCGCGATGCCACCGTTCTCGCCCAGGCCGAACACCACGATCGGCAGCCTGTTGTCCATGCAGAGGCTGAACGCCGCCGGGTCGGCCACCGACAGCCGGCGCCTGAGCACCTCGGAATAACTGATCGTGGCGTACCTGCGCGCCGACGGGTCGATGCGAGGATCGGCCTCGTAGACCCCGTCGACACGGTTCTTCGCCATCAGCAGCCGGTCGCATCCGATCTCGAGGGCCCGCTGGGCCGCCACCGTGTCAGTCGTGAAGTACGGCATTCCTGCACCGGCCCCGAAGATCACCACGCGGCCCTTCTCGAGATGCCGGGCCGCGCGCCGCGGGATGTACGGCTCGGCCACCTGGCCCATGGCGATCGCCGTCTGAACGCGGGTGTCGACGCCCTCCTTCTCGAGAAAGTCCTGCAGGGCGAGACAGTTCATGACCGTTCCGAGCATTCCCATGTAGTCGCCGCGGGCGCGGTCCATGCCGTACTGGTGGAGCTCGGCGCCGCGGAAGAAGTTGCCGCCTCCGACGACGATGGCCACCTGGACGCCGGTCCGCACGGCGTCGGCGATCTCGCGGGCGATGGTGCGGACGACATTCGGGTCGACGCCCACGGCGCCGCCGCCGAACACCTCACCGGACAGTTTGAGCAGGACCCGGTTCCCGGAGCGCGACGGATCGACGAGCGACGGCGGCACCGCCTCGGCCGTCCTGGGCTCCGCCACGGTGCCGACCTCCCTCGTGCTCGTGGGCCCCAGGGGGCCCGGATTCAGGCCTGCCCGACCTCGAAGCGCGCGAACCGTGTGACCGTCACACCAGCCTCGGCCAGGACTGAACCGACAGTCTTCTTCAAGTCGTGTACCGACGGCTGGTCGACGAGCACGGTGTCCTTGAAGAAGCTGTTCACGCGGCCGTCGACGATCCTGGGAAGCGCCTGCTCGGGCTTCCCCTCCTCACGCGCGGTCGCCTCGGCGAGCCGACGCTCCGTCGCGACCGTCTCAGCCGGCACGTCGTCACGGGTCACGAACAGCGGGCGCATCGCGGCGACCTGCAGCGCGGCGGCGCGGGCGGTCTCCGCGTTTCCGCCGGTGTACTCGACCAGGACACCCACCTGCGGCGGCAGGTCGCTCGCACGACGGTGCAAGTAGGTGACGACGTCGCCGTCGAACACGGCGACGCGGCGCAGCTCCAGCTTCTCGCCGATCACGACCGCAGCCGCCTGGACAGCGTCGGCGACGAGTCGGCCGTCGGGCAGCACCGCCGCGTTGAGCGCGTCGACGTCCGCCGGTCTGGTTGCGGCCGCGACGGCGACGACGTCGTTCGCCAGCTTCTGGAACTCGGGGCTCTTGGCGACGAAGTCGGTCTCGCACGCGAGCTCGACCAGGGCAGCCCCTTCGGCCGCGACCAGGCCGTTCGACGCGGTGCGCTCGGCGCCCCGCTTGGCCGCCTTGGCCGCGCCCTTGATCCGCAGGACCTCAATCGCCCGGTCGAAGTCGCCGTCGGTCTCGTCGAGCGCCTTCTTGGCGTCCATCATCCCGGCGCCGGTGGCGTCGCGGAGCCGCTTGACGTCGGCGGCATTGAAGTTCGGCATCTCTCGCTCTCTCTCGGTGTGGCGTGTTCGTCAACACGTGGCGCGGCGCGGCCGCCAGGCATGGGCGCCGCTGTCGCCACGATCAGGCCTGCTCGGCCTGGCCGGTCTCGGCAGTGGCCGTCGCGCCGATCTGGTCGCTGGTCTGGGCATCTGCCTCGTCCGCGACCTCGGCCGCAGCCTCGGCGCCCACCTGAGGCGCGCCCTCGGGCGCCTCGGCCGCGGCGTCGACCTCGTCGGTGACGGAGGCCTGGTCGGGCTGACCCGCCAGCAGCTCCTTCTCCCACTCCGCCAGCGGCTCGTCACCGGCCAGCTCGGCGCCCGGTGCCTCCTCGCCGGTGGCCTTGCCCGCTCGGGCCATCAGGCCGTCGGCGACGGCGTCGGCCACGACGCGTGTCAGCAGTGTGACGGCGCGGATGGCGTCGTCGTTGCCAGGGATCGGGTACGTGACCTCGTCCGGGTCGCAGTTGGTGTCGAGGATCGCGACGATCGGGATGCCGAGCTTGCGTGCCTCGTCGACCGCGAGGTGCTCCTTCTTCGTGTCGACGATCCAGACCGCACTCGGGACCCGTGCCATGTCGCGCACGCCACCGAGGCTGCGCTGCAGCTTCTCCATCTCACGCTTGCGCATGAGCAGCTCTTTCTTGGTGAGCCCGGACGCGGCGACGTCGTCGAAGTCGAGCTCCTCGAGCTCCTTGAGCCGCTGCAGGCGCTTGTGCACCGTCTGGAAGTTGGTGAGCATGCCGCCCAGCCAGCGCTCGGTGACGTAGGGCATGCCGACCCGGGTGGCCTGCTCGCGCACAGCCTCCTGCGCCTGCTTCTTCGTCCCGACGAAGAGTACGGAGCCGCCGTGGGCAACGGTCTCCTTGACGAACTCGTAGGCGCGGTCGATGTAGGACAGCGACTGCTGCAGGTCGATGATGTAGATGCCGTTGCGCTCGGTGAAGATGAACCGCTTCATCTTCGGGTTCCACCGGCGCGTCTGGTGCCCGAAGTGGACGCCGCTCTCGAGCAGCTGCTTCATGGTGACGACGGCCATGGCCGCGCCTACCTCCTCCCGCGCCCGCTGATGCGCGGCGCGTCGTCCGGTTGTCCGCGGCAACCCTGCTGATCGCCGCGCCTGGCGCCCCTGGTCGTCACCCACCCCGGCGAACCGGGGACCGAGAGTGTGACCGTGCGCGGGACGCGCGAAATTTGACCTGGTGGCTCCAGGCCATCGGCCAGTGTACGGGAGGGGCGCGGTCGCCGGCCACCTCGCGCGTTTGCGGGCGCCAGAGCTCGCTCACCCACAGGGCGGCAGCCGAGGCAGCCGTCGTCCACAGATCGTCCAGCGGCTCTCCACGCAGACCACGTCTGGCTCGACGATCAGCTCATGTCTCGCCTTCGATCTCCAGCCAGATCGGCGTCCCCCGCATTCCGGTCGGCCGGCCGCCGGAGCCGGGCCGTCCCGCACCCGGTCGCAGTGCTCGTCGCCGTGATCTGTGTCCTCGCCCAGCTGCCCGCTCGTGCCGGGCCGCCGTCATCGGCAGATTCGTGGGTACTGCCCGTCACCGCCGACGACCCTGTGGTCGTGCGGGGCTTCGACCCGCCGGCTCAGCCGTGGCTGGCCGGTCATCGCGGCGTCGACCTTTCCGCCCCTCCCGGCACGCCGGTCGTGGCTGCCGGCCGAGGGGTCGTCACGTATGCCGGCATGCTCGCGGGACGCGGCGTCGTGGCGGTGAGCCACGCCGAGCTGCGCACGACGTACGAACCGGTGACGTCCGTCGTGGCCGTCGGGCAGCACGTCGATACGGGTCAACCGATCGGCACGCTAGCGACGGTCGGTGGTCATTGCCCTCCGGCGACATGTCTGCACTGGGGACTGCGCCGGGGGGACGAGTACCTGGATCCGTTGGAGCTGTTTCGAGATCGGGTGCGGCTGCTGCCGCTCGGGTCCGAGGCAGTCACGGCTCCCGGCGCCCGAATGCCACGGCCGCCGTCACGCGGCCCGGACCACCGGGCCCGGGCCCCGGCGTCGCGTGGTCAGGAACCGGTCGAGGGACAGCTGCACCGACAGCCGGCGGGGCCGTTCAGGAGTGTCTCGGCGACGATGGGCGCGGCGGCCGCAGCTGGCCGGACCTGAACGCGGGGTCATGCGGTCAGGCTCGCGGGTGCGCCTGCTCGTAGGCCCGGCGTAGCCGATCGATCGACACGTGCGTATAGACCTGTGTCGTCGCGAGCGAGGCGTGGCCGAGCAGCTCCTGGACGCTGCGCAGGTCGGCGCCTCCCTCGAGCAGATGAGTGGCCGCCGTATGCCGGAGACCGTGCGGCCCCAGGTCCGGTGCCCCGGGCACGGCACGCAATCGGGCGTGGACGACCTGCCGGGCCGCCCGCACCCCGAGGCGGCCACCCCGCGCACCCACGAAGAGTGCGCGCCCCGCCACCGGGCCGGCCAGGCGGCGTCGCCCGATCGCGAGCCAGTCCCTGACCGCCTTCTCGGCAGGTGCACCGTACGGCACGCTGCGCTCCTTGCGGCCCTTGCCGAGGACCCGGACCACCCTCCGGTTCTCGTCCATGTCCTCGAGGTCGAGCCCGACGAGCTCGCTCACCCTGATTCCCGTCGCGTAGAGCAACTCGAGCAGAGCCAGGTCCCGAACAGCGATCGGGTCGCGGTCCGATGCGTCGTCCGCGACGGCATCCAGCATCGTCGTCGCCTCGTCCACCCGCAGCACGTCCGGCAACGACCGGCGAGCCTTCGGCATCGCGAGCAGGCTGCCGGAGTCGGTGTCGATCAGGCCACGACGGTGTGCCCAGGCTGTGAACATCCGGGCGGCGGACGCGCGTCGCGCCAGGGTCGTCCGGGCCCGGCCTTGGGTGCGTTGGCGGGCCAGCCAGCTGCGCAGCACTGCCACGTCGAGCCCACTGAGATCGGTGCGTCCGAGCCGGGCGAGGTGATCCATGAGGCTGGTGAGATCCCCCACGTAGGCCCGCACGGTGTGCTCGGAGCGGTCCCTCTCGGCCCGAAGGTGTGCGGCGAACTCGTCGACGGCGGCACGCAGCGCGGCAGGCAATTGGACCTCGGGCACGGCTCAACCGTCGGCCGAGGGCGTCGCAGGGTCAAGCACCGCCGCGCCCCCATTCTCGGCCTTACTCGACGGAGTGCAGGCGTTCGGACGCCGACCGTGAGGCAAGCCGCCAGCCCCCGTCGCTCGGGACTGCCAGCCCGGCCAGCGAGAGTTCGCCCAGCGCCGCGACGCACGCCGCGACGGTGAGCCCGGTGTCGCGGCAGAGCCGGTCGACCGTGACCGCACGCCGCGACGGCAAAGCCTCCAGGACGTCGCGGGCCACGGGTTCGAGCCTGTCCCACGGCCGATCCTCTCCGCGTGGCTCGGCGGCTGCGTCCGTGCCGAGGTCACCGACCATTTCGACGACCTCCACGGCATCGGTGACGAGAACTGCGGCCGCGCGACGTACCAGGTCGTGGCACCCGGCCGACAGGGAGGACGTCACCGGACCGGGCATGGCCAGGACCTCGCGCCCGAGGTCGGTTGCCCAGCCCGCAGTGTTCAGGGCTCCCGACCGCACCGCTGCCTCGACAACGACCGTGCCGCGCGTCATGGCCGCGATCAACCGGTTGCGGGCCAGGAAGCGCGGGCGGGTCGGGGTCGTGCCCGGTGGCAACTCGCTGACCACGAGCCCCTCGCCCGCTATCCGGTGCAGCAGACCGGTGTGCCCGCGGGGGTACGCGACGTCGACTCCGCAGGCCAGCACGGCCACCGTCGTGCCGCCTACCGCCAAGGCGCCGCGGTGAGCCGCCGCGTCGATCCCGTAGGCAGCACCCGAGACGATCGTCCAGCCCGCCGCCGCCAGGTCGGACGCGATGTCGGCCGCCACCCGGACGCCGTACTCCGTCGCAGCGCGAGATCCGACCACGGCCACCGAGCGTCGCGCCACCTCGGCGAGGTCTGGTTCGCCGCGAATCCATAGCCCGAGTGGCGGCGGGACGGCCCGGGACCCGGCATCCAAGGTCAGCTCGAGGTCGTCCAAACCCGTCGGCCAGTCCGGATCACCGGGGCAGGCGAACCGTGCCCCGGCCGCCGCACCCCGTTCGAGCATCGAGGCACCGTCGACCGTGACCGTGCGCCGATGCATCCGACCGTCCGGGTCGAGGCCGACGTCGCCGCGCCGGAGGGCGTCGAGCGCCGGACCGGGGCCTTCGGCCAGCACCATGCGGACGACGGCCACGCCGGCGCCCGGTTCCACCAGGGCTGACAACGCGGCCCGCGCCACCCGGTCTGCGTCGGGTCGCGTGGTCACGTCGGCCTCCCGACGCGCAGGCCGACGGCCTCGAACATGTCGGCGCGACTGGGCTGGTCGTGGCCGGCGAGATCGGCAAGCGTCCACGCCACCCGCAGCACCCGGTCGGCGCCGCGAGCAGTGAGCTGTCCCTTGCGGAGGGCATCGTGCAAGGGGCCGAGCGACTTCGCCGGCGGACGCAGATCTCGTCGGAGGACGGGACCGGGCACCTCGCCGTTGACCCGCCACGGAGTCGCCCCGAGCCGACGACCTTGACGCTCGCGCGCCTCGACCACCCGCTCGGCGACGACCTTGCTCGGCTCGGCCGAGGCCAGCCCCTCGTCGAGGCTGGCCAGGCTCGGCGCCTCGATCACGATCCGGAGATCGATCCGGTCGCGCACCGGCCCGGAGATGCGCTGGCCGTAGCGCCGTACGGCTTCGGGTGTGCACGTGCACATGTGCGTCCGGCTGCCGTGGTTGCCGCACCGGCACGGGTTGGACGCGAGCACGAGCAGGAACCGGGCCGGAAACGTCACCGTCGCCTCCGCCCGGGACACGACGATCTCGCCGTGCTCCAGGGGCTGGCGCAGCGCGTCGAGGATGTGGGCGCTGAACTCCGGCGCCTCATCCATGAACAGCACGCCCAGGTGCGCGCGGCTCGCCGCACCGGGACGCACCAGCCTGCTGCCGCCGCCCACGATCGACACGACCGACGCAGTGTGATGCGGATCCGCGAACGGCGGCCGGGTGACGAGCGGCTGGTCGGGCGGTAGCACGCCCGCAACCGAGTGGATCGCCGTGACCTCGAGGCACTCCTCGGTCGAGAGGTCGGGCAGGAGGCCCGGCAAGCGCCGGGCCAGCATCGTCTTGCCGGCACCAGGCGGGCCGGTCAGCATCAGGTGATGATGCCCTGCCGAGGCGATCTCGACGGCTCGCTTGGCGGCGCCCTGGCCGGCGACGTCGGCGAGGTCCACCGGGACGTCGACGGCCTCGGCCGCCGGTGGCGGCGCGACGGCACCGGCGGGCTCGTCGGGCACCGGCTCTCCGCGCAGCACCGCGAGCACCTGGCGCAGCGAGCGGGCACCCAGCACCGACACACCCGGGACGAGCCTGGCCTCACCGGCGTTCGCCTCGGGCACCACGACGTGCGTCGACCCGGCCGACGCGGCCGCCAGGACGGCCGGCAGCACCCCGGGCACCGGCCGGAGCCGGCCGTCCAGGGCGAGCTCCCCGAGGAACACGACGTCGTCGGCGGCGCCTTTCGGCACCTCCTCCGCCGCCGCGATGACCGCCACCGCGACGCCGAGGTCGAAATGGCTTCCCCGCTTGGGCAGCGCCGCCGGCGACAGGCTCACCGTGATGCGCTGCAGGGGCCAGTGCTCGCCCGTGCAGAGCACAGCCGCCCGGACCCGGTCGCGGGCCTCCGCCAGCGACGCATCGGGCAGGCCCACCAGGGCGAACCCCGGCATGCCACCGATATGGACCTCGATGTCGACGACAGTGCCGCGCACTCCGACGAGCGCGACACTGCGGCAACGAGAAAGACGCATCAGAACGCTCCGCGCACGTGCTCGACCGTTGCCGGGCCACGTCGCGGCCGATGCACGGCCAGGACGTCGAAGCGCAGGCCGACTCCCCGTGGACCATGCTCGACCAGCCACCGGTGCCCCAGCCGCCGCAGTCGGGCCGCCTTCGCCCTGGTCACGGCCTCCAGGCCGGAGCCGTAACCGAGCCCGCTGCGCGTCTTGACCTCGCAGACGACGACCGTCATGCCGTCGAGCGCGACGACGTCGATCTCGCCGAGATCGCAGCGCCAGTTACGCGCCACGATCGTGAAGCCGGCCTCCTCGAGGTGGCGCACCGCCACCCGTTCGCCGTACGACCCGACGCCGTCCTTGGCCCGCACCGGCCCACCTCCCGGGCCGAGCTTGGCCGCCTGTGAGGTGGCGGTGGGACTCCGCGGCTTCGCATTGTGGACGACGGCGGGCGAGGCGCGTCCCCTGTGGATTTCGATCGCCGGCCATCGATCGGAGTGCAGCGACGACGGCTCACCCCGAAGGCCGCCGCCGGGCGACGCCGTGGTCGTGACGGACTCAGCTGAGGCCGGTCTTGGGGATCTCGAGGTCGCTCTTGGCCAGCTCCTCGACGTTGACGTCCTTCCAGGTGACGACCTTGACGTTCTTCACGAACCGGGCCGGGCGGTACATGTCCCACACCCAGGCGTCGCTCATGGTCACCTCGAAGTAGACCTCGCCGCCCTCACTGCGGACCTGTAGGTCGACGTTGTTGGTGAGGTAGAACCGGCGTTCGGTCTCCACGACGTACGAGAAGAGCCCGACGACGTCGCGGTACTCCCGGTAGAGCGACAGCTCCATCTCGGTCTCGTACTTGTCGAGATCCTCGGTGCTCATCCGGTCTCCTCCAGAACGACGGGCCCATTCTCACCCACAACGCGGGCGACGTTGACGTAGGACCGACGGTGCACAGGGGAAGGACCGTAGCGGTTGAGCGCCTCCTGATGCTCGGGAGTGACGTAACCCTTGTGCGCGGCGAAGTCGTATCGCGGCCAGTGATCGTGCATCTGCGTCATGATGCGGTCCCTGGTCACCTTGGCGATGACCGACGCGGCAGCGATGCATGCCGCGACTCGGTCGCCCTTCCACATCGCGAGCCCAGGGACGCCCAGGCCGGCGACCGGAAACCCGTCGGTGAGCACGTAGCCGGGCGTGAGATCGAGCCTGGCCAGAGCACGGCGCATGGCCTCGACGTTGGTGACGTGCAGACCGCGCCGGTCCACTTCGTCGGACGGCACGACGACGACCGACCACGCGGCCGCCCGCACCACCACGGACTCGTACACCCGCTCCCGGACCGGAGGCGTGAGCAGCTTGGAGTCGGCCAGGTCGCGGACCTCACCCCTGCGACCGTCATGCAGGATCGCGGCCGCGACGACGAGCGGGCCCGCGCATGCACCACGCCCGGCCTCGTCGGCACCCGCGACGGGCGCGAGCCCCAGCCGCGCCAGGGCACGTTCGTAGCCGTAGAGTCCGGCGTCTCGTCGGATCGCCGAGGGTCTGGGCGCGATCATGCGCCCACCTCGACCGGCTCGGGCGGAGCACCGTCGCGGAGCAGCCGCCCGACGAGTTCGGGCAGCGCGCGTGGAACCAGCGGCTCCGTCGTCCCCGCCAGCTCCTCCAGCGACCACCAACGGTGGTCGGTGATGTCCTCGCGCTCCTCGGGCGTCCAGCCCGTCGCGTCGAGCTGGAAGGGCTGCGGCACCTCGACCAGGTACCAACGTTCGCGCACGTCGAGCAGTGCGCCGCGCCACTCGAACATGCTCTGCCGGTTCCAGATGTGGGGGCCGAGCTCGATGCCGGTCAGGCCCGTCTCCTCCGCGAGCTCCCGCCGGGCAGCCTGCTCGTAGGTCTCCGCGCCCTCCAGGCCGCCGCCGGGCGGGAACCAGTAGCCGTCATGGGCTCGGAAGAGCAGTACGCGCGCCCCGCCGCCGTGATAGGCCAGCATCAGTACCCGGACGGTCGGACGGACGACGGCTTCATTCATGGCATCTCCGAGCGTACGAGAAACAGGCCGGCCGGGCCCGGGTAGACCCGCCGTACGCCTGTGTCGTCCATCGGATCGCTTGGTGGGCAGCAGCGCGAGACTACGGATCCGGGACGGTGTCGAACGCGTCCGGTCTGGAGAGGGACCTCCACTGCGAGATCGGCCACACGACCGCGAAGGCACGGCCAGTCACCTTGTCCTCGGGGACGGTGCCGTTGACGCGGGAGTCCCCCGAGTTGGATCGGTGGTCGCCCAGGACGAAGAGCTCGCCGGCGGGTACGTCGACCTCGAAGTCGGTGGCCGACGGCTCGTCACCTGGACGCAGGTACGTCGACTCGTCGATGGCGACGCCGTTGACCGTCACACGGCCGTCGTCGTCGCAGCACGCGACGGTGTCGCCGCCCAGGCCGATCACCCGCTTGATGAGGTGCCCCTCGGAGTCGTCAGGCAGGACGCCGACGAACTGGAGGGCGTCTCGGACCCTCCCGCCCACTGTGGTCGGGCCGGCGTCGGCTGCCGGGGACAGCCAGCCGTCTGGGTCGGCGAACACCACGACATCGCCGCGATGGATCTCCCCGAACCGAGTGGTGAGCTTGGAGACGAGCACACGGTCCCCGATGAGGAGCGTGTCTTCCATCGACTGTGACGGGATGAGGAACGCCTGGACCAGGAAGATCCGCACCAGCGTGGCGATGACGAGCGACAAGCCCACGACGATCGCGGTCTCGCGCAGCAGAGCCGTGAGGCCGCCCCGGCGCGGCTGCACCGCTTCGTCGTCGTCTCGAGGCACGGTCTTCTCCGCCACGTGCTCTCCCTGTCGCTGCCGGGCCCGGCCCGCCATGGCCACCGCGTCGGGCCGTCGAGCCGACGACGCACGGGCCGACGCTACCCTGCCGGCCGGCCTACGACGCGGGCCGGGGGCCACCAGACCGCCACGACCCGGCCCAACACGGCCTCCACCGGCACGCTGCCGCCGCCGGGTGAGCCGACATGGTCCCGGGAGTCCACCGAGTCGTCCCTGTCGTCCCCCATGAGCCACAGCCGACCCTCGGACACGACCGCCTCGAAGGTGCCGCCCGGACCGCCACCGTCGACGTACGGCTCGTCGAGCGGGCGACCGTCGATCGTGACACGACCGAGGTCGTCACAGCACGCGACCCGCTCCCCGGGAAGCCCGATGACCCGCTTGACGACCGTCGGGTCGTCGTCGGAGCCTCGCTGCGCCCAGGTGCCGCGGACGTCGACCACGACGACGTCGCCGCGGCGGACGTCGTCTCTGCCGATCCGGCTGGCGAGAACCCGGTCCCCGGGATCCAGCGTCGGTTTCATCGAGCCGGTAGTAATGGTGTAGATCCGGCCGAGCCAGATGTAGGCGCCGAGCACGAACAGGGCGGCGAGCGCGACCGGAACCAGGACCCGTAACGACCTCGGGCCGGGCCCGCGCGTGGTGCGGCGGTCCCGGCCCGTGTCGGCCATGCTGTGCGGGCGTCGTCAGACGGCGTCGCGCTTCTCGCGGATCTTGGCCGCCTTGCCGCGGAGCTTGCGCAGGTAATAGAGCTTCGCGCGGCGTACGTCGCCGCGAGTCACGAGCTCGATCTTGTCGATCACCGGGGCGTGCAGCGGGAAGGTCCGCTCGACGCCCACCCCGAAGCTGACCTTACGGACGGTGAACGACTCGCGGATGCCCGAACCCTGACGGCGGATCACGACGCCCTGGAAGATCTGGACCCGGGAGCGGCTGCCCTCGATGACCTTGACGTGGACCTTGAGGGTGTCCCCGGCCCGGAAGGCGGGGATGTCGGCGCGCAGGCTGGCGGCATCGACGATGTCGAGGGTGTGCATCGCACTGGATCGCTTCCTCGCCGGCGCCACGGGTCATCGGCGGACCGTGTACTTCATCAGGACGCCCGGCATCCGCGTCGGCACTCCCCCCGTGGCAGGGGCACGAGTAGCGCGCCGGGCAACAGCGATTCAGTGTGCCACATCGTGTGCGCCCGGGCGAAACCGGTGCGTAGTGGCCTTCCGACCGGGCTGACCGGGGTGCGGCGGGGCCACCTGAGGTGCCTTAGGCGGCTTGCCTGCCCTCGGCTCGCCACCTAAGGGGTCGTGCGGCCCGATCGTGCGCGGTCGACCGATGTCCGGGGTGGCTCCTCAGGACGAGTCTGGAGGCACCAACAAGGAGATGAGTGCCATGAGCAGCATCGTCGGACCAGCAATCGAGACCGAGGTCCGGTACCGGCGCGAGCGCATCGCCGAGGACTTCCGCAGAGCTCGGCATCAGCCCGTACCGCGACAGAACCGACCTGCCAAGGAGACGAAGGCCGCGCTGACCGCCCGGTCGGCGTGACCACCCGGACCGGGGTTGCCACGACGCCGATGATGTCACCACTGCGTGACACCATTGGCGTCGTGGCACGTGCGGATTTCGAAACCCCGCTCGTCGGCCGCGCGCAGGAGGTCCGCGCGCTGACGAGTGCGCTGGAGCGCGCCGCGCAGGGCCGGCCGGGCGCGGTCCTCGTGTCGGGCGATGCGGGCGTCGGCAAGACCCGCCTGCTCACCGAGTTCACGACGCGTGCGAGCGCGACCGGCGCAATGGTGCTGGTCGGGCATTGTCTCGACGTGGGTGGCGTCGGCCTGCCCTACCTGCCCTTCACTGAGGCACTGCGGCCGCTGATGGTCGACGGCGAACCGCGAACGGGGATGCTCGACGGCGAATGGAGTGGCGTCGAGTTCCGCCCGGGCCAACCGTCGCCCGGCGGCGATGTCAGCCAGCTCCAGCTCTTCGACGCCGTCGCCGGCCTGCTCGCCCGGGCCGGTGATCAAGGCAACGGACCGGTGCTGCTCGTCATCGAGGACCTGCACTGGGCCGACCAGTCGACCCGTGACCTCATCGCTTTCCTCCTCGGCCGCATGCACGAGGAGCGGCTGCTCTTCGTCGGCAGCTACCGGTCCGACGACCTCCACCGCCGCCATCCGCTACGACCTCTGCTGGCCCAGCTGGCCCGGCTTCCCGTGGTCGAGCGGCTCGACGTCGTGCCGTTCGACGCCGACGAGATGGGGCACTATCTCACCGCACTGCGCGGTGCACCGGTCAGCGACGTCACCGTCCGGCGGATCCTCGACCGCTCCGAGGGCAATGCCTATTACGCCCAGGAGCTCTTGCACGCCTCCGATCAGCACGACGACCTCGAGGCCGGCCACCTGCCCGCGGCGTTGGCCGACCTGCTCTTGGCCCGCCTCGAACAGTTGTCGCCGGCGGCGCAGCAGGTCGTGCGCGTCGCGTCCGTCGCCGGTCGCCGGGTCGACCACGAGCTGCTCGCCCGAGCGACCGATCTGCCCGGCGCCGATCTGGAGACGGCCGTGCGCGAGGCGGTGACCCACCAGGTGCTCGCGCCCGAGGGTCGCGATCGGTACGCCTTCCGCCATGCCCTCCTCGCGGAAGCCGTCTACGGCGACCTGCTGCCCGGCGAGCGGGTCCGTCTGCACACCACGTACGCCCAGCTCATCGACGAAGCCGCCGACGCCCTCGTTCCGCTCGGTTCCGCGGCCGAGCTGGCTCACCACCGGATCGAGAGTCACGACGTGCCCGGCGCGCTCGAGGCATCGTTGCGCGCGGCAACCGAGGCCCAGCGCCTGTACGCACCCGCCGAGGCCTGGCAGCACCTCGAACAGGTACTCCAGTTGTGGGACGCCGTAGGCGACGCCGAGGACCGAGCCGACACCGACATTGTCCGGGTCGGCCTGCAGGCGGCGGCGATGGCGAGCCGGGCCGGCCAGAACGCCCGAGCGGTCGCGCTCGCGGACGCCGCAGCGGCGCGCCTCGACCCGGATGCAGACCCTCTTCGCGCGGCCGCCGTCCACCACAAGCGGGCTCTGCACATGCTGAGCGACGACCGGCCGGAGCCGGCGTTGAACGCCGCGATCGAGGCATCGAGGCTCGCCGCCGAAGCGGGCGACAAGCCCACCACAGTGTCCGCCTGGGCCGCGGCCACGACCGCCCGTGCGCTGTACACCCTCGACCGCTACGACGAGGCGCGCCAGGCCGGCGAACGCGCCCGTGCGGAGGCGGTCGAGGTCGGGAGCGCGGGCGCAGAGGCCGACGCCCTGGTCACGCTGGCGGGCCTGGACAACCGCGCCGGAAAGGCGGGCTCAGCGCCGGAGCTGCTGGGAAGGGCGCGCGACCTCGCCCAGGAGGCAGGCGACCTGCCCACCGAGATGCGGGTCTCCTACAACCTCGCGGCCGAGCGCTACGACGAGGGTGACATCGAGGCCGCATTGCGACTGCTCGATGCGGCCGTACAGCGCAGTGCTGCCCTCGGACTGTCGTGGAGCCCCTACGGCCTGGAACTGCGGACGCTGCAGGTCGTCGCGCGATTCGTCGCCGGAGACTGGGATGGCAGCCTCGCCGCGGCGCGGCTGGCCGGACCGCGTCCGCCCGACCCGATGGTCGCCCGCCTCGCGACAGTTCGGCTCCACGTCCAGGTGGCCCGGGGTGATCGGTCTGCGACGGCCGCGGTTCGTCAGCTGGAAGGCGCGTGGCACCAGGATCCGATCATCGCCATGATCGCGGGCGGCTGCGGGTCGGAACTGCTGCGCTGGGAGGAAGATCCGCGCGGTGCCATGGATCTCGCCGAACGGACACTGCAATACGTCGAGGGCGTCTGGCCCACGTTCCTCGGGGCGATCTGGCTGTCCGCCGTGGGGCTCGCCGCGGCCGCCGACCTCGCCGAGCACGCACGTCTCGTGCATGACGACGCCGAGCTCGCGGTCGCCGTCGAGGGAGGTAAGCGGCTGCTCGATCACGCGAGGACGAGGTCGCGCGACGGCAGCCCGCGGGGCGGAACGCTCGGCCCGGAAGGCCGCGCCTGGTTACTGCGGGCAGAGGCCGAGCACACCCGGTTGGAGGGGCACTCCGACGCCGACCTGTGGCGGCGCTGCCTCGACGAGTTCAGCTATGGCCACCGCTACGAGCAGGCGCGATCGCGGTGGCGGCTCGCGGAGGCGCTCGTGGGAGCGGACCGGCGCGATTCAGCTGCGGCCGAAGCGGCGGCGGCTCACGCGGCCGCGGTCGCACTCGGCGCGGTACCGCTGAAGGAGGCCATCGAGTCGCTCGTGCGCCGTGCCCGGCTCGACGCCGGGATCACCGTCCCCGGGTCGCCGGACGGCGCCGGCCTGACCGCCAGGGAGCGCGAGGTCCTCGCGTTGCTCGCCGAAGGGCTCACCAACCGGCAGATCGGGCAGAAGCTGTTCATCGCCGAGAAGACGGCCAGCGTCCACGTCTCGAACATCCTGGCGAAGCTCGCCGTCTCCGGCCGCACCGAAGCCGTCACCGTCGCTCACCGTCGCGGCCTCCTCGGCGACCCTGCCACCCGTTAGTCACGCGTGGCGGCAGTGTGCTCACAGCGCGAGCCCGGAAGCTCGGCTAGTCGTCTCGCCATCCCATCGAGGGAGTCGCCGGATCCGCGACGCGGAGGTAAAGCCCCTCGTCCGGCCCCGGGCACGGGAATGTGACCGAGCCCCCGCATTTCTCGGCTCGCAGTCGCGCGGCCATCGACAGGACGGCGTCCGCCCCGTCCAGGACGTACGTTTGAGGGCGAAGCCCCGACAGCTGGACAAGTCTTTCGACAATGAGGGTGCGATAGAACTCACTACCCCGCATGACCCCACCCGAGAAGCCAATTGACGGGTGGGCACCGAGGTCCAACCGGTCCAGGGCGACGGTCACCGCGGTCGCCAGCGACGCTGCGTTCGATTCGATGATGCTCCGGGCGACACCGTCCGCCGAGGCATCGAGCACGACTGGCGCGAATCCTGCCACCATTGCCCGGGCCGAGCGATTCTCTGCCAACCAGCGGCCAAGTGCCGGAATCGTCATCCCGAAGTGTTCGGTCGCCAGATCAGACAGTTTGGTCGCCTGGCCTGTTCCATCGGTCGCACTCGCCGCGGCCCGAAGGGCTTCGCGTCCGAGACTGTAAGCGCTGCCCTCGTCCGACACGATGTGCTCATGGCCACCGATCTTGGCCAGCCGACCAGATCCGTCGCGGCCCAAGACGCAGCTGCCCGTTCCGCTGCTCACGACGACCCCGACTGCCGACATGGGGGGTGCGTACAGCAGAGGAACCATGTCGTTGACGAACAGGACGTAGCCAGCGGGCGCGTGAGACTCGATCACCTTCACCAACACGTCCGGGTAGGGAGATTCCATGGCCACGGGTGCCGAGGAGCATCCGATGCACCCGAACGCGCGTTGGTCGGCTGCCAACTCGGACCGCATCAACTCGAAGACCGTGGTCAGACCTGCGGTGGCGGCAGCGGGGCCGACCGTACCGATCGAGATGGACCCGGACTGCTCGACCAAGACATCACCATCAGGACGCGTGACGATCAAGGTCGTGCGCGACCCTCCCGCATCGATTCCCCACAGGCTCGTAGCGGTGGAGTGGTTGCGCGACATCAGCTGGTACTCCTCGCGTGCGTGGTCACGCCGTTCCGCCCTGGCTTGCCTCGGCTGAGCCGAGCAGTGCATGAGCAGCCCCACGCTCCGTCACGACGGAGTTGGCATACCCCCCGATGAGGACTGCTCTGATGGCCGCTGCCTTGATCAGCCCGCCGCCCACGATGACGACCTCATCGATTTTCTTGAGTTGCTCCGCGCTGATGGCTATGCACCGCTCACTGAACTCGAGAGCTACCTGGTGGCCCGAAGCGTCGACAAGCGTCGCGCCGATCTCCGCGCAGACTCCTTGCGCCCGAAGGTCGGCCCGTTCTTCCGGCGTGAGGGCGTCGTACAGCTGAGAATGCGGCGGGTCCCACGAGCCGACCGGCAAGATCGCCTTCGTTATCGAATCGAATCGCTGGAATGCCTCCGCGACCTCCGGTTGGCTTCGCAGCGTGGCGGCCGTGACTGCATCGGGAAGGACCTGCGGACTGTACATGGAGAAGGCCGGCCCGCCGGACACGGCGGCAATGCGCCTCACCAGTTCGACACTGTTCTCCGCCGGATTCACACCGACCAGGGCCCCTGTGACCTGAACGACCGTGCAGGCCGGAAGGGACGCCAGCGACTCAGCGAGCACCGTGAGCGTCCGTCCATAGCCCACGCCCAGGACATCCTGTTCAGTGACGATCTCGGTCAGGAGGATTCCGGCGACTCGGGCCAGTCGAGCCCGCAGCAGTGTCTCTGGCAGCTCCGGGCTGTCGATGACGATCGCATGGCGCAGCCCGTAGGCAGACTGCAACCTCCATGACATCTCCGGGTCGATTCCGAAGGGCACGTCGATGCTGAGTCGGACGACGCCGGCGGCCCGGGCTTCCTCCAGCAGACGGGCGACCTTGAACCGGCTGATGCCGTAGTCCTCGGCGATGTCGATCTTGGACTTGCCTTCCAGGTAGAAGTCTCGGGCGATGGCGGCAAGCCGCAACAAGTCGGTCGTGCGAATCCCCGACCTCGGCGGGCCCACGATCTCCATCAGCATTCCCTCGTCGGCGCTCGGCGATCAAGGAGGCATGGCCGTCCCTTTGCGCTATGAGCAAGGCCCGCACATTTTCGCATGAAGCCACCTCACCGGGATATCGCTGGGTCACGTGTCAGACACGGATGCCCAGCGGCTGCCAGGGCCGCTACCCGTGGCCGAGCTCACGGGGTCGGGTCCGGGCGGCGACCGGGACGTCGTGCGCTGCTACCTTCTCGTGTGAGCGTCGTGCCGCTCAATTGTTGCACGAAACCCTTGACACCCGGGTAGCCGTGCTCGTTGAATCATCAGTGTTCCGATGAGTAGTTCGCCGCTCATATGTGCACGACACGAGGGCGGCACTGAACGCGCGCGTCGTTTCTCGCACGCCGTTGGGAGGCGCCATGCAGCCCCGCGAGAACTACGAGGGGCCGTACGGCACGTTCGCGCCGCTTGCTCCTCACCCGTGGCGAGCGCTCGACGACTGCCACCACCTCACGATGGCCCGGCCCATATAGGTCAACTTGACCGTTGTAGCGATCCGGAGGTTTCCATGGCATCCACACCAGGCCGCAGATGGCGACGGCCGCTTCCCGTGGCGGGGCTCGGCGCCGTATTGATCGCGTCAGCCTGCGGCGGAGCCGGCGGCGGTGACGGCGGCGGTGACGGAGGCGACGGCGGAGAGGCCACCACGATCACCGTCGCCACCGTGGCGAACCCGCAGATGCAGGACATCGAGGAGCTGATCAGCAATTTCGAGGAGGAGAACCCGGACATCACGGTCAACTTCTCGATCCTGCCCGAGAACGAGCTGCGAGACCGGGTCACCCAGGACATCGCCACTGAGGCGGGGCAGTACGACGTGGTGACCATCGGCACCTACGAGGTCCCGATCTGGGCCGGCAACGAATGGATCACCAACCTCGACGACTACGCGAGCGAGGGCGACTACGACCCCGACGACATCATCCCGCCGGTGCGCGAGGCGCTGAGCTTCGAGGACAGCCTCTACGCCGTGCCGTTCTACGGCGAGTCGTCGTTCCTGATGTATCGCAAGGACCTGTTCGACGCCGCGGGGCTCACCATGCCGGAGCAGCCAACGTGGCAGGAGGTCGCGGAGTTCGCCCAGACCCTGAACGACCCGGCGAACAACCTTGCCGGAATCTGCCTGCGCGGCCTGCCCGGATGGGGCGAGGTCCTCGCGCCGCTCAACACGGTCATCCTCACCTTCGGCGGCTGGTGGTACGACGAGGAGTGGAACGCGCATCTCACAGACCCCGAGACCGTCGAGGCCGTCCAGTTCTACGTCGACCTGGTGAGCAACTACGGCGAGCCGGGCGCCCCGAACGCCGGCTTCTCCGAGTGCCTGACCGCGATGGGACAGGGCAACGCGGCGATGTGGGTCGACGCGACGGTCGCAGCCGGCCTCCTGGAGGACCCGAGCACCAGCACGGTCGCCGGCAAGATGGCATACGTGCCGGCCCCGGTCGTCGAGACGGACAGCTCCGGTTGGCTGTGGGCGTGGTCGCTGGCAATACCGGAGACATCGCAGAACAAGGACGCCGCATGGGAGTTCATGAGCTGGGCCACGTCCAAGGAATACATGCAGCTCGTCGGCGAGGAGCTCGGTTGGAGCCGCGTACCGCCCGGCAGTCGGCTCTCCACCTACGAGATCCCGGAGTACGAGGAGGCGGCCGCGGCCTACGCACCGCAGACGATCGAAGCCCTCGAGGCCGTGAACCCCGAGCAGCCGGGTGTGCACCCGCAGCCGTGGGTCGGCGTCCAGTACATCTCGATCCCGGAGTTCCAGGATCTCGGCACAAAGGTGTCGCAGGAGATCTCGGCCGCCATTGCCGGGCAGCAGACCGTGCAGGAAGCCTTGGAGAAGGCGCAGCAGTACGCCGAGGAAACCGCCGTGGAGGGCGGCTACAAGGAGGGCTGACCGTCAGCGGGGGCCCGGCCGGCCCGGGCCCCGGCGTACACCGGCGCAGAGAGCCTGTACGAGGAGGGTGACGTGACCGTTCCCGCCGACGTGGCCGTCGAGGGCGCCCCGCGCCGGCGACCGCCCGAGCCGAAGAAGCTGACGCGCTCCCAGCGCTGGAAGCTTCGCGGGCCGCTGCTGCCGGCATTGATCTTCGCGATCATTCTCACTCAGGTGCCGTTCATCTTCACACTCTTCTACAGCTTCCAGTCATGGAATCTGCTGCGGCCGGGCAGTCAGGAGTTTGCCGGCCTGGAGAACTACGGCAAGGTCTTCACCGACGATCTGTTCCGCAACGCGGTAACGAACACGGTGGTGCTCACTGTCAGCACGGTCCTGCTGTCCCTGCTCCTTGGGCTTGGCTTCGCACTGATACTCGACCAGAAGTTCCTCGGCCGCAGCATCGCCCGAACGTTGCTCATCACGCCGTTCCTGGTGATGCCGGCGGCCGCCGCGCTGCTGTGGAAGACCTCGATGTACAACCCCGTCTTCGGGCTGGTCAACTGGTTCCTGTCCCCGTTCGGCGTCGGCAACGTCGACTGGGTCAGCCAGTTCCCGATGCTGTCGATCGTCATTGTGCTCACCTGGCAGTGGACCCCGTTCATGATGCTGATCATCCTGGCCGGCCTGCAGAGCCAGTCGCCCGAGATCCTCGAGGCGGCCAGGGTCGACGGCGCCAATGGCTGGGCGATCTTCTGGCGGATCACGCTGCCCAATCTGCGCCAGTTCCTGGAGCTCGCGCTGACCCTCGGTTCCATTTACATCGTAGGGACGTTCGACGCGATCTTCATGATCACGCAGGGGGGGCCCGGCCAGGCCACCACCAACCTCCCCTACTTCATCTATCTCGAGGCGTTCCGGGCGTTCTCTGTCGGCGAGGCAGCGGCCGCTGGTGTGATCGTCGTCGTCGCGACGATCATCATCGCGACATTCGCGCTACGCACTGTCTCGAGCTTGTTCGCGGAGGAGGCCGGCTGACATGGCGACCCTCGCTACCACAACCCAGGGCGACGTCGCCGTCCGGATACGGCCATCGAAGCGACGCGGCCCACGCCGGCCCTGGATCTTCCTGCTGGGATGGGCCGTCGCGCTGATCTTCTTCTTCCCGGTCCTCTGGATGTTCCTCACCGGATTCAAGCAGGAAGCGGAGGCGTCCACCGACCCGCCCACGTTCTTCTTCGTCCCAACGCTCGACCAGTACGAGGCGGTCCTCGGCAGGGACTTCGTGCCGTTCCTGATCAACTCGTTCTCCGCCTCGATCGTGTCCACGGTGCTCGCGATCGTCTTGGCCGCGCCGGCGGCGTACGCGCTGTCACTGGCCAGGGTGCCAAGGTGGCGCGACTCCCTGTTCTTCTTCCTGTCGACGCGGATGATGCCGGCGGTAGCGTCGATCCTGCCGCTCTACATCCTGATCCGGAACCTCGGGTTGCTCGACAACATCACCATGCTGGCGATCATTTACACGGCGATGAACCTGCCCATCGCGGTCTGGATGATCCGCTCGTTCCTGCTGGAGCTGCCGAAAGAGGTCCTGGAGGCCGCTCGTGTCGACGGCGCCACGTTCTTGGTCGAGATGCGGAGCGTCATCCTGCCGATGATCGCCCCCGGGCTCGCGGCCACGGCACTGATCTGCTTCATCTTCGCGTGGAACGAGTTCTTCTTCGCCGTGACCCTCACCGTCACGCAGGCGGCCACCGTGCCGGTGTTCCTCGTCGGTTTCATCACCAGCGAGGGTTTGTTCTGGGCCCGGCTGTCCGCTGCGTCCACAATGGCCGCGCTGCCGGTGATCATCGCTGGCTGGGTGGCCCAGAAGTGGCTGGTTCGCGGGCTCACCCTCGGCGCCGTCAAGTAGGCAGGCGACCCTGAGGCGCGGAGCCCGGCTGCTCTAGTCAGACCAGGGACTCGAGCGTCGCCCGCGCGCCGCGCTGGTGCAACGCGGTCAACGCCGAGTGGTAGGCGGTGACGAAGCGTTCGTCGTCGATGAGCTCGCCGAATATGGCGCGGTTCGCGATGAACGCCAGCGGATCCTCACGGTTGCGGCGGGCAATCGACACCAGACTCTCCCTGAGCTGGTCCACCACCTCGATCGGGCGGCCCTGCTCGTCGACCCCCTCGTCGTAGCGGGCCCAGCTCGCCACGACCGCCGCGGAGCGCCTGATCTCCCCTCCCCTTGCGAGCTGCTCACGGATGACCGGCAGGAGCCACTTGGGGATGCGGTCCGAGCTCTCCGCGCACAACCGGGCGATGGTGTCCCCCACCTCGGAGTTGGAGAAGCGTTCGATCAGCGTGTGCTTGTAGTCGTCGAGGTCGACAGCCGGGACGGGTGCGAGGGTCGGCGTGGCCTCCTCGTCCATGTAGCCCAGCAGGAACTTCCGGAACAGTGGGTCCTGGGCGGCCTCGTGGACCAGCCGGTATCCGCACAGGTAGCCGAAGTAACACAGCGCCTGGTGGCCGGCATTGAGCAGCCGCAGCTTCATCAGCTCGTACGGCGTCACGTCGTCGACTATCTGGACCCCGGCCTCCTCGTACGGCGGGCGGCCTGCGCTGAACGTGTCCTCGAGCACCCATTGCGTGAACGGCTCGCAGACCACCGGCCACGCGTCGTCGATGCCGAACCGGTCCCGCACCAGCGATCGATCGGCGTCCGTGGTCACCGGGGTGATGCGGTCGACCATGCAGTTGGGGAAGCACACCTCACGGTCGATCCAGTCGGCGAGCGTCGGATCGCGCAGTCGGGCGAAGGCCGTGAACACTCTCCTGGCGAGATGACCGTTGCCCTGCAGGTTGTCGCAGGACATGACGGTGAAGGGCCGGAGACCGCGATCCGCCCGTCGTCGCAGCGCCTCGGTGATGAAGCCGAACGACGTCTGAGGCGGTGCGCTCGGCCGGAGATCGGCGATGACGGCGGGGTTTCTCGCGTCGAACTCCCCGGTGACGTGGTCGAGGTTGTAGCCCCCCTCGGTCACCGTCAGGGAGACGATCCGGGTCGTCGCGGCGGCCATCTTCTCGACGACCGCCTCGGGATCGGCGGGGGCGAACAGATACTCGACGATCGATCCGATCACCCTCGGCTCGTACGTGCCGTCGGCGTGCTTGACGACCAGCGTGTACAGCCCATCCTGGGCGTCCAGCGCTACCTGCATGCGCCGGTCCGCCGGCATCACCCCGACTCCGCAGATACCCCAGTCGAGCGCCTTGCCGTCGTTCATGAGCCGGTCGTGATACATCGCCTGGTGTGCGCGGTGGAAGCCGCCAACACCGAAGTGAACGACCCCGGCGGTGACCCGGCCGCGGTCGTAGGTGGGCGTCGGCACCTGGCCGTGTAGCGACGCCAGCTTCCGCGCGGTGAGAGCGTTGGACATCTGGTGCCTCCGCACAACGCTGATCGCTCATTTGAGCGGCAACGCCCCCAGATGAGCTTCCTAGAGAGGATTAACCGGAGCTCCCTGTTGTGTCAAGAGCGGCGGCGACGAGGGGACCAGATCACGCTCGTAGCGGGCGTCGTCAGCTCGCGCGCTACCCGCCACTCGAGTCTGGCAAGCACCAGCGGGGACGGACGCCGGCGGTCTTGCGTCGCTGGATCGACTCTTGCAACGCCTGCTGATCGGTGCCAAGTTGACGAAGGACCGGAAGGGAAACGGGAAGGGCAAGAACCATGCCAAGCCGGAGATCTGTCGCGTTCGTTGCGGGCCTTGTGGTCATACTCGCAGGCACCGCTCCTGCTATCGCTGGGCCGTTGACGGCGACGCCGCTTGTCCAGGTCTCCGGTACGAGTCCCTTCTCGGACTGTACGGCGGACGACGTCGCCGGCCAGTCGGGCACGGTCTTCCTCAACAGCGAGGTCGAGCCGTGGATCGACGTGAACCCGGCGAACTCCGACAACATTGTGGGGATCTGGCAGCAGGACCGCTGGTCCAACGGGGGCTCCCGAGGCCACGTAGCCGGCGTGAGTCAGGACGGTGGTGCGAGCTGGCAGCAGGTCGTCATTCCGGGTGTCTCGCTGTGCTCGGGAGGTGAGTACGACCGCGTCACGGACCCCTGGGTCTCCTTCGCCCCCGACGGCACGCTCCACCAGTTGGCGCTGTCCTTCAACGACGTCGCGGCGCCGTTCGATCCGCGCGATTTCGACCACGCGCTGCTGGCGAGCCGATCGTCCGACGGTGGCCTCACGTGGAGCGACCCGGTCGCCGTTATCAGGGACCTCGACGCCAACGTGTTCAACGACAAGCAGACGATCACAGCCGATCCGACAGACGCCGACTTCGTGTATGCCGTGTGGGACCGGCTGGTCTTCCCAGCCAGCGAGCGCGCCAGCGTGATCTCCGGCTTCGTCACGGCCGCGTTCCGCGGCCCGGCGTGGTTTGCGAGGAGCACCGACGGCGGAGCCACGTGGGAGCCCGCGCGGCAGATCTACGATCCCGGTCAGAACGACCAGACCATCGGCAACCAGATCGTCGTGCTGCCGGACGGCACACTCGTCAACGTCTTCAATGAGATTCGCAACGACAACAGGGAGCGCCGGAAGGGTAGCAACGTGGTCCTGATGCGCTCCACGGATCGCGGTGTCAGTTGGTCCCAGCCGATCTTCGTGGATCGCCTCGGCACGATCGAGATCGAGGATCCCGACACCGGTGACGCCGTTCGTACCGGCGACATCATTCCCGACGTCGCGGTCGACCCGGCCAACGGCGCTCTCTACGTCGCGTGGCAGGACGCCCGGTTCAGCGGCGGTCAGTTCGACAGCATCGCCTTCTCTCAGTCGCTCGACGGAGGATTGACCTGGTCGGAGCCGATCAAGGTGAACCTCACACCTCGGGGTGAGCCTCCGGGCGACCAGCAGGCGTTCACCCCGTCGGTGCACGTGTCTACGGAGGGGACGATCGCGGTGACGTACTACGACTTCCGCAGCAACACGCCGTCCCCACAGACGCTGCCCACCGACTACTTCCTCGTGCACTGCCACCCGACCACTCCGGCCAGTTGCGCCGACCAGGCCAACTGGGACGACGAGCTGCGTATTACGGACTCGCCGTTCGACATGCGGCTGGCTCCCTTCGCCCTTGGCTTCTTCACCGGGGACTACGAGGGCCTTTCCAACATCGGGAACATGTTCACCCCGTTCTTCTCGCAGCCGCACGGAACCGATCCGTCCAGCACCTTCTTTGCGAGCGTGGGCTGAGGGCACCTCAGCCAGCGGCTCGGTGTCTCGAGGCAGGATCGTTCGGCGAGCGATTCCGGGTGTCGGTGCCCGATATGGGTCGTCCCGGGCAGGCAGCCCGAGGCCGCCTCAGTCCTCCCCCGCCGGAGGGACCCAGCCGAGGTCGGCCAAGACCGCTCGGTCGTGCGCGTCCAGGGACTCGGGGTCCAGCCGGTCGAGAAGATCGGGGCGGCGTTCAGCCGTGCGGCGCAGGGCCTGGTCGCGGCGCCATCGGGCGATGTTGGCGTGATGCCCGGTCAGCAGGACGTCGGGCACCTCGTGCCCTCGCCAGGACACCGGCTTGGTGTACACCGGGTACTCCAGCAGCCCGTCGGCGGCGTGCGACTCCTCGACCAGCGACTCGGGGTTCCCGACGACGCCGGGGAGCAGGCGCGCGACCGCTTCCAGCACGACGAGCACGGCGGCCTCGCCACCGCCCAGGACGTAGTCGCCCAGCGAGACCTCGTCCACTGGCTTCCGGGTCGCGGCCTCGGCGACCACCCGGGCGTCGATGCCCTCGTAGCGCCCGCAGGCGAACACGAGCCACGGCTCCGCTGCGAGCTTGCGTGCGAAGGCCTGGTCGAACGGTCGGCCCGATGGTGTGGGGACGACGAGCCGCGGCGCGGGCGTCACTGCGGGGGGCGCGACGGCGTCGAGCGCGGCGCCCCACACGTCCGGGCGCATGACCATGCCTGCCCCGCCGCCATAGGGGGTGTCGTCGACGCTGCGGTGTCGATCGGTCGCCCATTCCCGCAGGTCGTGGACGCGCAGGTCGATGACGCCGGACTCGCGGGCCCGACCCACCAGCGACAGGCCGAGCGGAGCCAGGTAGTCGGGGAAGATCGTCACGACGTCGACTCTCACAGCGACGCCTCATCGGCCTGGTCGGGGTCGAGCAGGCCGCCGGGCGGGTCGACGACGACCCGCCTGCCTGCGAGGTCTACCTCGGGGACGATCTCTGCGACGAATGGCACCAACGCCTCGGGAGCTTCCGGACGCCGGACGGCCAGCAGGTCCTGGCCGGGCAGGTGCAACACGTCGGCCACCTCGCCCACGTCGTCGCCGCCGACGGTGACGACGCGGAGCCCGACAAGTTGGTGGTCGAAGAACTCGTCCGGGTCGTCCGGCTGCTCGTCGTCGCCGATCTCAGCCAGCAGCCGTACGCCGCGCAGGCGCTCGGCAAGGTTGCGGTCGCCAACGCCGTCGAAGACGACGAGCAGCCGGCCACTGTGCCACCGGCTCCTCGTCACGGTGAGCGGCCCCGCGGCAGTGGGCTCCGTCGACAGCCGTGCTCCGTCGGAGAACCGGAGCTCCGGCGTGTCGGTACGGACGTCGACGCTGACCTCCCCACGCATGCCGTGGGCGCGGCCGATGCGACCAACCGTCACGAGCACAGGCACCTCTTACGGCAGGAAGGGCTAGGGCACGCCCTAGCGGCCGTCGACGTCGACGAAGTCGATCCGCACACCGCCGCCGGCGATCGCGCCGATGACGGTGCGGAACGCCGTCGCAGTTCGGCCACCACGCCCGATGACCTTGCCGAGGTCGTCCGGGTGGACATGCACCTCGAGCAGCCGGCCGCGTCGCTGTTCGCGCGTGTGGACGGTCACGTCGTCCGGGTGGTCGACGATCCCGCGGACCAGGTGCTCGAGCGCTTCGGCGAGCATCGCCTCAGGCCTCGGTGCTGGGCTCGGCGGACTCGTCGGCGGTGGGCTCGGCGGACTCGGCCTTGGCCTTGGCCGCCTTCTTCGCGGGCTTCACGGCCTCCGCAGGCGTGTCCACGGCGGCCTCGCCTGCGGCGGTCGCCTCGGCCTTCTCGGCGGCCTTCGCGCCCTTCGCGGGCGTTGCGGCGGCCTTCGCGGGCGTTTCGGCGGCCTTCGCGGGCTTTCGGCGGCCTTCCGGGTTCGGCGGCCTTCGCGGGCTTCTCGGCGGCCTTCTTGGCGCGCTTCCTCGCCGTCGTCGCCTCGGCCTTGGCGTCGCCGTGGGCCTCGGCCAGGGCTGCGTCGAAGCGCGCCCGCTTGTCGGCCGCGGGCTCCTTGACCTTCAGCGTGCCCTCGGCTCCCGGCAGGCCCTTGAACTTCTGCCAGTCGCCGGTGACCTTGAAGATCGCGAGGACCGGCTCGGTCGGCTGCGCGCCGACACCGAGCCAGTACTGCGCCCGCTCGGAGTCGACCTGGATCAGGCTCGGCTCCTCCTTCGGGTGGTACTTGCCGATCTGCTCGATAGCCCGACCGTCGCGCTTGGTGCGGGCGTCGGCGACGATGATGCGGTACTGCGGGTTGCGGATCTTGCCCATCCGCTTGAGCTTGATCTTGACAGCCACGGGTGTGGAGACTCCTGTGTCATGAGCACGGGTGAGCCGCCGTCGCAGTGTGGGGCACCGGCGCCGACGTCTCGGGTGGACTCGGCGTCCGCGGGTGAGAGGGTCCGCGCGGTCGCCGGTTCAGCAGGTCATTGTGCCAGACCTGGTGACACATACCCAACTGCTCAGTCGCTCATCGCCTCGATGACGGCGTCGACCTCGTCGGGAGAGGTCACGATGCTGGGCCCGAACCGGACGTAGGGCTCGGCATACGGCGTGATGCCGGCCGATATGCCCGCCTCGGAGAGCCGTCCCAGTGTCTCCGGCGGCGCCTCCACGCGCACACAGACGATGCCCGCCGAGAGCTCGGGGGCCATCGGCGTGACGACCGTGACGCCGGCCTCGTTCGTGAGCCCTTCCTTGAGCCTGGTCGCCTGCTCGTGCGTCCGGTCGGCGATGGCCGCCTTCCCGATGTCGAGATGGAACTGGAACGCCTCGGCGAGCGCCCAGCGGTGTTCGAAGCTGTGGTAACCACCCGGGCTGGCTGCCAGGCCTGGTTCCTGCCCGGTCGGAACGGTGCCCTCCACCCACGCGACGTAGCTGACGGGTTCGAAGGGCGGGATGGCGACGTCGAAGGCCTGCCACGCCTCGGCACGCCCCCAGACGATGCCGGTCCCCCGGGGCCCGAACAGCCATTTGTGAGTGCCGGCCACGAGGAAGTCGCAGCCCAGAGCCGCAGCCGTCACGTCCTCCACGCCGAGCCCATGCACGCCGTCGACGCACAGCAGTGCGCGGTCGTCGGCCTCGCGGCCGGCGTTGAGGTCGCGCAACCCGTCGGCGATGGCGGTGATCGGCAGCTTCACCCCGGTGCCGGAATGGACCCATGTGACGGCCACCGCCCTGGTCCTCGGCGTGACCGCGCCGAGCAGTCGCCCGACGATCTCGTCGACCGAAGCATCCGCAGGCGAGTCGTACAGCCGCACCCGGCTGACCTTCGTTCCGGTGCGCTCGGATCGCAGCCGCAGCGCCTCGTGGGTCGAGTAGAAGTCGTGCTCCGTGGTCACGACCTCCTGGTCGGCCCGCAGGCGCAGGCCTCCGTAGAGCAGGCCGAGACCCATGGTGGTGCTGTCCGTCAACGCGACCTCACCGGCGGCGACGTCGAGGTACTCGGCTGCCGCCGCCCGCACCGCGACCTCGTTGTCGACCTCGTGCTCGGCCAGGTAGCCGTGGGAGTCCTGGTCGAGGCCCTTGCGGTGACGGTCGATCGCCTCGGCGACTGGTGCGGGATGAGCGGCAAGCACGAAAGCGGCGAAATGGCTCAGGTCGTGGGTCAGGGAGAACTGATCTCGTACCGAGTCCCAGTCGCTGGGATCGAATCCGCCGACCGTGGACCGGGCACCCTGGCCGCCGGCGCCGGGAGCATCTTCGGAGCCTGCCGTGCAGGCGGCGACCGAGGCAGCCGCGAGGCCACCCGCCAGCGCGCCCGACCGGGTGAGAAAACTACGCCGGGACATGTCACTCATGGGCATTTCCTCTCCACTGCGATCATGCCAGCGTGAGCCCGCCGGGTTAGGACGCAAGGGGTTCAGCGCACGACGCGACCGCGCAGGATGATGCGTAGCGGCTCGAGCAGTGTCCGTGGCTCGACCGTCGGATCCACGGCATAAACCGTGAGATCGGCGACGTCCCCCTCGGACAGGATGTCTGACCCGCCGAGCAGGTAGGAACGTGCCGCCCACGAGGCCGCGGCCACCGCGTCGACCGCAGGTATCCCCGCTCGCACCAGCTCCAGCACCTCCCGAGCCACCAGCCCGTGCGGGAGGACACCGCCGGCGTCGGTCCCCGCGTAGACCGGCACTCCGGCCTCGTGGGCGGTACGGACCGCCTCGTAGCGGCGCGTATGCAGCGATCGCATATGGGCCGCGTAGGCAGGGAACCTGGCTTCGGCCTGATCCGCGTACGTCGGGAAGTTGTCGATGTTGACCAGCGTCGGGACCATCGACACACCACGGTCGGCCATCACCGCGATCAGGTCCGCCGACAGGCCGGTGCCGTGCTCGATGCCGTCGATTCCGGCACCGATCAGGTCCGGCAGCGCGTCCTCGCCGAAGACGTGCGCCGTCACTCGCGACCCGAGCTCGTGCGCCCGCGCGATCGCCGCATCGAGAGCAGCGCGTGGCCAGCACGGGGCGAGGTCGCCGCGGTCACGGTCGATCCAGTCGCCGACGAGCTTGACCCAACCGTCGCCACGGCGGGCCTCCGCCTCGACGTATGCGACCAGCTCGTCCGGCTCGATCTCCCATCCGTAGTTGCGGATGTATCGCTTGGTCCGGGCGATGTGCCGGCCGGCCCGCACGATCCGGGGCAGATCCGTGCGCTCGTCCACCCACCGCGTGTCCGCGGCAGAGCCCGCGTCCCGGATCAGCAGGACACCCGCATCGCGCTCGGCCATCGCCTGGCGCTCGGCCTCGTCCGCTGGGACGGCGCCGCGTGAGTCCAGCCCGACGTGACAGTGCAGGTCCACCAGGCCCGGGAGCAGCCAGCCCCGTCCGACCGACTCGGCGGCGGGCACCGGTTCGAACGTGACCAGTCCGTCGCGCACCCAGACGTCCCGGTGTTCGCGCTCGGGCAGCACCACACCGCGGACGTGCAGCGCAGGCGCCATGCGCCCGACCGTATCGGCCCGGCCCGTTGCGGCCCCCACGCGGCGCAGCGGTTTGCGTGGCCGAACTGCGGGCGCGAGAGCACCGATGTCAGCTGGCTCGAGGGCGTAGGTCATGCCGGACCCGGCGCATCAGCGCCCGCAGCTGCGACGGCGTGACCTGCTCGTCGAGCATCGAGGCCAGCAGTCCGGCCATCTCGTACCCCGGGTTGCTGCGGAACACCCGCTCCAGCGCCACCGCAGCGAGCGCACCCTCGCCGTCCTGGTACGCGACGGCTGCGAGGACGGTGCACACCGGTGCCGCGAACTCGTCGAGCGCGCGTTGGGCAAGCTCTACAAGAAAGGTGATGAGCTCGCCGGCGTCGCGATCGAGCGCCCAGGTGATCAACTCGTCCCGCGCGAGCTTGTCGTGCAGGCCGATCACGATCCTGGCAGCCTCGGCGTCTTCGATGTCCCCGCGACCCTCGGCCCGGCGATCGAGCGCCGACCGCGCCAACGCGACAGTCGCCGCGCAGACGGAGTCCGAGCCGTCATGGTCAAGCTCCGCCGCGAACGAGTCTGCGACGCGGTCGAACACCTGCTCCAGCGCGCTGCGTCGCAGCCGCTGCGGGCCGCTGACGCTGGCCTCGAGCTGGTCACGGCTGGCCAGCACCGACCGGCCCCGAAGTACACGTTCCGCCTCGAGTCTCGCCACCTCGCGACCCGGCGAGGCGGGCAGCAATGTGCCCTCGCGCGGACAGCACCCGCGCGTGCACGTGTACGACCACCATCGGTCGTCACGAACGAGCAGCGCCTCGACGACGTCGACGTCGTGCGTGCTGAGCGCCTGGACCTGACACTCGATCAGATCGCATCTCGGCAGGTCCGCACCGGCGTCGGACGCGGCTGTGTAGCACACCAGGAAGGTGCCGTCCGCGCGGGTCTTGGCCGCCCGCCTCGCCAGGTCGGCAGTGTACGTCGAGTAGTGCGGAGGAGTGGGAAGGTCGGCCCGCATGGTGAGGCCCGAGCGCCGTCGTGGGCCGTGCAGGCACATGACCACGAGGCTCTCGCTGGGATGGAAGCCGACGAACGACGGAATCGCGGCGACGATGTCGGCCGGACTGCTGATCTTGACGATCGGCGGCTGCGCGGGTTTCATGCCGCGCGACTCTTCTCCGGTGGCGCGAATCGGGCCAGACCCGACCTGGGGGCCTGTGGACAGCGGGTGAGGCGGACGTCGCCCGTGGAGAATTGTCAGCGGTTCTTGAGGAACTGGGCGACGTCGTCAGGCAGCTGGAGATCCGACGGGTCGAACTCGGCCTCGCCGCCGAAGGCCGAAGGCACCTCGCCGGGCTTGGGGCCACCGGCACGACGGTCCTCGGCCGCAGCGAGCTGGGCCGCACGCTTGGCCGGGTTGCCGGACCGGGCTCCGCGGGCCTTGCCCTTCTTCGCCTGCCTGCCCTTGCTCTTCTTGCCGAAGCCGCCCTGCAGGCCCGGCGTCCCCGGCATGCCGGGAAGCCCGCCCAGGCCTCCGCGGCTCGCCTGGCTCATCATGTCGCGAGCGACGAAGAACCGGTCGACCAGCTGGTTGATCTCGCTGACCTGCGTGCCCGAGCCGCGCGCGATCCGGGAGCGCCGTGACCCGTTGATGATCTTCGGGTTGTCTCGCTCGGCCGGCGTCATCGACCGGATGATCGCCTGGATCCGGTCCATGTCACGGTCGTCGAAGTTGTCCAGCGCCTCGCGCATCTGCCCCGCTCCGGGCAGCATCCCGATCAGGTTCTTGATCGGTCCCATCTTCCGGATCGCCTGGAGCTGGCCGAGGAAGTCCTCGAGCGTGAACCCGGTGCCCTTCTGCAGCTTGCGGGCCATGTCCTCGGCCTGCGACGCGTCGAAGACCTTCTCGGCCTGTTCGATCAGCGTGAGCATGTCGCCGAGGTCGAGGATGCGCGAAGCCATCCGCTCCGGATGGAAGACGTCGAAGTCCTCGAGCTTCTCTCCCGCGGAGGCGAACATCACCGGACGCCCGGTCACCGACGCCACCGAGAGCGCCGCTCCACCCCGCGCGTCGCCGTCGAGCTTGGTGAGCACGACGCCGTCGAAGCCGACTCCGTCTAGGAAGGCGCGAGCCGTGGTGACGGCGTCCTGACCGATCATGGCGTCCACCACGAACAACGTCTCGTCGGGCTCGACGGCGTCCCGGATGTCGCGGGCCTGTGCCATCATCTCGGCGTCGACACCGAGCCGTCCTGCCGTGTCGACGATCACCACGTCATGCAGCTTCTGCCGGGCCTGCCGGACACCGGTGCGAGCGACGGCGACCGGGTCGCCGACGCCGTTGCCCGGCTCCGGCGCCCAGACCGCCACCCCCGCCCGCTCGCCCACGACCTGGAGCTGGGTGACGGCGTTCGGACGCTGGAGGTCGGCGGCCACGAGCAGCGGCTGGCGTCCGGAGTTCTTGAGCCAGAGCGCGAGCTTGCCGGCGAGAGTCGTCTTTCCCGAGCCCTGCAAACCGGCCAGCATGATCACCGTCGGTGGCTGCTTGGCGAACCGGACCCGGCGCGTCTCGCCACCGAGGATCCGGACCAGCTCGTCGTTGACGATCTTGATTACCTGCTGAGCCGGGTTGAGCGCCGCCGAGACCTCCGCTCCTCTGGCCCGCTCCTTGACCGCGACGATGAAGTCCTTGACGACCGGGAGCGCGACGTCGGCCTCGAGCAGCGCGACCCGGATCTCACGGGCCGATGCGTCGATATCGGCCTCGGACAACTTGCCCTTGCCGCGCAGCGTCTTGAAGGTGGCGGCCAGGCGGTCGGAGAGTGTGGCGAACACGGTTGTGGGGATCCTCGCGTGAGACGTCGGGCTCCCGCCAAGAGTAACCGCGCGGACGCGAGCTCCGCGGCACCGCGTGCCGGCCGCCCTCCGTGCACGTGGACACTGAGCTCCACCCGGTCGCGCGCTACAGAACCGCCACGAAGGCCGCCACGTCCCACGTCGGGCCCAGCGCCGGCCGCTGTTCTCGAGCCGGTCTCATGCACCCAGGCGCAGAGCGATCTGCTCCGCCCGCTCCAGCAGCCGGGGTGCCTTCAATCCCTCGGCCATCGTTCCGGCAGCGCGGTCGGGGCCCGCCCAGCGCCATGCGTCGACCGTGCCGACCTCGGCGTCGGTGCGGACGGTGGCGATGTCGCGGAACAGAAGAGCCAGGTCGAACTGCTCGCGCAGGATGGCGTTCAGCTTCGCCGCCGATCGCACGCCCGCGTCCCAGGCGAGCGGGTCGTCGGGGATGTTCTCCAGGTGGTCCCAGCGGTCGAGCACGGCGGCCGCGGACTTCGCGCCCCAGCCGGTCAGGCCGGGGAAGCCGTCGGCGGTGTCGCCGACGAGAGCCAGCAGATCCGGGACGGAGGTCGGCGGCACGCCCAGACGTTCGTGCACGCCGGCGGCGTCGAACCATTTGTCCTGACGGCGATCCCACTGCCAGACCTTGCCGCCGACGCACTGGCCGAGGTCCTTGTCGGGGGTGCAGATGATCGCCCGCTCGACCCGGTGATCGGCCGCCGCCACGAGTGCGGCTGCGGCGAGGGCGTCGTCCGCCTCCTGCTCGACCATCGCCCACACGGTGAAGCCGAAAGCTTGTAGCGCGTCCTCCACGACCGGGAACTGGGCCTTCAGCCGGGGGTCGACGCCGGTGCCGTCCTTGTAGGTGGGCCACAGGTCGTTGCGGAACGACTCGATGACGTGGTCGGTGGCGACCGCGACGTGTGTCGCACCCTGTTCCAGCAACGCGAGGCACGACCCGAGGACCCCCCGGGTCGCGCCGAGGTCCGGATCCTTGTTCGCCGGCGAGTAGTGGTACCGGAACAGCTCGTAGGTGCCGTCGACCAGGTGGACCTGCATGCGAGGAGCCTGCCATGCCGAGGACACGGAACCGGCGGCACCTTCGCGACGGTCCGCGTGACCGGCCGTCGGCGCCGTTAAGGTTTGGCCCGTGGGCGACGACGACCGGGTGTGCCTCGTCACCGGCGCCGGTAGCGGGATCGGTGCGGCCGTCGCGCGCCGACTCTCCGAGCAGGGCCACCGGGTCGCTCTGTGCGCCCGCAGCCGCGACGCGCTCAGCGAGGTGGCGGCGAGCCTGCCGAGCACCTCGCTCGTGGTGCCGGCGGACCTGCTCGTCGACGGCGCCGTCGACGACGTCTTCGCCGCCGTCGAGGAGGCATGGGGTCCGGTCGAGATCCTGGTCGCCAATGCGGGTGCGGGTACCTCGGCTCCGATCCCCAGGATCACCGACGCAGACTGGCAGCACATGCTGGACCTCAACCTCACCACGCCGTTTCGCTGCATTCGGCGGGCCCTGCCGGCGATGATCTCCGCCGGTTGGGGGCGGGTCGTCGTTCTCGCATCGGTGGCAGCGAAACGGGGTGAGCCCTATCTGGCGGCCTACACCGCGTCGAAGCACGGCGTGCTCGGGCTGGTCCGCTCTGCCGCTGCCGAGACCGCGCAGACCGGCATCACGGTCAACGCCGTCTGCCCGGCGTTCGTCGACACCCCGATGACGGACACCTCCGTGGAGGCGATCGTCGCCCGAACCGGCCGCACCCACGAACAGGTGCGCGCCATCCTGACCGCCAAGCAGCCGATCGCACGGTTGATCACGGTGGACGAGGTCGCCGACGCCGTCGAGTTCTGCATCGCGAACCCGGCCGTGACCGGGCAGGGCATCAACGTCGACGGCGGGGCCATCCAGTCGTGAACGGACCACACGAGGTCGTGAACCCCGCGTCGCTGGCGGCACCGTCCGGCTTCAACCACGCGGTGATCTCCGCCGGCGGCCAGGTCGTCTGGCTCGCGGGACAGACCGCATCGGATGCGGACGGCGCGATCATCGGCATCGGCGACGTCGTGGCCCAGTACGAACGCGCGATGCTGAACCTGCTGACTGTGCTGGCGGCAGCCGGAGGCCGCCCGGAGCATCTCGTCTCGATGACGACGTACGTCGTCGATCTCGACGGCTACCGCACCCGGGCCCGCGAACTCGGACAGATCTGGAGAAGCCTGGTCGGAGACCACTATCCGGCCATGGCAGCCATCGGTGTGTCCCGCCTCTGGGACCCGGATGCGCTCGTCGAGGTCCAGGGCGTCGCCGTCGTGACGCTGACGCCCTGATTCCGGTTGCTGCTCGGTCAGCCTCCGCGGACATCGGCGACGTGGGCGTGCGCGGCATCGGCCAGCCGGTCGCGTAGCGCGAAGAACACGTCCGCGGCCTCCGGTCCCGGCCAGCCCGGCGGGAGCAGCTCCGCCGGCAGCCCGGGATCCAGGTAGGGGAGCCGTCGCCACGCGGTCAGGGTGTGGACGTAGTCGGCGAACGCATGCTTCGGTTCGGTCCGGCGCCGGCGGCGCCACGACGCGAGCACGGGTCTCCACCGCGCGATGTACGTGGCGTACGACGCCCGGAGCTCGTCGAGGTCCCACCAGCGCGACACGTGCCCCCGCAGCTCCGCCATGTCGAGGTGCTGCGCGGTGAAGAGGTCGACGTAGCGGACGAGCTCGAGCCGGGTGAGCACCTCGCGGGTCTCCTCGGCGAGGTGCGCGGGCGCGATCCAGACGCCCGGCGCCACGTTGCCGAAGCCCAGCCAGGACAGGCGCGAGCGGAGCGCGTGCCGGCTGGAGCGCTCACTCTCGGGCACGCTGAAGATCGCCAGCACCCAGCCGTCGTCGACGGTAGCGGCGCTCCGGCCGAAGATGCGCCGGTCGCCTTCCGCCAGGATCGTGCGTGCCTCGCTGGAGAGCCCGTACCCGGCCGCGCCGTCGACGCGTTGCGCCGCGAGGATGCCGCGACGCTTGAGCCTGGACGTGGCCGATCGCACAGCCGCCTCGTCGACGCCGACGCTCGCCATCAAC
Organism: uncultured Actinomycetota bacterium; assembly: GCA_963801065.1. GTDB lineage: Bacteria > Actinomycetota > Actinomycetes > Jiangellales > Jiangellaceae > CAWDDG01. The sequence continues at coordinate 653,897 of CAWDDG010000008.1, read as the reverse complement.
CGGATCAGCGCTGCCACGGACAGCCAGCCGCCAACCTCCCGCGCGTAGGCGCCGTAGATCGTGACGATCAGCGAGCGCGGCTGGACAGGCCGCACCAGGGTGTCCCTGCGGCCGCGTGCGTCATCGCGGACCGATCGCGCCGGTATCCCCTGCTGACGCACGGTCGTCACGATAGCGACATGCGGACGAGGGCCACGGTATCCGCCGGAAGCGACGCTGATCGCAGCGGTATAGCGGTCCCTTGACTGCCGTCATCGGAATGACAGACTACGAAGGAACCGACTCACGCCGAGGTGAGCCATGCAGCTGTCGCATTCCGCCCATGTCGACACGTTCACCCGCGACCGGCTGCCACCGCCTGATCAGTGGCCGGAGTTCCGCTTCGACCTGGCCGAACTCGACTATCCCGACCGGCTGAACTGCGCCGTGCGCCTGCTCGACGAGACTGTCGAGCACCTCGGAGCGGGTCGCCGGTGCCTGGTCACGGACGGCGACGAGTGGACCTACGGTCAGCTGCGGGACCGGGCGAACCAGGCCGCCCAAGTCCTGACCGAGCTTGGCCTTCAGCCCGGCAACCGGGTGCTCCTGCGTGCCCCCAACAACCCCTGGCTGGTCGCGATCTGGCTCGGCGTGCTGAAGGCCGGCGGCGTCGTGGTCCTGACGATGCCACTTCTCCGGCCGGCGGAGCTCGTCACCACCATCGAGCTCACCCAGCCGTCGTTGGCGATCTGCGACCACCGGTTCCTGGCCGACCTCTACACCGCGCGGGACAGCGCGGCCCCCGGACTGCCTGTGGTGCCCTTCGGCAGCGAAGGACCAGACGACTTCGTGACCCAAGCCGGACCGATGGCACGGTGGTTCGAGGCTGTCGAGACGGCCGACGACGACGTCGCCGTACTCGCCCTGACCTCCGGTACGACCGGGCGGCCCAAGGTCACGATGCACTTCCACCGCGACGTCGTCGCCATCGCCGATACCTTCAGCAGGTACGTGCTCCGACCCGATCCGGACGACGTTTTCACCACGACCGCGCCGTTCGCGTTCACGTTCGGTCTGGGCGCCGGCCTGGTCTTCCCGTTGCACGCGGGCGCCGCATCGCTGCTCATCGAGAAGGCCACGCCGGACGAGCTGGCCGACGCCGTCGCCAGGCACGGCGTCACGGCCCTGTTCACCGCGCCCACCGCCTACAAGGCGATGGTCGCGGCCGGCAAGGGCGAGCGGCTCCGCGGTCTGCGTCGGGCCGTATCGGCCGGCGAGCACCTGCCGGAGCCAACCTGGCGCGCCTTCCACGAGGCCACCGGCGTGCGCATCATCGACGGCATCGGGTCGACAGAGATGCTGCACATCTTCGTCGCCTCGGCCGGCGACGACATCCGTCCCGGGTCCACGGGTCGCGCCGTCCCCGGATACGTCGCGACCGTGCTCGACCAGGACGGCAACGAGGTGCCGGCGGGTGTCCGGGGCCGGCTGGCCGTCCGTGGGCCGACCGGGTGCCGGTACCTCGCCGACGAGCGGCAGAAGATCTACGTCCAGGACGGCTGGAACGTCACCGGCGACACGTACCTGCGCGACGAGGACGGGTACTTCTGGTACCAGGCGCGCAGCGACGACATGATCATCACGTCGGGCTACAACATCGCTGGCCCCGAAGTTGAGCAGGCGTTACTCAGCCACCCCGACGTCGCCGAATGCGCGGTCATCGGTGTGCCGGATGCCGACCGCGGCCAGGTGATCAAGGCGTACGTCGTGGTCCGGGAGGAGCGCCGCATGACGACGCGGCCCGCCGCGCGTTACAGGAGCACGTCAAGGCCACGATCGCGCCGTACAAGTACCCGCGGCTCGTCGAGTTCCGCGAGGCCCTGCCCAAGACACAGACCGGCAAGCTCCAGCGCTACCGGCTCCGCGAGGAGTCCGCGGGCCCGGTCGAGTAGGCCCCAGCTCTCACCGGCGGTACAGCTCGCGCGCGATGATCGTCCGCTGTACCTCGGACGCGCCTTCGTAGATCCGCGGGGCGCGGACCTCGCGGTACAGGTGCTCGAGCAGGTGGCCGCGCTGAAGAGCGCGTGCGCCGTGGATCTGGATGGCCGCATCCACCACGTACTGGGCCGTCTCGGTGGCGAACAATTTGGCCATGGCCGAGGTCGCGGCGACCCCGCGCTGGCCGGCGTCGTACGCCGCGGCCGCACGGTAGACCAGCAGGCGCGCGGCCTCGATGCGCGTCGCCATCTCGGCGAGCGCGTGGGAGACGGACTGGAGGTCCTTCAACGGTCCACCGAACGCCTGCCGTGAGCCTGCGTGCTCGACCGCGGCGTCCAAGGCGGCCCGAGCCATGCCGACGGCGAAGGCACCCACGCTCGGCCTGAACAGGTCCAGCGTGCGCATTGCGACCGCGAAGCCACCGTCACGCTGGCCGAGAAGCTCGGCGGCGCCGACCCGGACGCCGTCGAAGACCAGCCGTCCGATCGGGTGCGGCGTCACCATGTCGAGGTGCTCGCCGGACAGGCCAGAGCGGTCCCCGGGAACGACGAACGCGCTGACCCCGCGGCTGCCGCCATCCGGCGTCGTCCGGGCGAAGACCGTGTAGAAGTCCGCCTCCGGCGCATTGGAGATCCAGATCTTCTCGCCGGTCAGCCGCCAGCCGGTGCCGTCCGGCTCCGCGGCGAGCCGCAGGGCGGCGGCGTCGGACCCGGCGTCGGGCTCGGTCAGCGCGAACGCTGCGACAGCGTCGCCGGCGGCGACCGCAGAGACCCAGCGCTCGACCTGAGCGGCCGATCCGGACTGCAGCACCGGATAGGTGCCGAGACCCTGTAGCGCCAGTGCGGTCTCGGCCTCGGTCGAGACCTGCGCCAGCGACTCGCGCAGTATGCACAGGTCCGTGGCCGCTGCGTCACCGGTCGGCCGACCCTCGCCCACCCCCGGGAAGAGCCGGGCGAGCAGGCCCAGCTCCCCCATCGTCTTCAGCAGTTGGCGGTTGACGCGGCCCGGCTCGCCACCGACGGCCATCGGGCGCAGCTCCGATGCCGCGACCTCGCGGATCCAGCCCGCGAAGGCGTTCTGCTCCGGGCCGAGGTCGAACGCCGTCATCAGCGCCCCTGCCAGTCCGGCGGGCGCTTCTCGTTGAACGCGGCGTGGAACTCGCGGTAGTCCGCGCCGTTCATCAGCAGCGCCTGGGTCATCGCCTCCAGCTCCAACGCCCCGGACAGACCCATGTCGAGCTCGCGGGTGAGCAGTGCCTTGGTCTGGGCGTAGGCCTGCCAAGGCCCGACAGCCAGCCGGCGCGCCAGCGTCTGCGCCGACTCGTCGAGCGCGTCGTCTTCGACCAGCTCGCTCACCAGGCCGTAGCGGTCGGCCTGTTCGGCGAGCACGGTGTCGCCGAGCATGAGCATCTGCGTGGCCCGGCCCAACCCGACCAGCCGCGGCAACAGGTACGCGGCGCCCATGTCCCCACCGGCGAGACCGACCTTGGTGAACAGGAACGCGAACCGGGCCGAGCGGGCGACGATCCTGAAGTCCGCGGCGAGGGCGATCACGGATCCCGCACCTGCGGCGGTGCCGTGGACCGCCGCCACGATCGGCACCGGGCAGTCCCGCATGGCCTTCACGACGTCGCCCGTCATCCGGGTGAAGGCCAGCAGCTCATCCGGCCGCATCGCCAGTGTCGCGCCGATGATCTCGTTGACGTCGCCCCCAGAGCAGAAGGCACGGCCCTCCCCGCGGAGAACGAGCACCCGCGTGTCGCCGCGATGCGGGAGCTCGGCCAGCAGGTCGCGCAGGTCGGCGTAGGCCTCGAAGGTCAGCGCGTTGAGCTTGTCCGGCCGGTCGAAGGTCAAGGTGGCAACGGCGCCGTCTCGCTCCAACCGGAAGTTCTTCCAGTCCTCGGTGAACGGGGCCGACCCGCGGAACGGGCTCATAGCTACGAGAACCTCCCCGATCGGCGGCCGGAGTGGAATAGCGCCCGTGTTACTGTCGTAACGCAGCCAGCATAGGCGCCAAATTCTTCCAGAGGCAGTCGGGGTGTCGGATGCGCATCGCGGTCGTCGGCGGCGGCCCCGGCGGTCTGTACTTCGCCGCGCTCGCCAAGCGCCTCGACCCCCGCCGCGAGATCACCGTCTGGGAGCGCAACGCGCCCGACGACACGTTCGGCTTCGGCGTCGTGTTCTCCGACGAGACGCTCGGAGGGATCGAGCATGCCGACGCTGTGATCCACGCGGCGATGCAGCGCGAGTTCGCGCGATGGGACGACATCGACGTCCATTACCGCGATCAGGTCGTCACCAGCGGGGGCCACGGCTTCGCCGCCATGAGCCGCAGGCGCCTGCTCGGCCTCCTCCAGGACCGATGTGCCGAGCTCGGCGTGCAGATGCGTTTCCGGACCGAGGCGCCCGATGTCGACGAGCTCGCCGCCACTCACGATCTGGTCGTCGCGAGCGACGGCGCCAACTCCGCCGTCCGCAGCCGCTACGCCGACACGTTCGGTCCCGACTTCGAGCGGCGGCACTGCCGCTACATGTGGCTCGGCACCGACCTGGTGTTCGACGCGTTCACGTTCCACGTCGAGGAGACGCCGCACGGAGTCATGCAGATCCACGGCTATCCCTATGACGCGACGGGCAGCACCTTCATCGTCGAGATGCACGACGACGTCTGGCGCGCGGCAGGGTTCGACGCGACCGAGGGTCAGCCGTTCCAGCCCGGGGAGAGCGACGACGAGGCCGTCAAGAAGATCCGTGAGCTCTTCGCTCACGTGCTCGGCGGCCACGAGGTCTACGCCAACAACTCCCGCTGGCTGCAGTTCGCGACGATCCGGAACGCGACCTGGCGCCACGGGCACGTGGTGCTGCTGGGAGACGCCGCGCACACCGCGCACTTCTCAATCGGCTCGGGAACCAAGCTGGCGATGGAGGACGCCCTGGCGCTGGCTGCGTCTTTGCACGAACACGACGACGTCGTGGCGTCGCTGGCGGCGTACGAGGCCGAACGCCGTCCGGTCGTACTCTCGACGCAACGGGCGGCCCAGGCGAGCCTCGAGTGGTTCGAGAACTTGGGCCAGTACACTCACCAGGACCCGGTCCGGTTCGCGTTCAACATCCTGACCCGGTCGCGGCGCGTCACGTACGACAACCTGCGGCTGCGCGACCCCGAGTTCGTCGACGCCGCCGACGCGTGGTTCGCGGCACACGAAGTCGCCCGCGGCGTGGCCCCGGAGCCGCCGCAGGTTCGGCCCCCCATGTTCCAGCCGTTCCGGCTGCGGGACCTGCAGCTGAAGAACCGGGTCGTCGTCTCCGCCATGGACATGTACTCGGGACGCCACGGCGACCCGACGGACTTCCATCTGGTGCACCTCGGCGGCAAGGCGCTGGGCGGCGCCGGGCTGGTCATGACCGAGATGGTGTGCGTCTCGGCGACTGGGCGCATCACGCCCGGCTGCACGGGTCTCTATACCGAGGCGCAGAGCAACGCCTGGAAGCGGATCGTCGACTTCGTCCACGAGAGCAGCACTGCGGCGATCGGCGTCCAGCTCGGGCACTCAGGTCGGAAGGGGTCGACGAAGCTGATGTGGGAGGGCATGGACGAGCCGCTCCCCGATGGCAACTGGCCCGTCGTGGCGCCGTCGCCTGTGCCCTACTCCCCCGCCAACCAGGTGCCGGAGGAGCTCGACGACGCAGCCATGGCCGCGATCCGCGACGAGTTCGTCGCCTCCGCCCGACGGGCGGTGGACTGCGAGTTCGACCTGCTGGAGCTGCACTGCGCTCACGGCTACCTCCTCTCCAGCTTCATCTCCCCCCTGACCAACCACCGCACCGACGAGTACGGCGGGTCGCTGGGAAACCGGCTGCGTTACCCCCTGGAGGTCTTCGACGCCGTCCGCGCGGTCTGGCCGCCATCCAAGCCCATGTCGGTGCGGATCTCGGCAACCGACTGGTATCCGGGCGGGACCGACGCCCACGATGCCGTCGCGATCGCCGCGGCCTTCGCGGAACACGGTGCCGACGCCATCGACGTGTCATCCGGCCAGGTCGTCAAGGAGGAGCAGCCCGCGTTCGGCCGCAGCTACCAGACGCCGTACGCGGATCGGATCGCCAACCAGGTCGGCATCGCCGTCATCGCGGTCGGCGCGATCTCGTCGGCCGAGGACCTCAATGCGCTGATCCTCGCGGGACGAGCCGATATGGCCGCACTCGGCCGGACACATCTGTTCGACCCGATGTGGACCTTGCACGCAGCCGCCGACCAGGAGTACACCGGCACCGGCGCCGACTGGCCGACGCAGTTCGCAGTCGGTAGGCGCAAGCCACAGACCACGAGGACGGACGGCCCGAAGCCACGCCTCGAACTGATTCGCGACAGCGCGGCAGGCCGGACGCGTCACCAGCGATGGCGACCGAATCCGCCGAAGGAGACCCGATGACCCTGCTCACCGACCTGCTGGACGCCGTCTCGACCGGACGGGTGGAGGTGGTCGACCTCACCGCGCCACTGTCGTCGCAGACACCGATCCTGGTCCTGCCCGATCCGTTCGGACAGACCGACCGTTTCGAGCTGCGGGAGATCAGCCGGTACGACGACAGAGGCCCCGCGTGGTACTGGAACAACATCACCACCGGTGAGCACACGGGCACCCACGTGGACGCGCCCAAGCACTGGGTCACGGGTCAGGACAAGGAGGACGTGTCCCAGATCGCGCCGTCGCGGCTGGTCGCGCCGGCCGCCGTGGTCGACGTCGCCGACCGGGCGACCGCTGATCCGGACTTCGTGCTCGAGATCGACGACGTCAAGGCCTGGGAGTCCGAGCACGGCACGCTCCCCGACGGCGGCTGGCTGCTCCTCCGCACGGGGTGGGACGCCCGCAGCCACAGCCAGGACGAGTTCCTCAACGCGGACGAGACCGGGCCGCACACACCCGGCGTGAGCGTGGAGTGCGCTCGCTGGCTGGCGGACGAGGCGCCCGTCATCGGTTTCGGCGTCGAGACCGTCGGCACCGACGCGGGGACGGCGCACTCGTTCGATCCGGCGTTCCCGTGCCACACCTTTCTGCTCGGTGCGGGCAAGTACGGGTTGACTCAGCTGCAGAACCTGGCCCTACTGCCGCCGACCGGTTCGGTGCTGGTGGTTGCCCCGTTGCCGATCGTGGGTGGATCGGGCAGCCCGACGCGGGTGCTCGCCCTCGTGGAGCGCTGAGACACCTGTGCTCGTCTCGCAGGCGGTCGGAGCGACGCTGGCCGGGCTCGGGGTCCGGCAGGCGTTCGGCGTCGTCGGCAGCGGCAACTTCGACGTCACGAATGCGTTGATCGCCGGCGGAGCGCGCTTCGTCGCGGCCCGGCACGAGGGCGGCGCGGCGACGATGGCCGATGCCTACGGGCGGATGAGCGGCGAGGTGGCGGTCTTGACGCTCCACCAGGGCTGCGGGTTGACCAATGCCATGACCGGCGTCACCGAGGCGGCCAAGAGCCGGACCCCGATGCTCGTCCTCGCGGCCGAGGCGAACGCGCCGACGTCGAACTTCGCCGTCGACCAGACGGCGATGGCGACCGCGGTCGGCGCATCGACGGTACGGCTGGATTCGGCCTCCGACGCCGTGACAGAGACCGCGCGTGCGTTCCATGTCGCGCGTGACGAGCGGCGCACGGTCGTGGTGAACCTCCCGCTGGAGGTACAGGGGCAGGCGGCGCCGCCCGACCCGCCGGTCAAGGCGGTTCCGCCGCCCACACCCCTCGAGCCGACGCCCGGCGAGGTCGACACGCTGGCCGAACTGCTGGCAAGTGCGGCCAGGCCGGTCCTGGTCGCCGGCCGGGGTGCCCGCCACGCCCGCGCGGAGTTGCTCAGGCTGGCTGAGGCCTGTGGGGCTCTCGTGGCCACATCCGCGGTCGCCAAGGGTCTGTTCAACGGGAGCCCGTGGTCGCTCGACGTGTCCGGCGGGTTCGCGTCACCGCTGGCGGCGTCGCTCATCACCGACGCCGACGTGATCGTGGGCTTCGGCTGCGCCATGAACATGTGGACCATGCGGCACGGCCGGCTGATCGGGCCGGACGCACGGGTGGCGCAGGTCGACATCGACCCCGACGCCCTGGGAAAGCACCGCCCGATCGCCCTTGGCGTCCTCGGCGACAGCGCCGTGACGGCGGCGGCGGTCGCACGGGCCCTGCCGGCCGGCTCCCCCACCGGGTATCGCTCGCACGGGGTGCGGGACCGGATCGCCCTGCAGGTTCGGTGGCGTGACGTGCCGTACGACGACTGGGGCACCGACGACACGATCGACCCCCGCACCCTGACCATCGCACTCGACGACCTGCTGCCGTCAGAGCGCGTGGTCGCCGTGGACTCGGGCAACTTCATGGGCTACCCGAGCATGTTCCTGTCGGTGCCGGACGAGTTCGGCTTCTGCTTCACACAGGCGTTCCAGTCGATCGGCCTTGGCCTCGCGACCGCGATCGGCGCTGCGCTGGCGCAGCCGTCCCGACTGCCCGTCGCCGCCCTGGGCGACGGTGGCGCTCTGATGGCCGCCGCCGAGCTGGACACGGTGCGCCGCCTCGGCCTGCCGATGCTCGTGGTGGTCTACGACGACTCGGCCTACGGGGCCGAGGTACACCACTTCACCGATGGCCAGCCGCTCGAAACGGTGACCTTCCCGGACACCGACATCGCTGCCATCGGCGCCGGCTACGGCCTGGATGCCGTGACCGTGCGGTCTCACGCGGACCTGGAGCCCGTCCGACGGTGGGTCGACGGCACCCGCGACCGGGCCATGCTCGTCGACGCGAAGGTGGCGGCGCCACGCGGATCCTGGTGGCTGGAGGAAGCCTTCCGCGGCCACTGACGCGGGCGGTGTGACGGCCTCACGCAGCAGACCAGCGGAAGCCCCAGACGTGGTATGCGTCGATGTCCAACCACGCGTTGATCCGTGGGCGCCGACGATTGACGTACGGCTTGCCGGTGTAATGCTGTGCGATCCGGTCGATGTCGGTCAGGCCGTCGTCGGGCTCGAGTGTCGCGCTCCCCTGCATGCTCACGTGGCGGTACCACTCATCGCCGTCGAGCACGGTCAGCGAGATCCGACGGTTCGCGCGGATGTGCTCGAGTCGCTTCCGACCGGCGTCCATGTTGACCAGGATGCGGCCGCCGTCCCACAGGTACCACGTCGCAACGGTGACCGGTGTGCCATCCGGACGGACGGTCGCCATGACCGCCGGGTTCGGCCTCTTCAGCACGTCGACGAAGTTGGCTGGGATCGGTGGCTTGGCCACGAGAACTCCTTCGCTGGGGAACGTCGTCACGATCTGCGACGACGATCGCGCCCGGTCCCGTTCCACCGGGCAGCCCACTCATCCGCGGAAGTCGTAGCCCGTCCAGCCGCCGCCGACCGCGAGGTTCGGGAGGAAGCCGCCGCGGCCGTTGCCGGGGTAGAGGATCATCTGTCCGGCCGCCGACCAAGCGAGCAGGTCGGCCCGTCCGTCGTCGTCGACGTCACCCGAACCGGAGATGGACGCGAAGGAACCCCAACCGGTGCCGATCTTCCCGACCCCCGGGAAGCCCGCGCGCCCGTTGCCCGGGTAGAGCCAGAGGGTTCCATCCGACCGACGCGCGACCAGGTCGTTGTTTCCATCGCCGTTCCAGTCGCCTGGGGTGACGATTGTCATCGACGCAGTCCAACCGTGGCCCACGACGCCCCTCCGGCCGAAGCCGCCGCGTCCGTCGCCCGGGTACAGCCACAGCGTGCCGTTGGTGAACCGGGCGAGCAGGTCGGCCCGGCCGTCACCGTTCAGGTCGCCTGGTCCGAGGATCGCAGGGATGCCGCTCCACCCGCTGCCGATCCGGCGGGGCGGCAGGAAACCGCCTCGGCCGTCGCCCGGATAGAGGCGGAGCTCTCCGGTCGCCGTGATCCGGGCGACGACGTCGTCGGCGCCGTCGCCGTCCCAGTCGCCGGGGCGGACGATGCTGTCTATGCCGCCCCACCTGGAACCGATCTGTTGGGCACGGCCGAACAAGGGCCCGGGAGCGCCGCGCCACATCCACAGCGACCCGTCGCTCCTCGCGCGGGCCATCAGATCGTCTCGTCCATCACCGCTGAAGTCGCGCCATGTGTCGCTCGGAGACGGCGGGAACATCAAGGCCGTGACGCCGGAACGGATGGTGGGCAGCGTGATGTAGAGCTGTTGGCCGGGACACTCGGTGGATGCGGCGTCGCGATGGCCGGCGATCGCGGGCCAACTCTCGCCGTCGTAGGTGACCGGCCGCCGGGGGTCCACGCCGTGCACCGAGAACTTCCACGCGAACAGCCGCTGGTAGGCCGATAGCACGGCCACCTCTGGCACCTTGCTGGTGTAGGTGCCGATGGCGGACATCGCGAAGGCGTCGTCGTTGTAGCCCTGCGTGTGGGCACCGATGACCGGCCGGTCGACACCGCCGAAGCGGCCTTCCCAGATCCGGCCGAACCGGTCGACGACGAAGTTGTAGCCAATGTCCTTCCAGCCGCGGGACTTGACGTGGTAGGCGTAGATGCCACGAATGATCTCCGGAACCGCAGCGGCCGGGTAATCATTGGCGTTCACCGTGTGATGGACGAACGCGCCATTGACCTCGCCGTATTCAGGGGTCCCGCGGATGGACTCATCGGCTCCCCACTGGGCCCTGGTGTAGATGGTGGGCCGGTTCGTAGCCGCCACGGCCGAACCGTCCAGGGCACCGATGGAGGCGTCGGCGGGCGATTCACCCGGATCGATCAGGTCCAACCGAAGATCGTCCGGGATCACGCCGCCACCGGTGTCGACCCGTACCTGGATGCGGTCGGACTCCGCCACGATGAGCGGGTCTGTGCCCGCCCGGGACCGGCTGGCCTCAGCCGACCCCGGGTCCGGACCGTGGTCTTCACCGGCAGGTACCTGGTTCCAATCCGACCAGGCTCCATCGCTTCGAGTTCGCGCCCAGGCGACAAGGTCGATATCGCTCTCCGCGATCTCCCAGGTAATGGCGGCGAGCAGGAACGGCTCGACATCGAGCTCACCGCTGACCACCACGGGCTTGCGCTCGCCGGAGTCATCGCCCGCATCAAGAGTCGGTTCAGGCATCGTGGGCAGCGTCTTCCCGTCGATCCGCGACGCTGCCCCCGTCAGCGGTATCTCCTGAACAGTCGACGCAACCGGCTCGGGCTCCACCGGAAATCGAACCGACGGCAGCATGACGAGTCCAGGAACCGCGATCGGTAGCACGGACAGCGTCAGGCCGACCAGCCGGCGACCATGCGGACGCGATTCGGTGTCGCCAGATCTCATCGATCCCCGATCCGTGTAAGCCGAGTGACGGATGTGACAGATGTGACTTCACGGAGCGTACTCCTGATCTCGCCGCCAGGGCACGGGCTGTCAGAAGCGTGGACAACATGGCCGCGTTCTGGGTGGTGCGGACACGTTGGCTACCGGCCGTTGAGGCTCGGGTCCCTGGCTCGACGACTCGACTCGTTTCCTGGTCTTGCGGCGCGCATGTGTGCTGGGCTGGCCTGGTGGATGCGGTGGACCTCACCCGACGCTTCGCTCTTGGCAGTGCCGCGAGACTGTCGGACGGGCCGGTCGCGCGGGGCAAGCAGGGCGTCGTGTGGCGGCTGGAGACGGCAGACGGCAGCTGGGCGGTCAAGGTGCCGTTCCACCAGTCCGGTGAGGACGACGTGCGTGTGGCGACCGCGTTCCAGGAGGCGGCCCATACGGCCGGTGTACCGACGCCGCAGGTGCGGCGCACCACGGAGGGATGCGTGTTCGCCACCGTGGAAGGCAGGCAGGTCAGGGTGTACGAGTGGGTCGATCTGCTTGCCCCCGACCCCGGTCTCGACCGGCCGTGGCAGCCCACCTGAACCCTTGTCGTGAAAAAGCGGGTCGAGACCAGCGCCGGCCATTTGCAGCACCGCGTTGCCGCCCACGTGGTCGGCGTGCCGGTGGGTGTTCACCACCAGCGTGAGGTCCCCGACGTGCGCGCGTGCCCAGGCGGCGGTCTCGTCCGCGTAGCCGACGAATCCGCTGTCGACGAGGACCGGTTCCCGGCCTGCGAGCAGGAGCAGGTTGGCGTCCGGGAACGGCCTGGGCCGCCAGGTCACCCACGCCGGGAGCCGCTGCTCGTCGGCTGTCATCGGCGGCGGGCATCACTGACGCCGCCGCCACCCACTGGGGAGTCGAGCGGATCCGGCACGGTGGGGCCGTGCAAGATGTCGACGTCGTCGCCCCGTGGGGCGGCCGGGTAGGTCACGCCGGAACGCTAAGGGTGGGACCAACACAGCGAATACCCTCGGCGGGTGGCACTGACCTGCTCGTCTTGTGGAGCCGCGAATCCGCCTGACGCCCGTTTCTGCAGCGCGTGCGGTGCGGCTCTGTACCGTGCCTGCCGCGCGTGCGGAGCGGAGCAGCCCGCGTCCGCGGCGTTCTGTTCGGTCTGCGGAGCCGATCTGCGGGGTGGTGGCCAGCGTGGCGTACCCGCCGATGACCACGAAGAGCGCCGGGTGGTGACGTTGCTCTTCGCCGATCTCGCGGGGTCGACGGCGCTCGGCGAACGGCTCGATCCGGAGGACGTCCGCGCCCTGCAGCAGGAGCTGTTCGGGCTTGTGCACGACCAGGTCGAGCGGCATGGGGGCATGACCGAAAAGTTCGTCGGCGACGCCGTGCTCGCCGTTTTTGGTGTCCCGAGCGCGCACGAGGACGACCCTGAGCGCGCTGTGCGGGCGGCACTCGCGGTGCGGGACGGCTTCCCGAAGTTCGCGGCAACGGTACGGGAGCGCTATGGAGCCGAGATCGGCCTGCGCGTAGGCGTGAACACCGGCGAGGTGGTGGCCGGACGCCAGGCTGCTGCCCGCGGCGAGCTCGTGGTCAGCGGAGACGCTGTCAATGTCGCCGCGCGCCTCCAGCAGCGGGCCAAGCCCGGGCAGGTGCTCGTCGGAGAGCGGACCCAGGCCGCAACGTCGCGCGCCATCGCTTACCGCGACGTGGGGAGCGCGGCAGCAAAGGGCAAGAGCATGCCGGTCAAGGCGTGGGAAACACTCCATGCGCTGCCAACGCCTGGGTGGCGCGCGCCGGAACGCCTGCGTGCGCCGATCATCGGGCGGGACGACGAGCTGGCTGTGCTGCGCGCGCTTGCAGCCCGGGTCGAACGGGATCGCACGCCGCAACTGGTCACGTTGTTCGGCCCGGCGGGTGTCGGGAAGTCGCGGCTGCTGGCCGAGTTCGCCGACCCCCTCAACGCGGCCCGCCTGCTGACTGGACGGTGTCTTCCGTACGGCGAGGGCATCACGTACTGGCCACTGGCAGAGGTGGCCAAGGCGCATGCCGGGATCCTGGAGAGCGACGCGTCAGACGTGGCGCTGAGCAAGCTCCGCCGCGCCATCGATATGACTGTGCCGAGTAGTGAGGTGGCGCGCGTGGTGGACCCGCTGGCGTGGACGATCGGCCTCCATCTTCCGGGTGGAGCGCTGGATCCCCGGGATGTCGCGGCCAGCTTGCGCGATGCGTGGATCCGCTATTTGGTGGCGCTCGGCCGGGAGCGGCTCACCGTGCTGGCCATCGAGGACCTGCACTGGGCTTCCGAGCCGCTCCTCGAGCTGCTCGAACAGCTGGTGAAGGCACTCGACGACTCGGCCGTCCTCACCGTGTGCACCGCGCGTGCCGAGTTCGCAGAGTCCAGGCCGTCGTGGGGAGCAGGGTTGCAGAATGCGACGTCGCTGCGCCTGGGCCCGTTGACGCCGCCGGAATCCGAGGCGCTGGCAGCCGCTCTGCTCGGTGCTGGAGGGCTTCCTGAGGAGACCAGGCAGCACGTCCTGTCCCGGGCGGACGGAAACCCGTTCTACGTCGAGGAGATCCTGCAGATGCTGATCGAGCGGGGCTCACTTGCCCGGGTGGACGGCGGCTGGGCGATCCGAACACCGGTGAAAGACCTCGCGATCCCGGACTCGGTGCACGGGGTCATTACGGCGCGCCTGGACCTCCTCGACGGTCCCTCGCGCGAGGCGCTGCGCCGCTGTTCGGTGATGGGACGCGTCTTCTGGCCTGCCGGCGTTGGCGTCGAGGACGGTGTGATGGATGCGCTGGTACCGCGCGGCCTGGTCTCCGAAAGCGCCACCTCCTCGGTCGAAGGGATACGCGAGTTCCGCTTCAAACACGCGCTCACCCACGAGGTCGCCTACGCGACGTTGCCTCGCAGCGAGCGCCGCACCCTGCACCGGCGGGTCGCCGAATGGATAGAGCATGTCGCACCGAGCCGCGCGGCCGAGACCGCCGAAGTTGCGGCTTACCACTATGAACGCGCAATCGAGCACGGCGAGACCGACCGCGAAGTCGCGGAGCGGGCATTCGACCTGCTGCTACAGGCCGGCGACGCAGCGCTGTCGCGCGCAGCCATCGCATCGGCGCTCAACTCGTTCTCGCGTGCACTCGAGCGGGCACCGGACGCCAGCCGGCGCGCCCGGGCCCAGCTCGCCTACGGCAGGGCGCGGCTCACGGATCCGGAATCGACCGACGCGCTCGAGCACCTGCAAGCAGCGCACCGTGCGGCCGTCGACGCGGGCGATCAGGCGACGGCAGCGGACGCCCAGTCCGTCGTCTCACGCGCGTATTGGGTCGCGGGAAGGTGGAACGACGCCACAGCGGCCGCGAACGCGGCCGTGGACGAGCTCTCAGGCCTGCCAGAATCGCCACAGCTCGCCCGCGCGCTGGGGCGGAGAGGCCAGCTTTCGATGCTCCGCGGGAGGCCGGAAGCCTCCCAACTGGCACGGGAGGCCGTCGACGTCGCGCAACGTGTCCGCGACGAGGAAGCCGAGGTGAACGCAAGGATCACGTTCTTCAGCGCGCTCGGCAGCGAGGGCGTGGTGCCGGATGTGGAGGAAGTACGGGACATCATCCGCGCCGCGCTCCGCGCTGGCGACCCGGGCGAGGCCTACCGCGCGATCATCAACTGGCTTTGGACCGCGGCCCCGTATCACCCAGTCGCCGAATCCGAGAGCGATCTCGACCTGCTGCTTGCCGAGGTGAGCCATCTGCCGCCGATCGAGATCTTCTACCCGTACCTCACGATCTCTAAGGCGCAGATCCTGTACCTCCCGACTGGCCGCTGGGCTGAGATCGAAGAGACTCTGGCAGCGCTCGGCGACATGCGGCTCGCCATTGGGCCGACGCGGGTGCTCCGAGACGAGCTGATCGGCGGGCTCGCACTCAGACGTGGCGATCGGGAAGCGGCCGATCCAGTGCTCGACCGGCTCCGCGACGAGACGATTGCATCGCTCGAGGTACATCACATCGTTACGATGGCCGGCCTGCTGCTCTGGCGTGCAGCGCTCGACCAGGACACGCGGGCACTGGCGCGGCTGACCGACGCAGTGCTCGCCCACCGCAAGGAGCTGTGGACGAAGACCACCGACTGCGCGCCCATCGTTCGTGCCCTCGGACATGCGAAGGCCGCCGACCTGCTCCGACGAATCCGCGAACACCTTGTCGCGAGCGCGGGTGCTGACCCGCGCGGGCACGAGGTCGTCGCGATCCCGCTCGCCGACGGCCTTCTCGCACAACTCGCTGGCCGGCTGGAGGACGCGCTTGTGCTGCTGCAACGAGCAGGTGACACAGAACGAGAACGAGGCAGGACCTACGCCGCGGCATGCATCGACATCGATACCGCCGCAGCCCTTGCGGCTGCTGGCCACGCCTCTGCCGCGGCGGAGAGGCGTAGCCGCGCGGTGGAGATGCTGCGGCGGCTCGGCTGCGTCAACCCGATCTGACCTGGTCACGGCAGGCTCATTGCGCCGCTCGACCTGCCCGACGTTCACCCTCGGGTCGGCGACGATGGCCGATCGCCGAGCGGGTCGACTCCTGATCGTGGCGCGGTCGAGGACGTGCTGGCGATGCTGCCGTCAACGGACGCCAACGGGTGCACGCTGCGGTCACGGGTCGCGGCCGGTGGGCGAGGACTGTGTGCGCCGCGTCGGCGAGTGGGTGCGCGGCCTCCGACGCAGCCGAAGCAATCGTGCCCGCTACGCTTGCACTGGCCGAGGTGAAAGCCCATCTCTCCCAGCTGGTGAACAGGGTCAACACCCAGCACGACCGGGTGACGGTCACCGTCCATGGTCGGCCATCGGCTGTTCTGTTGTCAGTGGACGATGTGGAAGCGCTCGAAGAGACCATCGCCATCCTCTTCGACAGCCACACACTCCACCAGCTGGCCGCCTCCGATGCCGAGCTAGCGCGAGGCGAGGGCGAGACCGAGCAGACCCTCGCCGAGGCCGTGCGCCGACGGCGCGCCTCCGTGTGAGCGATCAACGCTTCGAACTGATCATCTCCCCTACTGCACTTCGTCAGCTCACCGACAAGCTCCGCGAAGCGGTGGCCTTCGCCGCCTACGAGTTCATCGTTGGCCCATTGCTCGACAACCCCTACCGCGTCGGGAAACGCCTCCGCCCGCCACTCGAGGACCGGCACAGCGCCCGCCAAGGCACATACCGCGTGATCTACCGAGTCGACACCGGACACCATCGCGTGACCGTTGTCGGTGTAGTCCGCAGATCCGATGCCTACCGGCCGGTGTGAACGCCGCTGGGCCAAAGGCCCGTCAACAGCATCCAGCCCGGAGTCACCATTCGTCGCCGTCGCGCCAGTCACAGGTGAGCTCGCCCGTTACGTCGAGCGAGACCGTCACCGGGAGGACGTAGATGCCGCCGTCGTCATCCTCGGTGCGCCGGATGCCGGTCGGCGTGAGCGCCGACGAGGGACCTTGCCACAGCGTCCAGCCGCGCGCTGCGTAGAAGTCTGCGGCCTCGTCCGTCGCGCCGAGCGCTCCCAGGTCGTACGCGCCACGCACCACGCGTTCCAGAGCGTCCATCATGGCCCCGCCGTAACCGTGCCCGCGCCGGTCCGCGCGCACCCCGACACCTTCGACGTAGCCCGCGCGCAACGCACGTCCGCCATGCAGAAGCCGCCGCTGGATCACGGACGCGTGCCCGATCAGCTCGCCACCTTCCCACGCCAGCGCATGAACCCCGCCCAGAGAGTGCTCCCAGTCCTCCTCCGTCATGTCGTCGAAGACGTCGTAGAGGAGGGCTCGCGCCGCTTCGAGCGTGGGCGCGTCCAGGTCGCTGGTGTGGGCGGTGCGTACGTCGGTCATGCGCGCAATCCTTGCAGCGCAGTTGCGTCGAACTGCGGGATGCATCCGGCACACTCGGACGATGACCGGCGCCCCGCCAGCGACTCTGTACCACCGATTGGTGGGATGGCACGCACCGGCCCTACGGCGAGCCGTCATCGTGACGTCCGCCGGGCTCGTCGTCACGCTGGTCCTTGTGTGGTTCCTGCCGTGGGAGCTGGCCGTGATCGGCGGCTGGGATGCCGCCGCGCTCGCATTCCTCTGGACCGTATGGCCGATCATCCTCCAAACGGACAGCACGTCCGCCGCACGGCTAGCCACCCGCGAGGACGACACGCGCGGTTCCGCGGCGGTGCTCGTGGTGGCAGCGAGCGTGGCCAGCCTCCTCGGGGTCGGCTTCGCCCTGGGACTGGCCGGGCGCGAGAGCAGTCCGTTTCGGCTGCTGCTCATCGGTGCCGCCGTGCTGACCGTGATGCTGTCGTGGACCGTCGTCAACACGGTCTACACCCTGCGCTACGCGCACCTGCACTTCAGATCGACAGCCGACGGGGTCGGCTTCGCGGCTGCGGATGGCCCGGAGTCGCCCAACTACCGCGACTTCGCCTACATGGCATTCACGATCGGCATGACCTACCAGGTCTCCGACACGACCGTGCGCGATCCCCGGATCCGGCGCACGGTGCTGTCACACGCCCTCTTGTCCTACCTGTTCGGCGTCGTGATCGTGGCGGGTGCCATCAACCTCATCGCCGGACTGGTCAGCTGACGTCGACATCGTGGCATCGATCCGGCTTTACTGCGGCGTGCTCCTCGACGCTGAGCTGTCGGTGCTCCTGGCGAGACTGGATGGTATGGACCGTCAATGGGGTGTTCTCGGCGTGCCGTCCAGCGCGGGCGCCCATACCCCGGGATTGGAGAAGGGGCCAGCGGCGCTTCGTGAGGCCGGCCTCGTCGACCTGCTTCGCCAGGCAGGGTGCGCGGTCGAGGACTACGGCGACGTCGAAGGCTTTCGGTGGCGCCCCGATCCCGATCATCCCCATGCCCAGAACGCCTCGGTGGTGGCGCGCGTCGCGAGAGACGTCGCGGCCGCGGTTGCCGAGATCACGGGGCGGTCGCGCCTTCCGCTGATCGTCGGTGGTGACTGCACCGTCACGGTGGGGGTGGTGGCCGGCTCGGCGGGCTCCGGTTTGAGCCCTGGCCTGCTATACGTCGACGGCGGGCCGGACCTCTACACACCCGAGACCAGGGCGGTCGGAAATCTCGACGCCATGGGGCTCGCCCATATGCTCGCCATTCCCGGCCACCTCCCCGAGCTCGCGGGCATCGGTCCGGCCGTGCCCCTGCTCACGCCTGACGAGGTGGTGACCTACGGGGACTCACTGCCCGAGGACGACCACGAACGCCGCCTTCTCAGCGACCTCGACATCGCCCGTATCTCCGCTCTCGAGGTACACGAGGACGTGCGTGCTTCGGCCGATCGCGCACTGGCCCGCGTCGAGGCAGTCAGGCCCGCATTCGTGCTGCATTTCGACGTCGACGTCCTGGCGTTCATCGACGCTCCCTTGGCCGACGTGCCCGACTCCGGCGACGAGCCCATCGGGCTGACCCTCGACGAGATCGTCACCAGCCTGGCCACCTTCGTGGCGAGCCCGCGCTTAGCCGCGTTCGTGCTCACCGAGGTCAACCCCGATCACGTACCCGACGCCGCCGTGCTCCGCCACTTCGTCGAGAGGCTGACTGAGACGCTCGCCGGCGCCTAGGCAACCGCAGCGGCGACCGCCTGGACGACATCGTCCATGGCCTGGCCGCTCAAGGCTTCGCCGTCGGTGTCGACGAGGTAGAAGATGTCGACCGCCTCGGCGCCGAGGGTGTCGACGACGGCGGAACGGACGACGGCACCGCAGGCGCCGATCGCCGTCGCCAGTCGGAACAGGAGCCCAGGCGCATCATGGGCACGCACCTCGAGCACGGACGCGTCCGACGACGCTCCGTGCAGCACCCTGACCAGGGGTTCGGCGCGGCCCGCTACCCGCAGGCTGCGCTCGGACGCCCTGCCGGCCAGTGTGCCGGCCAGATCGAGCCGGCCCACCAACGCCCGAGCCAGGTCCGCACGGAGCGATGCTTCGGCGGGCGCGCCGCGGAAGCCACTGACCGCATGCCAGACCTGCGCGGTGCGGCCGTTGACGGACTGCACTGTGGCGGCCCGCACGTCCAGCCGGTGCACAGCAAGGACGCCCGCGACCACGGCCAGCACCTGCTCGCCGGAGGGTGCGACGACGGTCACGCGGCAGGATCCCTCCGGATCATCCGGCTCCACGCGCACCGCAAGCACTCCCTCAGCGGCCAGCCGCTCCTGCCACGGCTCCAGCGCAGCCGGTCTCGGTAGGGCCACGCCACCGAGCACGGAACGCACCCTGCTCACCAGTTCACTCACCAACCGGGCCCGGAACGGCGACCAGGCGAGCGGCCCAGCGGCGGTCGCGTCCGCTTCCGTGAGGGCCGCGAGGAGATCGAGCACCTCGGTAGAACCGACAACCGCGACGACGGCGTCGACGGTGGCGGGGTCGTCGAGGTCGCGCCGGGTCGCCATCTCGGGCAGCAGCAGATGATGGCGGACGAGCAACTCGAGGAGCGCCGCATCGTCCGGCAGCATCCCCAGCCTGGCGGCGAGCACGGCCGCGATGGTTGCTCCCGTCTCGCTGTGGTCCCCCGGGAATCCCTTTCCCAGGTCGTGGAAGAGCGCCGCCAGCAGCAGCAGGTCGGGGCGTGCGACCCGCCGGGTCAGGCCTCCGGCGAGGACCGCCGCCTCGACCAGATGGCGGTCCACGGTGTGCCGGTGCACTGGCGTGCGCTGCGGCCGGTAGCGGACCGCCGCCCACTCGGGAAACCACCGCAGGATCAACCCGGCCGTCTGCAGCGCGTCCCATACCGGCACGGCACTGCGACCGGCACCGAGGAGCGCGACGAGAGCGTCGCGAGCCGGGCCCGGCCAGGGAGACGGCAGCGCCGGGCACTCCGCGGCCAGCTTCTCGACCGTTGCCGGCGAGAGAACCAGCCCCGCTTGTGCGGCCGCCGCGGCCGTACGAAGCGGCAGTACCGGATCGAGGTCCGGGCGGGCGTCGCGGGCGAGCGTCGCCTCGCCGTCGTGCTCGACGACGCCGTCGGCAAGCGGTCGCCGCACGACGGCCCGTCGGCGCGATGCTGCACCCGACCGGTCACGCAGCGTCCGGTCGACCTGCCGCCAGGTGACGTCCGACGCAAAGGCGATCGTGTGCCCCGCCTCGGCGACGCGGCGCATCAGACCGTCGGCATCCAGGAGACCGAGCCGCGCGGCCACGGCGTCCTGGTCCTGGAAGACCAGCCGGTCGCGGCGCCGGCCGGTCGTGCGGTGGAGGGCGTCCCGCACGACAAGGAGCCATTCGTGTGCTTCGGATACAGCAGCCGCATGCGGACGGTCCGCGACCCACGAGGCAGTGACGGCCCGCAGTGCCGAGGTGTCACGGAGCCCGCCGTACGCCTCCTTGAGGTCGGGCTCGAGCAGGTGCGCCAGCTCTCCGACTCGTGAGATCCGGTCGCGACAAAGGGCGGCGAGCTCCGGCAGGCGCTTCGCAGCCTGGCGACGCCAGTCGGCGAGAACGCCGGACCGCAGCGAGTCGGTGAGCCTCGGGTCGCCGGCCACGTGTCGCGCGTCCACCAGCCCCAGGAGCACGGCGAGGTCGCTGGCAGCCACGTCCCGGGCCTCCTCGACCGTCCGGACGGCGTGGTCGAGGGCGATGCCCGCGTTCCACACAGGATAGAAGACGCCGTCGGCCACGACGCCGACGTCGCCGCCGTCACCGTGCAAGAGGAGCACGTCGAGGTCACTCGCCGGCAGGATCTCGCGGCGGCCGTAGCCGCCGACCGCCACCAGCGCCATCCCGGTCGAAGACGAGGGCGGAACGGCTCCGAAGAGCCCTCCGAGCCACGCGTCGGACAGCTCCGACAATGCCGACCTGCGTTGCGCGGCGGTGAGCGAGTCGTCGTCGACGATCGCGCGGCGCACCGCGAGGAAGCGACGGCCCGGACGGGCGTCCACGCCGGCAGCACCCGCAGGAGAGCGCGGCGCCGCCGGCGTGGACACGACCGGGTCGATCACTGGCTCAGAGAGCCTCGGCCCCGGTCTCGCCCGTTCTGACCCGGATCACCGCCTCGACGGGTGTGACCCATACCTTGCCGTCGCCGATCTTGCCCGTCTGCGCCGACTTCGCGATCACGTCGACGACGTCGTCGGCATCGGGGTCGTCGACGAGGACCTCGAGTCGCAGCTTGGGCACCAGGTCGACTGTGTACTCGGCCCCTCGATAGACCTCGGTGTGCCCCTTCTGCCGGCCGTAGCCGCTGGCCTCGCTCACCGTCATGCCCTGGACGCCGAAGGTCTCGAGCGCCGAACGGACCTCGTCGAGCTTGAACGGCTTGATGACCGCCGTCACGAGCTTCATGCCTTCACCCCTTCCTCCGCCGAGGCGGTCGCGACGCGGTCGGGGTCGGCCTGCGGGGTGCGCAGGCGTCCCGCAGGTGTGCCGGTTGCCGTGCCGAACTCGTACGCCGTCTCGGCGTGCTCGACCTGGTCCAGGCCGGTTGCCTCGTCGTCAGTGGTGACACGGAAGCCGACCAGCCTGTGCACGATCGTGCCGAGGATGTAGGTGACGACGAACGAGTACACCATCACCGCGCCGGCTGCGACAGCCTGCTTGCCGAGTTGCTCACCGCCGCCGCCGTAGAACAGGCCTTCGGCGCCGCCGGTGAAGTCGGCGGTCGCGAGGAACCCGATGAGCAGCGTGCCTACTATGCCGCCCACCAGGTGGACACCCACGACGTCGAGCGAGTCGTCGTACCCGAAGCGGTACTTCAGCCCGATCGCGAGGGAGCACGCCACACCGGCGAGCAGGCCGACCAGGATGGCCCCGAGCGGGCTCACCGCGGCACAGGCCGGCGTGATGGCCACCAGGCCGGTGACCGCGCCGGAGGCGCCACCGAGTGTGGTCGCGTGCTTGTCGCGCACGACCTCGACAGCAAGCCAGCCCAGGATCGCCGCCGCGGTCGCGACCGCCGTGTTGATGAAAGCCCCCGCCGCGAGGCCGTTGGCGGCCACCGCGGAGCCGGAGTTGAAGCCGAACCAGCCGAACCACAGCAGGCCGGCGCCGAGCACCACGAACGGAAGGTTGTGCGGTCGCATCTGCTCCTTGCGCCAGCCGGTCCGCTTGCCCACGACCAGGGCCAGTGCGAGCGCCGCCGCACCGGCATTGATGTGGACCGCCGTGCCGCCGGCGAAGTCCAGGGCACCGAGCCGGTCCCCGATCCAGCCGCCGTCACCTCCGTCGAACGCGAACACCCAGTGGGCGACGGGGAAGTACACGATCGAGACCCACAGGACGACGAACAGCGCCCAGGCGCCGAACTTCGCCCGGTCGGCGATCGCGCCGCTGATGAGGGCCACCGTGACTATGGCGAACATGAGCTGGAACGCGACGAACGCGTACTCGGGGATCGTCCCGGAGACACTGTCCAGGCCGATGCCGCGGAGCCCCACCTCGCCGAGTCCGCCGAAGAGACCCGAGGCGGCGTCGGTGTCGAAGGAGATGCTGTAGCCGTAGAGCACCCACAACACCGGCACGATCGCCAGGCAGATGAAGCTCATCATGAGCATGTTCAGGACGTTCTTCGAGCGCACCATGCCGCCGTAGAAGAACGCCAGGCCGGGTGTCATGAGCAGGACGAGCGCCGAGCTCGCCAGCACCCAAGCCGTGTCACCCGCGCTGATCTCGGGCATCGCTGACTCCTCATCCGAGTCGAGGCCGGCCACGACGTTCGGGCGGCGTTGCCGTGAAGCCGTCAGGTCCGGTCGGTCGGCAGGAGCGTGGCGTGATCGTGTTGCTCTCGGGTACGCGCTGTGTTGCAGCCGGGTGACATCTCAGGTGGCTGTGTTTCCGCCGTGTGAACGCGCCAGGATCAGCTGGTGCCCAGGAGGCCGTCGACGAAGGCCTCGGGGTCGAACGGCGCGAGGTCGTCGGCGCCCTCGCCCAGCCCGACCAGCTTCACCGGCACCCCGAGCTCGCGCTGCACCGCTACGACGATGCCGCCCTTCGCGGTGCCGTCAAGCTTGGTCAGCACGATGCCGGACACGTCGACGACCTCGCGGAACACCCGCGCCTGGACCATCCCGTTCTGGCCGGTCGTCGCGTCGAGGACGAGCAGAACCTCGTCCACCGCGCCCTGCTTCTCCACGACCCGCTTGACCTTGCCCAGCTCGTCCATCAGGCCGACCTTTGTCTGCAGCCGGCCGGCGGTGTCGATGAGCACGACGTCGGCCTCCTGCTCGGTGCCGGCGCGGACGGCGTCGAACGCGACGCTCGCTGGGTCGCTGCCCTCCGGGCCGCGCACGGTCGGGACGCCGACCCGGTCGCCCCAGGTCGTCAGCTGGTCGGCGGCCGCGGCCCGGAAGGTGTCTGCCGCCGCGAGCACGACGTCGCGGTCCTCCGCGACGAGCACCCGGGCGAGCTTGCCCACGGTCGTCGTCTTGCCGGTGCCGTTGACGCCCACGACGAGGACGACGGCGGGTCGGTCGGCGTGCCGGTCGGTCCGCAGCGACCGGTCGAGCGACGGGTCGACGAGCGCGACGAGCTCCTCGCGGAGCAGCGCCCGCGCTGCGGCAGGGTCGGCGATGCCCTCGACCCGGACCCTGGTCTGCAGCCTCTCGACCAGCTCACGGGACGGCGCCACGCCGAGGTCGGCCGTGAGCAGGGTGTCCTCGATCTCCTGCCAGGTCTCCTCGTCAAGACGCTCCCGGGAGAGCAGGCCGAGCAGCCCTCTGCCGAGGGTCGACTGCGACCGGGCCAGCCGTGAGCGCAGCCGGACCAGCCGTCCGGCCGCCGGCTCGGGCCGCTCCAGGGGTGGCGGCAGGAGCTCAGCGCCCTCGACGACCGCGTCCTCGGGGAACGCCAGGGTGTCGAGGTCACGCGTGCGCATGTCGAGGGGTTGCGCCGCGTCGTCGCCGACGCCGGGCACGTAGTCGACGTCCGGACGCTGCCCGAGCGGCGGCTGCGCCGCGCGCCGCCGTCGTGGGGCGAGAAAGGCCACCAGCCCGCCGACCAGCACGAGCGCGACGACGACAGCGACCACCAGGTACTCCACGAGCGCACATCCTCCCAGACAGGACGGCTCGCTTCGCTTGCCGCTGGCACTAGAGGCTCTCTGCGTTCCTTGTTCCTAGTACTCCAGCCGGAGATCGTAACGTTCATGGGTCCGGGGACGATGCCTGCGGCGTGCCGGGAAGTCGAATCGTGACGAGGAGACCGCCGGCGGGGCGGGGTGTGAGGTCGAGGGTCCCCTCGTGTGCTTGGACGATGCTGTGGACGATGGCCAGCCCGAGGCCGACGCCGGCATGCTCGTCGGTGCGTGTGCGTTCTGTTCCGCGTTGGAAGGGTTCGGTGAAGGTCGGTACGAGCTCCGATGGGAGCGGATGGCCCGTGTTCTCGACCCGCAGCACGCTCGCGTCGTGCTGCGATTCGGTGTGGACCGTGACGGTGCCGCCGGCGGGGAGGTTGTGGACGATGGCGTTCTGGACGAGGTTCGTCATCATCCGCAGCAAGAGCGCCGCGGAGCCGACGGTCTGTGTCGTCTGGCCGGTGACGTCGAGCGTGATCCTGCGCTGTTCGGCGAGGGGAAGCAGCGTCTCGGTGGCTTCTTCGGCGATGAGGGAGAGGTCGACGGGCTCGCGGATGAAGGCCCTGCGATCGCCGCGGCTGAGCAGCAGGAGCCCCTCGGTGAGGTCGATCGCCCGCGTGTTGACAGTGTGGAGGCGTTCGATGAGTTCGCCCTGGTCCCGCGTGGGGTCGGTGCGGGCGACGTCGAGGAGGGTCTGCGAGATCGCCAGCGGGGTGCGCAGCTCGTGGGAGGCGTTCGCGGCGAATCGTTGCTGTTCGATGACGTGGGATTCGAGTTGTTCGAGCATGGTGTCGAACACGTCGGCGAGTTCGCGGAATTCGTCCTTGGCGCCTTCCATGCGGATCCGGTGGGACAGTGATCCGTTCGCGGCCATCCGCGCCGCGTCGGTGATCCGTGTGAGTGGTGCGAGCATCCGGCCGGCGAGGATCCATCCTCCCAGGAGGCCGAACACGAGGAGGAAGGCCAGTGCTGTGGCCGCGGCGGGGGCGAAGGCGCGCAGCAGGTCGGAGCGGTTGGCCCCGGGGATGCCGGCGCGGTCGGGTACGTAGCGCAGCAGGAACACCCATACCACGGCCAGCAGGACAGCACCGGCAAGGAGGAGGAATCCGGCGTAGCTCATGGTGAGTTTCAGTCGGGCGCTGAGCCCTGGGCGTCTATTCATGAGTACCGCCAGGGTGGGCGGGGTCCGTGCCGGTGTCGATTCGGTAGCCGACGCCGGGCACCGTGGCGATGAGCCATGGTTCGCCGAGTCGTTTGCGCAATGCGGAGACGGTGATGCGGACGGCGTTGGTGAAGGGGTCGGCGTTCTCGTCCCAGGCCCGCTCCAGGAGCTCTTCGGCGCTGACGACACCGCCTTCGGCGGCGACGAGGACTTCGAGCACGGCGAACTGCTTCCGGGTGAGCGCGACGTAGCGTCCGTCGCGGAAGACCTCCCGGCGGAAGGGGTCCAGCCGGAGGCCCGCGATCTCGCTGACCGGGGGTCGGGCGTGCGCGCGTCTGCGGTCGAGCGCCCTCAGCCGCATGACGAGCTCCCGAAGCTCGAACGGTTTGGTGAGGTAGTCGTCGGCGCCGAGCTCGAACCCGGAAGCTTTGTCGTCGATCCGGTCGGCAGCGGTGAGCATGAGGATCGGGACGCCGCTGCCGGAGGCGACGATTCGTCGGGCGATCTCGTCGCCGGAGGGGCCGGGGATGTCGCGATCGAGGACCGCGAGGTCGTAGGAGTTGCTGCTGAGCAGTTCCAGGGCGGTGTTGCCGTCGCCGGCGATGTCGGCCGCGATCGCTTCCAGCCGGAGACCGTCACGGACGGCTTCGGCCAGGTAGGGCTCGTCCTCCACGATCAGCACGCGCATACCTGAAGCCTAAGCAGCACGGCATATCGTCGACATACCCGAACCGGACACGCCCCCGGCACGGTGACCGTGACTTCCTCTGCCTTTGGAGGCTCGATGCGCATTTGACCACGTTCGCGGTCACCGCCACAGGCAGCGTCTGCAAGGTCGGCGGTCGGAAGGTACCTGATCGGCGCTGAAGCGCGACCGGGACCCGATTCACGGCTGCATCCTCGGGTCCTCAGTCGAATCCGCATACATCGGCGGGCAACCGTCGTCGACAGCATCGGGACGCAGTTCGTAATGCCAAGACTCATTGCCATAGATCTGACACAACCCGTACGCGGCACCGTGCTCAGACAGCCAAGCCGCCGCATCGAACGGGCCGATGTCGACCGCCTCACCCGACACATGAGCAGACGTCTCCGCAGCGGCCACCCACCGCGCGGCCTCTTCCTGCGAGCCATACTCGACGACAGCGTCCTGCAACAACCGCTGCTGATACTCGGGCGACCGCCAACCACTGTTGACCCGAAGCCCGACGCCGTCGGCTTCTGCGTCCGTCGCCGCCCGACGCAAGGCATCGAGGAGATCCGGGTCGAGCTTGCCCACCGCCGGTATCTCCTCGTCGAACACCGAAACCGCCACCCCGTCGGGAATGACACCGTCAGCCTCGTCCAGCGCGGTCTGCCTACTTGTCGACTGGCCAACTTCGGCCGACGAACTCGACGGAGCGGACGCCACGAGCGGCCACTGCACGACGAACGCAGCGATCGCTACACCGAGGATCGCCAGACTGACGAGCACGATCCTGCGCGTACGACGGGCTGGCGCTGACAGTGATGCGCTGTGGCTCATGCCTCCACGGAAGACGGAAGACTGTTGCGGTGGCGTATGCGATTTTCGATACGCCCGCGATACACGGAATCCCCGGCATCAAGGAACTGGCGCAAGCTGGCCGTGAGATGGTCCCGCCGCTGGTGATCGCGACAGCCCAGCTACTGCAGGTGCTGGTCGACTCGTCCGTGAACATCGCACCGCCGAGCATCCAGGACGAGCTCGCCGTCACGCCCGCTCTGGACGCCGGAGGATCAACCGCCGGCGCCTCCCGTCTACTCCTTGACCGCACCCTCGAGCATGCCGCGGATGAAGTGGCGCTGGAGGAACAGATAGACGACCACGACCGGGACCGCCACGATCGCCGCCCCTGCTGCGAGCAGGCCGAAGTCGGACGTGTACTGGCCCTGGAAGAAGGCCAGGCCGAGCGGCGCAGTGCGCAGCGACTCGTCGGTCACCATGACCAGAGGAATCAGGAACTCGTTCCAGGTCCACATGAAGACCAGCACGATCATCGTCACCATAGCCGGGCGGCCGATGGGCACCATGATCGACCAGAGGGTCCGCCAATGCCCGGCGCCGTCGAGCCGGGCCGCCTCCATCATGGATCGCGAGCTGGACCGGAAGTACGCGCGCATCCAGAACGTGCCGAACGCGACCGACTGGGCCGTCTGTGGCAGGACGAGCGCCCAGAGCGTGTTCGTGAGCCCGATCTCGCGCAGGTCGAAGAAGAGCGGGACGACGATCGCTTCCGTCGGCACCATGATCCCCAGCAGCAGCACGTAGAACAGCAGCGTCGAACCCGGGAAGCGCATCGTGCCGAACGCGTACCCGGCCATGACCGAGAAGATGGTCGCGAGCAGTACGACACACGCGCTGACCACGACGCTGGTCCGCAGGTAGGTGCCGAACCTGCCCAGCTCCCAGGCCTCGGCGAAATTGCCACCCGTGATCTGCGTCGGCAGGAGCGCCGGCACCTGCCCCTGTGGGGTCAGAGCGGCCGACACGACGGACAGCAACGGGTAGAGAGCGAACAGCGCGAACGCGCTCAGGATCAGGTAGTTGACCCACCGCTCGCTGCGCGAGATCACGACGTTCCCCGCTCCGCCACCCGGGTGATCCCCAACGTCAACACGAAAATCATCACGGTGAGGGACACGGCCACCGCCGCCGCCGAACCGACCTCGCCGATCTCGAAGGCCCTCCGGTACACCTCGTACGACGGCACCGTGGTGGAGCTGCCCGGGCCGCCGCTGGTCATCACGTAGACCAGGTCGAAGTTGCGCAGCGCCGCGATCACGGTGAGCGTCAGCGCCACGCTGATCTCGTTTCGCAGAGCGGGCAGCACGACCGTGAAGAACTCGCGGATCGCGCCTGCGCCGTCAATGCGCGCGGCCTCGTACAGTTCCCGCGGAATCTTGCTGACGCCGGCCAGGAACAGCACGATGCACAGCCCGGTCTGTACCCAGGTGCCGACGAATCCGACGGCGGGCAGCGCATAGGTGAAGTCGCCGAGCCAGGCCCGAGCGACGCCGTCAAGGCCGATGCTGCGCAGCACCTCGTTCAGCGGGCCGTCCGGGGCGTAGATCTGCCGCCACGCGACGGCGACGACGACCATCGCGACGACCTGCGGCACGAACAGGACCGTCCGGAAGAATCCGAGCCCGCGGAGCCGGGCCCGGGTCATCGTCGCGACCAGCGCCAGTGCGACCACGGTCGGGATAACGGCGTAGAACACGATCAGCACGGCGGCGTGCCCGAAGGCCGCCCGCAGCCCCTCGTCGGCGACCACGTCGCGGTAGTTGTCGAGCCCTACCCAGGTCGCCGGCGTCAAGCCGTTCCACTCGTAGAGCGACAGCACGATGGCCCGGCCGAGAGGCACGAGTAGGAACAGGCCGAAGACCAGGTAGGCCGGCAGGACGTAGAGGTACGCCACGCGCCGCGGCTCCCCGGGGGGCCGGCCGGCCCCCCGGGGCCGTGGCTCGGCCCGGGAGGCCGACCGCGACGCCGCTGCCGTGGTCACCATGCCCGGCGGGTCAACCGCCGACGAACGCCGCGTAGTCGTCCTGCAGGCGCTGGAGGAACTGCTCCGGCGTGGCCTGTCCGCCGAGCAGCTCCTGCAATGCGACGGTGATCGTGTCGTAGAAGGTCGGAGTCGCCCAGTCCAGGTACGGCACCAGGCCGTCCTCGCTCGTCACGGTCTCCCATGCGCCGAAGACCTCTTCCTGTGCCGGGCTCTGCGTCGGCTGGGCGCCCGCGTCGACGGAGGGCAGTAGCCCCTTCTCCGCGATGACTCGCATCGCATCGGCGCTGGTGATGAAGTCGATGTACGCAGCTGCGGCGTCCTGGTTCTCGTTGGCCGACGTGATGGCGAACGGGAGCGATGTCGCGCCGGTGGCGACCGGCGGCTGACCCTCGCGAGGCGGAGGCAGCATGAAGCCCAGGTCGTCGCCCAGCGCGGTGGTGAGGTCCGCCAGCAGCCAGGTGCCCGCGATCAGGAACACACCGTTGCCGTTGCCGAAGTCCGCCCACACCGGGTCGTAGCCGGCGCCGTTGAAGCCTTCGGTGAAGTAGCCCGCGTCGACGAAGCCCGAGATCTCCTCGGCCGCGGCCAGGTTCTCCGCGCTGGTCCAGTCGGCGCCGGACCGACCGAACCCGAGATCGCGAACAGTATCCGTCGGTACCTCTCGGTTCATCACCGCGCCGTACACGTGGATCGCCGGCCATTGGTCGACGTTCCCGAACGGAAGCGGCAGCTCACCGGCCTGCTTGGCGGTCTCGACGGCGGCCACGAACTCCTCCCAGGTCTGCGGGGCGTCGATCCCGAGCTCGGTGAGCTTGGCCTTGTTGTAGAAGATCCCGACCAGCTCGCCCTGCTGTGCGAGCCCGTAAAGGCTGCCTTCGCCGAACGTCGCTCCGTCCGGGGTGTAGCTGGCCACTGCACGTACCGACTCCGGGAAGCGCTCGTCCCAGCCGTACGCTTCCGCGTAGTCGTCGAGCGGGGACAGCAGCTCCGCTTCGACGAACGCGCCCATGTCGGCTCGGCCGTTGTTCGCCTGGACGACGTCGGGCGGGTCGTCGCCGGTCAGCGCCAGCTGCAGGGTGGTCTGCAGGTCCTCGAACGAGCGCGAATCCCGCTCGATGGTGATATTCGGGTACATCTCCTGGAAGGCCGCGTTGAGCTCGTCGATCTGCTCGTTCTGCCCGCCGCGCACCTCCTGGTCCCAGACGACGAGCGTGACGTCCCCCATCTGGGAGGGATCGGTCTGGATGTCGCTGGTGGGTTCCGGAGACTGGCCCGCCGACTCATCGTCGTCGCCCGGGGCGCAAGCCGCGACGAGCAATGCGGCCAGCCCGGCCGCCAGCGCCGTGCGGCGTGGAAACCGAACCATGGTGCTCCTCCTCGTGTCGGTGTCGGGCGGCCGGGGCCGCCGGTCACGTCGGTGCCCGGGCTCAGCGTCCTGACCGTAGCCCGATGGTGGCGGTAGCGCGGCTCACGGACTTCAGCCCGCCCTCGGGCATCACGTCGGCAAGGAACCCGTAGGTGGACGTCAGCTCGTGCTGCTCGGCCTTCAGGCCTGCCCACCAGGTGACCAGGTCGGCCCAGCCGGGCGCGGACTGAGAGCCGCCGAAATGCTGCACGGACAAGCCTGCGCACAGGGCGGCGAAGCGCAGCCGGGTCTCCAACGGCCAGCCTGCGAGCGTCCCGGTGACGAACCCGGCGACGAACACGTCGCCGGCCCCGGTCGGGTCGAGGCTCTCGGTGTCGAGCGCGTCCACCCGCACCGTCTCGCCGGTCTCCGCGTCCGTCGCGATGGCGCCGGACGATCCGAGCGTCACGACGGCCGTCGGGACCCACCTCGACAACACGCTGAGGGCGGACTCCGGACTGTCGGTGCGCGTGTAGGCCATGGCCTCGATCGCATTGGGAAGGAAGGCGTCGACGTCGTCGAGTCGGCGCAGCGTCTCCGTGGACCATGCCTCCGACGGGTCCCAGCCCACGTCGGCGAAGACCAGCGCCCCCTCCCTGCGCGCCAGCACCGGCCACTCGGCCGGCTCCTCGCCTAGTGAGGTGACCACGGCCCGGCAAGGCGGTGGTGTGCCGATGAACTCGTCAAGGGGCACCGGCGGGGGATGCCCGTGGGTCACCATGGCGCGGTCCCGCGCGTATGCCATCGAGATCGTGACCGGTGAGTGCCAACCGGGGAACCGTCGCGACGTAGACAGGTCGATGCCCTCTTGCTCGTCGAGCAGCTGCCAGCAGAAGTCGCCGTACACGTCGGCGCCGAAGGGCGACGCGAGAGCCGTTCGCAACCCCAGGCGGCTCAGTGCCACGGCGATGTTGGCCACCCCGCCGGGTGACGAGCCCATCCCCTCGGCCCACACCTCGGTACCGACCTCGGGCGCTGTCGGCAGGTCGGTGAAGATGATGTCGAGGAACACCGTCCCGGCGCACAGGACATCCACGGCGGGCGATCGCCGGCCACGCGAGCCTGCCAACGGGTCGTGACCGAGCGTCCGCTCCGCCATGTCGGAGACCGCGGGTCGCCCCGCGGCGGCGGAGTCGCTCGAGGTTGTCACCGCTCCTCCTCCGCACCACGTGCCATTGCTGAGCGATCCTGACCATAGTTGACCAGGTCCGCCCTGTCGAGGGCGGGCTCACGGGTCAATACGCGCGAGATCTGGGGATCCCGAGCCAATTTCGCTCAACAGTATGAGCGTTTGTGAGTGCTATCGTGGCGGCCATGCTCGCGGAACAGCGCCGCCAGGAGATTCTCCGAATGCTCAGGGCGGAGGGTGCCCTGGCGGCGGCATCCGTGGCCGAGCGGCTCGGCGTGAGCCTGGCCACCGTCCGCCGCGACATCTTGCTGCTCGATCGCCATGGGCGCCTGCAGCGGGTGCACGGCGGGGCGCTCCTCGGCGAGGCTACCGAGCCGTCCTTCGACGACGTCGCCGTTACCCACCCGGAGTCCAAGGACCGCATCGCCCGGCGGGCGGCCGCCCTCGTGCCGGACGGCGCGGTCCTGCTGTGCGACATCGGTACCTCGGTGCACCGCGTCGTCGCCCACCTACACGGTCGCCGGCTCACTGTCGTGACCAGCAACCTCGCCGTGTACGAAGAGCTCATCGACGACGATGACATCGAGCTCGTGCTCCTCGGCGGCCAGGTCCGGCGCAACTACCGTTCGATGGTGGGTTTCCTGACCGAGGAGGCCCTGACCCAGGTCAACGCCGACCTGCTGTTCCTGGGCACGAGCGGAGTCCGTGCCGACGGCTCGGTCATGGACACGACGACTGTCGAGGTCCCCGTCAAGCGGGCCATGCTGCGCGCCGCGGACCGGATTGTGCTGCTCGCCGACGGGTCGAAGTTCCCCGGCACCGGCCTCGCCCGCGTGTGCGGTCCCGAGAGCCTGCACACGGTTGTCACCGACCACGACGCTGATCCGGACACGCTCAAGGCGTTCCGCGACGCGGGCGTCGAGGTGGTCCTGGGATGAGGCTCGCGGTGCTCGGCGGGGGCGGCTTCCGGGTCCCTCTCGTCTACGGCGCGCTGCTGGACGAGTCGGCGGAACCACGCGTCGACGAGGTCGTACTTCACGACATCGACCCGAATCGGCTGGCCGTCATCGCCAAGGTGCTGGAGCAGATGGCCGCCAACACCCACCAGGCGCCGAAGGTGACCGCGACCACCGACCTCGACGATGCGGTTCGAGATGCCGACTTCGTGTTCTCCGCCATCCGGGTCGGCGGGCTGGCCGACCGCGTCGCCGACGAACGTGTCGCCATCGGCCTGGGCATCCTCGGCCAGGAGACCACTGGGCCCGGCGGTGTCGCATACGGCCTGCGCACCGTACCCGTCGCCAGCCGGATCGCGGAGCGAGTGCGGGCGTTGGCCCCACAGGCCTGGGTCATCAACTTCACCAATCCGGCGGGCCTGGTGACCGAGGCGATGTCCGGCGTGCTGGGTGACCGGGTCATCGGGATCTGCGACTCGCCCATCGGCATGTGCCGTAGGGCCGCCCGTGCCCTCGGTCTCGCGCCCGAGCACGCGTGGTTCGACTACGTCGGGCTCAACCACATGGGCTGGCTGCGCGCCGTGCAGGTCCGCGGTCGCGACGAGCTGCCACGGTTGCTCGCCGACGACGCGCTTCTCGAGTCGTTCGAGGAAGGCCGGCTGTTCGGGAGCGAGTGGTTGCGTGCGTTGGGCGCGATCCCGAACGAATACCTCTGGTATTGGTACTTCCACCGGGAGGCGGTTCAGGCGATCGGCCATGACGGACAGACCCGCGGCGGGTTCCTGGATGCCCAGCAGAGGCGCTTCTACGACACCGTCGACGCCGATCCGGCCCGAGCTCTCGAGGAATGGCAGCGCGTCCGCCGTGAACGCGATGCGTCGTACATGGCGGAGACTCGGCCCGGCGGTCAGGCCGACGCGCGCGACGAGCATGACCTCGAAGGCGGCGGCTACGAGCGCGTCGCCCTGGCGATCATGGCCGCCATCGCGCGCGACGAAAGGTCGGTGCACATCCTCGACGTACGGAACCGGGGCGCGGTACCCGGCCTGGATGCCGGAGCTGTCGTCGAGATTCCTTGCCTGGTCGACGGCAACGGAGCTCATCCGATCGCCACCGGCCCGGTGGAGGAGCACCAGCTGGGCATGATGCAGACGATGAAGTCGGTCGAGCGCGAGACGATCGCGGCCGCCCTCCAGGGGTCCCGGGAGCGCGCGCTCCGCGCGCTCGCACTGCATCCGATGGTCGACTCGGTCGACATGGCGCGCACCTTGCTCGACGGGTATCTGCAAGCCGTGCCGGCGCTCTCCGTGGTCCTCCGCTGACCGTTCGTGCAGCGCGGGCCTTCAGCCCATACGGTCGACGATCCCTCGCACGTAACGGGCCTGCCCGGCGTGTTGCAGGTTGTCGCTGACGACGCTGACCAGGCGAACGCCCGCCGACACCGGCGGGGCGTACGAACGGTCGACGATCCGGGCCAGCTCACCTGCGTCGACGGACTCGAGGTACTCCGATGTCCGCGTCGACACGGCGTCGTGGTACGCGAGCAGGATCTCGGGGCCGTCGGGCCGCATGGCGGCGACCTGTTCGGACGTGTGGCCGTAGCCGGTCTCGTCCGGATCCGCTGCCAGCCCGAACCGATCGGACCACCCGTCGGCGATCCACGCCTGCTCTCGCGCGGCGAGCTCCGACAGGTGATCGTCCTGGATCCGGGTCAGGTGCCAGAGCAGCCAGCCGATCGAGTTCGCGTCAGCTTCCGGACGGAACGCGAGCCCCCCGGCGTCCAGGCCGGCTCCGGCCTGGTGCACGAGCTGTCGGATCCGTCCGAATGCGTCCGCGAGGATGTCACGTGTCTGCACAGTCCTCCCTCGCTGCCTGCCGCCGGCCGATTTGAACCTGCCCACCGTAGCCAGCGCCTTCACCAGAGGGCCGAATGGCCAGCTGGACCACTCCACATACGGGAGCAAGTCGGGCGCTAGAGCAACGGCGTGCCATTGACAGTCGAACGAGGCCCGGCCAACCGGGTCCACTGCGGTCTACACCCGAGCTGACAGCGGCAAAATCGCGTGTTGCCCACGCTGCAAAGGGACGACGCTTTCGCTGAGCCGAGATGCCGATCTATCCCTCCTCGGGCGTCTGAGGCGGTCCGTGTCATGGCTCCAGCCGGGCTAGCGCCAGACGGAGGCGACCTCGCGGCGGTACCCCCGGCCGAATATGCCACCGATGATCGCCAGCACCGGACCGGGGACGTTGCTCTTGATCGCAGCGAGCTCCTCGGGCGTGGCACCGTCGGTGACCCACGCGAAGAAGGTGCCAGCCACGGGTGGGCTGACCCGGCCGAACCGACGGCCCATGGCCTTGATGGCCGGGTCGTCCCGCTTGTCGGTGTAGATCGGTTCGAGCTCGGTCTCCTCGTGGTCGAGGTGCTCGACTGCGACCGTCTTCAGTGTTGCGACGGCCTCACGGGCTGTGGCGGCGTCGGCTGCGGACGCGGAGCTCCTGAGGGCCGCGATGGCGTCTCCCGCCGATGCCAGCGCTTGGGCCATCCGGTCGTGCTCGTGGTCCATTTGCGCGATCACCTCTCGGCTGATCCCCACGGTCTGCAGGGCGGGCCAGGCGATCTCGTGCTCGCTCTGGTGGTGCCGGGTCAACTGGTCGTCGAAGTTGGCCCACGCGGTTGCGAGCTGCCCGGCCCGAGCCCGATCGCCGTCGGGGAACGTGTCCAGCGCATCGAGGAATCGGGCGAGGTCGCGGCGCACGGCGCCGTGGATCGCCTTGTTCATGCTCATCTCGGCCACGGAACGACCTTAACCGGCGCTATCGACAGGTGGCGCAATTTCGTCGAGTTCTCGCACGCTCACACCCAGCGCTCGCGACACGCTTGGCGGCGGCACGCGGCCGGTCGTCCTTCAGATACAAGCTAGGGAGCCTGCGAGGAACCACAGCTAACCGCTGGGCACGACTACCAGCGTGGGTGGCGACGGGATGCGAAGGCTCCAGGCCTTCCCGCGCTCGGTGGCTGTTGCCCTAATTTGTCAAGGTCTGTGCGGTCGAGTCGCTTCGAAGCGTGCTGGCCTCACGTCGGCGAGGGCACATACGCCATGTGGGTCGAACAGGATTTGCCGACCCCACCGGAGATGGCGATTCTGATCGGCGAGTGCGCATACAGCTTGCGTGCGGCGCTGGACTACGTGGTGTGCGAGACGGCGATCGTCGCCTCCAACCGGCGCCCGCCTCCAGATGCCGGGAACCTGCAGTTTCCCGTCTAGGACACCAAGGCGGCGCCTTCGACGCGAACGGACGTCGTCTGCGGACTCCAGCGCCGCATCACGTGGATCTCCCTTGAGCACATGCAATACCTGCACGAGAACCCCGACACCTCAGCGTTGCGCTGGCTCAACCGAATCGCCCGCGTGACCGACACCGTCAGCTCTCCGTGCTCACCGCCTATGCGCCGGAGCTCGCCCCGGTGGTTGCCGTGCCTGAGGGGTGCTCGGTTGACCTGACGTTCGGCCGCAAAGCCATCTCCGAGGGCAGCACAGAGATCCTTCGCTTCCCGTGCTGCCGTGGGAAGAAGGCATGACGGTGCGCGCGAACCTCCGGATCGGTTTCGACCCCGACATCGAAGGCTGGGCGGACTCGGCGTTCTGGCAGCGCTCGCCCTGCGGCGAACGACTGCGGGTGGTGACGAGCGTGCGCGAGACCATGGTGCTCACCTTCGAGTACGACTGACGCGCGAGTCGACCAAGCGCTCCGGCTGCGGTACTAGCAGCAAAGTCGAACCCCGCGCTGCCCAAGGCATGGATGAACACGTTGAGAGCCGGCGTGGTCTCGCCCGCCCTGGCCGCGGCGATTCTCAAATGACCGCATAAGGTCCAGGAACACTCTGTGCGTCTTCCTCGCCCGCGAGCGCGGAGTGGCCCCACGCTGCCAGATTCGCTTCGCGGTGGGAGGCTGGCGCAGTGGTCATTCCCCCGAGGGAGCAGACGTGAGTGAGTCGCGGACTTACCCCGAGGGTGTCACGTCGTGGATCGACATCGAGCATCGAGACGTCGAGGGCGCCCAGGCGTTCTACGGCGGGCTCTTCGGATGGACGTTCACGGAGGCTACGCCGTCCGGCGTTCCGTTCCGGTATGTCATCGCCAAGCTCGACGGCCTTGATGCCGCCGGCATCGGCGGACGGTCCGAGGCCGCCAATCCCTCGGTGGGGCCAGCGGCCTGGAACACCTATATCGCGGTCAACGACACCGAGGCCACAGCCGCGCGGATCGAAGCGGCGGGCGGGCGCGTGCTCGAGGGACCGTCCGACGCCGGGGACGCAGGCCGGTCGATGGTCTGCGTCGATCCGTCCGGCGTGCCGTTCCGACTCTGGCAGGCCCGCCAGCGGTTGGGCGCCCAAGC
The DNA here is from genome assembly GCA_963801065.1 of uncultured Actinomycetota bacterium. GTDB lineage: Bacteria > Actinomycetota > Actinomycetes > Jiangellales > Jiangellaceae > CAWDDG01. The sequence goes on along the minus strand of CAWDDG010000008.1, from coordinate 617,020 downwards.
CGTCAACACGCCCGGCGCATGGAACTTCAGCGATCTGCACGCCGCCAATCCAGCGGCGTCGGCGGCGTTCTACTCCGAGGTGTTCGGGTGGTCCGTCGACGACCTCGGGTTCGCGAGGATGATCCGCCTGCCGGGTTATGGCGATCACCTCGAGGCCACGTTCGATCCTGAGATCCGCGCCCGTCAGGCGGGCGTCGCGGCACCCCCTGGCTTCGCCGACGCCATCGGCTGGCTCGCTCCGGTAGGTCCAGACGGGGTGCCTCACTGGCACGTCTCGTTCACCGTCGCCGACCGGGATGCGACAGCCACGGCGGCCGAGACGCTCGGCGGCACGGTGCTGGGCAGCACGGACTCCGACTGGACCCGCGACGCGCTTGTCCGCGATCCGCAGGGTGGTGCCTTCACAGTGAGCCAGTTCGCCCCACGATCGGACTGAGCGACCCAGCCGATGCAACGCGGCCACGTGCCGGTACTCAGATCACACGCCGGAGATGCAGGTGCCGGCAGCTTTCTATCGACACCGACGCGGTGATCCATGAACGACAATGAGCGACGGGACTGGGGCACGGTTGCGCCGATGCCAACCGCAGGCTAGACCGGCCGCGTGCCCGACATGGACCCGAGGATCCGCGATCACTACAGCAGTGGCAACGAGCGTGACCGCCTCGCGGTATGGCCGTGGAGGGCCCGGCCTGGCTGCTACCCGACCTGGACCGTTGGCTCTTCGACGACCGTGACGTCCTGCTACGAACCATCCGCCGGGTCGAATCAGCCGCGGCCCTGATCGGCATGGGCCCACACCTGCTCCTCAGCGGGCGAGCGAAGTCCTAGCCAAATCAGCCGGGGCCGAGCACCAAACCAGCGGCCAGATCCGGTAGCTGCAACGCCGGGGACCGGCGGGCTGACGCGGATCCGCGGGCCCTCTCGCTTGGCCGTCCTCCCGCGTAGGCGGGTTGCCTGTCCTCAGCGGTAGCGGAAGCCGTCCATGAACCGGCGGAAGAGGCCACCCTTTCGGGGCAGGGGCGGCGCGGGCGGGGGCGCCGTCGGCCGCCGGGATGCGATCGGCTTGTCGTAGTCGGTCCGGAGGATCGCGTCGATGATCTGCTCCTCGGTGTAGCTATCGGAGCCCTCGATCGCCGGGACAAACCCGACCAGCACGCCGTTGCGCATCACCTGCGCTTCCAGCGCGGCCGTGCCGTCGGAATCCCACGTCGCCTCACGACCGTCGGACAGCTTGACGCTGACCCCGAACTGGTAGACACCGATCCGAGCCATCTGGGCGTCTGTGCCACGATCGCGCAGGGCGTCGACGACGCGGCGTGCCTTGTTCTCCTCCATCGTGTTTCGAGAGTACCTGCGGTCAACCAGCGTCAGATGGACGCCCGCTCATCGGCAGTGCGGATGGCTCACCGGCTTTCACTCACCGCGACCCGGCAGCGAGTGGGATAGCGCTGCGCGGACCGTGGACGATCGTCATTGGGCGGCCCAACGTCGCCTCATGGCGAATCGACGGTTAGACGCCAGGGTGTTCGGCCTATTGGCTACCTCGCTCGTCGTGACCGCTGCCGTGGTCGTGTGGATGGTCCGGCGAGCCTGGACCGACCATGACGTCAGCGACCCGGGAGTCACCTAGCAGGCGCCCGGCCGAGCACGCGCTGTGCGGCACGTGATTGTGTTCCTGAGTCGCCCGGGTAGCAGCACTACACGAGGCCGATGCGGGACGATCAGACGGAACGGCGCCGGGGATGCGGAGGTGGTTGACGAGGTACGACGGCATCTCTGGCTATCCGAATGTGAACACGTACGCCTCGGCGCCGGGCTCGAGGAACGTGATCTCCAGCGTCCGCTCGCGGACCTCGCCGTCTTGCCGCACGAGCTGGTACAGGCGGCCGTCCCGGAGCAGGCCGTTCCCGTCCTCGTCGACGTCGACCCCGTGTGACGGGCCGGGGGCCTCGCCGTCGAGGAGCACGCGGAAGGGGGTTGGCTCCCGCGCTCCGGGAGACAGCACCAGATGCGCGTCGCGCGCGTGGAACCGGTAGGCGATGCTCCCGCCGGCCCGGTCGAGCACGACATCCTCACGCCCGATCGTCCACTCGCCGGCGACGGCCCAGTGGTTGAGGCGCAGCCGCTCGGGGAGTTGGTAGGCGCGGCGTTCGTCGAACGCGGCGCCGTCCGGTGACGCGAAATGCTCACTGCGCCCGTAGCCGAGATACGTCTCCGGGGTCCGCAGGTGGTCCCAGTCGGCCTCCGCCTCCACGCCCAGCCCTTCGACGGAGACGAGCTCGCGATCGACGCCGAGCAGCCGCTGGATGACGCGCTCCGATTGCTCGTAGCGTCCCTCCCCGAAGTGGTGGCCGCGGATGATGCCGTCCGCGTCGACGAAGTACAGCGCCGGCCAGTAGTGGTTGTCCAAGGCGGTCCAGATCGCGTAGTCGTTGTCGACCACGACCGGGTAGTCGATCCCCCGCTCCCTCGTCGCCTGCCGCACCCGGTCGATCTCGTGCTCGAACGAAAACTCCGGCGTGTGGACTCCGATCACGACCAACCCGTCGCTCCGGTAGAACTGCGACCACGCACGGACATACGGCTCCTGGCGCAACCAGTTGATACACGTCAGCGTCCAGAAATCCACCAGGACGACGTGCCCACGCAGCTCCACGGCGCCGAGTGGCCCGGAGTTCAGCCACCCGGCCGCCCCGCCGAGCGACGGCATGCGCAAACGACCGAACACGGTCATCTACCGAAGCGACCGGAACGCTGCGGCAGCATGTGGCCCTGGGGTCGTGCTCCGCGGCCCCGGTCAGTTGCGGTACGGGGCAGGAACGCGGTCACCGCCGCCAGCATCTCCTCGGGAGCTGTTCGTTCACCACGGCGGGCGCTGGTTGAACGTGAGGGGCCAGACTTGTCGTTAGCCTTCGCGCTGCCGATAAGGGCGGTGAGGGAATCACGCCCGAGATGACGGCCTCGCCGACGACCAGGCGGTCGCTTCCAGAGCCCAGGCCCCTTAAGACGGCGCGCGGCCCAGGGGAGATCCCCCGCCCGACGTACCGCCGTGCGCGGCGGGCCACCGCTTCGCGAGGAAGCTGTCCGTCCACAGCGGACGATAAAAGGCGAAGGCAAGGAGATCCCGCTCCTTGCCACTCTCAACGTATAGCGCACCGGGGGGCTTGCGGCAAGACCCGGGTCGTGCCGCAGAATTGTCGGACGGAGGCCAGAACCTGCGGAATGGGGGTCGCGAAGTGCGTGTGGTGTTGTCGACGTATGGGTCGCGCGGGGACGTCGAACCGCTGGTGGGACTCGCGGTGCGGTTGCGGGCACTCGGCGCGGAGGTGCGGGTGTGCGCGCCGCCGGACGAGGAGTTCGCGGCGCTGCTGGCGCGTGTCGGCGTGCCGCTGGTGCCGCCGGCCCGTCGGTGCGCCAGCTGGTGCGCCAGGCGCGAGGCCGAGCCGACGGCGCAGGACGCTGCCCCGGCGCGCGGCCGAGCTGGTCGCCGCGCAGTTCGACACGGTCGCCGCGGCGGCCGAGGGATGCTGACGCGCTGGTGGCGACCGGCCTCATGCCGGCCGCGCCGCGCGCGGGCGGTGGCCGAGAAACTGGGCATCCGCTACGTGTACGCGACCTACTGCCCGGTCGGGCTGCCCTCGCCGCACCACCCGCCGCTCGGGCTGCGGCCGGGCCGGCCGTTCCCGCCGGAGGTGACCGACAACCGGGCGCTGTGGGACCTGGACGCCCAGGGCATGAACGCGCTGTTCGGCGCGGCGCTCAACACCCACCGGGCGTCGATCGGCCTGCCGCCGGTGGACAACGTCCGCGACCACGTCTTCACCGACCACCCGTGGCTGGCGGCGGACCCGACCCTGGCCCCGTGGCAGGAGCCGACGGACCTCGACGTCGTGCAGACCGGCGCGTGGATCCTGCCGGACGAACGCCCGCTCCCGGCCGAGCTGGAGGCGTTCCTGGACGCCGGCACACCACCCGGTGTACGTCGGCTTCGGCAGCATGCCCGTGCGCGCCCCGAAGGACATCGCCCGGGTGGCCATCGAGGCGATCCGCGCGCAGGGCCGCCGCGCCTCCTCGCCCGCGGCTGGGCCGACCTGGCCCCGATCGACGACCGCGACGACTGCTTCGCCGTCGGCGAGGTCAACCAGCAGGCACTGTTCCGCCGGGTGGCCGCCGTCGTGCACCACGGCGGCGCGGGCACCACGACGACGGCGGCCCGGGCCGGCGCACCCCAGGTGGTGGTCCCCCAGATCGCGGACCAGCCGTACTGGGCCGCCCGAGTGGCCGAGCTGGGCATCGGCACGGCACACGACGGCCCGACTCCGACCACCGACTCCCTGTCCGCCGCGCTCAGAACGGCCCTGACGCCCGAGACCCGCGCACGAGCAACCGCCGTAGCCGGCACGATCCGCACCGACGGGGCGACGGTGGCCGCGAAACTGCTGCTCGACACGGTCAGCCAGGAAGGGCTGCCCGGGTCCGCGTGAACCACACGGAATCGTCGAGCCAGGAACCGACGGGCGACCAGCAACTACCTCAGCCCGCGGCCCGTTTCTGGCCGTATTCCGGTGGCACGCCCCATCACTCTGCGACCCCACCAGGCCCTCGACGAACGCACGCCACGTGAGGCTTACCTCGCCGTCGAACACTGCGGTTCGCGTGTGGCTTTTGGCGGACCCGCTACTTGACTGGGAGATCCTGACATGACCAGTAAGTTCACCGAGCTTGCGATCGACTGTGCCGATCCGAACGGTCTCGCCCGGTTCTGGTGCTCGGTCCTCGATTACGAGGTGCAAGACGAGGGCGATGGAATTGTCACAATTGGCTCACCTATGGTGCATGAAGGCAAGAACCACCTTGGCCCAGTGCCACCGACGTTGACATTCGCGCACGTGCCCGAGGGCAAGACCGTCAAGAACAGGCTCCACCTCGACGTCAACCCCACCGACAGGGAGCAAGACGAAGAGGTCCGTCGCCTGCTCGACCTAGGTGCTCGACCCGCCGACGTCGGCCAAGGCGATGTGAGCTGGGTCGTACTTGCCGACCCAGAGGGGAACGAGTTCTGCGTCCTTGCGGACCGCCGCCCCTGATCGGAGGCCGCACACCGCGCCAGACCTACTTCCGGTCGCCTACCCACGCTCACGCGAACACGATGAGGAGCCCCTCCAAAGATGGAGAATCCCGACCCGGGCAAGATCAAACTCTGCCAACTTCTTGACTCATGACACCTGGCAGGACGTCGCGGTCGTCCTGTGCCGGGTCAGGCGATCCGGCGGCGGATCCAGTAGATGGTGGCGAGGACCAGGCCGACGGCGAGTGCGACGAAGATCGCCGTTTCGATGGCCTGGAAGGCCCAAAAGTGGCGGGCGGGGTGGATGGTGAGGATCTCGACGCAGTCGGGGACATCCGCCGGGCACCCGCTTGGAAACTCCAAGCGGCGACCTCGGATCCAGTCGCCGTGGAGGAGGTTCCAGTCCTGGGAGGCGACCCCTGGGGTGAGGCCCATCAGGTTCAGGCTAGTCGTCTCGGTCGGTAGGTAGCGGGGTCGTGCGGCCAGCATGACGACCAGTCGTGCGGCGACGAAACCCACGACGGTGGTTGCCATAGCCGGCAGGAGCCGACCGGTGACGGCGCCGGCAAAGATGCCGAGCGCCAACGCGAAAATTGTGTAGCCGAACACGACGATGCCGTGGATGTCGAAGAAGACGTAGTCGAACCGCTGTCCAGATGTCTGGATCACCGGCGTGACCCACCAGGTGAGCATCCCGGCGTAGACCGCGGTCAAGGCGAGCACGCCAAGCGACACCAGACCGATCTTCGTTGTCGCCCACCGCAGCCGCGTCGTGCTCTGGGTCCAGACGAGGCGGTGCGTTCCGTGTTCGATCTCCCGGGCCACCAGCGGTGCGCCCCAGAACATGCCGGCGAGCATCGGCAGGATCAGCAGGAGCAGGCCGGCGACGATGACGTACTGGTAGCCCTCGAAGAAGGCACGGGCGGCCTGGGCGCACTGGGTGATCGCCTGGGTTGCGTCGTCGACGGTCGCGGGTTGGTCGGCGAACAGGTCGTTGACCACGGTGGAGTCGATGGTGCCGGGCAGGCACTCGGGCAGGCCCAGCGTCTCGAACCGGTCGTGGATCGGCATGCCTGTGCCGACGAAGAAGGCACCGAGGACGAGAAGGGCGACCACACCGAAGAGGAGTTGCTTGCGATGTTGGCGCCACACCAGCCAGGTCATGCGCTCACGTCCTGGTGGTCGGGCGGTGTCTCGACGTTGGCCGCCAGGTAGGCGAGGACGAGGTCTTCGAGGCTGACGTCCCATTGCTCCCAGGCGGGTTCGAGGGCTTGTGCGTTCGTTCGGACCAGGAGCGTGCTCTGTCGTTGCCCGTCGGTGGCGTGGACGACCTGTTGGACGCCGGCGATCGTCGCCCGGCGTGGTCCCCCTGGGCCGATCAGGATCTTGTGGGTGGCCAGCAAGTGGTCGGTCTCGCCGAAGACCTGGACGCGTCCGGCGTGCAGCACCAGGAGGTGGTCGCAGACCCGCTCCAGATCGGTGATGAGATGCGACGACAGGACGACGGTCATGGGCGTCTCGGCGACGGCGTCGACCATGGCGGAGAGGAACTCACGGCGGGCGAGTGGGTCGAGGCTGGCGAGGGGTTCGTCGAGGAGCAGCAGGCGTGGCCGCTTGGCGAGCGCGAGGCACAACGCCACTTGGGCGCGTTGGCCGCCCGACAGCTGGTCGACGCGCCGGTCGAGTGGCACGCCGACCTTCGGCAGGCGTTCCCGGCCGAAAGCAAGGTCGAAGTCGCGGTTGAGCTTGTCGCCCATCGTGAGCAGCTGGTCGGCGGTGAAGTCCCGGTACAGCGGGGCGTCCTGGGCCACGAAGCCGAGACCGGGCAATGTCCGGTCTCCCGGTTCTCCGCCGAGCACCCGGATCGTGCCCGCCGATGGTCGGGTCAGCCCGGTGGCGCAGTGCAGCAGGGTCGACTTGCCGGCCCCGTTGGGTCCGACGAGGGCAACGATTGCCCCTTCGGGGATCGCAAGGCTGCAGTGGTCGAGCGCGAGCGTCCGTCGGTAGCGCTTCGTGACGCCATCGGCGACGAGCGCGCCGCTCACGCCGAATCCTTCACGTCGAGCAACCGGTGGAGCGTGGTGTCCACGACCGCCCTGATGTGCTCCGGCGACAGTCCAGCGGCGCGGGCCCGGCCTACCCAGGCCTCCAGGCGCATTCGCAGCCCGTCGAGGGTCCCTGGTGACGGCCCCGCGAGCGAACCCACCACGTAGGTGCCCTGCCCGTGGCGGCCCTCCACCAGCTGTTCGTACTCGAGCTCGCGGTACGCCTTGAGGACCGTGTTGGGGTTGATGGCCAGCGCCGCTGCCACCTCGCGGACCGTCGGCAGCCGGTCACCCGGCTCGAGCCGACCAAGCCGTAGCGCCTGTCTCACCTGCTCGACGATCTGCAGGTAGGTCGGCACACCCGACGTAGAGCTGAGGTGAAATGCCAGCATCAATGTCGGAGTGTACTACAACACTAAGACAAGGGTCGGTCTCGCCGCCGCTGACCGCGTGCAGGCGCAGCTCACCGGCGTCGACGTACCGGCTGGTGAACGTGTCGGTGAACCCCGCCCGGAGCTGCGGCGCCCCCGAGACGGAGCCGGCGGCATGCGGGCGGGCAGCCCGGTGGAAGATGAACTCATGACGACTTCCTTTCACAAGACCTGACGGGCCTTCGCGGAAGGAAGTCGGACTTAGCCGTCGCCGACCGGTCCGGCAGCGTCATCGGCGGCGGCTAGGAGCCGACGGGCCGAGGCTTCATCGGAGGGGGCGACCAGCACGCGAACACCCTGCAATTGCAGCTGCGGCTCCTGCCCTCCGGCATCGTCTGCCGCAAAGGCTGCTCTCAAGCCATGACTGCGCAGCAACCCGACGATCAGTTCCGCCTCTGTGCGGCTGGTAACGACCGCTACAGACACAGTCGCGCCGTCCACGATCTCAACTCCTCTGCTCCTGTAACTGGCACGTGGCCGCTACTGGCATCATGGTCGCGCTTTGGGCCGCTCGTCCACCCGTGGAAAACCCTGGCCCGGATCAGGCGGCGGTTCCGGCGGCAGACGCACGGCGGACCTGCTGGGGCGCCGCCGGGGCCTTCCGGGGCGGGCAGCCCGGTGGACGAGGTGCTCATGACGATCTCCTTTTCACATCGGCTAGATCCGTGCGTCCGAACTAGTCGCCTGACGCGGCTCTCGAGACCCTCATGCCCGGAAGGCGATGCCTCCGCCGAAGGACCTGCTCCCGCCTGCGCGATTGCACGACCTGCGCCACGTCCACGCGACAACGCTGCTTCTCGGTGCGTCCCGGTGCACGTCGTCGCGGAACGGCTCGTCATGCCGATCCGGCGCTGACACTTCGCGGCCCGGAGGCCTCGGCGCTCGCCCCAGTAACCGTCCGATTAACAGTGACTGGGCGTGCCAATCTGCCGACCCGAAGGGTCGTGCTGCGATCATGAACCCGTTGCGCGCCCGCAGCCAGCGGGTCAGGCCGACTCGGCCTCGCGGATGCGCTGGCTGATGACAGCCGTGACGCCGTCGCCCCGCATGGAGGTGCCGTAGAGCGCGTCGGCGATCTCCATGGTCCGCTTCTGGTGGGTGATGACGATGAGCTGGCTGGCCTCACGCAGCTCCTCGTAGATCTCGAGCAGCCGGCCGAGGTTGGTCTCGTCGAGTGCCGCCTCGACCTCGTCCAGGACGTAGAACGGGCTAGGCCTGGCCTTGAACAACGCGACCAGGAACGTGACCGCGACGAGGGCTCGCTCGCCGCCGGAGAGCAACGAGAGCCGCTTGATCTTCTTGCCGGGTGGGCGCGCCTCGACGTCGATGCCGGTGACCAGCATGTCGTCGGGCTCGGTGAGCACCAGGCGGCCCTCGCCACCGGGGAACAGGCGCCGGAAGACCTCGGCGAACTCACGCGCGGTGTCCTCGTACGCGGACGCGAAGACCTGCTGTACCCGGTCGTCGACCTCGCGAATGATGTCGAGCAGGTCGCGGCGGGTGCGCTTGAGGTCTTCCATCTGCTCGACGAGGAACGCGTGCCGGTCCTCCAGGGCCGCGAACTCCTCCAGCGCCAGCGGGTTGACCCGTCCCAGCAACGCCAGAGCACGCTCCGCCGCGCGGGCCCGCTTCACCTGTTCGTCGCGGACGTACGGAACCGGATCACGCGGCTCGCCGTCGTCGCCGGGAGCGACCGGCACCGGCCGGCTGGGACCGTACTCGTCGACCAGGGTCGCCGGGTCCATGCCGAGCTCCTCGAGCCCTCTGGCTTCGAGCTGCTCGACCCGCATGCGCTGCTCCGCCCTGGCCACCTCGTCACGGTGGACCGCGGAGGTGAGCTCCTCGAGCTCGCCCGCCCGCTGGCGCGCCACGGCGCGGATCTCCGTGAGCTGCTGCTCACACCCGGCGCGCTCCCGCTCTACCGCGGCCCGCTCCGCTGCGGCCAGCTCGAGTGATCGTTCGAGCCGGGCGAGCACGACCACAGCGCCGTCCTCGACCGCGGCGGCTGAGGCGGCACCGCGGGCCCGTCGCTCCTCCTGTGCGACAGCGCGCACCCTGGCCTCTTGCTCGCCACGAGCCGCACGCTCCAGGCTCTCGGCGCGCCCGACGAGCGCCCGTACCCGCTCCTCGCCCGTGCGTAGGACGAGTCTCGCCTCTGTCTCGGCCTGGCGGGCGTCCCGAGCGGCCCCTGCCAGCCGGTCACGCTCATCGGTCGACGGCTCCGGGTCGGCGTCTCCGGCTTGGCCTGCCGCGTCCAGACGCGTCTCCAACTCGGCCAGTCCGGCGAGGTCGCGGTCCCTGGTGGTCGCGGCCTCGGCCGCCGCCGCACCCAGCCGCTCGGCTTCGGCGGCCGCGGATCGGGCGACATGGCCGAGCGCGCCGAGCTGCTCCGCGACCGCGGAGAGCTCGGCGTCCGACTCGTGCAGCCTCGCCAGCGCCGCTGCCACCCTCGTCGCCGCCTCGTCGCGGCGGCGCTCGGCCGCCACGGACCGGCGGCCGATCTCCTCGACCCGTCCGGTGGCCTCGGCAAGCAGGTCGGCCGCCTCGTCAACGGCGACCTGCACCTCGAGCAGGCTCGGCGCACTCGACGAGCCGCCGTAAGCCACCCCGCGCCCGAGCAAGTCGCCGTCGCGAGTGATGGCCACCAGGTCGGGAAGCTCGGCGACCAGGGCGCGCGCGGCCGCCAGGTCGTCGACCGCGACGACGCCCCGCAGCAGGCCGGTCAGCGCGGGCCGGAGCTCTGCTGGAGCGGTGACGAGGTCGACGGCATAGCGGAGACCGCCTGGCAGCCGCGGCCACTCGCCCTGGTCGTCGTGCGGTGCGCCGCCGACGAGCAGACCGGCCCGGCCGAGGTCGTCGTCGCGCAGCAGACGCAGCGCGGTCACCGCGTCGTCGACCGACCCGACGGCTACAGCGTCGGCGGACACACCGAGTGCAGTCGCGACGCCTGCCTCCCAGCCCGGCTCGACGGCCAGCAGCGCCGCGACCGACCCGAGTAGACCCGAGATCCGGTCCGATGCCGCCAGCAGCGCGGCCGACCCGTCGCGACGAGCCAGGCTCATCTCCAGGGCCTCGCGGCGGGCGACCAGCGCTGCCCGATCGCGCTCGGCGGTGCGCTCCTCGTCACGGAGCGCGGCCAGCGCAGACTCGGCCCCGTCCAACTCCGTCTGGTGCTGCCCGTGCTGGGCGTCCAGGCCCCGCTCGCCGACGGAGAGCCCGGCGATGGTGGTCTCCAGCACGGTGAACTCGCGCTCCGCCTCGGCGGCGCGGCGGAGGGCCTGCTCCCGAGCCGAGGCCAGCCGGGCCAGCTCGGCCTCGGCGGCGACCGCGCGGCGCCGCAGCCCCTCCACCTTGCCGGACAGGTGCGCGAGCCCCTCCCGGCGGTCCGCGGACGCGCGAACGACGGCCTCGAGCCGCCCCTCCTCGGCCTCCCAGGCTGCCTCGGCAGCACGACGGGCAGCCACCGCGGCGTCGAGGGCATCCCGCGCGTTGCGCGTCTGGGCGGCCAGCTCAGCCTCATGAGACCGCACGCCGGCTGCCTCGCGAGCGATCTCCTCGGGATCACGCCCTCCTCGCACCTCTTCCATGGGAGCCGTCAGGTGGCGCACCCGCTCCGCCGCGAGTGATGCCGTGCCGCGCACCCGTTCGCGCAGGCCGGCCAGCCGGTACCAGGACTCCTGAGCCCGAGCCAGCCTGGGCGCGGTCTCGTGGGCCTCGGTCTCGAGTCGAGCTTCTGCGGCGCGCGCCTCGTCGAGCGCGCAGGCGACCTCGGCCTGCCGCGAGCGAAGGGCCGTCTCGTCGGCGACCTCTTGGTCGAGCTCGGCTCGGGCTTGGACCAGCTCGTCGGCGAGCAGCCGCAGCTTCGAGTCGCGCAGGTCCGCTTGGATGACCCCCGCCTTTCGGGCGATCTCGGCCTGCCTGCCCAGCGGTCCGAGTTGGCGGCGCAGCTCGGCGGTGAGGTCCTGCACGCGGGTCAGGTTTGCCTGCATTGCCTCGAGCTTGCGTAGCGCCTTCTCCTTGCGCTTGCGGTGCTTCAGGACACCCGCGGCCTCCTCGACGAAGCCGCGGCGCTCCTCGGGCGTCGCGGCGAGGATGGAGTCGAGCTGTCCCTGGCCGACGACCACGTGCATCTCGCGGCCGATCCCGGAGTCGGAGAGCAACTCCTGTACGTCCAGCAGCCGGCACACCTGGCCGTTGACGGCGTACTCCGAGCCGCCGTTGCGGAACATCGTTCGCGAGATCGTGACCTCGGAGTACTCGATAGGCAGTGCCCGGTCGGTGTTGTCGATCGTGAGCACGACCTCGGCCCGTCCGAGCGCTGGCCGGCCGGCGGTGCCGGCGAAGATGACGTCCTCCATCCGACCGCCGCGCAGGCTCTTCGCGCCCTGCTCGCCCATCACCCAGGCCAGGGCGTCCACCACATTGGACTTGCCCGAGCCGTTGGGACCGACCACACAGGTGATCCCCGGCTCGAAATGGAGCGTCGTGGACGAGGCGAAGGACTTGAACCCCCGCAGCGTCAAGCTCTTCAGATGCACGCGCGAACTCTCCGGTGAGCTTGGGCAGGACTGCCGGGGAAGCTAGCGGCAGCCTACCGGGCCAACGCGCGCAGACCCGGCGTGCTCGCGACATGCGGGTTCCGAGCGTGTCGCAGCCGCTGGGTGGTGGCCGCAGCCGTCAGGCCAGCGCGGGCTCCGGTGCGGGGAGTTCGTCCAGCACGATCGCACCGTCGTCGATCGTCTCGACGAGGGTGTCTTTCTCGGCCTGGAGCCTCTGCACCTCGACCTCGAGATCGTGCACGCGCCGCTGGAGCCGCCTCACCTCGGTGACGAGTCGGGGGTCGGGCCCGCCGACATAGCCGAGGAGCGCCTTTGCCATTACAGATTTCCTCCACGGTGAACGCGAGATTCGTCAGGGCGGGCCCCTTCACCGAATATCGGGGCGTCGAGCCGCTGATCCAAGGGTGTCACCGTCGCGCGACGGGGTCAAGGTGTCACGAAACGATCACGATCATGGTGACACAGCAGGTCAGTCCACGATGAAGCCCCGCAAACCGATCGGATCGGACCAGTCCACGGTCACCCGGTCCACCTGGCCCGGCGTCCCGCTCCCCCGCAATGCGTCGACCAGACGCTCGCATGCGTCACGACGTCCCTCGGCGACCACCTCGACGGTGCCGTCGGCCTGATTCGTCGCCCGGCCGGCCAGGCCGAGATCGCGACCGACCCGGCGCGCGAACCATCTGAAGCCGACACCCTGAACGCGTCCGTGCACGCGCGCGGTCATCTGCACGGTCTCCGCTCCCCCCTCCTCCCGCGCCTCGTGCTCCCGCTCGCTCATTTGGTCCTCACCCTCCAGAGGCAAGATCAACGGGCGGGATCGGGGCAACGGTCGCGTTCCAGGACCACCTCAACGTCGTCGTCGACACCCTCCGGTGGCATTGGAAGATCGGCTACCGTCACCGAGAACTTGACCGGCGCGTCGCTTTCATTTGCACGGACCTCCACGTAGAGCTCAGTGACGTCCTCAACAGCTGACACAATGTTGCCTCGGTCACCAGGCCCTATCGTGGTCCAGCCCACCGAGAAGTCGGCTGTCGTATCGCTTGCCCGCGCCTCAACCACGGAGCCGCACTGGTTGAGCGCGCTCACGTCGAGAGCTTCCTGGCAGCTGGTCAGCAACAGACTGGCTGCTGCGCAGAAAGTAGCTCGCCGAAGCGAGAGCCACGCTCCATGATTCTTGGAAAGTTGCCTGATCGCAGAGATCAACCAGGCTTGCATGGCCATCGGCACGGGCGGACGCCGGCATCCTCCTTGTTGAGAGGATCTCGGCAACAAGAGGCCCTCCCCTCACCAGCGGGCTCGGCGCGGTCTCGGTTGGCACCGCGGACAGGTGTACGACGACCGGTTCATGAACGGGTCGCGCCGGATCGGCGTGCCACAGCGGTGGCACGGTCGATCGGCTCGCCCGTAGACCTGCAGGGACCTCTCGAAGTAGCCGCTGAAACCGTTCACGTCGATGTAGAGCGAGTCGAACGACGTGCCCCCTTCCGCGAGTGCGGCCGACATGACCGAGCGGACGCCATCCAGCAACCGGGTGATCTCGGGACCGGTCAGCGTCTCGGTCGGTCGCGCGAAGTGCAGACGCGCGAGCCACAGGGCCTCGTCGGCGTAGATGTTGCCCACGCCGGAGATCAACGTCTGATCCAGCAACGCCCGCTTGATCCCCGTGTGCCGACGCCGGAGAATGCGGGCGAAGGCTGCGTCGTCGAAGGCGGGATCCAACGGGTCGAGCGCGATGTGGGCGATCTCGGCCGGCACGCCGTCCGCCGTCGTGAGCGAGACGGCCAGCACGCCGAACGTCCGCTGGTCCACGAACCGGAGCTGCGGGTCACCGTCGGTGAAGGTCATCCGGACCCGCAGGTGGAGCTCGTCCGGTACCGCCGACGGCTGGACGAGCAACTGGCCGCTCATGCCGAGATGGGCGAGCAGGGCATGGTCGGGATCGAACGGCAGCCAGAGGTACTTGCCGCGACGGTGGGCAGCCTCCAGCCGCGCACCGGTCAACGCGTCGGCGAAGTCGCCGGCGCCGGGCGCGTGACGGCGCACCGCACGCGGGTGCAGCACCTCGGCGTCGCGGATCGTGCGGCCGACGACGAACCGCTCGAGGCCGCGACGGACGACCTCGACCTCGGGCAGCTCAGGCATCGGGGCAGCGAAGCCCGACCACGACTGCCGTCACCGCCCGGCCCCGGGAAGTTCCGGGTGGGCCGTCTTGGCCCCAAGGGCGCTCCACGCGGCCTCCGCCGCCTGGGCCTCGGCCTCCTTCTTGCTGCGGCCGTGCCCGACGCCGTAGACGGCGCCACCGATGACCGCCGACGCCGTGAAGACCTTCGCGTGGTCCGGGCCCTCCTCGGTCACGTGGTACTCGGGCACGCCGAGCATCGCCTGCGAGGTGAGCTCCTGCAGCGAGGTCTTCCAGTCGAGCCCTGCGCCGAGCGTCGCCGAGGCGGCGATCAGGTCGTCGACGAGCCGGAGCACCAGTGCGGACGCAGCCTCGAGGCCGCTGTCCAGGTATACGGCGCCGATCAGCGCCTCGACGGTGTCGGCCAGGATCGAGGACTTGTCGCGACCGCCGGTGGCCTCCTCCCCTCGGCCGAGTCGCACGTACGAGCCCAGCTCTAGGCGACGCCCGACCTCGGCGAGTGCCCGCATGTTGACGACAGCGGCACGCAGCTTGGCGAGCTGGCCCTCGGACAGGTCGGGGTGGCGATGGAAGAGGGCGTCGGTGACGACCAGGCCGAGCACGGAGTCGCCGAGGAACTCCAGCCGCTCGTTCGTCGGCAGCCCGCCGTTCTCGTATGCGAACGAGCGGTGGGTGAGCGCGCGATCGAGCAGCTGAGGCTCCACGGCGAGCCCGAGCCGGGCTTGCAGCCGTGCTGCAGGTGGCGGCGTCGAGGAGCCGGCCGGCATGTCCGGTCAGTCCTGGGCGCCGGTCAGGCGTCGCCGACCTGGCGACCGTTGTACTCGCGGAACAGCGGCGTGCCCTGCGAGTCCTCGACGACGTGGGCGCGGTGCGAAACCACCCACGTGGTGCGGCCGTTCTCGGTCCGCTTCTGGATCTGCGGCAGCTTCGCCTTCCAGTGCGCACGGCGGTGCCGGGTGTTACTCCGGGACATCTTCCGCTTCGGGACGGCCACGGCTAGCTCTCCTCAGTCGGGCCGGCCCTCGTGGAGCCGGTCTCGGTCTTTTCGTCGTTCTGGGCGAGCATGCCCGACAGGGCTGCCCACCGCGGGTCGGTGGCGTCGTGCATGTGCGCCGGGTCGTCGACGAGTCGTGCCCCGCATCGAGGGCACAACCCGGGGCAGTCGTCCCGGCACAGCGGTGCCTGCGGCAGCGCAAGCACCACCGCGTCTCGGACGGCCGGCTCGAGATCGAGGAGATCACTCTCGACCCGGAGCTCGCCGTCCCCGGCGTCCGCTCCTACGCCCTCGTCGAGAGCGCGTTCCGGGTAGGCGTACAGCTCCTGGATGTCGACGTCGACGTCGCCGTCGACCGGATCCAGGCACCGCGCGCACTCGCCGGTGAGCGGTGCCCGCGCCGTTCCCGACACGAGCACGCCCTCCATGACCGACTCGAGCCGGAGGTCCAGCTCGAGACCGGCCCCTTCGGGCACGCCGACCACGCCGCCGAGACCCAGGTCGGCAGGCGCCGCCACGGTGAGGTGAACCCGCTTCATTGCCCCTGGTCGTCGCCCGAGCTCGTGAGTGTCGAGCACGAGCGGCGCTCGCGGGTCGAGGGTGCTCAGCGGGACCAACTCTTCCGGGTGCGGGCGTGCCGACTCGCGACCTCGGCGTGAGGCCGACTGCCCAGAGTACTAGAACCGTGTGCGCCCGCCCAATCCGGCGATCAGTCGGGCGAGGGCTCGTCACCGCCCGCGAGCTCCGCGTACGCGCTCGGTCCGCGCAGCCGCTCCCTGCCCTGGCGCACCGTCTCCAGGATCTTGTCCACGGACAGCTCGAGGTGGGCCAGCTTGGCGTCGACGTAGTCGTCGACCTGCCGGCGCATCTCGTCCGCCTTCTCGGCCGCGGCGGCGACGGCCTCCTCGGCCTTCCCTTCCGCAGCGACCAGGACACCGTGCTCAGACACCAGCCGCTCATGTTCCTGCTGGCCAGTGGCGATCAGACGCTCAGCGTTCGTGCGCGCTTCCGCCAGCAATGCCTCTCGCTGGTCGAGCACCGCCTCGGCGGCCCGGAGGCTGCCTGGCAACATCGCGCGAAGCTCCTCGAGCATGCGGAGCAGGTCGGGCCGGTTGACGACGGCCGAGGACGACATCGGCATGGTCCGTGCGGATTCGAGGAACTTGACGATCTCGTCGATCTTGTCGTGCACGTCCATGGACGCTCCTTGAGACCTGGCGATGGGTGCCCACCGCGCACCAGAGGTCAGTCGCCGCCCGCCAGCCGGTCGGTCAGGCGGGCCAGAACGACGTCGGGAACCAGCCCGGACACGTCGCCACCGAACGCCGCGACCTCCTTGACCAGGCTGGACGAGAGATACGAGTAGTCGGGGTTGGTCGCGACGAAGAGCGTCTCGAGTCGGGTCAGCCGATGGTTCATCTGCGCCATCTGCAGCTCGTAGTCGAAATCGGTGACAGCGCGGAGCCCCTTGACCACCGCGGGAATGCCGCGCTGGCGGCAGTAGTCGACGAGCAGCCCGTGAAAGCTCTCGACCACGACGTTGGGCAGATGGCCGGTGACCTCACGAAGCATGGAGATCCGCTCGTCGACCGTGAACAACCCCTCTTTCAACGCGTTGACGAGGACGGCGACCACGACCTCGTCGAACAGCCCGGCCGCACGCTCGACGACGTCGAGGTGGCCATTGGTCACCGGGTCGAAGGACCCTGGGCAGGCGCAACGGCGCACGTGACCTCCAAGCCGCGGCTGGTCACCCGGCCGGGCGACCGTACCAGAGCATCGTGTCGCCGTACCGGCGTTCCCGCAGGCCCGCCAACCCCTCCGGCCAGTCCACCGGTGTGGCGCGGACGGACCGTTCGACGACGACCAGGGCCGCCGGACGCAGCCAGCCGCTTGTGAGCCGGGCCAGTACGGGCCCGAGCTCGTCCGTCGACAGCGCGTACGGCGGGTCCGCGAGCACCAGGTCGTACGGCTCGACCGGAGGTCCGGCGAGCGCCCGCTCGACCGACGTCGCTACCACCTGGCCGCCCGGCAGTCCGACCGCTGCGAGATTGGACCGGATGGTCAGGACCGCCCTCTGGTCGGATTCGACGAGCAGGACGTGCGAGGCGCCCCGCGACAACGCCTCCAGCCCCAGGGCGCCGCTGCCGGCGTAGAGGTCGAGGACGCGGAGCCCGGCGAACGCCCCCAGCTGCGACTCGAGGGCCGAGAAGAGCGCCTCGCGGACCCGGTCCGACGTCGGCCGGGTGCCCTGACCCGCGGGCACCGCGATCCGCCGACCCCGCGCCGCACCCGCGACGATCCGGGTCACGCCGTCACGCCTTCTCGAGGTAGTCGGCCCGTTCGTCGCCGGACAGAGCCTCGACGGCGTCGGCGAGCGGGATCCACCTCCGCAGCTCCGGATCGTCCGCGACGTAGAGGCTGGCGGCCTCGCGCGCGGCCAGGATGAGGTTCTCGTGGTGGATCACGGAGAGCAGGCGCAGGCTCGAGCGCCGGCCGGACTGTGACGCACCGAGGATGTCACCCTCGCGACGCTGCTCGAGGTCGACGCGCGACAGCGCGAAGCCGTCGCGGGTCGATGCGACCGCCTCGAGCCGCTTCCGGGCCGGACTGCCAGGTGGGGAGTCGGTGACCAGCAGGCACAGTCCAGGAACGTCGCCACGCCCGATCCGTCCTCGCAGCTGGTGGAGCTGCGAGACGCCGAACCGGTCGGCGTCCATGACCGCCATCGTCGACGCCGTCGCCACGTCGACGCCGACCTCGATGACGGTCGTGGCCACGAGGACCGGCGCCTCTCCGGTGGTGAACCGGCGCATCGCCTGGTCCTTCGCATCGGGGGCGAGCCGGCCATGCAGGACACCGATCTCGACACCGGCGAGCGGGCCGTCGCGCAGCATCTGCACGAGATCGAGGACGGCGATCGGTCGGCGGCCGGAGTCCATGTCGACGCTGTCGCTGTCCGGCTCTGCCGCGTCACCGCCGATGCGGGGACAGACGATGTACACCTGGTGGCCGCTGCTGACCTCCTCGCGGATCCGCTGCCAGGCACGGTCGAGGTAGTGCGGCTTCTCGTCCACCGGCACGACGTGGGTCACGACGTCGGCGCGGCCGGCCGGCAGCTCACGAAGCGTCGAGACCCACAGGTCGCCGAAGACGGTCATGGCCACCGTGCGTGGGATCGGGGTCGCCGTCATGACCAACACGTGCGGGCGAGTGTCACCCGGGCCCTTCGACGCCAGCGCCGAGCGCTGCTCGACGCCGAACCTGTGCTGTTCGTCCACGACGACCATGCCCAGGTCGGCGAACTGGACCCGTTCCTCGAGCAGCGCATGCGTGCCGACGACGATGCCGGCCTCACCGGAGACGGCGTCGAGCAACGCCTCTCGCCGGGCCGCAGTACCCATCGAGCCGGTGAGGAGCGCCACCCGGGTGCCGACGTCGGAGCCCCCGAGCAGGCCACGCTCGGCCAGCGGACCCATCAGCTCGGTCAATGACCGGTGGTGCTGCTGCGCCAGCACCTCGGTCGGCGCCAGTAGAGCCGCCTGGCCTCCGGTGTCGACGACGGCCAGCATGGCCCGCAGCGAGACGACCGTCTTCCCGGTGCCGACCTCGCCCTGCAGGAGCCGGTGCATCGGATGGTCGCGGGCGAGGTCGGCGGCGATCTCACCGCCGACCCGGACCTGGCCGTCGGTCAGCCGGAACGGCAGCCGGGCGTCGAAGGCGTCCACCAGGCCGCCCGGTTCCGGCTTGCGCGGAACCGCGGGCAGGGCGGCCGCCGACTCACGGCGGCGGGCCAGCTCGACCTGGAGGACGAACGCTTCCTCGAACCGTAGCCGGTGCCGCGCCCGCTCGACGTCCTCCCGCGAAGCCGGCCGGTGCACGGTACGCAGCGCCGCGCCGGCGTCCATCAGCCCCAGCCGCCGCCGGATCTCGGGTGGGATGGGGTCTGGCACTGCGCCGAGTGTGTCGAGGACCACGCGTACCGACTGCATGATCTTCCACGAGGCGAGACTCGCCGTGGCCGCGTAGACGGGGATCAGCTCGTCGGCGAACTCCTCGGCCGCTGCGTTCACGTCACTGCCCTCCGGCAGGAGGACGTAGTCGGGGTGAGCGAGCTGGCGATGGCGCCGGTAGACGCCGACCTTGCCGGCGAACAGGCCGATCCGCCCGCGTTGGAGGTCGCGTTCCCGCCACGGCTGGTTGAAGAACGTGAGCACCAGGCGCCCGCTGCCGTCGGTGACGACGACCTCCGTGATCCCACCCCGGCGGCTCTTCATGCGCCGGGTCTTGACCTCGTCGACCATGGCGAGCACCGTGACGTGCTCGTCGAGCCGCAGCGAGTCGAGGTCGGTGAGCTCGCCGCGCTCGGCGTACCGGCGCGGATAGTGGCGCATGAGATCGCCGACCGTGTACAGGTCGAGGCCGGAGGCCAGCGCCTTCGCGGTCTGGCGGCCCAACACCTTCTCCAGCGGCTCGTCCCACGCGGCCGGCATCACTCCACCCCGATCAGCAGCGGGTATCGCGGCTGGCCGCCCTCGTACACGAGGGTGTCGATCTCGGGATGCACACGGTGCACGGTCTCGACCACGCCGTCAGCCAGAGTCGCCTCCGCCTCGGCGCCCGTGACCAGCGTGACGAGCTCACCGCCCGCGGCGAGCATGCGTTCGACGACGTCGACAGCCACGGTGTGCAGGTCGGCGCCGATGACGACGAAGTCTCCCTCGACCACGCCGAGGACGTCGCCCGGCTTGCAGACCCCTGCCGACGTGACGGCTTCGCGGGCGGCGATCGTCACGGCGCCGTGCCGGGTGTGCCCGGCCGCCGTCGTCATGGCGACCACGTCGGCGTCGAACGCCCGCGCCGGCTCGTGGACCGCCGTGGCGGCGATGCCCTGGACCTGGGCCCGGGTCGGGATGACCGCGACCCGCAGGCCCTCCGCCCTAGCCTCCGCGGCGGCAGCTTCGGCGACCGGAACGCCGTCGCGCTCGTTGGGCAGGATGACCACCTCCCCGGCGCCGCTGCTACGGACGGCTCGGAGCATCTCGGCCGTCGACGGGCGACGGCCGACGGGCGTGCGGACGACGGTTGCCCCGGCCGACTCGAACAACGCAGCCAGCCCGTCGCCCGCAGCGAATGCAACGACGGCCCGCCCGGTCGCTGAAATGGCGGGACGGACGACCTGGTCGGCCAGGTGTGTGACGCGGATGCGGTGCGGACGGCCCGCGACCACCCCGGCTTCGATCGCGGCCCCGACGTCGTCGACGTGGACGTGCACGTTCCACAGCGGGTCGCCGCCCACGACGATCAGCGAGTCGCCCAACGGCTTCAGCGTCGCCTTGAGCGCCGGGATCGCGTCGTCCTCGGCATCGAGCAGGTACATCACCTCGTAAGCGGGTGCCGCAGAGCTCTGGTCGGCGACCTCGACCGCGGGCACGGTGTGCCCGGTGACGGTCCGCGGGTACGCAAGCGGCCGACGTCCGGTCAGGACGGTGTCGAACGCGTCGAGTACGACCGTGAGGCCCCGCCCACCTGCGTCGACGACCCCCGCGTTGCGCAGGATCTCGAGCTGGTCGGGCGTGCGGGCCAGCGCCTCACGAGCGGACCGGGCAGCGGCCAGTGCGACCCGCGGCAGGGTGGCGCCGTCCTCGTGAGCGGTGACGTGGGCGGCATCCGCGGCCGCGCGTGCCACGGTGAGGATGGTGCCTTCGACGGGGGTGGCGACCGCCGCGTAGCCGACGTCGGCAGCCCTGGTCAGCGCGTCGGCGAGTGCGACGGGCTCCGAGCGCGATCCGTCGGGGTGTCCGAGCACCTCGGCCACGCCACGCAGCATCTGCGACAGGATCACCCCGGAGTTGCCGCGAGCGCCGAGGAGGGCACCGCGCGCGACGGCGCGCAGAACCGGCCCGATCTCCGACGCCGGGGCGTCGGCGCAGACCTGCTCGGCGGCCTCGGTCGCCGATTCGAGGGTCAGGTAGAGGTTGGTACCCGTGTCGCCGTCGGGAACGGGATACACGTTGAGCGCGTCGATCTCCTCGCGCGCCGCGGCCAAGCCGGCCAGCGCAGCGCGGCACCAGCGGAGCACGACTCGCGCGTCCAGCACCGGCTCCACGCCAGCCATCCTTCCCTGCACTCGGCATCCTGGCGTGGAGGGTAGCCGCCCGGCCCGACCGGCCGGGCTCGTCGACGGCGCTCGTTGGTTTGGGATCCGAGTGCCGGACCGGGTACTCTGTTGCGGTTGCCCGTGGCGGGATCCCGCCCGGGCGCACCATTCCTTTGGTACCGACATCCTCGTGAGCTAGGAGTCCCCGTGGCTGCCACCTGCGACGTCTGCGGCAAGCGCCCGGGCTTCGGCAACTCGATCTCGCACTCGCACCGCCGGACCCCTCGCCGCTGGAACCCCAACATCCAGTCCGTGCGCGCGGTCGTCAACGGCACCCCGAAGCGGCTCAACGTCTGCACGTCCTGCCTCAAGGCCGGCAAGGTCACGCGCTGAGACCGCCTCGCGCGGGCGCGGCGTCTCGTCCGCCCTCAGCGGAAGTGCGCGTGTCCGGACTCGCCCTCGTAGGGCGCGCCGGCAACGGTTACCCCGTCGCCTGACGACACCCGTCCCACGACCCGCCAGCGCGGCGGCAGGTCGACGGACGACGGGAACGTCGCCGCCAACGCGTTGTCCTCGCCACCGGTGACGATCCAATCGAAGGGCTGCGCGCCGAGCGCCGCCGCCGCGTCACGGATCGGGTCCGGCACGTCGAAGGATTCTGGGTCCAGGTCGATCGCCACGCCGCTGGCCAGCGCCACGTGTCCGAGATCGGCCAGCAAGCCATCGCTGACATCGCACATCGCGGTCGCCCCGAGTGTCGCTGCCTCGGGTCCTGCGTCGTAGGGCACCTGCGGGCGGCGATGGGCCTCGACCAGCACGCGGGGTGAGCGGAACCCCCTGGACAGCACGCGGAACCCGGCTTCCGCCCAACCCAGGCGTCCGCAGACGGCGACGACGTCGCCCGGCCGGGCACCTGCACGCGTGACCGGCGCCCTCCCTCGGAGGTCTCCCAGCGCCGTCACCGCAACCACCACGACGTCGGCCCGCACCACGTCGCCGCCCACGACGGAGACGCCGAGCGGTTCGCACTCCTCCCGCAGGCCGTCCGCGAGACCGAGCACCCAGTCGACCGGCAAATCAGGTGGCACGCCGAGGCCGACAAGCACGGCCGTCGGCACGGCGCCCATCGCCGCCACGTCGGCCAGGTTCTGGGCCGCCGCCTTGCATCCGACGTCGGCCGCTGCGGACCAGGCGCGGCGAAAGTGCCGGTTCTCGACGAGCAGGTCCGTCGTCACGACCACCCGGGAGTCCGCGGCCGCCACGACCGCTGCGTCGTCACCGGGCCCGACCAGCACGCCCGGTCCCTGCGGCAGCCTCGCCGTGACGGCAGCGATGAGCCCGAACTCGCCGAGGTCGGCGACCTTCTCGGACATGGAACTCCCTCGATGATCGGGACAGGCTGTAGGTTTGCCGCGACGTTCCCGACATCTTCGCCCAGGAGTTTGGAGGACGCGCGTGGTGGTCCAGGCCTACATCCTCATCCAGACCGAGGTCGGCAAGGCGGCCGACGTTGCGCACGAGATCGCCGAGATAGATGGCGTGACCCTCGCGGAGGACGTCACGGGTCCGTACGACGTCATCGTCCGTGCCGAGGCCCGCAACGTCGACGAACTCGGCAAGCTCGTGGTCGCCCGCGTCCAGGGCGTCGAGGGCATCACCCGCACCCTGACGTGCCCGGTCGTCCACATCTGACGACGTCCGCACGCCGACGCCCGCCGCGCCCGCTCAGCATCGGCGCCGCGGGCGTCGGCATGCTCATCCTGTTCGGCTGCGGCTTCGGTGCCGTCGACGTCGAGCAGTACGACGTCTCGCCGGGCACCGAACAAGCCTGCGCCGCGCTCGTCGAGGATCTGCCCGACGTGGTGTCTGACGCCGTGCGGCGCGACGTCGAGTCCGAACCTCCGGGCGTCGCCGCATGGGGCGAGCCGCCGATCGTGCTCCGCTGTGGCGTCGAACTCCCGGGCGAGTACCGTCCCGACGCTCAACTGCTGGACGTCGACGGCATCGGCTGGCTGCCCGTCGACGGGGAGGGCGGCACCTTCTTCACCGTCGCCGACCGCGAACCGTTCGTCGAAGTGGCCGTCCCCGACGACTACGCTCCCGAGGCCGAGGTCCTCGCCGACCTGTCCCCCGCGATCACGGCGAACGACCTCTGACGCAGGGTATGGCCGAACGCTGCGCGGGCTCCGCGATCCATGGCGGTGACGCATGCCGTGGATCGCTTTCTAGTCAGACGCCCGCTCCGCGTTCGGCCACACCCTGTCGCTCGCGGCGCTAGCGCAGGCCGGTCGGGCGGGCCAGCGCCGTCGTCAGCAGGCGGTCGACGAGCCCGGGGTAGTCGAGGCCGGTGGCCGCCCACAGCAGCGGGAACATCGAGGTGGGCGTGAAACCCGGCATCGTGTTGACCTCGTTGACCAGGAGCGAGCCGTCGTCGCGGAGGAAGAAGTCGACGCGGGCGAGG
Organism: uncultured Actinomycetota bacterium; assembly: GCA_963801065.1. Lineage (GTDB taxonomy): Bacteria > Actinomycetota > Actinomycetes > Jiangellales > Jiangellaceae > CAWDDG01. Next base: position 593,213 of record CAWDDG010000008.1, on the reverse strand, counting down.
CCCTCGCAGGAAAGCGCCCGAAATGCTTGGGCTGCCATCGCGCGAACCTGGTCGGCGACCTCGGTTCGCAGGTCGGCGGGCACGTCCAGCGCGACGTGCTCCTCGTCGAGGTACTTGGCGTCGAAGTCGTAGAACTCGTGGGTCTGGTCGACTCTGATCTCACCGACGACACTCGTGTCGGGTGGGGCGCCCGTGCGCCCTTCGAGAACGCCGCACTCGACCTCGCGACCGCGGACCGCCTCCTCGACGATCACCTTGGGATCGTGCCGCCGGGCCTCCAGCAAGGCCCCCTCGAGCCCTCCCGGGCCGTTCACCTTCGTGATGCCCACGCTGGATCCCGCCCGCGCGGGCTTGACGAAGACCGGCCAGCCAAGCCGCGCCACGTCGGCAGCGACCCGGTCCTGCTGCGACTCCCACGCCCCGGGCTCGACCAGTACGTGGCGGCAGACCGGAAGGCCGCTCGCAGCCAGCACCAGCTTCATGAAGTGCTTGTCCATCCCGACCGCCGAGGCCAGCACGCCGGATCCCACGTAGGGGACGCCCGCGAGCTCGAGCAGCCCCTGCAGCGTGCCGTCCTCGCCGTACGGGCCGTGCAAGCAGCGGAAGGACGACGTCGACCTCACCGATGGCGTGCGGCACGTCGCCCGGCTCGCACACCGTGAGCTCCGCCGAGCCCGGTGTGCTCGGCAACACGACGGTGCCGCCCTCGTCGGCCACCTCGGGGAGCCGGCCGTCCGTGATCGCCAGCCGCGCGGGATCGCCCGCACCGAGTACCCAGCGCCCCTTCGATGTGATGCCGATCGGCACCACGTCGTACCGCTCGTGGTCGATCACCTGCAGCACACTGCCGGCGGTCACGCACGAGATCGCGTGCTCGGAGCTCCGGCCGCCGAAGACGACGGCGACCCGGACTCGGCGGGGCTCGTGCTCGCTCACCGGCGCGACCCTACCCGCTCCTGGCCGTCAGAATCGGGCGCATGGCCGACCATCACGCTTTCGCACCCGCCACGATCGCCGTCCACGCCGGGCGTCCGGCACCGAGCACCCGGTGAGCCGTTGTCCGTATCACCAATTCTCACGTCGACCTTTGCCGAGGGCGGCCGGATCGGGTACTCGCGGGAGGGCAACCCCACCTGGACGGCGTTGCAGGAGGCGATCGGTGCCCTCGAGGGCGGCCGCGCCGTCGCCTTCGCTTCGGGCATGGGTGCCGTGGCATCGGTCCTCGACCCGTTGCCGGACGGTGCCGTCGTCGTGGCGCCCCGGCATGCATACAGCGGGACGCTGGAACTGCTGGCGGAGCTGAGCGTCGCTCGCGGATACGAGGTACGGCGTGTCGACATCGCCGACACCGAGCAGACCGTCGCCGCGCTCGACCGCGCGACGCTGTTGTGGGTCGAGTCGCCGACCAATCCGATGCTGGAGGTGGCGGACCTTTCGGCCCTGTTCTCGGCGGCCCGCGAGCGAGACATCCGCACCTGCGCCGACAACACGCTCGCGACGCCTCTGAACCAGCGGCCTCTCGACCTCGGCGCCGACATCGTCGTGCACAGCGTCACGAAATACCTCGCCGGACACTCTGACGTCCTGCTGGGTGCGGTTGTCACCCGCGACGAGCCGCTCCATGACCATGTCGTCGGTCACCGTACGCTTCGGGGCGCGGTCCCCGGTCCGGTCGAGGCGTGGATCGCGCTCCGCGGGCTCCGGACACTGCACCTGCGGGTCGAGCGCGCCCAGCACAACGCATCCGTCCTGGCAGGACGCCTGGCGGCACATCCAGGCGTCGAGCGGGTCCGGTATCCCGGCCTGCCCGACGATCCTGGCCACGCCCGCGCGTCGGTGCAGATGCGCGGGTTCGGCGCGATGATCGCCGTCGAACCGCGTGGTGGCGTGGCCGCTGCCGACACCTTGTGCCGTTCGACGTCACTGTGGGTGGCGGCGACCAGCCTCGGTGGCGTGGAGTCGACGCTCGAACGACGTCGCCGTTGGCCAGAGGAGAGCCCGTCCGTCCCCCAGAGCCTGGTGCGCCTGTCGGTCGGCATCGAGGACGTCGACGACCTCTGGACCGACCTCGACCGCGCCCTAGGAACTGCGACGTAGGCGGGTTAGCCGCAACGTAGCCGCGGGAATGGCAGGACCGTAGGCGGGCTCCACCACGAGGCGCGGGAATGGCAGGACCGTAGGCGGGCGTCTAAAGAGCGAATCGTGGCATGCTTCTCGGCCACGATTCGCGGAGCCCGCCGGAGCGTCCTGGCATTCCCGCGCCAACGGAGCGTCCTGGCATTCCCGCGCCAACGGAGCGTCCTGCCATTCCCGCGCCCTCCCGACCCAAGGTCAGTGGCGCTCCGGCTTGGCCGTACGGGTGACGAGGCTGCGCAGCATCTCCATCGGCGTCATCTCGCCTCGAACGACGTAGGTGACGTGCTCGACGATCGGCATGTCGACGCCGACGCGCCGCGCCAGGTCCAACACCGACTCGCACGACTTCACGCCCTCGGCCACCTGTCTGGTGGAACCTGCGATCTCGGCTACGGAAAGGCCCCGACCGAGCTTCTCGCCGAACGTACGGTTACGTGACAGCGGCGACGAGCAGGTAGCCACGAGATCGCCCAGGCCGGCCAGGCCGGAGAAGGTGAACGGGTCGGCTCCCAGCGCCGCTCCCAGGCGGGCGGTCTCGGCCAGCCCACGGGTGATGACGCTGGCCCGGGAGTTGTCCCCGAAGCCGAGGCCGGCCGCCATCCCGACGGCGAGGGCGATGACGTTCTTGACCGTGCCGCCGAGTTCCGTACCCACCACGTCGGTGTTCGTGTAGGGGCGGAAGTTCGGCGAGTGGCACGCCGTCTGTATCTGCTGGGCCACCGCCTCGTCGACGCAGGCGACCACGCTGGCCGCGGGTTGGCGTTGCGCGATCTCACCGGCCAGGTTGGGTCCGGACACGACGGCGACCTGGTCGGCGCCGACGCCGGCGACCTCGCCGATCACCTCGCTCATTCGCTTGGCCGAGCCGAGCTCGATGCCTTTCATGAGGCTGACGAGCACGGCTCGGGCAGGCATCGACGGCACCCAGGCCGTGAGGTTCTCCCGCAACGTCTGCGACGGCACGGCGAGCACGACCATGTCGGCGCCTGCGGTCGCGGCGGCGGGATCGGGCGTCGCTCGCACGGCGGGAGGCAGCTCAACCTCAGGGAGGTAGTCGGGGTTCCGGCGGGTGCGGTTGATGGCGTCGCACAGCTCCCGGCGGCGGCCCCACATGATCACGTCGGTGCCGGCGTCGGCCAGCACGAGCGCGAACGCCGTGCCCCACGACCCGGTGCCGAACACCGCGGCGCGGCTCACTCCTGCTCCCCCGCGGCCGTGTCGGCACGGTTGCCCGCTCCCGGTGCGGCGTTTCCCTTGCCCGGGTTGCCGGTCCGCGGCAGTCCGGCCGGTCCCGGGCTGAACCGGGTAGCTGGTGGAATCTCCCCCCGCAGCTCGGCGAGCCGGGCGGTGATCGCGTCGAGGATCCGATCCGTCGCCTGCCGGAGCACAGCTGGCGTGATGGGCTGCCCGCGGAGATCGTCGAGATCGACCGGCGGCCCGGCGAGGACCTTGATCGTCTTCCGTGGCAGCAACCGCACCCGTTTCGAGTACGGCGCGAGGATCTCATGCGGCCCCCACTGCGCGACCGGGATCACCGGACAGCCGGTCTCGAGCGCGACCCGCGCCGCCCCGGTCTTGCCGACCATTGGCCACAGGTCCGGGTCGCGTGTGATCGTGCCCTCGGGGTAGATCCCGACACACTCGCCTGCCTCGACGGCGGCGACGGCGTCGCGGAAGGCCTTGGCCGCGTCTTTCGATTCGCGGTACACGGGGATCTGGCCGCAGGCGGCGATGATCCTCCCGATGATCGGGATCCGGAATACCGCCTCCTTCGCCAGATAACGCGGAGCACGACCGTTGTCCCACAGGAAATGCGCCAACGTCAGCGGGTCCGCGTACGAGATGTGGTTGGGCGAGACCACGACGCCCGTCCCGACAGCCGGCAGGTGCTCGGCGCCGCGCCACTCGCGCCTGGTCGTCGCCATCAACACCGGGCGCACGATGGCGGCCACGAAGCGGTACCAGAAGCCAAGCCGCTGTCTAGGTCCGCCCACGCGTCCTCCTTGTCGTCGCCGCTGATCGGCCGGGACAGTGTGACCCGTACGGCGGGCCGGCGTCGAGCCCGTCGATGCTCACCGTCAGCCCCTGAGACGATTGGCGAGATGAGTCCCTCCGCAACCTGGTCGGTGATCGTGCCGGTGAAGCGGCCCGAGGTCGCGAAGACCCGGCTGGCCGATGTGGCCGGGAGCCGGCGGCCCGCCGTGGCCAGAGCGTTCGCCGTCGACACCGTGGCGGCCGCGCTCGCCTGCCCCGAGGTCGCCGAGGTCGTCGTCGTGACCGACGACGCACAGACGAGCGGGGATGTGACGGCACTCGGTGCCATGGTCGTTGCCGACGCCCCCGATGCGGGACTCAACGCCGCACTGCGGCACGGTGCCGAGGTGGCGAGAGAACGCCGTCCGAGCGCTCCGCTCGCCGCCCTGTCCGCGGACCTACCGGCGCTGCGTCCGGACGAGCTCGCCGCCGCCCTGCGGGCGGCTTCGGCGCACCGGGCCGCGTTCGTCGCCGATGTCGCAGGGATCGGTACGACGCTCTACGCCGTCGCGGCCGGAGTTCCGTTCCGGCCGCGATTCGGTGGCCGCTCCCGCGCGACACACCGTGCCGCCGGCGCCGTCGAGCTCGACCTCGCGGACGTGCCGTCGGTCCGACGCGACGTCGACGACGCCGTCGACCTCTGGGACGCGCTGCGCCTCGGCGTCGGCCCCCGCACGCAAGCGCTCGCAGCACTCCTCTGAGCCCGGCTACGCTCGCCTACCGTGCAGGCGACGGTCGCGACCTTCGATCCGCAGACCCGGTCGGGTGCGGTGTTGCTCGACGACGGGACCCAGCTTCGATACGACGCCGAGGCATTCGATTCCGGCGGCCTCCGCATGGTCCGCGTCGGCCAGCGGGTGCGGATCCGAACGGATGGAACCGGCCCGGAACTCCGCGTGACCTTCCTGACGCTCGCCACGCTCCCGGACTGACCTGCCGTCCCGGCGATTGATCACGTCAACCGCGCGATGCGACCCGCTTGGCCGTGGTCTTCCTGGCGGCCGTCGTCTTCTTCACCGCGGTCTTCTTCGCGGGTGCCTTCTTGGCTGTCGCCTTCTTCGCGGGTGCCTTCTTGGCCGTCGCCTTCTTCGCGGGTGCCTTCTTGGCTGTCGCCTTCTTGGCTGTCGCCTTCTTGGCTGTCGCCTTCTTCGCCGTCGCACTTCTTCGCGGCGGTCTTGCGAGCGGTGACCTTCTTGGCCGTGGTCTTCTTCGCTGCTGCCGTCTTCTTGGTGGCGGGTGCCTTCTTCGCCGTTGTCTTCTTCGCCGTCGTACTTCTTCGCGGCAGTCTTCTTTGCTGGCATGGTCGCCTTCTTCGTAGTGGTTCGCGACCCAGTGGTCGCCTTCTTTGCGGCCGATCGTCCGCCCGACGCGCTTCGGGCCGCGCCCGCGGCCGCGCGCAGGCCCGACGCTGCCGCGCGCGTGGCAGACTCGGCTGCCGAGGCAGCGCTTGCCGGCACGACGGAGAGCGAGTCGGCCACCCGCTTGCGTGCCTTACGTGCCCCGCTCACGACCTCCTTGAGCTCGTTGCCCGGCCTGAACTTGGCCACGAACTTCCGGCTGGTCTTCACGGCGTCGCCGGTCCGCGGGTTGCGCGCCGTGCCCGCCTTGCGCACCGTCCGCTCGAAGGCACCGAAGCCCGTGATGACGACCTTCTCCCCGGCCGACACGGATCGGGTGATGACGTCGACGACGGAGTCCAAAGCATGCGCGGCGACCTTGCGGTTGCCGCCGAAGCGTTCGGCGAGCTCGTCCACGAACTGCGTCTTGTTCACCACGTCCCCCAAAGAATGCGGACAGCGGGTGGGTAGCCGTCACTGATCGCACGCTAGGGAGAATTTCCCGTCGACACAACGACAAACGCGATTCCGCGGTTGCCGTGTCGGACGCGTCAGAGGGTTGTGCGTGGCAGGTATGACGGTCGAGCGGTCTCGAACGCCTCGATTTCTGCGACGTGTCGCAGGCTCAGCCCGATGTCGTCGAGTCCTTCCATGAGCCGCCACCGGGTGTAGTCGTCGACCTGCATGGGAGCGACGATATCGACGCATCGCACCTCACGCGCACGCAGATCCACAGTCACTTCGGTGCCGGGCTCGTTGTCCAGCACCTTCCAGATCAGCTCGATGTCGTCCTGCGAGAGCTGCCCTGTCAACAGACCCTGCTTGCCGGAGTTGCCTCGGAAGATGTCGGCGAAGCGCGATGACAACACGGCGCGGAAGCCGTAGTCCTTCAGCGCCCACACTGCGTGCTCGCGCGACGATCCGGTACCGAAGTCGGGACCCGCGACGAGCACAGAGCCGGTACGGAAGGCCTGCTGGTTGAGCACGAACGTCTCGTCGCCTCGCCACGCTGCGAACAGGCCGTCCTCGAAGCCGGTCCGGCTGACCCGCTTGAGGTACTCGGCCGGGATGATCTGGTCGGTATCGACGTTGCTGCGGCGTAGCGGCACACCGACTCCGGTATGCACGGCAAACCTCTCCACGACGTCAGGCCTCCACGAGCTCTGGCAGGTCGGCCGGTGCGGCGAGCCGTCCGGTCACAGCAGTCGCGGCGGCGACGAGCGGCGAGACGAGGTGCGTGCGGCCGCCACGGCCTTGCCGACCCTCGAAATTGCGGTTCGACGTCGACGCGCTGCGCTCACCGGGCGCGAGCTGGTCGGGGTTCATTCCCAGGCACATCGAACAGCCGGCTGTCCGCCACTCGGCCCCGGCGGCCAGGAACACCTCGTGCAGCCCCTCGAGCTCGGCTTGGGCCCGTACCCGCATGGAACCGGGAACGACGAGCATCCGGACGCCGTCGGCGACCTTGCGCCCCCTGATGACACCGGCAGCCCCGCGGAGGTCCTCGATGCGGCCGTTCGTGCACGAGCCGAGGAACACCGTGTCGACCGCGATCTCGCGCAATGGCGTGCCCGGGTTGAGGTCCATGTACGCCAGCGCACGCTCGGCGGCGTTGCGTGCGCCCTCGTCGGCGAAAGACGCCGGGTCCGGCACACTGGCCGACAGCGGCAGGCCTTGTCCAGGGTTCGTGCCCCAGGTGACGAAGGGTTCGATCTCGTCGGCGCGCAAAACGACCTCCGCGTCGAACACGGCGTCGTCGTCGGTGCGCAGCTCGCGCCATGTCTCAAGAGCCGTGTCCCACTGGGCGCCCTGCGGGGCGTGCGGGCGGTCCTTGAGGTACGCGAACGTCGTCTCGTCCGGCGCGACCATCCCGGCCCGCGCCCCGGCCTCGATCGACATGTTGCAGATGGTCATCCGCGCCTCCACCGACATCGCGCGGATGGCCTCGCCACGGTATTCGAGAACGTAGCCCTGGCCGCCGCCGGTGCCGATCGTCGCGATGACCGCCAGGATGACGTCCTTGGCAGTGACGCCGGGGCGCAGCTCGCCGTCGACGGTGACCGCCATGGTCTTGAACGGCCGCATCGGCAGCGTCTGCGTGGCCAGGACGTGCTCGACCTCGCTGGTGCCGATGCCGAAGGCCAGCGCTCCGAACGCACCGTGGGTGGACGTGTGGGAGTCGCCGCACACGACAGTCATGCCCGGTTGGGTCAGGCCCAGCTGGGGCCCGATGATGTGGACGATGCCCTGCTCGAGGTCGCCCATCCGATGAAGACGGATGCCGAAGTCGTCGCAGTTGCGTCGCAGCGTCTCGACCTGGGTGCGCGACACCGGATCGGCGATCGGCAGCTCGATGCCGATCGTCGGGACGTTGTGGTCCTCGGTCGCGATGGTGAGGTCGGGCCGGCGCACGCCGCGTTCCGCGATGCGCAGCCCGTCGAAGGCCTGTGGGCTCGTCACCTCGTGCACCAGATGAAGATCGACGTAAAGGAGGTCCGGCTCACCCTCTGCCCGGCGGACGACGTGCGCGTCCCACAGTTTCTCGGCAAGGGTTCTACCCATGACCGGTTCCTCCTCGCGTCGCTGGGTGGCGCCGTCTGCCGCACGGATGCTCGTCCTCGGTTCGGCGTGGCGCTAGTTGTCATCTCGTATGTTGAGATGGCAATATCGAGTCATGGACAACTCTAGCGGAGTCGGGGTGCTCGACAAGGCGGCGCTCGTGCTGTCGGCCCTGGAAGCCGGTCCGGCGACACTGGCGAACCTCGTCAACCACACCGGGCTGGCCCGCCCGACGGCGCACCGGCTCGCGGTGGCGCTCGAGCACCACCGGTTGGTCTCGCGCGACCTGCACGGCAGGTTCATCCTCGGGCCGCGCCTGGGTGAGCTCGCGACGGCGGCCGGCGAGGACCGGCTGCTCGCAGCCGCGGGCCCGGTCCTGGCCCGTCTCCGCGAAGCCACGGGCGAGAGTGCACAGCTTTTCCGCCGGCAGGGCGACCACCGGATCTGCGTCGCCGCCGCGGAGCGACCCACCGGCCTGCGGGACACGATCCCGGTCGGGGCCACCTTGACCATGCTGGCCGGCTCGGCGGCGCAGATCCTGCTGGCCTGGGAGGAGCCCGAGCGGATGCACCGCGGCCTACAGGGAGCCCGGTTCACCGCCACGATGCTCGCCGCGGTCCGGCGCCGCGGCTGGGCGCAGAGTGTCGCCGAGCGCGAGCCCGGTGTGGCCTCGGTGTCGGCGCCCGTGCGGGCATCGAGCGGCCGCGTGGTGGCGGCGGTGTCCGTCTCCGGCCCGATCGAGCGGCTCACCCGCCAGCCGGGCCGCATGCACGCCGCCGCGGTGCTGGGCGCCGCCGAACGGCTCACCACCGTCCTGCGCAGCGCGGAGGACTAGGCCCTGACGTAGACCAAACCCCTCCGACCGGGACGGTCGAAGGGGTCTGCCGTAGCCCCGACGGGATTCGAACCCGCGCTACCGCCTTGAGAGGGCGGCGTGCTAGGCCGCTACACAACGGGGCCGTGCGACGAACGTCGCGGAGCGGAACGTTACCGGAGCCCGGGATCGGTTCCAAATTGCGCTGGGGTACCAGGACTCGAACCTAGACTAACTGAACCAGAATCAGTCGTGCTGCCAATTACACCATACCCCACCAGATCGGACGCCTAGGGCGCCCGATCGCCCCGAAAGGATACCGGTCGCCGGACCGCCTCTCCAACTCGCCCGGCCCGCGACTGCGAGCGTCACAAGGCGAGATCGATCACGCTATCCACCCGGCCCGGCGCCGGCGGTGATCAGGTGACGCCGTCGGGACTCGTCGCTCGGGCGAGCGCCGCGTCCAGCCTGGCCAGCGCGCGATCGCGACCGAGAAGCTCCAGCGACTCGAACAACGGCGGTGACACCCGCCGTCCAGTCACCGCGACCCTCAGTGGCCCGAAGGCGTGCCTGGGTTTCATACCGAGACCGTCCACGAGTGCCGCGCGAAGTGCCGCCTCGATCGCCTCGGTCTTCCATTCGCCGAGACCAGCCAGCGTGCCGCGCGCTGCGGCCAGCGCAGGCTCGGCGTCGGGCACCAGCATGCGGTCGGCGGCTTCGTCGTGGCCGAGCACGTCACCCTCAGCGAAGAGGAAGCCCAACATGCCGACGGACTCGTCCAGGACCGTCATCCGCTCCTGAACCAGCGGCGTCGCGGCCCGCAGCACGGCCAGCTGATCCTCCGACGGCGACGCGGGCAGCACACCGGCCGCCTGCAGGTGCGGCACCATCCGGCCGGCCAGGTCCTCCGGGGCGAGCCGTCGCAGCCAGACCCCGTTGATCGCCTCGGCCTTCCTCAGGTCGAACCGCGCCGGGTTCGGGTTGACTCGCGTCACGTCGAACGCCTTGGCCATCTCGTCAAGGGAGAAGATCTCGCGATCGTCGCCGATCGACCAGCCGAGCAGCGCCAGGTAGTTCAAGAGGCCCTCGGGCAGGAATCCGCGATCGCGGTACAGCTGGAGCGACGACGTGGGATCACGCTTGGAGAGCTTCTTGTTGCCCTCGCCCATGACGAACGGCAGGTGCCCGTAGCGCGGCAACGGCCCACCGGCGACGCCGATCTCGCGCAACGCCTCGTGCAGGACGATCTGCCGGAAGGTCGACGAGAGGAGGTCTTCACCTCGCAGCACATGGGTGATGCCCATGAGCGCGTCGTCCACCGGGTTCACCAGGGTGTACAACGGCCGGCCGTTGGCGCGGACGAGCACGTAGTCGAACACGTTGTCCGCGTCGACCGTGACGACGCCTCTCACCAGGTCCTCGACGGAGATCGCCCGGTCGGGCATACGCAGACGTACCACCGGTTCGCGTCCCTCGGCACGGAACGCGGCAACCTGCTGGGGGCTGAGCGACCGACAGTGGCCGTCATACCCGCTCGGCCTTCCCGCAGCCCTCGCGGCCTCCCGGCGCTCGTCGAGCTCTGCCTGGCTGCAGTAGCAGTGGTAGGCGCGACCCGACTCCAGCAGCCGGGCGACGACGTCGCGGTAGACGTCGTGCCGCAGAGACTGGCGGTACGGGCCGTGCGGGCCGCCGACGTCGGGGCCCTCGTCCCATTCCAGACCGAGCCACCGCAGCGCGTCGAGCATGGCGAGATAGGACTCCTCGGAGTCCCGGGCTGCGTCGGTGTCCTCGATTCGGAGCACGAACTTGCCGCCGTAATGGCGGGCGAAGGCCCAGTTGAAAAGCGTCGTGCGGATCAGACCGACGTGCGGGTTCCCGGTCGGCGAGGGAGAGAAGCGGACCCGGACGTCAGCCGGTGCGACATCTCCGAGCACGTAGTCGTCGGACGTGCGCGTGCCGTCGGTCACGTGAGATCACCTGGGGTGTCGAGAGGTGGGGACGTTCGAGGGTATCGCTCGGCAGACTGGAACCCGCCGGCTACGGCCCACGTCTCAGCTCGAGGCGACGACCCGGTTGGTGAGCGCGCCGATGCCCTCGACCGTGACGGTGACCTCGTCGCCGGCCACGATCGGGCCGACGCCGGACGGCGTGCCGGTGAGGATCACGTCGCCGGGTAACAGCGTGAACGCCTCGCTGACATAGGACACCAACGCGGCCACATCGTGGATCATCTGCGATGTCCGCCCGGATTGGCGCAGCTCGTCGCCGACCGTGCACGTGACGGCGAGATCGGCCGTGTCAAGGTCGGTCTCGATCCACGGCCCGAGCGGGCAGAACGAGTCGAAGCCCTTCGCCCGAGCCCACTGCCCGTCGCGCTCCTGCAGGTCGCGAGCCGTCACGTCGTTGCCGCAGGTGTAGCCCAGGACGACCTCGGCCACGCGGGCGCGGGGCACGTCGCGGCAGACCCGGCCGATGACAACGGCCAGCTCGGCCTCGTGGTGGACGCTCTGCGACTGGGTAGGCAATACGACCGGCTCCCCCGGCCCGATCACCGACGTGTTGGGCTTGAGGAACAGCAGCGGCTCGGCCGGGATCTCGTTGCCCAGCTCCGCGGCATGCTCGGCGTAGTTACGCCCGACGCCGACGACCTTGCTCCGCGGCAGCACCGGAGCGAGCAGGCGGGCGTCGACGAGCGCCACCCTCTCCCCTGTCAGCCGGATCGGCCGGTAGAGCGGGTCGCCTTCGAGGAGGGCCAGCACCATCTCGCCGGTCTGGTCCTCGCCCACGGCGGCGAAGCGGGGCTCCTCGTCGGTCGTGAACCTCGCGATGCGCACGGCGCGAGCGTACCGGCGCCTCCCAGGGATTGATCACATAGACCACCCTGCCCTGCGCTCCGCCCGGCGAAGGCCTTGACGCGGTACCGCTCGTGTGTCGCGTCCCGAGGGGCAATGGCACGCCGGAGTCCTCCACATACCTGACCAAATCGGGCGCTGGAGCAGCGGTTGAGCGTGCCATTAACAGCGGTTCAGCGTGCCAATCGGCCTACCCGGAGTTCTCGCGGCCTGACCGTGACGTGTGCCCGACCGAACGCTGCCGCCTACCCTGGCAGTGTGTCGGACGACGGGAGCCGGACAGCCCGGATCGAGGACGTGCACGACTTGGCTCTCGCCATGCCACATGTCACCGTCGACCAGCGAACTGACGACAATCCGGTCTACCAAGTGGGCGGGAAGTCGTTCATCTTCTTCCGCAATCCCCGGCCGGACGCGATCAACCCCGAGACCGGGGAGCGCTACCGCGACGTGATCGTGTTCTGGGTCGCCTCCGAGGGGCGTGATCACACTTCCGCCACATCGTCCAGTGCCACAGAACGGCATGTCACGGTCAGCGCTCGCAGTGCTTGCCGCCATCGCGCTGCTCACAGGCCGATCGCGCTGACCCACGGCATCGATAGTGTTCTGATGTGACGCGGGCCCTTGTCCCCTACCACCTCGATGAGCACCTCCCGGACTTGGACGTCGTCCTGACGCCGGACTCGACGATCACGGCCGAGCTGCCGCAGGGCGATCCCTGGCGCCGCATGGCGGTTCTCTACGACTTCGTGGCCGCATCGGTTGCCAGCACTGTGCAACGCGGCGGACATGCTGTCGTGATGTCCGGAGACTGCACGACGTCGATCGGCACCGTCGCCGGCCTCCAACGGGCGGGGCTCGATCCCGCGATCATCTGGTTCGACGCGCACGGCGACGTCCAGACGCTCGAGACCACGGCGTCGGGCTATCTCGGCGGAATGCCGCTCCGCGTCCTCACCGGCTACCGACCCGAGCTGATCGCGGAGTCGCTCGGCATGGATCCGATCGCGGAGGAACGAGTGCTGCTGGTCGACGCCCGAGACCTCGACCCGCCCGAGGAGGACTACCTCGCAAGCTCGGCGATCGGCAGGTGCCCCGTCGAGGAGATCACCGCCGACGTCTTACCGGACGGGCCGCTCTACCTGCATGTCGACCTCGACGTGGTCGACCCCACGGAACTGCCGGGCCTGCGATTCCCGGCGCCCAACGGTCCCGGGCTCGAACCGGTCTTCGACGCCGTGCGGCGCGTCATCGCCACCGGCCGCGTGTTCGCCTTTGGCGTCGCCTGCACGTGGTACCCAGGCCACGGCGCTGGCCAGCGGGTTCGCCCCTACGCCGAGCACACCCTCGCCGACTGACTCAGCCGGGCAAGTCGGCGCCTTGGCGGAGCAGGCCGTAGGTGACGCCGTCGACCAGTGCTTCCCAGGAAGCCTCGATGATGTTCGCGCCGATCCCGACGGTCTCCCACGACGTCTTGCCGTCGGTGATCTCGACGAGCACGCGGGTGACCGCGTCGGTGCCGTGCGCGGCGTCGAGGATCCGCACCCGGAAGTCGATCAGCTCCAGCTTGTCGATCTCCGGGTAGAGCCGGCCGATGGCGAGCCGGAGCGCATGGTCGAGTGCGTTGACCGGACCGTTGCCCTCGCCCGTCACGACGACCCGCTCTCCCCCGGCGCGCAGCTTGACGGTCGCCTCGCTCGGCGCGTCGCCGCCAGGGCGCGACTCGGTGATCGCCCGCCACGATTCCACCTCGAAGAACTCCGGCCGCGCGCCCTCCACCTCCTCCCGGAGCAGCAGCTCGAACGACGCGTCGGCCGCCTCGAACGTGTAGCCGGCCGCTTCGAGCTCCTTCACCCGCTGGGTCACCCGGGACACGAGTTCGCGGTCCGCCGACAGGTCGTACCCGAGTTCGCGGCCTTTGAGCTCGATGCTGGCGCGCCCGGCCAGGTCCGAGACCAGCATCCGCATGTCGTTGCCCACGCTCTGCGGGTCTGCGTGCTGGTACAGGCCCGGGTCGACCTTGATGGCGCTCGCGTGCAGGCCGGCCTTGTGGGCGAACGCGCTGGCGCCGACATAGGGCTGGCGCGAGTACGGCACGACGTTGGTGACCTCGGACACCGCGTGGGCGATCCGGGTCGCCTCGCGAAGCTTGCCCTCCGGCAGCACGGACAGGCCGAGCTTGAGCTCGAGGTTGGCGACGACGGTGACCAGGTCGGCATTGCCGGTCCGCTCGCCGTATCCGTTGAGAGTTCCCTGGACGTGCGTCGCTCCCGCGTCGACGGCCGCCAGCGAGTTCGCCACCCCGCAGCCCGTGTCGTTGTGGCAGTGGATGCCGAGCCTGATGCCAGCGGTGTCCTTCACGGCGGCGACGACCTCGCCGACGTCGTCGGGCAACAGCCCGCCATTGGTGTCGCACAAGGCGACGAGCTCGGCGCCGGCCTCGGCGGCGGTCCGCACGACCGCCAACGCGTACGCCGCGTCGCGCCGGTACCCGTCGAAGAAGTGCTCGGCGTCGAGGAAGACACGGCGGCCTTGCCCCACCAAGAAGGCCACCGTGTCTCGCACCATCGCCAGGTTCTCCTCGAGCGTCGTCCGCAGAGCGCGCTCCACGTGCCCGGTATGGCTCTTGGCGACGAGCGTGACGACCGGTGTATCTGCCTCGACCAGCGCACGCACCAGCGGATCGTCCTCGACGCCGACGTTCGGCCGCCTGGTCGCACCGAACGCCGCCAGCGTCGCGTGCCGAAGTCCGAGCTCGGTCTGCGCCCGCCGGAAGAACTCGGTGTCCTTGGGATTCGCGCCGGGCCAGCCGCCCTCGATGAATCCGACGCCGAGCTCGTCCAGATGGCGGGCGATCGACAGCTTGTCCTGCACCGAGAGCGACAGGCCTTCCTGCTGAGCGCCGTCGCGCAGCGTGGTGTCGTAGACGTGGAACCGATCCGGGTCCATGGGCTTCCCCTGCAATGCGAAAGACCCCTCGCGGATGCGAAGGGTCTGCGCGCCTGGCGATGGATCTCGGGCCGGCGCGCCTACGTAATGATCATGCGGAAGGACATCGCGTCCGAGCCTGCCATACGATCGACGCCTGTGAGACCCGCTGACCACATCGTGGACGTCAGGCCGCTCGACCCCGGAGACCGCGAACTGGTCGAACGGATCCTCACCGAGTCGTGGGGCTCGACGTCCGTCGCGGCGCACGGCGTGCTCCGTGACGCGACATGGCTTCCCGGATTCGTTGCCTTGGTCGGCGGCGACCCGGCCGGGCTGCTGACCTTCCATGCCGCCGGTGACGTGTGGGAGGTCGTCACGATCGACGCGACGATGGCCGGACGTGGTGTCGGCACGGTGCTGCTGCATGCCATCGAGGCTGCGGCCCGGGCGGCCGGTGCGCACCGTCTCTGGTTGATCACGACCAACGACAACACCGATGCTCTGCGGTTCTACCAGCGGCGCGGCTTCGACCTGGTGGCCCTCCACCGTGACGCCGTGACCCGGTCGCGGGCCGAGCTGAAGCCGTCGATCCCCCTGGAGCATGACGGCATTCCGATCCGACACGAGCTCGAACTCGAGCTCATCCTGCGGTGACGTACCTCCACCCGCCTGCCGTCAGACGACGCGGTGCAGCCAACCATGGGTGTCAGCCGCCCGGCCGTACTGCAGATCGAGCAGGGCCGAGCGGATCCGCTGGGTCACGGCTCCGGACTCGTCGCCCATGGGAAGCTCGCCGCCGTCCCAGGCGAGCCGGCCGAGCGGAGTGATCACGGCGGCTGTCCCGCACGCGAACACCTCCGTGATCTCGCCTGACTCGACGCCCTCCCGCCACTCCTCGACGCTGACCCGGCGCTCGTCCGCCTTGTGGCCGAGGTCGCCCGCGAGCTCGAGGATCGACGCTCGGGTGACTCCCTCGAGGATCGTTCCGGTGAGCTCCGGCGTCACGATCGATCCGTCGGCGTGAACGAAGTAGAGGTTCATGCCGCCGAGCTCCTCGACCCAGCGGCGCTCGACCGCATCGAGAAAGCAGACCTGGTCGCAGCCGTGCTCGAGTGCCTCCTGCTGGGCGATCAGGCTTGCGGCGTAGTTGCCAGCGCATTTCGCTGCGCCGGTGCCCCCGGGGGCCGCGCGCGTGTAGTCGCCCGAGAGCCAGATGCTGACGGGCTTGACACCGGTCGAGAAGTACGCACCCGCAGGTGACGCGATGACGCAGAACGTAACCTGCTTGGCCGGACGCACACCGAGGAACACCTCGGAGGCGAACATGAACGGCCGCACGTAGAGACTCGCCTCGCCATCGGGCGCCGGCGGCACCCACACGGCATCGGTGCGTACCAGCAGGTCGACCGCCTCGACGAACGCTTCGACCGGCAGGTCGGGAAGCGCCATCCGCCGGGCGCTCCGCATGAAGCGTGCGCCGTTGACCTCGGGGCGGAACGTCCAGATCGAGCCGTCCGAGTGCCGGTAGGCCTTCAGGCCCTCGAAGATCGCCTGCGCGTAGTGCAGCACCGCGGTGGCCGGATCGAGGGTGAGCGGCGCATACGGGCGCACGCCGGCGTCGTGCCAGCCGGCGTCCGGCGTCCACGTCGCCGTCAGCATGTGGTCGGTGAACGACTGTCCGAACCCGGGGTTGGCCAGGACATCGGCGCGGCGCTGGGCGGGTACCGGGTTCGGCGCCAGGGTCGTCGTGAACTCCAGCCGCTGCGCCGTCGCGGTCATCGCGCCTACCTCCATCAACTACTAGGACGTCCAACCGAACGCTACCCGCTGTGGGCGTTGCAGGCATCACCGATCAGTGCGACGGCGTCGAGCCGCCATGCCCTTTCAGGCGTGACCCGCGGCCCCTTGGGGCCGCTGCTCATCCGGATACTCGGGCGGCGAGCGCATCGCCGATCTCGACCGTACGGCGCTTCGCAGTCCCACGCGCCGCGAGGTCGGCGGCGACCGCCTCCTCGACCCGTCGCGATGCCTCGGCAAAGCCGAGATGGTCGAGCAGGAGAGCCACCGACAGGACCGTCGCGGTCGGGTCGGCCACCCCCTGGCCGGCGATGTCCGGTGCCGAGCCGTGCACCGGCTCGAACATCGATGGTGCCGTTCGGTCCGGGTTGATGTTTCCGCTGGCGGCAAGGCCGATGCCTCCCGTGATCGCGGCCGCCAGGTCGGTGAGGATGTCGCCGAACAGGTTGTCGGTCACCATGACGTCGAATCTCGCGGGATCGGTGACGAGGAAGATCGTCGCCGCGTCGACATGCAGATAGTCGACTGTGACGGCCGGAAACTCCCGCCCGACTCGCTCGACCGTCCGCCGCCACAGGTGTCCCGCGTGGACGAGGACGTTGTGCTTGTGGACGTACGTGAGCTTGCGGCGGGGGCGAGCAGAGGCACGGGCGAACGCGTCGCGGACGACCCGCTCGACCCCGAACGCGGTGTTGACGCTGACCTCGTTGGCAATCTCCTGGGACGTGCCGACGCGCACGGCGCCGCCGTTGCCGACGTACGGGCCTTCGGTGCCCTCACGGACGACGACGAAGTCGACCTCCCCGGGGTCGCGCAGCGGAGTCGGCACGCCCTCGAACAGCCGTGCCGGCCGCAGGTTCACGTAGTGGTCGAGCTCGAACCGGAGCCGGAGCAACAGTCCGCGCTCGAGCACGCCGCTGGGCACGCTCGGGTCGCCCACCGCACCGAGCAGGATCGCGTCGTGGCCGCGCAGCTCGTCCAGCACGATGTCGGGCAGCGTCTCACCAGTCGCGTGCCACCGGCGGGCGCCCAGGTCATAGGACGTTCTCTCGACCTTCGTGTCCGAGCCCGCCAGGACAGCCTCGAGGACCTTCAGCCCTTCGGCAACGACCTCGGGACCGATTCCGTCACCGGGGATGACGGCCAGGTTGATGCTGCTCGACATGCGCGTCACGGTACGACGCCCGTCCCGGGATGCGGTACGGCTGTCCCGCAATCCGGACATCGTCCATCGGCTGGCCGGACAGCCGGCGGACGGCCAGGAGCCCGCACCTCCCCCGTAGGCGCGGGCCCTGCTGTCGCCGCGTGTGCTCAGTGACCGGTTTCGCCGCCGTTGTCGCGGCGGTCCATCGCCTCCTGCAGCGCGTGCTGAGCGTTCTGTTGTTCCTCGGTCATGATCGTGCTCCAGGTTCGTCGCGTGTCTTCATGTCGACGGGGAGCGGTGCCGCCGGACGGAGCCAGCTGGTGGCGGCGCCGTGCAGTCCGGCGGAGGGCCCGGATCGCGGGTGTCCCTCGTCAGTTCGGGTCGGCCAGCGGGAACGCCGAACCTCCGCGACGGGGAGCCGGCCTATCGGGACCCGTCGCGGCGGCGAAGGATCAGTACCGACCACGACATAACCCGGGGGACGCTACTCCTAGGACATCCAACTGTCTCCGGGAGCGGACAGCAGTCTCGGATGCCGAGATTGCTGATCAGGCCTCGAGGTCCACGGTCCGGCCCCATTCGGCGCCGATGGCGGAGACGATGTCGTCGAGAACCTGCGGTGGGATCGCCTGGTCGACGGTCATGGCGACCATGGCGTGGCCACCCTTCGTGTCGCGGCTGACCTGCATGCCGGCGATGTTGACACCGGCATCGCCCAGCACCCGGCCGACAGTTCCGACGACGCCGGGCTTGTCGTCGTAACGCAGGAAGGCCATGTGGTCGCTCGGCTGCACCTCGATGTCGTACCCGAGCACCTCGACGAGCTTCTCCACGTGCCGTGGGCCCGATAGCGTCCCGGACACCGAGACCGGCCGACCGTCGGCGAGGACGCCGCGCAACGTCACCAGGTTGCGGTAGTCCGGCGAGTCCTCGTCGGTGACCAGCCGCACGGCGACACCCCGGTCGGCCGCGATCACCGGGGCGTTGACGTACGTCACCGGGTCCTCGACGACATCGGAGAACACGCCCTTGAGGGCGGCCAGCTCGAGGACTTTGACGTCGTGCTCGGTGATCTCGCCACGGACCTCGACGTCGAGCTGCGTGGCGACACCGCCGGCCAGCGCGGTGAAGATACGGCCGAGCTTCTCGGCCAGTGGGATCCCGGGCCGGACGTCCTCGGCGATCGCACCACCCTTGACGTTGACCGCGTCAGGCACCAGTTCGCCGGCGAGCGCGAGCCGAACCGATCGCGCGACCGCAACACCGGCCTTCTCCTGCGCTTCGGTTGTCGACGCGCCCAAGTGCGGTGTGACGACCACGGAGTCGAAGTCGAACAGCGGTGAGTCGGTGCACGGCTCGCTGGCGAAGACGTCGATGCCGGCGCCGGCGACCCGGCCTTCCTTGAGGGCGAGCGCCAGAGCGTGCTCGTCGACAATTCCACCGCGGGCTGCATTGATGATGCGCACCGTCGGCTTGACCTGTGACAATGCATGATCGCCGATCAAGCCGACCGTCTCCGGTGTCTTCGGCAGGTGGACGGAGATGAAGTCGCTCTCGCGCAGCAGCTCCTCGAGAGGGACGCTTCGGACCCCCATCTGGGCGGCCCGCGCGGCCGGGACGTAGGGGTCGTACGCGATGACCCTCATCCCGAATGCCGAGAGCCGCTGCGCGACCAGGATGCCGATTCGCCCGAGGCCGACGATGCCGGCGACCTTCTCGTACAGCTCGGCGCCGGCGTACTTGCTGCGCTTCCACTCCCCAGCCCGCAGTGCCGCGTTGGCGGGCGCGATGTTGCGCGCCGTTGCGAGCAGCAACCCGACGGCCAGCTCGGCCGCACTGACGATGTTTGCGGTGGGGGCGTTGACGACCATGACACCTGCGTGGGTGGCCGCCCTGACGTCGATGTTGTCCAAGCCCACGCCTGCCCGCGCGATCACCTTGAGGCGTGGCGCCGCAGCGATCGCCTCGGCGTCCACCCGGGTGGCGCTGCGGACGAGCAACGCCTCGGCATCTGCGAGCGCTGGCAGCAAGGCCACCCGGTCGGCGCCGTCGCAGTAGCGGATCTCGAAGTCGGGACCGAATGCGTCGACGGTGGCCGGCGACAGCTCTTCGGCGATCAGGACGACGGGCTTGCTCACGACAGGTGCACCCTTACTCGCGTCGTACATGCGGTGACGGAGCGCAACAGTGGGCCCGACCCCGGGAGTTTATCCCCAGCTCCGATCGACCACGTCACCGACGGCGCCGCGGCGATGCAAATCGAGGGTGGATGTGTCGCGTCCGATCGGCGTTCCTCTCTCACCCAGAGCGGACGCGACACCTCCCACGCAACCGACGGTCAGCGGGCGGCTGTGCCCTCGGTGTAATCGTCGTCGCTCGACTTCACCCAGCTCATGAGCTTGCGCAACTCGCGACCGGTGGCCTCGATCGGGTGCTGCTCCCCCTCTGCGCGCAGCCGCTTGAACTCCGGCGCGCCGGCATCCTGGTCGGCGATGAAGCCAGCGGCCCACGACCCGTCCTGGACCTCGCGCAGGATCTGCTTCATCCGTTGCTTCACCGACTCGTCGATGATCTTCGGGCCGGATGTGTAGTCGCCGTACTCGGCGGTGTCGGACACCGACCAACGCTGCTTGGCAATGCCACCCTCGTACATCAGGTCGACGATCAGCTTGAGCTCGTGCAGACACTCGAAGTAGGCGATCTCGGGCTGGTAGCCGGCCTCGGTCAGCGTCTCGAATCCGGTCTGCACCAGCCGGGAGACGCCGCCGCACAGAACGGCCTGCTCGCCGAAGAGGTCCGTCTCCGTCTCCTCGGTGAAGGTGGTCCTGATCCCGCCGGCACGCAGGCCGCCGATGGCCTTGGCGTACGCGAGCGTCAACGGCCAGGCGTGACCGGTGGCGTCCTGCTCGACAGCGACGAGCACTGGCACGCCACGTCCGTCGGAGAACTCGCGGCGAACCAGGTGGCCAGGTCCCTTGGGCGCCACCATGCACACGTCGACGCCGGCGGGTGGCTTCACGTAGCCGAACCTGATGTTGAACCCGTGTCCGAAGAACAATGCGTCGCCGTCGACGAGGTTGGGCTCGACCGCGTCCGTGTAGAGGTGCCGCTGGACAGGGTCGGGAGCGAGGATCACGACCAGGTCGGCCTCTTCGCAGGCCTCGTACGGAGTCACGACGCGAAGTCCCTCGATCTGGGCCTTGGGCCGGCTGTTCGACCCCTCCGGCAGGCCGACGCGCACGTCGACTCCGGAGTCGCGCAGGCTCAAGGCATGGGCGTGCCCCTGGCTGCCGTAGCCGAGCACGGCCACGTTGCGGTGCTGGATCATCGACATGTCGGCGTCGTCGTCGTAGAACAGTTCAGCCACGTCGGGCAACTCCTTCTCTCATCTGCGTTAGGGGTGAGACGGGGGTCTAAGCGGGACGGTCGAGCGGGCGCAGAGCCCGGTCGGTGATCGAGCGGGAGCCACGCCCGACTGCGACCACGCCGGACTGGACGAGCTCGCGGATCCCGAAGGGTTCGAGCACTCGGAGCAGCGCGTCCAGCTTGTCGGCCGACCCGGTCGCCTCGATCGTGACCGCATCTGACGCGACGTCGACGACCTTGGCGCGGAAGAGCTGCACGGTCTCGAGGATGTGTGAACGCGAGTCGAGATCGGCCCTGACCTTGAGCAGCAGGAGCTCCCGTTGCACCGACTGCGCCGCATCGAGCTCGACGATCTTGATCACGTTGACCAGCTTGTTGAGCTGCTTGGTGACCTGCTCGAGGGGCTGGTCCTCGACATCCACGACGACGGTCATCCGGGAGACCGACGGATGCTCGGTAGGCCCGACCGCGAGCGAGTCGATGTTGAAGCCCCGGCGCGAGAACAGCGCGGCGATCCGGGCCAGCACGCCGGGCTTGTTCTCGACCAGGACGGACAGGGTGTGCTTGCTCATCTCAGTCGTCACTCGATTCCCTCTGGTCGTGTCCTCCCTCGGCTCCGGCCGCCCTGCCCTCGCTTCGCTCGCGCGACGGGACGACCTGCACCTCAGTCGTCACTCGATTCCCCCTGGTCGTGTCCTCCCTCGGCTCCGGCCGCCCTGCCCTCGCTTCGCTCGCGCGACGGGACGACCTGCACCTCAGTCGTCACTCCGGTCCCAATCCGGCGCCATCCCACGGGCAATCTGGATGTCGTCGTTGCTGGTGCCGGCCGCCACCATCGGCCACACCATCGCGTCGCGGTGCACGCCGAAGTCGACGACGACCGGCCGGTCGTCGACGGCCATCGCCTTGTCGATCGTGGCGTCGACGTCGGCGGCCGCGTCACAGCGCAGGCCGACGCAGCCGTAGGCCTCGGCGAGCTTCGCGAAGTCGGGGATGCGCCGGCTGTCCAGGTCGGTGTTGGAGTAGCGCGAGTTGTAGAACAGGGTCTGCCACTGACGGACCATGCCGAGACTCGCGTTGTTGATGACGGCGACCTTGATCGGGATGCCCTCGATGGCGCAGGTCGCGAGCTCCTGGTTGGTCATCTGGAAGCAGCCGTCTCCGTCGATCGCCCAGACCGTGGCCTCCGGGCGGCCCACCTTGGCGCCCATCGCCGCCGGGACCGCGAAGCCCATGGTGCCGAGACCGCCCGAGTTCAGCCAGGTGCCGGGCTTCTCGTAGGAGATGAACTGCGCCGCCCACATCTGGTGCTGGCCGACGCCGGCGACGTACAGGGCGTCCGGGCCGACCATGGCGCCAAGCCGCTCGATGACGTACTGCGGTGCCAGCTCTCCGTCGTCGGACGCGGCGTACCCCAGCGGGAAGCGCCGAAGCCAGCCTTCGATCTGCTTCCACCACGCCGCGTAGTCTCCCTGGCGGCCCGCGGTTTTCTCGGCTTCGATGGCGACCACCAGGTCGGCGATCACCTCCCGGCAGTCACCGACGATCGGCACGTCTGCGAACCGGTTCTTCGAGATCTCGGCCGGATCGATGTCGGCGTGGATCACGGTCGCCTCGGGCGCGAATGTCGACAGCTTCCCCGTGACCCGATCGTCGAACCGCGCCCCCAGCGCGATGATCAGGTCGGCCTTCTGCAAGCCGGTCACGGCCGCGACGGTCCCGTGCATGCCGGGCATGCCGAGGTGTCGCGGATCGCTGTCCGGGAAGGCGCCGCGTGCGGTCAGGGTCGTGACGACCGGTATCCCGGAGAGCTCGACGAGGCGGCGGAGCTCCGCCGAGGCACGGGCCCGCAGTACACCGCCGCCGACGTAGAGGATGGGCCGGCGTGCTCCGGCGATGAGCCGGGCGGCCTCCCGGACCTGTTTCGAGTGGGGCCGGAGGATGGGGCGATAACCGGGCAGGTCGAGCTCGGCAGGCCACTCGAACCTGGTCGTCGCCTGCAAGGTATCCTTCGCGATGTCGACGAGCACCGGTCCCGGTCGCCCGGTCGACGCGATGTGGAAGGCCTCCGCGATCGTCCGCGGAATCTCGGCGGGATCGGTGACCAGGTAGTTGTGCTTGGTGATCGGCATCGTGATGCCACGGATGTCGGCCTCCTGGAAGGCGTCGGTGCCGATCGCGGCGCTCGGCACCTGGCCCGTGACAGCCACCAGCGGGACCGAGTCCATGTGGGCGTCGGCGATCGGGGTGACCAGGTTGGTCGCGCCCGGACCGCTGGTCGCCATGCACACCCCCACGCGGCCCGTGGCAAGCGCGTACCCCTCGGCGGCGTGGCCTGCTCCCTGCTCGTGCCGGACCAGGATGTGGCGGATCTTGGTCGAGTCGAGCAGCGGGTCGTACGCGGGGAGGATCGCGCCGCCCGGGATGCCGAACACGGTCTCGACGCCCGCCGACTCCAGTGAGCGGATCAGGCTCGCCGCTCCCGTCATGGTGGTCCCGGGGAGGTCTGGCAGAGACATGGCCGCCTTTCGAGATGCGCTGGTCGCTGGTTCTGGCAATGAAAAGACCCCCCGGCCCGAAGGCTCACGAGGGGTCGCGCGTCGACCGGCTGGGTCAGCCGACGCGCTGTCCGAGTACGAGGATCCTGGCCTGCACGAAGGGCACGCTTCCGCACCACGGTCGAACGCGTCAAGGCGACGCCACCAGCGTCTCGCGATTCGGGACGGCTGTCCGGATGCCGGTCCTACCCCGCTTGACCTCGTACATCGCCGCGTCAGCCGTCGTCATGAGGTCCTCCACGCTGCGACCGGAGGCGACCGCGACGCCCACGCTCGCGGACAGGTGCACATCCACATCCCCGACCCGAACCGGAGGACGCAGGCAGGCCTCGACCCGCTGCGCGGCGGCTTCGGCCTCGCCGCCCGGGACGACGAGCGCGAACTCGTCGCCGCCGTAGCGTGCGACGACGGCGTCACGCCCGCTCACCCGTCGCAACCGGTGGGCGATGTCGACGAGCGCCAGGTCGCCCACGACGTGCCCGTGGCTGTCGTTGACGCCCTTGAAGCGATCCAGGTCGATGAAGACCAGCCCGACCGTCGCGCTCGAGCTCAGCAACGACTGAAGCTGCTCGATCAGGGACGCACGGTTGGGCAGGCCGGTCAGCGGGTCGCGGTTCACCCGCCGCGCCAACCGGAGGTGGCGGCGAAGCAGGACCCACTGCCACGTCGCAACGGCGGCGGCGCAGACGACGGCGACGGTGGTCGGCCAACCGGCCGCCTGCCACCAGGCGGCCGCCGCGACGATCATGACCGGCAATGCGTATGCGGCCGCACAGCGCGCGGAGAAGGAGGACATGGCCCGACGCTACGCCGGGACGGCAGAGTCGACCGTCAGACGTTGCGCGGACTCCGGTCAGTCGCAGACGGCACCCGTCGCCGCCGACCCGACCAGGCGCGCGTACTTGGCCAGCACGCCCCGCTGATGTTTCGCGGGCGGCGGGGCCCAGCCGTCGCGCCGCGCTGCGAGCTCGGTCTCGTCGACGAGCAGGTCGAGGGACCGGGCCGTCACGTCGAGCCTGATCCGGTCGCCGTCGCGCACGAAGGCCACCGGTCCCCCGTCGACGGCCTCGGGCGCCACGTGCCCGATGCACAGGCCAGTAGTACCGCCGGAAAAACGGCCATCGGTGACGAGCAGAACGTCCTTACCCAGGCCGGCGCCCTTGATCGCGCTGGTCACCGCGAGCATCTCACGCATGCCAGGACCGCCTTTCGGCCCCTCGTACCGGATGATGACGGCATCGCCGGCACGAACGGTGCCGTTGGCGACCGCGTCCATCGCGGCCTGTTCACCGTCGAACACCCGGGCCGTGCCCTCGAACACGACGGCGTCGAACCCGGCGGTCTTGACCACGGCGCCGTCCGGGGCGAGCGAACCGCGCAGGATCGTCAGCCCACCGGTGCGGTGGATCGGGTCGCCGAGCGCATGGATGATCTTGCCGTCCGGGTCGGGTGGCGCGATCGTCTCGAGGTTCTCGGCCATCGTCGTGCCGGTGACGGTGAGGCAGCCGCCATGCAACAGGCCGGCGTCGAGCAGCGCCCGCATGACCACCGGGACGCCCCCGATCCGGTCGACGTCGGTCATGACGTACCGGCCGAACGGCTTGACATCGGCCAGGTGGGGCACCCGGTCGCCGATCCGGTTGAAGTCGTCGAGGTCGAGGGCGACCTCGGCCTCGTGCGCGATCGCCATCAGGTGCAGGACTGCGTTGGTCGAGCCGCCGAGGGCCATGACCACGGCGATCGCGTTCTCGAAGGCGTCCCGGGTCAGGATGTCGCGAGTGGTGATGCCCTGCCGCAGCAGTTCTACGACCGCCTCTCCCGACCGACGTGCGAAGCCGTCGCGGCGACGGTCAACGGCAGGCGGCGCGGCGCTCCCGGGCAGGGACATGCCCAGGGCCTCGGCGGCGCTGGCCATGGTGTTCGCCGTGAACATGCCGCCACATGCGCCCTCGCCGGGACAGACGGCACGCTCGATCGCGTCAACGTCCTCGCGGGTGATCAGGCCGCGAGCGCACGCACCGACGGCCTCGAACGCATCCACGATCGTGACCTCGCGGTCGCCCAACCGGCCGGGAAGAGTCGAGCCGGCGTACAGGAAGACGGCAGCGACGTCGAGGCGGGCCGCGGCCATGAGCATCGCCGGCTCGGACTTGTCGCAGCCCGCGAGCAGGACGGCGCCGTCGAGGCGCTCGGCGCCGAAGACCGTCTCCACCGAGTCGGCGATGACCTCGCGAGACACCAGCGAGTAGTGCATCCCCTCGTGCCCCATGGAGATGCCATCGGAGACCGAGATCGTGCCGAACTCCAGCGGGAAGCCGCCGGCCGCGTGCACGCCGTTCTTGGCCGCCTTGGCCAGCCGGTCGAGCGAGAGGTTGCACGGGGTGATCTCGTTCCAGGACGACCCGACGCCGATCTGCGGCTTCTCCCAGTCGTCGTCGGTCATGCCGACTGCACGGAGCATCCCGCGGGCCCCGGCGCGCTCGAGACCGTCGGTGACCTCGCGCGACCTCGGCTTCAGGTCCGGAACGGGTGGAGTGGTCATAGCCGCCCACGCTAGACCGGCTGTCCAGTATCGAAGACGCGACGTCCGCCCCCCGGACGACACATGCCCGGGGTGCCGGCGTCAGCCGCCGGACACGGCCGGGATGACGTGAACCTCCGCACCGTCGGTCAACGGCTCGCCGAGGCCCGCACCGTCGCGGACGTTGGCCTCGCCGACGAACACGTTGACGTGGCGGCGCAGCGTGCCCGTCTCGTCGCGGATCCGGCGCTCGACGGCCGGCAACCGCTCCGCCAGCACGTCGAGCAACGTGCCGACCGAGGCCGGCTCCTCCAGCTCGACGACGACCGCACGCTCCCCGCGGGCCAGCTCGCGCAGCGCCCCGGGAAGCCGGACCGTCACCTTCACGACACCACCGCAGCCCGCACGCAGAGCACGTCGGGGAGGTGTCGCGCCACCTCCCTCCAGGTCTCGCCCTCGTCGGCGCTTGCGTACACGGAGCCGTCACGCGCGCCGAGGTAGAGACCGGTCGACCCGGCGACGTCGTCGGTCGTGAACGCGTCGCGCATCACCGCCGCATAGAACCCCGCCTCCGGCAGACCCGACGAGACCGACCTCCAGGACTCGCCGGAGTCGGTGGTGCGCCACACCCGCAGCGCGCCCTCTGGCGGCACCCGCTCGACGTCGGCCACGAGCGGCGCAACCCAGGCCGTACCGGGCTGCGCCGGATGTGTGACCATCGGGAAGCCGAAGTCGCTCGGCAGCCCGTCGGCGATGGACGTCCAGCTCGAGCCGCCGTCGTCGGAGCGGTAGACACCGCGGTGGCTCTGGGCGAACAGCCGCTCCGGGTCGGCCGAGTCGCGAGCGACCTTGTGGACGCACTGGCCGTACTCGGGCCACGGATCGGGCCGGAAGTAGGCCCTGATCCCCGTGTTGGACGGCTCCCACGACTTGCCCGCGTCGCCGCTGACATAGACGCCGCCGGTCGACATGGCGACGAGCACCCGCGAGTCGTCGGTCGGGTGCGGGAGCACCGTGTGGATCGCCTGGCCGCCGAAGCCCGGCTCCCAGGTCGGCCGATGCGGATGGTCCCACAGCCCGTCGACCAGCGCGAACGTCTGGCCACCGTCGTCGGAACGCCACAGCGCCGATGGCTCCGAACCTGCCCAGACGACGTTCGGCCGCTCGGCGGTGTCGGGCCGGAGCTGCCAGATCGCCGCGACCGCGGCATCGGCCTCAGCAGGGAAGCGGACCGCGCCGTCCTCGGGTTCGGTCCAGCTGGCGCCGAGGTCGTCGGAGTGGAACACCGACGGACCCCATTGCTCGCTGCGGGCGCCCGCGAGGAGCCGGGGTGTCGGTCCGCGGGTGTCGATCGCGCAGGCCGGGATCTCCTGCATGAGGAACTCCGGGCCGTCGAGCTTCCAGCTCTGTCGGTCGTCGTCGCTGCGCGCGAGCCACAGGCCCTTGCGAGTGCCAATCATGAGCAACACCGTCATGCCCCGCAGTGTGCCGGAACCCGCCGACAAGGCAACCCCGAGGCGGGCCCGAAGCCGCCGTATTTCTGCCCCCAGGTCCTGCGCGACCTGCCTCGCTCCGCTACAAGCGTTCGACGACGATGTTGGCGAGCGGCGTGCCGGTCGCGTACCGCTCCAGCTGGTCGCGGACCAGGCGACGCGCGCGCGGCGGGAACGCCGTCGTGTTGCCGCCCACGTGCGGCGAGATCAACACGCCGGGCGCCGACCAGAGCGGATGCCCCGGCGGCGGCGGCTCCGGGTCCGTGACGTCCAGCGCAGCACGGAGCCGGCCAGCCTCCAGCTCGACAAGCAGCGCGTCGGTGTCCACCACCGCCCCACGCGCGACGTTGACCAGCAACGCGCCGTCGCGCATCCGGGAGAGGAACGCGGCGTCGACCATCCGCCTGGTCTGATCGGTCAGCGGGACGGTCAGCACGACGACGTCGGCCCGCCCGAGCAGCGATGGCAGCGCCTCTAAGCCCGCGACGCCCTCGCGGGGGGCCCGCGCCACGCGCAGCACGTCACACTCGAACGGCGACAGACGGCGCTCGACGGCCGTGCCCACCGAGCCGTACCCCACGACGAGCACCGTCCGGTCCGCCAGCGACGGCCGTTCCGCGTACGCCCACTCCTCGCGGTCCTGAGCCCGGACGAACTCCGGGATCGCCCGCAGCGACGCGAGTGTCAGGGCGACCGCGAGCTCCGCGGTGCTGGCGTCGTGGACACCGCGCGCGTTGCACAACACGATCCCGTCCCGGAGGAACGGTGTCACGTGCTCGAACCCGGCGGTCAGCGTCTGGACCACCTCGAGGCGCGGCATCTTCGCGATCACCTCGCCGGTGACCGGCTCGAACGTGTACGGCATCACGTAGAACTCGGTGCGTGCCAGCACCTCATCCGCCGGATATCCGGTGCCGTCCCAGGTGGAGACGTCGAGCGTGCCCGGCAGCGCGCTCAACGGTCCTTCGAGCGCGAACGGCTGGAGGACGCTGCGTCGATCAACCACCCGGCCGAACCTACCCGGCGCTCCCGCAGTCGCCACGTCAGCGCGAAGCTGGCGCCTCGAGCGTAGGAATGCCACGCCCTTCGAGGCTCCGTGCAACGATTCGGTGATGCGGCAACCGCGCACCGTACCCGGGTGCCTGGTCCTCGGCCTTCTTCTTCTCCTCTGCGCTTGCTCCGACGACGAACCGGAGCCCTCCCGCGCGCCGACGACCCGCTCCCCAACCCAGCCCTCGACGACGCCGACCACACCGACACCCACGATCCAAGCGGGGCCGGTCGTGCCCACCGCGTTCGACGATCTCGTCACCGGCCTCGAGGCGCCATGGGGCCTGGCCTTCCTCGCCGACGGCTCGGCCCTGGTCTCCGAGCGCGACTCGGCCCGGATCCTGCATGTCACAGCGTCCGGGGGGGTGGCCGAGGTCGGGCAGGTGCCCGGTGTCCAGCCCGGCGGGGAGGGCGGCCTCCTCGGCCTCGCGATCCCGCCCGGGCCACCGACGGTCTACGCCTACTTCACCGCCGCCGACGACAACCGCGTCGTGCGGATGTCCTTCGACGGCACGGCGCTCGGTGAACCCGAGGTCGTCATCGAGGGCATCCCCAAGGCAGGCAACCACAACGGTGGTCGGCTCGCCTTCGGCCCGGATGGGATGTTGTACGTCTCCACGGGCGACGCCTCCTCACCGGATCGGGCGCAGGATCTGGAGTCGCTGGGCGGCAAGATCCTTCGGCTGAACCCGGACGGCTCGGTGCCCTCGGACAACCCCTTCGACGGATCGCCGGTCTTCTCCTACGGCCACCGCAACGTGCAGGGCCTGGCGTTCGACGACGACGGGCGGCTGTGGGCGAGCGAGTTCGGCCAGAACACGTGGGACGAGCTGAACCTCATCGAGGCGGGCGACAACTACGGCTGGCCCATCGTCGAGGGGGTAGGGGGTGACGAGCGATTCGTGGAACCGGTCGCCCAGTGGACGACCGCCGAGGCCTCCCCGAGCGGTATCGCCTACGTCCGGGACACCATCTTCCTCGCGGCCCTGCGCGGCCAGCGGCTTTGGCAGGTCCCGATCCCTGACGGCGTAGTGGGCACGCCGACCGACTTCGCCGCCGGAGAGTTCGGCCGGCTTCGTGTCGCCGCGCTCGCTCCAGACGGGACGCTGTGGGTGCTGACGAACAACACCGACGGCCGCGGCGACCCGCGTGCGGGCGACGACCGCATCCTCCGTGTCACGCTCGAACCTCAAGGCTAGCCCGGCAAAATGATCACGTTAAGTGGGCTTGTGGGGCCGTTACCAGGTCTCGGCACCTGGTAACGGCCCCACAAGCCCGGTAACGGCTGCGAGTTGGGTTCTTGAGTACCCGCGACGTGTGGAGCGTTGACGGAACGAAGCGGAACACCTTATCCACAGGTTCGCGGGCACCATTGAAATCTGCCATGCAAAGACACAGGCTCTGACGCCGTGGATCCGAAGCTCGCCGGCATTGCCGCGACCCAAGGCGGCGTGATTCTCCGTCGACAGGCCCTGGACGCTGGATTTTCCGACGACGAAATCACCCAGTGTCGCCGGTCCGGCGCGTGGGTGACCATCCGGCGTGGCGCCTACGTCGAGCGCGACCTCTGGCGTGCGATGGACGACGAGGCCCGACACCGTGCCCTCGTCCATGCAGTCGTCTGCACGTTGAGCGCTCCGGTCGTCGTCAGCCACACATCCGCGATGGTCATGCGGCGGCTTCCCACCTGGGGGCTCGACCTCTCGGCCGTGCACGTCACCCGCGCTCCGGGCGTGTCGCCGCGATTCGAGGCGGGCGTTTGGCACCACGCGGCACAGCTGGCCAGCGATCAGGTCGACGAGATCGACGGCGTCGCCGTGGCATGCACCGCCCGTGGTGTCGTCGACACGGCGCGCGTCACGCCGTTCGAGCCGTCGGTTGCCGTAGCCGACGCAGCGTTGCACGCGGATCTGACCAGCGCCGACGAGCTGTTGTCGACGCTGGAGCAGACGCGCGACTGGCCAGGTGCTCGGAACGCGGGGCGCGTTGTCGAGTTCTCCGACGGTCGAGCCGAAAGCGTCGGCGAGTCCCGCACCCGGGTTCGTCTCGACCTCGCCGGCCTCCCGCGCCCGGACTTGCAGGTCGTCATCGACGGTTTGGGCAGCGATCCCGCGGCGCGCGTCGACTTCCTTTTCGAAGAGCATCGAACGATCGGCGAGTTCGACGGCAAGATCAAATATGGCCGGCTACTTCATCCTGGGCAGGACCCGGGCGATGTGGTGTGGCAGGAGAAGCAGCGCGAAGACCGGCTCCGCGAGCTGGGCTTCGAGGTCGTGCGAATCATCTGGGCCGATCTCGCCCGGCCCGATCTCATCGCGGACAGATTCCGCAGGGCGTTTGCCCGAGCCGCCAAGCGGTCGCACTCCGGGTTCGCCGCCTGAGATTTCGTACCACCTTCAGACCGGTCGGCCCGCAGCACGTTGACCGTTGCCGCCTTACCAGGCTTGTTGGGCCGTTACCAGGTGCCGAGACCTGGTAACGGCCCAACAAGCCCACTTAACGTGATCATTTGGAGGGCGCGCCGAGGCGCTCCAGGATCAGCTCGCGGACGCGAGCGGCGTCGGCCTTGCCGCGAGTGGCCTTCATGACGGCGCCGATGAGCGCACCGGCGGCCGCGACGTTGCCGCCTCGCACTCTCGCCGCGACATCCGGGTTGGCAGCGATCGCGTCGTCGACGGCGGCGCCCAGCGCCCCGCCATCGGACACCACGGCAAGACCACGGGCGGCCACGACCTCGTCCGGCGAGCCCTCACCCGCCAGCACACCCTCGAACACCTGCCGGGCCAGCTTGTCGTTCAGCGAGCCGGCGGCGATCAGCTCTTCCACGCGGGCCACATCAGCGGGCGTGACGCCCACGGCATCCAGCTCGACGCCG
This sequence comes from uncultured Actinomycetota bacterium, assembly GCA_963801065.1. Taxonomy (GTDB): domain Bacteria; phylum Actinomycetota; class Actinomycetes; order Jiangellales; family Jiangellaceae; genus CAWDDG01. Next base: position 561,746 of record CAWDDG010000008.1, on the reverse strand, counting down.
CGCTCGTTGGCCACACGGGCGATCTCGCCCAGCCACCACTTCTTCGCGCCGGCGGCGTCGGAACCCGCGGCGACGGTCGCGGACACCAGCTCGACCGCCCCCGTGTTGACGACGTCACGCATCTCCAGATCGGTGAAGCCCCACTCCCCCTGCAGCCGCGCCCGTCGAACGGACGGCTGCTCGGGCAGCGTCGAGCGCAGCGACCCCACCCACTCGAGCGACGGCGCGATCGGCACGAGGTCGGGCTCGGGGAAGTAGCGGTAGTCCTCGGACTCCTCCTTCCTCCGCCCCGAGGTGGTGACACCGGTGTCCTCGTGCCAGTGCCGGGTCTCCTGGACGATCGTGCCACCCTCAGCCAGAACCGCCGCCTGCCTGCGGATCTCGTACGTGATGGCCCGCTCGACAGAACGCAGCGAGTTGACGTTCTTGGTCTCCGTCCGGGTCCCGAGGGCGGTTGCGCCGGACCGCTTCAGCGAGACGTTGGCGTCGCAGCGCATCTGCCCGAGCTCCATCCGCGCCTCCGACACCCCGAGGGCGAGGATGAGGTCGCGGAGCTGGGTGACGTACGCCCGCGCCACGGCAGGCGAGATCTCCGGTGGCACCTCGATCGGCTTGGTGACGATCTCGATCAGCGGAATGCCGGACCGGTTGTAGTCGAGCAGCGAGTGGCTCGCGCCGTGGATGCGGCCGGTGGTGCCGCCGATGTGAAGCGACTTGCCGGTGTCCTCCTCCATGTGGGCACGCTCGATGCCGATCCGATACGTGTCTCCGTCGTACGCGACCTCCATCCAGCCGTCGTACGCGATCGGTTCGTCGTACTGCGAGATCTGGAAGTTCTTCGGCATGTCCGGGTAGAAGTAGTTCTTGCGCGCGAACCGGCACCACGATGCGATCGAGCAGTTGAGGGCGAGCCCGATCCGGATCGCTGACTCGACCGCCGACCGGTTCATCACCGGCAGCGAACCGGGCAGGCCTAGGCAGACCGGGCACACCTGCGAGTTGGGCTCGGCGCCGAACGCCGTCGAGCAGCCGCAGAACATCTTCGTCGTAGTACCCAGCTCGACGTGAACCTCGAGCCCCATGACCGGGTCGAAGCGCGCGATCGCGTCCTCGAACGTCGGGAGGCCGAAGGCCGTCGTGGTCACGTCAGGTCCTCGCCGAGCAGATTCTTGTTGTTCCGCCGATCGCGGATCTCACGGACCAGGATCGCGATCGTCGTCGCGATCGCCAGCACGTTCACGATGGCGTCGAGCAGCCGGAGCTTGTCGCCTTCCTCCCGTGCCCTGCGTATCTCTCGCACCAGCCCTCCGACTGCCATCGCCTGGGCGCCGATCGTGGCGATGTTCCTGGCGTTCATCGGGCGACCTCCAGCTCGGGTGCGCGTGAGAGTAACGACCCGCCCCACCGCTGCGCGTAGGCCTGCTCGACCGCGGCACCGACCCGGTACAGCCGGTCATCGGCCAGGACCGGGGCCATGACGTGCAGGCCAACTGGCAGGCCGTCCTCGTCGGCGAGCCCGCAGGGGAACGACGCGGCGGCATTTCCCGCCAGGTTCGACGGAATCGTGCACAGGTCGGCCATGTACATCGCCAGCGGGTCGTCGACCCGCTCGCCGATCGGGAACGCCGTCGTCGGCGTCGTGGGCGAGACGAGCACGTCGACCTCGCCGAACGCGCGCTCGAAGTCGCGTGCGATGAGCGTGCGCACCTTCTGTGCCTGCCCGTAGTACGCGTCGTAGTAGCCACTCGACAGCGCGTAGGTCCCGAGCATGATCCGCCGCTTGGCCTCGGCGCCGAACCCCTGGCCCCGGGTCAGTGTCATGACCTCTTCGGCGCTGCGGGTGCCGTCGTCGCCGACCCGCAGGCCGTACCGCATCGCGTCGAAACGGGCCAGGTTGGATGAGACCTCGCTCGGCAGGATGAGGTAGTACGCCGGCAGCCCGTAGGTGAAGTGCGGGCACGAGACCTCGACCACCTCGGCACCGAGCTCCGCCAACAGCTCGACGGCCTCGCGGAACCGGGTCTCGACGCCGGCCTGGTAACCCTCGCCGCCGAACTCCTCGACCACGCCGACCCGGAGACCGGACAGGTCCCCGTCCGCACCACGTCTCGCCGCGTCCACGACCGGTGGCACTGGCGCGTCGATGCTGGTGGAGTCACACGGGTCGTAGCCCGCGATGACCTCGTGCAGCAGCGCTGCGTCGAGGACGTCGCGAGCGCACGGACCGGCTTGGTCGAGGCTCGACGCGCAGGCGACGAGGCCAAATCGGCTGGTGCCGCCATACGTCGGCTTCACGCCGACCGTCCCGGTGACGGCGGCAGGTTGACGGATCGAGCCGCCGGTGTCTGTGCCGATCGCAAGGGGTGCCTGGTACGAGGCCAGCGACGCCGAGGAGCCGCCGCCGGAACCACCGGGGATCCGGGTGAGGTCCCACGGGTTGTGCGTCGGCCCGAAAGCCGAGTTCTCCGTCGACGAGCCCATCGCGAACTCGTCGAGGTTGGTCTTGCCCAGGATCACGATCCCGGCCGCACGCAGCCGCCGCGTGACCGTCGCGTCGTACGGTGGCCGCCAGCCGTCGAGGATCTTCGATCCGCAGGTCGTCGGCATGTCCGCCGTGGTGAAGACGTCCTTCAGCGCCAGCGGCACGCCGGCGAGTGGGCCGAGCTCTTCGCCGCGAGCGCGGCGCTCGTCGACGGCCTTCGCGGCGACCAACGCGCCCTCGGCGTTGACATGCAGGTACGCGTGAACGGCCCGGTCGACCGCCCCGATCCGCTCGAGGTGAGCCTGGGTGATCTCGACGGCGCTGGTCTCGCCGGCCCGAATCGCCGCACCCAGGTCGGAAGCGCTCATCCGGGTGAGGTCGGTCATGTCAGACCTCCTCGTCCAGGATCCGCGGGACCCGGAAGCGCCCGTCCTCGGCCTCGGGAGCGGCGGCCAGCGCCGCCTCGGCGGTCAGGCAGGGCCGGAGCTCGTCGTCGCGGAAGACGTTGGTCATCGGCAGCGCGTGCGACGTCGGAGGGATGTCGTCGGCGGCGACCTCGGAGACACGCGCGACCCAGCCCGCGATGGCGTCAAGCTGGCCGGCCAGATGGTCGAGTTCGTCCGGCGCGAGGTCGAGGCGTGCGAGCCTCGCCAGGTGCGCGGCCTCGTCACGGCTGATCGAGGGCATGCGGGTCGAGCTCCTCCGCGGATGGGACGGCAACCCGTAGATCGTACGGCGTGTCGCGGACGTTGCGGTCGCCCCATACCCGGCTGCCTGCAGGGCCGACCGATGGCAGGGCCAGACTGGACGCAGGTCCCTTGTCACGCGAACGGTCGCGATATATCGTTGAGGTCTCGCGAGTGGATCGGGTGATGATGATGAATGCGACGTACACCGTCCCGGGACCGTGGCTCGGTCACGGACACGGCTGCCGCGGCCCGGCCGCGATGTTGCTCGCCACGATGACCGGGCGCCGTGGCAAGGTCGGAGGCTTTCCGGGCTTCGGTCCATGGGCGTTCTTCGGCGGCGGCGGACCGTGGGGCCCACCGGGCTTCGGCGGCTCCCGCGGCCCTTGGCGCGGGCCGCGGGCCCGCCGGGGCGACATCCGCGCCGCCATCCTGGCCGTGCTCACCGAGCGGCCGATGAACGGCTACCAGATCATCCAGGAGATCGCCGAACGCAGCGAAGGCGTGTGGAGGCCGAGCCCCGGCTCGATCTACCCGACACTGCAGCAGCTCGAGGACGAGGGTCTGGTCCGCGCCGAGGAGGAGACCGGCCGGCGGGTCTTCCACCTCACCGACGACGGTCATGCCTACGTCGCCGCGCACCCCGACGAGGTAGTCCGCCCCCTGGGAGGCGATGGCCGCTGCACCCGACGAGGACGAGCACGACCTGCGGCCGTTGATCGGTCAGGCTGCCGCGGCGCTGTGGCAGATCCTGGCCACCGGCAGCCCGGAGCAGCAGGCTCGCGCCCGCGACGTTCTCGCCGAGATGCGGCGCCGGCTTTACGGCATCCTCGCCGAGGGCGATGACGAGCCGAACGCGGGTGACCGTCGATGAGCGCCGTTCCAGCGTTGCGGATCGGCGACGCCGAGCGCGACGGCGCAGCCGCCGCACTGGGCGAGCACTACGCCGCCGGCCGTCTCACCAAGGACGAGTACGACGAGCGCGCGGAGCGGGTCTGGACCGCGCGGTTCGGGACCGACCTCGAACCTCTGTTCGCCGACCTACCGAGCCCGCGTGGCCAACAGCGGTCGGCAGGCAACCCGCCTCCGCGCGGTACCGGACGCGCGCGTTGGACCGGGCCTCGTTGGGCGTTTTTGATGCCGATCGTCCCCATGCTGGCCATTGCCCTTGTCGTCGCGGTGGTCATCGCCGGTGCGCCCTGGCTGCTCTTCATGCTGTTCTGGTTCTGGGCCATCGCCGGATGGGGTCACCGCGACGCTCGCCGACGCTGGCGCCACGAGCACATGACCGGCCCGCCGGACGCCTGGCGACGGTAACCGCGTCCACGCAACCCCGGGCGGCCGCTGCTCGGCTTCGGGTTAGCCTCACCCCGACTAGACCGGTCCGCCGGATGGGTCCGGACGTTGCGGGACGGGAGGCTGTGAGACATGACCACAGACCTCCCGAACGCAGCGGCACGTCCCACAGCGGCCTACCGCGCGCCTGCACCCCGGGCAAGCTGGACGCAGCTTCCACGCGACCTCGCCTACCTGCTGCCCGGCTTTCCGATCGCCCTGGCGTCGTTCATCATCGTCACGGTCGGCGTGTTCCTGGGCTTCGGACTGGCATTGCTGACGGTCGGCGTTCCGATCCTGGTCGGCACGCTCGCTGCCGCCCGTGGCTTCGCCGCGCTGGAGCGCGCGCAGGTGCGCGCGTGTGAGCGCCGACCGTTGGCGCCGGCGTTCTACCGCAGCCACGATGGCTCGGTACTGCAGCGGGTGCTCGGCATGGTGCGCGACCCGCAGTACTGGCGTGACGTCCTGCATGCCGTCGTCGCGCTGCCGGTGAAGGTCTTCACTTGGGTGATCACGATCGTGTGGGTCTCGGTCGCACTCGGCGGGGTCGGTCGCGCGCTCTACGACTGGGCCTTGCCGGACTATCCCGAGAACAAGGAGCTCCTCGACCTGCTGGGCATCCATTCGCGCGCCGCCACGATCGTGCTCTACACGGTGCTCGGCCTGTTGTTCCTCGTCTCGATGCCCGCCGTGCTGCGCTGGGCCGCCTCGCTGGGCACCGGCGTAGCGCGAGGACTGCTTGCCAACCCAGCGGCGGCCGAGAACGCCGCCCTCCGGGCCCGAGCCGAGCAGCTCAGCGTGAGCCGCGCCGCGGCGGTCGAAGCCGAGGCGACGACGCTCCGCCGCGTCGAGCGCGACATCCACGACGGGCCCCAGCAGCGGCTGGTGCGCTTGACCATGGATCTCGAGGCAGCCCAGCGCCGGCTGGCCGACGACCCGGCCGCCGCAGGGCCACTGGTCGACGAAGCGCTGACCCAGACCCAGGAGGCGCTGGCCGAGCTGCGCGCGCTCTCTCGTGGCATCGCTCCCCCGATCCTCGCCGACCGGGGTCTCGAGGCGGCGCTGGCCGCGGCGGCGGCACGGTGCCCGGTTCCTGTCGTGCTCGACGTGGCGCTGGGTGGCGGCGGGCGTCCGGCCCCCGCCGTCGAGAACACGGCGTATTTCGTCGTCACGGAGGCGCTGACCAACGTCGCGAAGCACAGCGGCGCCACCCACTGCTCGGTCTCGGTCGTGCGGGTGGCCGACACGCTGCACGTCCAGGTCACCGACGACGGACGCGGTGGCGCCCACCTGGGCAAGGGCCACGGCCTCGCCGGTCTCGCCGACCGGCTGGCGGGCGTCGACGGCACGCTCGAGGTCCACAGCCCGTCCGGCGGGGGAACCGTGCTCAGCGCCGAGATCCCCAGCCCTGAGGCTCGAGCACCGGCGCCGTAGACCCGGCGATGCAGAGCCCGCCGACGGGTCCGCGCGTCGCACCCGTCATTCGTGGAAGGCCGCGAGGGGCTCCGCGGCCCGTTCGATCTCCCGGCGGGCGCGAGCCGGCAGTGGGGAGAACTCCGTCAGCTCGATCCGTCCCTTCTCGAAGCGCCACGACCCGGCGACGGCGCCGTCGACCACGAAGGTGGCCACCGAGTGGGGGTTGCGATTGCTGAACACCCTCGTCCGGTGCTCCTCGGGAAGGATGCGGGCGCGGCGAGCGTGGACGAGAAGCGTGGCGTCCCAGGTGGGCAGGAAGCGGATCGGAGCCGGCGTTTCGGGATCCGGCAGCGGCGCGTCCGGAAGGTCGGCCAGCGCAGCGCCGTCCTCGGCCTGGTAGGTGACGTGGTCGACGTCTGCCAGCGCCTCCGTCACCGCGCGGACCGGCAGGCCGGCCCAGTTGCCGATCTCGGCCTTCGTCGCCGGCCCGAACCCGGCCAGATAGCGGCGCACCAGCAGCACCCGCGCCGCCGCGGGCGAGATGTCCGGCGGTCCGATCCAGCTCTCGGCGTCGGCGTGCAGGTCCGCCTTGCGTCGCTCCCACGTGCCCGAGGGCGGGACCCGTACCAAGTCGAGGCACATGTTGATCCCGCGCCGGACAGAACTCCCGACGAGCTCGTCGATCTCCGTCTGACGCAACGGCCCGTCAGCCAGAGCGGCCTGGACGCGCTTCGCGGCGCGTGTGAGCTCAGCGGGCGACGGATCGCCCTTGGTTGTCTGTTCGAACCACCCACGCAGCGTCTCCCTGACCGCCACGGCGAAGGGCCAGTAGTCCTCGCGGGACACCAGATGGATGGTCCCGCGCAGGAGCGTGCCCTGCGCGACGATCCGCTCCTCCAGCAGCCGGGTGAGCTCCACCCGTTCGAAGCGCTTCATCCGCGACCACAGGCCGACGTACATTGCCGGCGCGTACTGGGCCTGAATGCCTCCGACCCGCTCCAGCACGCGCGGAATCGCGTCGTCGAAGGGCTCGAGCAGGCCCTGTCGTGCCAGCAGTGCCCGGTTGAGGTGTCCCTGTGTCAGCGTGCGCCCGCTCATTGGTCACATGCTGCCCGACCACGGCCGGGTCTGATGGGCCGCTAGCGTTCTGGGTCATGCGCGTGGTGCTCGCCGAGGATTCCATGCTGCTCCGCGAGGGGTTGGTCAGGCTGCTCGGCGAGGCCGGCTGCGAGGTCGTCGACGCGGTCGGCGACGGCGACGCGCTCGTCGGGTCCGTCGTCGAGCACCGCCCCGATGTCGCCATTGTGGACGTCCGGATGCCGCCGTCGTTCACCGACGAGGGGCTCCGGGCCGCCATCGAAGCACGCCGCCAGGTGCCCGGAACCGGCGTGCTCGTCCTGTCGCAGTACGTCGAGGAGTCGTACGCCGGCGACCTGCTCGCCGACGGCGCCGGCGGCGTCGGCTACCTGCTCAAGGATCGGGTCTCGAGACTGGCCGACCTCTCCGATGCCCTCGAGCGGGTCGCCTCGGGCGGCACGGTCCTCGACCCCGAGGTCGTCGCGCAGCTCTTCGCCCGTCGCCGCCGCGATCCGCTGGACGAGCTCACGGCCCGCGAGCGAGAGGTGCTGGGCCTCATGGCCGAGGGTCGGACGAACGTGGCCATCGCCCGGAAGCTCGTCGTGACAGGGGGCGCCGTGGAAAAGCACATCTCGTCGATCTTCGCCAAGCTCGACCTTCCGCCGTCGGACGACGACCACCGCCGTGTGCTCGCGGTGCTCACCTGGTTGAAGGCCTGATGCCGCTCAGGCCGCCTGGGCGAGCGCGAACGGGAGGACGGCCCCAGCCCCAGCCATGCGAAGTGCCCGACCAGCGACGGTGACGGTCCACCGGGAGTCGACAAGGTCGTCGACGAGCAAGACCACCGGCGACGGCCCCAGGGCGGCCAGATCTGCTCGCATTCCGGCTGGTACCGTCCACGCCTCCCAGACGTCGCGGAGACGGAAGGCGCTGTTGCCACCGGGTCCGATCGGAGCCCGCGCGTCGGTGAAACCGAGCTGACCGAGGTCGGGTAACCGACCGACGCCGGCCAGGTGAGCCGCGACTGACCGAATCAGCGCCGGTCGCCTCCGGGAGGGCATCGAGACGACGGCGTCCGGGCGGCGCTCCCAGGGCCAGTCCCGCAGTACGTCGACACATGCGGCCAGCAATGCCTGGTCCACCGGTGCGTCCGGAGCCCCGCGTCCCAATGCCGCGCGCAGCCGTTGGCCCCAGCCGAGGTCGGTGAGCCGCGCGACGACCCGCCCCGCTTCGCAACGCTCGGCGGCCGCGATCCGCCCCGCCACATCGACGCCGAGGCGGGCCATCCCGGCAGGCCACTGGACCCGCGACTCGACCGGAATACCCGCTCGGCGGAGGCGGTGCTCAGCACTCGCGCGCGCTGTGGCGGGTACCTCCGTCGGATACCACGGATCGGCACACACGTCGCACGCGCCGCAGTCGGCGGCGCTGTGATCGTCGAGGGCGTCCTGCAAGAACGCCATCCGGCATCGTTCGCCGCGAAGGTACGCGCGCATCGAGTCGGCCTCGGCGGCGCGTGCTGACGCCACCCGGGCGTAACGGTCGCTGTCGTACCGCCATGGCTCACCGGTCGCCACCCAACCGCCGCTGACCCGCCGCACGGCGCCGTCGACGTCGAGCACCTTGAGCAGGAGCTCCAGCCTCGACCGCCGGACGTCGACCACGGTCTCCAGCACCGCAGTCGACATCGGCGCATCGGCACCGCGGGCGGCCAGCGCGTCGATGACCTCCCGCGCCTGCTCCTTCCGTGGCATCGAGACCGTCGCGAAGTAGTGCCAGATGTCGGCATCCTCGACACCGGGCAACAACAGCACGTCGGCATGTTCCGTGGCCCGTCCGGCGCGGCCGACCTGCTGGTAATACGCGACCGGAGAAGCGGGCGCGCCGAGATGCACGACGAACCCGAGATCGGGCTTGTCGAAGCCCATTCCCAGCGCGCTGGTGGCGACCAGCGCCTTGACCGCGTTGTCGCGCAGCGCCTGTTCGGCCTCGACCCGGTCGGCGGGTTCGGTGCGGCCCGTATAGGCGCGGACCTTGTGGCCGGCCTCCTGCAACAAGGCCGCGAGATCCTCGGCCGCCGAGACGGTCAGCGTGTAGACGATGCCGTTGCCCGGCAGGTCGTCCAGGTGTGCCGCGAGCCAGCCGAGACGATCCGCGGCGCGCGGCAGGTTCAGTACGCCCAGCCGCAACCCCTGGCGGGCCAGCGAACCGCGGACCGTCGAGACGTCGGCACCGCCTGCGCCGAGCTGCTCGGCGACGTCGGCGACCACCCGCGCATTGGCCGTCGCGGTCGTTGCCAGAACCGGCGTGCCCGGCGGCAGGAGGGTCAGGAGGTCGCGGATGCGGCGATAGTCCGGCCGAAAGTCGTGGCCCCAGTCGGAGATGCAATGTGCTTCGTCGACGACGAGCAACCCGGCGCGCTCGGACAGGCCGGGGAGTTGCTCTTCACGGAACCGCGGATTGTTGAGCCGCTCCGGACTGACCAGCAGCACGTCGACGGAGTCGTCGGCGAGGGCCTTGGCGACCTCGCCCCACTCGTCGGCGTTGGCGGAGTTCATGGTGACCGCTCGCAGCCCGGCGCGCACGCCGGCCGCGATCTGATCACGCATCAGGGCCAACAGTGGCGACACGATCACGGTGGGCCCATGACCCCGCGTCCGCAGCATGCCGGTCGCGACGAAATACACTGCCGACTTCCCCCAGCCGGTCCGCTGCACCACCAAGACCCGGCGACGGTGTTGGACCAGGTCGCGTACCGCGTCCCACTGGCCTTCGCGAAAGGCCGCCGCCGGGTCGCCCACCAGACGCCGCAGCAGCCCCTCGGCTTCGTCGAACATCGGCGTCAGCCCTCGGCCGGCTGAGCTACCGCCGCGGCGGCATCGGGTCCCGTCTCGAGCAGCACCCGGAAGCCGTCCTCGTCGAGCACTGGAACGCCGAGCTGAAGGGCCTTGTCGTGCTTCGTGCCGGGGTTGTCGCCGACGACGACGAAGGACGTGTTCTTCGACACCGAGCCCGATGCCTTGCCACCCCGCTGCAGGATGGCCTCCTTGGCCTCGTCGCGGGAGAACCCGGGCAGCGACCCGGTGACCACGACGCTCAGACCTTCCAGGGTGCGGGGCACGCCCTCGTCGCGCTCGTCGGCCATCCGCACGCCGGTCACCCGCCATTTGCGGACGATGTCGCGGTGCCAGTCGACGGCAAACCACTCCGCCACCGACGTGGCCAGCGTCGGGCCGATCCCGTCGACGGCAGCCAGCTCGTCCTCGCTCGCGGACTCGATCACGTCGAGCGAGCCGAGCGCGGTGGCAAGAGCCCGCGCGGCGGTTGGCCCGACATGGCGGATGGACAGCGCGACCAGCACCCGCCACAGCGGCTGCTGCGTGGCCTTCTGGAGGTTGTCGAGTAGCCGCTGCCCGTTGGTGGTGACCTCGCCGTCGGCCCGCGAGAACAGCGGGACCCGGCGCAGCGCCGCCGCGTCGAGCCCGAAGACGTCGCCCTCGTCGGCGATCGCCCCCGAGTCGATCAGGGCGGCGGCCGCCTCCCAGCCGAGCGCCTCGATGTCGAAGGCGCCGCGACCGGCCAGGTGGAAGATCCGCTCACGCAGCTGGGACGGGCACGAGCGGGTGTTCGGGCACCGGATGTCGACGTCGCCCTCCTTCGCCGGCGCGAGGGCGGTGCCGCACGAGGGGCAGGATGTCGGCATCTCGAACGCGCGCTCGCTGCCGTCGCGGAGCTCGATCACCGGGCCGAGGATCTCCGGGATGACGTCGCCGGCCTTGCGCAGGACGACGGTGTCGCCGATCAGCACCCCTTTGCGCACGACCTCCTGGGCGTTGTGCAGCGTCGCGTTCACGACCGTCGACCCAGCCACCTGGACCGGCTCCATGACGCCGTACGGTGTCACCCGGCCGGTGCGCCCGACGTTGACCTCGATGCGCAGGAGCTTGGTGGTGACCTCCTCCGGCGGGTACTTGAAGGCGATCGCCCAGCGGGGCGCCCGCGATGTCGACCCGAGCCGGCGCTGGAGGTCGACCTGGTCGACCTTCACCACCACGCCGTCGATCTCGTACTCCATGTCGTGCCGGTGCTCGCCGGCGTCCGCGACGTACTCGGCGACCTGGGCCAGCGTGTCGACCACCCGGACCCGGTCGCTCACCGGCAGGCCCCAGGCCTGCAGCGCCTCGTACGCCTCGGACTGCCGCGCGGCCTCGAACCCGGTGCGCCGGCCGATCCCGTGACACACCAGCAAGAGGTGGCCGAGCGAGCGTCGGGCCCGGTCGAACTCGGCCTCGAGCCGCTCCAGGGCCGCGACGGCACGGTCTGAGCGCTCGGCCCTGCCATCGACCTTGGCCAGGGCGGCATCGAGCTTCTCCTGCCGGCGGTCCAGCCGCTGGCGGACCACGCCCGCGCCGGAGTTGCGCGCGTTGGCGAACAGCGGCAGCCCGAGGTCGCCCCGCTCGGCGTTCACCGCCGCGAAGGCGGCGGTCGGGAACACGACCTCGCCGCGGACCTCGAGCAGCTGGGGCACCGGGTACGTCCTGGTGCCGATGAGCTGCGCCGGGACCGAGCCGAGGAAGCGGGCGTTGTACGTGATGTCCTCGCCGGTCCGGCCGTCGCCGCGGGTGGCCAGGCTGACCAGCTCCCCGTCCCGGTAGACGGCGTCGACCGCGAGCCCGTCGACCTTGAGCTCGCACAGGTACTGAGCGCCCTGGCCGACCTCGCGCTCGACCCGGGCGGCCCAGTCGGCAAGGTCGGTGTCGCTGAACGCGTTGTCGAGGCTGAGCATGCGCTCGAGGTGCTCGACCGGCGGCCATGACGCCTCGACCGCGCCGCCGGGCTCGGCCACCGGGGCACCGACCTTCTGGGTCGGCGAGTCCGGCGTGCGGAGCGAGGAGTACTGGTCCTCGATGGCCTCGAGCTCGTGCATCAGCGAATCGAACTCGCCGTCGCTGATAGTTGGGCTGGCGAAGTAGTAGCGCTGCCGGTGCTCTTCGACTTCCTCGGCGAGCTTCGCGTGCCGTTCGCGGACGTCGGCGGGAACCTCGGTGGCGTCGGCTGGCTGCGCGGATGGCGTCGTCACGGGCCAGACGCTACCCAGGTGCGCCGACGGAATCGGCAAAGGCTCTCGCCGTGGCGCGGGCCAGCGGGTAGGCCTGCCGTACCCAGGTGGCATCCGCGCCGGCCAGGCCGCACGTCGGCGTGACGACCGTGTCGGCGGCCCGGGCCGCTGGGTCCTGGTCGAGCCGGCGCCAGAGCAGTTCGATGCGTTCGGCGAGGTCGCGGTCGGACTGTCGCACCCCGGACGGCAATGCCGGAACCACCCCGGGCCAGAGCGACAAGCCAGCGTCGACGGACTCGGCGAGCTGGTCGAGAGTCGCTTCGTCGAGCAGCCCGACATCCAACGACACGGCGACGGCGCCGGCCCGCCGCGCAAGGGAAACGGGCACGCCGGCGGCGCAGCAGTGAAGTACCGGCCAATCCCCCGCCGCGCGCATGACGGTGGCAAGCAGGGACTCCGCCTCGGTGTCGTCGACGGCGCGGAGACGGCCGAAGCCGCTGGAGGTCGGAATCGACCCGGCAAGCACCGCAGGGAGCGCCGGCTCGTCGACCTGGACCACGACGTGTGCGCCGGGCAGGCGCAGGGCGACGTCGGCGACGTGCTGGGACACGCCCTCGGCCAAGGACTGCGCAACGTCTCGGCGAGCGCCGTAGTCGGCCAGGACACGGTCGCCCCGGGAGCGGTCGAGCTCGGCTGCCAGCGTCCAGGGCCCGGCGACCTGGATCTTCAGCGGCCCTTCGTAGCCGTGCGCCGCGATCTCGAGTGCGTCCAGATCGGCGCGCAGCATCGCTTCCGCTCGGATCTCGTCGCGACCCGGACGGTCGACCAGCCGCCACCCGGATGGTTGGAGGTCGACGTGCAGGTCGACCAGGAGCGCCGCGGCCCGGCCCACCATGTCCGCGCCCGGGCCGCGACCGGGCAGCTCGGGCAGGTGCGGGAAGTCCGGCAACTCGCCCACGACGATCTTGACGGCCTCGTCGCGGTCGTCGTACGGCAGCGACCCGACGCCGGTCGCCGTGCCGACGCCCCAGGGAAGTTCCACGTCGCCGACCCTATGTCGTCGGTCGGGGAGCGGCTCGTAGCGTTGGCTGCCATGGCTGTCCTCGCTCGCCGCTCCCTTCCACTGGTGGGCGACCTGCTGGCCTTCCAGGCCGACCGGCTGGGCTTCCTGACCGGCCTGGCCCGCGAGCACGGCGACGTGGCCGTGTTCCGCATCGGCCCGCACCGGGCGTGGTTGCTGTCGCACCCGGATCACGTTCGCGACGTCCTGGTGACGAAGGCGAGTCACTTCCGGAAGGGTCCGGTGCTACAGCGGGCACGCATCGTGCTTGGTGACGGGCTGCTCACCGCCGAGGGCGACGTCCACCGTCATCACCGTCGACTGGTCCAGTCGGCCTTCCATCCCGACCGGATCAAGGGATACGCCGAGGTGATGACCGCGCAGGCCGCGGCCGCCGCCGGACGGTGGACCGCTGCCGCTCCCGTCGACGTCCACGCCGAGACCGTCCGCATGACGCTGAGGACGGCCGGCATCACGCTGCTCGGCACCGATGTGGACGCCGACGTCGCGACAGTCGAGCGGGCCGTCGCCGACCTGCTGAGCGCCTACCGGCTTGCCTTCGTCCCGTTCGGCTGGCGCCTGCAGCACATCCCCGTTGGTCCGGCGCGACGGCTGCGCCGTGGCCGGGCGAGCATGCGTGAGCTCGTCGACGACATGATCGTCAAGCGGCGGACGGTGGGTGTCGATGCCGGCGATCTGCTGTCCGCCCTCATCCTGGACGACAGCGGAAACCGATTCTCCGACGAAGAGATCCGGGATCAGGCGGTGACACTGCTGCTGGCCGGGCACGAGACGACCGCCAACGCGCTGGCGTTCGCGCTGCACCTGTTGGCGCACGACGCCGACGTCGACGCGCGCGTGCGTGCCGAGGTGGACGACGTGCTGCGTGGCTCGCTGCCTCGCCCGGGCGACGTGGACCGGCTGCCGACGTGCAGGTCGGTCGTCGCGGAGGCGCTGAGGCTTTACCCACCGTCATGGGCAATGGGCCGGCAGGCCATCGAGGACCATCCGGTCGGAGACCACATCGTGCCCTCCGGTGACCTTGTCGTGCTGCCCCAATGGGTCGTTCACCGCGATCCCCGTTGGTGGCCACACCCGGACCGCTTCGATCCCGGCCGGTGGTCCGACGCCGATCGTGACCGACCCAGGTGGGCGTTCTTTCCGTTCGGAGCGGGCGTGCGCATGTGCATCGGCGAGGGGTTCGCGTGGACCGAGGCAGTGCTCGCCCTGGCCACCATCGTCCAGCGCTGGCGCCTGCAGCCGGACCCACAACGGCCGCTGCGGCTCGAACCGCTGATCACCCTGCGCCCGCGCGACGGCCTGTGGCTGCGTCCAGAGCCACGGTCCGTGCCGCTTGGCGTAAACGAACGATCGTGCTAATGTTGCCCAATGAGCAAGGGCGCGCTGACCCGCCAGGCGATCCTGCATCACGGTGTGGAGGTCGCCTACCGGGTCGGGCTCGGTGGGCTGTCCATCGGTGCCCTCGCGACTGGCACCCGGATGTCAAAGAGCGGGCTGTTCGCCCACTTCGGCTCCAAGGAGTCGCTACAGCTCGAGGTGCTCGCGCAGGCCAGGGCCGAGTTCATCGACACGGTCGTCCGGCCCGCGCTCTCCATGCCTCGCGGAGAGCCCCGGGTCCGAGCGCTCTTCGAGCAGTGGCTGGCCTGTGGCCGGGCGCGGATGCCCGGAGGCTGCCTGTTCGTCAAGGCTGCGACCGAGTTCGACGAGCAGGTCGGGCCCGTACGTGACCAGCTCGTCCGCGATCACCGGGACCTCCAGGACTCCATTGCCCAGATCTTCCGGACCGGCATCACCGAGGGGCACTTCCGCGACGACGCGGACCCCGAGCAGTTCGCGAGCGACCTCAACGGCGTGATGCTCGCCTTCTACCAGGCCAATCGGCTGCTGGACGATCGAGCGGCCGAGACCCGGGCCCGCAACGCGGTCGAAGCCCTGCTGGCCGCTGCCCGCACCCGACCCGACCCGTCCTAGGAGCACACGATCATGGCCAACAGTGCATCCCTCGCACCGCAGAAAAGCACGACCGTTCGTCCCTCCGGTGGCGTCGGGCTCGCTCCGATTCGGGCCGCCTTCCGCACGCTCGACCTCATCGCTCCGCCGCTCAGCGCGCGTCTTGCAGCACGCCTGTGGTGCACAGTGCCCACGGACAACGGGCGGCGCCGCGACGACCGTCCGATCCCCGGGCTATTCGTCTCGCCGAGCGAGGTGTCGACAGTCACCATGAACGACGGACGGCGGATCGTGACCGAGACGTGGGGGGAGGGCCTGCCCGTCTACCTGGTACACGGCTGGGGGGGGTGGCGTGGCCAGCTGGGCGCCTTCGTCGAGCCCCTGCTGGCTCGCGGCTACAAGGTGGTCGCATTCGACGCACCCAGCCACGGTGAGTCCGGCCCCGGCGTTCTCGGCGCACGACGAAGCACGCTGCCCGAGATGGCCGAGGCCTTGCGCGCCGTCGTCGACAGGCATGGGAAACCGGCCGGGGTCATCGCACATTCACTGGGCTGCGCCGCCGCGGCCGTGGCCGTGCACGACGGCCTCGAGGTTCCGAAGCTCGGTTTCGTCGCTCCGACCGTCGAGCCGATCGTCCACACCCGTGACATGGCGACCACACTGGGCTTCTCCGAACGCACCAGGATCGGACTGGTGCGGCGCCTCGAGGCGATGGTGGGCCGGCCGATGTCCGACTTCGACCTGCTGGCCATGCCGGACCGAGCCACCATGCCGCCCACGCTTGTCGTCCACGACCGGGACGACAAGGAGGTCCCGTACGACGAGGCCGAACGGCTGGTCGCGTCGTGGCCGCAGGCAGACCTGGTCTCGACGACCGGCCTCGGGCATCAGCGCGTCCTGCGTGATGCCGACATCGTCACCCTGGTCGCGATATTCGTGGCGCCCTGACGGCCGGTTCGGTCGATCGTGGCCGAACCGATGACGCGCGTCCCGTCGTAGAGGACGACCGCCTGGCCGGGTGCGACCCCGTGCTGAGCCGAGGCGAAGCGAACCGTCAGGGCCTCACCGTCCCACGTCGCGTGGGCGGGCACCGGCGTGCCGTGCGCGCGGTACTGCGCGAGGCACTCGAACGACGCTTCGGGCGATTCACCGCACCACCGCGCCTGCACGCCGACCACCTCGTCGATTCCTAGCGCCTCGGCCGGTCCGACGGTGATCCGCCGGTCCACCGGCGAGATGTCCAGCACGTAACGAGGCTCGCCGTCCGGGGCCGGATGGCCCAGTTGCAGGCCGCGTCGCTGGCCCACCGTGTACGCGTACGCGCCGTCGTGCGAGCCGACCGGCTGGCCTGCCTGGTCGACGATGTCGCCCGGAGCCTCGCCAAGCCGACGACGCAGGAAGCCAGCGGTGTCGCCGTCGGCGATGAAGCAGATGTCGTGACTGTCGGGCTTGCGCGCCACGGCCAGCCCGCGCCGGGACGCCTCGGCCCGGACGTCGGCCTTCAGCGTGTTGCCCAGTGGGAACACCGCGTGCGCCAACTGGTCACCCGTCAGCACGCCGAGCACGTACGACTGGTCCTTGGCCGGGTCGGCGGCGCGGTGCAGCTCAGGACCGGCCGCGCCGGGCACGACACCTCGCAAGACCTGTGCGTAGTGTCCGGTGCAGACGGCGTCGAATTCGAGCGCAAGCGCCCGGTCCAGGACGGCCGCGAACTTGATCTTCTCGTTGCAACGCAAGCAGGGGTTCGGCGTACGGCCGGCAGCGTACTCGGCGACGAAGTCGTCGACGACCTCGGCCCGGAACCGCTCCGCGAGGTCCCAGACGTAGAAAGGGATGCCGAGCACGTCGGCGGCGCGACGAGCGTCACGCGCATCCTCCAGCGTGCAGCACCCGCGGGCGCCGCTCCGGAACGACACGGGGTTGGGCGACAGGGCGAGGTGCACACCAGTGACGTCGTGCCCCGCCTCGACACACCTCGCAGCGGCCACCGCGGAGTCGACGCCGCCGGACATGGCGGCCAGGACACGCATCTCAGCTCACCCGTGCGAGATTGACCATGCCCGCGACCCGGGCGCGCTCGACCACCGGGCCGATCGCCTCGGCGACCGCCGCCACGTCCGCCTCCGTCGACGTGTGTCCCAGCGAGAACCGCAGCGAGCCGCGGGCGAGCAGCGGATCCACCCCCATGGCCAACAGAACGTGCGACGGCTCCGGTACGCCGGCCGAGCACGCACTCCCGGTGGAGCACTCGATCCCGCGGGCGTCCAGGAGCAGCATCAGCGAATCGCCCTCGCACCCGCGGAAGGACAGGTGGGCGTTACCGGGCAGCCGTCCGTCGGCGGCCGGGTCACCGTTCAGCACGGCGTCGGGCACGGCTGCGAGGACCCCCTCGACGAGGGCGTCGCGCAGCGCCGCCAGCCGCGGCGCCTCCACGGCACGGGCTGCCGTCGCCGCCTCGACGGCCGTCGCAAAGCCGGCGATCGCGGCCACATCGAGCGTGCCGGAGCGGACCTCGCGCTCCTGCCCGCCCCCGTGCAGGACGGGGACCAGGTCGACTTCGCGGCGTACGACCAGTGCCCCTACCCCCATCGGGCCACCCACCTTGTGCGCGGAGACCGTCATCGCGTCGAGACCGCTCGCGGCGAAGTCGACGGGAAGCTGAGCCACCGCCTGAACCGCGTCGGTGTGAACGGGAACGCCATAAGCATGCGCAGCCGCGACCACGTCGAACAGCGGCTGGACGGTGCCGACCTCGTTGCTGGCCCACATCACTGTCACGATCGCGACGGTCTCCGGCTCACGATCCAGCGCTGCATGAAGCGCCTCGAGATCGAGGCGACCGAGCCGGTCCACCGGCAACCACTCGACGGTTGCGCCTTCGACGTCGGCCAGCCACTGCACGGCGTCGAGGACCGCGTGGTGCTCGACCGCCGAGGCGAGGATCCGGATCCGTCGTGGATCGGCGGCGCGGCGGGCCCAGAACATGCCCTTCACGGCCAGGTTGTCGGCCTCGGTGCCGCCGGAGGTGAACACGACCTCGCTGGGCCGGGCGCCGAGCGCAGCGGCGACGCTCTCGCGCGACTCCTCCACCACCTTCCGCGCCGCCCGGCCCGAAGCGTGCAGCGACGACGGATTGCCCAGCATGCGCAACCGCGCCGCGACGACGTCCACCACCTCGGGCAGGACGGGAGTCGTCGCGGCGTGGTCGAGGTACACGCGCACACCGGTCATGACAGCCTTCAGGGTACGTCGCCGACCGATGCGTCCGTTCACCGCTTGCGGGAACGGGTGATCACCGGCGGGTTCAGAAGTCGAGCTCGTACCCGCAGTCCAACGCCACACCGACGAGCACGGGGAACAGGTGGTCGATGCCCCGGCCGTCGCTGGTGTTCGGGCTGTTGAACGCGACGACGCCGTCGGTTCCCTTGGCCGGGCCGGCACCGATGGTGACGGACTCACCGAGGGCCGCCAGCGCGCCCGAAGTGAAGCACTCCTGCTGTTCCGGCGTGCCCCCGATCTCGGACAGGACGTCGTCGACGATGAACTGGCTGGGCACGTACTCCCAGTTCTTCGAGTGCTCACCCCGGGCTGCGTTGCCCTGCTCCGATGAGCTGGCGTTGAAACACTCATGGGCGAGCGCGGCTCCCCCACCGGCCAGGATCAAGCCGGCTGCCAAGGCGCCGGCGGCGCCAAGGCGACGGACGGTTCGGTGAATCATGCGAGGCCCCCCTCGGTCGTTGCGGCGCGCATGCGCCGATTTCGCGTCATTTGTACGCGACTGCGGGCCTCGCCCGCAAATTGTGCTGGCACCACCTGTCTCGGAGGGCACCTTCACCCCGCAACCAGGGTGAGGCTCACGCTCTGCGTCTGACGATCTCCTCGGTGGCCTGCGGAAGGACCTTGTGAAGGTCGCCCACGACACCGAAGTCGGCCATCGCGAAGATCGGCGCCTCCGCGTCCTTGTTCACCACGACGATGGTCTTCGACGTCTGCATGCCGGCCCGGTGCTGGATCGCACCGGAGATGCCGGCGGCGATGTAGAGCTGAGGCGACACCGTCTTGCCGGTCTGCCCGACCTGGTAGGCGTGCGGGTACCAGCCCGAGTCGACGGCGGCACGCGAAGCGCCCACGGCGCCACCCAGAGCGTCGGCGAGTGCCTCTAGGGGTCCGAAGTCGCCGGCCGTGCCGCGTCCGCCCGACACGACGATCGCCGCTTCGGCCAGCTCCGGCCGCCCAGTCGCGGCCCGTGGTGCGCGGTCGACGATCTTCGCGGTCTTGGCCTCGGCGGTGACAATGATCTCGACCTTCTCCTCGGCCGGAGTCACGGGCGCCGGTTCCGGCGTGACCGAGTTGGGCTTGACCGTGACGATCGGCGTCCCGTGCGTGACCTTCGCCGTCACCGTGTACGCACCGGCGAAGACCGACTGGGTCGTCGTCAGGTCTGCGGCGACGTCGACCGCGTCGGTGATGATCCCGGAGTCCAGCTTGACGGCCAACCGGGCCGCGATCTCCTTGCCCTCGGGCGTGGACGTCACCAGCACCGCAGCGGGCGATGCCGACGAGGCGATCTGCGCGAGCGCCTCCGCCTTCGGCGCCACCAGGAACTCGGACAGTTCTGGGGCATCCGCGACGTACACCTTCGCGGCGCCGTACCGCGCCAGCGTGTCCCTCGCAGCTTCGTACCCGGGGCCGATGAAGACCGCCGACGGCTCGCCGGCGCGCCCCGCGATCGTCAGCAACTCGCTGGTCGTCTTGCGCACCGCCCCGTCGACGTGGTCGACCAGAACCAGGATCTCTGCCATCTGCCTCTCCTGTCCGGGTCAGACGAACTTCTGGGCGGCGAGGAACTCGGCGAGCTTGACGCCGCCGTCGCCCTCGTCGGTCACGACCTCACCGGCCGACCGCGGCGGCCGCCTCGTGACGTCCTCGACCACCGACCACGCCGCCGAGAGACCCACATCGGACGCCTCCACCCCCAGGTCTGTCAGGGACCAGGTGTCGAACGGCTTCTTCTTGGCGGCCATGATCCCCTTGAAGGACGGGTACCTCGGCTCGTTGATCTGGTCGGTCACCGACACGATCGCAGGCAGCGGGGCCTCGACCGTCTCCGATGCCGCGTCGCCGTCGCGCCGCCCGATCACCGTGCGGCCCTCCACCGTGAGCTCGCCGACGAACCCGACGTGCGGCAGCCCGAGCCGCTCGGCCAGCATGGCCGGCACGACGCTCATACTGCCGTCGGTTGAAGCCATACCCGTCAGCACGAGGTCGACGTCGCCGACCTTCTCGATCGCCTTCGCGAGAACCAGCGATGTCGCCAACGCGTCGGACCCGTGCAGGGCGTCGTCGACGACGTGCACGCCTGCGGACGCGCCCATCTGCAGGCCCTTGCGAACCGCGTCGGCGGCCCGCTCCGGGCCCATCGTCAGCACGACGACCTCGCCATCACCCGACTCGGCGATGGTCAGCGCCTCCTCGAGCGCGTATTCGTCCAGCTCTGAGAGTATGCCGTCGACATTGGCCCGATCGGTGGTGTTGTCGGACTCGGCGAACGTCCGATCCGCCGTCGCGTCGGGTACGTGTTTCACCAGGACGACGATCTTCATGGCCGGTTGCCGACCTCCTGTGCGGGTCATGTGGAGCGGTCGCGCACGCGCGCCGCGCCGCTCGAGGGTCTACGCCAGCCTGCCATCCTGCCCCCGGATCCGAGGACCCGGGTGTCACCATCGCCGCATGGCGTTGCCTGTGACCGGCGAGCGCACCGTGCCCGGGCTTCCCCACGAGAACTACTGGTTTCGACGGCACGAGGCGGCATACGTCGCGCTCGCACCGCGGTGTGCGAACGCCCGCGTGCTCGAAGCCGGCTGCGGCGAGGGGTACGGCGCAGCCGCCACCCAGGCCGCCGGCGCGACGGCCGTCGTCGCCTTGGACTACGACGCCGTGGCGGCCGCGCACGCACATCGCAGGTACGGCGTGCCGACCGTCCAGGGCAACCTGGTGGACCTGCCGTTCACGGATGGTGCGTTCGACATGGTGCTGGGCCTCCAGACCATCGAACACCTGTGGGACCAGCCGCGATTCGTCGCGGAGTGCGCCCGCGTCCTCCGGCCCGGCGGCCTGCTTGCGCTGACGACGCCGAACCGGCTCACGTTCCCGCCGGGCAACGCTTTCCACGCCCGTGAGCTCGACCCGGCCGAACTGGGTGACCTCGTCGAGGGCGGAACGTTCCAGGTCGAGTCCATGTGGGGGCTCCGGCACGGTGAGCGGATCGCCGCGCACGAGCACCGGCACGGCGACGTCGTCGCCGCCCAGCTCGCCTCGGAGCCAGAGCGCTGGCCGGACCATCTCTCGACGTTCGTGGCAGGCATCACAGCTGCCGACTTCGTCACTGACCCGGACGACATCGACTCAGGTCTCGACCTCTGCCTGGTGGCCGTCCGGATCTGACCCCTGGCGGCGACCCGCCGACTCCGCTGGAGGCCGGCCGGCCACTCGGGAGCGAAGCACCCTGGCGGGGACACCGCCCGCGATGTGGTCGTCGGGAATCTCGCCGCGGACGACAGCGTGCGCCGCGATCACGCAGCCGCGGCCGATCACCGACCCCCGCAGGATGCTGACCTTCACGCCGAGCCAGCAGTCCGGGCCGATCCGGACCGGTGCCTTGACAATGCCCTGGTCCTTGATCGGCCTCTCGAGGTCGTCGAAGCGGTGGTCGAAGTCGGTGATGTACACCGAGTCGGCGACGAGCGTCCGCGCGCCGATCTCGACGTCGAGGTAACAGTTGACGGTGTCATCACGCCCGAAGACGACCTTGTCACCCACCCGGAGCGTGCCCTCGTGCGCCCGCAGCCGGCATGCGTCGCCCAGATGCACCCAGCGGCCGAGCACGACCCGCCCGTATCCCGGGCGGGCGACGATCTCGACCCGGCGGCCCAGGAAGACCATGCCCTCGGTCACGACGTCGGGATGCTGTAGTCGAAGCCGGAACAGGCGCCAGTAGCGGACCAGGTACCAGGGCGTCCACGCACGGTTGCGGACGACCCAGGCCAGGCTGGCCGCGGTCAGGAACCGAGCCTGCCGGGGGTCGCGTCGTCGCACCGGGTCACCGTAGCGACGCCTGTCGGACCCCGGTCACCGACGCGTTGTAGAACAGCTCGTCGGGCACGACCTTCGCGAGCACGCGGTCGAGGGCCGACAGCCGACGCCAGCCGTGGTAGGCGAACATCGCCCAGTGCCAGCCCAGCCGGTCCGGATTGACGGCGTGCTCGAGTGTGCGGGCCGGCCAGCCGAACCACGCCGCGGTGAGCTCCTCGGTCACGGTACGGACGTCGGTGGCGCCGGCACGCTCGACAGTTCGGGCGAGCGCGTCCGGGTCGAACGTGTGCAGGTCGACGACCGCCTCGAGTGCGGCCGCACGGGAGGACGCGTCGAGCTCCACCTCGGGCCGCGCCCAGCGCTGCCGCACCAGCGGCAGCCGGGTCGCGCGGGTCGCCGCCCACCAGGTGGCTCGCGAGAGCCGGCGGGCCACGTAGTCGCCGTACCGGGTGGGCTCTCCGCAGATCACGACCCTGCCGCCGGGCCGGAGCACGCGGAGCATCTCGCGGAAAGCCTGCTCGACGTCGGGCAGGTGGTGGAGCACCGCGTGGCCGACGACCAGGTCGAATGTCGCGTCCTCGTAGGGCAGGCCCTCGGCGTCGGCGACGCGGCCCTCGATCTCGAAGCCGAGCAGATCCGCGTTGCGCTTGGCGGCGGCAACCATGCCGGGCGAGATGTCGGTGACATGGACCTCGTCAAGTACGCCGGCCTGGCGGAGGTTGAGCGAGAAGAACCCGGTCCCGGCGCCGATCTCGAGGGTCTTCTCGTACGGCCACCCGGCCGTACCTGCGATCGCGACGAACCGGTCGCGGGCGTAGTCGACACAGCGCTGGTCGAACGAGATCGACCACTTCGCGTCATAGCTGTCGGCTTCCCAGTCGTGATAGAGCACCTGTGCGAGCTTGGTGTCGTGCCAGGCGCGCTCGACGTCGTCCTCGGTGGCAGGGCGTGCCCTGGCGTCAGCGTCCAACGAAGCGCGCCTTCCCGGGGCCGTTCTCGACGAACGAGCGCAGGCCGATCGCGCGGTCCTCGGTCGCGAACAGGGCGGCGAACTGCTGGCGCTCGATCTCCAGGCCGGTGTCGAGGTCAGCCTCGACGCCACGGTCGACCGCCTCCTTGGCCGCCCGGAGTGCGTACGCGGGCCCGTGGGCGAACCGGGCGGCCCAGCCCCGTGCGGTCGGGTAGACGTCGGCGGCCGGAACCACGCGGTCGACCAGCCCGATCCGCAGGGCCTCGTCGGCGCCGACGAACCGGCCGGTGTAGATCAGTTCCTTGGCCCGCGACGGCCCGACGAGGCGCGAGAGGCGCTGCGTGCCGCCCGCACCCGGGATGATCCCGAGCAGGATCTCCGGCTGGCCGAGCTCGGCGTCGTCGGCGGCGATCCGGATGTCGCACGCGAGCGCCAGCTCGCAGCCGCCGCCCAGCGCGTATCCCGTCACGGCCGCCGCCGTCGGTTTCGGGATCCGGGCGACCGCCGTGAAAGCGGCCTGCAACGGCGCCGGAGCGGTCGACCATGTCGGCGTACGAGAGCTCGACCATCTCCTTGATGTCCGCTCCGGCCGCGAACACCTTCTCGCCGCCGTAGACGACGACCGCGCGGACGTCCTTGCGATCGGAGGCCTCGCGCGCCGCATCGAGCAGCTCACGCCGCACCTGCGCGTTCAGAGCGTTCATGGGCGGACGGTCCAGATGAATCGTCCCGACGCCGTCGTCGACCTCCAGCCTGATGAACTCGCCCACGTCCTCGACCCTCCCGACTCGTCGACCGAACCCTGCGGAGGCTAGTCGACGCGCCCCGGCGAGGTAGGTTCGACCAAGAGGCGGAAGGGGAAGGCGACACGATGGAGTACCGCAGACTCGGACGGCTCGGGCACCAGAGCTCGGTTCTGATCTACGGCGCCGCAGCGGTCTCGGACGTGCCGCAGGAGGTCGCTGACCGCTCCTTCGACGAGGCGCTCCAGGCCGGGATCAACCACTTCGATGTTGCGGCCGGCTACGGCGAGGCGGAGTTGCGGCTCGGCGCGTCGATACACCGGTTCCGGGACCGCATCTTCCTCGCCACCAAGACCGGAGAGCGGACCGTCGACGACGCGTGGCGGCAGATCAACGCGTCGCTCGAACGCCTCCGGACCGACCGCGTCGACTTGATCCAGCTGCACGCGATCGGCGACCTCGAGGAGCTCGACAAGGCCACGGCCGCCGACGGCGCCCTGAACGCCGCGGTGCGTGCGCAGGAGGAGGGCCTGGTCGGAGCCGTGGGCATCACCGGCCACGGCCACCAGGCGCCCGCGACTCACCTGGAGGCGCTTCGCCGCTACCCGTTCGCGACCGTGCTGACGCCGATCAACCCGGTCCTGGCGCGCGATGCCGACTACCTGCACGACTACGAGGCGCTGGTCGAGGAGGTCCAGCGCCACGACGCCGGACTGATGATCATCAAGACCGTCTCCCAGCGGAACTGGCCCGACGGCGCGGAGAAGACCTACACAACCTGGTACGAGCCGCTCGACGAGCAGCGCAGCATCACCGCGGCCGTGGCGTGGGTGCTCTCCCACGACGAGGTCACCGGCATCGCGACGCCGAGCGACGTTCGCCTGCTGCCGCTCCTCGTCCGCGCCGAGCAGGAGCGGCACACGCTCGGCCGCCACGACGCCGAGACAGCGCTGCACGACGAGCCCGACTACTCGTCGCCGTTCATAGCGATCCCGTTCTGACCCCGCCCTTCGGTACGCGACACGCCGGTTGCCGCAGCCGACCGCCGCCGTCGACGACAATGCACCGGTGACGGACCTGCAGAGACCCTGGCCCGGCCACTGGGCACCGCTCGGCGCCACGCCCGACGCGGAGGCGACCAACGTCGCGCTGTGGGCTCCCAAGGCCGAGCGCGTCGAGGTCTGCCTGTTCGACGAATCCGGCCGCGAGACCCGGGTGGCCCTCGCGGATCGGACCTTCGACGTGTGGCACGGCCGCCTTCCGGGCGTCGGTCCCGGTCAGCGATACGGCTTCCGGGTGCACGGCACGTGGGACCCGGCCAACGGGCGCCGCTTCGACCCCGGCAAGCTGCTCGTCGACCCATACGCCCGCGCGGTCACCGGGGACGTGATCTACGACCGGGCTGTCTTCGCGCCTGGCGAGGACTCCGGACCGTACGTCCCCAGGTCTGTGGTCGTCGGCGCCGACGGCTTCGACTGGGGACCCGACGCGCGGCCACGGGTGCCGTGGGCGAACACGGTCGTGTACGAGTTGCATGTCCGCGGCTTTACCAAGCGGCACCCGGACATCCCTGACGAGCTGCGCGGCACGTATGCCGGCCTGGCTCAGCCGGCGGCGATCCGGCACCTGCTGGACCTCGGCGTGACGACCGTAGAGCTGATGCCGGTCCACCATTTCGTCAGCGAGCCCCAGCAGATCGAACGAGGCCAGACCAACTACTGGGGTTACAACTCCCTCGCGTTCTTCGCCCCGCATGCCGGATACGCCGCCGCCGGGTCGCTCGGCCAGCAGGTCACGGAGTTCAAGGCGATGGTGCGCGCGCTCCACGAGGCAGGGCTCGAGGTGGTGCTCGACGTTGTCTACAACCACACCGCCGAACAGGGGCCGACCGGGCCGCCGCTCTCGTTTCGCGGCATCGACAACCCGGCCTATTACCGGCTCGACGCCGCTCACCCGGACCGATACGACGACTACACCGGGTGCGGCAACACCGTGAACGTCGCCCATCCGCACGTCCTGCGGCTGGTGATGGACTCGCTTCGTTACTGGGTCGACGAGATGCACGTCGACGGTTTCCGCTTCGACCTGGCCGCCGCGCTGGCCCGGTCGATGCACGATGTCGACATGCTGGGCTCGTTCATGACCGTCATCGAACAGGACCCGGTCCTGCGAGAGGTCAAGCTGATCGCCGAGCCGTGGGACGTGGGTCCGGGGGGCTACCAGGTCGGCGAGTTCCCACACCTGTGGACGGAGTGGAACGACAAGTTCCGGAACACGGTGCGTGACCACTGGCGCGGCCGGGCGCCGGGTGTTCGAGACCTCGCATACCGGTTGTCAGGCTCGTCCGACCTCTACGCCGACGACGGCCGGCGCCCGTACGCGTCGATCAACTTCGTCACAGCCCACGACGGGTTCACGCTGCGCGACCTGGTTTCGTACGACCGCAAGCACAACGAGGCCAACGGCGAGCACAACCGCGACGGCACCGACGACAACCGGTCGTGGAACCACGGCGTCGAGGGCGAGACATCGGACCCCGCGGTGCTCGAGCTCCGGCGCCGGCAGTTGCGGAATCTTCTGACGACGCTGCTGCTCTCGACGGGCGTGCCGATGCTCGTCGCCGGTGACGAGATGGGCCGCACCCAGCGCGGCAACAACAACGCCTACTGCCTCGACGACGAGACGACCTGGGTCGACTGGTCGCTGCGTGAGGAGTACGGCGACCTGCTGTCGTTCGCCCGCGCTCTGCTCGCGCTGCGCCACGAGCACCTCGTCTTCCGGCAGCGACGCTTCTTCGAGGGCCGCCCCGTCGTCGACGACGGTCGCAAGGACCTCGCGTGGTTCGCGCCCTCGGGCACGGAGATGACCGACCAGGCGTGGCTCGACGAGTCACTGCGGACGCTCGGCATGTTCCTCGCCGGCGACGGGATCCGCTCCCGCGACCCCCACGGCGAGCGGATCGTCGGCGACTCGTTCCTGCTCTGGCTGCACGCCGGCGCCGATCCGATCGCGGTGACGTTGCCGGGTGGAGGCTGGGCCGAGCGCTACGAGGTCGTGCTCGACACGTCCGATGCGGTGCAGGAAGCAGTTCCGGCCGCGTACGCAGCAGGCGACTCGGTCACCGTGCCGGGCCGGAGTTGCCTTCTGCTCCATGCAACCCCCTGATGCTTGTCCCAGCCGCGCGTAGAGCGCCGGAGTCGCGCCTACTTGGGGAGCACGGCGAGGCCGAGCTCCGCGGGGCCGGCAAGCCGGTCATGGCGTGGGACGACGCGCACGGTGTAGCCGAACGCGCCGGTGCGCTGCAGCGTCACCTCCCCGTCGAAGCGGTATCGACCGTGCTCGTAGGACTCGGCCACGTCCAGCGACGTGGCTCGAGGATCACGGAGCTGGTCGGACTCGTCGACCCGGCCGTGCACGACCTGCACGTCCACGTCGTCGGGCGAGAGCGACCCGAGTGACACGAAGGCGCGTAGCTGCACCGACTGGCCCATCTCGAAGGCGTCCGCATCGGACGAGCTCTCGACATGCTCGATGGTCACGCCACCCCACGCGTCGCGCACCCGCGCCTTCCACGAGGCCAGCGCCTTGGCCCCGTCGAAGTCGTGGTTGAGTGCCCGGCCCGACACCGCGGCCGGGCGATACAACAGCTCCACGTAGTCGCGAACCATCCGGCTGGCCTGCACCTTCGGACCGAGCATGGTCAGCGTCTGCCGGAGCATCTCCAGCCACCGCCGGGGCACCCCGCCGGCGTCCACGTCGTAGAAGCGCGGCGCGACCTGCTGCTCGACGATGTCGTACAGCGCCGCCGCCTCGAGTTCGTCGCGGTGGTCTGCATCCTCGACCCCTTCGGCCGACGGGATCGCCCAGCCGAACTCCGGCCCGAACCACTCGTCCCACCAGCCGTCCCGGATCGACAGGTTGAGCGCGCCATTCAGGGCCGCCTTCATCCCAGACGTGCCGCACGCCTCGTACGGCCGCAGCGGGTTGTTCAGCCACACATCGCAGCCCGGAAAGAGCAGTTGGGCCATGGCGATGTCGTAGTCCGGCAGGAACACGATCCGGTGCCTGACCTCCGGGTCGTCGGCGAAGCGCACCATCTCCTGGATCAGCCGCTTGCCGCCGTCGTCGGCCGGGTGTGCCTTGCCGGCGATGACGATCTGGACCGGACGCTCCGGGTGGAGCAGCAACCCTCGCAGCCGGTCCGGGTCGCGCAGCATGAGGGTGAGCCGCTTGTACGACGGCACCCGCCGCGCGAAGCCGATCGTGAGGACGTCCGGGTCGAGCACGCCGTCAACCCAGCCGAGCTCGGCTTCGCTGGCGCCACGCTGGCGGAACGACTCGCGCAGCCGCCGCCGGGCCTCGGCCACCAGACCCTCGCGCAGAGTCCGTTTGGTCGCCCAGATCTCGGCGTCTCGCACCTTGGCGACGGCCTGCTCCCAGCCTTCTCCTCGCTCGACCAGGCCCGCTCCACCCGCGCGGCGGGCGAGGCGCATGACCTCGGGAGCCACCCAGGTCGGGGCGTGCACGCCGTTGGTGACCGACGCGATCGGCACCTCGTTCTGGTCGAACGCGGGCCACAGCCCGGCGAACATCTCGCGGCTGACCTGACCGTGCAGCTTGCTGACGCCGTTGGCACGCTCCGCGAGCCGCAGGCCCATGACGGCCATGTTGAACACCTCGCGGTCCCCGCCGGGGTAGTCCTCGGCGCCCAGCGCCAGGATCCACTCGACCGGCATCCCCGGGGAGGCGTTGTCGCCGCCGAAGTACTGCTGGATCAGCTCGCGCGGGAACCGGTCGATTCCTGCCGGCACGGGCGTGTGCGTGGTGAAGACGGTGCCCGAGCGGGCCGCCTCGAGCGCCGCGTCGAGGTCGAGGCCGGCGTCCTCGGTGAGCTCGCGGATACGCTCGAGCCCGAGGAAGCCCGCATGTCCCTCGTTGGTGTGGAAGACCTCCGGGGCCGGCGTGCCGGTGACCCGGCTGTACTCGCGCAGAGCCCGTACTCCCCCGATGCCGAGCAGCATCTCCTGCAACAGCCGGTGCTCCCCTCCCCCGCCGTAGAGGCGGTCGGTGACCTCTCGCTCCGCCGGCCCGTTCTCCTCGATGTCGGAGTCGAGCACCAGCAACGGCACCCGGCCGACCTGGGCGATCCACACCGCCGCCGCCAGATGCCGGCCACCCGGCAGGCCGATGTGGATTCGTACCGGCGAGCCGTCGGTGTCGCGCAACAGTGCGACCGGCAGGTTGTTGGGATCCACCAGCGGGTAGCGCTCCTGCTGCCAGCCGTCGCGCGACAGCGACTGCACGAAGTAACCGTGCCGGTACAGCAGGCCGACGCCCACGATCGGGACGCCGAGGTCGCTCGCTGCCTTGAGGTGGTCACCGGCCAGGATGCCCAGGCCTCCGGAGTACTGGGGCAGCACGTGCGTGATGCCGAACTCGGGCGAGAAGTACGCGATCGTTGCGGGCGCGTCACCGTCGGTTCGCTGGTACCAGCGGTCCTCGGTCAGGTACCGCTGGAGATCCTCGTGGGCGCTGCGTACGCGGGCGAGGAAACCCTCGTCCGCCGCGAGCTCGCCCAGTCGCTCGGGCGGCACCTCGCCCAACAGGCGTACCGGGTCGTGCCGCACGACCTCCCACAGTGATGGGTCGACAGCCGCGAACACCTCCTGAGTCGGCGCGTGCCAGGACCAGCGGAGGTTCGCCACGAGCTCGCCCAGCGGCGCGAGCGTCTCGGGCAACACGGTACGGACGGTCAGACGTCGGATGGCATGCACCCGCGTACGGTAGTCCGTGCGTGGTCAACGACATCGCGGGCCGTCCCTCATCCGGACCCGAGAAAGTCAGCGATCACTTGTCGGGCCAGTCCCGGGTACCGTGGGAAGCGATGACTGGACGCATCCCGATCCTCGACGTCCAACCCGTGATCGGGTGCGGGCGCTACCCGGCCAAGGCCGTCGTCGGCGAGACCTTCGAGGTCTCGGCGACGGTGTTCCGCGAGGGACACGACGCCGTCGCGGCGTCGGTCGTGCTGCGTGACTCGAGCGGCAGGATCCGGCAGCAGGTGCGCATGCGCCCGCGCGATCTGCACAGCGACCGCTGGCTGGCCGACGTCACGCCTGACGGCGAGGGCGACTGGTCCTTCGCCATCGAGGGCTGGTCCGACCCGGTCGCGACCTGGCGGCACGTCGCGGAGGTCAAGGTTCCGGCCGGCATCGACGTCGACCTGGTCTTCGTCGAGGGCGCCCAGCTCCTCGAGCGAGCGGCGGCTGCGCTGCCCCGGGGGCAGGCGGCGGAGCGGCGGCTGCTCCGCGATACCGCGAAGGCCATGCGCGACGAGAGGCGCCCGCCGCCCGTACGACTCGCCGCTGCACTTGCCGCCGACGTCGCGGCGATCCTCGTCGTGCACCCGTTACGCGACCTGGTGACCGAGGATGGACCGCATCCGGTCCGGGTCGATCGCGAGCGAGCTCTGTACGGTTCGTGGTACGAGTTCTTCCCCCGCTCCGAGGGTGCGCGCCGCGCTGACGACGGCGCCTGGACGTCGGGCACGTTCAAGACTGCGTCCGAGCGGCTGCCCGCGATCGCGGAGATGGGTTTCGACGTCGTCTACCTGCCGCCGATCCACCCGATCGGCCGCGCGTACCGCAAGGGGGCGAACAACACGCTCACGGCCGGTCCGCACGATCCGGGCGTTCCTTGGGCGATCGGGTCCGACGAGGGCGGCCACGACGCGATCCACCCCGAGCTCGGCACACTCGAGGACTTCGACGCCTTCGTCGCCGACGCGGCCGACCTGGGTCTCGAGGTCGCGCTGGACTTTGCTCTGCAGTGCTCTCCGGACCACCCGTGGGTCATCGAACACCCCGAGTGGTTCACGACGCGGGCCGACGGCACCATCGCCTACGCCGAGAACCCGCCGAAGAAGTACCAGGACATCTACCCGCTGAACTTCGACAACGACCCGGAAGGCATCTACCACGAGATACGCCGCGTCCTCCGCCACTGGCTGGCCCACGGCGTGCGGATCTTCCGGGTCGACAACCCGCACACCAAGCCGGTCAACTTCTGGCACCGGTTGCTCGACGACATCCGGCGCACCGACCCCGACGCCGTCTTCCTGGCCGAGGCGTTCACCCGCCAGGCCATGATGCACACCCTGGCCAAGATCGGCTTCGACCAGTCCTACACGTATTTCACCTGGAAGAACGGCAAGGACGAGCTCACCGAATACCTGATCGAGCTGCGCGACGCAGCCGCCTACATGCGCCCGAACCTGTTCGTCAACACCCCGGACATCCTGCACGCCTACTTGCAGTACGGCGGCCCGGCGGCATTCAAGGTCCGCGCCGTGCTGGCCGCGATGCTCTCACCCACGTGGGGTGTCTACTCGGGCTTCGAACTGTTCGAGCACGTCGCGGTCCGGCCGGGCAGCGAGGAGTACCTCGACTCCGAGAAGTACCAGTACCGACCCCGGCCGTGGGCCGACTACGAGCCGGGCGGAATGCGGGAAGGGCAGTCGCTGGCGCCCTACCTGACCCGGCTCAACGAGATCCGTCGTGCACACCCGGCCCTGCACCGGCTGCGCAATCTGCGGTTCCACTACGTCGACAACTCCGACGTCATCTGCTTCTCCAAGCGCGAGTCCGACGACACGGTGATCACCGTCGTGAACCTCGACCCGCACGCTCCCCGCGAGGCCACCGTCTCCCTCGACATGCCGGCACTCGGGTTCGACTGGCACGAAACCTTCGCCGCACACGACGAGCTCTCCGGGCAGGCGTTCCCATGGGGCCAGCACGATTACGTGCGGCTCGACCCTGCCGTCGAGCCGGCCCACGTGCTCGCCGTGCGGCGGTGGGGTACGTGAACCACGAGCACACCCTGCCTGCGCCGGGCACCGATCCTCAGTGGTTCAAACGCGCCGTCTTCTATGAGGTCCTGGTCCGCTCGTTCAAGGACTCCGACGGCGACGGCGTAGGCGACCTGTGCGGTCTGATCGAGAGGCTCGACCACCTCGAATGGCTCGGCGTCGACTGCCTGTGGCTGCCGCCGTTCTACCCGTCACCGCTGCGAGACGGCGGCTACGACGTCTCCGACTACAAGAACGTCCTCCCCGAGTTCGGCACGCTCGAGGACTTCAGCAGGTTCGTCCGGCTCGCCCACGACCGGGGCATGCGGGTGATCGTCGACTTCGTCATGAACCACACGAGCGACCAGCACGCGTGGTTCCAGTCGTCGCGCGAGGACCCCGACGGTCCCCACGGGGACTTCTACGTGTGGGCCGACGACGACTCCGGCTACCCCGAGGCGCGGATCATCTTCGTCGACACGGAGACGTCGAACTGGAGCTTCGACCCGGTCCGCAAGCAGTACTACTGGCACCGCTTCTTCAGCCACCAGCCGGACCTGAACTACGACAACCCGGCGGTCGCCGAGGCGATGGTCGACGCGCTGCGGTTCTGGCTCGACCTCGGCATCGACGGCTTCCGGCTCGACGCCGTGCCCTACCTGTTCGAGGAGGAGGGCACGAACTGCGAGAACCTCCCGCAGACGCATGAGTTCCTCAAGCAGGTGCGCAAGGTCATCGAGGACGAGTACCCCGACACGGTGCTGCTCTGCGAGGCCAACCAGTGGCCGGCCGACGTCGTCGAGTACTTCGGCGACTTCTCCGCGGGCGGCGACGAGTGCCACATGGCCTTCCACTTCCCCGTGATGCCGCGGATCTTCATGGCGGTGCGCAGGGAGTCGCGGTACCCGGTGTCGGAGATCATGGCCCAGACCCCGGTCATCCCGACGAACTGCCAATGGGGGATCTTCCTGCGCAACCACGACGAGCTGACGCTCGAGATGGTCACCGACGACGAACGCGACTACATGTGGACCGAGTACGCCAAGGACCCGCGGATGAAGGCGAACATCGGCATCCGCCGCCGGCTCGCGCCCCTGCTCGACAACGACACCAACCAGATCGAGCTGTTCACCGCGCTCCTGCTGTCGCTTCCGGGTTCGCCGGTGCTCTATTACGGGGACGAGATCGGCATGGGCGACAACATCTGGCTCGGCGACCGCGACGGCGTCCGCACCCCCATGCAGTGGACGCCGGACCGCAACGCCGGGTTCTCGACCGCGGATCCTGGCCGGCTCACGCTCCCGGCCGTGATGGACGCCGTGTACGGCTACCAGGTCACGAACGTCGAGTCGCAGGTCACGAACACCTCCTCGCTGCTGCACTGGACCAGGCGCATGATCGAGGCGCGCAAGGAGAATCCCGCTTTCGGCCTTGGCGACTTCATCGACCTCGGCGGCTCGAATCCCAGCGTGCTCTCGTACGTGCGTGCCTTCGGCGACGACATCGTGCTCTGCGTCAATAATCTGTCGCGCTTTCCACAGCCGGTCGAGCTGGACCTTCGGCGGTTCGAGGGGTCGCAGCCCGTCGAGCTGATGGGCGGCGTTCGCTTCCCGTTGATCGGCGAGCTGCCGTACCTGCTGACGCTGGCCCCGCACGGGTTCTACTGGTTCCGGCTGGTCCAGCCCATCGCGGAAGCGATCCAGTGACCGCCGAGGCCGCCGTCGCCCTGCTGCCGGAGTGGCTGCCCCAACAGCGGTGGTTTGCCGGCAAGAACCAGCCGATCGACTCCGTCCGCGCCGTTGCGGCAACCCGGCTGCGGGACACCGACCCCGAGGTGTGGCACCTGCTCGTTGAAGTGGCACAGGGCGACAGACGCGACACCTACCAGGTGCCGGTGAGCCTCCGTGAGCATTATGACGACAGGCTCGAGCACATCCTTCTCGGCGATGCCGAGGGGCGCTACGTCTACGACGCGTTGCACGACAAGGAAGCGACGGCCGAACTGCTGCAGCGCTTTGCCGACCAGGCCCGCGTCGGAACGCTCTCCTTCCACACCGAGCCAGGTGCATCGCTCCCGCTGGGAGAGTCGTCGCTCGTGCTCACTCACGAACAGAGCAACACGTCACTGGCGTACGGCGACGTCGCCCTCCTGAAGGCGTTCCGGCGTGTCATTCCGGGCATCAACCCCGACATCGAGATCCACGATGCCCTCACCCGCGTGGAGAGCGAGTATGTAGCGCCGCTACTGGGCTGGCTCGACGGGAGCTGGGTCGACGGGTCCGGACAGCGCCAGGAGGCGGGCCTCGCGATGCTCCAGGCGTTCCTCACGACCGCGACCGACGGCTGGGCGCTCGCGACGACGAGCGTCCGCGACCTCTACGCGGAGGGCGATCTGCACGCCGACGAGGTCGGCGGCGACTTCGCCGGCGAGGCCGAGCGCCTCGGGTTCGCTACCGCCGAGGTCCATGCGGCGCTTGCCGAGGTCCTGCCGACGCGCATGCTCTCGGGTGACGACCTGGTGGCGATGGCGGCCAGGATGCGGTCGCGGCTGGACGCCGCAGTCGTCACGGTGCCCGAGCTCACACAGCACGCACCAGTCCTCGCCGAGGCCTTCGACCGGCTGGCCGCCCTCGACGAGGCCGTCGCCGCGCAGCGGATCCACGGCGACCTGCATCTCGGCCAGGTCGTCCGCACGGTCGTCGGGTGGAAGCTCGTCGACTTCGAGGGCGAGCCGGCCAAGTCCCTCGCCGAACGGGTCGCGCTCGACTCGCCCATCCGCGACGTGGCGGCGATGTTGCGCTCGTTCGACTACGCGGCCCTCCACCTCCTGGTCGTCGACCACCCTGGGAGCGATCAGATCGCGTACCGGGCCAGCGAGTGGGCCGAGCGCAACCAGGCCGCATTCTGCGACGGCTACGCCAAGGCCGCCGGCCACGATCCGCGCGACGACGACGTGCTGCTGCAGGCCTACGAGACCGACAAGGTCGTCTACGAAGCGGTCTACGAGGCCCGGAACCGCCCGGCCTGGCTGGCGATCCCCCTGGCCGCCGTCGAACGCCTCGCCACGGACCCGCGTTGATCATGCAACTTCTGCGCGACACGCCGACGCCCGGCATTCCTCGGACCTGAGGTCGCACCGGCGTGTCGCGCAGAAGTTGCATGATCAACGCCGGAGTGGCGAGCGCGCAGCAAGACCACGTTCACGGTGAATTCCGCCTGGGGATCATGGGGAGTTAGCCGTACCGGTCGGATGATCGGTCGCTGGGGGTCCCACGGCCGACGCGGGCGGCGCAACCGGTGCGGGCAGCACTGGCGGTGCGGGCGACACGGGCGGCGCGGGCGCGCGGCGGCGCGGGCGGCTGCAGGCGGCGCCGGCGGCGCGGGCGGCCCGCCAGACTGCGCGGGCGACCCGCCAGACTGCGCGGGCGGCGCGGGCGACCCGGCCAGGCGGTGCGGGCGGCGCACCGGCCGGGTGCCCGTGCGCGGGCGGCGGAACTGCTTCGGCGACCTCCGGGCTGGTCGAGTCGGTCGCGTCCGAGGCGGTAGCGCCTGTCGTCGGGCTCGTGCCGGGCTCCCCGATCTCCGGCTCGAGTGCGGGTTCGACGATGTCGTCGGACGTCGCCGTGTCCGCAGACACGCCCGACATCGAGGTGCCGGGCGACTCCTGTGGGCCGGGCGTCGACGGTGTCCGTGGGCATCGGGATCGGGCCGGTGCCGCCAGTGGCGTCATCGCCCTGCTGGCCGTCGGCATGGGCAGGCGGTGCACCGAAGAGCACATGCGCGAGGTGCTGCAGTGGAGCCGGAAGGGAGCCGTCCGCAGCGGCGGCCGCGATCCCGCCCATGCCGAGTGAGCCGACAAACGCTGCCGCGGCGATCCGGGCGCTGACGGACGGACGCAACCGGCGATGTCTCTGCTCCTTCAGAGCACAGGGACTTCATCTCCCACCGGTACGCCGCGGCTGCCCTCGCCTCACCGCGCAGCTCAACCGGCTCGAGCCGGCTCGTCGCAACGTCGTCACCAACTCGGCAAGCGCCAGCCCCCCGGGCGCCGCCGTTCCCGCCTCGACGGGTTGGCCGCAAAGAATCCGATCGATGAGCTCGTCAGGAAGAGCTGGGTCAAGGCCCGGGAGGTGCAACAGGTTCTCGGGCATCTCGTCCCAAGGGGTGTCGCCGGTGCTCATCGATCCACACCTCCCGCCACCATCTGCTCGCTCAAGGTCACTGCCAGCCGCCTGAGACCCCGGTGCGACAGGACGCGTACAGCGCCTGGCGTCTTCCCGAGCAGCCCGGCGATCTGCGTGTTGTCCAGATCCGCGACCACCCGCAGCAAGATCACCTCTGCCTGGTCCGGGGGAAGCGTCCTCACCAGGGCCAGCGCCCGTTTCGTTGCTTCTCCGTCTTCGAAGTCCTCGGCTATGTCCCTGGCCTCGTGCAGATAGATCTCCCCGGTGTCCCCGAGCGGGATCGTCGGTCTGCGGGCGTCACGTCGAACCTGGTCAATGATCTTGTTCCGGGCGATCGCGAAGACCCAGGCACGAAAACCCTGCTCGTCCCCCTCGAACCGGTCCAGCGCGCGGGTGACTTCGAGCCACACCTCTGCACTGATGTCCTCGCCATGCCCGGGCGCTTGAGCCCAGCGAGTACCGGAGCAGCGCCGGCTGAATGTCGCTGTAGATCAGCGCGAAAGCGTGCTCGTCACCAGAGCGGGCACGCACGAGCGTGTCGAAGAACCTCTGCTCCAGCATGATCCGGTCCAGGCAGACACAGGCGGCCGGTCGGCTCGCTCACTCGACGATAGCGGCGCCATCCATGCCGCGCATGGCAAATGCACAGGTCGAATGTGGCGCCCGTATGTAACGCGACGGCAACGGTCGAGCGTTCTTCCAGATGACGGTGGCCGTTCTTCCGGATGGCACCGTGTTTTGCGCGAGTTTTGACACCGTGTCCTGCGCGAGATCCGAAAGATTCCGCGCAGGCCCGGGAGGGGAGTGCGAAAGCCACGGCCCGTAGGCCGCGACTTTCGCAGGGGGGCGGGGCGCTCATGACGTACGCACCGAGGCACGGCACAAAGCGGTCATGTCAGCTCGGGGAGCACCGACCGCGCGGGCCTCCTGGCTGCTGGGCTGACATGTTCCCAGACGCGATCGGACGCACCCGGCTCGGTGCGACCCACCGGATCGGTTGCGCGCCATGCCTACGACCATCACGACCCCACCACACGAAACGGGGGACGAACATGAGAGTCCTACGAGTACTGTTCCTCACCATCGCGCTGGCCCTGCTTGCTGCGGGCCCAGCAACCGCATCGAGCGTGCACCTCAAGGGGGGAGCGCGCGCGGAACCGGCGTTCTTCGACGAGGGGCTGGCGCTGAACGCTTCCGGCGAATTGGCCGGCCTCGGCAACGGTGACGTCCTGGTCACGCTGGACGCCACAGCCGACGTCTCGTCCACCTGTACCAACCAGGGTGGCAACCAGGCGCCAGGCCAGAACCCGGCACCTCTCGACGTCACCGGCAGCCAGGCCATCCCCGAGGACGAGATCAAGAACGGCACCACCCCCTTCGATGTCACGACGATCGCACCGGATCCCGTGATCGCGGGGGCACCGGGCTGCCCGAACACCAACTGGACCGAGTTGATCGAGGATCTCTCGTTCACCAGCGCCACGATCACGGTCGAACAGCCACCCGGGAACGTGGTGCTTACCGTCACCTGCACGATCGATCCGGCCTCCTCGGACGGGTCTGTGCCAGGTGGTGCCGTTAGCTGCACCAGCAGCTAGATCCTGTCGACCCACCGCGCTGAGTTTGCATGGCATCCCTCGGGGTGTCCTCGGGAACAGACGGTTGTTGTTCCCACCCTTCCTGCGACGGGGTGCCGCTGGTCTCGCCACCTTTGCGGTGGCCGCCAGCGTCCGCCCCGCCGCGGGCTGTGGAGCCGCCCGTGACGTTGCTGTCCGGGCCGGGTTCCTGACAAGAGAGGCCATACTGCATGAGAACGATCACGAAAGGTCGAAATCCGTTCGCACTCGCCCGCCGCCACCGAGGCCGAGTAGCCGTCGGCGTAGCCACCGTCGGCTTGGTGGGCGCATCGTTCGCGCTACCGGCGGCGGCCGTCCACGACGTGGGGCTCTTCGAGCTCGACGCTAACATTTTGGACGACCCAGCGGTTGACGGAGACGACTGGTCGAACATCTTCGCCAACACCGACAGCTCGTTCACCGACACCGGCATCGTCGCCGACCCGGCGCCGCAGTCGATCTTCACCGGCGGCGGATCGAAGGACCACGAGGACGTTACTGAGTGGAGTCACAAGAACGGCAGCGTTCCTGACAAGGACAACATCACCAACGCGTACGCCGCCGCGTACTCGTTCGGTGGCGAGACGTACGCCTACTTCGGACTGGACCGGTTCGACACGTCGGGCTCGTCCAACGTCGGCTTCTGGTTCTTCCAGGGCGACGTCGCACCGGTCGCGGACGGTTCGTTCTCCGGGGCGCACGAGGTCGGTGATCTGCTCGTGCTGTCCGAGTTCGACGAAGGCGGCACCGGGATCACGATCAAGGTGTTCAGGTGGGTCGGACCTGGGAATGGTGACGAAGGCCCGCAGGACACTCTGGAAACCGTCGTGTCCGGTGTAGCGGCCGACTGCGACACCGTTGGCGCCGACGATGACGTATGTGCCAACGTGAACACGGCGAACATCCTCAACGCCGACATCCCCTGGCCGTACACCGGCAAGGGCGGTCAAGGCTTCACAGTGAACGACATGGAGACCGGCGCGTTCTTCGAAGGCGGCATCAACCTCAGCGCGTTCTTCGGTGAGGCGCCCTGCATCGCCAACTTCGTGGCGGAGACGCGGTCGTCGTTCGAGGTCAACGCGGTGCTCAAGGACCTCGTTCACAGCAACTTCGATTTGTGTGAGGCCGACATCAGCATCGGCGAAGATGACGTCAACGACGTTGGCGACACCCATACGTTCACCGTGGATGTCAGCACGTCGGTGGCCGGCAACCCGACTCCGGTACCGGACGGCACGATCGTCGACGTCACGCTGACGCACTCCAACCCGGCCGGTGTCGTGGACCTCATTAGCGACACGTGCGCAACAACCGGAACCGTGGGCGGCCAGTGCACGGTGACGTTCTCGTCGGATGAACCGGGGACTATCACCGGTCATGCCGAAGCGGATGTCGTTTTCGGGGGCACGACGGTCCACGTCTCGACCGGATCGGACCCTGGTCAGAACCCCGACGCGTTCAAGGTGTTCGTCGACGCAACGCTTTCTATCGAAGAGGACGACACGAACAGCATCGGCGAGTCGCACACGTTCGTTGTCGAAGCCCAGCAGGACAGTGGCGACGGCAATGGCCTGGTCGCGGCGACCAACGGACACGTCGACTTCACGCTCACCGACTCCGGTGGCGCGGACAGCATCCTTGACGCCGACGCAAGCACGTGTGACGACCCAGGCGACAACCTAGACGCCAACGGTCAATGCACGATCGTGTTCACATCGAACATCGCGGGCACCGTCGTCGGTCACGCGAGCGTGTCGCTCACCATCTCCACCACCGAAGGCGACATCGTGGTCACACGCCAGACTGACGGCACGGGCGGCAGCACGGGCGACGCGACGAAGGTCTTCGTCGACGGCAGCCTGGCCTGGTTCAAGAACGATGACCAAGGGAACAGGCTTGGTGGTGCCACGTTCGAGGTGTGCCGCACTCACACTGCAGACACCTCGACCACTCCGGACACGCTCGTCGACACTGCCGACGTCTGCGTGGACGTGCTCGACAACAGCGCGCCCGACGCCGATCCCGACGTGGGCGAGTTCCTGCTCGTGGACCTGATCCTGGGTACCTACACGGTTGACGAGATTCCGCCGTTCCCGCCGGGCTTCGAGCCCGACCCGGACGTCGTGACGGTCAACCTGACCCTGGAGCCCGGTCCCAAGGACGTGACGATTAGCGAGGCCTTCGTCAACCGGGCACTGTTCCGGCTGATCGTCGTCACCTGCAACACGACAACCGAAGAGGTCGTCGACAGCACAGTCGATCTCAACGGTGACGTCCGCGAGACGGTCACTGCAGCCCAGCTGGCAGCCGCGGGCATCGACCAGAACACGCTCTGCACGCTGCCGGGTGCCAACTACGACAACCTCACGCGCGACACGTACACGCCGAGCGTGGAGTTGCCCGACGATCCGCCACCGTTCCCCTAGGAGGAGGTAACGCCTGACGCCAGGGAGGGGGCCGGCCGGCTGGTCGGCCCCCTTCCTGGCTGTCCGCCACACGGCTGCGGGCGTGTCGCACAGAAATTGCATGATCAACGCGAGGTTCGCGTGCGGCCGACTAGGGTCGGCGAGATGACAGCAGTGCCGCCGCTCCTCGGCGAGGTGGACCTCCACCTGATCGGCGAGGGCCGCCATGAGCGGCTCTGGGATGTCCTCGGCGCACACGTGCGGAGCGTCGGAAAGACGAAGGGCACGGCCTTCGCGGTGTGGGCGCCGAACGCACGCGGCGTCCGTGTCGTGGGTGACTTCAACGGCTGGAACGGCGAAGGCCACGAGATGCGCGCGCTCGAGAGCAGCGGTGTGTGGGGGCTGTTCGTGCCCGGCGCCGGCGACGGCACGCACTACAAGTTCGAGGTGCACGGAGCCGACGGTTCGTGGCAGTTGCGGGCCGACCCGCTGGCGTTCCGCGCCGAAGCTCCCCCGGCGACGGCATCGGTCGTCTTCACATCGTCGTACGAGTGGGCCGACGACGACTGGATGAGCGCCCGCGGTCAGGCGGGCAGCGCACATGCCCGGCCGATGTCGGTCTACGAGGTGCACCTCGGGTCGTGGCGGCGCGGGCGGTCCTACCGCGACCTGGCCGACGAGCTGCCGGCTTACGCGGTCGACATGGGTTTCACTCATGTCGAGCTGCTGCCCGTCGCGGAGCACCCGTACGGCGGGTCGTGGGGGTACCAGGTCACGTCGTACTTCGCGCCGACCGCCCGGTTCGGCTCCCCGGACGACTTCCGCTACCTGGTCGACCGTCTCCACCAGGTCGGCATCGGTGTGATCGTCGACTGGGTCCCCGGCCACTTCCCGAGGGACGAATGGGCACTCGCCCGATTCGACGGCACCCCCCTCTACGAGCACGCGGACCCGCGCCGCGGCGAACAGCCGGACTGGGGCACCTATGTCTTCAACTTCGGCCGCCACGAGGTGCGCAACTTCCTGGTGGCAAACGCGCTCTACTGGCTCGAGGAGTTCCATGTCGACGGCCTGCGGGTCGATGCCGTCGCCTCGATGCTCTACCTGGACTACTCGCGGCCGGACGGTAAGTGGCTGCCCAACGTCTACGGCGGACGCGAGAACCTCGAGGCGATCTCGTTCCTCCAGGAGGTGAACGCCACGGCGTACCGGCGGGTGCCCGGGGTCGTCACCATTGCCGAGGAGTCGACGGCCTGGCCCGGAGTCACCAAGCCGACGCATCTGGGCGGTCTCGGCTTCGGCCTGAAATGGAACATGGGCTGGATGAGCGACTCGCTCGGGTACATGTCACACGACCCGATCCACCGGCAGTACCACCACCATCAGATGACGTTCTCGCTGATGTACGCGTACAGCGAGAACTTCCTGCTCCCGCTCTCGCACGACGAGGTGGTGCACGGCAAGGGATCGCTGCTCCGCAAGATGCCGGGCGACCGATGGCAGCAACTGGCGAACCTGCGGGCCTTCCTGACCATGATGTGGGCGCATCCGGGAAAGCAGCTGCTGTTCATGGGCGGCGAGTTCGGCCAGGAGTCGGAGTGGGCGGAGTCGCGCGAGCTGGACTGGTGGCTGCTGGAGCACTCCGACCATGCCGGCGTGCAGAAGCTGGTCGCGGACCTCAACCGCGTCTACCGGGCCAGCCCGGCACTGTGGACCCAGGACGCGGATCCTGCCGGGTTCGAGTGGATCGACGCGAACGATGCCGCCGGCAACGTCTTCTCATTCCTGCGCTGGGGCTCGGACGGGTCGGTGCTCGCCTGTGTCGCCAACTTCTCCGCGCTGCCCCACGAGCACTACCGACTCGGTCTACCCGTCGCGGGACCGTGGGTCGAGGTCGTCAACACCGACGCGGCCGACTACGGCGGCTCGGGCGTCGGCAACCTCGGCGAGGTCGAGACCGACGACGTGTCCTGGCACGGGAGGCCCACGTCCGCGGAGCTCCGGCTGCCTCCATTGGGCACCCTGTGGCTCCGCCCGGTATGACCAGCCCCCGGCGATCTTGAGACAATTACGCGCGTCGGACCGCCGCACATGTCTCAAGATCGCGGACTAGAACAAGGCGCTGGCCAGCGCGGACCGGGCCTTCACGACCCGTGGGTCGGTCTGGCCGACGATCTCGAAGAGCTCGAGCAACCGGGCACGCACCTTCTCGCGGTCCTCGCCGTCCAATCGCCGAACCGTCCCCACCAGCCGGCCGAACGCGTCGTCGACCTGGCCCGCCACGAGATCGACATCGGCCGCTGCCAGCTGCGCGTCGACATCGGCCAGATGCTCGTCGGCGGTCTTGTGGACGGCCGCAGCCTCGAGGGCGCTGGTGCGACGGAACAGCTCGACCTGGGCCAGTCCGGCCTTGGCGTCGGCGTCAGCCGGCGACTCGTCCAGCAGCCCCCGGTACGCCGCGGCGGCAGCGTCGAAGTCGCCCTTCTCGATCGCCTCGTACGCATCGTCGTATCTCGGGTCGTGTGGAGGTTCGGCCGGCTCGGTCTCGGCCGCGTCGGTGGGCTGGACCGCCAGGCGCCCGGACACCCCGTTGGCCGCCGCGACCTTGAGCAGCTGCTCCAGCACCTCGCGGACCTGCGGCTCGGGCATCGCGCCCTGGAACAGCGGCACCGGCTGGCCCTTGAGCACCGCGAACACGGACGGGATCGACTGCACCTGGAAGGCGGCGCCGAGCTGCTGGTTGGCGTCGACGTCGATCCTGGCGAGCAGGATCCGTCCGTCGTACTCCCGCGCCAGCTTCTCGAGGATCGGTGAGAGCTGTTTGCACGGCTCGCACCAGTCGGCCCAGAAGTCGATGACGACCGGAACCGACGTCGACCGGGTCAGCACCTCGGCCTCGAACGTCGCCTCGGTGACGTCGACGACGACGCCCGAGGCAGCGGAGCCGTTCGCCGAGGCCGCCGGCGGTCGCGAACGTGCCGCCAGCGCCGACAGGTCGACCGCACCAGGGCGCATGAAGCTCTCCGCACTCATACGCCCATCCTCCCCCGCGGCCGGGCCGCTCCGCCAACGAGGTCGGGACTTGTGGGTCAGAAGCGGGCGGGTTCCGAGTACACGCCCCACTCGGCGCGGAGCGCGTCGCAGATCTCGCCCAGCGTGGCCTCGGCGCGCGCGGCGTCGAGCATCGACGGGATGATGTTCTCGCTGCCTCTCGCGGCCGCGACCATGCGCGTCAGCGCCGCATTGACGGTGGCGTCGTCACGGGCAGCCCTGCGCTCGCTCAAGGCTCGCCGCTGCTCGTGCTCGACCTCGTGCGAGACGCGCAGGATGTCGACGTCGCCAGTGACCGTGTCGGTGTGGACGTTGACGCCGACCACCCGCTTCTCGCCCTTCTCGAGCTGCTGCTGATACCAGAAGGCGGACTCGGCGATCTCGGACATGAACCAGCCGTCCTCGATGCCGCGGAGGATGCCGGCCGTCATCGGGCCGTAGGCCCGCTGCCACCGGGTCTCCGTCTCGCCCATCCCGCGGATCTTGTCGAATACGGCCTCGGCCTCGGCCTCGAGCCGGTCGGTGAGTGCCTCGACGTACCACGAGCCGCCCAGCGGGTCGGCGACGTTGGCGACGCCCGTCTCCTCCATCAGCACCTGCTGGGTACGAACAGCGATCTCGGCGGCCTGTTCCGTGGGAAGGGCGAGCACCTCGTCCAGGGCATTCGTGTGCAGGGAGTTGGTGCCGCCCAGGACCGCGGCCAGCGCCTCGACGGCGGTCCGGACGACGTTGTTGTACGGCTGGTGCCCCGTCAGCGACACGCCGGCGGTCTGGGTGTGGAAGCGCAGCCACTGCGCCTTGTCGGTCTTGGCGCCGTAGGTGTCACGCATCCACCGCGCCCAGATCCGGCGGGCGGCTCGGAACTTCGCGATCTCCTCGAAGAAGTCCAGGTGGGCGTCGAAGAAGAAGGACAGCCCGGGCGCGAACTCGTCGACGTCGAGTCCTCGCGACAGCCCGAGCTCGACGTAGCCGAACCCGTCGGCGAGCGTGAACGCGAGCTCTTGCGCCGCCGTCGCCCCGGCCTCTCGGATGTGGTAGCCCGAGACGGAGAGCGGCTTGTACGCGGGGATGCGCTCGGCGCAGTACTCCATCAGGTCCGCGATCAGGCGCAGGTGCGGCTCCGGCGC
The DNA here is from genome assembly GCA_963801065.1 of uncultured Actinomycetota bacterium. Classification (GTDB taxonomy): domain Bacteria; phylum Actinomycetota; class Actinomycetes; order Jiangellales; family Jiangellaceae; genus CAWDDG01. The sequence continues at coordinate 517,623 of CAWDDG010000008.1, read as the reverse complement.
GAACAGCCACTCCTTCTGCGCGATGTACTCCTTGAAGATGTCGGTCTGCAGCGTGCCGTTGAGAACGCCTGGGTCGACGCCCTGGCGCTCGGCGGCGACGAGGTACATGCAGAAGATCGGAACTGCCGGACCACTGATCGTCATCGACGTCGTGACGTCGCCCAGCGGGATGCCGTCGAACAGTGCGGCCATGTCGACGGCCGAGTCGATCGCGACACCGCAGTGGCCGACCTCGCCAAGCGAGCGGTCGTCGTCGGAGTCGCGACCCATGAGCGTCGGCATGTCGAATGCGACCGAAAGCCCTCCCCCACCTGAGCGCAGGATCATCTTGTAGCGCTCGTTGGTCTGGTGCGCGTTGCCGAAGCCGGCGAACTGACGGATCGTCCATGTCCGGCCCCGGTAGCCCGTCGCGTAGAGCCCTCTCGTGAACGGGTACTCGCCCGGCCAGCCGATCCGTTCGAACCGCGGATCGGCGGTGCCCTCGGGCGGGCCGTACACCGGGTCGACCTCGACGCCGGACAGTGTCGTGAAGTCCGCGTCGCGGATCTGGCCGGCCTCGCGCCCGGCGTCGATCCGGGCCTGCCAGCGCCGCCGTCCGGCCTCGATCTCGTGCGGGTCCACTCTGCCTCCCACGGCATCGATGCCCCAATAGTAGGACGTCAAAGTAATCGTCTCTCGTCTCGTGCTGCGAGACAAGGTCGCGCGTCCACTTGCGCAGCGCCCGCCCGTTGCCCTACTTTTCCTATCTCTTTAGCGGGGTTATCGAGGGGATCTCAGACACATGTTCGCGCGCGCACGACTCGGCACGGCCATCGCCGCCCTGACCGCAGCAACGCTGCTGGCGAGCTGCGGCGGGGGCGACGAGACCGAGCCGACGTCCGGCAGCGGCGAAGCAACGGCGACCACGCTCCGGCTCGGCTACTTCCCCAACTTCACCCATGCCCCGGCTCTGATCGGCGTACAGAACGGGATCTTCCAGGACCACCTCGGCGACGTGCAGCTCGAGACCACCACGTTCAACGCCGGCGGCGAGGCGATCGAGGCGCTGTTCGCCGGCGCGATCGACGCGACCTTCATCGGCCCCAACCCGACCATCAACGGCTACGCGCAGAGCAGCGGCGCAGCGCTGCGGGTCGTGTCCGGAGCTGCGGCCAACGGCGCGTTCCTCGTCGTGCGCGAGGGCATCGACTCGCCGGAGGACCTGGCGGACAAGACGTTGGCGACACCCCAGCTCGGCAACACCCAGGACGTGGCGTTGCGCTTCTGGCTCAAGGAGCAGGGCTACGAGACCACCGAGGAGGGCGGCGGCGACGTCAGCATCACCCCGATGTCGAACGGCGACACGCTGAACGCCTTCGCCAGCGGCGCGATCGACGGTGGCTGGCTGCCGGAGCCGTGGGCTACCAGGCTGGTGACCGAGGCCGGCGCCCACGTCCTCGTCGACGAGGCCGACCTGTGGCCGGACGGTCAGTTCGTCACCACCCAGCTGATCGTCAGCACGGAGTTCCTCCAGGAGAATCCGCTGCTGGTCGAACAGCTGATCGCGGGCGAGCGGGAGGCCATCGAGCTCATCGACTCTGACCCCCAGGAGGCCCAGAGCGTCGTCAACGAGGCCATCAAGGCGCTGACCGGCGACGAGATCAACCCCGACCTGCTGGCTGCAGCCTGGGAGAACGTCCAGTTCACCGTCGATCCGGTGGCACAGTCGCTGCTCACCGGCGCCGAGCATGCCGAGGCAGTCGGCCTGCTCGATCCCGTCGAGCTCGACGGCCTCTACGACCTCAGCTCGCTCAACAAGCTGCTCGAGGAAGACGGCGAAGACGAGGTGTCAGCAGGATGAGCACGTCCGTCAGCCAGACCGGCCTCGTCGGCGCCTCGGCGCTCGACGAGGCCGCCGTCCGCGTCACGAAGGTCGTCAAGACGTTCGGCCATGGCGCCAGCCAGACGGTCGCGCTGGGCGGCCTGGATCTCGATGTCCCGGCCGGTCAGTTCGTCTGTCTGCTCGGCCGGTCCGGTTGCGGGAAGAGCACGCTGCTCAACCTGCTCGCCGGGCTCGACGAACCCAGCGCCGGCACCGTGGATCTCGGTGGCCGGCGCATCGCCATGATGTTCCAGGACGCGACGCTGTTCCCGTGGCTGACCGTGGGCGGCAACATCTCGCTCGCCCTGAAGCTCGCGGGCATCCCCCGGGACGCACGGGCAGCACGCGTCGCCGAGCTGCTCCAGCTCGTCCAGCTCGGCGGTCTGGAGCGCAAGCGTCCGCACGAGCTGTCCGGAGGGATGCGTCAGCGCGTCGCACTCGCTCGTGCGCTGGCACAGGACGCATCCGTGCTCCTCATGGACGAGCCGTTCGGTGCCCTGGACGCCCTCACCCGCGACGTCCTGCACGACGAGATCGAGCGGATCTGGCGCGAGCGCGAGCTGACGGTCGTGTTCGTCACGCACAACGTCCGCGAGGCGGTCCGGCTCGGCGACCGGGTCGTCCTGTTGGCTCCGGCACCCGGCCGGGTCGACGTCGACATCCCCATCGACATCGCTCGGCCGCGCCGGATCGACTCCGCCGAGGTGAGCGAACGCGCCCGCTGGCTCACCGACCGCCTGCAGACCCAGCGGACGGGAGGCGACGAGTGAGCGCCCCGGACGCCGTCCTGGACCCGACCGGAACGACTGCGGAACACGAGCCTCGCCGAATCGGTCGAAAGCTGTGGAGCCGGGCCTGGCCGATGCTCGCCGCACTCGGCATCGCGTTGGCCATCTGGCAGGCGGTCGTGTGGTCGGGATTTCGTCCGCCATGGGTGCTGCCTGGTCCGGCCACCGTCGGGAAGGAACTGCTCGAACGGCTCGGTGGCGCCGAGCTCTGGCAGGCCATCGGCACGACCATGCGACGGGCAGCGGTCGGCTACTCGCTCTCGATCCTGGTCGGCACCGCCGTCGGGCTCGCCGTGGTCCGGGTACGCGTGCTGCGCACAGCCGTCGGTTCCCTGATCACCGGTTTGCAGACGATGCCGTCGATCGCCTGGTTCCCGCTCGCGATCCTGCTGTTCAAGCTCAGCGAGCAGGCGATCCTCTTCGTGGTGGTGCTCGGCGCAGCTCCGTCGATCGCCAACGGCCTGATCTCCGGCATCGACGATCTCTCACCACAACTACTTCGCGCCGCCCGGGTGCTCGGGGCACGTGGCGTCACCCTCTACACCTCGGTGGTCATGCCCGCCGCGCTGCCCGCGTACCTGGCCGGGCTGAAGCAGGGCTGGGCGTTCGCCTGGCGCAGCCTGATGGCCGGCGAGATCCTGGTCATCATCGCGCAGCAGCCGTCCCTGGGTAACGACCTGAGCTTTGCGCGCGAGTTCGCCGATGCCCCGCGGCTGATCGCCGTCATGATCGTCATTCTGGTCATCGGGATGGCGGTCGACGGGATCTTCAGCAGCATCGCCAACGGCGTCAGACGTCGCAGGGGGCTCGGAGCGCTTCGGCTCTAGTGGTTGGATGCGGTCGTGCACGTCACCGCCCGCGCCGACTACGCCGTGCGCGCAGTGATCGAGCTGGCGTCGCGGATGCCACATGGCGCGACGCGCCAGCAGATCGCCGACTCGCAGGACATCCCCGGCAAGTTCCTCGAGGCCATCCTGGGAGACCTCCGCCGCGCCGGCCTGCTCGACGCCCAACGGGGCGCCGCCGGTGGATACCGCCTCACGAGGGACCCGGCGGAGATTCAACTCGCCGACGTCATCCGTGCGGCCGAGGGCCCGCTTGCCGCGGTACGCGGCAGGCCACCCGAGGACACCGCGTACCCGGGACCGGCGGCGCCGCTGACCGACGTCTGGGTCGCCGTCCGGGCCAGCCTGCGCGAGGTGCTGGAGGAGACGACGGTGGCCGACGTCCTCGCCGAGCGGCTCCCCGAGCATGTCCGCGCCCTCGTCGAGCGCCCGGACTCGTGGGCGCGCCGCTGAACCACCTGCCGTGATCATGCAACTTCTGCGCGACACGCCGGGCGAAGCGTGTCGCGCAGAAGTTGCATGATCACCGCGGGCGGGGTTACTCGCGGAAGTCGCCGGCGGCGACGCGCAGCGCCTTGAGGAGGTCGAACAGCGCGCCCCGCTCGTCGTCTCCCAGCGCTCGAAGGCCGAAGTCCGCGGCCATCAGCTCGCCGGTGACTTTATCGACGACCACACGGCCCTGCGGCGTGACGCGGGCGAGTGTCCCGCGGCCGTCACGGGGGTTGGGTTCACGGGTGACGAAGCCGGCCGCCTCGAGCCGCTGGATGGTGTTCGTGACGCTGGTCGGATGCACCATCAGCCGTTCGCCGATCTTGGCCATGGGCAGCGCGCCGGTCCGGCTGAACGTCAGCAGCACCAGGGCTTCGTACCGCGCGAAGGTCAGCCCGTACGGCCTGCAGATGCGGTCGAACTCGCCCAGCAGGAGCTGCTGGACCCGCATGACCGAGGTCGCGGCCGCCATGGCGCCGGACGGCCCGAACCGCTCGCGCCAGATCTCCGCGGCGCGGCGGATCGGGTCGAAGCCGAGGTCGAGCGGTTCAGGCACGGGTGCGCCTCACCGCCGCCGTGCGGTGATCGGGCCGGGTCGGCGTGGGTGGTCGGCGCGGCGCCTGGGCCGCGTGACCGGTGGCGGGTTGTCCGCGTCGGCGTCGCCGCCAAGACCCATCATCTGGCGCCGCCGGCGGTGGATGGCCAGGGCGATCGTCTGCGGGTCCGGGACGAAGCGGATCTCGCGCAGCCCCTGCTCCTGCGCGGCGTTTTCCAGGACCACGTGACCAGCGCCGAACGGGCGCAGGAACCAGGGACGCACAACGGCGATGTCGAGCACCCGGACGATCTCCATCTCGCCCTCGTTGAGCGTGAAGACTCCCCACACGCGGAACACCCGCGAGTCGGTGATGACGAAACGGTCCCGGCTGATCAACAGCGCCCGGTAGAACGCGTAGAGCAGGATCCCGAGCACGATCGCGATGGCGAACCAGGCAGAGTCTGCCGGGACGAAGGGCAGCCACCGCACCGCGAGGATCACCCCGAGCAGGCCCAGGAGGACCGGCACGATGTAGAAGACGTTGCTGTGTTGGACCTCCATGATGACCCGTTCGCCCGGAACGAGCTTGCGGGCGACCATCCGGTGCCCGAACCAGCCCTTCACCCGCCACCAGACCAGACGGATCAGGCCGTCCTCGGCGATCCGGTCCAGCCAGCGCGCCGCCCGGTTGGTGATCCCACCCAGAACCTCACGCGGCGTACGCATGGCGCACGGCGCCTTAGAACAGCTCGGTGAAGAATGTGATGATCGCCTCGAAACCATCGGCGACTGCAGAGGCCGCACCGCTGACCGCGTCCGCCGCACTGGTGGGAGCTGTGAGCAGATAGTACGCGGCGAAGGCGATGGCCAGGATGGCTAGCACCTTCTTGATCACGGGGACGTCCTCTCGAGCTGCGGGGGTCACACGCCTGCAATTCTCCTTCTACCCGAAAGAGACCGATCTGTCGCCTCGCCACGCCGCCGGGCTAGAGCGCGGCGAGGATCTCGTCAGCAGCAGCGTACGGGTCGAGCCGACCGGCGAGCACCTTTTCGGCGAGGGTGTCCAGCCTCGCGTCGCCGTGCAGGTCGCCGAACCGCTGCCGGAGTGCCGTCACCGCGATGGCCTCGATCTCGTCGCGGACCCGGCGCCGGCGACGCCGGTCGAGCTCCCCTGACTGCTCCATCCAGTTCCGGTGCTTGTCGACCGCGGCGACGACGTCGTCGAGGCCCTCCGCGCGCGAGGCGACCGTCTTGACGATCGGCTCTCGCCAGTCACCCGGTGCGCGCTCGGCGAGCCGGATCGCGCCGCGGAGGTCGCGGACGACCTGGTCGGCGCCGTCGCGGTCGGCCTTGTTGACGACGAACACGTCGCCGACCTCCAGGATGCCGGCCTTGGCCGCCTGGATGCCGTCGCCCATCCCGGGAGCCAGGAGCACCAGAGTGGTGTCGGCGAGCGCCGCCACCTCGACCTCGGACTGCCCGACGCCGACGGTCTCGACGAGCACGACATCGCACCCCGCGGCATCGAGCACCCGAAGCGCCTGCGGGGTCGCCCAGGCGAGGCCGCCGAGGTGTCCCCGCGTCGCCATGGAACGGATGTAGACGCCCCGGTCGGTCGCGTGCTCCTGCATCCGGACCCGGTCGCCGAGCAGGGCTCCACCGGAGAACGGGGACGACGGGTCGACCGCGAGCACGCCCACCCGGCGATCGTCGGCCCGGAAGGCCGAGACGAGCGCGGAGGTGGCGGTCGACTTGCCGACGCCCGGTGAACCGGTGATCCCCAGGACTGCGGCCCGGCCTGCGTGCGGCGCGAGCGCAGCCATGACCTCGCGCAAAGCCGGCGAGGCGTCCTCGACCAGGGAGATCAGCCGGGCGACTGCCCGTGGGTCGCCGTCGCGAGCGCGCTTGACCAGCTCGGCAACCGACGACGCTCGCCGTGCTCCGGCGACGGCCACGTCGGGGCGGGACACGGGCGCTCTCTCGGGGCTCAGGCGCGCGGAACCCGGACGACCAGCGCGTCGCCCTGTCCACCGCCGCCACAGAGCGCGGCGGCGCCCGTGCCGCCACCGCGGCGCCTGAGCTCCAGGGCTAGGTGCAGCACCAGCCGGGCGCCCGACATGCCGATCGGGTGGCCCATGGCGATCGCGCCGCCATCGACGTTGACCCGGTCCTCGTCGATTCCGAGCTCGCGGGTGCTGGCGATGCCGACGGCCGCGAAGGCCTCGTTGATCTCCACCAGGTCGAGGTCGGCCGGCTGGAGACCCTCCTTCGCGCAGGCCGCGCGGATGGCAGCCGCGGGCTGGCTCTGCAGCGTGGAGTCGGGCCCCGCGACCACGCCGTGCGCACCGATCTCGGCCAGCCACGCCAGGCCCAGCTCCTCGGCCTTGGCCTTGCTCATCACGATCACGGCGCACGCGCCGTCGGAGATCTGGGACGCCGAACCTGCCGTGATCGTGCCGTCCTTGCCGAACGCCGGACGCAGCCGCGCCAGCGACTCCACGGTGGTGTCGGCCCGGATGCCCTCGTCCTCCCTGAACCAGAGGGACTCGCCCTTGCGCTGTGGGATCTCGACCGGCACGACCTCGTCGTCGAAGACACCGTTCTTCCAGCCTGCTGCGGCACGCTGGTGCGAGCGTGCGCTGAACGCGTCCTGCTCGTCCCGGGAGAGATTCAGACCGTCGATGTTGCAGGCCTCGGTGAGGGCTCCCATCGCCTGGTCGGTGAAGATGTCCCACAGGCCGTCATAAGCCATGTGGTCGCGTACGGTGACGTCGCCGTACTTGTAACCCTCGCGCGAGCCGGTGAGCAGGTGGGGCGCAGCCGTCATGGACTCCATGCCACCGGCGACGACGATCTCGAACTCGCCGGCCCGGATGAGCTGGTCGGCGAGGGCGATCGCGTCGAGACCGGACAGACAGACCTTGTTGATCGTCAGCGCGGGAACGGTCATCGGGATGCCGGCCTTCACGGCGGCCTGGCGGGCCGGGATCTGGCCGGCGCCTGCCTGCAGCACTTGCCCCATGATCACGTAGTCGACCTGTTCGGGTGCAACCCCGGCCTTGTCCAGGGCGCCCCTGATCGCCACCCCACCGAGATCGGCGGCGGAGAATCCCTTGAGCGAGCCCAGCAACTTCCCGATCGGGGTGCGGGCTCCCGCGACGATGACCGCCATGGCGTCCTCCACTCGACTCGACCCTCGTCACGATACGACGAGGCCACCGGCCATGGAGCCGGGCCGTGCGAGAGTGACGGGATGAAGGTGTACACGCGCCGCGGCGACGACGGGACGACGGGCCTGCTCTACGGCGGCCGCGTGCCCAAGGACGCCGCCGCGCCCACGGCCTACGGATCGGTGGACGAGGCCCAGGCGTTCATCGGGCTGGCCCGCGCCCAGGCCGAGCCCCGCAGCGAGCTCGACGACATGTTGGTGGGCATCGAACGCGACCTGTGGGTGCTCATGGCCGACATCGCCCTCAATCCGGAGCGCCGCGACAAGGGCAAACCCGGTCAGTCACTGGTCACCGCCGAGATGGTGACCGCTCTGGAACGCACGATCGACGACATCTCAGCGCTGTTCGAACCACCCAAGGACTTCGCCGTCCCCGGCGAGAGCCCGGTGTCGGCGGCGCTGGACGTCGCCCGCACCGTCGTCCGCCGGGCCGAGCGCGAGGTGCTGTCGGCGGCCGCGGAGGGCTCCCACGTCGTGCCCTACCTGAACCGCTGCTCCGACCTGCTCTGGACGCTGGCGCGCTGGCAGGAGGGCGAGACCCTGCTCGCCAAGGAGGTCTGAGCATCTGCCCGGCTATGCGCGGAGAGGGCGAGCGGGTTCGACCAACTCGACCAACACGCCGCCGGCGTCCTTGGGGTGGATGAAGTTCACCCGTGAGCCGCCGGTTCCGGGGCGGGCCTCGTCGTACAGCAGATGCAGGCCACGCCCCCGGAGGATCACCGTGGCGGCGTCGATGTCGTCGACGCGGTACGCGAGCTGCTGGATGCCGGGGCCGGAGCGGTCCAGGAACCGGCCGATCGGCGAGTCGGGTCCAAGCGGCGCGAGCAGCTGGATCTGCGCGCCGGAGGGGTCGTCGCCGACCTGCAGCATGGCCTCGCGGACGCCCTGCTCCTCGTTGACCTCCTCGTGCACCACCTCGAGGCCGAAATGGTGGCGGTACCACGCGATCGCCTCGTCGAGATCGGCGACGGCGATCCCGACGTGATCGACGGCGGTGAATAGCCCGGCCATGCTCGAAGGGTAGAGGGTTCCGGGCCCGGCTACTCGCGAGTAACGTCGGGCTCCATCGTCTTCCCGGAGGCCGGGCATGAAACAGATCCTCGACGCGATCGTCGCCGGCGACGCGTCGGAGGCGGACATCGCCGCGATCCCCGTCCCCGACTCCTATCGCGGCGTCACGGTGCGCAAGGACGAGATAGGCATGTTCGCCGGGCTGGCCACGGACGAGAAGGACCCGCGGCGGTCGCTGCACGTCGACGAGGTGCCGACACCCGAGCTCGGCCCGGGCGAGGCACTCGTCGCCGTCATGGCCAGCGCGATCAACTACAACACGGTCTGGACCTCGATCTTCGAGCCGATCCCGACGTTCTCCTTCCTCGAGCGGTACGGGCGCACACACGCGCTGGCGCACCGCCACGACCTCCCTTACCACGTCGTCGGCTCGGACCTGTCCGGTGTGGTGCTTCGCGCCGGACCGGGCGTGCACGCGTGGAGGCCCGGCGCCGAGGTCGTCGCGCACTGTCTGTCGGTCGAGCTGGAGTCGCCGGACGGGCACGACGACACGATGCTCGACCCGGAACAGCGGATCTGGGGGTTCGAGACGAACTTCGGCGGTCTGGCCGAGATGGCCCTGGTCAAGGCCAACCAACTGATGCCGAAGCCGGCCCACCTGACCTGGGAGGAGGCCGCATGTCCGGGGCTGGTCAACTCCACCGCCTATCGCCAGCTGGTCTCGCGCAACGGTGCCGGCATGAAGCTCGGAGACATCGTCCTGATCTGGGGGGCGTCCGGCGGGCTGGGCTCGTACGCCACCCAGCTCGCGCTGGCCAGCGGCGCGACTCCGATATGCGTCGTCTCCAGCCCGGACAAGGCCGAGATCTGCCGCCGGATGGGTGCCGAGCTGGTGATCGACCGGGCCGCTGAGGACTATCGGTTCTGGCGCGACGAGCACACCCAGGATCCCGCCGAATGGAAGCGATTCGGTGCACGCATCCGCGCGCTCACCGGCGGTGACGATCCCGACATCGTGTTCGAGCACCCCGGCCGGGAGACGTTCGGGGCCAGCATCTTCGTGGCCCGCCGGGGCGGCACGATCGTCACGTGTGCGTCGACGTCCGGTTACATCCACGAATTCGACAACCGGTATCTCTGGATGAACCTCAAGAAGATCGTGGGGTCCCACTTCGCCAACTACCGGGAGGCGTGGGAAGCTAACCGCCTCGTCGCGCGCGGCCGCATCCATCCCACGCTGTCGCGAACGTATCCCCTCGACCAGACCGGTCAGGCCACATTCGACGTCCACCGCAATCGGCACCAGGGCAAAGTCGGAGTACTCTGCCTAGCGCCTGAGGACGGGCTCGGCGTCCGCGACGGGGAGACCCGAGCAGAACACCTCGAGGCAATCAGCAGGTTCCGCAACGTGTGACGGTTCCCGTCGGGGGGGCCGGCACCCCCGACGAGGGAGATCATGGACAAGTCACGGGACACGGTCACGTTACGAGAGACGGCCGCGGACGGGTTGTCGATCTTCGACAGCTCGCCGACCGGCGGGTTCACCCAAGTGATGCGCGGCCTCGACCGAACTCAGGTCGAGCAGCACGTCCGCTCGCTCGAAGCGGCGTTGGCGCAGCAGCGCACCCGCACGCAGGAGCTCGACAAGCAGATCGTCCGGCTCCGCCAGGAGCTCGCCGAGGCCACGACGTCGCTGCGCGAGGTCGATCAGCCGTCGTACTCGGGGCTCGGGGCGCGGATCGAGCATCTGCTCAGGCTCGCCGAAGAGCAGGCCTCCGAGCTGGTGGGCCAGGCCGAGGCCGAAGCGCGCGAGGTCCGCGCCGAAACCCAGGTCGATGCGGCGGAGATGCGCGGCGCGGCCGAGAACGATGCCGAGGAGATGCGGGCGACGGCGAAGCGCCAGGCCGACGAGTTGATCGGTGAAGCGCGGACCGAGGCCGAGGAAGCCCGCTCCGCCGCCAAGCGCGAGGCAACGAACCTGGTCGACAGCGCAGAGCGCGAAGCAGCCAAGGTGCGCGCCGCCATCGAGCACGACGCGGCCGAGAAGCGGGCCACCGCCGAACGTGAGCTCACTCGGATCAAGACCGTCGCCGACCGCGAGGTCACCGAGCTGCGCGCCACGGCCCGCCGCGAGGTCGAGGAGCTGCGCGGTACCGCCAAGCGCGACATCGAGCAGATGCGGGCCGAGGCTGGAGCACGCCTGGAAGAGGTCCGCAGTCGCGCCGACAAGGAGCTCACCGAGCTCGAGCTGGCCCTCGCCGCCAACCGCGAACAGGCCGAGCGCGAGGACAGCGAGCGTCACGAGGCCGCGGTCACCGAGACCCAGAAGCTGGTGAGCGAGGCCGAGGCCCGCGCCGCCGATGCCGACGCCCGTGCCAAGTCGGCGCACGACCGGGCCGAGCAGGTCCGGCGCGAGGCCGACGAGCAGGCGAAGGCGCTGGTCTCGGGTGCCAAGCGCAACGCCGAGCAACTGGTCGCCGAGGCGAAGGCGCACGCCGACATGGCCCTCGGCGAGGCCAAGTCCGAGGCGACCCGGATCCAGACCACCGCCAAGCGCGAGGTCGCCGAGCTGCAACGTCAGCGCGACAGCATCACCGGGCACCTCACCCAGCTGCGCAATCTGCTGGGCGGCATGACCGTGCCGGAGATCGACGCCGGACAGAAGGCCGACGAGGACGTCATCGACGGGGAGGTCATCGAGGACGCGCCGGCCCCCGCAGAGAAGTAGCCGAGCGTCACAGACGCCGTAGCACGTCCCGCAGAGCGCCGGTCACAGCGTCGGGGTTCTCGACCGCCGACAGGTGACCGGCCTGCGGGATGACGTACACCGGCGGCGGCTGCGCGAAAGCCGCCGCCATCGCGAGTGCGTCGTCGCGGGTCGTCAGGGTGTCCTCCTCGCCCACGACGACGAAGCCGGGGACCAGTGCGCCCGCGAGCGTCGCGAACGAGTCCGGCCGGGCCGCCATGGCACGCTGCGCCCAGGCCACCGCCTCCGGTCGCACGGAGTCGAGCCATCCGCTGACCTTGTCGACGACCCCGCGACGCTCGGCGCGGGTCGTCTCGCCGAGCAAGGCGTCGAGCATCGGACGCAGCGCAGACGGTCCGTCCTCGACCACCGCTCGTGCGACCCGCTCCCGGTTCTCCCGTGCAGGTTGGTCGTCGGCGCTTGCCTTGGTGTCCATCAGGACGACAGCGGCCACCCGCTCCGCGTGGCGGCGAAGCATGGCCATGGCGACGTAGCCGCCCATCGAGAGACCGGCCACCACGCCCGCCTCGACTTCCAGCCGGTCGAGCAAGCCGGCGACGTCGTCGGCCATCAGGTCGAGCGATGGCTCGTCGGCGCCGGGCGGGGACTCGCCGAAGCCTCGAAGGTCCGGTGCGATGACCCGGGCCTGGTCTGCCAATCCCGCGACCTGGTCGGCGAACATGGCCCTGGACAGCGGGAAGGCATGCAGGAGGATCACCGGGCGGCCGCTGCCGGCCTCCTCGTGGGCGAGATCGACGGTCACGGACGGGAGGGTAGCTCCACCCGCACCACGAGACCCCCGCCCTCCTGAGGTTGAGCCGCCACGGTCCCACCGTGCGCTCGAACGACGGACCGGACGATCGAGAGCCCGAGCCCGACGCCGTCGGAGCCGGAGGCCCGGCCCTCGCCACGCCGGAACGGCTCGAACAGCCCCTCGACCTCGTACGGACGCAGCACCGGACCGGTGTTCGCGACCTGCAGCACGGCGCGGTCCGCCAGCGTCCGGTCTTGACCCGGAGGACCGCGCCGCGGCCACCGTGGCGGACCGCATCCGCCGCGGCAACCCACCTCGGTGCAGGCTCTCGAAGCCGACATCAGAGGCTGGATCAGCGCATGGAACGACGACCCCAAGCCGTTCATCTGGACCAAGACTGCCGAACAGATCCTCGAATCACTCGGACGACTTCTAACACGAATCTCCGGCGCAGGACACTAGTTGGTGGTCGAGGTGGCAACACTGCGCCAGTGGCGACGCGTCCTCAGTATCGGTCGAGCAGCCAACGGCCCAGTGCGCGCAGCTGGTCGGTGAGTAAGGTCGGTTCGATCACGTCGAGGTCGAGGTTGAGGTAGGCGAGCCACCGGGCCGCCCAGTCAAGGTCGTCCGTGCCGAAGTGGAGTTCGCACTCGTCGCCGTCGTCGATCACGGTGGCGACGCTCGGGTCGACGAGCTCGCGGACGAGGTCGGCTGACGTGTGCACCTGCACTCGGACGCGGTGCCGCCATGGCCCGTGTGCGAGCGTGTCGGAGACGAACGCGGCGGCGTCGGATGGCGGCTCGGGAACTGGAAACTGGGTACCGAGCGGTTGGACGTGATCAATGCGGTCGAGGGCGTAGACCGCCCATCCCGTGGCCCCGCGAGGGCATGCGACGAGGTACCAACCGCGGCGCAGAGTGACCAGCCGGTGCGGCTGTACGTCGATCGGCCTTGCGTCCGCTGTGTCATGGCGGCGGTGCCGGATGCGGATGGCTTCGTCCGCGCGACAGGCGAGCGCGGCGGGGATGAGTACGTCGCGGCCGGCGCGGCGCCGGGACTGTCCCGGCAGTGCCTGTACGTCGGCGAGCGCGGTAAGCCGGGTGTGCCAGCGCGACGGCACGACCTGGGTGAGCTTGGCCAGGGCGGTGACTGCGGCGGTCTCGAGGCCTTCGACGGCGACCGCCGTGCGCAGTCCGAGGGCGACGGCGGCCACCTCGTCCGCGTCGAGCAGCAGCGGTGGCATCGTGCGGCCGGACGCGAGTCGGTAGCCGCCCGCCCGGCCGGCCTCGGCGTCGATGCGGTAGCCGACCTCACGCAATTGGGCGACGTCACGACGCGCGGTGCGCTCGGTGACGCCGAGCCGAGCCGCGAGCCGGGTGGCGGAGATGCCCGGGTGTGCCTGCAGCAGTGAGAGTGTCTCGAGGCGGCGATTGGTTGTGCTCACTGGGCGATCATCCGATGCATACCCTGACAGTAGCTGTCCTAATTGAGCACCATACTGGCTCGCATGACTCAGAAATCACTGCTCCGTCCCGAAGGACTCGTCCGGTCGCCCGCCTTCAGCCACGTCGCGGTTGTGCCGCCAGGTGCGACGACTGTCTACGTCGGCGGCCAGAACGCTGTCGACGGCGACGGCACGCTCGTCGGCGGCAACGACATCGCCGCTCAGACCCGACAAGTAATGACGAACCTGCACGTCGCGCTGGCCGCGGCAGGCGCAAACGTCCAGGATCTGGTGACGATGACGATCCTGCTGGTCGATGGCGTCGACCTCGCCGCGGCCTATCCGGTCGCGGCCGCCGAGATGGCAGGCGCCGCACCGACGGTCGTCGCCGCGCGGGTGGCCGGGCTGGCCGTGCCTGGTGCGCTGCTCGAGGTCAGCGCCGTCGCGGCGCTGACCTCATGAGCGCCGGCTGGCGGCGGTCAGAGCCCGGCCACACCCGCGACGCAGGCTGGCAGATCGGGGTGTCGAAGACGGTAGACCGTCCTGTCGAGGCGGTGTGGACCTTCATCACGTCGCCGGCGGGTATCGCGATCTGGCTGGGCGAGGGCGTCACCATGTTGTCGGAACGCGGCGCGGGGTACGAGACCGCGGCTGGAGTGCGGGGCGAGACTCGCAGCTTCCGCGAGCTCGACCGCGTCCGGCTCACATGGCAGCCGCCCGACTGGGCACACGACACGACGCTGCAGCTGGTGGTTACGTCCGCGGGCGAGGGGCGAGCGACGCTCGTGGTCCATCAGGAACGGCTGGCCGATGCTGCCGAACGTGAGCAGCAGCGCCGTTACTGGCAGGGCATAGTCACTGCTCTCGTGGAAGCACTGCCCGAAGTCTGACGCCCAACCGTGGGGGCTGCCTCGGTTCCACTTCTGTCGCCTCTGACCGGGAAGGTCGCCCATGTGTCACACCGCAGCGCCCCGCTGTCCGTCGAAGGGCGTCGTCGCTTGGTCGAGCGCTGCGGAGCCCGCCCGATCGCGCACGTCGCAGCAGAGATGGGCATCTCACGTGCGTGCGCATCGAAATGGGTCAACCGCTGCCGCCGCTACGGCGACCTCGGCCGCCACGATCGATCCTCGACGCCGCGTCGCCAACCAGCCGCTACCTCCGATGATCTGGTCGCTCGGATCGAGGAACGCCGACGGACCTATAAGTGGTCTGCGGCACGGATCTCTTTCGAACTCACCGAGGCCGGGACCGTACGGGTCGCCGCACCGTCAACCGTTACCTCGTCGAACTCGGTCTGAACCGTCGCTGGTTCATCGACGCCAACGGCGAGTCGAACCGCGAACCCCGCCGGATCACCGCCCGTTGGCCAGGGCACATGGTCCACCTGACCTCGCACACCTAGTCCTCACGTAGGTCGGCGGCGATCCCGGTTGCGCCAGCAGGCCGCGTGCCAGTGCCGCCGCTCGCCCACGCCGCCGCCGGAGAGAGTCCCGCCGTCGACCGGCCAGGCGACCACGTGCGGCGTCGCCGGTGGGATGAGCTGATCGCAGCCGGGACAGCGGTACGGCTTGGTCGCGCTGCTCCCGGTGAGCCGGCGCACCACCCAGTCGCCGTCGGGCCACGACTCGATCTCGTCATGTCCTCCCGACGGGGGGCGGCGGGCTGGGCGGCGGCGCGACACGCCTCCATCTTGGGCCACCAGGCAACGGCCACCGGAGCCGCGTCCGCAAGAACACTCGCCGCCTGCGCTGACCCGACACGCCCTGGTCGTATCCTGGGCGCATGCCGAGGTACGACTTCCGGTGCCGCGCCTGCGGTGCGACCTTCGAGGTCTCGCGCCCGATGGCCGACGCGGCGGCACCCGCACGCTGCCCGTCCGGCCACGACGACACCGTGAAGCTGCTGTCGACCGTCGCCATCACGGGTCGTGCTGGCAGTGCGGCGCCGGCCTCGTCAACTGCCGGCGGCTGCTGCGGCGGAGCATGCGGCTGCGGCTAGGCGCCGGTCACGGGTAGTCGCGGAACCCGCGACCCGTCTTACGGCCCAGGTACCCGGCAGTGACCAGGTGCTCGAGCAACGGCGCCGGCGCGAACCCTGGCTCACGGAACTCCAGGTACAGCGTGCGTTGGATGGCGAGCGCCACGTCCAGGCCGACGACGTCGAGCAACTCGAATGGGCCCATCGGCAACCGGCAACCGAGCTTCATCGCAGTGTCGATGTCGTCGGCGCCCGCGTAGTGCGCCTGGAGCATCTTGACCGCATCGTTGAGGTACGGGAACAGCAGCGCGTTGACGATAAATCCGGCCCGGTCGCCGCAGGTCACCGGGTGTTTGCCGGCGCGGCGGCACACGTCGCGGACCGTCGCGACGACGTCGTCGGCCGTCGACACCGTCCGCACCACCTCGACCAGGCTCATCACCGGAGCCGGGTTGAAGAAGTGCATGCCTACGACGTCCGCTGGACGCGACGTCGCCACGGCGCACTCGATGACCGGCAGCGACGACGTCGTGGTCGCCAGGATCGCGCCCGGCTTGCAGATCTCGTCGAACGACTCGAACAGCGCCTGCTTGACCGTCAGGTCCTCGACGACGGCCTCGATTACCAGGTCGGCGTCGGCCAGATCGTCCAGCGACGCCGTCCCCGTGATGCGGGACAGCGCGGCATCACGGTCGACGGCGTCCAGCTTGCCGCGTTGGACGGCCTTCTCCAGCGAGCGCTCGACGGTGGCCTTGGCGGCCGCGACCTTCTGCGATCCGCGCGCGACGTAGACGACGTCGTAGCCGCTCCTGACGAGAACCTCGACGATGCCGGTGGCCATGGTCCCGGAGCCCACGACGCCGACCGTGCGGATTTCGCGCGTTCGTTCCCCCACCGCGGTCGCGGACGGGGTGAGGGCGTCGGGGACGACAACCGGCGAGTCGGGAGCCTCGTAGGTGTAGAAGCCGTGCCCGGCTTTCCGGCCGCGTAGGCCCGCCGTGACCATCTGTTTGAGGATGGGCGCCGGGGCATGGAGGCGGTCACGGCCCTGCCTGTACATCGTGTCGAGGATCTCGTACGCCGTGTCGAGCCCGATCAGGTCGAGCAGGGCCAGCGGACCCATCGGGTACCCGCAGCCGAGCCGCATCGCGTCATCGACGTCCTCGCGGGTCGCGTAGCGGTTGTCGTACATCGACGCGGCGTGGTTGAGGTAGCCGAACAGCAGGGCGTTGGCGATGAAGCCGGCCTTGTCGCCGCATTCGACCGGCGACTTGCCCAGCCTCCGGGCAAGAGCCGTCACGTCCTCGACGACATCGGGCTCGGTGACGACCGTGCGGACGACCTCGACGAAGTCCTGGACCGGAGCCGGGTTGAAGAAGTGCATGCCGACGACCCGGCGCGGGCGCTCGGTGGCGACGCTGATCTCGGTGACCGAGAGCGAGGACGTGTTCGTGGCCAGGATCGCGTCCGACCCGACGATCTTGTCCAGCCGAGCGAACAGGTCGCGCTTGAGGTCGAGGTGCTCCGGAACCGCCTCCACGACGAGCTGGCAGCCCCCGAGCACGTCGAGATCGATCGCTGAAGGTGATCCGGTCGAACAGGGCCTGCTGCTCCGTCTCGGTCAGCTTTCCGCGCTTCACCGCCCGGCCGGTCGAGTGCTCGATGTGCCCGCGCCCCCGATCGAGCGACTCCTGGTCGCGCTCGACGCCGACGACACTGAAGCCGCTCCGCGCGAACACCTCGGCGATGCCGGCGCCCATCGTGCCGAGACCGACGACGCCGACGGTCGAGATGTCGCGAGCCATGCCCGGAAGTCTCGCACGGTCGAGAGTGGAGCTAGCGTGGGCGGCCAGATGCTGCTCGACGACGTGTGCCCGCGTTGGCACTTCAGGGAGCGCCACGAGATCCGCCTCGACGCCCCGGAGGCGACAGTCATGGCGGCGGTCGAGGCGATGACGTGGCGCGACGCGCCGGTCGCGTCGTTCCTGATCACCCTGCGGGGTCTGGGCAGGCTGCGCATCGCGCCTGACCGGACGGTCATCGGTGACATGACGGCACGCGGGTTCACGGTGCTCTCCCGCGACGAGACCGAGCTGGTGATCGGGGGCCTTTCCGGTGTCGTCGGCGGCCAAGGAGCGGTGCCGATCCGCGACCGGCCAGCGCAGCAATTTCGGACATTCGACGAACCTGGCCACGTCAAGATCGCCACCAACTTCCGGGCCGGCGGCGGCCTGCTGACGACGGAGACGCGCGTGTGGTGCACCGACGCCGCCGCCCGACGCCGGTTCCGGGCCTACTGGACGCTGATCCGTCCGTTCAGCGGCCTGATCCGGCGCGAGTGGCTCCGCGCAATCCGTCGACGCGCCAGCGGCCGGTTGTGAGGGCTCTCAGAACAGCCGAGCGGTCGGGTCGTCGAGGCCGCGGAGCGCGTCGTAGTCGACGGTGAGGCAGGCGATGCCGCGGTCCTGGGCGAGGGTACGCGCCTGCGGCTTGATCTCCTGGGCGGCGAACACGCCCGCGGACCGGTGCGAGCAGTGGATCCCGGTTGAGCAGGTCGAGATAGCGGGTCAGCTGCTCGACTCCGTCGATCTCGCCCCGTCGCTTGACCTCGACCGCGACGGTCACGCCGGTCTCGTCGCGGCAGAGCAGGTCGACCGGCCCGATCGCGGTCGGGTACTCACGCCTGACCAGCCGCCAGCCCGCGCCGAACGTATCGAGATGCTCGGAGAGCAGCTCCTGCAGGTGGGCCTCGACCCCGTCCTTGACCAGGCCAGGATCGACGCCTAGCTCGTGCGACGAGTCGTGCAGGACCTCGTCGAGCGTGATGACCAGCCGCTCTCCCAACGGGTTGGTCACGGTCCATACGCCGTCACCCGCATCCAGCCGGCACGGCGGGCTCATCCAGTTCAGCGGCTTGTAGGCGCGGTCGTCGGCATGGATCGACACGGATCCGTCGGCCTTGACCAGGATCAGCCGAGTCGCCAGTGGCAGGTGCGCCGTGAGTCGCCCGGCGTAGTCGACCTGGCAGCGGGCGATGACGAGCCTCACGTCGGCCGACGCTACCTGGTGGGGCTCACCTGAAGTTGCGGCTGGGAACCTCGCCGCTGATCCGGAGTGGGGCCAGCCGGATTGCCAGCAGGTTGATGGCACCGTCCTGGCGTTCGAGCTTGCCGTCGACGACGAGCGCCGCGGAGTCGAGCGCGATCCGGCGCTGACGCTCCCAGGTGCGCTGCGGGCAGATGACGTTGACCATGCCGGTCTCGTCCTCGACGTTCATGAACACGACTCCGCCGGCCGTGGGCGGGCGCTGGCGGTGGGTGACCAGGCCGCCCACCAGCACCCGGGTGCCGTTCTCGACATCCGTCAGCCTGTTCGCCGGGACCGCACCCCAACCATCCAGCGTCGCCCGGACGTGCTGGACCGGATGGCTGTCCGGCGAGGAGCCGGTGGACCACAGGTCGGCAAAGGTCATCTCGGTGGCGGTCATCGCGGGCAGCGCTGGGGCGATCGACCCGGGGGTGGTATCCGGAAGCTGGTCCGGGCGGGTGTCGGCCAGCGCGCCGACCGCCCAGAGCGCCTTACGGCGCTCGAGCCCGAAGCAACCGAACGCACCGGCAGTGGCCAGCGCCTCGAGCGCGGCCAGCGGCACCCGGACCCGGCGGACCAGGTCGTCGAGACCGGCGTACGGCCGGCCGTCGGCGATGGCCTCCGCGACCTCGGTGCCGAGGTTGCGGACGGTGGACAGGCCGAGCCGGACCGCCGGCTGGGGCTCGTTCGGCGCATGGGGGTGGCTGCCGGTCACCGGGACCGGCTCCTCGAGGGTGGCCTCGGCGGCGCTGGCGTTGACGTCGACGCCACGGACCTCGACCCCGTGCCGGCGGGCGTCGGCGATCAGCGTCTGCGGCTGGTAGAAACCCATCGGCTGGTTGTTCAGCAGCGCGACGGCGAACGCGGCCGGGTAGTACC
The DNA here is from genome assembly GCA_963801065.1 of uncultured Actinomycetota bacterium. Lineage (GTDB taxonomy): Bacteria > Actinomycetota > Actinomycetes > Jiangellales > Jiangellaceae > CAWDDG01. The sequence continues at coordinate 497,975 of CAWDDG010000008.1, read as the reverse complement.
GCTTGAGGTAGGCGCTGGCGTAGACCAGGTAGGCGAAGCTGTAGGCGTGGGACTCGGGGAAGCCGTAGCTGGCGAAGCCGAAGAGCTTGCCGTAGATGTCCTCGGCGACGTCGGCCGAGATGTCCTTGGCTGCCATCCCTTCGAGCAGCCGCTCGCGCAGTTGCTGGATCCGCTCGGGTGAGCGCTTGGAGCTCATCGCCTGGCGCAGCTCGTCGGACTCCTTCGGTGTGAAGTCGGCGCAGTCGATGGCCAGCTGCATCATCTGCTCCTGGAACAGCGGAACGCCCTTGGTCCGCTCCAGCGCCGGCTTCATCAACGGATGGGGGTATGTGATGTCCTCATTCCCGTTGGCCCGCCGGATGTAGGGATGTACCGAGCCGCCCTGGATCGGGCCCGGCCGGATCAGCGCCACCTCGACGACGAGGTCGTAGAACTTCCTCGGCCTCAACCGGGGCAGGGTGGCCATCTGCGCCCGCGACTCGACCTGGAACACACCGACCGAGTCGGCGTCGCAGAGCATGTCGTAGACGCCGACGTCGTCCTCGGGGACCGTGTGCAGGCTCAGCGTCCGGTCGTGGTGGTCGCGCAGGAGGCCGAAGGACTCCCGCAGCGCCGAGAGCATGCCGAGGCCCAGCAGGTCGAACTTCACCAGCCCGGCGGCGGCGCAGTCGTCCTTGTCCCACTGCAGGACGCTGCGTCCCGGCATCGTCGCCCACTCGACCGGGCAGACCTCGCCGACCGGCCGGTCACAGAGCACCATGCCGCCGGAGTGGATCGACAGGTGCCGGGGAAGCCGCAGCATCTGCGACACCACGGTGGCGAGCAGCGCGGGCAGCTCGTCGTCGTCCCGGACCGCCGCCGGCAACGGGGCGGCCGGCTCCTTCTCTCCCCGCGGGCCGTCCTGCGGACCGACCCGGAAGTCGATCCGCCGGGTCCAGGCGTCGGCCTGGCCCTGGCTGTAGCCGAGCGCCCGGGCGGCGTCGCGCACGGCCATCTTGGGCCGGTAGGTGTTGACGTTGGCCACCTGAGCGGCGCGGTCGCGCCCATAGATGTCGTAGACATGCTGGATGACCTCTTCGCGGCGGCCGTTCTCGATGTCGACGTCGATGTCGGGCGGGCCGACCCGGGCGTCGGTGAGGAACCGCTCGAAGAGCAGGTTGTGCTTGATCGGGTCGACGGCGGTGATGCCCAACGCGTAGCAGACCGCCGAGTTGGCCGCCGAACCGCGGCCCTGGCAGAGGATGCCTTCCTCCGCGCAGAACTGGGTGATCTCGTAGACGATGAGGAAGTAGCCGGGGAAGTTCAGCCGCTCGATGACCTCGAGCTCTTCGTCGAGTTGCACGCGCACCTTGTCGAGGTCGGGCGCGCCGCGCTCGACGTAACGTTCCTGGAACCCCTTCTCGACCTCGTGCCGCAGCCAGCTCGTGTCGGTGTGCCCCTCGCCGATCCTGCGCGGCGGCAGCTTCGGCGCGATGACCTTGAAGTCGAAGGCGCAGGCCCGTGCCAGCTCGACGGTCGCCTCGCGAACCCCTGGGAACCGGGCAAGCCGGGCGGCCATCTCGCGGCCCGAGCGCAGGTGTGCGGAACCGTTCGCTGGCAACCAGCCGGTCATGTCGTCGAGACTGCTGCGGGCCCGGACCGCGGCCAGCACCTGGGCCAACGGTGCGTCGGCGGGTGTGGCGTAGTGGACGTTGTTCGACGCAACGACGCCCAACCCAACCCGGCCGGCAAGCTCGTACAGCGCGTCGTTGCGGGCGTCGTCGAGCGGCTGGTAGTGGTCGGTCAGCTCGACCATGACGTTGTCCCGCCCGAACATCTCGACCAGCCGACGAAGCTCGAGCTCGGCCTCACCCGGTCCGCCCGCCGCGAGGGCGGCTGGCACCGCGCCCTTGCGGCAGCCGGTGAGAACGACCCAGTGCCCGCCGTGTGACTGCGCCAGCTCGGCCAGGTCGTACGAAGGACTGCCCTTCCCGCCGCGCATCTGAGCGGCGGTGATGGCACTGGCCAACCGTCGGTATCCTTCGGCGCCACGGGCGATCACCAGCAGGTGTTGCCCTACCGGATCGGGGACGCCGGTCTGGCGCTCGGACAGCCCCAGGCTCAGCTCGGCGCCGAAGATCGTCCTGACGCCGGACTCCCGTGCCGCCTCGGCCAGCCGCGCCACGCCGTACATGCCGTCGTGGTCGGTGAGCGCCAGCGCCTCGATCCCCAGCCGGGCTGCCTCGGCAACCAGGGCATCGGGATCGCTGGCTCCATCGAGGAAGCTGTACGACGAGTGGCAGTGCAGCTCTGCCCAGGCCGGCCCCCGCCCGTCGACGGTGGACGCCGGCCGATCGGCGTGGACGCCGGCGATCGGCGGCGTTGTGGGACGGTTCGGCCGGCTGCCTGCCAGGCAGCTCCAGGACCCGAGCGCCCTCCGGTGCCGGATCGGGCTCACCCGCCTCCGGCTCACCCGCAGGCTTCGAGTGCCACGACAGGCGGCGCTCGAACTCTTTCCAGGGGATCGGGGGGTTGTTCCAGCCCATGATCGTCTCAGCCGCGGTTCAGAACGGGGGTGGCTCGGGTTGGACCGGCTCGGGCCGGACTCGGCTCGGGCGGGATCGGCTCGGGCGGGATCGGCTCGGGGATCGCTGGGGATCGGGCCGACCGGTTCGGGTTCGACGGTGTAGAGGTGTCCGGTGGGGCTGATCCACTGGAATCGGCCGGGCTCGGGTTGTCGGACCCGCCATCGGCTGTGGTGCTTGCCGATGTGGTGGGCCTTGCAGAACGGGCCGAGGTTGCCGGCCGCGGTGGGCCCGGCCGGGTAGCGCAGCGTGTGGTCGGTTTCGCAGCCGCCGGCCGGGCGGTCGCAGCCGGGCCAGCGGCAGGTCCGGTCCCGGGCCACCAGGTGGTCGACCAGGTCCTGCGGCGGCTGGTAGCGGGTGCGCCCGTAGTCGAGCACCGCGCCCGACACCGGGTCGGTGAGCAGCCGCCGCCAGGTCCCCTCGGTGGCGAGCCGGCGGGCCACCGAGGCCGGGATCGGGCCGTAGCCGGCCAGCTGGCCGGGGTCGTCGTCCAGCCCGAGCAGGGTGCTGGCCGCGACGGTGACCTCGACCGCGACCGGCCGCCGGTGCCGGTCGTCCAGGCGTAGCCCACAGGGGCAGCCGCCCAGCCGGCCGGTGGACAGCGCGATCCAGCCCATCTGGGCCAGCGCGTCGGCGCGCCGCTGGCCCATCGTGCGCCCTCGTCGGGGGTGCCGCGTCTCATCGCCGCCGCGGCGGCCTCGATGGCGGCCCCGACCGCGGCGGCGTCCTCGGCCGGCAGGTAGGCCTCCAGCCAGGCCATCCCGTCGGCGGCCGGGGTGATCTGCACCCGCCGCGTCGAGGCGGCGTCCTCGCGGCGCTGCTCCATCGGTCGCCGGCAGCCGCCGGTGCAGCGCCCGCTTGACCGCCTGCCGCAGCCGGGGGGCGGTCAGCCGCTCGGCCCGGCCCAGCACGTCGGCCTCGACCAGCCGGGCCACCTCCGGGTCGTGCCGGCCCAACTCGTCGGCGATGACCTCGGCCCGCCGCAGGTCGATCCGGCCCGCGGCCAACGCCGCCCGGGTGCCCGGCAGCATCTGGGTCAGGCACAGCGACCGGGCCACCAGACTCTCCCCGGCCGCCGGGGTCACGCACAGCCGGGCCGCCACCTCCATCCCGGTCACCCGCCGCGCCGACATCGACTCGATCTCGCACGCCGTTCACCGACCGGCCGCATCTCCGCCCGCCGGGCCAGCTCGGCGATCGCGGCCGCCTGCCCGGCCGCCGCCCAGGACGCGATCCGCTGCCACCCGGCCACCGCCTCCACCACCTCATACGCCCCCACCGTCGACAGATCCACCGCCTCCAGCACCCCAGCCAGCGCCGGACCCGGCGCCATGTCCTCCAGCCCCGGCACCCCCGCCGGCACCAACACCGCCGGCTCCACCGGACCATCGCTGCCATGAAGAGCGCAGCCGAACGAGGCCGGGTTCGGCGGTGCCGGATGCCGGCCCGGCGTCGATCCCGCCGCACCAGAACCCCGCCCGGGCTCAGCACCCACCAGCGTCGCCTCGGGAGGACCGAACAACTCGAGCGGGTCCACGCCGGGCTCCGGGCCATACAGCGCGAACTCCTCCGGATCCAGCAGCGCACCGCCGGCGTCGAACCCCTCCACCAGCGCGGCCAGCCGCACCGGATCCACCGCCCCCGGCGCCAACGGCTCCAGGTAGCCGTAGTCGGCACCAGCGCCGCCACCGGGCACCCCATCCGCTCCAGGTTCGAACATGTGTTCGAGCATACCGGCACCCACCGACACTGACCACGGCGGTTTCCACCGGTGGTTGCAATTGATCAAGGGGCTGGGAAGGGGTGGTGATCTCGAGGTTGGGAGGTTCGCAATGCCGGGGAAGCGGCTTGGCGTGGGCGAGCGCCGGGTGATCGAGAACTGCTTGGTGGCTGGCATGACGCAGCGGCAGATCGCGGCCGCGGTGGGCCGGTCGCCGTCGACGATCTGCCGGGAGCTGACGCGGAACCACAACTGGTGGCACGGGCCGAGCTCACCGCTGCGGCACACCCCGCGGCGGCGGCAGCTGGCCGCCTACCGGTACTGCTACCGAGCCGATACTGCGCAGCGGAAGGCCACCGCACGGGCCCGGCGACCGAAGAAGCGCCGGCTGTCCGATCCGCGGCTGTGGCAGGTTGTGACCGATCTGCTGCGCCGGGACTGGTCCCCGCAGCAGATCGCGGCGATGCTGCCAAGGATGTATCCCGACCAGCCGGGCATGCGGGCCAGCCACGAGACGATCTACCACACCCTGTTCGTGCAGACCCGCGGTCAGCTGCGCCGGGAGCTGACCGCGCACCTGCGCACCGGGCGCAGCAGGCGCAAACCCCGCGGCGGCACCGGACGCCGGCACGGGCCGATCCTGGCGCCCATCCCGATCTCCGCCCGGCCGGCCAGCATCAACGACCGGGCCGTGCCCGGTCACTGGGAAGGCGACCTGCTCCTCGGCCGCACCGGCCAGGGCGCCGTCCTCACCCTGGTCGAACGGTGCTCCCGATACGTGCTGCTCGCCCCGCTGCCGGATCGGCACACCGCCGACCTGGCCCGCGACCAACTCATCCGCCTGATCGGCACCCTGCCCGCCACCCTGCGCCAATCGCTGACCTACGACCGCGGCAGCGAAATGGCCTACCACGCCGAGTTCAGCATCGCCACCGGCGTCATCGTCTACTTCTGCGACCCGCACAGCCCCTGGCAACGCGGCACCAACGAGAACACCAACGGCCTGCTGCGCCAGTACTGGCCCAAAGGCGCCGACCTACGCCACCTCACCCAAGCCGACTGCGACCACATCGCCCACAGGCTCAACACCCGGCCACGACGCACGCTGGACTGGCAGACTCCAACCCAAGCGCTCCTGACCACGCTCGCTGCAACAGCCGGTTGAGTCCGCACACCCCTCCAGAACAGGCCTGTGGAGAACGCGGAACGGAGGCGTGACGGGACCACATGCCCGCGCATGTCCAGCCCGGCGCCCCCACTTGGCACTCGCGCTGTGCCGAGTCGGTCATCGGATTTGGATTCGCCTCGATCACAACGCCGTCGTCGTCACGGCGCAAAGACGTCGACGGATTTGCTTGTGTGAGCTAAATTTAGCTCATGCAAGCAAAGACCCGACGATCCGGTCCGACGATCACCGAGACGGCTCGCCAGTCACAGATCGTCGACGCGGCCATTCAGACCATCGCCGAGGCCGGATACGCCCGGACGTCGTTCGCCCAGATCGCCAGGCGCGCGGGCCTGAGCAGCACCGGCCTGATCTCGTACCACTTCGCCGGCAAGGACGACCTGATCGCGCAGGTCGCCGCGACGGTGCTGCGCCGGATCGGCGAGTTCATGACCGCGGTCGTCGGCGCGGAGACGACTCCGGCGGGCCGGCTGCGGGCCTACATCACCGGGACGGTCGGGTTCATCGCCGGCCACCGCGCCGAGATGAAGGCGCTGCTCGAGATCGTCCTCAACGGCGGACTGAAGTACGACGCCACCGACGCGCGCCAGGCGCTTTCGCCTCTGGAGCAGATCCTCGCAGACGGACAGCTGTCCGGCGCCTTCCGGGACTTCGACGTCCGGGTGGTCGCGTCGGCGGTCCAGCGCTCCCTGGAAGGCGTGCAGCTGTTGCTCGAGGCACACCCGGACCTGGACCCGTCGGCGTACGCCGCGGAGCTGGCAAAAGTCTTCGACCTCGGCAGCCGGATGTCGTGATGCTGACCGGACGGTTCGCCGGGCTGGCCCGGATGGCCGGCAGCCTGGCCTGGGGTCTGGTCGCACCGGTGGCCGGTTACTACCTGCTGCGCGCACTTGGCATCGACGCGAGACTCGCCCTGCTGCTGGTGGCCACAGCCGGTGTCGCTGGTCTTGTGGGTCTGGTGGTCCGCACCCGGAAGCCCGACGGTGTCGGCTCGATGTTCGCCGCGCTCACCGTGCTGGCCTTCGCCCTCACGCTGGTGAACGGTAGCCCGAGGTTCCTGCTTGCCAAGGACGGCCTGCTCACGGCGCTCTGCGCAGTGTGGTTCCTCGGCAGCCTGCGCTGGGCGGACCGGCCCGCGGGCCTGACCTTCGGCCGGCCGTTGCTGGAGCCGATGACGGCCGCCGGCCGCGACTGGGACGTGCTGTGGGACACAGAGCCGATGTTCCGAAGGGTCTGGCGCGTCGTCACCGTGATCTGGGGGGTGACGCTGCTGGCCGACGCCGCGGTCCGCGTCGTCACCGCCTACACCTTGCCGGTCGACGTCGTACCCGGCTTCAACGGCGTCCTCTGGGCCGTACTGTTCCTCGCCCTGCAGGTCGTCGGCAACGTCTACTTCCACCGCGCCGGGTTGTACCGGCTGCTGTTCACCCGCCCATCCGACGTGATAACGATGAGACACACCCATGACCACCACGAGCACGCCGACGTTCTGATGAGTCGCCTCAGTCGTACATAGCCTCCACTTGCCACCGGCCGCGAGTCACGGCGAGCAGCCACGCGCGGCCGTCGTTCGTAGACACCTGGAAGCGGGCAGACCGGCGGGCCAGAACGGCGTCCCACCAGTGCTCGACAACTGGCCACGGCCCGGTCCAGCCCGTCACAGCCGACGCAGGACCGCCGTCGACCGCGAGCCAGGCAGGTGGTGCCGAGACCTCGCAGCGCCCGCTGACGGTGACCGGGCACCCGGCTACATCGGTCACGACGGCAGGCACCGGCGAGGGGGGCACCACCGCGGGGGCCGGCGAAGGCACCCGACCCGGCCAGGGTCCTTCAGCGGGCAGGCGGGCCTCCAGCCGGTCCCCCCACGGCACCCGCAGGACCCGCTCGCCAGGACCACGCCCCCCGGCGAACATCGGCGTGGTCACCGCCGCATGCCCGAGCATGGCCTGCAGGCGCGCCGCCACCCGCTCGACCCGGTCATCGACCACGCCCTGCCCCCACAGCGCGAGCTGTCGGCCGCCATCGACGACCACCTGGTCGGGAGCCAGCCGCAGCAGTACCACTCCGCCGATGAGCGCGTCGGGAGAGCCTGGCGATTCGGTTCGCCAGGCATCGAGCTGCCAGCGCACCCTCTCGGCCACCGCCGTCGACGACAGCAGGCCGTCGTGCCGCCACAGCCGCGAGCGGCTGCGCCCGTCCTCGGTCGCCACCTCGACCTCCACGCGCACACAGGCCAGCCCACGGCTGGCGAGGTCAGCGTGGAGCTGGTCCGCGAGGCTCTTGGCGGCGAAGACCACCGGTTCGGACTGCTCGACCGGAGGGTCGAGCGTCATCACCGCGGCCAGGTCTTCTCCTGGCGGACGGGTTGCGGGCGGACGGGGCTCGAGACCGCCGGCCAGCCGGTGCGCCACAGCGCCGTCGACACCGAACCGGGTCAGCACGTCGCCGGCCGGTAGCGCTGCGAACTCGCCGAGGGTACGGACACCCAACCGGCCCAGCAGGCCCACCAGGTCGAGGTCCGGCAGCGTCCGGGCCACTCCCAGCGCCGAGACCGGGCGCGGAGCGAGAAACTGCGCCGCCTCGCCCGCCGGGACCACCACGCCCGCTGGACCTTCGCGGGCGGCCAGAATCGCCGCGAACACGCCGTCGGCCACACCGACCGCGCATTCGAACCCGCGCCCCACCACCGCCTCCCGGATCAGGTCGACCAGCACCTGCTCACCGCCGAAGTACCGTGCCGGACCTCGCGCCGGGACCGCACACAACCCCGGGCGCACCACCTCGACCCGGGGGCAGAACGACTCGATCATCGTCGCGACCTGCTCGAAGCACCGGGCCTCGCCCTCCGGGTCCTCGGCGTGCGCCGCCAGACCTGGGCAGTGCCGCTGGGCGTCTCGCAGCCGCTGGCCCCGGCGGACGCCGGACTCGCGGGCAGCGGCCGTGCACGCCGTGATACGACCGCCGGACACCGCCGCGGCCGGCGTGGCGGCGTCGGCACCGACCGCGACGACCGGCCAGTCCGGACACCACGCCACCAATGTGCGGGCCGAGCTCAACCGGCCACCTCGACCGGGACCCCCGACATCACAGCGGGCTGGACAGTTTCGACCGCAGCGAGATCCGCCGTCGCGACCCGGCCGTCCGGACCCGGAAGCCACAGCCAGGCCGCCCGGGGACGCCCTTTGCCCTCGACGACCACCTGCACCCGACGCCCCCGCAGGTGCCCGTAGCCGTCGCCCAGGCCGGTCCACAACGACGAGGCGACCCGCATTCGCAGGTGTGCGTCCTCCCAGGTGCCCGCGACCACCAGGACGGCGCCGTACCTGCGGGCATGGGCCGCCAGGCGCCGGGTCTCGACCGTGGACGGACGGACGGGCGGGCGGAGCAGCACCACCTCGACCGCCCCCAGCAGGGTGGCCACCACCTCGGGCCATCGCTCCCCCGGTTCGTCGACCAACAGCAGCCGCCCCGGGTCCACACCCATCCCGGCCGCGGCCAGGACACCGCACTCCGGCATGCCCACCACGGCACACCACCCGCCTTCGGCGGATCTGCCCGCCACCAGCGCCAACGACAAGGCACCCACGCCGTCGACCGCCGACACCACCTGGCCACGTCGAAGCCCTGGCACCAAGCTGCGCAACGCGGGCAGCACCGGCAGCAGATCAGCCTCCACCCCCGGCCGTTCGGTGGCCACCGCCGCAGAAACCACCGAGCCCGACATCTCTCCACTATCGAACAAGTGTTCGAACAATTCAAGTCCGGTCTACGCTGGACCCGTGCCACTGGTCGCCCTGCTCTTCGCGCCGTTCATCGGCGGCCTCGGCGCGGCCACCAGTATCACGAGCAGCCCGGCGGTCCTGCTGGCGTTGGCCAGCCTGACCGCTGCCGCTCTCCTCCTTGTGCGCGTCGTCTTCCGCCGCGTCTTCCCGCCGACGACCGACGGCACGAACGCCCGCTCGATCCGACGCCGAGCCGAGCGCACGCCCTTCCTGCGCCTGCGCGATCCCGGTGCCGCCGGACGTCCGCGGCCTCGAGCACCCACACCTTCGCCCAGGACTGCGTAGCAACGAGCTCCCTGGCCCGTCGCTGCGCGGTCCATCTCGTCGACCACCTTCTCCCGCGACGAGGGGCTCACCCATGTACTCCTTTCCCCCATTGGCCGCCGCCATCGAAGCGCTCTATGCCGTCGTCACCGGCCTGACCTCCGTCCTGACTCCGATCCTGGGCGTTACCAGCGCTGCAGCCGCGATCGTTCTCGTCACTCTCACCATTCGCCTCGTCCTGCTACCACTGGGCTACGCGCAAGCCCGCGGCGAGCACGCGAGCGCCCGGCTGCGTCCGAAGCTTCAGGAACTTCAACGCCGGCATCGCCGCAACCCCGAACGCCTACGACGGGAGATGAACGCCCTTTACGCGGAGCAGGGCAGCTCTCCACTGGCCGGCTGCCTACCCACCCTCGCCCAGGCTCCGGTCTTCAGCGTCCTGTACGGGCTGTTCCTCGTCCGGGAGATCGGCGGACAGGGCAACGTCCTGCTCACACAAGCACTGTTAGGCGTACCGCTCGGCGCCCATCTGACCTCTACCGGCGGACCGGGGCTGCTGGTCTTCCTCGGCCTGCTCGCCCTGCTCGGCGCCGTGGCCTGGCTCTCGCGGCGGCTGAGCCCACCGCTGGACGTCGACGTCCCGGGCCGTACGGTGATGAGGTTCCTGCCGTACGGCACGATCCTGGTTGCGGCATTCGTGCCGCTCGCGGCCGGGCTCTACCTGCTCGTCAGCACGGCCTGGACCGTCGCCGAACGAGCACTGTTCAGGCGGGTGATCGCGCGCCGAGAGTGAGCCCCGCGGTGATCAACGGCCGTGATCACCCCGACCCGCCCTGGCCGGTGTCGCCCGGCGGGGAGGGCTTGGGGCGCCTTGCGGTCTCCTGCTCCCACGCGGTGAGTTGCCGCTCGAGCGCCTTCATGATCTCGAAGACCTGGCTCGGCGGCACCCGCACCCGGGCGACGATCTGTGCCTGGGCCGTGGTGACCGGCTTGCCGTCTTCGCCCTCGACCACCGCTGGCGGCCGTGCCAGCGCCGCGAAGTCGAAGGTGAACACGTCGCCGGTGTGCCACACGCTCACGAAGTCCGCGAACACGCCAGGGACCTGCTCGTCGGGCATGGACACGCGCATCTGCGGCTGGCTCATCCCCCCAGGATGCAACCTCCGGTGATCATCGGCACGCAGGACCTAGACATTGCTCGCTGGCGGTTGCGGAGTCAGCACCTGGTCTCGCCGCACGCCGACTCGGCGCGCGAGGTTGTCGGTGCGCTGTTGGCCGTCCAGGCAGAGAACCCCAGTCAGGCGGCCTGGGCGGTGGCCTCGCGCACACGAACCCGGATCAGGGCGACCTGTCGACTCTCCTCTACGACGGCGCCGTCCTGCGTACGCACGTGCTGCGGCCCACGTGGCACTTCGTCCAGGCCGAGGACATCGGCTGGCTTGTGGACCTGACCGGTCCCCGGTACGGCGGGTCACCGGGCAGCAGCTGCGCCGCACCCACGGCCTCGACGAGCGCGCGATTGAGCACGCCGTCTCCGGCGTCACGCAGGCATTGGCGAGTCGAGGACAGCTCACCCGCTCGCAGCTGGCTGACGAGCTGCGCGGCGCGGTATCCCGAGCGGCGGGCAGATGCTGATGATCCTGCTCGCCCACGCAGAGCTGAACAGTTGATCTGCAGCGGAGAGTCATCGATGGCGAGCACACCTACGCACTGATGGGCAGGCGCGTGCCGACACCACGCCGGCTCGGGCAGATCGAGGCCCTGGCCGAGCTCGCCCTGCGCTACTTCACCGGGCATGCCCGCGACCGAGCGGACCTCGCCTACTGGGCGACGCTAACCCTCACTGACGTGCGCGCCGGCCTTCAGCAGGTGCGTGATCAGCTCGACTCATTCCAGCACGACGGCGCACCTTCTGGCACGCCCCCGCCGATTCCCCCTGTGGACCGCAGGAGCCAGCTGGCCACCTTCTTCAGATCCTCGACGAGACATACCGCGGCTACCAGACTCCCGCTCGGTGCTCTACGCCGCCGGCAACGTGCCGCGCACCCGGGAGACCGCGGCCGGGATGGCCCTGGTCGACGCACAACTCCTCGCCGCCATGCGCCGCATCATCGCCAACGACCACGTCGAGTTCGACCTGCAGCCTTATCTGGCGCTGGCACCCCTTCTACTCGCTGGTTGCTCAGGTGCAGCCCCTGCTGCTGCTCACGTTGGTCGTCGAACTCCGCCAGGGACAGCGCACGCGGCGCTGGATCAATGGGCGCACGGACACGCGTCGTGTCATCGGGCGCGTCATCGTCGCGGTTGTAGCGGCCTGCGGCATCATTTATGTGGGATACGTGGAGTTCCTCTGTATTGCGCTGACGGGGGCGAGCGACGCTGACGTGTCCGCTGAAATGGACTGGGCGACATTCTTCGGCTTGACCACGCCGGTCGCTGCGCTGCTGCTGTTGACCGGATGGGCCCTCATCGCGGAATTGCTCGGCGGCTCGGAGGCCGCAAGAAGCTAGGCCGAGACGCAAGATGGGTCCGCGCCTGACCTTACTTCGACGCCCAGTCCTCACCTTGGCCCAGGCTCGCTCTGGCGGTGGCGCGCGAGGACGGCGCGGCAGCGCCGCCCGCAGCGCGCCGCCCGCGCAGGCGCAGCCTGCGCCTTGACGGAGTAGAGGAAGTTCTCACCGGTCTGGCGGCCCACTGCTGTCGTACTCCGCTTGATGGGTGACGCGCCGGCTTCACTTGATGGGTGACGCGCCGGCTTCACTTGATAGGTGACATCGTGATCGGACAGCGGTGCATCCTCCGCTCTGTGCGTAATCATCGAGAGCCGCATCCGGAGGCACGCCGTGCCCCTACCGACACGTTCGGGCGTGCCGATGAGAGTGTGCGCAGGGACTTGGCGAGGGTGGTTTGGATGCCGGCTGGCGCACATCGGGGGACGTCGAGCTCGCCGCAGCCTGTTCCTCGTGCGACCGCACGCCACACGCACCGTCCCTGCGTCCGCGCCCGATGTGGATCTAAAGACCATGAGTCGTGGCCGTCGGCTCGGATGTGAGTACGGTGATGTGGATCTATGCATCCGAAAGGGGCACGATCATGGGTACGCAAGGCGGCAGGACGAGTAAGGCGCTCCGATGGTGGCTTTGGTTCGTGGCGGTTCTGGTCCGCTTCCCGATCGGGGGCCTTATCGCAGATCTCGTTGTTGACGGAGTCGATTCCGTGGGGGCAGCGCTTGCTGGGGGCCTGATCGCGGGCGCGATCATTGGAGCGGCAGAGTGGTTTGTGTTGCGGCAGTGGGTCTCGTGGTTGTGGATCCCGGCGACGGTTGTGGGGATGGCCCTGGGCCTAGCCGCCGGAGCCGCGCTCGTTGATTACTGTACCGATCGAGGAGACGTTGTCCTTATCGGTGCCGCGACCGGGGTCGGTGTCGGGGTGGCGCAGGCGCTGGTGTTCGCACGACATCGGGTCCCTGGTGCGTTCTGGTGGGCGGTTGCGAACCCGCCCGCCTGGGCGCTTCGCTCGTTCGTGACGTCGTATGTGATCACGACGAACGTCGAGGAGCAATTCACGAACTTCGGCGCCAGCGTAGTACTCGTATACGGGCTGCTGACCTGGCTGCTCCTCGCGTCGCTGCTCCGGGCGGCCGGCACCCGAGGTCGCCGGGACGACAGATCGGTGAACCTGGAAGACGCTGCAGGCGTTCTGCTCATCCTAGCTGCCGCTCGCGTTCAACGCGTTCTTCTTCCTGCTCGCGCGACGTTTCGACTATCCGGACATCCTGCGCAGCCCAACCGTGGACATCCTGGGCCGCTTTCTGGCCGGCGGGTGAGCCTCAAGCTGGTCTGGTACAGCTTCATGCTGACCGCCGTGCTGCTCGCGCCGCTTGCCGTTCTCGTGGGACAAGTGCTGGCACGTGACGACCTCGCGATCGTGCCCACGGCGACCGTGGTCTGTGTCCTCGCGGGCGTCGTGCAGTTCCTCGGGCTTGTGCGCTGGCCGTTCCTCGTGCCCGAGCTCGCGCGCGTGTACGCCGATCCTGCATCGAGCCAGGCGACACGCGACGCCACCGCGGTGGTCTTCGACTCGTTCCACCGCTACCTCGAGGTCGGGATCGGGGAATGTCTCGGCTATCTCCTTACCGGCGCCTGGACGATGCTCGTCTGCGTCGCGATGCTCCAGTCCTCCGCGTTTACCGCGTGGCTCGCGTGGCCGGGGATAATCATCGGAGCGCTGCTCATTATCGGTTCCCTGGAGTTCGTCAGCCGCTTCGAGGAGCACAGCTGGAAGCTCGCGGGCACCATTATCCCGATCACCTACATAGCCTAGTCGCTGTGGCTCATCCTGTCGGGACTAGTACTCCTGGTCTGATAGGCGGCGGAGGAGCACTCGCTTGTGACGCTGCGTTACACAACCTGATCTGTAGGGACAGCCGCTGTTACGCATCATGTGGAGCCAGCGTGTAACCCATCATCTGAACCTTGGCACTGGCGGCCCACTGCCTCCTCGAGCGAGTCCTTAGCCCGGGGCTAGCTGATAGGCAACTACCGGGGAGGGGCCCTTCTTGCGTCTGGCCTAAGTGTCGAGCCTTGTGCGGGTCATCCTAGTGGATTCAGGCAACTCTCTGCGCAACCCCACTTCTGTGACGTATTCATATCCATTGCCGGGGCGGAATGTGAAGGTCCAACGATTCCGCTCCAGGTCATGTTCCTCTACTAGTGGCTCACCGATCTGTGAACGCTGGAGGGAGGGACTTCCGGATGCTACTGTCCATTTCGCCCTATCAAGTGCCCGATCACGATCCAGCGGGTTTTGCTTCCGGACCCCAAGGCGCTGGATTCAACCTATCGAGCGTCTTGTCGAGTCCGTAGAGAAAGACGGCTTCGGGCACTGCCTCGCCCATCTCAACGATGAGTTCTCAGGAGAAGCCCGATCCGCCCCATTCGCGTACCCGCCGCTGCTCGTAGATGTCGAAACAATCATGCATCCATGGGGTGCTCTTGTCGTGATCTGAAGAGTTCTCCGAACTCTTCCCAGACCGCCCCTGCGTCCACGCGGTCGAATAGCAGCTCAGAGATAATCACTATCTCGTCTACGTCGTCCCCTCTTTCGCCTCGGACGAGTGTGATGCTGAGTTCGCTATACACCTCAAAGACCCCCTATCGTGGTTTCTCGTTGCTCCGTGGCATCAAGAGGCGGTTCTCTCGCTCCATGAGTGCGTGATAACTCCTACCGACCGTCGCAACTCGTTCATTGCCCGTGAAAGGAAATATCCGACAACAACGCGCGTCCCGTCCATCTTTGGCCCTTCAAGCGTCTGCCGAAGTCTCAATTCATCCCATACCGTCCGCCAGGGGTCGACGACAGTCGCATACCACTCATGGACCCAGGTGTACACTCCCTCCTCATTCTGTCGCCACCCTCCCTGTTGCGCGCAAGTGCGGATCATCTCGCCATGCAGCCGAATTCGCCACGCGAAAGTCAATGTAGCGCGTGGCTCAAGATAGATGGGACTGCCGTCAGTCGGAGTATTGATCGTCCCAAGTCCTTGAGGTTCATAGATTTGAACCTCTGCCGGGATTGGACCAGTAGTTGTCCAGGAGGATTTCCGTCGTGTATTCAACTTCAAAGTCATTGATGACCACGTCCGGTCCTACCTCAAATGACTGCTCCTGTCCGACCGTTCTACCTTGATACCGCCGTTCACTTCCAATACCGCCGAGGCGCATGATTACTCGCAGGCCGTTCGCATCCCAACGGGACTTTGCAGCCTCCTCATAAGCGAGGCGTGCCTCACAGCGGGCTTCCTGGCTGTCGGCTTTCTCAATGTCAAGCCGTTCCGACATTACTGCTATCTCTGCGGCACTGGTTTCCTGCTGCTGTTTCGTCAATTGCTGTTGCTCGTTTAGCGCGTCAACAGCCGCGCGGGCCTGCTGGGTTGCCCGAAAGAGAAGAAACGCGGTCAGCGTAGAAACAGCCACCGCAGCGGCAGCACTTGACGCGCTGGCCACCAGATTTCGGTCCTTGAGGGACCACTCCGTCACAACCCAGAAGACAAACAGGCCAAGGCCAACCGCAACCAGGAAGGCCCCGATATCAAGGAAGGTCGGGCCGTGTCGCTTCCTCTGCTCTTCCGCCATGGCTGGAGGTTAGCGATCAAGGTAGACGTTCGGGGCACTCTTCCGACGGTGTCGCTCCCCGCGTCCGTAGGCCGGGCCAGCGGTTGCCAGGGGGCCGCATCCAACCGGACAGCGAAAGACAAGGACGAGGGAAGGCCCCGGCCACCCTGGCTTGTTGCTTCGACCTGAAGAAGTAGCTACCGGCGCACCCGGAGAAGGTCGCCGCCTACCTGGCCAAGTACCTGACGAAGACCACCGAGGACTTCGGACTGCCCAGCCGCATCGTCTCCGCCACGCACGCCGCCTCGGTCGGCGCATCCCGGCATGCGGTGCGGCTGATCGCCACGGCCGAGCTGCTGGCTGCGACCGCCCGGGGACGGCTACGGCCGGCTCGCAGCTTGCTTGGCAACGCTTGGGTATCGCGGGCACCCGGTTACCAGTCCCGCCGCTACTCGGTCACTTTCGGCGCCCTGCGGCGCGCACGTCGCATTTGGCGACAACGACCACCGGGACTCGACCGCGACGCCGCTGTACGTGAGCTGCCGGGCGACGACGACCCCGACACCGACCAGACGACTGTGCTGATCATCGGAGGGCCTGATGGGCAACGTTGCCAGGCGCCCTGATGGCCGTTGGCGTGCTCGATTCCGAGACGTTCGGGGTCGCGAGCATTCGAAGCACTTCGACCGCAAGATTGACGCGGTGCGGTGGCTCGCCGGCGTCGAGGTTGCTCGCTCCCGCGCGAGTGGATTGATCCGACGTTGTCTCGGGTCCGGTTCGGTGACTGGTCGCGAGCCTGGCTTGCGAGTCAGGCGCAGCTGAAGCCGTCAACGGCGGAGCGCTACGCGGTGGCGATGCGCTCGCAGATCTTGCCGGCGTGGGAGCGGGTGCCGTTGAGCGCGGTGTCGTACGCGGATGTGACAGACTGGGTGCAGCGGTTGTCGGCGGTGGGGCTGGCGCCGGCGACGGTGAGGTATGCGCACCGCGTGATGTCGTTAGCGCTGGATCATGCGGTTCACGATGGCCGGTCGGCGAGGAATCCGGCCAAGGGAGTGCGTCTCCCCCGGCCGCAGCGTGGCGAGGTGGTCTTCCTCGATCACGACCAGGTCGAGGATCTCGCGTCGGCGTGTGGCGGCTACGAGCTCCTGATGGGGTTTCTCGCGTACACCGGCCTGCGCTGGGGCGAGATGTCTGCCCTGCGGGTGGCCCGGATCGACCTCTTCCGCCGCCGGGTGCATGTCGTCCGTGCGTTCGCCGAGGTGCGCGGCAAGTTGGTCGAGGGACGCCGAAGTCGCATCAGATCCGCCAGGTGCCGCTGCCTCGCTTCCTGGTCGGCCCGCTTGCCGAGCAGGTGGCCGGCATGGGCCCTGATGATCTGGTCTTCCGTCGCCGGCCGGTGGACCGCTACGGAACACCAACTTCCGGACCCGGGTCTGGAATCGAGCTGTGCAGCAAGCCGGCCTCGGCAGATTGACGCCGCACGACCTTCGCCATACGGCCGCGAGTCTGGCGGTTGCCGCTGGGGCGAACGTCAAGGCGGTGCAGCGGATGCTCGGCCACGCCTCGGCGGCGATGACACTCGCCGCGTTAGCGTTCCCCGAGCCGACGGGTCGCCCGCCTAGAAGTACCTGCCCTCCTGGGCCGTTGTCGCCAGAGTCCCCAGACCTACATCGGCTACGAGCAAGCCCAGAACTTTGCGGCTTCGGGCGGTGCGGAGCTCGACGAACCCAGCACCTACATCGCCCCGGACCCGTTGAAGCTCAACCACTGGGCTCTATCGGGGGAGTGGACGGTTGGGAGGCGGGCGAGCGTCCTGAATCGAGCCGATCGGCGCATCGTGTTCCGCTTCCACGCCCGCGACGTCCATCTCGTCATGGGACCGCGTGTGCGAGGTGCGTCTGCACCCTTCCGAGTGCTCATCGAGCTGGTTCGCGAGCGGGGATCGATCACCGACCGCACATTCGAGATCACATTTCTTGCCCCCGGCGTCGAGGCCTACGTGTTCACTTCGGCTAGGCTCCGCGGCAGTGGACGACGGGCTGACGTGCGGGCCTGAGCTTCGCCGATCCCGCCTAGAGTCAGCCGACGTGACGTACCCGTCCGCGCCCCGAGGAGACGACGTCGACGTCCTGCACGGTCGCACCGTGCCCGACCCCTACCGCCGCCTCGAGGACCCGGCCGATCCCGCGACAGTCGACTGGTCACGGGCCCAGGCCGACCTGCTCGCCGCGCACAGGGAGCGCTGGAGCACGTTGGGAAGCTTCCGGATCAGGCTGGCCGAGCTCCTGCGGGCCGGCTCCGTGGGCACGCCCGCGTGGCGGCGCGACCGCGCCTTCCACACCCGGCGTGCATCCGACCAGGAGCACGCGTTGCTGTTGACCGTCGACCCGGACGGTACCGAGCGAACGCTCGTCGACCCGATCGCCGTGGACCCCACGGGGGCGACGACGCTTGACACCTGGCAGCCGTCCAAGGAGGGCGAGCTGCTGGCCTACCAGCTCTCCGCCGGTGGCACCGAGGAGTCGGTGCTGCGTGTGCTCGACGTGGCGACCGGCGGAGACGTCGAAGGGCCCATCGACCGGGCGAGGTACTCGCCGGTCGCCTGGCTGCCGGATGGCAAGGCGTTCTACTACGTGCGCAGGCTCGCACCGGACACGGTGCCGGCCGGCGAAGAACAGTTCCACCGGCGGGTCTATCTGCACCGGGTCGGCAGCGACCCCGCCGACGACGTCGAGGTTTTCGGGGCGGGCCTGGACAAGACCAACTACTACGGCGTCTCCGTCAGTCGCGACGGTCGGTGGCTGGTGGTGACCGCGGCGCAGGGAACGGCACCGCGCAACGACCTCTGGCTGGCAGATCTCACGACGTCCGACGCTGCGACGCCGGAACTGCGATCCGTCCAGGTCGGCGTGGACGCGCGCAGCTACCCCCACGTCGGCCGCGACGGGCGGCTCTACGTCTGGACCGACCGCGACGCACCACGAGGGCGCCTGGCTGTCGCCGATCCCGTGCAACCGGAACCCGACCACTGGCGTGACCTCCTCCCAGAGGATCCGGAGGCGGTCCTCGAGGACTACGCGATCCTGGACGACCTCGACCGGCCGGTGCTCCTCGCGAGCCGGACCCGGCACGCGATCTCCGAGGTGACTGTCTGCGACCTCGGCACCGGCACTCCGCTCGACCGGCTCGATCTTCCCGGTCTCGGGAGCGTCGGCGGCCTGTCGGAGCGGCCCGAGGGCGGACACGAGGCGTGGTTCGCCTACACCGACCACACCACTCCCACCCGCGTGCTGCGCTACGACGCACGCGCCGGCGCCCTGACCACGTGGGCCGAGAGCCCGGGCAAGGTCGACGTCCCCTCCGTGCGTTCGCGGCAGGTGACCTACCGCTCGAAGGACGGCACCGCCGTTCGCATGGTCGTCGTCTCCCCGGCGGAGGAAGGCCATCGCCCGCGGCCCGCGGTCCTCTACGGCTACGGCGGCTTCGGACTCGCGCTCACGCCGGCTTACTCCGCAAGCATCCTGGCCTGGGTCGAGGCCGGTGGGGTCTGGGCGGTCGCCGGCCTGCGGGGCGGCGCCGAGGAGGGCGAGACCTGGCACCGGGCCGGGATGCGCGAGCACAAACAGAACGTCTTCGACGACTTCCACGCCGCAGCCGGTTACCTCGTCGAGAACGGGTGGACCACGACCGAGCAGCTCGCGGTCTCCGGTGGCTCGAACGGCGGGCTGCTGGTCGGCGCCGCGATCACCCAACGGCCTGAGCTCTACCGTGCGGCCGTGTGCTCGGCCCCGCTGCTCGACATGGTGCGCTACGAGATGTTCGGGCTCGGCGCCACCTGGGACGACGAGTACGGCACGGCCAGCGATCCCGAGGAACTTGCCTGGCTGCTGTCGTACTCGCCGTACCACAACGTTCGCCAAGGCGCCGCCTATCCGGCGGTCCTCTTCACGGTGTTCGACGGAGACACCCGCGTCGACCCCATGCACGCCCGCAAGATGTGCGCGGCGCTGCAGGCGGCGACCAGCGCCGAGCCCGAGCGAGGCCCGGTTCTGATCCGGGCCGAGGGCGAGGTCGGCCACGGCGCCCGCGCGGTCTCGCGCACGGTCGACCTGGCCGCGGACCAGCTCGCCTTCCTGGCCGCGCATCTCGGCTAGCGTTCTGGCCGTGACAGCGGCCCAGGACACGCCGGAACGCTTCAGCGGCGAATGGTGGGGCGACGTACTCCTCGGCAACCCGCTCAAGCTGATCGGGCTGGTCCTGCTCGCACTGATCACCCGCTACCTCCTGCACAGAGTGGTCGACCGGCTGGTCGCGCGCGCCACCCGGGCAGAGCCACCTGAGCGCCTGCTCGGTTCGAGGCGCGTGGCCAAGGTCGTCTTCGGCGGGACCGGCGTCTACTCCGAGCGCAGAGCGCTGCGGGCGACGACGCTGGGTTCATTGCTCAAGAGCATCGTCACAGCGGTGATCGGCGTGATCGTCGTCGTGATGGCGCTGGACATCCTCGGCTACCCCGTCGGGCCACTGCTGGCGTCGGCGGGCATCGCCGGGATCGCGCTCGGGTTCGGCGCCCAGAACCTGGTGAAGGACTTCCTTTCCGGCATCTTCATGCTGCTCGAGGACCAGTACGGCGTCGGCGACGTCATCGACATGGGCGAGGCGATGGGCACCGTCGAGGCCGTGGGACTGCGGGTCACCCGCCTGCGCAGCGTCGACGGCACGGTCTGGTACGTCCGCAACGGCGAGGTGATCCGGGTCGGCAATTCCAGCTATGGGTGGTCCCGTGCCCTGCTCGACGTCAGGGTCGCCTACAACGAGGACATCGAACGGGTTCGCGCTCTTCTCGAGAGCGTCGTCGCCGAGCTCGCGGCGGACCCCGAGTGGGAGCAGTTCGTGCTGGAGGATCCGGAGGTCTGGGGTGTCGAGAGCCTGGCGGCCGACTCGGTCGTGCTCCGCGTCGTCGTGAAGACCGAGCCCCTGCAGCAGTGGAAGGTCGCTCGCGAGCTGCGGGAACGGATCAAGCGAGTCTTCGATGCCGAAGGTGTGGAGATCCCGCAGGTCATGCCCTTCCAAACCCCGGAGTGAGCCGGCAGCTTCCGTGGAGCCGGTCAGGCAAGCGCTGCGTCCAGGGTGATCGTCGTGCCCTTCAGCGCCTGGCTGACCGGGCAACCCTCTTTCGCCACCTCGGCGGCCTTCACGAAATCGTCGGCGCTCATGCCGGGCACGTCGCCGCGCACCGTCAAGTGGCTGCCGGTGATCCCCTCGCCGGGCTGAAACGTGACCTCGGCCTTCGTCTGCAGCGAAGCGGGCGGAGTACCCGCCTTGGCCAGTCCGTTCGACAGCGCCATCGAGAAGCAGGACGAGTGCGCGGCAGCGATCAGCTCCTCGGGCGATGTGCGGCCGTTCGGCTGCTCGGTGCGGGAAGCCCACGTCACGTCGTAGGTGCCCAGCCCGGACGAGTCGAGCGAGACCCGGCCGGCGCCCTCGAACAGGGAGCCCTCCCAGTGCGTCGTGGCAGTACGGGTCGTGGCCATGCGTGCCCTCCACGGGGTCGGCGTCACGGACGTCGCCCATCCTGCCGCGCGTGCCCGTCGACCGCGAGGGCGGACCACACCGGCGCTTGCGAGAATGGGACCGTGAGCGAGCAGGTCGAGACCTTCTACGACGCCGTCGGCGGGCACGAGACGTTCGAGCGCCTCGTCCATCGGTTCTACCAGGGCGTCGCCGACGATCCCGTCCTGCGGCCGCTCTACCCGGAGAAGGACCTCGGTCCCGCCGAGGAGCGACTGCGGATGTTCCTCGAGCAGTACTGGGGTGGGCCGACCACCTATTCCCAGCAGCGTGGCCACCCGCGACTGCGGATGCGGCACGCGCCGTTCAAGGTCAATCCCGAGGCGCGGGAGCACTGGCTGCACCACATGCGGATCGCCGTCGACTCCCTCGAGCTGCCCAAGGCCCAGCACGAGATGCTGTGGGACTACCTCCAACGGGCGGCTCACTCGATGGTCAACACGTTCGACTGAGGCCCGCCCGGCTACCCGCGCCGGCGTCGGCTTCGGCGCCGGTGCCCACGCCGGTTCCCGACGGAACCCGAGGCCGTCCGCACCGGGGCGGCCCAGGCACAGCTTCGTTACGAATCGGACCCTTGCGTCCCATGAGTCACACGGTGGTGCGAGGCTGACAAGACGGTCACATGGCTCGTGGTTCCGTCATGCCCGGTGGGCAGCCGGTCCGGACCCACGCCCGGACGGAAGGGATCGCAGGCTTGCTGGGCAGCACGCGGCTCGTCGCACGCCGCGCCGGCAGCCACCCGGCCACGTCTGCTCCTGACCGACGAGCCGACCGGGCAGCTCGACTCCGACACCGGTCAACAGGTGATCGCACTGCTGCGCGACCTGGTGCACGGGTCCGAGAGCGCGGCCCTTTTGGCCACCCACGACCCGGCGCTGGTGTCGTTCGCCGACCGGGTTCTGCACCTCCGTGACGGCCGCCTCGAAGACACTCCGTAGGCTCGCCCGGTGATCCAGCGAACCGACTGGTGGCGCGACGCCGTCATCTACCAGGTGTACATCCGTTCGTTCGCCGACGGGACCGGCGACGGCCTCGGCGACATCGCCGGCATCCGGTCGCGGCTGCTGTACCTGCGCGACCTGGGCGTCGACGCGTTGTGGATCACCCCGTGGTACCCGTCGCCGATGAACGACGGCGGCTACGACGTCGCCGACTTCCGTGACATCGCCCCCGAGTTCGGCACGCTGGCTGGGGCGGACGCCCTGGTCCGCGACGCCCATGCACAGGGGTTGCGGATCCTCCTGGACATCGTCCCCAACCACACCTCGCACCGGCACCGCTGGTTCGCCGCGGCGCTGGCTGCCCGACCAGGCTCGCGTGAGCGGGCGCGCTACGTCTTCCGTGGCGGTCGGGGTCCGGAGGGCGCGCTCCCGCCGAACGACTGGCGCAGCATGTTCGGCGGCCCCGCCTGGACCCGTGTGTCCGAACGCGACGGGTCCCCGGGCGAGTGGTACCTCCACCTGTTCGACGCCACGCAGCCCGATCTGGACTGGTCCAACCCCGAGGTGCGAAGCGAGTTCACCGATGTCCTGAGGTTCTGGTTCGACCGTGGCATCGACGGCTTCCGGATCGACGTGGCGCACGGGCTGGCGAAGCATCCAGAGCTGCCGGATCTCGGGTACGACGAGAGCCTGCTCGAGCCGCCCCACGTCGACGACCACCCGTTCTGGGACCGTGACAGCGTTCACGAGATCTACCGTGAGTGGCGAGCCGTCGCCGACACCTACGACCCACCCAAGGTGTTCGTTGCCGAGGCATGGGTCGACAAACCTCCGCGGCTGGCCCAGTACGTGCGGCCGGACCAGCTGCACAGCGCGTTCAACTTCGACTACCTGCGCGCCCCGTGGTCGGGACCCGAGCTACGAGCCACGATCGACTCCTCGCTCGCGGTGCTGGGCTCGGTCGATGCGCCGGCAACCTGGGTGCTGTCGAACCACGACGTCGAGCGGCACCCGACGCGGTACGGCCGGAAGGAGACAGCCGCCCTGGTCGGCGTCGAGAGGCATGCCGACCCAGGTCCGGTCGACCTCGCCCTCGGGTTCCGCCGGGCCCGAGCCGCGGCGTTGCTGACGTTTGCCTTGCCGGGCGGTGCATATGTCTACCAGGGGGAGGAGCTCGGGCTCCCCGAGGTGCTCGACCTACCCGAGTCGGCGCTACGCGACCCGATCTGGAAGCGGTCCGGGCACACCCGCCGGGGCCGGGACGGCTGCCGGGTCCCCCTGCCGTGGACTGTGCGCGGGCCATCATACGGCTTCGGCGTCGACGGGTCCTGGCTCCCGCAGCCGCCCGGGTGGGACGCCTACTCCGTTCAGGCCCAGCGGGACGACTCGGGCTCGATGCTGGAGCTCTACCGCCTGCTGCTCCGGCGGCGGCGTGAGCTCCCGGCGTTGGGGGACGGCACGTTGACGTGGCTCTCCGCTCCCGGATCGGACGTCCTCGCGTTCGCTCGGGAGCCGGAGTTCGCCTGCGCGGTCAACCTCGGTGGCGTTCCGGTCGAACTGCCCGATCACTCGCGGGTGCTCCTCACGAGCGTCCCAGTCGTCGACGGCCTCCTTCCTACGGACGCCGCCGCCTGGCTCGCGACCTGAACCCAGCTGAACAATGCGATCCAGGCGGCCGGAGACCCCGACCGCATCTCCGATCTCGCTGCGGTGCGCGAGCGGTTCGACGAAGCCAGGTGGGCCCGCTGGAACATCGCCCGCGTGGCGACGTCCACGGTCGCCTTCGGGTGCCTCACCTGGGCGCTCGTGCTCCACGGGCGAGCCACCTCTTAGCGCAGGGTTGCGCTCGGATCGCCCACCTCAGAGCGCGAACAGCGCCAGGCCGCGGCGGGCGAGCACTGAGCCGTGCGAGGCGTCGAGCCGCCACCACGGGCCGACTCCGCGCAGCACGACGTCGCCGTCACCGAGGAAGCCGTAGGAGTCGGCGGCGTGCGCCAGACGAAGCGGAATGCCCGCGGCCAGCTCACGGTCCCAGATCACCGCCGCCAGCGCCTCCAGAGACGCCCGGCCTTCGCGCAGCGCCTGGCCGGCGCTCACTTCCGGGCCACGCTTCCGGAACTCCTCGACCCCCGACCCCACCCGCGCCGCCACCTCGGACCCCGCGAGCCGGGCCAGCTCTGTCCAGCCCGACCGCGGCGGCAGGCTGCTCGTCCAGCGAAGCGCGGGCAGTGCCGGCGGAAGCTCCACCTCGCCATTCGCACCGACTGCGCGGGCTGCAAGAGTTCCGGCCTCGACGACGACGTCTGCCGAGAGCGGCTCGGCCAACGCGACGGCACGGAGCGCGAGCGCGTCGAACGGAGTCTCGGCGAAGCATCCGGCGACCGTTCCGTCGGCGACGATCCGGATGACCGCATCCGCCTCGAAACGGGCCACCCGCCGCGCGAATGTCGCCAGGTCTGCAGCGGCCGCCGGGTGCTTGGGCACCAAGAGAGTCACGGCTCGAGGAACCTCGTGAGCGCCACCCGCTCGACGTCGGTGAGCGGCCGGGCCTTCTGCGCGGCGACGTCGTACGACACGAGCGCACCCGTCGCACGGGCGAACACCGTCTCCGCGTCGCGGACCTCGTACGCCACGTCGTAGGACGACCGCCCGATCCGGGCCACCCAGACCTCGACCTGCAGCGGCGTCGTCCGGAACGGCACCGGCTGCACGTACTCGATCGACTGGTGCGCGACGACGGCGCCCTCGTGCGGACCGAGCGCGTCGGCGAGGAACCGGTGTGCGAAGTCGATCCGGGCTTCCTGGAGGTACTCGACGAAGGTCACGTTGTTCACGTGCCCGTAGGAGTCGAGGTCGTCGAACCGCACGGCGCACTCGAAGACGTGGCGCATCAGGCCGCCCTTCCCGGCACGGGTCCGTCGGGCTCGAGGAAGGTCGCCAGCACCGCGCGCTCCTCAGGAGCGACCCGCCGCGGGCGACCGTCGGTCAGGTCGTACGGAACAAGAATCGACGACGCGACGGCGTAGACCGTTCGCTCTCCGGACGGCGACTCGTCGAGCACCTCGTAGCCAAGCGTGAACGTAGCCACCCGGACCTCGGTCACCCAGGTCTCCACCCGCACGGGCGCCGGTCTGAAGTGCAGCGGAGCACGGTAGCCGATCTCGTGCCGGTGGACGACCACGCCGCGCGCCAGCTTCTCGGCGCCGTGGGCCGGCGCATGCACGAAGAGCATGTCCACCCGCGCCTCCTGCAGATATCGCAGGTAGACCACGTTGTTGACGTGGCCGAACGCGTCCATGTCGGCCCATCGCAGCGGAACCTGGGTGACGTGACGGGGCACCGGCCCATCCTGCCGCACGGGCGCGACGGAGCCGGTGCCCCGGTCAGAGTGCCCGTCGTTCCCTCAGTCGCGGGTGAGCTTGCGGTACGTGACGCGGTGCGGACGGGTCGCGTCGGCCCCGAGCCGCTCGACCTTGTTCTTCTCGTAGGACTCGAAGTTGCCCTCGAACCAGAACCACGTCGCCGGGTCGTCGTCGTCACCTTCCCAGGCCAGGATGTGCGTCGCGACCCGGTCGAGGAACCACCGGTCGTGAGAGGTGATGACCGCGCATCCCGGGAACTCCAGCAGGGCGATCTCCAGCGACTGCAGCGTCTCGACATCGAGGTCGTTGGTCGGCTCGTCGAGCAGGATCAGGTTGCCGCCCAGCTTGAGCGTGAGCGCGAGGTTGAGCCGGTTTCGCTCTCCGCCGGAGAGGATGCCGGCCGGCTTCTGCTGGTCCGGACCCTTGAAGCCGAACGCAGCGACGTAGGCGCGGCTGGGCATCTCGACCTGGCCGACCTTGATGTGGTCCAGCCCGTCGGAGACGACCTCCCAGACGTTCTTCCTGGGGTCGATGCCGGCCCGGCTCTGGTCGACGTAGGACAAGCGGACGGTCTCACCGATCCGGAGGGCGCCGTCGTCGGGCTGCTCGTCGCCCACGATCATCTTGAACAGCGTCGTCTTGCCGACGCCGTTCGGGCCGATGATGCCGACGATGCCGTTGCGGGGCAGTGAGAACGACAGGTCGTGCATGAGTACTCGATCGCCGAACCCCTTGGCGACACGGTCGGCCTCGACGACCAGGGTGCCCAGCCGAGGACCCGGTGGGATCTGGATCTCGTCGAAGTCGAGCTTGCGAGCCTTCTCGGCCTCGGCGGCCATCTCCTCGTACCGCTCCAGCCGGGCACGCTGCTTGGTCTGGCGGCCCTTGGCGTTGGACCGCACCCAGTCGAGCTCGTCGCGCAGGCGCTTCTGGCGCTTCGCGTCCTTGGCGCCCTCGACCTTGAGCCGCGCGGCCTTGGTCTCGAGGTAGGTGGAGTAGTTGCCCTCGTACGGGTACGCACGGCCGCGGTCGAGCTCGAGGATCCACTGTGCGACGTTGTCGAGGAAGTACCGGTCGTGGGTCACGGCGACGACGCAGCCCTGGTACTTCTCCAGGTGCTGCTCGAGCCACTGGACGCTCTCGGCGTCGAGGTGGTTGGTGGGCTCGTCGAGCAGGAGCAGGTCGGGCTGCTGCAGCAGCAGCTTGCACAGTGCGACGCGGCGACGCTCGCCGCCGGAGAGGATGGTCACGTCGGCGTCGGCCGGCGGGCACCGCAGCGCATCCATCGCCTGCTCGAGCTGCGAGTCGAGATCCCAGGCGTTGCGGTGGTCGAGCTGTTCCTGCAGCTTGCCCATCTCGTCGAGCAGCTCGTCGGAGTACTCGACCGCCATCTTCTCGGCGATCTCGTTGAACCGCTCCAGCATCGCCTTGGTCTCGGCGACGCCCTCCTCGACGTTGCCGAGCACGGTCTTGTCCTCGTTCAGCGGCGGCTCCTGCTGGAGCATGCCCACCGTGTAGCC
The DNA here is from genome assembly GCA_963801065.1 of uncultured Actinomycetota bacterium. Lineage (GTDB taxonomy): Bacteria > Actinomycetota > Actinomycetes > Jiangellales > Jiangellaceae > CAWDDG01. The sequence continues at coordinate 470,955 of CAWDDG010000008.1, read as the reverse complement.
GGGGCTGAGCATCGCCTCGCCGTTCGACGGCTGATCGAGGCCGGCCATGATCCTCAGAACACTGGACTTCCCGGCGCCGTTGGGGCCCACGACACCGATCTTGGCTCCCGGGAGGAAATGAAGGGTGACGTCGTCGAGGATGACCTTGTCGCCGTACGCCTTGCGCGCCTTGCGCATCGAATAGATGAACTCCGCCATAGCGCCGACAAGCCTACGGGGTCGGGCAGCCTGCCTCGTAATCGCCGGCCGGCGGGGCGGCCGCGGCCCCGCCGACCGGAAATACGGCACCACCCTTGACGGCTCGCGGGGTTCTCAGGCTGCTCGGTCCCCGCGACCGCCGGCCGAGGCGAAGGCGGCCGACGCCGGGGCGCCGTCGGCCTCGGGAGCCTCGTCGTCGTCCGGTTCGTCTGGTTCGCCGGCCGCCCGTGCCTGCTCCTCGACGAGAAGGCCCATCCGCAGGCTCGTGGCGAGCTCGGCCTCGTCGGCCGGCTCGATCCGATCGCGCCGGACCCGGGTGAACGCCGACTTCCCCCGGACCAGGTCGTGGCCGACGGTGATCGCGTCGATCTCGGCATCGCGGCCGGCGCGACCGTCGTCGCTCTTCCAGTCCCGGATCCGCAGCCTGCCGACGACGATGACAGGGTCGCCCTTGTGCAGCGACTCGGAGCCGTGCTCGGCCAGCGAACGCCAGCACGTGACGCCGTAGAACGACGTGGGCCCGTCGCCCCAGCGGCCGGTGTTGCGATCGATGCGCCGGGGTGTCTGGGCGAACCGGAAGCTCGTGATCGCCGTGCCGCGCTCGGACTTGACGGTGCGGACATCGCTCGCGATGTTGCCGACCAGGGTGATGATTGCCTCGCTCATCGGGCGCCTCCTGCGCTCCTCATGCCAGTGGTGGACGGCGACGAGCGTGCCCGGAACGCCAGCCGGGCGCGACGGCTGGACGGCCGGCTGTGGACGGCGGGGACCGAGATCACCCTGTTGTGGATGAGTGGCCGCTTGTGGATGAGTGGCCGCGCGTCACCCCGGCTGGTGCCGGCCGGTTGTTCACGGCGCGGAGGTAGCGGTCGGCCAGCTTGCGAAGGTGGTCGACCAGTTCGGGTGGCTCGATGACGTCGAAGTCGACGTCGAGCATGCCGACATGGACCGCCGCGAGGTCGAGCGTGTCGGATCCTGCGTGCATGATGCAGGTGTGATCGTCTACCGGCTCGATCGTCACCGGTGGTGGTAGGCGTGCGGCCACCACATCGGCGGCCGCGTACAGCTTGACCCGGAAGCGGTACCTCCAGAGCGCCGACCCGGTGCCCTTCGCGACGAAGGAGGCGAGATCGCCGTCGGGTGGCTCGCGTGGGGTGAATCGTGGGCCGGTCGGAATGCGCGGAGCGATGCGGTCGACGCGGAAGGTCCGCCATTCGTCGCGGTCGATGTCCCAAGCAACCAGGTACCAGCGGCGGCCGGTGTGAGCAAGCCGGTGCGGCTCGACGGTGCGAAGGCTCTCGACGCCGTCATGGCTGCGGTAGTCGAAGCGCAGTCGCTCGTTGTCGCGGCAGGTGGCGGCGATCGCGGTCAGCACGGCCGGGTCGACGGTGGCGCCCGCGCTCCCGATCGGGACGGTGGCAGTCTGCAGGGCGTTGACCCGGTGACGAAGACGGGACGGCAGCACCTGTTCGAGCTTGGCGAGCGCGCTGACCGAGGTCTCCTCGATGCCGGCGACGGAGCCTCCGGCCGCCGTCCGCAGGCCGACGGCGACAGCGACCGCCTCGTCGTCGTCGAGCAGCAGCGGCGGTAGGTTGGCGCCGGCGCCGAGGTGGTAACCGCCCGCGACACCCAGGGTGGCGTTGACCGGATAGCCCAGGCTCCGCAGCTTGTCGACGTCGTTGCGGATCGTGCGGACGGTGACCCCGAGCCGTCCGGCGAGTTGGGGCCCGTTCCAGTCGCGCCGGGTTTGCAGCAGCGACAGCAGCCGCAGAAGCCGCGCGGACGTCTCCAACATTTCATCAGCGTCTCACGGAATGAGGAACGAAGTCTTCCGCAATGTCCTCTAGGTTTCGGGGCATGGAGACCTCCCAGCAGATCCGGCCGTTCCGGATCGACATCCCGCAGTCCGACCTCGACGACCTGCACGACCGGCTGGCCAGGACCCGCTGGGCCGAGGACCTGCCCGGCGTGGGCTGGAGTCGGGGCGTGCCCGCCGGCTACCTCAAGGGGCTGGCCGATTACTGGCGCACCGGGTTCGACTGGCGTGCTCAGGAGGCAAAGCTCAACGAGCTCCCCCAGTTCACCACCGAGATCGACGGACAGAACATCCACTTCCTCCATGTGCGCTCGCCCGAAGCCGATGCCCTGCCGCTGATCCTCACCCACGGCTGGCCAAGCTCGATCGCCGAGTTCGTCGAGGTCATCGGACCGCTCACCGACCCCCGCGCTCACGGTGGCGACCCCGCCGATGCCTTCGACGTCGTCGCACCCTCCCTGCCCGGCTTCGGCTTCTCCACTCCGGTGCGCGAGACAGGGTGGGGAAACCTGTTCCGGGTCGCCGCGGCGTGGGCGGAGCTGATGAGCCGACTGGGGTACGAGCGTTTCGCGGCGCAAGGCGGCGACGTGGGCGCCGGGGTGACCGGGATGCTGGCGATTCTCGTGCCGGATCGGGTGGTGGGTGCGCACACCAACGGCCCTGGGCCGTACCCGTTCGGCCCGCCGGTCGAGGTCGACGGCCTTTCCGACGCTGACAAGCTGCGGGCCGAGCGGTTCAACAGATTCCAGCAGGACGGGCTGGGCTACCTGCAGCTCCAGTCCACCCGGCCGCAGACGCTGGCCCACTCGCTCACCGACTCGCCGGTCGGTCAACTGGCGTGGATCGTTGAGAAGTTCAAGGAGTGGACCGATCCGGCCGCGAAGCTGCCCGAGGACGCCGTCGACCGCGACCAACTGCTGACGAACGTCAGCATCTACTGGTTCACGGGCACCGGTGGGCCATCGGCCCACATCACCTACGAGGGCATGCAGGCATTCCGTGCGTTCGTCGAAGAGCACGGCGGGGGCGGTGCGGCGGAGCAGGACGATAGTGCCGAGGCGGGTCCCACGGCGCAGCTCGGCGTGCCGACGGGAGTCGCGGTCTTCGCCGCGGACAACAGCATCCGCAGGGTGATCGACCCAGCCGAGAGTCTTGCGCACTGGTCGGAATTCGACCGTGGTGGCCACTTCGCTGCGATGGAGACGCCCGACCTTCTCGTCGATGACGTCCGGGCTTTCTTTGCGGATCTACGACGCTGAGCCATCGTTGCGGGTCACCGCCGGTGCCGAGCCTCAGTCGCCGCGCGCGACCAGGGCGGCAGTCCGGAACGACCGGAGTCGGTCGAGCTCGGTCGTGATCGGGGCGAGGACGACCTGGTCGGCGGCGTCGCCGACGGCGGCGCGGAGCCGCCGCCGCACCGACTCCGCGCGGCGTCGGCCCCCCGTCCGCGCCGCGAACGCGCTGACGACGGCCGTTGCGATCCCCACGACGAGGCCACCGAGAAGCAGCAGGGTGGGCACCGGCACGACACCCCAGTCCGGAGTCGGGATGTCCGGCAGCCTCAGCCAGGCCGCGATCCCCAGCGCGAGAAGCCACAGCCCGCCTACGACCAGCGCCGCCAGAGCCAGCCATTGCACCGCACCGACGGCAGACCACCAGCGCGGCCGCTTCTCGGTCTCCAGATCGGTTCCTGCGACGGCCTGGTCGAGAGTATCCGGCAGCCGCTCGGCGGCGGTGTTGGCCGCCGACCTGACGGTCGTCATCCAAGGCGGCGCGACCCCGCCCGCGGCTGCGTCAGCCAGCCTCCGGATCGCGGAGTCCGAGCGGGCCCGCTGCACGGGTGTCGCCGCCGGAAGTGACGTGCGCACCACCCGAGCGTCGACGCCCTGCCGATCCAGGCGCAGCCGGCGCAGCGGGTCCGGACGCAGACGGGCCAGCCAGCGGGTCACCGGCCACCCGGTCGCAGCACGGGCCCGTCGCGTGAACGACCTGCCGACCGCGTCGGCGACCACGTCCACGCCCGCCGCGTCAGCCAGCGCATCGACCAGCCGCCGACGGTCGTCGTCGCCGACGCCGGCCGGCTCTCGTTCGCCGGTGGCCGCCAGCAGGCGGGCCGCCGCGTCATGCACGTCCGCCGCGACCCGCGCGTCGGACGACCGGCGTTGCGCGACGGCCTCGCGCAGCACCGAGACCAACCTGGCCATGCCAGCGCCGGTTTTCGCGGACATGGGCACGACGGGCACCTTCGGCAGCCCGTCGTCGGCGAGCAGCCTCTGCAGGTCGCGCACGCACCTCTCGACGTCGGTCGGAGACAGGAGGTCGATCTGGTTGAGGACGACCACAGTGACGGCGGCATGGCTCGCCAGTGGCCGCAGGTACCGCTCGTGCACGGCGGCGTCGGCATACTTCTGCGGATCCATCACCCACACGAACAGGTCCACCATCTCGACCAGCCGGTCGACCTGAGCGCGGTGCGACAGGTCGGTGGAGTCGTTGTCGGGCAGGTCGAGCAGCACGAGACCGTCCAGGGCGTCCTCGGCACCGGAGTCCAGGACACTCTCCTTCGGCACCCGGTGGCGCACCGGGATCCCCAGCCATTCGAGCAGCGGCGTCACGCCCCGCGTGCCCCACACACAGGCGAGCGGCTCGGCCGTGGTGGGGCGCCGAACGCCCACCCGGGCCAGCTCGATCCCTGCCACCGCATTGAACACCGATGACTTCCCGCCTCCGGTGGCGCCGACCAGCGCCACGACGGTGTGGTCGGCGGACAGGCGCCTGCGTTGGCCGGCCCGGTCGACGATCTCGCGGGCATGCTCGATCAGGCCGACCGGCAGCCGGCCTTCAGCGTCCTCGGCGGCCACGGCCAGGGCGTCGAGTCGCTCGGGGAGGCCGGTGCGGACAGGTCGGCGCAGGAGCTTCATCCGTCAGCCCCCTGCTCGCGGGCCTGGCCAACCCGGACCAGGGCCTCGCGCAGCGCCTGTCCGGCCGCGACCTCCAGCCCGAGACCGTCGAGGCGGCCGGTGAACCGTGCCCGCTGCCCCGCCATCAACGCGTCGGCACGCCGGCGCAGGTCGGCCCGCGCCGCCTCGGCCAGCCGCCGGATCGCCTGGTCGCCGAAGATCGCCTCGAGCAGCTTCTGCCCGACGACGGCCGTTCCGCCGGCAATGCCGATCTCGGCACCGGTCAAGCCCGCCGTCGACGCGAACACCACGATCATCAGGGCGATAGCCAGGCCGTTGACTCCGAACGAGAGGACGCGCGCGGTGAAGCGTTTGTCCTGGCCTTCGGTGCGGACCAGGTCGAGCACGGCACCCTGCCAGGCGCGAACCTGTTCGGCCGCCGCGCCGCTGAAGTCCTCGCTGCTGCGGGACAGGTCGTCGTCGCCGAGCAGGGCGCGTCCGGCCGGGTCGGCCCGCCAGGCCGCGTCGACGCGTTCGGCCGCACGGTCGGCCTCGTCGATCAGCAGGGCCTGCAGACCGTGCTCGATCGCCTCCTCGACCTCGGCGGCGGGGTGCGGTCGGCCGCGCAGGTACGCCGCGACCCGGTCTCGCAGCCGTCCGACGGTTTCCTCGAGCGAGCGGAAGAAGTCGCCGGTGCCGACGAACTCCTGCCAGCGTGCGAGCACCTCACCACGCAGCAGACTCCCATCTCTCGTCGCCCGGGCCACCGCCGCGACCGCCTCGGAGTACTCCTGATCGGCAGCGGTGCGAAGGCGCCCGGCCACCGCGCGCTGCCCGTCCGCCGCCTCGGCCAGCGGTGGCGACTTGCGGACGATCCCGCCGACTGCACCGTCGAGGGTGCGCCGGACGACCTCGGCCCGCGCGGCGCTGTCCGACGCGAGACCGTGCAGCCACGCCGACACCGGTTCGGCATGCCCCGCCGGGAGCATGCCGTTCTCGTCCACCGTCGTCTCGCCGACGACGAACAGCGGGGCGGTCCCGAGACCGTGCTCGGACAGCATCGAGGCGAAATGCCGCCGGACCTCGTCTTCGGCTCCGGCCGGGACCCGGTCGAGGACGACCGCCACAGCGGCGCTGCGGTCTACGGCAGCGCGCAGCAGGTCCCATGGAACGGCGTCGGCATAGCGAGCCGCGGTCGTCACGAACACCCACAGATCCGCCGCGGCGAGCAGCTCACGGGCCAGCTGGCGGTTCTCGGTGACGACGGAGTCGATGTCCGGTGCGTCCAGCAGGGCCAGGCCCTGCGGCACGGCGTCGTCGGGAACAAGGAGCAGCGAACCCGGTTCCGCAAGATCGCTCGCGGTGACCCGGGCGAGGTCGGGAAGGATCCGGTTGCCCGTGAACCAGTCGGCGTCCTCGGGGTGGAAGGCGAGAACAGGAGCCCTGGTGGTCGGGCGCAGCACACCGGTCTCGCTGATCGGCCGGCCGACGACGGCGTTCACCAGCGTGGACTTGCCGGCACCGGTCGACCCGCCGACCACTGCCAGCAGCGGCGCGTCGATCTCGCGGAGTCGAGGCAGAACGTAGTCGTCGAGCTGCGCTACCACTTCGCGACGCGTCCGTCGGGCCGCGGGAGCGTTCGGGAGCTCGAGGGGCAGCTGCACCGCGTCGACCCTCTCGCGCAGCACACCGAGTGCGTCGAGAACGCTCTCGGGGGCCTGCGTGATCGCCACGGCCATGATCCTGCCGGTAGCACATGCTCCGGGCCAAGCGACACGTCGGATTGGGTATGGGCTCGTGGCTGATCACCCACTAGCGTCGGCCTGGAAGCATGCCTGCCAAGGAGGACGGATGTCGCTGGATCGGCCGGTCGCCCCAGACCCCTACGAGCTCCTCCCGGCTGTCGGAACCTTCAACGTCGAGAGCGACGACATCAGCAACGGCGAGCCCATGGGCCACGAGCACGTGTTCGACGACTGGGGCCTCACCGGCGGCAACGTCTCCCCGCACCTGCGCTGGTCCGGGGCTCCAGGGGAGACACGCAGCTACGTCGTGACGTGCTTCGACCCGGACGCTCCGACGCCCAGCGGCTTCTGGCACTGGGTCGTCGTCGACCTGCCCGCGACCACCACCGAGCTTCCGCGTGGGGCCGGCGCCGAGGACGGTTCGGGGCTTCCTCCCGCGGCCTTCTCGGTTCGCAACGACACCGGCTCGACGGGCTACTCCGGTCCCGCACCACCGGAGGGTGACCGACCGCACCGCTACTACTTCGTCGTGCACGCCGCGGACGTCGAGTCGCTGGGCGTTCCGGCCGACGCCAGCCCGGCCGTGGTCTCGTTCAACCTGGCCTTCCACACCCTCGCCCGCGGCATGGTGGTCGCAACGTACGCCCACTGACACTTCCGGCCGCAGGCTTCCCAAATGATCACGTTAAGTGGGCCTGTGGGTCCGTTACCAGGTCTCGGCACCTGGTAACGGACCCACGGGCCAGGTATCGGCTGGCACGGGTGACGCCGGACGTTGTCCCGGCCGGCCGCAGCCCCCATGCGACCGACCATCGTCGTGCACCGGATCGCTAGAGTCGGCCGACGTGGACGAACCGTCGATCGGCACGCTGAAGACCGTCGCCGTCTCGGACCGACCCGACCTGCTCGGCCGCCCCGTTGCACAAGCGCTGACTGCCCGTCCGGAGGCAGCCGTGTACGTCGCCGAGATCGACCCTGACCTCGCCGACACGGCCCAGTTCTGCGCTGCCTATGACGTGCCGCTGGAGGTCTCGGCGAACTGTGTCGTCGTCTCCGGCCGGCGGGGCGGCGAGCAGCGGGTCGCAGCCTGCATGGTTCTCGCCACCACGCGGGCCGACGTCAACGGCGTGGTCAAGCGGCGCCTCGACGTCCGGAAGGCGTCGTTCCTCTCGATGGACGACGCCGTCGCGGCCACCGGAATGGAGTACGGCGGGATCACCCCGATCGGGCTGCCGCCGGACTGGCCGATCCTGGTCGATGCCGCCGTCGCGGACTTGCCGTACGCGATCATCGGCAGCGGCGTGCGGCGGTCCAAGCTCGCCCTTCCCGGACGGACACTCGCCAGCTGGCCGGGCGCCGAGGTTGTGGAAGGCCTGGCCCGGAGCGCTTGACGCACAATAGGACCGTCCATGCGCCCGTAGCTCAGTGGACAGAGCAGGTGCCTTCTAAGCACTTGGTCGCAGGTTCGAGTCCTGCCGGGCGCGCTTTGTGACACCAGTCTGAGCTTGCGCTCATAGCCGATGACCGCGTGCTTCGAGAGCGGCTTCCCGAGCTCCTAGGCCAGCAAGCGTTCGATGACGAGTAGCGAACCGATGACGACCATCCCGGTGCCCGAGACTCGGCTCATCGCGCGGGCCGCGGCAGGGAGCACCTGGAGCACCTTGCGGGCGAAGGAGCCCAGGACGGAGTAGAACACCGCGCACGTGAGGATGAAGGTGACTCCCAAGACGCCCATCTGTACGGCGACGGGCCATGGGGACCGTGGGGTAGTGAACTGGGGCAGCATCGCCAGGAAGATGAGTAAGCCCTTGGGGTTCAGTCCGCTGACGCCGATGCCTTCAACGAAGGTGCTGCGTTCTGTGCGCGTCGCATCGTGTTTGGCGGCGGTGTAAGCGGAGGGGTCTCGAAGCGTCGAGATGCCCAGCCAGACGAGGTAGGCCCCTCCGACCAGCGAGATGGAAGTGAGCACTTCGTCCGCACCGGCCACGAGGGCACCGACACCGGCGGCGACCACGACGGTCATGAGGGCGTAGCCCGTGATCAGACCGCCCACAGCGGAACGGACCTTGTTGCCGCGCAGGGCAGCGCTGAGGGAGTAGGCCCAGTCCGCTCCGGGAGCGACGATGAGGAGGAGCGCCACGCCCCAGAAGGCGGCGATTGCGCTGGTTTCCATAGTTGCTCCCTGGGCCGGTGCTCGTCGATTGCGTCAGTGAGCTCCCGTTTGCTTCGATCAAGAGTGGAAGCTGCGCCGCCGATCGGATCGCGCCGCCCCGCCGCGAGCGCACTCGCCCGGAGGAGCCGGGTTATGCGGCGGTGGCCAGGGCGGGTGTGTGGTCGTGGTGGCGAGGGTGTGGGGCGCTGGTGAGGGTGCGGGCCAGGTCCCCGGGGGTCTGGCCGACGAGTCGGGTGGCGGTGCGGGTGAGGTGGGCCTGGTCGGCGAAGCCTGCGTCGCAGGCGGCCAGGGCGATCGGCTTGGCCGGCAGGGCGAGGATGGCCGCCCGCAGCCGCTGCCACATCCGCAGCCGGGCCGGCTGCGTTCCGGTCTGATCGTGGATCAGGGCCCGCAGCCGCGACGGCGACAACCCGACCGCCGCGGCGACCTGCTTGACGCGGTCGGCGGCCGCCAGTCCCGGCAATGCGGCCGCCACCCGCGGGTCGATCGCGACCGCCGGCGGCAGCAGGTCCCGCCGCCGCAGGAAGGCCACGGTCTGCCGCGCACGCTGGTCGGGATCGGCGGTGTCGTCCGGCGACCACAGGGCGCGCAGGTGCTCGACGGTGGCGTGATCGAGCGGAATGGCCCGCCGGTGACCGGGCCCGAGTTCCAGGTACCACGCATCGATGAACACCGAGACGTGACCGGCGGCGCTGCTGACCCGGTGCGCGACCTGCGGCGGGAAGATCACTCCAGCCGCGTGCCAGGCCCGGCCCTGGCCGGTCCACCAGCTGATGTGCCCGGCCGCCCACGGGAAAGCGATGCTCCACCCAGGATGCGCATGCTCCCGCACCACCTGACCGGCCGGGTGGTGCAACACCATCGTGTGCACCCCGGCCCGCAACCGGACGCGCGTAGGCGCCTTCCGGTCGAGCCGACCGCCGATCACGCCCGCGACGCTAGGTTCACCACACCCCGGCCGGTAAGACACCGAATCGGTGCTCGCGCTCTGCATGTCGGGAGACTATCCGCGATGTGCCGGGAAGTGCTTTCAAATTCTGACCTGCTATGAGTCGGATGTGGAAGGATAGCTCTCGTGGATTCGATTGATCGGAAGATTCTTGCCGTACTGCAGTTGGATGGCCGTCTGAGTGTCACCGACCTGGCCGCACAGGTGGGGTTGTCGCTCTCGCCATGTCACCGCCGTCTGCGCGACCTTGAGCGCAACGGGGTCATCACCGGCTACCGGGCACTGGTGAATGCCGAGGCCGTGGGCCTTACATTCGAGGTACTGGCCTTCGTGACCATGCGGCAAGAGGACCGCGAGACGCTGCTGAATTTCGAAGAAGGTCTGGCTGCCATCCCAGAGGTACTACGGGCCGAGCGTCTCTTCGGCGACCCGGACTACCTCGTGCGTATCCTGACCAAGGACCTCGCCGCCTATCAGGCGCTTGAAGACGACCACCTCGCCGCACTTCCAGGCGTGCAACGGATCACCTCCACGCTGGTGATGAAGCGCATCGTGCACGACCGACCGCTCCCGATGTGAGCGGAGTCGAAGTGGCCAGAAGAGGCAGGGAGATGAAGTCGGCGAGGATGCCGAGTCGCAGGAATCCTGCCGCCAGCAGGACGAACCCCGTGCCGACGGCCAACGTCGCTGTCGCCTAGTCGTCAGGGCCCGCGACGTTCCGAAGAACGCGTACGAGAGCGCTGCGGCCTACCCAGGCAACGGGAGCCGAACCCGCTGGGATTAGCCTCCGGACCTACCACTGCACCGGCTCCAGCAGCCTGACCGTCCCCGGAGGAGAGTTCGGTGTCGAAGCACCGCCGTGCCGCCCCTCGCCTGAGTGGCACGGCGCCAGCGGATCCGCCAGCGCGGATCGGTCGACATGCGGGCGCAGACATGAGCCGGGATGACGAGGTCATGGCCGGCACGTCGATCGGCGAGATCGCGGTCTACGGCATGCTCGCGTCCGTCGTGGCAGGCGCGGTGCTGATCCTCGGCGGCCATCCCCGGTGGTATGCGGTGGCAGTCGTTGTGGGCGCCCTCCTGGTCGTCGCCGCGCTGGGCTTCGCGACGTCGCGGGCTCCTCGTGCGTCGTCGGCGGCGCCCCGGCCGGACCAGTCGCCGATCCCACCGTCCACAACGTCTAGGCGCGGGCGCCGTCGGCGCCGCTGACGCCACGTAGGGTTGGGCAGCGTGAACAGCGATCGCCTCGTCTGGATCGACTGCGAGATGACCGGCCTCGATCTCGTCTACGACGCGCTGATCGAGGTCGCGGTGCTGGTCACCGACAGCGAGCTCAACGTGGTGGGCGACGGGGTCGATCTGGTCATCCGGCCGCCGGCCGGCGCGATCGAGCAGATGAGCGACGTCGTCCGGAAGATGCACACGGCCAGTGGGCTGATCGACCAGCTCGTCGTGGGCGTCACCATGGACTACGCGAACGCCCAGGTCCTCGCATACCTGCAGGAGTACGTGCCCGAGCCCGGGAAGGCCCCACTGGCGGGTAACACCGTCCACATGGACCGTCTCTTCCTGGCCCGCGACCTGCCCGACGTCGAGGCCTGGCTGCACTACCGCAACGTCGACGTCTCGTCGATCAAGGAGCTGGTCCGGCGCTGGTACCCGCGGGTCTACTTCGCCAGCCCGGAGAAGACGGGCAACCATCGTGCGCTCGGCGACATCCGCGACTCGATCGACGAACTCAGGTATTACCGGCGCACCGTGTTCGTGCCGCTACCGGGCCCGGACAGCGCTGAGTCGCGGGGGGCTGCGGCGTCGATCGGCGAGGCCCTGGAGGCGGATCCGCGGGTCGCCGGCGTGCACGAGCAGCCCTGAGGACGCCGTATACTTGTCCGGCCGCGCCCTTCCGCGTAAGGGCGCGTCGTGGTGGGTGTAGCTCAGCTGGTAGAGCACCTGGTTGTGGTCCAGGATGTCGCGGGTTCAAGTCCCGTCACTCACCCCAATGTTCGGGTTCGCTGAGGCGGCACAGCCAAGAACTGGTTGCGACGACGATCCGTCGTCCGGTTGCCGGCTTGGCAGAGCCCCATAGCCGCGGCGCAGGGCGGCCCTCTAGCCTGGGCGCATACCGCACCCGGCCAGCGGAGGTTGTCAGTGGCGTTCGACATCGGCGAGTACACGGAGACCGCGCACCGGGTGCAGAGTGACGACGTCGACTACGACGCGTTCGCCGACCGGCCGCTCTCGCCGTCTGCCCTGCGTTGCCTGCGCTACATGTCCAACGTCGAGAGCCACACGATCTGCTACCTGCGCGACCTGCTCGTCACGCCGTCGCACAAGGACCCTGACGTAACAGCGTTCCTGACGATGTGGGCCTACGAGGAGTTCTGGCACGGCGAGGCCTTGGATGCGGTCCTTCGGGCGCACCATGTCCGTGCTGACTACGGCCACATCCGCAACGTTCGGCTGGCCCAGGGGTTCAGGGACCGGATCGCCCCGATCGAGCAGTCGCTCGCGGCGAACATCATCGGCGACGACTTCGTTGCCGTGCACATGACGTGGGGGGCGATCAACGAGTGGTCCGCGCACGCGGCCTACGCTCGCATGATCGATTGCGAGGACCACCCGCAGCTGACCAAGCTCCTGCGGCGCATCCAGCACCAGGAGTCGCGCCACCTGGCGTTCTACAACTCCCAGGCCCGCGACCGGCTGGAGCACTCGACCCGGGCGCAGAAGCTGACCCGGTTCGCGCTGCGTAAGTTCTGGGCGCCGGTTGGCTCCACGATCCAGCCGAGGACGGAGACCGCCTTCGTGCTCGACTACCTGATGGGCGGACCCGAGGGCGAGATGCACATCCACCGGCTGGACCGGAAGATCGACACTCTGCCCGGCCAGGAGGGTCTCGACCTGGTATCCACAGCCGTCGCGAAGTTCGGCGTCGGGCCCAAGGCAGGGCAGGCGCCGCCGCGGCGAGCCACGCTCGGCGCAAAGCTGGTGCCGCGGGCCAGGCGAGCCCTCGCGGCCATGAAGATGGACCGTTAGTGGCGGTCGCGGACCAGCCGGACGATCATCAGGGCGGCGGGCACCTCGCCGGCAGCCACGTCCTGCTGACGGGTGCCACTGGCTTCCTCGGCCAGGCCACGCTGGAGAAGCTGCTCTCGTCCTATCCGACGACGAGGGTCGCGCTGCTGATCCGCCCCCGTGGCAGCCAGCCGGGCGCAAGCCGCCTTGCCGGCCTGCTGCGCAAGCCCGTGTTCGAGCGCTGGCGCGAGCAGGTGGGCGAGGCCGAGGTCGAACGTGTCGTCAGCGAGCGGGTCACGGTGATCGAGGGCGACCTCGACGCGACGTCGTCGACGGACGTCGTCCTGCCGAGCGACCTCGACGTCGTGATCCACGGCGCGTCCACCGTCTCGTTCGACCCACCGATCGACGAGGCGTTCCGGAACAATGTCGAAGGGGTCGCCAGCCTCTGCGGAGCTCTGGCCGGCAGCGGTGCGGACCCCCACGTCGTCCACATCTCCACTGCGTACGTCGCCGGCGTGCGCAAGGGCGTCGTCAACGAGGCGCCGCTGACCCACGATGTCGACTGGCCGGTCGAGTCAGCGGCCGCGCAGGCCGCCCGCGCCGAGGTCGAGGCGGCCTCACGCCGGCCCGAGGTGCTGCGCAAGGCGATGGCCACGGCCCGCGGCGAGCACGGCAAGGCCGGCCCCCAGCGCGTGGCCCAAGCCGCCGAGGAGGCCCGCCGGGAGTGGGTGACGAAGCGGCTGGTCGACTACGGGCGGATGCGGGCGCAGAGTCTGGGCTGGCCCGACGTGTACACGCTGACGAAGGCGCTCGGTGAGCGGGTTGCCGAGCAGCAATGGGCCGAGGCGGGGCACCGCCTTTCCATCGTGCGGCCCGCCATCGTCGAGAGCGCGCTGCGCCACCCGTACCCGGGCTGGATCGACGGGTTCAAGATGGCCGACCCGCTGATCATCGCGTACGGACGCGGAATCCTGCCGGAGTTCCCCGGGCTGCCAGACAGCGTGCTCGACCTGATCCCGGTCGACTTCGTCGTCAACGCCACGCTCGCCGTCGCGGCCACACCACCGGAACCGAGGAGCCCCGCCTACTTCCACATCGGCTCCGGCGCCCGCAACCCACTGCCGTTCCGTGCCATGTACGAGAACGTTCACGCGTACTTCCACAGCCACCCGATGCCCGACAATGAGCGCGGCCACATCCAGGTGCCTTCCTGGCGCTTCCCCGGCACCAGCCAGGTCCTGCGGATGCTCCGCACCGGCGAGCGCGCCGTCGATCTCGCCGAGCGCGCGCTGCTGCGGATGCCCGCATCGGACCGCACCCGCGACTGGATGGGCTCGGTGCACCGGCGCCAGCAGGAGCTCGACGTCCTGCGGACCTACGCCGACCTCTACCTGTCGTACACGCAGGCCGAGGTCATCTACGACGACAGCAGGACGTTGGCCCTGCACCAGGCGCTCGCGCCGAAGCGGCGCGGCGCACACGGGTTCGACGCGGGCGAGATCGACTGGGAGCACTACCTGCAGGGCGTGCACTTCCCGGGCGTCACTGCGGTCATGCGCTCCTTCTCGTCGCGCCCGCGGTCGAGGGCATCCGTCGACCCCGTGGCTCTGCCCGCGCGCGACGACGTCGCCGCCGTCTTCGACCTCGAGGGCACCGTCGTCGCGTCCAACGCCGTCGAGCACTACCTGTGGGCAAAGCTCGCCAGCCTCCCCAGGTCGCAGTGGTCGGGCGAGGTCGTCGACCTGATCCGATCCATGCCCCGTTACCTGCGCGCGGAGCGGCGCGACCGGGGCGACTTCATCCGCACGTTCATGCGTCGCTACGAGGGCGTCGACGAAGCCGAGCTGCGACGGCTGGTCGACGAGGTCCTGTCCGAGGCGATGCTCCAGCGGACGATGCCGGAGGCCGTCCGCCGGATCCGGCACCACCGCGAGGCCGGGCATCGGACGGTCCTGATCACCGGGACCATCGACGTGCTGGTCGAGCCGTTTGCGTCGCTGTTCGACGAGATCGTCGCCGGCCGGATGCACAGCCGCGACGGCATATGGACGGGCTACCTGGCCACTCCCCCGCTGGTCGACGAGGCCCGGGCGGCCTGGCTGGGGCGTTATGCCGAGAGCAACGGCATCGACCTGTCCCGGTCGTATGCATACGGCGACAGCCACTCGGACCGGCCATGGCTCGAGATGGTCGGCAACCCGCAGGCCGTCAACCCCGATGCCCACCTGTACCGGCACGCCAAGCGCAAGCACTGGCGCATCCACCGCTGGGGCGAGCACACTCAGGGACGGCTGGAGGCGCTGCTCGACAGCGTCGGCACGGAGGTGAGGCGATGATCCTCGCCCTGGAGTACCAGCGATCGCCGGCCCGGTACATGGTCGCCCGCGGCGTCACGTCCACCACGCTCGGCAACCGCCTGGCGGGGATGGTCGCGGGCAACGTCGCTCCGCTCCGGCTGATGACGAGGCCTGCGCCCGACCTGCCCGGGCCCGGTTGGACGCGGCTGGCACCGCGCCTGTCCGGGGTCTGCGGCTCGGATCTGGGCCTGCTCGCCGGGCAGTCGTCGCCGTATCTGTCGCCCATGACGTCCATGCCGTTCGTGCCCGGCCACGAGATCGTCGGCGAGACGCTGGACGACGTGTCGGGGGTGCCTCGTGGTTCCCGGGTGGTGCTCAACCCGGTCCTGTCCTGTTCGCCCCGTGGGACGAAGCAGTGCCGTTGGTGCGCTTCGGGCCAGCAGAGCCGCTGCGACCACGTCACGACGGGGGGCCTATCGGCGGGCCTGCAGACGGGGTTCTGCTCCGATACTGGTGGCGGCTGGAGCCGCCAGCTGGTTGCGCACGAGAGCCAGCTGCACCTTGTTCCCGACGACCTGCCGGACGAGCGAGCCGTGCTGGTCGAGCCGTTGGCCTGCGCCGTCCACTCGGTGCGGCGCGTGGAGATCCCGTCCGGGGCGTCGGTGGCGGTGATCGGGGCCGGGACCGTCGGCCTGCTCACCCTGCTGGCGCTGCGTGAGCTCACGCCGGCCGTACGGATCCACGTCGTCGCCAAGCACCGCCACCAGCAGGAGCGGGCGCTAGCCCTGGGCGCGACCGCCGTCCACGCGCCGGGGCGTGCGACCCGGGCGCTGCGCCGGAGCACGACGGCCCGGATGCACGTGCCCGAACTGGGGTCGGAGTTCTTGCTCGGAGGCGTCGACATCGCGTTCGAGTGCACCGGCGGCTCTTCCGGTCTGGACTCCGCGCTGCGGTTGGTCCGCGCAGGGGGAACGATCGTGATGTCCGGCATGCCGTCTGGGCACGTCGACCTGACGCCGCTGTGGTACCGCGAGCTGGAACTCGTCGGTGCCTACGCGACAAGCTCCAACAGCTCCCGTGGTCCGGACGGCGTCCGGCCCGACTTCGCCGAGGCCATCGAGCTGGCCGGGACGGCTCCGCTCGACGGCTGGGTCGAACCGGCCTACCCGCTCGCGCGATGGCGCGAGGCGCTCGGCCACGCGACCGAAGCCGGCAGGCTTGGCAGCATCAAGATCGCCTTCGACCCACGGCGCGACTGACGAGGAGTGCGACGCAGATGAGCAGACCAGGGTTCGTCCTCGAGGTCGACGAGCGCACGCCTCCCCTCCTCATGCACCAGGGCGAGGGCTTCCGGCTCGAACGGCTACCGCTCGGCAGCAAGGTCATCTACCCGCCGGACTCGCTGCCCGGCCTCCGGAACGTCGACACCGCCATCGCGCGGGCGCTGCTGAACCCGATCGGCATCGAGCCGCTGCCGGAGCTGCTGCGTCCCGGCATGCGTCTGACCGTCGTCTTCGACGACATCTCGCTGCCGCTGCCGCCGATGCAGACGCCCGACGTGCGGCAGCGCGTCATCGAGCACGTCCTCGAGATGGCTGCGGCCAAGGGCGTCGACGACGTCGAGCTGATCGCCGGCAACTCGCTGCACCGGCGGATGACGCCTGCCGAGCTCAAGCGCGTCGTGGGCGACCGGGTCTTCCGCTCGTTCTTCCCCGACCACCTTCGCAACCACGATGCCGAGGACCATTCCAATCTGGTCGAGGTGGGGACGACGGCACAAGGCGAGGTCGTGGAGCTCAATAGGCGCGCGATGGAGAGCGACCTCGTCGTCTACGTGAACATCACGCTGACCGCGATGAGCGGCGGGCCGAAGTCGGTCTCCGTCGGACTCGCCAGCTACCGCAGCCTGCGGCATCACCACAACGTGCACACCCTGCGGCACTCGCGGTCGTTCAACGACCCATCGAACTCGGCGATGCACCACTCGTACGAGCGGATGAAGGACGTGATCGGCGACCACGTCACCGTCTTCCAGATCGAGGCCACGCTCAACAACGACACGTTTCCCTCGGCGATGGGTTTCCTCAACAAGCGCGAATGGGAGTGGAACCTCGCCGACCAGGGCCGCTACCTGGGGGTCAAGCGGGTCAACGAGCTGTTGCCGGCGAAGTCCCGGCGAAGGCTGTGGCAGAGCACGGCAGCGCCCTACGGCGTCACGGCGGTCAATGCCGGCGTGCCGTCGGAGGTGCATCCGCAGACGATCGCCAATGTGCACCGCCAGCAGCTGACCGAGGTGCGGGGCCAGTCCGACGTCGCCATCTTCGGGCTGCCGTACATCTGCCCGTACAACGTGAACTCGATCATGAACCCGATCCTGGTGATGTCCCTTGGGCTCGGGTACTTCTTCAACCTCTACAAGAACCGCCCGATCGTCCGGGAGGGCGGGACCGCGATCTTCTACCACCCGGTACCGGGCGAGTTCCACCCGGTGCACCATCCGAGTTACATCGACTTCTTCGACGAGGTGCTGACCGAGAGCATCGACCCGGTGGTGCTGGAGACCAAGTTCGAGGAGCAGTTCGCCACCGACCCCTGGTACATCCAGCTCTACCGCAAGAGCTACGCGTACCACGGCGTCCACCCGTTCTACATGTGGTACTGGGGCGCGCACGCGCTCGAGCACCTGGGCGAGGTGATCTTCGTCGGTGGCAATCGCCGGACGACGGCGCGGATGGGGTTCAAGGCGGCGTCGACGCTGGCCGATGCGCTGGAGATCGCGTCCCACACCGTGGGCGGCAGCCCGTCGATCTCTTACCTGCACGCCCCCCCGCTGGTGATGGCGGACGTGCGCTGATGAAGATCCGCGACGAGGTCCGGCTGCTCCGCCACGGGCGCGACTGGCGCGGACGCTCGACGGTGCCGCGGTCGGCCGACCCCTGGGTGCAGTCCGAGGAGGAGCGCGACTTTCCGACGGCATGGGCACGTACCCGACCTGCCGTCGTTGTCCGGGGTGCCTTGCGGCGTGGACTGCTGAGACCGGTGACGTGGTCACAGACACGGCCGGTGGTCGAGGGAGTCGAGTACCTGGAGAACCTGCACGGGCCGGCGGTGTTCGTCGCCAACCACTCGTCGCACCTCGACGCTCCGCTGATCGTCAGCTCGCTCCCGCGACGCTTCGCGGACCGGCTGGCCGTGGGTGCGGCCGCCGACTACTTCTTCGACGCCCGGGTCCGCGCCGCCGCAACGGTGTTGTTCTTCAACGCGTTCCCGGTGGAACGGCACGGGTCGCGACGGTTGCGGTCTCTGGCGGTGGAGCTCCTGGACGACGGGTGGAACCTGCTGCTGTTCCCCGAGGGCACCCGTTCCGAGGACGGATGGATGAACGCCTTCAAACCCGGCACCGCCCAGCTGTGCGTCTCCAAAGGGGTGCCGGTCGTGCCCGTCGCGCTGCGTGGTGCGTACGCGGCCATGCCGCGAGGACGTAACTGGCCGGTGCCGGGTCGTCCGCGCATCGCCGTCCGCTATGGGCGGCCGTTGCATCCCGTCCAGGGCGAGGGGTTCAGGGAGCTACGCACGCGGATGATGCAGGCCGTGACCCGGCTGGCGGCCGAGGAGGAGCTGGGCTGGTATGGCGCCCTGCGCGCCGAGGCAGACAACGAGTTGGAGCTGCCGACCCGGCCATCGGAGGGCGGGGGGGCCGCCGGCTGGCGCCGGATCTGGGACTCCACGCGTCCCTCGGACGACGGTCCCGGCCGCCGCGTCTGGACCTGGTAGCTGCTCGCCCCTTCGGCAGCGCGTCGTCATGACGCCTGTTCGGCCGTGCTGGCCTCGGCGAGTTGCAGGAAGCATGCTCGCTCGCGCCCGTGGCTCGCGGCCGCTAACGCGCGCCACAACGTCTCGTGCTCTGGTTCGGTGTAGCGGCTCAGCGCTTCCGCCAAGACGCGGGGGTGGGCCAGCGCGACCCCCGCGTGGAACGCGCCGACGGGACCGGATTCGCCGACCGTCTCATGGGCCAAGATCACTACCTCGACACAGACCAACTGCTCGGCCTCGATGCGGCTCAGACCCTCGTCCATGAGCTCGCGGACGCGCGGCGCGGGCTCGTCGTCGAAGGTCAGCGGTGGCCGTTCGTACCGGTCCCCCGACCGGACGGCGGCGCCCAGCGCTGCCCAGCGCGCCTCGAGCGACCAGGGCTCCTCGGCGGCAATGTGCTCCAGGCGGCGCGCGACGACCTCGTCGACGAGGATGGGTGGCGCGGCGAAGATGAGCTCTGGCTCGCCCGGCACGTCGATGAGATGGCCGTACACGAGGTCCGATGGAGCCAGGCCGACGACCTCGCCGAGATGCCGGACGGTCTCCACACCGCCATCCGCATGGTCGCGCACCTGCAATTCGACGCCTGCGACCTCGAGCAGCTCGTACACCCGTCCAGGGCTCTCGGCCCAGCTGCGACCGCCGCCCGAACGCCCAGCCAGCACCGGAGCCGACTGGACCAGGAACACCTCGATCATGAGCTCGTCGAACAACAGGAAGCCGGCGACGGCGGGACGGAGCGCTGCCCGTCCCGCCACCCAGCCCGGATACTCGGCGTAGAGCGGCCCGGACGCGCCCTGCGCCGCATCGCCGACCTCCCGCTGCACCCTGGCCACCAGCGGCATCGGCAGGGTCTCGACCCACCGGCCCGCAGCTGCCACCGTGAACCGGGCCCACTGCCAAGGCTCCGCGTCGTCGCCGTACTCGACCAGTTCGGTCAGTTCGCGCTCCCAAGGGTTGCCGACGGGACGAGGGGTTCGTCGCAGGCAGGCCAACGCGTGGCCGAGCTCCCCCTGTTGCTCGGCTGCCATCGCCTCAGCCAGCAGCCGAAGGTCCTTCGCGGTGAGCATGCGCTCGAACTCCTCAACCGGCACGGAAACCACGCGCTCGCGAGCGAGCCGCGAGTGAGCAGACCGTCGCATTGCGCGGCGCTTGCGGGCACTGGACTTCGACATGCGCACGACGATTCTCGCCGGGCGGTTTGCCCACCACACTCGACGCGCGAGCTGTGGATAACGCCAGGGCCGCAATGCGTCGTGTGGATATCGACAGCTCCCGGCTGGGAAGCTGCCGGCTAACCGGCAGGCAGCTTCCCAGGTTCCACGATGACGTCAGCCGGCGCTCCCTCCGGCTGTGCTACGCCGGTCAACGTGTTACGGCGCGTACTGGGTCACCTGCTCGGTCGGCTCGTCGTGGGCCACGACGAACGCGACCACCGTGGTCCGTCCGGAGCGGCGCGTCCGGTCCGGCAGATGGTTGAACGGTGCCCGCGGAAGCGGCAGCTTGCCGAGGACGGCCGCCACGCCAGAAAGTCCATCGCAGCACGACCGCGAGGCCACGTCGGCTGGACATCGCGCGGCGATCGATTTCGTCGGCGCTGAGCTCGGCTGGTACCGTATTACGTCGTTGCGCCATTAGCTCAATTGGCAGAGCAGCTGACTCTTAATCAGCGGGTTCGGGGTTCGAGTCCCTGATGGCGCACCCCGTCTACCTGCGGCGATGCATCCTCGCCCCTCCTCTCCGGCCCGTCAGAGGCCTCACTCGATAGGGACTCGCTAGGAAGTGTTTCGTTGGCGGCGTTTCGTTCGTTCGTACACGAGCCCTCGCGGATGCTCGCCGTCCTCCAGGACCACGGGCTACACACGTCGGTGCTGCACCGCGGAACATGGCACATTGCGCGCCGAACGGGACCCCGCATAGCGCAGCAGGCCCTCCGACTGCCGACAGCACGCGACGCCACCCCGGGTTACGGGATCCGCCTCCAGCATTACCGCCCGCGTCACTCGTTCCCACTGGAGCGGGCGCCGCTGTGCTAGGGACCGTGCTGTCCCAGTCGTACGGCGATGTGCAAGACCGGAGCAGCGGAGCCCATGGGCATGCGTCGGTCGTGCTGGTTGCTGCCGACCCCAGCGCCCTGCGGCCACGCAAAGACGGCGGGTGCCATCTCGAACACCAAGGCATGCCTTGTGCCAGTGATCAGCATCGCGAGGCTGGCGCGGAAGCTGGCCGTCGCTGTACGCAATGTCAACACTCGGCGGCATGCCTTGTCGGTGATCTGACGGCCAGTTCAGACTTGTCGTACCCGTGACCAGGCAAGAGGGACCACGAGCACGCGAGCAAGCTCGCCGATGACCTGCTCAACGCGATAGCGCGGTAGGGACGCAGGCTGCAGTCGTCCACTTTCGTACTGGTTCAGTGGCCTACCTGCATCGGCCGCTGATGGCGCCCCAGCACGAGCCGGTGATGCGTCCAGGCCCGGATGATTCGTCGTCGTCCGGGTCAGCGAACACGCCGTCATGCTCGCCGATCGGGTTGCGGATGCGGCGCATCGCATCGCCGCGAGACTCCCGTCGTATGCGGGCCAGCGGACCCGGTCAACGTCTCGGGTGTTCACACACCGGATATCCCCGTGCGCGAGCCATCGCTAGAGTCCTCGGTGCAATGAACGAGCGCGCGAGACCGGAGCTGGTCGAAGCGGCCATCAGATGACCGACGGGCACGGATCCGACCCGGCCAACGGTCACACGCGACGAGGCCGTCACCGAAGAGTGCGTGGCCTTCCCTTCTTCGGTCCGTTGAGCTGGCGGAAGGGCCTGGTCGTCGCGCTTCCTGTGGTGGCCATCCTCGGGTTCGTGCTTGTGCTCAACACGGTGATCGGTGCTCCGCCAGCGAACGACACGACTTTCCCTGCTCCCAGGTCAAGCGAGGAGGCACACCAGCCGGATTCGACGGACCCTGTGAACACCGTCAGCCCGACACCTCTGCCGCCAACATCGGCGCCGCTCACTGACGCCGACCCGCCGCCATCCACGTCACTCCCGCAGCCACCTTTCTCGACCCTGACGTCATCCGGTGGGACGGAGGCATCGCACAGTCCCGCCGGCCCGAAGTCGGGTCGCGGGAACAAGCCGGCTACACCTCCGGGGAAGATCCGCACTCGGACCCCTGCCCCCTCTGCCGACTGACGGCGCCTACCTCGCGCTGGTCAGCAGCCACGCCGCCGGGTTCCTCGTCGCGGGTCGTAGGCCGAAGCGCGCCTCCATGCGAGCACGAAGCTCCTGCGCCGCTTCCTCTGCTGCACCGTGATCGCGGAGGATCGAGAGGGTCAGCCCGAACACCCGACGCTGGAAACGGCGCACGACGACCGCGGCCGCGTCGGGTTCCCGTCATCAGAGACTGCTGCGAGAGCCCACGCGCCGACCAGCGCCAGGTACCGCCGTGTTCCGCGGTCGCCCGATGGCCCACTGCCAGCACGTCTCAGGCATCGCGCCGTCGGGTCCCGTCAGTACAGCCCTCCTCCACCGCCGGCACCGCCACCGCTGGCGAAGAACGCAACATAGACGATCAGGTAGACGACCACTCCCGCGACCGCGTAGATCGCCAGCCACTTCTTCCATTTCCGGCCGTAGCCAACGCTCTTGTTCGCCATGACATGCCTCCTGTTGTCAGATGAGCGGTGGTTTCCGCTCTGCAGGTAATACGGAGTCCAGTGCCCGGGCGGATCGCGTTAGAGGCAAATTTCCTCCCGTCAAGTTCCGGAGGTTGGTCGGGTCGGGGACTGGCGTAGCCGATCTCCCAGGGATCACGGTCCCGAACCCGGCGCAGCGGGCCTCGGTGCGGACCATGCCGTGGCGCTCGCCACCGGCATGACGCCGCTCGGCCTCGGCGGCGACCTCGGCGGCGACCTCGGCGGATCGCTGCGTTGGCCCGCGTAGTGCTGCGGGATCAGGCCCCCCGGCAGGAGTAGGATGCCGAGGGTTCCTGACCAAGCGCAGACCAGGGAATGGACCAGGGTGTTCACGGGCGCGCCGCGCGGACAAGAGGGCGAGGCTTCCGCCCGTCGGCAAACCGAGGAGCGCCGTTATGTCCGTCACGGCCGAAGCAACAGCCATCCGTCCGTTCCGGATCGACGTTCCGGAGGAGCAGCTCGCTGAGCTGCGCCGCCGGATCGAGGCGACGCGCTGGCCTTCCAAAGAGCTGGTCACCGATCGCTCCCAGGGCGTGCAGCTGGCGACGCTGCAGGAGCTCGCCCGCTACTGGACGACCGATCACGACTGGCGCAAGTGCGAGGCGAGACTGAACGCGCTACCGCAGTTCACAACCGAGATCGACGGGGTCGAGATCCACTTCATCCACGTCAGGTCGCGGCATGAGAATGCGCTGCCGCTGATCATGACGCACGGCTGGCCCGGCTCGGTCATCGAGCTGCTCGAGACCGTCGGCCCGCTGACCGACCCGACCGCGCACGGCGGCACCCCCGAGGACGCATTCCACCTGGTGCTGCCGTCCATGCCCGGTTACGGGCTCTCCAGTGAGCCGACCGAGCTCGGCTGGGAAGCCAGCCGCGTCGCACGCGCCTGGGCAGAGCTGATGCACCGTCTCGGCTACACCCGCTACGTCGCCCAGGGCGGCGACGTGGGTGCCCTCGTCACGGACCTGATGGGCCGCCAGGCGGTCGAGGGTTTGGTCGGCTACCACCTGAACCTGCTCACGGCAGTGCTCGCGATCGGCGACCAGCTGCCCAAGGAATCCGAACAGGAACGCGCAGCGGCCGCGGCGGTTGCGACGTTCAGGCAAGACGGCTTCGGCTACTTCCTCGAGATGGCAACGCGGCCGCAGACGATCGGCTACGCCCTGCTGGATTCACCCGTCGCGCTGGCGGCGTGGATGCTCGACCACGACACGGACAGCTACTACAAGATGTCCCGCGCGTTCGTCGACGGCGCGCCCGTGGGCAACCTCACCCGAGAGAACATCGTTGACAACATCACGCTGTACTGGCTGACCGGCACCGGAGTGTCGGCGGCCCGCTCCTACTGGGAGGACGCACGAGCTCTGGCCGCAGCGCTTGCGAGCGGCCAGCCGCCTCCGGCGGTCACCGTGCCGGTCGGCTTCACCACGTTCCCCGGCGAGATCTGGGCCTCGCCGCGCAGCTGGGTCGAGGCGGTCTACCCCGGCCTCGCCTACTTCAACGAGGTCGACAAGGGCGGACACTTCGCCGCCTTCGAGGAGCCGGGGCTCTTCTCCGCTGAGGTGCGGGCCGCATTCAGCTCACTGCGCTAACGACGCATTGTCTTCGGCTCTAGTGTGCGCGCCCTTGCATAGGCACGCGCCTCGCCAACGGCGTGGAAGCACGAAGCGCCCGGGCTTGCGCAATGCGCGAAAAGGGAGCTGTCTCGGGCGTCATCCGCGCCCAGCTGATCGGGGTGCCCGCCCGGATGGCCCGCCCAGCCCGACGGCCGGTGCTGCACCTGCCCCGCGACTGGCCCTGGCAGCACGCCTGGCAACGACTATTCGACCTCGCCGCCCACGACCCAGCGCCGGCCGCCTGACCCCTATCCACCCGCCCGACAGGGCCCGACCGGAGACCGACGTGGAAGAGCCGGGCATACCGGCGGTCCTGTCTCACCCGAACGGTCAACGACCATCACGAACCCGGATCAGCAACCCCACAGAATCCGCGACGGTGGACCCGGGCTGAATGGCCCCCAATCACTCGTCGGGGAACGCGATCTTCTGTGGTCGCTTCCGCGCATCTGGAAGGCTACGGGAAATGGCAACCGATTCCGCCCGCCGCATGGTCTCCGTGGAGCGAACCGCGCCGGGCAAGTTCGTGATCGTCAACAACCGCGGCGGCCGGCTCGTCATCGGCACCGGTGGCGACGTCGACTTCAGCCCGACAGAGCTGCTGCTCGCTGCGATTGGTGGGTGCACAGCCATAGATGTCGACACCGTCACGTCACGCCGAGCCGAACCAGATTCGTTCGACGTGAGCGTGGACGCGAACAAGGTGCGTGACGACGACGGGAACAGGCTGACCGACATCGAGGTGACGTTCCGGATCGCGTTTCCGGAGGGGTCGGACGGCGACCAGGCGCGCCGCCTCCTCCCCGACATCGTCAAGAAGTCCCACGATCGGCTGTGCACGGTCAGCCGCACGATCGAGCTTGGGACAGCGATCACAACCAAGATCGAGTAAGCCTGCCGACAAACGGCTATCCAGGGCTTTCGGCCGGGTTCGAACACCGCGGGCAGCCCACGGACGCACTCGGCGACGTGCAGGCACCGTTGCCGTTCCTGACCACGAGCCCTGGCCCAGGTAGGTGCGGGCACCGGGCGTTGCGTGCGGTCGGCGGCCGTCATGGTGGGCCTCCAGCCCGTCGGCGTCGGTGCAATCGTGGACCTTGCTCTGCGTGGTGTACACCACGTCCTGGTAGTCGGGGTGCCGGGCGATCCACGCCCGGTAGAACGGGCAGGCCGGCAGCACCTGGATGCCCTTCGCCCGTGCCTCGTCCAGGGAGGCCCGGACCGGCGCCCCACCCACGCCGCGCCCCTCGTACGCCGCTTCCACCTTGGTGTGCACAAAGACGATCAGCTGCTTGGTGCGGATGTAGTCGGCGAAGCCGGCCACGGCCTCGCCCACGCGCCCCTCGTACCGGCGCGCGTCCGGGACGTCGGACACGACGGGGAGATCTTGGTGCCTCGGTATCGGTATCGGGTGACGGGAAGCGACAGGGCATTTTCGAACGAGGCCCGAGCGGCCGGCGACGGCCGCCGACCCGGCTGCGAGCAGGCCGAGCCGCGGCCACAGCGCGCCGAAGCCGCTCGTGGCTCCCCCCGAGCCGTCAGCGAACGACAGCGCGGTCCTGGGTAGTGGTGCAGTCGAGCCGTACGGCCATCGAGGGCACCAGGCCCAGCTGCACAACCTGGCGGGACAGGGCGGCGTCGAGCAGCCAGTCGGCGGCGGTGCGGGTGCGGTTGCCGGGCAGAGCCAGCAGGTGGTATCCGCGGGTGACCACCTTGGCCGGCAGGCCGGCCAAGGGCACCCCGACCGGGTTGGCGGCGGCCTGCGTGCCGCCGAGGTCGACGAGGAAACCCAGGTCGTGGTGTTTGTACGCACGCCGTCGGCCCTGCCCGTAGGACGCGGCGATGTTGTAGGCGGCGCGCTGACCCTGGCGTTGGGCGTGCTGTGCGGTCATCGGGGTGAGCTCGCCCGGCCGGGTCAGGTCGGGCACGGCGGTGGCGTCGCCAACGGCGTACACCTCGGGGTGGCCGGGCACGGTCAGGTACTCGTCGACCATCAGCCGACCGCGCTCGGTCTTCAGGCCAAGCTCGTCGACGAGTGGGTCGGGCCGTACGCCGACGCACCAGATCAGGGAGCGCGTCGCGACGACCTCGCCGTCGGTCAGCGCGACACCGTCAGGTGTCGCCTCGCGCACGGACACGCCGGTGCGTACGTCGACCCCACGGGCGCGCAGGACCGCGTCGGCCGTGCGCGACAGCCGCGGGTCCAGCTCAGGCAGGATCCGCTCCGCGAGGTCCAGCAGCAGCCACCGGGGACGGGCGCGCAACCGCGGGTGCCGGGCGTGGAGGACGTCGGTGTAGAGCACCCCCTGCGCGGCGACCTCGGTGCCGGTGTAGCCCGCGCCGACCACGACGAACGTGGTGCGGGCGGCGCGCTCGACGGCGTCGTCGGTCTGGTCGGCCAGCTCGATCTGCCGGGTCATGTGGTCGCGCAGGTACAGCGCCTCGGCGATGCCCCGGAAGCCGTGGGCGTGTTCGTTGACTCCCGGTATGGGCAGCAGCCTGTTGACGCTGCCAACGGCGAGCACCAGCCGGTCGTAGCCGCAGTCGCCCCGGTGTCCCTCGGGATCGACCCAGCTCAGCCGCCGTGCGTCGAGGTCGATGCGGTCGGCCTCACCGAGGATCAGGCGAACGCCGGGCAGGGTCTCGGGCAGCGAGACCGCCACTCGGCGCGGGTCGATCACCCCGGCGGCGACCTCGGGCAACAGCGGCAGGTATAGGAAGTAGTCCATCGGGTTGACCAGTGCGATTTCTGCGCGACCGCGCGACAGCCGCAACAGGGTGCGAGCGGCGTGGTAGCCAGCAAATCCGGCGCCCACGATGACGATTCTCGGTCGGGCCATGGCGGTCCCCTCCGGCACGCCGCGCCTCAGGCGACGGCACCATGTCGGGCAGGCGGTCGCTGTGCAGGTTGTGGCGCTGGCGGCGACGGGCTTCGGCGTGTCCGCCGTGGTTCCGGGCGGTACCGGAGGCGGGCTTCGCCGTGTCGCCTGGTGCCTTCATCCGTCAGATGACTCAACCACGGACCGCCGCGCGGACTCAAGCACCGACCACGAGGGCGCACGTCCGTCTGCGCTGCTCGCGGGGCACTCGGGTGAGTGCGCCCGCCGGGGCACGCGCGCCAGCGGGTGTCGCGACACCCGCTGAGCGAGGCGTTTCTCGGGACCCGGGATAGAAGCGGGACGCGTGGTCGTAGGTGACGGTAGCCTCAGGGATGCCTCCCACGGGCGGGCTCGGCCACGGGTGAGCCGGCGGCTCTGTCCGGCACGTCAGGAGCGCTCGCTCGTGCGGCCGAAGTCGGTAGCAGCGCTGGCGCGGAGCTCTTGGAGCTGGCTGGGGGTCGGGCACCAAGTCGAGGTGAAGCTAGTGGTATCCCAGCCGGCGAGGCGAGCACCGGCCTCGTAGGCGCTCTGGCAGAACGCAAGCAGTGTCGTTCTCGGGGCGCGCGCGGTGCGCACGGCCTCGTACGGGAGGACCGCCAGCAAGCCGGAGCCCGACTCGATCCACGCGCCCGCGGACAACGGCTGGTCGCGCAGTCCCTCGGGCTCTGGAGCGGTGTAGGAGTAGTAGGCGGCGTCCCCGAGGTTGTCGTCGCCCGGCCAGAATCCGAACGAGATGACCTCGTGTGTGTACGCCTCCCGCGTGACGGCATCGGCGTCCATCGGCACCCCTGGTCGCCCTGAGAACCGGGTCACCGCGAGGTCGAGGCTGTGCCAGAACAGGTGCACCGGGCTCGTCTTGCCGTTGAACCATCCGCTGAACTCCTCGAACACCGAGTCCGACCAGTCCAGAATCAGGCCGAATCGCGTGATGGCCTCGCGGTCCCATGACGCATGCGTCACGTCCTGAGCGAATGGCGTTGTCATCGGGACACCGAACGGCTCCTCCTTGATTTCGACGTCGATGCCCAGCTCACCCAGCACCTGGTGGAGGCCGGCATCGAAGTCCGCGACGGGCAACCCGCCGCCGAGCTCGAACGACCTGGTGCGGCCGTCAGCCATCCGGACGATCAGGGCATGATCGACGAAGTCGATCGTGATCTCGAACGTCGTGTCCCGATGATGCAAGCGCCGTGTCGTGAGCCCGCGGACGTCGACGTACAGCGGGACGTTCCACCAGTGGTTGCGCGGCGTCGTGGTCGCCAGCCGGACCTTGCCCACGATCTGGCCGTACAGATGCAGCGTGTCCTTCGTCGCGCGCCAGTCGGCCAGATGCAACTCCGGCAGAGTCATGGATTCGGTCATGGTCTCGGTCATGGTCCCGTGACCACGAACGCGACCTCGTCGAGGTAGCACCAGCTCCAGTCCTCCCCCGGCTCGGCGGAACGAGCGATCGGGTGCCGTGAGCTGGCGGCGTGGGCCGAGGCGTGCCGGTACGGCGAGCTGTCGCAGCATCCGATGCGGCCGCAGGACTGACACATGCGCAGGTGCACCCAGGTTCCCCCGATCGTCAGGCAGTCCTCGCACCCGGCGATCGCGTCCGGCAGCTCGGTCAGCTCGATGCTGTCGGTGTGCGAGCAGATCACGCTCATCTGGCCAACGCCTCCAGCAAGGTAGTCGCGTCGTAACCGCCCAGCTGCACGACCCCGTCGATGAACAGGGTCGGCGTGCCGCATCTCACCCGAGGCTAGTCCGCTCGCCACGTCCCGGCGGACACGCCCAAAAACGCCGGCGCCGGTTCGGTCCTGGTCGAAGCGTGCAAGGTCGAGCTCGAGAGCGCGACAGCGGACGGTTGGACCGCACTCGGCGTCTCGGGTCGGCCCGCTTCGAGCACGCGGTGCGCCGCGAAATCGCCAGGCGGGGAGGGCAGAATACGTCGCGGCCCCGCCCGCCGTCTCAGCAACCCGATTACACGCTGTTGGGCCCAGCCCCATCACCACTATGCAGGGACAGACGACGGACGAGGCACCGACCAAACCTTGACGCAAAGCGACTTACGCTGATGTGGGTGTGTTCTGCGGAACGTGGTCCGGCGGCCGATGCGTCGTCATCTGCGCGGATCCCCGGCGGACCCCTACCGTAGAGATGTGAGGAAGCTGACCCGCCCCGATGCACGTCGCTCCCGGTGAGCGCGGGCTTCCAGGTGTCGAACCAGATTGCCGTTGGGTCGATTTGTCGAGAGGAGAAAGAGATATGGGCATCGTTAGCCGGGGTTTCGGGGGTCGACGTCGGCAGCCCGGTGCCGGTCTGATCCCGCCGGGCCAATACATCGTCGATGACTTCCCGGTGTTGTCGGCGGGGCCGACACCGTTCACGCCGCTGGAGGAATGGGACTTCATGATCGTCGACGAGACGGGGTCAGTGGCGGCGCGCTGGATGTGGGACGCGTTCCGCGACCTGCCGGCGGAGACACCGACGGTCGATATCCACTGTGTGACCAAGTGGTCCAAGCTCGGCACCCGCTGGGAAGGGGTGTCGGTTGACACGCTGCTCGATGGGATCGACACCAGCGCCGAGTTCGTCATCGCCTTCGCCGACGGTGGCTACACCACGAACCTGCCGCTGGCTGACATGAGCAACGGACAGGCGTGGGTGGTGTACGGCTTCGAGGGCGAGGAGTTGGAGCCCGAGCATGGCGGGCCGGCCCGTCTGTTGGTGCCCCACCTGTACTTCTGGAAGAGCGCCAAGTGGGTTCGTGGACTGCGGCTGAGTGACGACGACGAGCCGGGTTTCTGGGAGAGCGTCGGCTACCACAACTACGGCGACCCCTGGCGTGAGCAGCGCTACTGGGGTGACTGACCGTCGTGCGGTGGTTAGTGGCGACCGTCGCCGAGACGATCGCGGAGACGGCCCGGACCACGACGCTGCGCCTCGGCGTCCCGGTTTGGCCGGGCCACCGAGCCGGGCAGCACGTCGATGTCCGCCTCACCGCCGAAGATGGGTATCAGGCGCAGCGGAGCTATTCGATCGCGTCGCCACCGGGAGCCGACCGCATCGAGTTGACTGTGGTCCGCATTGACGACGGCGAAGTCTCGCCGTACCTGACCACGGTCGCCGACGTGGGCGACCAGTTCGAGGTGCGCGGTCCGATCGGCGGGTGGTTCGTGTGGGACGGCGACGACACCACCCCGGTGCTGCTGGTCGGCGGTGGTTCAGGAGTGGCGCCGCTCATGGCGATGATGCGCCACCACGCCCGCACGGGCAGCACCGCGGCGATGCAGCTCATCTACTCGGCGCGCACCCTCGACGACGTCATCTACCGCGACGAGTTGACCACGTTGGCCGACAGCGGTCACCGAGCCGTCACCCTCGCTCTCACCCGCGAAGCGTCACCCCAGTGGACTGGGCATCGCGGTCGCGTCGACGCCGACCTACTCGGCGAGGTCGGCTGGCCACCACCGATTCGCCCCCGCTGCTACGTCTGTGGACCGACGCCGTTCGTCGAAGCCGTCAGCGTCGCGCTCGTCGGCCTCGGCCACGAGGCCGCACGGGTCAAGACCGAACGCTTCGGACCGACAGGAGAATGAGATGACCCCAGACCCCCTTGACGGCAACGCCACCGCCGGCGACCTCGCAGACATCTTCGCCTTCGACGCCACGACGGCCATCACCACCTGCGCCACCTGCCGCCATACTCACCCGATCGCCACTCTGCGCGCCTACCTGCAGGCACCCGGCATGGTGCTGCGCTGCGCCTCCTGCGACTCCGTCCAAGTCCGTTTCGTGCGCTCGCCCGCACGAGCATGGCTCGACCTGCGCGGCATCGACATGCTCGAAATCCAGCTGTCCACCGAAGCCTGACTGGCGCCACGAAGCTCACGTCACATCGCCAGGCTCCGTCTGCCGGGCACTCTCGTCAGGGAGCATCGCCCTCGGCGTTCCAGTACGCCTCGCGCTCCGGGCATGGGCGCCGGCCGTCGACAGCGCCGAGCATGGCTACAGTCGGGTTCGTGGACGGGTTCGATGATGTCGGGGTGTCCGACGGCGACGTGGTCGCACCGGCGTTCATCCCGCGGGCGTTGACGGCGGGAGAGCTGGTGTTTTCCGACGGTGCGACCCAGGTCTTCCAGGCCGAC
The DNA here is from genome assembly GCA_963801065.1 of uncultured Actinomycetota bacterium. Classification (GTDB taxonomy): domain Bacteria; phylum Actinomycetota; class Actinomycetes; order Jiangellales; family Jiangellaceae; genus CAWDDG01. Next base: position 439,727 of record CAWDDG010000008.1, on the reverse strand, counting down.
GGCGGGACCACGTACGTCGAGGGCGGTCGTCCGAGCCGGGGCGAGTGGTACGTCGACGACGACGGTCACTTCGGTTCGTTCTGGCCGCCCAGCTACCGCGCCAGCTACGACCTGCGCTGGATGGTCGAGGACGGCGCCATCGTCGGGCTCCATTTCACCGAACTCGGCCGAGGCTCCCAGTTCGACGGTCGCTACCGGGATTGATCGTCAGCGTTTGCCACGGCGCTGGGGCGGTGGCGAAGGCTTCAGCTCCGGAGGTACCGGTCGAGCGCGGCGCGGACCTTGAACCTGGCCCGGGCGAGGCGTTCGCGCGCCGCGCCGGAGGGCAGGTCGAGCTCGAGGGCGGCCCGGCTGAATGGCGCCCCTTCGATGTCGACGAGGGTGACGAGACCGGCGTCGATCGGATCCAGTTCGGCGAGCGCCGCGTCCACGACGCCGTATGCCTCGGTCGTGACGAGATCGTCTTCAGGACGAAGCACCCGCGCCTCGCCCCAAGCCACGGGCGATTCGACCCATGCTCCGGCATCGGGCCCGTCGGTGTAGAAGTCGGGGTAGAAGAGCTCGGGCGCGTCGGCGTCGGGGTCACTTCCTGTAGCGGGGACGGCCGGGGACTCGACATCGGGCCTACGTTCGTCGGCGAGGCGCATCAAGGCCGCGACGAGACCCGATCCGGTCGTGTCGGCGTCGGGGTCCGCGAGCGCAGAAGTGAGCGTCTCCTGGACCAGGTCGTCGGCGGCGTTGGCGTCGAGCGCGTTCGCGAGTGCGTAGAGATGCGGCAGCTGCGCGGTGAGTGCCTCGGCGCGTTCACCCTCTGCGTGGGCGACCATGGCGCGGAGCGAGTCGGGGATCTGTACGTCGGGGCGTGACCCGAGGATGGCGACGGTGGTGCGCAGCTGGTCCATGAGGCACGAGCAGCTGTCGCAGCCGGCCAGGTGGTCCTCGAGCGCGCTTCGCTCGGCGTCGGACAGCAGCCCGGCGAGCTCGTCGCTCGCGGCGTGCACCGCGGCTTGGCAGGTGATCGGGTTCACGACATCGCCTGCTCGGCGAGCCCGGGGATGGCGCCCTCGGCCAGCTTGAGTCGGGTCCAGACGTTCATGTTGATGACGATCCCGATGATCTCGAGGATCTCCTCCTGCGAGAAGTGCTCGGCGAGCGCGTCGTGCCGTGCGCCGAAATCGTCGGCGACGGTCGCGTCGGCGACGCGAGTGATCGCCTCGGTGTAGGCGAGGGCGGCGCGCGCAGCGTCGTCATGGAAGTCCGTCTCCCACCACGCGGTCAGGGTATCGATCACCGGTCGGGGGATGCCGGCGTCGCGCGCGGCCTCGTAGTGGAGGTTGAGGCAGTAGCTGCAATTGTTGATCTGAGACACCCGCAGGCGCAGGAGTTGGGCGAGCTTGCGGTCGATGCGCAGGTGGGCCTTGTAGCCGAAGGTGTCGGCGCCGTGGCGGGCGAGCTTGGTCAGGTCCTCGTTGGCCGAGCTGTCGGTCCGGCGGTTGGTGACGGTCACGTCCGTCATGTCGTTGCTCCTGTCGGGGTCAGGGTTCCGGGGCCGAAAGTCGACCGAGTACACCTTGCCGTGCACGGCAACGGTCGGGGGCGGAGATGAGCCTGGAACGTCGCCTCGGCAACCTCCAAGAACGCGGCTAGGCAAGGGACCGCGAAGCGCTTGCTCGAGGCGAGAACGCGGTCGGCGCTCCGTACCGACGCCGGCGGGTCGGACGCCCGGCTCAAGCCACGGCAGCGTCCGCCACGGCGATCGCTTGCATGTTCAGTTCGATGCGGGCTGTCTTGCCGACGAGCATTCCGCCGGTCTCCAACGTCTGGTTCCACGTCAGGCCGAAGTCGTCTCGGTTGACGTCGGTTGCAGCGCTGAACGCGATCCGCTGATGACCGAACGGCGAGGGGCTCGTAGGGGCTCGATCTTCACATCCCAGGTCGCGAACATCCTCCACGCTGTCGGCGTGCTCCGGCGCGCTGCACGCGCTGCGCGTGTTCGTCAGCGCTCAACCCGTGCGGCTAATGGGTCATCGTCGACGTACGCGGAGAAGGCATTGTTGGCCGAACGGGATCCGTCGCGGAGCGTCTTCTCTCATGATCCGCTCGCCGATGCAGTCAGGTCGCCTCTGGCGGCCGCCGTCCTCCTCACCAGAGGTGCGGGACGAAGCGGTGACGGACCCGTTGTCGGTAGCCTACGTAGGTCGGGTGGCGATCGATAAGCCACCGCTCCTCGACGCGCGATTTGAACGCCAGGGCGATGGCCAGCGCGCCGGTCGGGATGAGCGCCCAAGGACTGAGTGCAAGCGACCACGCCAACGACAGCAGCAGAATCCCCCCATAGATCGGATGTCGCACCAGTGCGTACGCACCGGATTCCTTGAGCTCGGACGCAGTCGGCGGTTTCGGCAGCGGCGACAGCGACTTCCCCAGCGTTCCGATGCCCCAGGAGACGAGCCACAGACCGGCGACACCAGAGATGATCGCGGTCACCAGGGCCGGCACCCGCAGGTACTCCAGCCACCGCTCGCCCACCAGCCCGGCCACCGCCACACCCACCAGGAGGACCATCTGAATGAACACCCAGCCCTCGCCCCGGGGGCCGAGCGTAGGGATGCGAACCGGGCCCTCAATCATCGTTGCCCACCAGCGATCTCTCTATAAGGCGAAGCCGCGGACAGTAATGCTGGCGCCGCGGTTTGGCGCACTCGTTCGCGGCGGCGGTTATGTCTGCCCTCGCTTGAGCGGGCCCGCAACTTCCATCCAGAACCTAATCATCTGCCGATGAAAGCGCGGCTCCCGAGGGCATCCCAGATGCGATGCCGCGGTGATCGAGGTCGGTCGGAGGGCACCCAAGCTCCCGGCAACCCACCAGTGGTTTGGGAGTCTCTGGTGGATCCTCAGCCTGGACCTGGCCATGAGTCGGACAGGCGCCGAGTGTGGTCGAACTTCGAGATGGCTCTGCGCCGCGGATGGCGCGATCTTGCTGGGTGAGGGCCCCGCTCGCGCCGGGTTCAGGTGCGCTCGAGCCGATACTGCGCCATGGTCTTCGCGTGGGCGGCGAACTCCGGGAGGTCCGCGGCCAGCTCGTCGAAGTCCCCCATCGTCATGGTGAGCAGCCGCATCGGGGTGGCCGCGACTACGTTCGCTGTCCGGCGGCCGCGGTCGAGAACGCCGATTTCGCCGAAGGTGCTGCCCGGCCCGAGCGACGTGACCAGCTCTCCGTCGATGGTGACCGCGGCCGTCCCCTCCCGTACCACGAACAGGTGATAGGCGAAGTCGCCCTGGCGTGCGATTACCGCACCGAGGTCGACGTCGACCTCCTGCAGCCGCTCGGCGGCGCGCTCGCGCTGACTGTCGGTAAGGTTCTTGAACAGCGGTACCGATCGAAGCTCGTCAGCGAGCATCGCGTCTCCCTCCGTGCTCCCACCCTGCGCCAATCCCCCAGGCACGTCAACGGGCCAATTGGCCGCAGCCGGGACCCTCGATTTGGCTCCCGGAGGAGTCACATACCACCGAGGCGCAGCGATCCCCAACCCCTTGGACCGAACCAAGGCAACGGAACTGACCGTGGAGATCCCGTTGCGTTGAGGAGCGCACGCGGGTTCGGTGAGCGGCCTGGGGAAACGGAACGAGACCGGGAGGATTTGTTCTTGAAGATGGGGCGGTCTCGCGGGCGTGGGGCACCGGTCGTGCAGGCGGCGACCCATGCCCGTGCGCTCGACGTCATCCCACACGAGCTGCTGTAGGGGCATGCCGTCGAACGTGCCTCCTGACGTGGGTCGCTGGCTGGGATGACCGGCCGGCGCCTCCGACATGTTGCGTTGACGCTGCGTAAGGGGGGTGTCAAGCTAGGGCCTCCTACCTGCGCGAGAAGGTCGTTGTCCACGGCGACCGGCCCGGATGGACGGGAGGCAGGACGGTGTCAGACGAGAGGCTCAACCCGCAGGCGGGCCATGTCGCGGCCGTGATGGCCAGGCATGAGCTCGACCTGATGCGCCGCGCCAACGTGGTGGCTGTCGCCGAGGGCACCTCGGAAGGGCAGCCGTGCATCACCGTCTACGTCAGTCGCAAGGTGCCCTTGTCCGACCTGTCCGAACAGGACGTCCTGCCGAGGCAGCTCGATGGCATCCGGGTCGAGGTCGTGGAGAGCGGGCCCATCGAGGCCCAGAGCACCTGAGCGCCGGTCACTTCGGGGGAAGGGATAGGCAGATGACGGAAGAACTCAAGAGCTGGACCAAGGCCGAGCAGAGCGCGGGACAGAAGCTCACGGCGACCTGGGACAAGTTCGCCGAGAGTGCGGCCGGGCAAGCCGCAGCCGCGGCCACGGCTACAGCGGAGCTCGAGACCGCGGGGCACGTGACCGCCGCGCAGGACCGCCACGAATCGCGTCTGCTGGCGATGGAGAACGTCGTCGGAGTGGCCCCCAGCTTCAAGATGACCGGCGGCAAGCTCACCGCCACGCAGTCCCTGACGGTGTTCGTGGAGAATAAGAAGCCCAAGACGCAGGTGCCCAAAGGTGACCAGGTGCCCACCGAGGTCGACGGCATCGTGACCGACGTCGTCGAGTCCGGACGCTTCGACGCGCTCGCGTTCACCGGCAAGGTCCGGCCCGCATTGCCCGGCTTCAGCATCGGTCACCACAACATCACCGCAGGGACGTTCGGTGCCCTCGTGCGCGACCTCCGGCGCTGCGGATGCGACGACCTGCGCGACTGCACGTGCCCGCCACGCGACGGGACCGGTGACTACCTGATCCTCAGCAACAACCACGTCCTCGCAGCCTCCAACGCGGCAACGATCGGTGACGCCATCCTGCAGCCCGGCTCGTTCGACGGCGGGCTGTTCCCGGCCGACACGGTGGCGACGCTGGAGCGGTTCGAGCCGATCGTGTTCGGGCGCTCCGGCTACAACCTGGTCGACGCAGCGGTCGCCCGTCCTACCTACAGCCGCAACGTCACCGCGGCGATCATCGGACAGGTCATCCAGCGCGGGGTGGATCAGGCGCGCATCGGAATGCGGGTCATCAAGGTTGGCCGCACCACACAGGTGACGTTTGGTACGGTCCTGGCGATCAACGCGACGGTCGCCGTCAACTACGGGCCGCCCGGTGTGGCCACGTTCCGGCACCAGATCATCACCGGGGCGATGTCGGCCGGCGGCGACTCCGGCAGCCTGCTGATGAGCGCCGAAGATCTCAGCGCGGTCGGCCTGCTGTACGCCGGGTCCGCCGTTCTGACGATCCACAACCACATCAACGATGTCGAGACGGCACTGGGCGTGCGTCCGGTGACCGCGCCCACGGTCGGGTGAGGCCCGAGCGCGCACGAACTCAGGTTGTCTGTCCCGGGCTCGGTACGACGCTGGGCGAGGGCAACGCACGCTGGTGCTCATCCACCTGATCGGCGACGACGCCGTCGGATCCGACCGCCTCGTCGCCGATCGGTACCTCAGCCTGTCCCCGGACGAGCGAACGCCCGCGATCGTGGCCGAGATTCGGGATCTCAGTGACGCCTACGGCAGCATCGAGTTCGCCCGCGCCTTTGCCGAAGGCATCGCAGACTCGGCGCTCGACGCCTTCGAGATCGCCTTCGCCCCCCGCCCGGCCCGGTCCGCACACGGAATTTGCGCGTGCCATGGTCCCGTACATGCTCGGCCGCCACCACTGAGCTCGGGCTCCCGGCCAGCGTCGCTCTGTCCTCGATGACAAAGAATGGCGGAGCTGCGGACGTGCCAATGGCGGCATCGGCTCACCGGTCATCCAGGAGGTAGCGGTCGACGAAGGCGTTGCGGAACTTCCCGTCGGGGTCGAGCGTGCGGACGAGATCCTGGAATTCCCCAAGCCGTGGGTAGAGCGCACGCACGACGTCGGCCGGTACCGTCGACACCTTTCCCCAGTGGGGTGCCGCATCGAACGGGGCCAGCGCCTCCTCGACCAGGGCGATAACAGGCAGCACCGCATCCATGTCGTCGACCCACGTGAAGTGGATGCCGAGGACATCGCGGTGGTAGCTGGGACTCAGCCACAGTCCGTCCGACGCAATGGTCCGCAGTTCGGAAATCTGCAGGACCGGCGTTACCCGGTCCCCGATGCGGCGCATCGCGACCAGTGCATCGACGGCGTGCCGGCGCGGCACCAGGTACTCGGATTGGAGCTCATCACCGCTGCTCGGGGTGAAGTCCGGCCGGTAGTGCGGGAGCCGCTCGTACCACGGCCCGGGAACCCCCAACTGTTCGGTGCAGTTGTCGGCCGGCATGCCGGGCACCGGGTGTCGGGCTGCGTCGGCCGGCGTCGCTCCGAAGAAGGTCGCGGCTGGGTGTCGCGGATCGTCGGTTCGGCGTTTCACCCAGACCTGGCCCACCCGGGAGCTCCGCCAGTCGGTGAACGCGCTCACGCTGTAGGCAGCAGCAAAGATCTCGTTCACGGAGCCGACCAGCCGGTCGAACGAGAGCCCCTCGTAGACGTTCTGCTCGGACGTCGAACGCGCGCTCCGCGTCGAGGGTCATGCTGGTGACGATGCCCAGCGACCCGAGCCCGACGACGACACCGTCGAACAGATCGCCGTCGGCCGTTCGGCTGAGGGTCACGAGCGAGCCATCGGCAGTGACCATCTCGATGGCCGACACTGCAGTGGCCAGGTTGCCGTTGCCATCACCAGACCCGTGCGTCGCCGTAGCGCACGAGCCGGCGACGGAGATGTGCGGCAGCGAACCGAGGTTGTGAAGCGCATATCCGTTCGCGTGGAGACGCTGGCACAGCTCGGTGTAGCGGATGCCGGCACTTACCGTTGCCGTCGACTGCTCGGCATCGATCTCGACGCGCTGCGGTAATCCCGCCAGCGACACGAGTACGCCGGGTACGTCCGCGATGTCGCTGAACGAATGGCCGCTGCCCAGGGCGCGTACCCGGTCGCAGCGGGAGACGAGCTCCTGGAGCTGCTCGACAGACGTCGGGGTCTCGACGCGATCGGCGCCGAACGTGATGTTGCGGGCCCAGTTCGTTGGTCGCCGATTCACCCCACCCCTACTCCGCGCCATTGAGGTCACCTTCCTTGGGCCTTAGCTTGGCGTCAGAGCACACCGTAGAGGGGTCCAACGCGAGCTGGGTGACCTGGCCGAAGCCCTCGACAACGTTCTCAAGGCCCTTGGTCGCCGCCGGAGATGGTAGCGGCTGAATCGGTGACGATCCGAACCTTCGCCCGGCCGCGCAGATTCAAACTAAGGGGCTATCCGCGGAACGTCGTGGAGAATGTTCCGGGTGTACCTGACCATCACCTCGACAGCACCTGGGGCGACGGATCCCGGCTACCTGCTTCACAATCCGAAGCCGTCGACCCGCGTCTCTGAGCTCGCCGTTGGCCTAGGTGCCGGCGGGGCGGCGGCCTTCGAGCCTCGCGTCGTGGGATCGATATTCCTCCTCAAGAGATAGCCTCCGGACTCGCCGGGGCCATTCAACTTGCCCATCAGCGACCAACTGGCGATGTGGTTGGCTGGTGGCCAAGAGGCTCAGGCTCCGGGCCAAACGTTCGGCTCCAGGGACAGGAGTAGGCCATCGTGCAGATCGTCGAGAACTGGGCGGAGCTCACCGGCACCCCCGACGGCTTGAGCAACGTGCTGATGGAGGTGTACGGCTAGCCATGCGCACTCCGGTATTCGAACTCCATATCCTGCCCCTGTTTCGTGCGACGGATCACGAGCACATGCGCGTGCAGGTCGATCTTTGGGATTACGACCAGGTCGTCAACAACGTGGACCGCATCCTCGGCCACCTCAAGGCCGAACGCGACCGACCGCTAATGCCACCGCTCGGGTCCGGTGGCCCGTGGCCCGACGAGTGGGTGCAGCTCTTTCAGCGCTGGAAGGACACCGGGTTCAAACGCCTCGAACTCGGTACCGCGCAATACAGCTTCGATCCGACAGTCAATACCATCCTTGCCACTGGTGTCTTCCCGACCGCGGATTACGCCGGCTGGCTGCAGATCGAGACGCAAACGGATTCATCAAGAACCTATGTGCTGTACTTCGAGGCCCCGGACACCGCGGTCGCGGGTGGTGCCGAACGCTTCAGCCTGGAGGAGCTCTACGAGGGTCCAGAGACGCAGTCGATCTACGTCCACGACAGCACAGGGGTTCATCAGATCCGGTGACGAAGGCTTGGGACTCGAAAGGCATGGCAGGTCACTTGCTGCTGGGCCGGCATTGGTGAAACCTCGTGCGGCCTGATCGCCACCGACGCGCTCACCAACCTTGTCACCGCCGCCCACGCCAGCGGTCTCGGTTATCTTCCCCACGATCGCGGAGGTGGCCACGACAGGGCAGATCATCGGAACACTCGAGCGTTGGAAAGGTCACCACGAAGGGAGTCGCCATGGTCATGAACCTGCCGCCCGTAATCGAGCGATTCGTCGATGTCAGCAACACCAGAGACCCGGATGCTTTCGTCACCTGCTTCGCCGCCGACGCCGTCATGCACCCCGAGTTGTAGCGATGCGGATCTCGCTTCGTGCAGCGGTCGAAGAAGTCGCGGCTCGCGATCCCGTATTGGCGCACCTCGTCAGGATCGTTGGGCCGATTAGGCACCGTCAGAGCGACCCTGACGGGCACTTCGGGGCACTTGTCAGAGCGATCGTCTACCAGCAGCTCGCCGGGCGCGCAGCCCAAGCCATCCACCAACGGGTCCGCGCCACCGTCGGCGACAACTTGACACCCGAGACGCTGACCGCAGTTCCCGATGACGCGCTCCGCACAGCCGGGCTGTCCGCAAACAAGCTGGCCTCGCTGCGCGACCTCTCGGCCAAGATCCTCGACGGCACCGTCGAGCTGAACAAGTCATCGAGGCTCAGCGACGAGGAGCTGATTACAACGCTCGTCACCGTGCGCGGCATCGGCCGCTGGACCGCGGAGATGTACCTGATGTTCGAACTGCGCCGGCTCGACGTGTGGCCCGTCGACGACCTCGGCGTCCGGCAGGGCTACGGCTCAGCATGGAGGCTCGACCCACCACCCGACGCCAAGCAGCTCGCGCCGCTCGGCGAGCGCTTCCGGCCCTACCGCTCGATCGTCGCTCGCTACTGCTGGGAAGCCGTCGCCCTGCTCCGCGGCGGCACCGACCCCGCCCTTCGGTAGCGCCTGCTCCGCAGCCATGGCGCTTCGCAAATGCCGTGAACGCGTTCTCTCTGAGGGTCACGTCGCTGTCGGGGTCGATCATGGCGGATGTAGCGGCACATCTCGGCTCTTCACCACCCAATGCGCACCCGAACGCCTATGCCACCTCAGAGTGGCGTTTCCGTCGCTCCTGGGTCCGGTGTCACTGGGTCGTCCGTGGGCGGCGTGTCGATTTCACCCTCCAGGGCGACGAAGGTCGCCGGTCCTTGCAGATTCTGGTGGATGACGAGGCGGGCCTGCCCGGCCTCCCCCGGTGTGAACTGCACCGTGATAGAGCATTCCTCGCCCTCGTGCAGCTCCCGGTCCTCGCACTCCCCGTCATGGCTGAAGCTGCCCGCCGCAGGGCCGTCGAACTCAATAGTGGTGATGCGCAGGAGCGCCGACCCGGTGCTTTGGACCGTCACATCGTCGTCGCAGCCTTCGCTGGAACAGTGAAGCGCCGTCGGCGTCACGCTGATGCAAAGCTCGCCCTCACAGGTCTCTGCCGGCTTGCTCGGGTCGACTTCGCCCTCCAGGGCGACGAAGGTCGGCAGCTCTGGCAGATTCTGGTGGATGACGAGGCGGGCGTCACGGGCAGCCCCAGGTGTGTAGTGCACCGTGATGGAGCATTCTTCGCCCTCGTGCAGCTCCCGGTGCAGCTCCAGGTTCTCGCAGTCCCCGTTCTGGCTAAAGCTGCTCGCGGCGGGGCCGTCGAACTCGATCGTGGTGATAACCAGGAGCTCCGACCCGGTGCTTTGGACCGTCACATCGTCGTCGCAGCTTTCACTGGAACAGTGCAGCACCGTCGGCGTCACGCTGATGCAAAGCTCGCCCGCACAGGTCTCGGCCGTGTCGCTTGGGGTGGTTGGTGTCGCGGTCGGTGTCGGGGTTGGGGACGTTGGCGGCAGCGCCTGCGGCAGCGGGAAGGTGCTCTGCTCTTGATTCGTGGCGTAGTCCGCCACCGTGAAACCGCTGTAGGTCACAAATAGCGCCCCGGCCGCCACCAGGACTCCTGTGGCGGCCCGAAGACCAGCGAAGGGGCCGGCGACGGCGATCAGCGGCGGGATGGCCGCCCCTAGAGTCGCTCCGAACAGCCTCATGCTCGGTGACGTGTCGAATGCACCGGTGACGAGGGTTCCGCACACGGACGCCACCACAGCCAGAATCATCGGTATAGCCGTCGGCCGAACCGCCTTGGGCGAATCCACCCTGCTCACGTCGACCTCGGCTCCCCCACCGTTCGCGCCCACACGAAGGAGAGGCGGCAGGCATGCGCGAAAATACAATTCCAGCCGCTGGCTGGCCCGAGCTCGTCCGCGAGCTGGGCGCCGAACAGATCGTGGACTACGCCTGGGACCTGGCCGACCAGGTCCGCGCCGTGGCGCCGAACGGTGTATCCGCCGTTCTCCATTTCGCGGGCGACGGCGGGCAGTTGGCCGACCTCCTCGACTCCGGCGGGCGGCTGGCTTCCACCATCGGCTTCGGCCCTGACCAGCACGCCGCCGCCATCACGATCACGGCTAACCCCACCTCGGCCACCCTGGACCGGATCGCCGCCGACGCCGTGGCCGGACGACTGCGCGTACCCATCACACGCAGCCATTCCTTGACCGATCTGCCGGCGGCACTCGCCGAGTTCGCCGCCGGCGCCCTCGGCAAGATCGCCATCACCCTGCCCTGACGCCACAATCCCGATCGAACGCACCTTCGGCGATACGCGGCGCCGGGTGAGGGCCATCGTCGGCTGCCCGCGAGCCGACAACGGCGTGACACCCCCGGGTTCTGTCGGTGCCGCCGCCTAGCCTTCATGGCCAGGGAGCATGTGATGTCCAACGTCGAGCCCGTGCGCAAGCCGATCGCGGTGACCCGCGCGCAGGTGCTGAACCATCGGGTTGCGGTGCACCATCTCGAGCACCCAGCCGACGACCCGCTGCGCGAGGGGGTGTTGTTGGCCGGGGTGCAGGACTATCCGCCCGGCCGCACCGCGAATATCGCGCTGCGGGTGCGCGGCGCGACCGTCGACCCCGAGCGCTTGGCGCTGGTGCATTCGCTGCGCGCCGCCCCGCATCTGCACCGGGCCACGGACCTGGCGTCCCTGGCCGCCGCGCTGCGCCTGGATGAGGTCAGCGACCTGGCCAAGGAGCAGTTCGGAGCGTTCGGCCAGGACATGACCGACCAGCACGTCGGCTTCGCCGCCGCGGTGGACCAGGTCGCCGAGGCGATGCGGACGGTGAGCGCCGATGGGCGACCGCGCACCAAGGGCGAACTGAGTACCGCGTTGAACGAGTTGGTCGATGCGCGGCTGCGTCCGTGGTGCCCGAGGTGCGCCGCGCACCATGTGCAGGACGCGCTGTTCCGCTACGCCACGCTGCAGGCCGGGCTGTGCATCTCGGTGCGCGCCACGGGGCCGTTCCACTACCTGCCGCGGCCGGCAGATCGATCCCGGCCCGATCCACAGCAGGGCCGACGCGCGCTCGTTCGGCGGTTCCTGCGGTTGTGCGGCCCGGCCCGGCCCGAGCATCTTGCGAAGTGGCTTGCGCTCACGCCCGCGGCCGCCCAACGGATCTGGCACCCGCTCGGCGACCAGCTCAGCGCGGTCACCGTCGAGGGGCGGCGGGGGTGGATGCACCACGAGGATCTCGACGACCTGCGTGCCGCACCCCCCGCCACCGAAGTGTGGCTGCTCCCCCCATACGACCCACTGACCGAATTGGCCGACCGCGAGCTGCTGCTGCCCGACCGCGCACACCGTGGCGCCGTATGGCGCGCGACGGCCAATCCCGGCGTGCTGATCGTGCGGGGAGAGATCGCCGGCATCTGGCGCCAACGTGCCACCACACGACGTCTGACCGTCACGATCCAGCCATTCCACGCCCTTACCGCCGCCGAGCGCCGTGCCGCCCGTCATCAGGCCGAGGCGCTCAACGAGCCCGCCGGCCTGGCCGTTGAGACACAGTTCGCCCCATGAACGGCGCAGCACTACGAGCATCCCGCTCGAACGCCTCGAAACTGTCGATGGCATCCACGAGATACGACCGCATCGCGCCATCCACAAGTGTCGACGAGCTGCTCGCGGAGATCGGTAGAGATCCGACGGCCATCTTCTTGGGGTGAAGTCAGCAGCGCGAGCGAGGCGGCAGGCCGCGACCACCCGCTCCCCCGCGCGGCATTTTGTGCGCACCAGACGGGGAAGATCGCCCATCCATCCCGGGTCTGGTGGGCAGATTCTCTGGCAGATCTAGGAGGGTGCGGCCGGCGACATCTCTGTCGTCGACGCCTCGGCGGGAGGGCTCTGATCGATAGGAACATGGTCGCCATGACGGTGGACGATCTTCCTTCCACTCGCCGTTCTCGCGGCGATAGACGTGCGTGACGCGGAGGGTGTTCGGCTCGACTGGGCCGCCGTCGACGGACCGGCGGAGCGTTCGTAGCCCACCGTGTAAGCCAGATCCCCACTCACACCTGCGGCGACCAGGTCGAAACTGTACGAGGTGCAGGTGTCCGCGTCTTCCGACACTGTGAAGAGGGCGCAAGGCCGGCCCGTCGATAGCCGCCCCGGTGCGGCCTCAGCGCTGGTAGCCCCGCAGGTGGTCCACTATCAGCGAGGGCACGGCGTCAGCGTCATCGCCGGTTGACTCCTCGGGAAAGTCGAAGACCGCGAGCATCATCTGCATCGGGTACGAAGGCGGCCGAGGGCAGCTGCGCACCAGCCTGCCGTCGACGAGGAAGTCAGCCTTGTCGGAAGTCCAGTCCACGGCGTAGGTATGGAAGTCCGCGACGTCGATTGGCAGCCGCACGGCGTCGAAGTCCTCGGTCACGGTCGGGTCGCGGAAGGGGTGAAGTCCCATGCCTACCACTGTCGACTCCCCCGGCGACACGGCGTTCCCGAACATCTCGGCAACGCAGATCTCCGCCGACCTCTCGGGCTGGTCCTCGAGGCCGACCATCCAGAAGGCCACCATCGACCGTGGCGTGACCACGCCTCGCGCCCGCAGCTCGATGTACCCGCGGTCCGGCGTCCAGCCCCAGAAGCTCTCTTGCTCCTCGCGGACGGTGACGCCGTCCCGGTACGGCTGCTGGCCGATGGTGCTACCGACCGGCCCGGAGAAGTTCCCGGACTGGATGCCGGACACCCGCAGCGGCGGTGTGTGGTCGTCGGCGCACCACAAGCCCACGTCCGGTGGGATGGTGAGGTGGAGGCAGGAGTCACGGAACTCGTACCTAGCCGCGGTCGCCGCCCGCGAGCTCCACGCCGGCAGGTAGTGGGGTAGCCACACCGCGGTGTCGAGCTCTGGACCGTCGAAGTCGTCCTCGAAGACGAGGCGCAATCCTTCCGGTCGCTCGGACATGGGCCCATCATCGAGGCCCGAGAACAGGCGGCGCCAGTGCCCAAGTGAACGTGTGGACCGCGGCACCGGTGCGTCAGCCGACGATGCGATGTCCCAGCCCGCGAATGAACCCGGCGATGGCCTCCTCGGCGGTGGGTACCTGCCCGAAGACCTCGCGCTGGCGGGTCGGATCGGCCACATACCTCCCGGTGTGGAACCAGCGCATCATCGCTCCCATGTCCCTGATCATGGGGCTGAACGCGCCGCCGACCATAGAGACCGCGTTGATCACGCCGGCCGGAACGGTGCGCACGCGGATCTCCCGGTCTAGCAGTCGCCCGGAGATACGTGCGATCTCCTGCATGCTCACAGGCCGATCCCACCCGATGTCAATCCGCTCGCCATCCACGCCGGGCACGTCGACCACGTCGGCCAGGTAGCCGGCGAGATCCCGGGTGAGGACGAAGGTCAGCGGGATAGTCGCCGACCCGAACCACATCAGCCGCCCTTTGACGAACGGGTCGCCGCCCATTCGCGTTATCGCGTCCAGGAACGCGCCGGGTCGCAGGGAGACGAACGGGACACCCTCCTCCTCCAGCCGGTCCTCGGCGAGTTTCTTGTGCCAGAAGTGCGGGACCTGCCGGGTCTGGTCGCACGTCAAGATGCTGGTAAGGACGAACCGGCGGATGCCGGCCCGGCCCGCCGCATCGACGAGGTTGCGGTTGCCGGTGGTGTCGATCTCGGCCGTATCACCCTTGCTGTGACGCGTGTAACCGGCCGCCGTGGTGATCACGGCGTCGGCGCCGTCCATCGCCGGGGGCAGGGATGCCGGATCCATCATGTCGCCACGCGCTATCTCTACCCCTGCCTGCTCCAGGCGTGCCGCGTCCGACGCGGGTCGCACCAGCGCGCGCACCCGCTTGCCGCGCGACAGCAGCGCGGTGACCACCTGCCCACCGAGCATGCCGGTGCCGCCAACCACCAGCACCGGTCCGTCGTTGGTCATCGCGGGCGCCTCCTCGAGCATCGCGACCGATTCCTGCCGACACATCCACGCTCGTCACCAAAGGTAGATCGATGCCCTCAGTAGGCGCGATCCGCAGAAGACTCTTCCCATCGGCACAGGCCAAGGCGTGAGCATGCATTGGTGATCACTGCGGCGCGGCGCGCTGGCCGATCGGGCGCGGTGATCACCGTCTGCGTCCCACGCGTTGGGGGCTAGGCCGCAGTCCTTGGGAGCGCGTCAAGCGCCCGGGTAACTGGTCGCTGACTAGGCACAGCAGCAGGTCACTGGCCGAGCGCGGACACCAAGGGAGTCCCCTGCCACCACTCGTAGAGCCAGCCGATTCCCGCGATCGAATCGGCGGCAACGGCCAGGATCGTCTCGTCGTCATAGCTCCAGACGACCACGGACTGGTCTTCAGTGTCGTAGCAGCCGAGCGTCCCACGCTCGAGGCCATCCAGTGACCACGTGCCGTGACCACCCTCGAGACACCGACCCTCGCCGATGCCGCCGACGAAGAACTCGACGGCGACCGCAAGGCTGGCTGGCCCGTCGTACGCATAGACCTCTACCCACTCGGGCTCGCTGGCCGTGCCTGGCTGGCACTGGACGGCCGCGACCAGGCCGCCGGTGCGCTCTTCCTCGGGTAGGAACTCCATGCACGATTCATCCATCGATGGCCCGACGACAGCGAGGAGTACGTCGCCCGCGGTGGGTTCGATCGGTTCGGACACCGGCTCCGGTTCAGGCTCGGGTTCGGGTGTTGGTACGGGCTCGGGTTCAGGCGGCGCCGCTGGATCAAGTGGGATGACCGTGCCTGCGCCGGGCTCGATACCGGAGCCAGCCAGAGCCGCCCTGTTGTCCATCACGGCGTAGGTGACGAATGCCGCGACTGCCACGGTCAAACAAGCGGTGAGAAACACGCCGGCCCGTCGCTTGTTGGCCCGCGTGATCTGAGGAAAGGCCGTGTCGAGAGTCGTGGAGGCGACCGGCGCGAGTGTGGAGCGGAACCTGGTCACCGAGTCGGGGTCCACACTGTGGGCGAAGTGCAGGAGGTTGAAGAACCGGTTCGTAGCGTGTGGCATCGGCCGGAAGAGTTGTGAGAGACGGAGGATGGCGGACCCCCGTACGCCGGCTGCCTGCGTGATCAGACCGTCCGCCTGCAGTTGTCGAGACAGTTCGCGGCCGACGAGGATCCGGTATGTCGCGTCCAGGCTCACTCCGAGGTCTCGAGTGCAGGCGTAAGCGATCTGGTCGCCGGTGTAGACGGTTGCCCGCAGCCACGGGCAGAGCAGCGGGGCGAGGATCCGCTGCAGTCCGAGCTCCCCGAGGATCACTGCTGCTGGGGTCCAGCGAGTGTGCTTCGCTTTGAGCCCGCCGAAATAGGTGCCGAGCAGAAACAACAACTGCGGCCGGTTCTCCGTTGAAGTGAGGTCGGCGACCGCGCCGCCCTCGACCAGCAGCACGCGTACCCCGAAGTAGCTGGTCAACTGCACCGGCGGGCTGAGCTTCGGGACGACGAAGACGTCCACCCGCTTGTGATAGTCGAGCCGTTGCCGTACCTCGTCGATCGCCTCCTGTAACGCGGGCAGAGTCTCAGGCCCGACGCGGACAGCGTCACCGAGGATCCGCACTCGAAAGAGCTGAAGGCCGATCCAAAGCGAACCCAGAAGAAGACCCAGGCCGAGGCCAACGACGACCACTTGCGCCCAGCCGATTACCGCCAGTAAGGCGATCACGACGGCCATGGCCGAGACAACGGAGACGATCGCAAGCGCGAAGCGCTGGGGTTCTGTCGGGTGGCGAAGCGACCGGATGTCGAGTGGCCCAGCCGCCACATCGCCACCGAGTCTGTCCGTGTCCGTGGTCATCTCGGCCTTGACCCCCTCGCATGAGCTACCAGGAGGAGGTCTCAGTAGGCCGAAAAATACGTCCAGGAGCTCACGTCAGCCTCACATCAGCATGGTGCAGCTTGTCGGGATGGACCGGTTTCGGTGGCGTGCGGACGCCGTGGTGGCTGGGTCGTCGGCCGCGTTGTGCCCGGTCGGTGACGGCTCGTGGCGCTTGGTTACGCTCGCCCGCGTGAGAAGGCTGACCTACTACATCGCCTCTACCATCGATGGCAGGCTTCATCGCCGGCCCTGACGGGCAGTTCGACTTTCCCGTTCGAGGGTGGTGTCTCGGCGGCGATCTTGGCCGAGTATCCCGAGACCATCCCGATCCAGGCCCGTGAGGCGCTTGGCCTGACGGGAGTCGCGAACAAGCATTTCGACACGGTCTTGATGGCTTTGACAATGAGCAAGTCTTCCTGCGCGCCACCGTCGATCGCTGGAGCTACCTGACCTCCGGCACCGGCATCAGCTGCGCAACCGACGACGACCTCGGTCCGGCCCTGTCGGCGGCGTGCGAGGGACTCGGTTTGCGCTGATACCACCTGATTCACAGCATCGAGGATCCCGCCCCAGAGCGCCGGCCGGCCGGCGACAGCCGGAACCCCGGTCACGATTGGGCGTGCAGCGTGGTCTGGTAAGGATGAGTCGTGGCCGAGGTAGAGCTTGCGGCGGGACCGATCGAGTATGAGGACACCGGCGGTGCGGGGCCGCTCGTCGTCCTGCTGCACGGCTTGGCGATGACCGGCTCGGTCTGGCGGCACGTCGTCGCCGACCTGCGTGCAGACCATCGCTGCGTGGTGCCGACACTGCCGCTGGGCGGTCACCGGCGTGCCATGCACCCGGACGCCGACCTCTCGCTGAGCGGGATGGTCGGGCTGGTCGCGGACTTTCTCGACCGCCTCGACCTGCGCGACGTGACGCTGGTGGGCAACGACTGGGGCGGCGCGCAGTTGCTCGTCACGCAACGGCGGGACGAGCGGGTAGGGCGGCTCGTTCTGTCCGCCTGCGAGGCATTCGACAACTACCCGCCTGGCATCCCCGGGCGGCTGGCCGGGCTGTCGGCAAAGACGTCCGTCGCCACGTATGTCATGGCACAGTCCCTGCGGTTGCGTCCCTTGCGGCGCGCGCCGATGTCGTGGGGGTGGATGAGTAAGCGGCCGGTGCCGCACGAGGTCATGGACGAGTGGTTTCGACCGCTGGTCACCAGCAGGGCGATCCGCCGCGACTTCCGTGCCTACGCCGGCTCCGTTCCGGACAAGGCGACACTGCTGGACTGGGCCGAGCGGCAGCGCGCGTTCGACCGTCCGGTGCTGGTGGTCTGGGCCACCGAGGACCGGCTGATGCCGCGCGCACACGGGCAGCGCCTGGTCGAGCACTTCCCCGACGCCCGGCTCGTGGAGATCGCAGACAGCTACACGCTCATACCCGAGGACCAGCCCGGCCAGCTGTCCGGGGCCATCCGACGGTTCATCAACGACACCAGTTGATTCGGACTCGTTTCCACCGCGGGCATGCCGTGGCCGGGGCGCTTCGGGCGACCGACGGGCGAGCTGGGGGTGTGCTTCGGCTTGGGCAAGGTGGTCGAGCCCCCGGGAGGCGGCTTAAGCATCACCGGGGTGTCGGCGCGGACAGGGTCATCTCCTCATTGACCCCCACTTCGTCGGCTCGTAGGTTCGCAAGAATGGTCGAGGACTCGCCTTCGGGCGAACCCGCTGAACGGCGGCGCCCTGTCCGCTCCTCGTCGGTCCAGGCGCTCCTTGATCAGCACCGGAACAGCCCGCCTTTGACCTCCGGCGCCGTAGTGGCACAGCTTCTCGAGTCGCACGCCGACTATGTGGACAAGGAGATCGTCTGGAGAGGCCTCGATGCTCTGGGGCCGAGCCGGACAGTGACAGAGCACATCGACGACGCCGACGAGGTGTGGGACGCGGCACGCGTCCCGAGGCTGACTGGCCGCCATGTCGTGCTCGCCCTCGCCATCGACGCAGCGCTCGGCTGGTCGATGCTGCAGTCGGGAGTCATTGCCTCGGTGCTTCAGAAGTGGCGACCGGGGCGCGGCACATCTGATGAGCCGTACCGGCTCGTCTGGGATGTTCTCAACGAAGTGGGCCGCACTCGGGCCGACGAAAGCCCCCTTCTAGCCGCGGCGTTCGGTGCGCCGCCCGAGTGGACCGCAGAGTTGCCCACCGATGTGACTCAGCTCGCCTGGTCCCCCACTGGCGAACGGGTCGCGGCTCTTACCGACGGGGATGTGTTCGAGTTGGCCCCCGGACGGCCTCCCCGCCACATCAACGAAGTCAAGCCCGGAGTTACCTCGCTGGGATGGGCCAACGACGGCGTGGTCGCCCTGCACGTCGTCGGCGGCGCAGCGGAACTGGCGCAGGTACCTACCGGCTCGACGCTCGGAACCATGACCTCGGTGAGCGGCGGGCGGGTCAGCGGCGACGGGTCGCAGGCATGGCTCGAGCGCAGCGAAGGGGTCGTCCGCTGGTCGCCGAGGAATCCTGATCCGTCGCGCATTGGCCCGCCCAGCCAGGTCCTGGCGGTGGACGCGTCGGCCCGGTGGGGGTTGCTGGGCTGGGGCGACAACGAGATCCTGGTGTCCGGTCGGCCCGGCTCTCTCCCGGCCAGCACGCGAGCGCCGGGTGAGCCGGACTGGCCCAGTGGTGCGGCGACGATGATCGGCTGGGGCCCCACCGGGCAGTCCGGACCGCGCGCACTGGTGACACTCGGCCGCCGCCCAACCGTCGCGGCCGCCGCGGACGGCAGTGGGGTCGTCATCGCAGCTCCCCCGTCACCGCGGCTGGCCCGCTTGGCCACCGGCGCCGGCCCCGTTACGGCGCTTGCGTCCGACGCCTCAGGGACTCAGCTGGCGGTGGCAGTCGGTCGCCAGGTGGGCGTTTGGACGCTGTCCCGGCAGCGCCCCGCGTCGCGCAGCGTCCCCGGGTACGATTCGGACCGCGCGTCGGGC
The DNA here is from genome assembly GCA_963801065.1 of uncultured Actinomycetota bacterium. Taxonomy (GTDB): domain Bacteria; phylum Actinomycetota; class Actinomycetes; order Jiangellales; family Jiangellaceae; genus CAWDDG01. The sequence continues at coordinate 420,395 of CAWDDG010000008.1, read as the reverse complement.
CCTGACCTGCTGGGCGCGGACCGGGACGCGCGGGCTCTCGCCGCCCTCATCGCCTCCCGCGATTTGCGGCCGCCCTTGGCGATCGGGCTTTTCGGGGCATGGGGCTCAGGCAAGTCGTTTGTGCTCAACCGGATCGAGACTCTACTCCGCGAGCTCACCGGCCCGAGCGCGCCGGAGGGCTACCTCGACCACGTCACGATGGTCCGCTTCAACGCGTGGCAGTACGCGGAGGCGAACCTCTGGGCCAGCCTCGTCGACCACGTCCTCCAGAAGATCGGACCCGCCCGCGTGCCGGAGGTGCCCCAAGAAGTCAAGGACGCGGACAAACGGCTGGATGCCGCGATGGCCAGTGCTAAAGCCGTCGAGACCGAGATCACACAGACGGGCGATGCTCTCGAGCGCGCCAAGATCGCGCTCACCACACGCCGGCGCAACGCTTGGTGGCTGGTCGCCGGCGTGCTCCTGCTGGCAGCGATCGCCGTGGTGGCGGCCGTGATCGGTGGCCCGGGACGGGTGGTGGCCGGCATCACAGCCGCCGTGGCGCTGCTCGGCTCCGCCTCTGCGGCGTACGGGCAGGCCAGGCTCGCCAAGGAGCACGCCGGGGACCTGGTCGAGGCGGGCAAGGCCGGCTTCGGCACGTTCGGCCGGCTCGCCGGCCGGCCTGAAGAGCTGGCTGTGCGCGCTGCGGCCGCGAGGATGCAGGAACTCGTCGACACACGGGCGCGTGTGCAGGCCGAGACAGACCGGCTGCAGATCGAGGCGGATCGCCTGCGTGAGCTGGCGAAAAGCGAGCCGCTGGGCGCGCTGCTGCACAACCTCGCCACAGTGACCGAGTACCGCGACCAGCTCAGCCTCGTGGCGCGCACCCGCGACCGCTTCGACCGCATCGACAGCGCCGTACGCCGCGCACGGCAAACGCGGCGCGAAGGTGCGGCACCACCACTAGAGGACCTGAAACTCGAGCGGGTGGTCATCGTCATCGACGACCTCGACCGCTGCCCGCCGGAGAACGTGGTGAAGGTCCTAGAGGCGGTGCACCTGCTCTTCGATTTCGAGATGTTCGTCGTCGTACTGGCTGTGGACACCCGCTGGCTCGACCAGTCACTACGGATCCGGTACCGGCAGCTGCTTGGGGAGACAGATACAGCAGCACCCTCGGACTACCTGGAGAAGATCATCCAGGTGCCAGTCCAGCTCCCGCCGCTCGACGAGGGCCTTGTCCGCACCATGATCTCCGGGCTGACCGGACAGGCTCTACTCGACACGACCGCGCCGGAACCGGAGCCTCAAACTGGCACCGAGCCCGAACCAGCGCTTGAGACGGACCAATCCCAAATCGGCGTTGCTGCCGAGTACGCGCGGCCGGCGAGGGCACCGCTGCCTGCGGAGGTCCTGAAGATCGGCCCCGATGAGGCCACCGCGCTCTCCGCGGTCGCATCTCTGGTCGGGTCCACACCACGTACCGTGAAGCGCTTCGTCAACACCTACCAGCTGATCAAGGCGAGGAGCCAGGACCCGGCCGCGTTTGCCGACGCCGACGGCTCCCCAGCACCGGCGGGCATCGTTGCCCTCCTCCTGGCGCTGCTCACCAGCCGGCCGGCGGCGGCGCACCTGCTGTTCCGGGCGCTGGCCACCGCTGCAGCCGACACGAGCCTGCAGACTGTCGTCGGCGCGTTGCAGGCGCCATCGCCGCCCTCCCCCAACGATGGTCCTGCGGATTCGCGCCTTCAGCAGGCGATCGCCGACATCAACGACTGGGTCGTACGGCACCCTGACCACGCCGAGGCCCCCGCCCGCGACGTCGCCGTGTGGGTCCGCGAGGTGGCGCGCTTCTCCTTCACCCCGGTAACACCCGACAATCGATAATGCAGAGGCCTTCGCGAGGTCGGGTGACGCAGGTCCAGTACGAGCCGCATGGCGCGCCTGTCCACAGTCGATCTCACGGTCGAGCTTCAAGAAGACCCACGACGCTCGGCCGTGTCCGCGGCCACCCCCCGCTTCTGAAGATCCACCTGCAAGGTGAGCGTTCAAGCTTTGGCGTCGCCTGGAGCACGGGCTCGGCATCAAGAGTTCGCATCCCGGTCGACCGTGTTCCCTTGGGACGGGGATGGTGCCGATTCTTTCGCTTGGGCGAGTGCCGACCGCACCAGGACGGTGAGCGAGTTGAGGTCGAATGCGCCGGGGTGGCGTCGTCCATTGGCAAAGAAGGTCGGTGTGCCGGTGACATCGCTCTGCTCGGCGCTTTCGACGTCGCGGGCGACTCGCGGTGCGTACTTGCGCCTGCGGAGCTTCTCGGCGAAGAGCTCGACGTCGAGGCCGAGCTCGCGCGCATATCCGATCAGGTCCTCGGTGCTCAGCGCGTCCTGGTGGCTGAAGAGGAGATCGTGCATCTCCCAGAACCTGCCGTGCGCGCCGGCGGCCTCGGCCGCCTCCGCCGCGCCCTGGGCGTTCTCGTGCACGTCTTCCAGTGGCAGGTGCCGGAACACAAAGCGCAGGTCCGTGCCGAACTGTGCTAGCAGTGCCCGGATCACCGGCTCGGCCTGCCCGCAGTAGGGACACTCGAAGTCGCCGTACTCCACCAACGTCACCGGTGCATCCGCAGGGCCGCGGATGTGATCGCGCTCCGGGTCGACCGGATCCGCCAGGTCGATGAGCGCCGGTCGTACCCGCCCGCCGAACCGAATCCGTTCCGGCAGTAGATCGATCGCCCGGAACACCAGCCAGCCCAGTCCGGTCGCGAGGATCGAAGCGCCGAGAATGCCGATCTTCGCCTCGTCCAAGGCGGTTCCTTCGAAGGACAGCTCGGCGATGAACAACGAAACGGTGAACCCGATCCCGGCGACGGTGGCGGCTCCCACCAAGGGAGGCCAGGGGATCGTGAGCGGAAACCCGCCGAGCCTGCGACGCGTGGCCAGCCAACTGGCCCCAATGATGCCGACCTGCTTTCCGACCACCAGGCCGACGACGATACCGAGCGTGATCGGTGAGGTCGCTGCGCGGCCGAGCAGCTCGCCGCTGAACTCGACCCCGGCGTTCGCCAGCGCGAACAACGGGACGATCACGTAACTCGTCCACGGGTGGTAGATCTCCTGCAATCGCTCGTTGGGCGAGATCGCACGCTGCAGTCCGCGGCTCGCCGAACGGGCAAACCCAGAGGTCGGTTGCTCGCGGAACCTCCGCCACAGCGAGGCGGCCCGCTGCAGGTCGGTCCGCCGTGGTGGGTGTGCCGTCGCCAGCAGACCGATCGCAACGCCGGCGATCGTTGGATGCACGCCCGACTGCAGCATCGCCAGCCAGAGCGCGACACCGAGCACCAAGTACGGCTCGCCGCGCCGGAGGCCCGCGGCGCGCAGCGCGACGACCACGCCGAAGATTCCGGCGGCGACGAGAAGAGGACCCAGCGACAGGTCGTCGGTGTAGGCCAGGGCAATCACCAACAGCGCGCCGACGTCGTCGACGACCACCAGCGTCAATAGGAACACCCGCAGCCGCAGCGGCCAGCGCCGGCCCACGAGGGCAAGCACGCCCAGCGCGAACGCCGTGTCGGTCGCCATCACGATGCCCCACGCTTGCCCCGCATCGGTGCCCGCGTTGAATGTCAGATAGATCAGCGCCGGAACGGCCATCCCACCGAGGGCCGCCAGCACCGGCACTGCGACTCGGCGCCGGTCCCGCAATTCCCCCATGTCGAGCTCGCGCCTGATCTCCAGCCCGACCACGAAGAAGAAGAACGCCATCAGGCCGTCGTTGATCCAGTCCCGCAGATCTTGGGACAGCTCCGCACCCGCCAAGCGAATCGACAGCTCGCTGGACCAGACGGCTTCGTAGCTGGATCCCCACGGCGAGTTCGCCCACACCAGCGCTGCGAGTGCCGCTGCCAGGAGGACGATCGCGCTCCCGACCTCGGTGGCGACGAAGACCCGAACCGGTCGTGCGAGGTTGCGAACCCATGCGGTACGCCCGGTCAGCCGTCGCGGCGTAGGTATAGCCATCGGGTCAGCTCCCGTGGTCCGAATCGTTCCGTCCATCGCTGACGTCCTGCACGAGTTGGAAGACGCCGTTCGTACCCGCCTCCACGAAGGCTGACGGCCCGCAGACGCAGCCCAGCGGTCGCTCCTGCGGTTGCGGAAGATATCTCACGGCGGGCTGACTGGCACGGAGCTTCCGCGCCTTTCGCGCGGCCACAACATCGGCCGCAGTGGCACGATTCCCTGGCCTCCAGTGAGCCCGGAGCGACGACGGCCCGCCCAGCCGGTGACGCGGGGCGTGTGTACTTCTACTCGATGGCGGTGCGGCCGTGGGACGCGGTCATGATGGCGCTTTCTCGTCGCGTTCGGTACGGACGAGTGGGGTGTTCACGAGGTGCTCGGCCAGGAACCATGCCTGTAGCTCTCCGCTACGGATGACGTCGGAGACGAGCAGATCGTTGGTGCCGTCGTCACCGGTGTCGACGACCCGCCGGGCGGCGTCGTGTGCGTCGGTGAGGATGAGTTCGTGCGCCTCGAGCAGCCGGGACAGCATGGCGGGAACCTCTTCCGCGCCGTCGGGCGGGCGTCGTACCCGGGTGATCTCGGCGACGTGACGTGGGTCACCGACCGCGACGCCACCGAGTGTTTGCACGCGTTCGGCGATGGTATCGATCAGCGTGAGCTGCTCACCGGCGTGCTTGTCCAGGAGGAGATGCAGCTGGTAGAAGGTGTGACCGCGCATGAGCCAGTGGTGTTTCTTGTAGAGCGCGAACAGGATCTGGCTGTCGGCGAGGACCTGGTTGAGCCGCTGGCATGAGTACATCCTGGCGTCGTAGGACAGCGCGATCGGCAGCTGCCGCACGGTGCCGAAGGTCTGGATCTCCCGGCCGCGCTGGTGGAGCCACGGCTGGCTTCCGGTGGCTGCGTTGAAGTCTGTTGCCATGGTGCCTCCCTTCACAGTCATCATCGTGGCACGCGAACCGCACTTCCCATCGGGCGCGGCGTGGCGTTCTGCCTCGCCTCAATGCGCGGGGCCGATGAGTCTGGCCACCGAACGAGGTCCAAGTAGACGGCATCACCGTCCTCAACGTGTCAGACCCGGCTGAAAGGCTGGGAACCAGCGGGCGGTGCGCTCCGCAGCACCGGCTGCCCCACAGGTCCAGCGCTCGTCCAAGAAGGAGTCATCATGAAGTCCTCCACCTCGGATCCGACCACCATCTCGATCTCTCGGCTGCGCGCCGATCTCAGCGGTCGGGTGATCGCGCCGAGCGACGCCGAGTACGACGAGGCACGCACCGTGTTCTCCGGCGCGTTCGACAGGCGGCCGGCGCTCATCGTCCGGCCGGCGGACGCGACCGAGGTCTCGCGAATCGTCTCGCTGGCGCGCGACACCGGGGTGGAACTCGCGGTCCGTAGCGGCGGCCACAGCGCCGCAGGACACAGCGTGTGCGACGGTGGGATCGTGCTCGACCTCTCGGCCATGCGCGCCTTGGACATCGACGTCGAACGGCGCACCGCATGGGCCGAGACAGGGCTGACGGCGGTCGAGTACTCGGCTGCTACCGGAGCCCACGGGCTCACGACCGGGTTCGGCGACACCGGCTCGGTCGGCATCGGCGGGATCACCCTGGGCGGCGGCGTCGGATACCTGGTGCGCAAGCAAGGCCTCACGATCGACTCACTGTTGGCCGCCGACGTCGTGACCGCTGACGGCAAGCTTCTCCGGGTGGACGCCCAGACGCATCCGGACCTGTTCTGGGCGATCCGGGGTGGCGGCGGCAACTTCGGCGTCGCAACACGGTTCCAGTACCGGCTGCACGAGGTCGACACGATCGTCGGCGGCATGCTGATGCTGCCGGCGACGCCCGACGTCATCGAAGCATTCGTCGCCGAGGCCGAGGCCGCGCCGGATGAGCTCTCGACGATCGCGAACGTGATGCCTGCGCCACCGATGCCCTTCGTGCCGGCCGAACACCACGGCCAGCTCGTCATCATGGGTATGTTTGCGTACGCCGGTGCGGCCGAGATCGGTGAGCGGGTCATCGCCCCGTTCCGGGCGCTCGCCACGCCGATCGCCGATATGGTCCAGCCGATGCCGTACCCGCAGATCTACCCGCCGGACGAGGAGGGCTACCACCCGGTCGCCACCAACCGCACGATGTTCGTCGACGGCATCGATCGCCGCGCCGCCGAAACGATCGTCGACCAGCTCCAGGCCTCGACCGCACCGATGCGCGTGGCGCAGCTACGCGTGCTCGGTGGGGAGATGGCGCGCGTGCCCGCCGAGGCCACCGCGTTCGCCCACCGTCGGAGCCGGATCATGGTGAACGTCGCAGCCGTCTACGAGCACCCCGACGAGTCCGCGGTGCACGAGCCCTGGGTCACCGGCTTTGCGGCAGCGCTGCGGCAGAATGACACCGGCGCGTACGTCGGCTTCCTCGGCAACGAGGGCGAGGCGCGAGTCCGCGATGCCTACCCGGGGCCGACCTGGGAACGGCTCACGGCAATCAAGGGCCGCTACGACCCGACCAACCTCTTCCGACTCAACCAGAACATCCCACCGGCGATCGATGGCTAGGGAGGAATGAGGGGGCGTGGTCGAAGGCGCGTACCCCGTCGGACGGCTGGGACGCAGCGTGGGGGCGCCGGGCGCCGATGCGCGAGAGTTTGCCGATGCTCTGCTCGCGTTCTTGGCGGCCGCCCGTCGCACTCGGGGTCGGATTCAGCCCTTGTTCGACGACATCACCGTTCCTCAGCTCGTTCTGCTGGACGCCGTCGAGGAGTGTGGGAGCGCGGGAGTCGGCGCCGTAGCCACATACACGGGGTTGACCCAGCCGACGGTGACGCGCGGAGTATCCGCACTCGAGCGGGACGGCTTGGTGCAGCGCAGCGCTTCGGGCAACGATAGACGCCGAACTGTGGTGAGCCTCAGCGATCGCGGTGAGCGGTTGCTCGCTGCGAAGCGTGCCGTGGTCGCCGGGCATGTTGCGGGGGCGTGGGACAGCCTCGATGCCTCGGAACGGGCCCTGGCCGTGCCGTTGCTGCGCCATCTGGCCGAGCTCGTCGAGCACCTGTTCTGAGGCCGACACGCCAAGAACCGTGTTCCTGCTATGCAAATCGGCGTAAGGTCGAGGCGGGAATCGACTGCGACACCTCGAGTCCGTATCCCCGAGGGTCGCGGTCACGGCTCTGCGGAGGTCGCGGTGCGACACATGCTGAGGCACGGCCTGAACGTCTTGTCGGCCGTGGTGCGTTACCTGCTGTGGGCATTGATGTGCGGCTTGGTCGCTGCCGGTTCGGGCTGGTGCGGCCGGCCCGACATCTACGCCGCGTGGAGGGAGGCCGGCCCGCCGGCGCGGCGACACCCGACCGAGGACGAGAGCGCTACGCGCCGGTATGCGACCCGCGGCATCGCCGAGATCGAGGCGTTCCTCGCCGGACATGGTTCCGCCCGTGGCTTGACGGACAGGCCGTGGGGCGGCAACGGCGTGCAGCAGTCACCGCCCACACTCGGCGAGCCGTAACCCACGAGCGGTTGTGCCGACCGACGGTCGACGGGTTGGTCACGCCGGCCGTGCCATCTCGCGGTTCATGCCCCCGGTCGCGGAACCGCGGACGTCGTCGGTTCTCCGCGCTCGGCGGTGCCCGCGCCCGTCGGTCCCATCGCCGCCTCGAGGGCGTCGCTGACGTCGTCGTGCAGGTCGAACAGGCGGTCCAGACGGGTGATCTCGAAGACCCGCCGAACCGAGCGCCGGGCACCGGCCAGCCGAACGCTGCCGCCGCGAGCCTCTGCCTCGCGATGGGCGACGACGAGCGCACTCACTCCGGTCGAGTCGAGGAAGGGAACCCGGCCGAGATCGATGACGAGGTTGGTCTGTCCCAGGGCAAGTTGGCCCAGCACGTGATCACGCAGGACAGGCGCGGTCGCCAGGTCCAGCTCGCCAGCCACCCGGACGATGAGACAGCCGCCGAGGGTCTGGTTGCGAACTTCGAGCTCGGCCGTCACCTGAGGCCAGCCTCCGCCGGCCAGATGGAGAACCTGAACCGCGACGTCATCACGACCACCTCTCATGGCACCGAATGGCGACCCTCCACGACTGCGACCCAGGGTGACGGCCACTGTCCGACCAATCGGCGCGCCTATGTCTACCGTCGGCCGCGACCAATAGTCAAGTATCGCGTCATAGGACCGGCTCAGGTGTTGACAGCGCGGATCACCGATCGAAGCGTACGGGAGGCAAGCCGGCCTGTGGCGCCGCGCGAGGCGAGCAGTGCCGCCCTGGCCGCGTTGGCTCCACAGGCCCCGTGCACGCCACCTCCCGGGTGTGCCGAACCGGACGCGAGGTAGAGCCGCTCGACCGGCGTCTCCGCCCTCCCCAGGCCGGCCCATGGACGGAAGACGAGCTGGTTGTGTGGGGCGGCGGTCCCGGCGTTGATCGCTCCGCCGAGCAGCGACGGGTTGTGGCGCTCGAGATCGGCCGGCATCTGGACGTGCCGCGCCAGGACGAGATCGGCGAACCCGGGGGCATAACCCTCGAGGACGGCTTCGACGCGCCGCACCTGCTCGGTCACGACAGCGACCTCGCCGGCGAGGCGGCGCGGCAGATGTGTGTACGCCCACAGCGACTCGGTGCCCTCGGGTGACCGCGACGGGTCGCTCGTGGTCATCTGCCCCACCAGGAGGAACGGGTCCGTCGGCACCTCTCCCCTCGCGAGCGACGTAGAGAAGGAAGTCAGCCCGTCGAGGTCGGCGCCCACGTGCAGTGTCCCGGCAGCCCGCGCCGCCTCGGCCTTCCACGGCACCGGATCGGACAGTGCCCAGTTCACCTTGAGCGTGGCGTCGTCCCAGGGATATCGCTCCATACGGGTACGGGCGCCTGGAGGCAATGCGTCACGACTGACCAGGTCGCCGAAGAGCGTCGGCGCGGGCACGTCGGCCAGTACGGCCCGGCGCGCCCGCAGGGCGTCGCCACCAGCGGTTCGTATGCCCAACGCCTGGCCGCCGCGTACGACGACCTCGTCGACCGGTGTGCCGGTGAGGAGGATCGCTCCCGGCCCTCGGGCGCGATCCGCCAAGGCCGCTGCGAGCCGTCCAGCGCCGCCCCGAGGCACCGGGAACCCGACATCCTGCGCGAGCATCGCCAGTAGCCAGCCGAAGATCCCCGATCCCGCACTGTCCGGGGACAGGTCGGTGTGCAGCGCGTTGCCGGCGAGCAGCAACCCGGCACCATCGCCGTCGAACTCCTCGGTCGCCATGGCGCGGACAGGCACGACGGCACGACGTGCGAGGCGGGCGATCCCGGAAGGGCCCAACGTCCGCGCCAGCCGAGCCCCGGCCCGGACCGGCGGAAACGGCCGCAGGAGGGAGTCGAGCAGGTCGTCACGGATCTCCCGCCATTCGTCGACCATCGCCCGCCAGCGCGCCGCATCGGCGGGCGCGAACGATCCGACGGACGCCGCCGTCTCGTCGAGGTCGCGGGACAGCGTCACGCACCGGCCGTCCGGCAGCGGATGGGCGAGGACGAGAGGTGCATGCTCCCAGCTGACGTCGAGCCCGAGCTCGACCAACACCGGCGACGCGGCCGCGAGTGGATAGAAAGCGCTGCACAGGTCCACGACGAAGCCCGGAGCGGTCGTCTCGGCGCTCGCCACCGAGCCGCCGATCTGATCGGTGGCTTCGAGTACGACGACGTCCCAACCGGCGTCGGCGAGCAGTGCCGCAGCGACGAGACCATTGGGGCCGGAGCCGACGACCACCGCGTCGGCCGAAGTCGGCAGCGCCATATGCCTCCTCAGCCGGCCCGTCCCACGTCGATGACCGGGTCCTCCCTCACCGTAGAGGGCTCGATGCCCCGCTCACGCAGCAGAGCGTCGATCTTAGCCTCGAGCCGTTCGTCACTCTCGCTGCGACGAAGCTTCTACGACTTCTCGGCGGGTACCGCCACGGCTTCGCGCAGCAAGCGGCGGGCGAATGTCAACCGGTCGTCTGACGCCAGCCCGGGCAGGTCGCCGACGCGGATCTCGGGGCCGGCGAGCAGCGCCCGCAGCGCGGTCTCGCAGTACGAGGGGACCGTGAGCGTGCGGTCGGGCAGATACAGCGCGATGCGGTCCTCGCCGACCGGGGTGATCCGCCAGCGCAGGCCGCGCCGAGGCGCGAGCACGTGCTCCAGTTCGAGGTCAACCGCAGCCCTCGCCTGGTCGACGGGCCGGATCGGCGCGGCACGGGTCGCCAGCCACTCACGCTTTCGGAGCCGGGCTGCGACCGCCTCGGAGTCGACATCGGTCAGCCACTCGCGCAGCGCGTCCGCGGTCGCCGCGAGATGTGGCTCCAGCTGCATCGGGTCGGTGACGTCGAGACCGAGCGGGAAGCCGGCCCGCAGGCTCGGTTGGTCCATGGCCATGGCGAGCAGTGCCTCGACGAGCGCGAACCGGTTCGTCGCCCGCATCGCCACCGTCAGGTGCAGCGACGGCTCGCCCAGAGCTTCGGCCGCGTGCAACCAGCCACGCGGGAGGTAGAGCGCGTCACCGGGAGCGAGCACCACGTCCAGGATGGCCGGCGACTCCGCTACCGCGAGCACCTCCTCGGCGCGACCGCCCCACGGCTGGCGTTCGAGCGGATCGGGCAGCACGGGCTTGTGAATCCGCCATCTCTTGCGGCCGGCCACCTGGAGCACGAACACGTCGTGGGTGTCGTAGTGCGTCGCGAAGCCCTGGTTGCCGGCCGGTGTCAGGTAGGCGTTCACACCGACCGGCGCGACCAGCTCAGTCGCGAGGTGGCCGGCGAAGTCGATCAGCGGCGGCCAGAGCCGGTGCAGACCCTGCAGGACCAGGGTGGCGCCCTCCGCGTAGCGCGCGAGTACGAGCTCGTCGAGCACCTGGTCGGCGACCTCTGCGCCCGCACCCCCGCCACCGGTGAAATCGGAGGCCGGCAGCACGGCACCCTCGTGCGCGATCCGCAGGAAGGGTGCCCGAAGCCCGCGTCGGCTCAACAGCTCGTCGGCGTCGTCCTGGCTGAGCAGGTCGGCGAAGCCCGACGGATCGCCGGACGCGTCCATCAATGCCGCGGCACGGCAGAGTAGCGGCTCCCGGCCCCAGTAGCGTCGAGCGAACATCTCGAGATCGATGCAGACGCAGCGGTGCAGCGCCGGGCGGTCGGGGGTATCGCCCGGCGCTGCTGTCGGAGTGGCCGTTCGGCTCAGCGCGAGCCTCCGTCGGCGCCACCGTCGACGCCAGCCGGGTTGGCGCCGCCGTCCATCGGACCCTCGCCTCTCGCCTCGCCGTCGGCGCCACCGTCGGCACCACCGTCGACGCCGGTGGGGTCGGCCCCGCCGTCGGCCGTACCCTCGCCGTTCGCAGCGCCGTCGGCGCCGCCGTCGACAGCGCCCGGTGTGGCACCACCATCCGCCGGACCCTCACCGGCGCCGCTGTCGAGAGGTCCGTCGCCCGCGCCGCCGTCGGCCGATTCTCGACCAGGTCCTTCCGGACCGTTGGTTTGCATGTCGTCGTCGCTCAGCGTCATGGCTGCCTCCCACTCACCGGACCGATGAACGTGTTGCGCCGTTCATGCCCGCCCGGCAACGGCTTTACACGTGCAACGCCGAGGTGGAGCACGGTGGCCGCTGCGACATGGTGACGGAGATTCGCGCCGGTCCGCACGTGAGGAAGACTGGACGCCATGGCGTCGAAGAAGGTCAGCGTGGAGGTCGAGGGCCGGACTCTGGGTCTGTCGAACCTGGACAAGGTGCTCTACCCGGAAACGGGCACGACCAAGGCCGAGGTCATCGACTACTACACGCGGATCGCGCCGGTCCTGCTCCCCCATGTCACCGACCGGCCGCTGACCCGCAAGCGATGGCCGGACGGCGTCGCCGCGGAGAGCTTCTTCGAGAAGAACGCGCCGCGCGGCACTCCGGACTGGGTCCGCACGGTCACGCTGCCCTCTCCCGGCAGCACCCGTGACACCGAGACCGTCACCTACGTCGTCTGCAACGACCTGCCGACTCTCGTCTGGCTCGCCAACCTCGCGGTCCTCGAGCTGCACGTGCCGCAGTGGCGGGTCGACGGTGACGAGCCACTGAACCCGGACCGGCTGGTCCTCGACCTGGACCCGGGAGCGCCCGCGACGGTCATCGAGTGCTGCCAGGTCGCCCTTCTGCTGGCAGAGGCCCTGGCCTCCGACGGACTGCTGGCCTACCCGAAGACCAGCGGCTCCAAGGGCCTGCAGATGTACGTCGCGCTCGACGGCGCGTCCGAGGTAGGCGACGTCCACGGATACGCCCGCCGCCTTGCCGAGCGCCTCGAGATCGAGCACCGCGACCTGGTCGTCTCGCGCATGGAGAAGCGGGCCCGGACCGGCAAGGTGCTCGTGGACTGGAGCCAGAACAACGCGGCCAAGACCACCGTCGCGCCGTACTCACTGCGGGGCCGCGAGCAGCCGACCGTCTCGACGCCGGTCACCTGGGACGAGGTCGAGCGCACCGCCCGGTCGAAGGCGCGAACCAGACCTCCGCTGCGCTTCGACTACGCGGATGCGCTCGCTCGCGTCGACGAGGACGGCGACCTCATGTCGCCCCTGCACGACGAAGCCCACGCATTGGCGGACGCATCGTGAAGGCACGTCGACCCGGTCAGCCTTCGCGAACGACCTCCGCGGGGAGCTTGTCGGGCCGCAGCCCTCGCCAGACCGGGTGCCGCATCCGACCGTCGTCGGTCCAGTGAGCGTAGGCCACCTCCCCGACCAGCTCCGGCCGAACCCATCGCGCGACCCGCGCCTGCCGGGGGTCGACCGGACCCACGAACGGCGAGGGGCTCGGCCCCAGCTGCAAGAGCCGGCCAGTGAGATCGGTGAGCACCCTATCGTCGAAGCCGGTGCCGACGCTTCCGATGTACGTCAGTCCTCCTGGGGCAGGCAACCCCAGCAAGAGCGCACCGAATGTGGCCTCACGGCGACCCTGCCCGACGGTGTAGCCCCCGAGAACGACCTCCTGGGTGAGGAGGTTCTTGACCTTGATCCACTCGGGTGAGCGTTGGCCGGACCGGTACGGGGACTCGAGGCGCTTCGCGACGATCCCCTCCAAGCCCATGCGCCGGCTCGCCTCGAGCAGGTCGGCGCCACCACCGACGAACGACGGTGACACCTGCCAGCTCCGCCCGGCCGGCACCAGGTCCTCGAGCAGCTCGCGTCGTTGCGTGTAGGGCAGGCTCCTGGTCGAGACGCCGTCGACGGCAAGGACGTCGAAGACGACGTACGTCGCCGGGATCGCGGACGCGAGCTCCGCAGCGCGGGCGGCGGCGCGGACATGCATCCGCGGCGCGAGCGCGCCGAAGTTCGAGCGCCCGTCGGGGCCAAGCACGGCCACCTCGCCGTCCAGCAGCGCCTCGCGCCCACCGATGGCGGCGGACAGTCCCTGCAGCTCCGGGTAGGCGATCGTCGCGTCGATCCCGGAACGCCCGACGAGACGCACGCCGGTGGGCGAGACGGCGGCGAGCATCCGCACGCCGTCCCACTTCATCTCGTACGCCCAGCGGTCGTCCTCGTCGGAACGCGGAAGCCGGCCGGCGACCGCCAGCATGGGTCGCATCTCGGTGCTCAAGGGTCACACTCCCCTGTTCGCCGGTCCCTCGCCCGCGTCGCCGCGCCCGCGCACGATGGGAAGAGCCGTGTGCCGGAGCCTGCGCAGCCGCTCGCGGCCGCTGCGCCGGGACAGCTTGGCAAGCGCCTCGAGCGCCTGCTCCCGGCGGCTGGCACGAGGCGGGTCGCTCGGCTCGTCGGCCACGGCGCGTGCGCCCTTACAGGTACAAGCCGGTCTGGCCGTCCTCGAGGCGCTCGGACGCGACGGCGTGTACGTCACGCTCGCGGAGTAGGACGTAGTCGTCGCCGCGGACCTCGACCTCGGCCCGGTCGGCCGGGTCGAACAGGACGCGATCTCCCACCTCGACGGTCCGCACGTTGCCGCCCACGGCGACCACCCGCGCCCACGACAGCCGACGACCCACGGCCGCCGTCGCCGGGATGACGATGCCGGCAGACGACCGGCGCTCGCCCGCCTCTCCGTCGAGTGCCACCAGCACCCGGTCGTGCAGCATCCGCATCGGGAGCTTGTCGGGCGCACGCGGGCTCACGCCCACGAGGGTAAGGCCTCGCCGGCTCAGCCTTGCCGGCGAGCCCGCCAGACCAGTACCGCGAGTCCGACCAGGCCGCCGATCGTGGCACCGATGACTTCGGCACGCGGTCGGCCTTCGGGGGTCGTGACCTTCTCCCGGACGGCGGCGAGGCTGCGGCGCGCCACTTCCCTGGGCTGGACCCGCTGGACCAGCTCGTCGACCCGCGATGCGAGACGGTCGGTGGTCTGCTGAAGCTCCTGCTCGATCTCGGCCGGCTTGCGCGACGGCGACCGGGGCGGAAGCTCTGGCCCGGGCATGGGCCGCCGGGTCGCCGGCAGCACGGGATCCGGAGCGCTCACATGTCACCTCCCAGCAGTCGGGGCGGCGGGTCGGACACCACCGTACCCAGGACGGCGGTACCCAGGACGGCGCCCCGGCACCGAGCGGGGGTCGAAGCCGTACGGAAGCTCGAGGCGGTGCTCCCGGAGCAGGGCTGCGTCGCCCAGCACGTCGCCGGTCGGCCCGTCCGCGACGACCGTCCCGCCGGAGAGCACGACCGAGCGTTCGCACAGCTCCAGCGCGTAAGGCAGATCGTGTGTCACCACGAGAAGGGTCACGTCGAGGGAGTCCAGGACCTCGGCCAGCTCCCGTCGGCTCGCCGGGTCGAGGTTGCTGGTGGGCTCGTCGAGGACCAGCACCTCCGGCTCCATGGCCAGCACGGTCGCCACCGCGACGCGACGGCGCTGGCCGAACGACAGGTGGTGCGGCGGCCGGTCCGCGACATCGCCCATGCCCACCGCCTCGAGCGCACTGGCGACGCGCGACTCGAGGTCGGGCCCGCGCAGTCCGAGGTTCGCCGGTCCGAACGCGACATCGTCGCGCACGGTCGGCATGAACAGCTGGTCGTCGGGGTCCTGGAAGACGATGCCGACGCGTCGCCGGATCTCGCGCAGCCTCTCCCGGTCCTGCGGCCGCACCTGTAGGCCACCGACCCGCACGGAGCCGGCACCGCCGGTGAGGATGCCGTTCAGGTGGAGCACGAGCGTCGTCTTTCCCGCTCCGTTCGGGCCGAGCAGTGCCACCCGCTCACCCCGCTCGACGACGAGGTCGACGCCGAAAAGCGCCTGGTGGCCGTCGGGATAGGCGAACGCGAGGCCGCGCACGTCGAGCGAAAGCGTCGCTTGGGCGTGGCGGATACCGTCCAGGGGCGCCGTCATGTCAATACCCCGGCGACCAGAGCCACGGCCGCGGCGGCCAGTGGCAGCGTTGCCGCGCTCACCCAACCGGCTACGCCGACGGGGGCGTCATCGACCAGCGGCATCGCCCCGGCGTAGCCGCGCGAGAGCATGGCCAGGTGGACGCGCTCGCCGCGTTCGTAGGTGCGGACGAACAACGCACCGGCACCCTGGGCCACGACCCGCAGATGGCCGAGATGCCGCGCCTCGAACGCTCGGGACTCGCGCGCCACCCGCATGCGCTGCATTTCGGCGGTGACGACATCGCCGTAGCGGACCATGAATGCCGCGATCTCGACCAGTCGATCGGGCAGGCGCAGCCGTTGGAGGCCGAGAAGCAGGGCCCGGGCGTCTGTCGTCGCGGCCAGCAGAATCGATGCGACCACGCCGAGGGTGCCCTTGGCGAGAATGTTCCAGCCGGAGAGCAAGCCGTCCTGACTCAACGAGAGCCCCAGCACCACCACTCGCTCACCGGTGGCGACGACCGGCATGAGCAACGCGAACACCACGAACGGGACCTCGACCACCATGCGTCGGATCACGAACCGCGCCGGGATCCGCGCCAGTGCCGCGACGCCCGCCAGCAGGGCAGCGTAGGCGGCGAAGGCCCAGAACCGCTCCCGCGGCGTGGAGACGACGACCAGCACGAACGCGACCAGCGAGATCAACTTGGCGTGGGCGGGCAACCGGTGGACGACCGAGTCGCCGTGCCGGTAGAGCAGGTGAGCGTGTCCGCCGGCCATCTAGCGGTCCGTGACCTCACTGGTCGAACGGCGTGACCTGCCGAGCCCACGGAAAACGAGGACGCCGAGACCCACTGTCACGAGAACGCCGAGCACCCCCACCAACCCCACCGGGATGCCGCCGACTCCGCCGTAGTCCGCCAACGCGAAGTCCCCGAATAGGTGGTCGCGGGCAGTCTTGAGGAAGGCCTCCTCGCCGGCGACGTACTCGAGGCCGTCGGGGCTTCCGGTGGCGAAGAAGCTGATGACACCGGCCAGGACCAGTGCCACGGCACCACCCCCGAGGAGGAGATCGCGGACTCCGCGCCGCCCGCCGGTCGCCGTCGCCCCGGTCGCAGCATCCACCGTCACGATCGAGCCGTCCGCCTGCTTGAGCTGGAGCACCGGCAGTAGTCCGCGGGCGGCGCACACGAGGTCGGGCCGGACGGCGACGACCGCGCTGACCGTGACGGCCGTGATCACGGCCTCACCGATCCCGATCAGGGAGTGCCACCCGAGCATGCTGACCATCAGGCCGCCCGACGGGAGGCTGACCTCGCCACCGACGGCGAACAGCATGACGAAGACCGCGGCGGCGGCCGGCACCGAGAGCAGCGCGCCCATGGCGGCGGCCGGCGGGACCGACGACAGACGTCGGGGCAGCACCGCGAGCACGGTGCGGGTGACCGCCCATCCGACGGCGACGGTCACGAAGCCCATGAGGGTGATGTTCGTGCCGAGGGCCGTCAACCCGCCGTCGGCGAAGAGCAGCCCTTGCACGATGAGCACGACGGACAGACACAGCACGCCAGTCCACGGCCCCACCAACACGGCGGCGAGCGCGCCGCCCATGAGGTGCCCGCTGGTGCCGACACCAACTGGGAAGTTGAGCATCTGAACGGCGAAGACGAACGCTGCGGTGAGCCCGGCCAGCGGCGCCGTGCGTTCGTCGAGCTCGTCGCGGGCCTTGCGAAGGGCGATGCCGACGACGGTGGCAGCAGCGGCCCCGGTCGCGATCGAGGTCGGTGCGTTCAAGAACCCGTCGGGCACGTGCACTGCGTCGTCCTCTCTCGTCGGCTGCATGCGCACCGGAACGACCGGCCTTCCCCGCGCGGCCGGCGCCGAACCGCACGAGCATCTTAGTTGCCACCTATTCGCAATAACAGGCACGCCGGATTGCCCGCCCCTTGACTACGGTGGATGCGTGACCGCGTCGAAGCTCTCCCCCGGAGATCCTGCCCCCGACTTCACCTTGCCCGACGCCGACGGCCGGCCGGTGACGCTGTCGACGTTCCGCGGCGCCAGGGCGATCGTGTATTTTTACCCGGCGGCCATGACACCTGGCTGCACTACGCAGGCCTGTGACTTCCGCGACAGCCTGTCGTCGCTGCAGGCCGCAGGGCTCGCGGTGCTCGGGGTCTCGCCCGACTCACCGGCCAAGCTGGCCAGGTTCCGCGAACGGGACGGTCTGACCTTCCCTCTCCTTTCGGACGAGAACCGAGAGGTCATGACCGCCTACGGTGCGTACGGCGAGAAGAAGCTCTACGGCAAGACCGTCACGGGAGTGATCCGGTCGACGTTCGTCGTCGGAGCCGACGGCACGCTCGAACGCGCCATGTACAACGTCAAGGCGACCGGACATGTCGCCAAGCTCCGCCGCGACCTCGGCATCGCATGAGCGGTGTGCGCTGCTTCCCCACCGCGCGGCGCGGACGCTGAGCCGGGCTATCCAGGCTGGTGCCGCCGCACCACTGAAGCGACCCCTGCTCGCGGCAACCGGCCAGCGACAGCAGGCGTGCCGTCCCGAGCCCGAACTCGGCCGGACACCCGATGCCATACCCTGAACCCGCAAGGCCGGCGGGAGTGGCGTAACTGGCAGCCGCGCGACGTTTAGGTCGTCGTGTCCTCTGGACGTAGGGGTTCGAGTCCCCTCTCCCGCACCGCCGGGCCCGGCCCTGTGGAGGCGCGCGCTCGCCTCGGACGCGACCCCCCACTGCAGCCGGCTCTCAGATGCGCGACCAGGCTTCGGTCAGGACGCCGCGCAGTATCTGCTCCATCTCGTCGAACTCGGCCTGGCCGCAGATGAGCGGCGGAGCCAGCTGAACGACCGGGTCGCCGCGGTCGTCGGCGCGGCAGTACAGCCCGGCCTCGTAGAGCGCCCGGGACAGGAAGCCGCGCAAGAGCCGCTCGGACTCGTCGGCATCGAAGGTCTCGCGGGTCCCCTTGTCCTTGACCAGCTCGATCCCGTAGAAGTAGCCGGCACCCCGGACGTCGCCGACGATCGGCAGGTCCAGCAGCCTCTCCAGGGTCGATCGGAACGCCGGCGCGTTGGCCTTGACGTGGTCGGTGAGGCTCTCGCGCTCGAAGATGTCCAGGTTGGCCATCGCGACCGCGGCTGACACCGGGTGCCCGCCGAAGGTGAAGCCGTGCGCGAACGTCGTCGTCCCCTTGGTGAACGGCTCGAAGAGCCGGTCCGACGCGATCATCGCGCCGATCGGCGAATAGCCCGACGTCATGCCCTTGGCGCACGTGATCATGTCCGGCACGTAGCCGAAGTCGTCGCAGGCGAATATCGACCCGATCCGGCCGAACGCGCAGATGACCTCGTCGGACACGAGCAACACATCGTGCTCGTCGCAGATCGCGCGCACCCGGTCGAAGTAGCCGGGCGGCGGCGGGATGCAGCCGCCCGCGTTCTGCACAGGCTCGAGGAACACCGCGGCCACGGTGTCAGGCCCCTCGAACAGGATCGCCTCCTCGATCCGGTCCGCAGCCCAGCGTCCGAAGGCTTTGCCGTCCTCGCGCACGTGGTCAGGCGCACGGTACTGGTTGGTGTTGGGCACCTTCAGCGCACCCGGCACGAGCGGTTCGAACGCCTCCTTGAAACCCGGTATCCCGGTGATCGCCAAGGCGCCCTGTGGCGTCCCGTGGTATGCGACGGCACGCGAGATGACCTTGTGCTTGTTGGGTTTGCCGACCAGCTTCCAGTACTGCTTCGCCAGCTTCCACGCGGTCTCGACGGCCTCCCCGCCGCCGGTGGTGAAGAAGACCCGGTTGAGGTCTCCGGGCGCGTACGCGGCGAGCCGTTCCGCGAGGTCGATCGCGGCCGGATGCGTGTACGACCACAACGGGAAGTACGCGAGCTGCTCCGCCTGGCGGGCCGCCGCCTCGGCAAGCTCACGACGGCCGTGGCCGACCTGGACCACGAACAGGCCCGCGAGCCCGTCCAGGTACCGCCTACCCGCGTCGTCCCAGATCCGCGCGCCCTCACCGCGGACGATGACCGGGACGTCCTGGCCTTGGTGCAGCCCGGAGTGGCGCGCGAAGTGCATCCACAGGTGGTCGCGGGCGGCATCGACCCGCCGGGTGCCCTTGGGCGTGAGCGTGTCGTCGGCGGCCGCGGTCGTCGTCATCGGGTTCCCCAGTTATAGAGCTGTTTGCGGAGCTTGAGGTAGACGAAGGTCTCCGTGCCGACGATGCCGTCGATCTTGCGGATGCGGGTGGTCAGCAGGTCGAGCAGGTGGTCGTCGTCCTCGCAGACGACCTCGCAGATCACGTCGAACGATCCGGCGGTGATCACGACGTAGTCGACCTCGTCGATCTCGGCCAGCGCATCCGCGACCGACGTGACGTTGCCCTGCGTGCGGATGCCGATCAGGGCCTCCCGCTCGAAGCCCAGCTGCAACGGATCGGTGACGGCGACGATCTGGACCACGCCGGTCTCGGTGAGCCTCTGCACGCGTTGCCGGACCGCCGCCTCGGACAGCCCGACCGCCTTGGCGATCGCCGCGTACGACCGGCGGCCGTCCTGCTGCAGCTGCTCGATGATCCCCTTGGCGACTGCGTCCAGCACGACTCCACGCTCGTGTGCGGCCATACCGCGATACTTCCGAAGCCGAGGGCCTATAGCAAGTGAATCCGTATCCGTGCCCCGGTCTGCGGCACGGAATCCTGGCGTGGATGGCTCTTGCGCCGCCGATCCCGTACGTGGGGAAATGGGCCGGGAGAACGTGCTTCCCCCGTGATCTGCGGGCTACAGGCCGCCGCGCGGGGGTTCGCCGGTGTCGGGAACGAGGATCGGCGTGTTCTCGTTGAGTGTCTCGCCGCGGAAGAACGGTCGGAACTTGACCGCGCAGGCGAGCATGAGCGGTACGCCGAGCGCCAGCATGCCGACCCCGATCACGAACACGCCGCCGATGCTGCCGAACCTGGTGTAGCCGTAGTCGGCGTCGATCATGTCGGTCGCACTCTTCACGAACGCCCACGTCATGCCGAGCGAGCCGAGCAACGGCAAGAGCCCGCGGAGGAGGAAGTCGCGCGCATTGGTGAACAGGGTGCGCCGGAAGTACCAGACACAGGCGAAGCCGGTGATGCCGTAGTAGAAGGCGACCGCGAGCCCGAGCGACAAGATCGAGTCTTGCAACGTGTTCGAGCTGATGAACGAGAGCACCAGGTAGAAGAAGATCGCGGTCGCGCCGACGAAGATCGTACCGAACGACGGCGTGTGGTAGCGCGGGTGCACCCGGGCGAACTGTTTCGGGATGGCGCCGTACACAGCCATCGCCAGCGTGCCCCGGGCGGTCGGCAGGATCGTGGTCTGGGTTGACGACGCCGCCGAGATCGCGACCGTGAGCAGCAGTGCAGACGCCATGACGCCGCCGAACACCGGATCGCCGAGCACGGTCAGGACGTCGTCGAGGTTCTCCTCGTTACCGAGCCCGATCCCGGCGGTGCCGAAGCCCGCGTACGCCTGGACCGAGACGGCGACGAGCAGGTACGTGGCCAACAGGATCACGGTGCTGACGATCGCGGCCTTTCCGGCCGTGATGTCGGCGTTCTTCGTCTCCTCGGTGACCGCGAGGCACGAGTCCCAGCCCCAGTAGAGGAAGATGCAGAGGATCACCGCCTCGGCGATCGCCGACGAGTCCAGTCCGCTCGGCGAGAACCATTCGAGCGACGGGTTCACCGCCTGGGCCCCGGCCGAGTCGCCGAAGACCTTGCCCAGGGCGATGACGCTGAACAGGGCGAGGATCGCGAACTGGATCACGACGAGGACGTTCTGCAACCGCCCGGTGATGACGATTCCTCGGTAGCTCACCCACGTGAAGAGTGCGATGAAGACCACGCCGAACACCACCCGCACTGTGAGCGAGTCGGCTGCCGAGTCCAGGCCGAGGAAGTCGAGCAGGTAGATCCCGGCGATCTCGGCGACGTTCGCTAGAACGATGATCGCCGAGACCGCCAGGCCCCACCCACCCATCCAGCCGACCCACGGACCGAACGCCTTCGTCCCCCAGGTGAAGGTCGTACCGCAATCCGGGGCCGCCCGGTTGAGCTCGCGGTAGGCAATGGCGATGAACAGCATGGGGATGAACGCCACGATGAACATCGCCGGCGCGCGGTCGCCTACCGCGAGCACGACGTAGCCCAGCGTTGCCGCCAGGCTGTAGGCGGGGGCGGTGGAGGCAAGTCCGATGACAACGTTGCCCCACAGGCCGAGCGCCCCTGTCTCGAGTCCCTTGCCGACCATTGGATCGGTCGCGACTCGCATCTCGGCCATGCCGCCCCACCTTCGCCGTGTGGAACTCCCCCGCCGTGCGGGAAATCTACTGACTCCGTCGCCAAAGAGCAAGAGGTCAGAGGAATCCGTTGTTATTGGCGGTTGCTGCGATAGATTCAGTGCCATGCGGATCTTGCTTGTCGGTTCGGGAGGGGTCGGGGACGCGGTCGTGCGGATCGCGGCGCGCCGGGACTTCTTCGACCGGATGGTGGTCGCCGACTACGACGCGGGCCACGCCGAGCGAGCCGTCGCCGCCGTCCGTGAGAGGCAGCCGGGGGACAAGCGTTTCGTCGCCGCACAGGTCGACGCGTCCGACCCGCGGCGCCGTGGAAGCACTGGCGCGTCAGCACGGCGCAACGCACGTCATCAACGCGGTGGACCCGCGCTTCGTCATGCCGATCTTCGACGGAGCGTTCGCGGCCGGCGCGGACTACCTCGACATGGCGATGTCCCTGTCGCAGCCGCATCCGGGTGTGCCGCACGAGCAGACCGGTGTCAAGCTGGGCGACCAGCAGTTCGCGAAGGCGCGTGCATGGGAGTACGCCGGGCGCCTCGCCCTGGTCGGCATCGGCGTAGAACCCGGGCTTTCGGATGTCTTCGCCCGCTACGCCGCGGACCATCTGTTCGCGACGATCGAGGATCTCGGCACCCGCGACGGCGCCAACCTGACCGTCGAGGGGTACGACTTCGCACCGTCGTTCTCGATCTGGGCGACGATCGAGGAGTGTCTCAACCCACCGGTCGTGTGGGAACGCGACCGCGGCTGGTACACGACGGCGCCGTTCAGTGAGCCCGAGGTGTTCGACTTCCCGGCCGGCATCGGGCCGGTGGAGTGCGTCAACGTCGAGCACGAAGAGGTGCTGCTCATGCCGCGCTGGGTCGAGGCCGAGCGGGTGACCTTCAAGTACGGGCTCGGCGCCGAGTTCATCGAGGTGCTGAAGACCCTGCACAAGCTCGGCCTGGACCGGACCGACCCGGTCACGGTCCGGTCCGCGGGGTCCACCGTGCCAGTGAGCCCGCGCGACGTCGTCGCAGCCTGCCTGCCCGACCCGGCCGGCCTGGGCGATCGCATGCACGGCACGACGTGTGCTGGCCTCTGGGTCACCGGTACCGGTAAGAACGGCAGCCCGCGCGAGGTCTACCTGCACCACGTCGTCGACAATGCGTGGTCGATGGCCGAGTACGGGAGCCAGTGCGTGGTCTGGCAGACGGCGGTCAACCCGGTCGTGGCGCTCGAGATGCTCGCCACCGGCACCTGGGCCGGCGCCGGTGTTCTCGGTCCCGAGGCGTTCGACGCGAAGCCATTCCTCGATCTGCTCGCCGGGGACTATGCCTCGCCCTGGGGCCTGGAGGAACGTACGCCCGACGGCTGACACTTGCCACCCGGTCGGCGCGACCGTCGGACATCGACGCGATCTCCCTATGCTCGGGCACTGGATCGCGCCGCGGGCTTCAGCCGCGACTGCGAGAGCGCAGCGGAGAGATGGAGTGGCAATGAAGCTCGGGATCGACGTTGCACAGCAGCGGTTGGAGTTCGCTGAGGTCGTCGACCGGGTCAGGTTCGGGGAGGAGCTCGGATTCGACAGCGCCTGGGGATTCGACCACTTCGTGCCGATGTACGGGCGGGGCCCGGGCAACTGCTTCGAGGGCATGACGACGCTGGCTGCGCTCGCGGGTCTCACGAGCCGTATCCGGTTGGGCCTGCTCGTCGCCGGCGTCACCTACCGACACCCGTCGATCCTCGCCGCCGAGGCGATGACAGTCGACCACGCGAGTGGCGGACGCCTCGAGCTCGGCATCGGAGCCGCATGGTACGAGGCCGAGCACCGGCAGCTCGGCCTGGACTTCCCGCCGACGGGCGAGCGCTTCGACCGGCTGGAGGACCAGCTGGAGATCTTCTCCCGGCTCTTCACTGGCGACGTCGTTTCCTACCAGGGCCACCAGGTCAGCCTCGACAGTGCGCAACTGCGACCTCTGCCGGTGCAACGGCCGCATCCTCCGATCTGGATCGGTGGCTCCGGCAGGCGGCGAACTCTCCCCTTGGTCGCTAGGTATGCCGACGTCTGGCACGCGTACGCTTCGGCCGACTACGGCGAGCTCACCAAGCGGGTCGACCGGCTCGCCGAGGACGCCGGCCGAGACCCCGCCACGATCGGGCGGGCCACGTCGCTCTCGTTGTCCGAGCCGTGGGACGAGGTACGGCGCAACGCGGAGGCCAGACGCGACCTCCGGATCGACTACCTCATCTGCAGCTGGCCGCGCGAGGGGAAGGCGCGGGTCGAGGAGTTCTGGACGACGGTCGCTGCGGACTTCCTCGACTGAACGTCCGCCTCCGCCGCCGTCCCCGCCGCCGTCCGCAAGCACCGCCGTCCGGGCGCGGCGCACCCCTGACCGGGGGGTCAGGCGCTGCGGGCGACCTGGTCGAGCGCGACCAGGTCCCCTGCGCTCGGCTCCCACCCGCCGGCGGCCGCGTTGGCGACGACCTGCTCAGGACGCGTTGCGCCCGCGATGACCGACGCGACCGCCGGCTGTGCGGCGAGTCCGCCGATGGCGACGTCGAGAATGCCGACCCCTCGTTCTGCGGCGAAACGCTCGAGCGCCTCGACTCTAGATGCGGTCTCGTCAGCTCTGGACCTCGACGCTGACCCGGTGCCAGCCGGTTGCGCCATCTGGTGCCGGCGGTGCTTCGTCCTCGATCTGCAGCTCGCCGTCCGACGCGGTGGCCCGCACCTGGAGGCGGTGGTCGCCGGCCTCGGCGTCCCACTCCCAGACCCACTGCCGCCAGGTGTCGGCGGTGGGCACGTTGCCCAGCCGGGCACGCTGCCACGGGCCGTCGTCGACCCGCACCTCGACGGCCTGGATCCCGCGGTGCTGGGCCCAGGCCATACCCGCGACGGCCGTGCGACCGGCGTTCACCGTGGCACCTGACCGCGGCACCTCGATCCGCGACGCGGTCTTGATCGGACCCCGCTCCGACCAGCCCCGCGTCGTCCAGTACGCGTCGAAGTCGTCGAACCGGCTGACCTCGAGGTCGACGACCCACTTGGTCGCGCTCACGTACCCGTACAGGCCCGGCACCACCATCCGGACCGGGAAGCCGTGCTCCACCGGGAGCGGCTCCCCGTTCATGGCCACCGCGAAGAGCGCATCACGCCCGTCGGTCAGCACGTCCAACGGCGTGCCGGCCGTCCAGCCGTCGGCCGACGTCGACCGGACGGCATCGGCGTCCTGCGACGGTCCGACCATCTCGAGCACCTTGGCCACGGGGACCCCGCTCCACAGCGCGTTGCCGGCGAGGTAGCCGCCGACCTCGTTCGAGACACAGGCGAGCGTGACCCACCGCTCGACCAGACCCAGGCCGACGAGCTCGTCGAATGTCAGGTTCACCTCGCGCTCCACCATCCCGTGGAGACGCAGCCGCCAGTCCTCCGACCGTACGAGCGGGACCGACAGCGCTGTGTCGATCCGGTAGAAGACGCCGTTCGGCGTCTGCCACGGTTGCGCTTCTTCGACTCCGAGGTCGGCGCCGGCCGGCGGTGA
This sequence comes from uncultured Actinomycetota bacterium, assembly GCA_963801065.1. Taxonomy (GTDB): domain Bacteria; phylum Actinomycetota; class Actinomycetes; order Jiangellales; family Jiangellaceae; genus CAWDDG01. The sequence goes on along the minus strand of CAWDDG010000008.1, from coordinate 395,266 downwards.
CACGGCCGGCTGGTCGGCCAGATCGAGCGCCAGTGCATCACGCGACTCCTCGACACCCGACCGGCGCGAGCCGAGCCATCGGCCGATCCCGCCCGAGACAGCCGCGAGACCGGCCACCACACCGGCTGCGCGGAGGAACGCGCGCCGCCCGTTCGGGTCGTCGGGCGATTCCGCGCGGGGGGGTCGCCCCGGACTCGGCGGTTCGGTCGACCAGCCGGTCCAAGGCAATCAGAGACGCTCCCGAGCCGAGGACGGTGGGCCACAGGTCGTTCACCGTGGTGTCGGGCCTGGTCCAGACCGCCAATGCGGCGACGAGGCCCAGGCCGGCGGCCGCCAGCAGGCCGGCGCCGCGGCGCCGGGCCGTCAACACCCCGATGCCGGCCGAGAGGGCGGCGAAGACCACGAGCACGCCACCGAGGAGGACCGCCTTGTCGGCCGTGCCGAACCAGTCGACGGCGAGGTCCTTCAGCCATCCGGGCACCCGGTCGATGAACGCCTCGCCCACTGCGACCACCGGGGTTGCCGTACGGCCCAGCAGGCCCGCGACGAGCTCGGCGACACCGAGCCCGAGAGCGGCGGCGGCGAGCCCGGCGAGCGCCGGCCAGCGAAGGGTGCGCGGCGTAGGCGGCGCCGGAGCCTCGATCACACGCCTATCGTGCGCCACGTTCGCCATGGCAGCACCGGCGATCCGGTGACGAAAGTGCTACGGAACAACCGGGTCAGGCACGTGACCGTCGGCACGAACGGGTCGACCGGTCAGATCAGGCGCAGCAGGTGGGGGGCGAGGGCGCGGAAGGCGCGGCCCCGGTGGCTGATCGCGTCCTTCTCGACGGGGGACATCTCGGCGGTCGTGCGGGTGTCGCCGTCGGGGACGAAGATCGGGTCGTAGCCGAAGCCGCCGAGGCCACGGGGCTCTCGCGCCAGGTGCCCGGTGATCCGGCCCTCCTCGACGACCTCGCGACCCTCCGGCGTCACCAGCGCCGCTGCGCAGACGAACGCTGCGCCCCGGCGGCCATCGGGCACCTCGTCGAGCTGGGCCAGCACGAGGGCGAGGTTGGATGCGTCATCACCGTGCCGGCCGGACCAGCGTGCCGAGAACACGCCGGGCATGCCGTTCAGTGCGTCGACGCTGATTCCGGAGTCGTCTGCTAGCGCCGGCAGGCCGGTAGCCGCGGCCGTCGCGCCCGCCTTCAACAGGGCGTTCTCGGCGAAGGTCAGGCCCGTTTCAACGATGTCCGGGATGTCCGGGAACTCGCCGGCAGACACCAGCAGGATGTGGACAATCCCGGCGTCAGCGAGAATCCTCCGCAGTTCGTCGAGCTTGTGCTTGTTGCGGGTCGCGAGCACGACCCGAGGGCCAGCCGCTTCGGTCATCCGGCCAGCGCCGATCGCTGCATGGCGGTCAGCTCGGCACACCCCGCCTCGGCCAAGGCGAGCAGGGTGTCGAGCTCGCTGCGGTCGAACGGAGCGCCCTCGGCCGTGCCCTGGACCTCGATGAAGCGGCCTTCGCCGGTCATCACGACGTTCATGTCGGTCTCGGCCCGGACATCCTCCTCGTAGCAGAGGTCGAGGAGCGGCTCGCCGTCGACGACGCCCACCGACACGGCGGCGACCGACTCGCGGAGCACGTCACCGGACGCGAGCAGGCCCTGTCCGCGCATCCAGTCGACGGCGTCGGACAACGCGACGTACGCGCCCGTGATGGCGGCCGTACGTGTACCGCCGTCGGCCTGGAGCACGTCGCAGTCGAGGACCAGCGTGTTCTCGCCGAGCGCCGACGTGTCGATGACGCCGCGCAGCGCCCGACCGACCAGGCGGGAGATCTCATGGGTACGGCCGCCGATCCGGCCCCTGACCGACTCGCGATCGGAGCGGGTGTTGGTCGACCGGGGCAGCATCGCGTATTCGGCGGTGACCCAGCCCTGGCCGGACCCCTTGCGCCAGCGCGGCACGCCCTCGGTGACTGACGCCGCGCACAGCACCCTGGTCGACCCGAACTCGACGAGCACGGATCCCTCGGCATGGTCGAGCCATCCGCGGGTGAAGCGGACGGGGCGGAGCTCGTCGGCTGCGCGGCCGTCGGGTCGGGTCATGCCGGGAAGGCTATCGGCCGGCTCCGACATCCATGACCAGGCCGGATCGCGCACCCGCGATTGGGCCGTCGAAGGCCTGGGCGGCCTCGGACCGGGCGCGCTCAGCGTCTCCCCACGGCGGGACGTGCGTCACGACGAGGGCACCCACCTCGGCCGCCTTGGCGTGCTCCCCCGCCTGACGGCCGGTGAGGTGGAGCCCGTCGGGGTTCTCCTCGCCGTCCCGGAAGGACGCTTCGCAGACGAACAGGTCAGCGCCGGCCGCCACTTCGACCAGCGCAGGCGTCGGTGCCGTGTCCCCCGAGTAGACGAGCGCCCGGCCGGCATGCTCCACGCGCAGCGCGTAGGCGGTCACGGGATGGACGACCCGCGCCGCGCGCACCCGGAACGGCCCGATGTCGAACGCCTCCTCCTGGTAGGTGCGGAAGTCGAACTCTCCGGTCATGCCCGGGTCGGTGGGCAGCCCGTAGGCCCGCGCCATCCGTTCGGCCGTCCCGGCCGGGCCCCACACGGGGATCCGGGGTCGACGACCACCCGGACGGTAGCGCTGCGCGACATAGAAGCTGCACAGGTCGACGCAGTGGTCCGGGTGCAGATGGCTCAGCAGGACGGCGTCGACACTCGTCGAGGTCGACGTGCCGCTGGAGTACGCCCAGGGCGCCATTGCCGAGGTCCAGCACGAGGCGTCGCCCATCGGCCTCGACGAGGTAGCACGACGCAGCCGACTCCGGACCGGCCACCGAGCCCGAGCAGCCGACGACCGTGAGCCTCACCGCACCGCGTCCGAGACGGCGGCGACCTCCGGACCCAGGAACCGCCGGCCGAGCTCGCCGAACGGCCCGGGGTCGCCAGTGGCACGGAACGTATGCACGGGCGGCGGCAGGTCGTCGTCGCGCATGAGCCTGTGCTCGGCAAGGACGCGATACACGTCCTGAGCCGTCTCCTCGGCGCTGCTCACGAGCGTGACACCCTCGCCCATCACATAGGAGATGACGCCGGTCAGCAGCGGGTAATGGGTACATCCCAGCACGAGGGTGTCGATGCCGGCGTCGCGGACCGGGTCGAGGTACTCGTGCGCGATCCGCTCGAGCTCTGTGCCGTGGGTGATCCCGTTCTCGACGAGCTCGACGAATCTCGGGCAGGCACGCGTCGTGATGCGCAGCTGCGGCGCCGCGGCGAACGAGTCCTCGTAAGCCTTGGACGTCACGGTCGCCCTGGTTCCGATGACGCCGACCCGGCCGTTGCGCGTGGCCGCGACCGCTCGCCGCACGGCTGGCTGGATCACCTCGACGACGGGCACGGTGTAGCGCTCCCGTGCGTCGCGCAGGACCGCGCTGCTCGCCGAGTTGCAGGCGATGACGAGCAACTTCACTCCCTCGTCGACGAGCTGGTCCATGAGGTCGAGCGCGAACGCGCGGACCTCGGCGATCGGTCTCGGGCCGTACGGCCCGCGGGCGGTGTCGCCGACGTACAGCACGGGCTCGTGCGGAAGCTGGTCGAGGACGGCCCGAGCGACCGTCAGTCCGCCCACCCCGCTGTCGAAGATGCCGATCGGCGCGTCGTTCATGGCGCGACGAGCGTACGCCAACGCTCTCGGCACCCTCCGTCGCGCGCGCTGTGGACAACCACCGCGGCCGAGCCGCCCCGTCTCACCGAATGCCTGCTACGCCCAGAGCTGGCCGTCGAGGCGGTCCGCCGCGTCGTCGAGGGTTCCTTCGTACGCGCCGGTCGAGACATACTTCCAGCCACCGTCGGCGACGACGAACGCGATGTCGGCCCGACTCCTGCGTCCACCGCCTTGCCTGCCACCGCGAGCGCGGCGTGCAGCACGGCACCGGTGGAGATGCCGGCGAAGATGCCCTCGGTTTCCAGCAGCTCGCGGGTGCGGCGCACGGCCTCGCGCGGGCCCACCGAGAACCGCGTGGTCAGCACCGACTCGTCGTAGAGCTCCGGCACGAAGCCCTCGTCGAGGTTGCGCAGGCCGTAGACGAGCTCGCCGTACCGCGGCTCCGCGGCGACGATCGCGACCCCTGGTGCCTTCTCGCGCAGATAGCGCCCGACGCCCATCAGGGTCCCCGTGGTGCCGAGGCCGGCGACGAAATGCGTGATGGTCGGCAGATCCTCGAGGATCTCCGGCCCGGTGGTGGCGTAGTGCGCCTGCGTGTTCTCGGCGTTGCCGTACTGGTACAGCATCACCCAGTCGGGATTCTCGGCCGCCAGCTGCTTGGCGACCCGGACCGCCTCGTTCGAGCCGCCCGCCGCGGGCGATGGGACGATCTCGGCGCCCCACATCCGCAGCAGTTGGCGCCGCTCGTCGGAGGTGTTCTCGGGCAGCACGCATACCAACCGGTAGCTCCTCAGGCGCGCGACCATGGCCAGCGAGATGCCGGTGTTCCCGGAGGTCGGCTCCAGGATCGTGCAGCCTTTGCTGAGCCGACCGTCCCGCTCGGCTACCTCGATCATGCGCACCGCGATACGGTCCTTGACCGAGCCGGTCGGGTTGCGGTCCTCGAGCTTGGCCCACAGCCGTACGCCGGTCGAGGGCGAGAGCCGTGGTAGCCCGACGAGCGGCGTGCGCCCCACCGAGCCCAGCAGCGAGTCGTACCGCATGAGGGCACCTATGCCTCGCACCCGGTCAATGCGCGCTCCCTCCAGCCACCGCCGGCAGGACCGTCACCGAGTCGCCGTCTGCCACCGGGGTCTTCAACCCGTCGAGGAAGCGGACGTCCTCGTCGTTCAGGTAGACGTTGACGAACCGACGGAGACCGCCGTTGTCGACGAGACGCTCGCGCAGCCCTGGATGACGCGACTCCAGGTCGTCGATCACTGCTGCGATCGTGTCGCCCGCGCCGTCCACCGCCTTCGCGCCGCCGGTGTACTGGCGCATGATCGTCGGGATGCGGACCTCGATGGACATGGACAGGCTCCCGGAGCTAATCGGCGGTGTCAGTACGGGCAACCGGAGCGAGCGTGAGCGTCATTCCCTCTTCAGACAGCAGCAATGCCGCGCTCCGTGTCTTCTGGCCTTCGCGACATGTCGCCCGCATCGGTGACCACGCGGACCTCCTCCTCGGTGACCTCACCGTCCACGATCCGGTACGAACGGACCTCGGGCGCGCCGTCGTCGATGCTTCTGGTCGACACCAGCACGTAGTGCGCGTTCGGCTCGGAGGCATAGGACACATCCGTCCGGGACGGGTAGGCCTCGGTGGCGGTGTGCGAGTGGTAGATCACGACGGGTTCCTCGTCACGGTCGTCCATCTCGCGCCAGACCTTGAGCTGTTCGAGGGAGTCGAACCGGTAGAAGGTCGGCGACCGCTCAGCGTTGGCCATCGGCACAAGCCGCTCCGGCCGGTCGGACCCGACGGGGCCCGCGACCACGCCGCACGCCTCGTCGGGATGGTCCCGACGGGCGTGCGCGATGATGCCGTCGACGACGTCACGGCGGATCTCCAGCACCGCTCAAGGGTACGGCTGGATCGTCACAGACCGGGGGCCAAGGCACGCACGAGGGTCTCCTGGACCCAGCCGAGCCAGTCGTAGACGTCGTGTACCTGGCGGCGGGGGTCGTCGTCCGGGCAGCTCCTCCCAGCGCTCCTCGTCGCCCTCTTCGACGCCGAGCCGCGTGCCCAATGCGAGCCGGAGGTCGGTGAGCGTGCGAAGCCAGGCCTGGGCCTCGTCCGGGTCGAGGGTCAGCCGGACCTTCTCGCGTCCGGGGTCGGACGGCTCGTCCGGCTCGACCGGGCCGGCCGCGGTCAGTGACGCGAGCACGGTCGCGGCGGCACCGGCCTTCGCCTCTCGCAGGCCGCGCTCGGTGAAGCGCCGGAACTCGTCGGCGGCCTCGTCGTCGTCGCGGTACGCGTCGGGGAAGAGCCGCAGTACCACCGGGTCGGACGGGCGCGACGGGTCGTCGCCCAGGCCGAAGGCCTCGGCAAGCGGATCATTGGCCTGGCGGGGGTCGCGGGTCGATTCCTCGTCTCGGACAAGCTCGAGGAGCTGGCCGACCAGAGACCGCAACAGCTCGATCTCGACCTGGTGGAACGCCGCGGACACCCCGCCGCCGCGGGCCCGTCGGAACGCGGTGCTCAGCCTCGGTCCCCCGCCTTCTGCATCGTCGCCCACAGGCCGTAGCCGTGCATGGCCTCCACGTCGCGCTCCATCGCCTCGCGGGTGCCCGACGACACGATCGCCTTACCCTTCTCGTGCACGTCGAGCATGAGCTTCTCGGCCTTCTTGCGGGCGTAGCCGAAGTATGCCTGGAACACGTACGTCACGTACGACATCAGATTGACCGGGTCGTTCCAGACCACCGTCGTCCACGGCGTGTCGGGGACGACGACCTCGTCGGCCTCGGGCCGTTCGACCTCGGCAGGTGCGGTGGTCACGGCCCCCATGGTGTCATCTCGGACCCGGAGCGAGGCGCAAGCCGGCGGCTAAGCTGAGGATCGTGCCGGCAGTCGATTACCCCGGGACCGCGCTGCTCACGGACCACTACGAGCTGACGATGCTGCAGGCGGCGCTGGCGCGACGGCGCAGCCCGGCGCCGGTCGGTGTTCGAGGTGTTTGCCCGGCGTCTGCCCGACGGCCGGCGCTACGGCGTCGTCGCCGGAACCGGCCGGTTGCTCGACCGACATCGAGCGATTCCGCTTCGACGACGCGGCCCTGGCAGACCTGGAACGCCGCCAGGTGGTCGACGACGCGACTCTAGGCTGGCTTGCCGACTACCGGTTCTCCGGTGACATCTGGGGCTACGGCGAGGGCGACTGCTTCTTCCCCTATTCCCCGCTCATCGTCGTCGAGGCGACCTTCGCCGAGGCCGTCATCCTCGAGACGCTGATCCTCTCGGTCCTCAACTTCGACTCCGCCATCGCCTCGGCTGCGTCGCGGATGACGACGGCCGCCGGCAACCGGCCGTGCATCGAGATGGGCTCCCGGCGTACGCATGAGTGGGCGGCCGTCGCGGCGGCGCGGGCTGCGTACGTCGCCGGTTTCGCCTCGACCAGCAACCTGGAGGCCGGCCGCACCTACGGTGTGGCAACACAGGGCACCAGCGCCCACTCGTTCACCCTCGTGCACGACAGTGAACGCGACGCGTTCACCGCCCAGGTCGACTCGCTCGGCAAGGGAACGACCCTGCTGGTCGACACGTACGACGTCCGCGAGGCCGTTGCGCTCGGCATCGAGATCGCGGGACCGGAGCTCGGAGCCGTCCGGCTCGACTCCGGCGACCTGCTCGTCCAGGCCCGCGAGGTCCGCGCCCAGCTCGACGCTCTCGGCGCGTCGGGCGCCAGGATCGTCGTCACCAGCGACCTCGACGAGCACGCGATCGCTGCGCTCGCCGTGGCACCGGTCGACGCGTACGGGGTCGGCACCGCGCTGGTCACCGGATCGGGTGCACCGACCGCCGGCCTGGTCTACAAGCTGGTCGCGCGGGAGGGAGACGACGGCGTGATGGCCGCCGTCGCGAAGAAGAGCAAGGACAAGGTGAGCGTGGGGAGTCGCAAGTTCGCGCTACGTCGCCGGTCCAGGTCCGGGGTTGCCGAAGCCGAGGTGATCGGCCTCGCCACTGAACCGGTCGACGACGGCGACGACAGGCCATTGCTCGTGCCGCTCGTGCGCGAGGGCCAGATGGTCGGACGCGAAGCGCTCGACGCGGCGCGCGACCGCCATACCGCCGCCCGTGCGGAGCTGCCTCCCACCGCCTTGCAGATGTCGCGCGGCGAGCCCGCGATCCCAACGGTGTACGAAGGGAAGTCATGACGCGCGCGCTGATCGTCGTGGACGTCCAGAACGACTTCTGCGAGGGCGGCAGCCTGGCCGTGGGCGGCGGCGCCGACGTCGCGTTCTCCATCGCCGGCGTGCTGCGCCGGTGGCAAGAAGCCGAACCCGACGAGCGCGACTACGACCATGTCGTCGCGACCCGGGACCACCACATCGACCCCGGTGACCACTTCTCCAACGAGCCGGACTTCGTCGAGAGCTGGCCGGTTCACTGCGTGGCCGGGACGATCGGCGCCGGCTTCCACCCGAACCTCGACCCGCAGCCGTTCGACGCAGTCTTCGACAAGGGCGCCTACGCGGCGGCGTACTCCGGCTTCGAGGGACGCTCGCACGAGGGCACGCCGCTGGCGGACTGGCTGCGCGCGCAGTCGGTCTCGTCCGTGGACATCGTCGGTATCGCGACCGACCACTGCGTCCGCGCGACGGCGCTGGACGCCGTGCGCGAGGGCTTCGCCACCCGCGTCCTGCTGGGCATGACCGCCGGCGTCGGGCAGGCGACGACAGAGGCCGCCGTCACCGAGATGCGCACCGCCGGCATCAGGTTGGAAGGCGCCCCGGTTCTCCGCACCTGACCCAGGTGTCCGATCCTGAGACGAGGTGCGGCGTTCGGACAGCCCGCGTGCGCAAGATCACCGCCGGCGCTGGCCTACGGTGGGCGCATGCGTGTGGTGATCGCCGGAGGGCACGGGAAGATCGCTCTGCGTCTGGAACGGCTGCTCGCGGCCCGCGGTGACCGGGCGGTCGGGATCGTCCGCAACCCCGATCACGTCGGGGACGTCCGGTCTGCCGGGGGCGAGCCCGTCGTGCTCGACCTGGAGGCGACGACTCCCGCGGATCTCGCGTCGCACGTCACCGGTGCCGACGCCGTGGTGTTCGCGGCCGGCGCCGGCCCAGGAAGCGGTGCTGCCAGAAAGGAGACCGTCGACCACGCCGCTGCGGTGTTGCTCGCCGACGCGTCCGAGCTCGCCGGGACTCGTCGGTATCTCATGGTCTCGTCCATCGGCGCCGACGACGGGCCGAAGCCGCACCACGACCAGGTCTTCGCCGCCTACATCCGGGCCAAGGCCGCCGCGGACGACGAGATCCGCGGCCGCGACCTGGACTGGACGATCCTCCGGCCGGGGGGCCTCACCGACGATCCGGGCAGCGGACGGGTTGCGCTGGCACCCGACGTCCAGCGTGGCCGCGTCAGTCGCGACGACGTCGCGGCTGTCCTGGTCGCACTGCTCGACACGCCCGCAACTGCCGGGCTCTCGCTGGATCTCGTCGCCGGCGACACGCCGATCGACGAAGCCGTCGCCGCTGCCGTCACCCCCCGTTGATCATGCAACTTCTGTTCGACACGCCGCAGACACGCATCGGATCGGCATGACGGCTGCCGGCGTGTCGAACAGAAGTTGCATGATCAACGCGGGTTTGGGTCAGCCCAGTGGGCCCACGCTCGCTACGCGTGCTCAGCCCTCGGGGCCGCGTCCGCTCCACGACCACGCGTACTTGCCGTCGTCGCACTCGATCCCGGCTTCGCCGATCTCCAGCGGGCGGAACGTGTCGACCATGACCGCCAGCTCGTCGAAGTAGTCCTTGCCCAGGGCGTGTTCGATCGCGGTCGGCAGCGGCCCGTGGCTGTGCCCACCAGGGTGCAAGGAGATCGAGCCATGCCCGATCCCCGAGCCCTTGCGAGCCTCGTAGTCGCCGCCGCAGTAGAACATGACCTCGTCGCTGTCGACGTTGGAGTGGTAGTACGGCACCGGGATCGCCAGCGGGTGGTAGTCGACCTTGCGTGGGACGAAGTTGCAGATCACGAAGTTGTAGCCCTCGAACACCTGGTGCGCCGGCGGCGGCTGGTGGATGCGCCCGGTGATCGGCTCGAAGTCCGACACGTTGAACGTGTACGGGTACAGGCAGCCGTCCCAGCCGATCACGTCGAACGGGTGTGTCGGGTACACCACGATGCTGCCCACGAGCCCGGACGGCCCGTGCCCGCGGTGCTTGGTGTAGACCTCGACATCACCCTGCTCGACGACGAACGGCTCGGTCGGACCGTGCAGGTCGCGTTCGCAGTACGGCGAGTGCTCGAGGAACTGGCCGTACTTGGACAGGTACCGCTTGGGTGGCGCGATATGCGAGTTGGCCTCGACGACGTACGCCCGCAGTGGCTTGTCCCCCGTCGGGACCCATCGGTGCACAGTCGCCCGCGGCATGATCACATAGTCCCCCTGCAGAGCATGCAGGAGGCCGAACATTGTCTCGACGGTCGCCTCGCCGGACTCGACGTACACGCACTCGTCACCTATCGCATTGCGGTAGAGCGGCGAGGACTCCCCCGCCGCGACATACGAGATCCGCACGTCGCCGTTGCCCAGCACCAGCCGGCGCCCGGTGACGACGTCCTGCGCCTTCCAGTCCCGCTCCGGGAACAGGTCGTGCAGCTTCAGATGCCGCGGCGTCAGTGGGTGGTTGGGGACCGTCCGCAGGTCGGGCAGCTCCCAGATGCGCGAGTCGACGATCGCCGACGGCACCCCGGTGTGGTACAGGAGTGACGAGTCGGAGAAGAAGCCCTCCTCGCCCATCAGCTCCTCGTAGTAGAGGCTGCCGTCGGGGCGGCGGAACTGCGTGTGCCTCTTCGGTGGGATCTCGCCGACGCTGCGGTAGAACGCCATGGTCATCGCCTTCTTGGATTGTCCGATTATCGGACGGTATCGATCGCTCACTGACACCATGCGTTACAGTCCCCACCGTGTCAACCACTGTCCTGTTCGCAGCGCTGATCGATGACGCGGCGCTGTTTCCGCCCGGCAACGCAGCCATGCCGGAGGCCGTTCGAACGCATGGACTGCACCGATCCGCGTGGTACGCACCGATGGTGGGGCCGTTCCTGTGTCCGGCGTCGCGCCTGGATGAACTGGCGGGCCAGCTGACCGCGCCCCTAGGCGTACGGATCGTCGTGGACGCCGGGGTCGGGGAGATCGGGCCGGCCGTCGACTCCGTCGCGTCCGACGACCGGATGGTGCTGCGTGGGGTCGAGGTACCCCTGCGCGGCACCCCCCTCGCCGATGCCGCCCGGCGAACGGTCGCTGCCCTCGACGCCGCGCTCGGCGGTCCGGACGACGAGGAGCCCGCATACGTCGAGGTACCGCGCGCCGAGGGCTGGCGCGACGCACTCGAGGTCGTGGCGGACTCCGGTTATCGGGCCAAGCTCCGCACCGGCGGTCCGTCGCCCGAGGCGTTCCCGAGCGAGGACGAGGTTGCCGCGTTCATGCTGGCGTGCCTGGATCTCGGGCTGCCGTTCAAGTGCACCGCCGGGCTGCACCGGGCCGTCCGGCACACCGCGTCGGACGAGTCCGAGCAGCACGGCTTCCTCAACCTCCTGATCGCCGTGGCCGCCGCTCTCGACGGCGCGGACGCGCCCGGCATCGCCTCGACGCTTGCAGAACGCGACAGCTCGGCGATCGCTGCGCGAGTGAGGGAGCTCGACGACCGCCGGGCCATGAGCGTGCGGCGGTGGTTCGTCTCGTATGGCTCGTGCACCATCGACGAACCGCTGGATGATCTTGTCGCCCTCGAGCTGCTGAAGGAGTGACGAGTGCCTGCCACCTGGGTGCCGCTGCCGGAGAGCTCGACGTTCGGTGTGCACACGCTTCCGTACGCGGTCTTCTCGATCGCCGACGAGGACCCACGGCTCGGCATAGGCATCGGCGACCAGCTCCTCGACCTCGCGCCCCTCGCCGCGGAGGAGAACCTGGACGGCGCCCACGTGTTCTCGCAGGGCAGCCTCAACCCGTTCATGGCACTGGGGCCACGGGCATGGTCGGCCGTGCGCGGCTGGGTGACCGAGCTTCTGACCGAGGAGCCGCACCGTGACCTCGTCGAGCCTCATCTGGTTCCCCTCGCCGATGCCACGCTGCAGATGCCCTTCGAGGTCGCCGACTACGTCGACTTCTACGCTTCTCAGCACCACGCAGAGAACGTGGGCCGGATCTTCCGTCCGGAGGCGCCGGAGCTACCCAACGCGTGGCGGCACCTGCCCATCGGCTACCACGGCCGCGGTGGGACGGTCGTTCCGTCCGGCACCGACATCGTCCGCCCGTCCGGCCTTCGCAAGCAGGGCGACGACGTCGTGTACAGCCCGACCACACGGCTCGACCTCGAGGCCGAGGTCGGCTTCGTCGTCGGTGTTCCCTCGACGCTGGGCCGGCCCGTTCCGGTGGCGGCTTTCGCCGATCACGTCTTCGGCGTCGTCCTCGTCAACGACTGGTCCGCCCGCGACATCCAGGCGTTCGAGTACGTCCCCCTCGGGCCCTTCCTCGGCAAGTCGTTCGCGACGTCGATCTCGCCGTGGGTCGTGCCTCTCGCCGCCTTGCGCGACGCGCGGGTCGAGCCGCCCGACCGCGACCCGGAGCCGGCCGCCTACCTGCGCGACGCCGACGGCGAGCCATGGGCCCTCGACCTCCGGCTCGAGGTGTCGTGGAACGGGACGACCGTCTCGCGGCCACCCTTCGCGCAGATGTACTGGACGGCCGCGCAGCAGTTGGCCCACCTGACCGCCAACGGCGCGTCCGTGCGAACCGGCGACCTCTACGCCTCGGGCACCGTCAGCGGCGCGGCACAAGACGAGCGGGGCTCGTTACTTGAACTCACCTGGAACGGCACCGAGCCCGTGACATTGGCCGACGGCGCGACCCGCACATACCTCGAGGACGGCGACACCGTGACGATCAGTGGCTCGGCGCGCGGGCCGGACGAGGAGCGCATCGGCCTCGGCGAGGTGACCGGCACGATCCGCTCGGCCAGCGCCGGGTCCTAGGTCGGTCCAGGCTGTCGCGGACAACGCTGCCCTCGGACCGCCACCAGGAACCGAGCATCGGCGACGTTACCCGGCCAGGCCGCCTCCTACGGCCAACCGACGCCCGGTGCGGGCGCCTCAACGGTCAACACCTGGCCGGTTCGCGCCTCATCCACCATGTTCGCGACACCATGCCACTCGTTCGCAATCAGAAACAGCGTTCTGTTGTCGACGCCTCCGAGCATGCAAGCGAAGCAGCCGCGGTCGAGGTCGATCGTCTGCAGCACCTCGCCACCCTCGCGAACGCGCACGCAACGCTTGTTGGGGACGTCCCCGTACCAGACGGCGCCTTCCCCATCGAGGCAGATGCCGTCGGGGACACCGCCCGCCAGGTCGGCCCACACTCGCCGGTTCGACAGACCGTCATCGGCCGCGATGTCGAATGCCGTCAACCTGTTGGCATAGGACTCGGCGAGGATCAGCGTGGAGTTGTCGGGCGTCACGACCATGCCATTGGGAAATGAGACTCCATCTGCGACCTGCCGAGCCGAGCCGTCGGGCTTGACCAAGGCGATGATTCCATGGGCGAACTCACCGTCGGGAAAGTCAAAGCCGATGTTGTTGACGTAGGCGTTGCCCCGACCGTCCACGACTATCTCGTTCCAGGGGTGGTCAGAGAGGCGGCTCAGATCGGCATGGGTCACGAGCGACCCGTCAGGATCCCGGCGGAGAAGAAGCCCATCGGACCCCGAGACGACAAGCAGACGCCCATCGGGTAGCCAATCGATGGAGAACGGAAGGGACGCCACGCCCCCGACGATCACCTCACTCTTGCCGTCGAGATCGACAGCAATGACCTCTTGCGCGCCCCAGTCGGAGAACCACAGACGGCCATCGCGCCAACGCGGCGACTCGCCGAGCGCGAGACCGGTCATCAGGATTTGCAGTTCAGGCATTGCAGACTCCTCGGCTCGGGCGCCCTGAGTGGCGCCTCTCGTATGGACGTAGAAGCTGCAGAGCTGATTTCGACATGGTGGGCGAATCGCGCCAGGTTCCGCATGCACGAGGCGCCTGAGAGAGTCGCGGGAACGTCGGGCAGAAGGGATCGGTCACATGGCTAAGGTGCACTGGTTGAACCGGCCGGGTGCGTCCCGATGACCAGCCCCGAACAGACTCGCGCGCACCGGCTGCGGCCGATGTCGGGCCGGGACCCGGGTGAGGAGCACCGGTCGGCGACACCGCTGGAGCTCCTGTACGACCTGACGTTCGTGGTGGCGTTCGGGGTGGCCGCCGAGCAGCTGGCGCATCTTGTCGCCGAGGGGCACCTCAGGGCCGGCCTCACCGGGTTCGGGTTCGCCGTCTTCGCGATCTGCTGGGCCTGGATCAACTTCTCCTGGTTCGCCTCGGCCTACGACACCGACGACTGGGTGTTCCGGCTGGCCACGATGGTGCAGATGGTCGGGGTGATCATCCTGGCGCTGGGGCTGCCGCAGGTGTTCCGCTCGCTCGACCGGGGCCAGCCCATCGACAACGGCGCCACCGTGGCCGGCTACGTGGTGATGCGGGTGGCGATGCTGTTCCTGTGGCTGCGGGCCGCCCGGCAGGACCCGCCGCGCCGCCGAGCCAGCCAGACCTACGCCGTCACCATCGGCGTCGGCCAGGTCGGCTGGGTGCTGCTGCTGCTGGCGCAGCCGACCTGGGCGACGTGGTTCATGTGGGGCGCGCTGCTCGTGCTGGTCGAGCTGGTCGGCCCGGTCATCGCCGAGCGCGGCAAGGGCGGCACCCCGTGGCACGCGCACCACATCGCCGAACGGTACGGACTGCTGACCATCATCACCCTCGGCGAGGGGGTGATCGGCACCGTCGCCTCGCTGAACGCGGTGGTCGACGTTCAGGGCTGGAGCCGCGACGCCGCGCTGGTCGCGGTGGCCGGCACCGGGCTGACCTTCGGGCTGTGGTGGATGTACTTCACGGTCCCGTGGGGGGACTTGCTGCACGCCCACCGCGAGCGGGCCTTCCCCTGGGGGTACGGGCACATCCTGATCTTCGGCTCGATCGCCGCCACCGGCGCCGGGCTGCACGTCGCGGCGGACTACATCGGCCACCAGACGCAGATCGGCGCCACCGCCACCGTGCTCACCGTGGCTATCCCGGTGGCGGTGTTCATGTTCGCGTTCCTCGCGCTCTACACCTACCTCGTCCACGCCGGCGACCCGTTCCACATCGGGCTCCTCGCCGGTACCGCGGCGATGCTTGTGCTCGCCGTACTGCTCGCCTCCGCCGGCGTGCCGATGGCGGTCTGCCTCGTCGTCCTGATGCTCGCGCCACTTGTGATCGTGATCGGCTACGAGACCATCGGGCACCGGCACATGGCCATCGCACTCGAGCGCGCCCTCACCGACTAGGGCTCAACCGCCCGACTCCTCGTCTTGCTACGCGGCCGTGCCACTCCACGTGCCAGATACCTCGCTCATGCCGATGAGCTCAGGCCCGGTTCTCACCCAGCGGTCGATCGCCTCCCCAGTACATGCCTGCCGCGGACGTGTGAGAATTGCTCCATGATCGAAGTCGACCTACCCGACACCGAGGCGGTTCCCGAGCTAGTGCGGTCCTTCGCCGCGTGCGTGGCATCGATGACCGAGACGCCTCTCTCCGATGTGCCGCAGCCTCGCGCCGACTTCGCTGGGGCGATCGCTCACTGGCGGAGCTGGCTGGCTGGTCGCGGTGCCGGGCTGGTCTCGATCGCGAAGGCTGCGCGCTTCAACTGGCCGGGTTATTGGCTGGCCGTGCTAGATGACACGGGCCGCGAGCAGCCTGCTGGTGACGGGACAGCGGTGCTGATGTTCGGCACCCCTTCGGGGGTTGTGCTCAGCCCGCAAGACCCTGCCCTTTTGGGAGCAGCGGCGACCGACCTGCCGGTTCGCGAGGGCTACGTTCTGTGTGGACTTGATCCGGCATTTGTCACTCCCCCTTCGCCGCTTCCACAGCTTCGCGGCCGAGTCGAAGCGATCGCGGTGGCGGAGCACGCCACTGGCCCGATGCGCCACGTCGACCAGGCGCACGCTCGTGCTGGTCGGGGTTTGGATGGTGACCGCTATGCCGCCAAAGCAGGAACCTTCACTCCTGCCAAGGACACCGCCCGCGGCTACGATCTCACCCTGATCGAGGCCGAGGTCCTCGACGAGCTCACGTTGCCCGACGGCGGCAAGCTCGGCTACGCGGAGGCGCGTCGCAATGTGGTGACTCGCGGAGCGGACTTGAACTCTCTGGTCGGACGGCGTTTCCGCGTGGGCGACGTCGAGTGCCTGGGCCGGCGCTTGTGTGAGCCGTGCTCCCATCTGGAGCGCCTCACCACCACGGGCGTGCTCCGCGGGCTGATCCACCGAGGCGGCCTGCGCGCCGACGTCCTCAGCGACGGAGAGATCACGACTGGCGCCGTCATCGAGACCATCGACTAACGGCCCCGGGGCCGCGACGATGGCACGGCCCCAAGTCCGTACCGGTGCCTGGCTGACGCACGGATCTAGCGCGGTAGCCGACGTGCGGACACTGAGACAGTCGCGCGGAGGCGGCCGATGAATCGTTGGCCGTCAGCCCGTTCGAGCCGACCACCGGGTGAACGGCAGCCTCACCGGCACTCCAACTTCTCGCGCACCGCGGTAGCACCGGCGTGGTGGAGAGTACGTCGGACTCGTCCTGCTCCAGCGCATCGGTGGCGCTGGCGTACATGCCCAAGTGACGACCGAGTCAGCGGCAGAAGTCCTGAGCGAGGTGCGTGAGGACGGCCGCGGCGGTGCTGGTGCCGGAGCGGCTGACCCACTCGACGTCGGCGTGGGCTCCTTCCCCTTCTGGTCCGTAGAGCACGGTCGGGATGCCTGTCGCGGCGAGGAAGGCCGAGTCGGCCCAGTACGACATCGGGGCCACCGCCGCGCCCGGCCCTGCTGCGGCTAGCAGCGCCTGGACGATCTGGGCGTCGTGGGGTGTCTCCATCGGGGCGCGGTGCAGGACGGTCCGCGCGGTTGCGGTGAGCCGTGGGTCGGTGGGACGGCACTGTTCGAGGAGGGCGGCGACGTCGGCCTCGACGCGTTCGAGGGTCTCTCCGGGGAGGGTTCGTCGTTCGACGGTGAACACGCAGCGGTCGGGGATGGTGGATTCCTCGGTGCCGCCGGTTATCAGGGATGCGTGGAGGTTGCCGGGGCCGAGGAAGGGGTGCGGCCGGTCGCGGAGCTGTTTGTCGAGCTCGTCGAAGGCGACCAGGTGGTGGCCGGCGGCGAGGATGGCGTCGGCGCCGAGGTGTGGGCGTGAGCCGTGGGCGGCGACGCCGGTGACGGTGACCTCGGTCCAGACGAACCCGCGGTGGGCGGTGCCGACCTGCCGTTCGGTTGGCTCGGTCACGACGGCGGCGTCGATGCTGGCCAGGTCGAGCTGAGTGAGCACTTCTTGGATGCCCCGGCTGGCGAGTTCCTCGTCGGCGACGGCGGCCACGATGACCTCTCCGTCGATGCCGGCGTGGGACGCATCTCGGCAGGCGACAAGCGCGGCGGCGAGGCCGGCCTTCATGTCGTAGGCGCCGCGGGCGTGGAGCCGGTCGCCCTCGACGCGGGGCGTCAGGGCGTCGCTCATGCCGGCCAGGCCGACGGTGTCAAGGTGGCCGCACAACAGCAGCCGGCGCCCGCCCCTGTCCCGGCCGCCGCGCAGGATGACGCTGGGCCGGCCGGTGGTGCCCTCGAGTACTTCGACGCGGAGGCCGGCGCTCCGCCCCCACCGCGCGATGTAGGCGGCTATCTGCGCCTCGCCTGAGCCGGCCGGGTCGAGGCCGGGGTTGACCGAGTCGATGCGCACCAAGCCCTCGAGCAGGTCCAGGACAGTCTCGCTCGCGGCCGTCACGGCTGGTCTGTCAGGCGGAGGACGGCGTTGGCCAGCACGTCGGTGCCGTTGGCGCAGGCGTCGGGGATGGAGTACTCGCGGGGTGTGTGCCTGATGCCGCCGAGCACGCCGAGGGTGCCGTCGAAGGCTCCGCCGGTGGCGACGGTGTCGATGTGGGAGCCCATCAGCACACACGGCAGGGACCGGTCGCGGCCCGGGCGGGTGGCGTAGACGTTGCCGATGCGGTCGACCCGCACCTCCAGCCCGGCCTCGAGCATCCACTCCACGCAGCGGCGCCGGGCCTCGGCGTCGGCGTCGGTCAGCGCCAGGCGTCGGACCCCGCGCAGCCCGGTGGCCTCGTCGTCGTAGGCACCGATCTCCTTGAGCTCCATCAGGGAGGCCCAGAGCCGGTCGTGGTTGATCCGAACAGTGCGGGTCATCGAGCGTGTCCTTCCGTGCTGAGCAAGACGACGACAGCGTCGTCATCGAGGCCCAGGGCGGCACGCCGCTCCGGATCGGTAAGAGCGGCGCGGACGCCGGCCAGGGTGGCCGCGCCGCTGGGGCCCGAGGAGACGCCGAGCCGGTCGAGGTCGGCGACGGCGCGAAGCGCGTCGTCGTCGCTGACGGCCACGGCCGCGTCGCAGCCCGCGTGCAGCACCGGCCAGGCGGAGCTGGAGATGGTGCCGCAGTTGAGGCCGGCCATCACCGTCGCTGAGGTCGCCACCGTGGTGGGTCGGCCGGCGGTCAGGCTCGCCAGGACGCACGCCGCGGTGTCGGGTTCGACCGAGAGCACGCTCGGGTGCGCGGCGCCGGGGCGTCGGTAGTGCCGCACCACCGCCTCTGCCAACGACCCGACCCCGACCGGGACCGCCACCAGGTCCGGCGCCCCGCCGAGTAGGGCGTCGACCTCGTCGAGCAGCGTCTGGTAGCCCTCCACGATCCAGGTGGGGACCTGCTCGTAGCCGGCCCAGGCGGTGTCCTGCACCAGTGCCCGGTCGGGCTGCTCGTCGGCGAAGTCCGCGGCACGTCGCACCGCGTCGTCGTAGTCGCCGTCCACCCACACGACCTTCGCCCCTTCGTCCACGATGTGTGCGGCGGTCTCCGGGAGCATCACCTCGGGGACGAACACGGTCGCATCGACGCCGAAGTGAGCCGCCATGTGGGCGACCGCACGGCCGTGGTTGCCGTCGGTGGCGGTCACCAGCGTGGCACCGGGGCGTTGCTGGAGCACCCGGCGGCAGGCCCAGGAGGCGCCGAGCACCTTGAACGCCGGCAGGCCCAGCCGTGACGACTCGTCCTTGACCAGCACCTGGCCGACTCCGAGCTCGCAGGCGAGTTCGGGGACCGAGACCAGCGGAGTGGGCGAGTAGCCCGGCAGCGACTGGTGAAAGGCGTGAGCGCCACCTGGCGAGGAGGGGCAGGTCCAGTTCCGAGCGGTCGACGAGAAGTACCACGCCGTCATGTGACCCATCGTCCCCGCCTGCCACTCATCAGGTCCAGCGCGGAAACCAGCACGGTAATGTGAAGCAAACCTGATGCTTGAGGAGCCCCGATGCTCGACCTTCGACGGCTACGGCTGCTCCGAGAGCTCGCCCGACGGGGCACCATCACCGCCGTGGCCGAGGCGCTGTCCTACAGCCCGTCCGCGGTCTCCCAGCAGCTCACCGCACTGGAGAAGGAGACCGGGGTGCGCCTCCTCG
The DNA here is from genome assembly GCA_963801065.1 of uncultured Actinomycetota bacterium. GTDB lineage: Bacteria > Actinomycetota > Actinomycetes > Jiangellales > Jiangellaceae > CAWDDG01. The sequence goes on along the minus strand of CAWDDG010000008.1, from coordinate 376,046 downwards.
AGCGAGCCGGCCGCCGGGTCCGGCTCACCGCCCAAGCCGACCTGCTCGTCGCGCACACCGAGGTGCTGCTGGAGGAGATGGAACGCGCCGAAGCCGCACTGGCGCAGTCACTGCGCCAGTGCGTCGGCACGCTGCACGTCGCTGCCTTCCAGAGCGCCGTCCTCACACTCGTCCCGCCCGCGCTCGCCCGGCTCGAGCAGCAACACCCCTCGCTGCGGGTCGAGGTCACCGAACTTGAGCCCGAGCTCGCCCTGCCCGCCCTGGTGGTCGGCGAGTTCGACCTCGTCCTCGGCGAGGAGTACCCCGGACACCCACTGCCCCGCCCACGCGAGACCGAGCGGCACGACCTGCTCACCGACGAACTACGACTCATCATCCCCACCGGGTGGACTGAACGCTCCCTGCCCGCCCTCAAGTCGCGCCCGTTCGTGATGGAACCCGTCGGCACCACCGCGCGGGAGTGGGCCATGGCCGCCTGTCGAGAAGCGGGGTTCGAGCCCGATGTCCGCTTCACCTCCACCGACCTGCAAATCCACCTACGACTCGTCGAGGCCGGCCTCGCAGCCGCTCTGCTCCCCGACCTGGCAGGTGCTCGTCACCGTCAAGATGTGGTGGCTCACCGAATGCGCGATCGTCCGACGCGGCAAATCTTCACGACAGTCCGGCGGGGCGCAGCACGGCATCCCGGAGTCCAAGCGCTCACCGCCGCCCTGCGGCCCCAGTGAGCTCGGTTCGAAGAGACGTCCGCATCTAGCCGCGGGTGGGTTGTTGCGTTGTGTGAGGCGGCGCCATGGTTGTGTGATGCTCACACCTTGTTCCGATCTGTCGGCAGCGGGCTGGATCGTGGCCAGCGCGCGACCGTGGCAGCAGCTGGTCGGCTTTGGACCTGCCGGCTTCCCGGTGTATGCGAGGCTGCGGTTCTTGCCCGATCCTGAATGCCCAACCCCGGGTTCATCTGGCCAGCCGACCACGCCTGGTGCCTCGCCAACGACGTCGACCCGCATTGGGCCGGGATCGGAGCCGACGTCTCGGCCATCGACCGGCTTCTGGGTGATCCACGTCTCGACGTCGTCCCTCCGCTTCGGTAGAGCAAGGATCGCGTTGCCCGACGATGCCGTTGTCGACAGCGACGACCTGAGCACGGTCTGGAAACAGCCGGTCTACAAGACCCCGCAGCGCCTCGACGCTGGCGGACCGCGGATCCGGATCTCCGGCACCATGGAGTACGGGCGACTGAAGATCCGGCACAAGGCGCACTGACGCCGTCAGCCAGCGGGTCTTCCTTGGCGGACCTCGTCCCCACCGAGGAGACGGTAGGCCAGGAGAAGGCATCACGAAGCCGGATTCAAAGACGTCCGCTCAGCCGCGGACCGTGCGGTCGAGGTCGGGTGTCGAGGGCTCGCCAGAGTGGCCCTCCACGGAAGGGCCGTGACCCGCCAGCCTCCTGTAGGAGTATCGCCAGAACAAATTGGTTGGGACCATGTGCCCGACACACTCGCTCATGCCGATGAGCGAGCGAAGGATCAGCCTTGACGCCACTCCCCGGAACCTGAACAGACTGCGCTCCTTGCTCGCGGGGCTTGACCATGACGCAGCGTCAACCCTGCACGCTGTCGTCATGTCCATAGATATCCAGATGACAACCGAGCAGGTCCGGGGGCCCGCGATCCACGTGCACGCCCTGGAGAAGTCCTATGACGAGCTGCGCGTGCTGCGCGGCGTGGACTTCGACGTGGCGCAGGGCAGCATCTTCGCCCTGCTCGGCTCCAACGGCGCAGGCAAGACCACGGTCGTGAGGATCCTGTCCACGCTGTTAAAGGCGGACGCGGGGATGGTCACCGTCGCCGGCTTCGACGTCGCCACGCAACCGGCGAACGTGCGGGAGTCCATCAGCCTCACCGGGCAGTTCGCGGCCGTGGACGAGATCCTCACCGGGCGAGAGAACCTGGTCCTGATGGCCCGGCTGCGGCGCGTGAAAGACGCCGGCCACGTCGCGGATGACCTACTGGCCCGCTTCCAGCTCACCGACGCGGCCAAGCGGAGGGTGGCGACGTACTCCGGAGGGATGCGCCGCCGCCTGGACATCGCGATGAGCCTGATCGGGAACCCACCGGTGATCTTCCTGGACGAGCCGACCACCGGGCTCGACCCGCAAGCTCGCATCGAAGTGTGGACCAGCGTCAAGGAGCTCGCCGGGCAGGGCACGACGGTGCTGCTCACCACGCAGTACCTGGACGAGGCCGAACAGCTCGCCGACCGGATCGCGATCCTGCACGAGGGACGGATCATCGCCAACGGCACCCTCGCCGAACTCAAGCAGCTCCTCCCGCCCGCCAAGGTCGAGTACGTCGAGAAGCAGCCGACCCTCGAGGACGTCTTCCTCGCCGTCGTCGGAGCCACCGGCCAGGACGCCGACGCCGGCGACCGCAGCGTCGGCACCAACAAGTAAGGAACAGCGATGACCAAGCGCTTCTTCGGTGACACCGCCCTCCTGACCGGACGGACCCTGCGCCACATCACGCGCAGCCCGGACACCATCATCACGACCACGATCATGCCGATCGCCCTCATGCTGCTGTTCGTCTACGTGTTCGGCGGCGCGATCAGCACCGGGTCGGACCAGTACGTGAACTACCTGCTACCCGGCATCCTGCTCATCACGATCGCCTCGAGCATCTCCTACACCGCCTTCCGGCTCTTCAACGGACATGCAGAGCGGCATCTTCGAGCGCTTCCAGTCCATGCCGATCGCACGCTCATCCCTGCTGTGGGCGCACGTGCTGACCTCGCTGGTCGCCAGTCTGATCTCGGTCGTGGTCGTCGTACTCGTCGCCCTCCTCATGGGCTTCCGCTCGGGCGCGGGAGTGCTGGCCTGGCTCGCGGTCACCGGCATCCTGATCCTGTTCACTGTGGCGTTGACCTGGCTCGCCGTCATCGCCGGCCTGTCCGCGAAGACCGTGGACGGCGCGGGCGCGTTCTCCTACCCGCTCATCTTCCTGCCGTTCATCAGCTCGGCATTCGTGCTCACCGCAACCATGCCCGGACCGGTGCGCGCCTTCGCCGAGAACCAGCCGGTGACATCCATCGTCAACACGATCCGCGACCTGTACACACAGCAGCCAGTCAGCACCGACATCTGGATCGCCCTCGCCTGGTGCCTCGGCATCCTCATCGTCGCCTACGCCCTCGCCATGGCCACCTACCACCGCAAGATCAGTTGACGATGTGTCTCCTTCGGGCAGGCTGAGGCCATGCTGACGATCGGACGGCTGGCGTCCTACGCCGGGGTGACCATCCGCGCGGTGCGGCACTACCACCAGATCGGACTGCTGCCAGAGCCCGAGCGGGACGCCTCCGGCTACCGGACCTACGACGCCGCCGCAGTCGTGCGACTCATCCGGATCCGCACCCTGGCCGAGGCCGGCGTCCCGCTGGCCCGGGTCCGCGAGCTACTCGACGCCGACCCGCAGACGTTCGCCGCCGCGACCGCCGAGATCGACCGGCAGCTACGTGCGCAGATCCGCGCCCTCCAGGAGCACCGCCGGCGGATCGCGCAGCTGGGCTCCGGCGATTCGTTGGCCCTCCCAAAGGAGGTGGTCGACTACCTGGACCGCCTGCGTGCCACCGGAGCACCGGAGGCGGCCATCGAGGGCGAGCGAGATGCCTGGATCCTGATGGCGGCGCGATATCCGGAAGAACTCCCGGCGATCATGGCCGACAAGGTGGCCCAGCTGGCCAACCCGAAGATCGTCCGTGTCTACCAGCTCATCGGTCGGATCGCAGAGAACTGGCCCGACGAGGAGCTCCTGCGCGAGACGGCCGACCTGATGAGCGAGCTGTTCGAGCAGGCGGCGGCCAGCGGGGAGCTGGACTGGCAAGACGAGCACATGCCGGACGCGGCGTTCATCCGCCTGATGGACTCGTTCGCCGATGCTTCCCACCCCGCGGTCGCGCGGCTGCGGGAGCTGATCGCCGAGCGTGGTTGGACCGGGTGGACTCGGGTCGAGAGGCGCGAGCCCTGAGGTGTCACGCCGCGCCAGCACCCGCCTCTGATCGGACGCACCCATCTAGCCGCGATGATTGCGCGCGTGCCGAAAGCACGGATGTCCCCATCCGTGCGATGCCGGGTGATCTGGAGCTCCCGGGATGGGGGGCGCTCCGGGGAACATCCCAGGGTTCTCCCCGATACCTGGGCTTGCCGGAATGCCTACCGTGATATTCACCGTTCCAACCGAGCGCCTGACTGCGGGCAGGATCTAGATCGCGGGCCGGCGGGTCCGGGGTGCTGAACGAGTTGTGGAGAAGCGGATGACACGACGGGGATTCATCGCCGTGGCGTTGGCCGGGGTTGCGCTGCTCGCCGGCCTGGCGGTGGTTTGGCTGGTCCGCGGCCACGACGTGCAGGATGACGGCGCCGCGCTCGTGCCGCTGGATCCATATGACGAACTGCTGGACCAGATGGAGACCCATCGCCTGGTCGCGCTGGGCGACCTGCACCTGTGTCAGCAGTTCCACGACGTCGTCCAGACTCTGCTGCAGCAGCCTGCCCTACCGGACCGGATTGACGACATCGTGGTGGAGTTCGGTAATGCCCTCTACCAGGACGTCGCCGACCGATACATAGTTGGGCTGCAGCCGATGCCCGACGACGAGCTGGCCCAGATCTGGCGGAACACCATCGGCGGTCGCACGTTTTGGGACGCGCCCGTGTACGAGCAGGTGTTCCGCACGGTGCGGAAGGTGAACGAGGCGCTGCCACCCGACCAGCGCATCCGCGTCGTGCTGGGCGACCCGGATGTCGACTTCTCCACGATCCGCAGCGTCGCCGACCGAGACCAGCTGCCCGGGCCTGGGCAGCGGGACACCTTCTTCGCCGATGTCGTCGAACGTGAGGTGCTGGCCCGAGACCGGCGGGCGCTGCTGATCATCGGCGGTGACCACCTGCACCGCAACGAGGCCACCAACGACGCTCCCGACCAACCCAACGCCGGCACCCTCCTCGCCCAGAAACACCCCGCTGACCTGTTCGTGGTCGAGCCCCTCCCGTACCACTGGGACGACACCGCCGTCCGCGAGGCCGCCGAGGCGGTGCCGGCATCGTGGGAACGCCCGTCGCTGGCCGTGCTCGAGGGCACCTGGCTGGGAGCCCAGCCCGTCAGCTATCGAGCGCTGGAACCAGGGCTCACCTTCGCCGACCGAGTCGACGCGGTTCTGTGGCTCGGCCCGGAACAGACCCTGACCGCCTCACAGCCCGACCCGGCGCTGTACCAATCCGGCGAGTACGCCGCCGAACTTCGGCGCCGCAGCGAGATCTTGACCGACATCCAGGGCCACCCCCTCGACCTGGTCGCCGAGGGACTGGCCATGGCCACCGCCAACTCAGGCCTGGATGACGGCAGAGAGGCCATCGCCGAGATCTACGCGCAATAGGTCACACCCGGCACTGGGACACGTTGGTAAGACAACCCGCCGAGCCACCGTGGAGCCGACGCCGCACCCTGCATGGAGGCCCTCGAACCCAAGCGACTGGCCAGGAAGCCCGCCAAGATACGCTTCGTTCTGCCCGACAAATTCTCCGAACGCCACATGCCAACTTCCCGCTCATAGCCGCTGTCCGTGCGGTCATGCCGATTTAGGACGTGCGATCAAGGTTGAATCGGGCGTCATTCGTCGCGCGACCCTGGTGTCGTGTCGACGGAGTTTGACCTCCCTCTGAAGCCCGAACGCCGAGACTGGGTTTCGTTCACAGCAGCGTCTCCACTGGTGCGACCTCGATGACGCCCTGCACCGCGCGCGCGAACGTCGGGTCACCGGTGATGAGCGCGTCACCATGCAGCTTGGTGAGCGCGACGTATTCCGCCTCGTAGGTCCCGGTCCATCCGAGCTCGTCTGCCACCTTCCAGGCGGTGCGTCGCAGGCGTGAATCTCCGAGCAGCCGGATAGGTAGGGAGCCAATGCGCTCAAGGCGCTCCCGAGCCGTCACCGGAGCGAGTCGGCCTTCCGTCACAGCCTCATGCAGCAGCGACAGCGTTTGAGACCGGAGCAAGGTGGGCGCCATGAGCGTGTGCGCCCCCGGGTCCGTGAACCCGTGAGCGACCAGCTCGATGGCGGCGGGGGCGTCGATGACGTACGTGGCCACGGCTACTCCTCCTGAAGGCCTCACAGGGCCGGGTGAGTCATCCGTCGAACACGGGCTCCCACGGCCGTCCCCATCATCCACCGCGGGACTCCAGTCCCGGGCTGCGACAGCGACGCCAGTTCTACCCTGACGGCCTGGGCTTCGTCGCGTACCTCGGCGTGGTGGTGGCCATCTGCGGCGTGGCCGCGCATGGGCAGCGGGTAGCGAGGCTCGAGTGGAGCCTCCCTCGGACACGCCCAGAGGTCAGTCGAAGATCTTGCCGGGGTTGAGTATGCCCTGCGGGTCCAGCACGCGCTTGATGTCGCGGTGCAACCGCATCGCCACCGGCCCGATCTCGCGGGAGAGCCACTCCTTCTTCAGGACGCCGACGCCGTGCTCGCCGGTGATCGTGCCGCCGAGCTCGAGGCCCAGATCCATCACCGCCCCGAACGCCTGCCGGGCGCGCTGCGCCTCATCGCTGTCCTCCGGGTCGAAGACGACGGTCGGGTGCATGTTGCCGTCGCCAGCGTGCCCGACGACGCCGATCAGCACGTCGTACGAGGCGGCGAGCTTCTCGATCCCCTCGAACAGGTCGGCGAAGCGGGTGAGGGGCACGCATACGTCGTCGATCATCGTCGTGCCCAGCCGTTCGAGCGCCAGCAGAGCAACCCGGCGGGCCTGCAGGAGCATCTCTCCTTCAGCGGGATCTGCCGTCTCCGCGACCTCGGTCGCACCGGCCTCGCCGCAAAGACGGGCGATCTCGGCGATCTCCTGCTCGGCGGGCGAGCCGCCGATGTCGGACTGGGCCAGCAGCATCGCGCCCGCGTCCTCCGGCAGGTCCATCCGCTTCCACTCGTTGACGACCCGGATGCACGTGGCATCCATGATCTCGAGCAGGCTGGGCACGTGGCCGCCGGCCACGATGGCAGAAACCGCACGCGCGGCCGCCACCGGAGACTCGAACAGCGCTGCCATCGTGTGCGGGCGCTGGGCCCGTGGGCGCAGCGCCAGCGTCGCCTGCGTGATGACACCGAGCGTGCCCTCGCTGCCGACGAAGAGCTTCGTCAGGTCGTAGCCCGCCACACCCTTGACCGTGCGCCGCCCGGTGGTCACGACCTCGCCGGACGCGAGCACCACCTCGAGGCCACGTACATAGTCGGTCGTCACTCCGTACTTCACGCAGCACAGCCCGCCCGAGTTGGTCGACAGGTTGCCGCCGATCGAGCAGAACTCCCAGCTCGACGGGTCCGGAGGGTAGAACAGGCCGTGCTCGGAGACGGCACGCGAGAACACGGCATTGAACACGCCCGGCTCTACCACGGCGATCCGGTTGGCCGGATCGATCTCGATGATCCGGTCCATGCGCTCCAGCGAGAGGACGACGCAGCCGTCGATCGCGTTCGCGGCACCGGACAGGCCGCTCCGTGCACCCTGGGGCACGACCGGGATGCCGAGTCGCGAGGCCGTACGCAGCGTGTGCTCCACGTGTGACCGGTTCCTGGCTGTCACGACCGCCGCGGGCTTCCCGGCAGGGCAGAACAGCGCCATGTCGTACCGGTATGACTCCATCCGGTCCGGGTCGTCCAGGACCGCCTCGGCGGGCAGCCCGTCCCGCAGGGCGGCGACGAGATCGGTCATACCGGTCAGGCTACGCCGCGGGGAGACCCCGATCAGAGGTTGCCGCGCTGCTCCTGCTCGCGCTCGATCGACTCGAAGAGGGCCTTGAAGTTGCCCTTCCCGAATCCCAGCGACCCGTGCCGCTCGATCAGCTCGTAGAACACCGTCGGCCGGTCGCCGATCGGTCTGGTGAAGATCTGCAGCAGGTAGCCGTCCTCGTCGCGGTCGACGAGGATCTTCCGCCTCTTCAGCTCCTCGACGGGTACCCGGACCTCGCCGATCCGTGCCCGCAGCTCCGGGTCGTCGTAATACGTGTCGGGCGTGTCGAGGAACTCGACACCCTCGGCCCGCATGAGGTCGACGGTTCGCAGGATGTTGTTCGTCGCGAGCGCGATGTGCTGGCACCCCGCGGCGCCGTAGAACTCCAGGTACTCGTCGATCTGTGACTTCCTCTTCGCGATCGCCGGCTCGTTGAGCGGGAACTTGACCCGGTGGTTCCCGTTGGCGACGACCTTCGACATCAGCGCCGAGTACTCGGTCGCGATGTCGTCGCCGACGAACTCGGCCATGTTCACGAAGTTCATGACCCTGTTGTAGAAGGCGACCCACTCGTCCATCCGGCCGAGCTCGACGTTGCCGACACAGTGGTCGATGGCCTGGAACAGCCGCTTGGGCGCGCCGTCGCGCTTGACGAAGGTCGACGTCCGGGCGACGTAGCCGGGCAGGTAGGGACCGGAGTATCGCGAGCGGTCCACCAGCGTGTGCCGCGTCTCGCCGTACGTGGCGATGGCGGCCATCCGCACCGTGCCGTTCTCGTCGGAGACATCGTGTGGCTCGTCGAGCACGGTCGCGCCCTGGGCGCGCGCGTGCGCGATGCACTTGTCGACATCGGGCACCTCGAGCGCGAGATCGACGACACCGTCGCCGTGCTTGCGATGATGATCAAGAAGTTGGCTGTGCGGGGCGACACCGCCCGTGAGCACGAAGCGCGCCGAGCCGCTCCTGAGCACGAACGACTTGTGGTCACGGTTGCCGATCTCCGGGCCGGAGTACGCGACCAGCTCCATGCCGAAGGCGGACTGATAGAAATGCGCGGTCTGGGTCGCGTTGCCGACCACGAACACCACCGCGTCCATCGCCGTCACCGGGAACGGGTCCTTGCTCTCGTCGTACTCGACGAGCCCCACGAGCTGTTTGAGCTGCTCGAGGTCGAGATCGGCCTCGCGCTCCTCGGGCGTAAGAGTGGTGTCGGTGGTCATCGCGGGCCTGCCTCCGTGAGTGGACGCCGTGGACTCTCCGGCGGTCCGTGCTGGGACTGTGCCGCAGGGCCGGTCCGGTGAGCAATGGTTCCACCAGACAGTGGTCACGATGTACGTTCTGAGCACGGAACCTGTCATCGGAATGGTCAATCTGCTCAGTCTCACCAGAAGGATGCCCGCCATGGTCGACGAGCTCGACGCCCGGATCCTGCGCCTGTTCACAGATGAGCCGCGGGTGGGCGTGCTCGAGGCGTCCCGCCGGCTCGGCGTCGCGAGGGGCACGGTCCAGGCCCGCCTGGACAAGCTCATGTCGATCGGGATAATCCGGTCATTCGCACCGAGCCTCGACCCGTCGGCGATGGGGTACCGCGTCACGGCGTTCGCGACCCTCGAGATCCGGCAGGGCGCACGCGGCCCGGTCGCCGCGCATCTCGCTCGCATCCCCGAGGTGCTCGAGGTGCACACGATCACCGGCCAGGGCGACCTGCTCTGTCGGATCGTCGCGCGCGACAACGACGACCTCCAGCGAGTGATCGACGACCTCGTGGGCGATGCCGACATCGTGCGGACCTCGACGCTGATCGCCCTCTCGACGGTGGTGCAGCCGCGGGTGCTTCCGCTGGTCGACGCCGCCGCGGCGAATTCCCCACCCCACCCCCTTGCCGAACGAGGGGGTCGTGCGGGTTGAATGTACGGCGATGTCGACTCGAGCCTCCCGCGGTGCCGCCGCTGGCACGCTGATCACTGCTGCCATCATCGGCCTCGGCGGCGGGGCGATCGCGGGCAGCGCGGGTGGTGACGACGCCGGCGCAGCGTCGGGGGGCACGTCGCCACCCGCCTCGTCGAGCCCGTCCGAGAGCGCTGCACCGGCGAGCGGCGTCACCCTGAGCTCGACGCAGACCTCGGTCGCTCCCGGCGACCGGATCGATTTCACGGGCCGCCTGGAACCTGCTGCCGCCGGCATTACCTTCACCGTCGAGCGCAAGATCGACGACGGCGACTTCGAGACCTTCCCCGGTGGCGACCGACCCCCGATCACGGTGGAGACGGGAGAGGACGGGTCGTTCTCGACATACGTCCAGTCCAGCCGTGAGGGCCAGACGCAGTGGCGGGTCGTCGGCCAGGTCGGTGAGGACTTCCTCGAGTCCGAGCCCGTCGCCGTCACGATCGGCTAGCGCAGGCGCGCGGCCACCTCGTGCGCCGCCGCGACGACGCGCGGTCCGACGGTTTCAAGGTCGAGCCCGGTCAGCGCGACCACGCCGACGCTGGCCTCGACGCTCGGGACGCCGGTGACCGGCGCGGCCACACCCTGCGCACCGGCCTGGAGCTCTCCTTGGCTGGAGAGGTACGAGGCCTTTCCAGAGCGACCGGCGAGGATCGCCCTTCCGGCCGCGCCGCGGCGTAGGTCATGGCGCGAACCGACCCGGTAGGCGACATGGAAGTCGGTCCAGCTCGGTTCGACGACTGCGACGGCCAGCGCCTCTCCTCCGTCGGCGACCGTGAGGTGGGCGGTGGCTCCCACATCCTCGGCCAGCGCGCGCAACGCCGGTAGCGCGGCCTGCCGTAGGAGCGGGTGCACCCTCGTGGCGAGCGACAGCACGGCAAACCCGAGGGAGAGGCGGCCGTCGTCGGACCGCCGGACCATCCCGTGCTGTTCCAGCGTCGCCGCAAGTCGGTACACGACCGTCCGGTTGACGCCCAGCGCAGCCGCCATCTCCGTGACGGTCACGCCACCGGACGCGTCCGCCAGCAGCGTCAGCAGCCGCAGGCCCCGATCCAACGTCTGCGAGGTCTCGGCCACCACGCGCCGAGCGTAATGCCGCGGACGTCGTGAAGGATGAGCCCATGCCGAGGCGAATGCTCAGTCGACGCGCCCTCAACCGGGCGACCCTGGACCGGCAGCTGCTGCTACGACGGGCGCCCATGTCAGCCGTTGACGCGATCGAACACCTCGTCGGCATGCAGGCCCAGGCACCCAACTCGCCGTACGTCGGCATGTGGACCAGGCTTGACGGGTTCCGCGCCGACGAACTGGCCGAGCTCATCACGCAGCGCCGAGCGGTGCGTGCTTCTCGATGCGTGCGACGCTGCATCTGGTCACCGCGCGCGACTTTCTGCGACTACCATCGCGGCACCTGGAGGATCGTTCGGCAGGGCGGCGGCGCCACGCTCGTCGTCGAGCCGTTCGCCCGGCTGCCGAAGCAGGATCGATCGGCGCTGACCGACGAGGGAGCTCACCTGCTCGCCTTCGCCGCGGCCGGCGCCGACCGCCACGAGGTCGCGTTCGCGCCCGTCGGCTGAAGGCTGCGCGGTCAGTGCCGGTGCTCGGCGACCTGCTGCTCGTAGGACGTGCGGACCTCGTCCATGTCCAGTGCCCGAACCTGACCGATCAGGTCCTCCAACACGGTGCCCGGCAGCGCACCGGGCTGGCTGAACACGGGAATGCCGTCGCGGTAGATGACGAGCGTTGGGATCGACGTGACGCCGTACATCGCCGACAGCTCGCGTTGCTCCTCGGTGTCGACCTTCGCGAATGTCACGTCGGTGTGCTGCTCGGACGCCTTCTCGAAGATCGGCGCGAACCGCTTGCACGGACCGCACCACTCGGCCCAGAAGTCGATGAGGACGATGCCGTCGGTGACGGTGTCGTCGTGGTTCTCGTGGGTCATGGTCAATGTGGCCATGGATAAGGTCGCTCCTCGTGTCGGTCTTGGCCGTCAACGCATAGCCGACACTCCGGATTCCCAGGTGGCGCGGCGCCGACGTGACAAATTGGTCCGTCGAAAGACTTGACCGGTACAGGCCGTGGGCTTACTGTAGCGGTACAGAGACGGAACACAGACCAACCGGAGGCCGTGGTGGACAACCTTCCCATCGCCATGCTCATCGCGCAGGGCGCAGTGTCCCGAGAGGTCACCAGCGCCTTCCCCGACGCGCCCGTTGTGCCGTACGTCGCACCCGCTCGTCGCCGTCCCCGTACGTTCCGCGCCCGGGCTGCACTCGCCGGCGCGTTCCAGCGCGCAGCCGACGCGGTGGCGCCGGCCGAGTGCAGCCCGGTCCGCGGACCGGCCTAACGTTCTCGGGGATGGAGCGGGATCGGGGTGGCGCATTGCCAAAGGTGACGTTGCAGACGGTCGCCGACCGGGTCGGCGTGAGCCGGATGACGGTTTCCAACGCCTTCTCCCGGCCGGACCAGCTCTCGTCCACGATGCGCCAGCGGGTTCTCGACGCGGCGGCGGAGCTCGGATACGTGGGACCCGATCCTGCGGCCCGGGCCCTCGCCCGGGGTACCACCGGCGCCGTCGGCGTGCTGCTCACGGATTCGTTGCAGGTCGCGTTCACGGACGAAGTGGCGACGAGTTTCCTCGGCGCGATCGCCGAAGAGCTGGCGCCGACCGGCCTCGCGCTGACGCTGCTGACCACCTCGACCAGGCAGGACGAGGTCATACCCGCCCGCGACGTCGCGATGGACGGGGCGCTGGTGTACTCGTGCGAAGCCGCTTCGCCGGCGCTCGACTGGCTGATCCGCCGACAGCTCCCGCTCGTGTACGTCGACCAGTCGCCGGCCCCAGGGATCCCGAGCGTCAACGTCGAGGACCGGTCGGGCGCCCGGGCAGCCGCCCAGCACCTGGTCGACCACGGCCACCGACGTGTCGGCATCCTGACGGCGGGCGCGGACGGCCCGTACGGCCTGGTCGCCGACCCGCTCACGGACCCCGCCGCGTACCCGCCCAAGCAGCGCATGCTCGGCTGGCTCGACGCGCTCGGTCGCGCCGGGATCCGGCCGGCGGTCGTGCGTCAGCCGCCGTACTCCGAACACGTCGAGGAGGGCGCGCGGCTACTGCTGGCCACCGACGAACGACCGACGGCGGTGCTCTGCTTCTCCGACGCGATCGCATACGGGATCATCCGCACCGCCGAGGACCTCGGGCTGCGCGTCCCTGCCGACCTGTCGGTCGTCGGCTTCGACGACAACCCGCTCGCCCGGCGAATGCGACCGGCGCTGACCACCGTTCGCCAGGACATCACGGCGAAGGGCAGGGCCGCCGCGGCCGCGCTGACCGCGGCGATCAGCCGCGCCGGGGACGGTGCGACCAGCCGGGCGCGGCACGTCCGGCTGCCGACCGAGCTCGTCGTGCGCGAGAGCACCGCCGCGCCGCCTACGCGGGCGAGCTGACGCCGAGGCAGCGCGCATTGCGACACTCGGCCGCCCGACCCGCTACGGCGCGCCAGCCGTGCGCACGCGCCCTGCAGCCCAGGCACCGAAGAGGGCCAGGACGACCATGACGGCGAGGATCGTCGCGAACACGGCCGGGCTCGTGTCGGCCGCCGCCTGGTGCGACGACCCGAAGATCACGCCGGCCAGCCCGATGAACGTGATCGAGGAAAGAGCGTCGGAGAGCTGGAGGGACGCGGAGTTGGCGCCCTGGTCCGACACCGGGGACAGCTCGAAGAGCAGTACCCCGACGCTGGCCATGGCCATGCCCATGCCGACGCCACCGACAGCCCAGGCCAGCCCCGCAGCGATCACCGGCACGCCCGGAACCAGCGCCAGGCCGGCACCCGCGATCGCCGCCGCGACCAGCGCAGCGCCGACCCGGACCAGGACATACCGCGGCACCCGGAGTCCCGGCCGACCCTGGTACCAGGAGCCCGTCGCCCAGCCCAGCGCGCCTCCGGTGAGCGCAAGCCCGGCCAGCGTCGTCGACAGTCCCCGCTCCTGGACCAGCATGAGAGGGACGAACGCCTCGGCGCCGAAGAAGGCGCCGGCGAGGACCCCACGCATCGCGACGACCGTCGGCAGCCCGCGTCCGAACCGGAGCGTCCCCCGAGGGAGCAGGCGGGGCACGCTGGGCACCAGCAGGACGAGGGCGACGACCGCCAGGCCGATCGCCACGACATCGGCTCGCATGCCGGCGACCTGCAACAAGCCCATCCCGACCGCCACGGCGAGGGCCAGCCGCTTGCGACCGCGGCGCAGGCTCGGTCCGTCCGGTGGCGGCCCGTCGACGGTGGCGATCGTAGGAAGGGCGAGCACGACGGGGAGCGCGGCCAACGGGGCGATACCCAGGAAGACCAGCCGCCAGCTCAGGTGGTCAGCGACGGCGCCGGCGACGAGCGGCCCGACGATCGACGGGACCACCCACGCCGCCGACAGTGCGGCGAAGATCCGAGGTCGCATGCTGTCGTCGTAGGCACGGCCGACGACGACGTAGAGGGCGACGATCACGATGCCGCCGCCCAGTCCCTGTACGGCCCGGCCGAGCACGAACGGCCACATCGACTGTGCTGTACCCGCCAACATCAGACCGGCGGTGAACGCCGCTGTGCCTGCGATCAATGGAAGCCGCGGCCCGCGCCGGTCGCTGACCTCGCCCGCGAGCACCATCCCGAACAGGCTGGTGGTGAAGTACCCGGAGAATGCGAGTGCGTACAGCCGCATGCCGTCCAGAGCGGGGACGGCCTTCGGCATCGCCGTCGCCACCGCCATCGCCTCGAACGCGATGAAGACGACGGTCGCGACGATCCCGATCGTCAGCCGCCGGTGCGGCGGGCTCAGGATGCTCGTCGTGCGCGCGTCCTGCCCCAGAGCCATACTCAACCCTACAAATGCTGATTTCTGCCTATCCCGTGGCGGCGAGAACCTCCGGACCCGCCGCGGCCTTCCGTACACTCGGGGACGTGACCACCCAGTTGAGCCCGGGCGCGCAGACGGTCGAGGACACCCGAACCCGTCCGACCACCGACGACGGCGACCACGAGCGGTTCTCGCACTACGTCGCCAAGGACAAGCTCACCGACGCCATGGTCAACGGCACCCCGGTGATCGCGCTGTGCGGCAAGGTCTGGGTGCCGAGCCGCGATCCCCAGCGCTTCCCGGTCTGCCCGGAGTGCAAGGAGATCTGGGCCTCGCTCCGCCCCGGCGACGGCGACAAGGGCGACGGGCCCGACTGACGGTCCCCCATGGAGATCAGCCCGCGAGCGGCAGCCGGGCGCGGATCCCCGCAGCGATCTCGTGCGGTGGGACGTTGTCGACGTCGACGGTGAGATCGGCCAGCCTGGAATAGAGGGGTCCGCGGGCCTGCAGGTTCGAGACGATGAAGCCGGCCGGGTCGCCCTCCAGGAAGGGGCGTCCCTCACCGCTGCCCACGCGGGCGACCAGAGTGTCGACCTGTGCTCGCAGGTAGACGCACCAGCCGGAGGCCCGTAACTGCGGCCACACGTCGCGACGCTCGATCACGCTGCTCGCGACGCCGGCCACGAGCGGTGCAGGTTCCCGTGCAGCGGCGACCGCTTGTTCCGCCTCGAGGTCGTGCAGACCTTCCGGACCCAGTGCGGCCAGCTCGTCGACGTGCTCGCCCGTCAAGTCCACAAGGCGCCGGTCGTTGTCCCAGTACGGCCAGCCGAGGCGATCGGCGAGCGCGGTACCCACCGCCGTCTTGCCGCTGCCCATCATCCCCATCAGGAACACCCGGAGCGGACGGGGTGGGGCAGGGAGTGGCACGGCCAGGGTCAGTTGAGCGACGGGTCGGCGGGGAACGTGGCCATCAGCGCCAGCGGGCCGTCCTGGCGTCGTAGGACCGCGTGCCACAGGACCTCGGCGTCGTCCCGGAAGGCGTCCTCGGGCTCTGCGTCGACGACGTACCACGAGCCCTCGGCGATCTCGCTCTCGAGCTGGTCCGTGGACCATCCGGCATAGCCGGCGAAGACGCGCATCGCCACGACTCCTGGCTGGACGACCTCGGGGGGCGTGTCCAGGTCGACGACACCGACCTGGCCGCTGACCCGACGGACTCCGAGCGGTTCGGTGCCGTCGGCCATGGCGACCAGGCCGAGCGCACTGTCCAAGCTGACCGGGCCGCCCTGGAAGACCACGCCAGGCTCGGTCACCACGGGTTGCCAGCTCGGCAGGATCTCGGTGACGGGTACTCCGGTCGGGCGGTTCACCACGACGCCGAGCGCGCCGTCCTCGTCGTGCGAGAGCACCAGGACGACGGCGCGCTCGAAGTTCGGGTCGCGGAGGTTCGGCGTCGCCACGAGCAGACGCCCGGTCAGGCGGTCGTCGCTCACGCTCATGCCTTCCCTCCACGTTCGTCCGTCTCGTCAAGGTCAATGCTGCCGGTTCCGAGGCCCGTTTCGGCGGTTTCGTGGCCAACCCGTGTCCTGCGGACGACGGTTCCCAGCGCGACGCGGAACAGTGGCCGCCCGGTCACGCCGGGAAGAACGTCACCGGCCCGACGACCCGCAGCCCCACCGTGTCGCCGACCCGGACGCCGGGCGGCAGCCCCTGGCAGCGGGCGGAGACGGAGACAGGACCCCCGGGAGCCGGGACGGACAGCCGCACCAGTGCGTCGTGCCCGTAGAAGACGGTCGCCGTCACGGTGCCGACCACGCCCGCGTCGGCGTCGTCGAGCAGGACCTGCTCGGGCCGCACCACCGCGCGGCCGGGTCCGCGGGCCGCGGCGTCGCGCAGCCGCAACCGGCCGAGCGGGCTCTGTGCACCGGTCGCCGTGGCGATCGCTTCGAGGACCACCGCGTCGCCGACGAATGTCGCCACTCCGAGATCGGACGGCGTGGCGTAGAGATCACCGGGTGGAGCGGCTTGTGCGATACGGCCGGCTGCCATGACGGCCACGAGGTCGGCCATGGACAAGGCCTCCTCCTGGTCGTGCGTGACGAGGACGGCCGTGGCGCCGGCCCTGCGGAGCGCCGTGCGGACGTCCTCGCGGACGGCGGACCGCAGACCCGTGTCGAGTGCGTTGAAGGGCTCGTCGAGGAGGACCAAGGCCGGGTCCGGCGCGAGCGCGCGGGCGAGCGCCACCCGTTGCTGCTGCCCGCCGGAGAGCTCGTAGGTCATCCGGTCGCCGTACCCGGCGAGGCCGACCAACGCGAGCAGCTCGTCGACGCGGGTCGCCCGCCGTCCGTTGCGCGGCAGCCCGAAGCCGACGTTGCCGGCGACGGTCAGGTGCGGGAACAGGGCGCCTTCCTGGGGGACCACGCCGACCCGCCGGCGCTCCGGCGGCACGTGGACGCCGGGCCCGGCCACGACCGCGCCGTGGAGCTCGACCGTGCCGGAGTCTGCCGCCTCGAATCCGGCGACGATCCGCAGCAGCGTCGTCTTCCCGCACCCGGACGGGCCGAGCACCGCGGCCAGCGATCCCGCGGGTATCACGAGGTCGAGGCCTCGGAGCACGTGGACGCCGCCGAACGACTTGTTCAGCCCTCGGACGACCAGCTCGCTCACGACGCACCTCCCGGCACGTCCAGTGTCGCCGACCGGCGGCGGTGACCGAGCAGGAAGGTCGGCAACGCGGCGAGCAGGACCAGCAGGGTGGCATAGGGCGCCGCGGCCGCGTATGCACCGACCTCTGTTTCTGCCCACAGCTCGGTCGCCAGCGTCTCGAGTCCGGTGGGCCGCAGCAGCAAGGTGGCGGGCAGCTCCTTCATGCAGGTCAGGAAGACCAGCGCCGCCCCGGCCGCCACCCCTGGGCCCGCCAGCGGGAGGGTGATGTCCCGCAGCACCCGGGCGGGGCTGCGGCCCAGCGAGCGCGCGACCTCCTCGAGCACCGGCGGCGACTGTGCGACCGAGGCCCGCACCGCCCCGACGGCAGCGGGCAGGAACAGCACTGCGTACGCCAGGACCAGCAGCGGTGTCCGCTGGTAGATCGGGTACGCGTAACGCACGCCGAAGAAGACGAGCGAGAGGCCGACGACGATCCCGGGCAGTGCGTGGCCCGCGTACGACGCCTGCTCGAGCGCCCGGGTGCCGCGCGACCGGAACCGGGCCGCCATCACGCCCACCGGGATCGCGAGCGCCGTCGTCAGCAGGGCGCCCAGGGCGGACACGGTCACGGTCGACACGGCCGCCTGTCCGAGGGCGCCGGCGTCCAGTGCGGCGGTACCGCCGTCGACCAGCCAGTAGGTGAGGCTGCCGATGGGGAAGCCCAGTGCGAACGCTGCGACCGCGGCCGCCCACACCAGGGCGCCGCCAGTGGCCGCGCGGCCCATTGCAAGCGGACGGTACTGCCGCGCCGCCCCCGAACCCACCCGGGCCTGTGCCGCGCGGCCGCGGGACCGTCCCTCTGCCCAGACGATCGCCAGCGTGATCGCCACGAGGACGAGCCCGAGCGCCGCAGCCGCCGTCCCGTCGAAGCTGGATCGGTACGACGTGTAGATGACCCTGGTGAACACGTCGAAGCGCAGGATCGCAACGGCGCCGAAATCCGAGAGCACGTACAAGGCGACCAGCAAGCCGCCGACGGCAGCCGCCGGACGTACCTGACGTAGCGTCACCGCGAAGAACGTCGCGAGTCGGCTCTTTCCCAGCGACCGTGCCACCTCCTCCAGGGCCGGGTCGGTGCGACCCAGCGTGGCCGCGACCGGCAGGAAGACATAGGGGTAGCAGCACAGGGTCAGGACGAATACCGAGCCGACGAACGGCGGGATCCGCGGGAAGGCGGCCACCCATGCGTACGCGGCCACGTAGGACGGGACGGCGAGCGGCAACGCCGCTAGGACCGCCCAGGCCCGGCGACCCGGCAGCCGGGTCCTGATCGTCAGCCAGGCCAGCGAGATACCGATGACCAGAGAGGCGAGCGTGACTGCGGCGGCGAGGCCCAGACTGCGCAGGGCCAGTCGGAGGGTCCGCTCCCGCCAGAGCAGGTCGATCAGCTCCGGTACGCCCCGGTCCAGGGAGCGCACACAGAGGTAGACGAGGGGAAGCAGCGCAACCCCGGCCGCGGCGAGCGCCGGCACTACGAGGACAGCCGGCGGACGCTGACCACGCCGCCGCCAGCGGGCAGCGGCGGGGAGCCGGTCCAGGGTCGGAGCGGCCATCAGGTCAGCCCGGCCTCCTCGATCATCTGCAGGGTCTCGTCGAGCGTGTCGAGGTCGGAGAGGTCGATCTCGGGAGACTGCAGCGACTCCAACGGAGGCAGGTCATCCACGACCTGGATCCCGTCGATCAGCGGATACTCCTTCGTCTCCTCGGCGAAGTAGGTCTGCGCGTGCTCGGAGAGCAGGTACTCGGCGAAACGCAACGCGTCGTCCTCGCGGTCGGTATCCTCCAGCACGCCGACGCCGGCGACGTTGACCAGCGCACCCGGATCGCCGCCCGGGAGGAACTTGAGCCGGGCCGGGACGGCATCCAGGCCCTCCTCGGCTACCTGCTCGTACCAGTAGTAGTGGTTGATCAGCCCGAGCTCGATCACGCCGTCCTCGGCCGCGTTGAGGATCAGCACGTTGTTGTCGAAGAGCTGGACGTCGTTCGCGGCCATGCCGTCGAGCCACTCCCGGGCACGGTCGTCGCCCTCGAGCATCCGGATCGCGGTGACGAACGCCTCGAAGGATGCGTTGCTCGGGGCGATGCCGACCTTGCCCTTCCACGTCGCGCCGGTGAGCTCGAAGACGGTGTCGGGCACCTCGTCCTCGGTGAGCTGGTCCGGGTCGTAGACGATCACCCGTGACCGGCCGCTGGTGCCGATCCAGGTGCCGTCGTCGGCCCGATAGCGGGGGTCGACGGTGTCGAGGAGCCCGGACGGGAGCTCCATGAGCATGTCCTCCTTGGCGAGCGCGCCGAGCGCGCCGCCGTCCTGGGCGAAGTAGACATCGGCCTTGGTGCGTTCGCCCTCCTCGATGATCTGCGCCGCCAGCTGGGCGGTGTTGCCGTAGCGGACGGACACCTCGATGCCGGTCTCTTCCTCGAAGTCGTCGATGAGCGGCTGGACCAACGATTCCTGGCGGCCCGAGTACACGACGAGCTGCGACTCGTCCACGCCTTCCTCGCCGTCGCCGCCACACCCGACGAGGACGAGCGTTGGCAGGATGAGCGTCGCGGCGGCGAGCAGCCGGCGGGGAGGCATCGGTTCGATCTCCAGGAAGGCAGGTCTGCGGGAACGCCCTGCATCCTACTTAGGCATGGCTAACCTCGCCTAGCCGCCAGCCGCACATCACGCCAACAGACCGGTGACCTCTCGCTTCTCGACGTAACGCCGATGCGTCATCGCAGGGTGGCGAACGTGGTGCGTAGTTCCTCGGAGAAGAGTTGCGGTTCTTCCCAGGCGGCGAAGTGGCCGCCCCTGTCGACCTCGTTGAAGTAGGCGAGGCCGGGGTAGACCGTCTCGACCCAGCTGCGCGGGGCAGCCCAGATCTCGCCGGGGAACGTCGTGAAGCCGACCGGAACCGAGACCGCCGGAGGAGCCTGGCCAGCCGCATGGGCTCCGGCCAGCGCTCGTCCGGTCTCCCAGTACCACCGGGCGGCCGAGGCGCCGGTGCCGGTCAGCCAGTACAGCGTGATGTTGTCGAGGATGTGGTCTCGGGTGAGATTGCCCACGGGCTCGCCGTCGACGAACGCGCGGGAGATCTTGTAGTAGCTGTCGGTGTCGTGGTCGAGCATCCAGGCCGCCAGCGCGACGGGTGAATCCAGCAGGGAGTAGCCGATCGTCTGCGGCCGGGTGGATTGCTCCAGGAAGTAGGCGGCGCCGCCCGTCGTGACCGTCTCGACCGCTTTGTGCGCCGCGCGTTCCTGCTCGGATTCCGCCGGCAGTTGGTCCTTGAGACCGATCGCCGCGTCGAGCAAGCTGAGGTGGATGCCGAGCAGCCCTTCGGGCGCTTGGCGGCCCATCGCGTCGGTCACGTCGGTGCCCACGTCGCCGCCCTGGGCGACGTAGCGGGTGTAGCCGAGGCGGTGCATCAGCTCCGCCCACGCGCGTGCGATGCGGCTGGACTCCCAGCCGAGCTCGGTCGGCTCGCCGGAGAACCCGTAGCCAGGCAAGGACGGCAGCACCAGGTGGAATGCGTCCTGGGGGGTGCCGCCGTAAGCGGTCGGGTCGGTCAGCGGGCCGACGGTCTCCAGCAGCTCGATGACCGAGCCGGGCCAGCCATGCGTCATGATCAGCGGCAACGCATTCTCGTGCCGCGACCTGACGTGGATGAAGTGGATCTCCACCCCGTCGATCTCGGTCGTGAACTGCGGAAGCGCGTTCAGTCGTGCCTCGCACGTGCGCCAGTCGTACTCGGTCGTCCAGTAGCGGGCGAGCTCCCGCAGCGTCGTCAGCTGCACGCCCTGCGACCGGTCTGGGACGAGCTCCTTGGTGGGCCAGCGCGTTGCGGTGATGCGGCGACGCATCGCCGCGAGTTCTTCGTCCGGGACGTTGACTCGAAACGGTCGGATGCTGGGCGCCTCAGTTGTGGTTCTCGTGTCCGCCACGGGGACCTCCTCAACTCGGGGTACGTTTCGATACTGCGCCCAGGTGGGAGGTCTCCGCATCCCCCGCGCCGCGTAATGTGCGCGATTTCTGGGCCGAGCTGGACTACCTGGTGGCGGCCTCCTGGATGGACGAGATCGCCGCACTCCGCAACCCTCTCGACGAGGTCTGGAGGACCGGTGACATGCCTTCGCTCGTTGATGTGTCGTCAAGAGTCCTTGACGACACGCGGAGCGTCAATCTATCTTGACGGTATGAGCGTGGACGTCGAGGAGAGCCGGCGGCTGATGGACGCGGCGACGAGCAGCGACCCGGAGGTAGGGCTGACGGCGGTGGTGGCGTTGCGGCAGCTGGTGGAGGTGCTTGAGGAACTCCAGGTGGACAGCGCCCGCGCACAGGGCTGGTCGTTGCGGGACATCGCGCGACGGCTAGGCGTGACCAAGCAGGCTGTGCATTACAAGCACGGTTTGCGGTTGCGCAGCAAGGAGCAGGCGTGATGTGGGAACGGCTGACCCGTCTTCTCCGTGCCGCGATAGGCGACGACGGGGTTGGTGGCACATGGGAACGGCTGACGCCGGACGGCCGAGAGGTGCTGCGGCTCGCGTTCGTCGAGGTCCGGGAGCTCGGCCATCCCTGCCTGGCGGACGAGCACGTGCTGCTCGGGCTGTTGCGGCACGGCACCAGCGAAGCGGCCGCACTGCTGCGGGCACAGGGTTTGGACCTGAATACCGCGCGCGCCGAACTGCTGCGCGTCGGTCCAACGCTGGGGCCGCGTGTCGATCCGGCTGGTGCGCTGCGGAGCCTCGGCATCGAGGTAGAGGAGGTGCGCCGGCGCCTTGAAGCGACCTTCGGCACCGATGCGCTTCAGGCGGCCGAGCGACGGGTGCGGCGCCGGCCGCGGTGGCGCGGCGGCCACCCCCGGCCCAATCCGCTGTGCGTCTACCTGCTGGCCAAACGCTCCTTCGACATCGCCGCCCGATTCGCCAACCGACGGGGCGATGCCGGGATCGGGCCGGAACATCTGCTCTACGGCGTGCTGCACGATGCCCGCGAACCGCTCGGCACGCAACTCAGCCGCCGTAGCCGAAGAGAGCTGGCCCCGCTCGGTTGGACCGGAGGCGGACCCAACCCGCTGCGACTGGTGCTGGAGGCACGCGGCATCGAACTAGACGAGCTGGCGGCCGAGCTCGGCGGGTGCCGATTAGGTTCCTCACGGTGATTCACCACCGCACGCCAGTCGCAGGACGGGATCTTCCAGATGGCCGAACTGGTTGGCGAACCAGCCCGATAGTGTCAGTGGTCGCTGGGACACTGGACGTATGTTCGAATCGGTCAGCCGGCCCAGCGCCTCGTCGGGTGAAGCCCGCGAGGCGGCGCTGGCACGGCTGTCCGCCCTCATGCCGGCACGGCCGGCGAGAATCGCTGAAGGTCCGTTCGAGCGGGCGCAGCGGCTCGCGCCCGGCGTGTTCCGAGCTCCGCAGCGCAGGGCGCTGTGGCGATGCAAGCCGTCTGCGGATGATTCCGCTGCCGACATGCTTGGCGGGCCGGTATCGGCCGATGCGTTGGCGAGGATCGAGCCGGCGAGCCTGTCCAGCCATGACCTGCTCGAGGCCGACCGCGAGATGGGACCAGTTGATCAGCTGGGCGCAGGCGAAACAGTGCGACACGGTCGCGGAGTTCGCCCGCCGCAGGCCTGGGCCCTATGCCCCCGACCGACCCGGCAGGACCGTGAGCGAGTTCGCCGCCGACGAGATCGCCACGAGGTTGCGGATCACCCGCCGCGCGGCCGACCTCAAGCTCGCCATCGCGCTCGACTTGGCAGAGCGTCTTCCAGCCACCCGCGAGGCTCTGCTCGAGGGACGGATCGACCTGTCGAAGGCGCGGGCCATAGCCGACCACACGGCCGTCCTCGCCGATGCCGAGAACCGTCGGGGCGTCGAGGAACGTGTTCTGCGCCGCGCCGGATCGCAAACCACATCGGAGCTCCGCCGCAGTCTGCTCCGCGCGGTGGCCGCCGTCGATCCGCAGGCAGCATCCAAGCGGCACGTGAAGGCGAAGGCGGGACGGTGCCTTCGCATGCACGTCCTGCCCGACGGCATGGCCGAGATCAGCGCGGTTCTGGCGGCCGACGACGCGATGGCGATCTTCACGTCGGTTGACACGATCGCACGCTGCTCCGACCCGGCCGATCCGCGCGGGATCGAGGCGCGGCGAGCCGATGCCCTGGTCGACATCTGCCGGGCCGTGCTTCGCAGGGGATACGCCGCACCGGGCCACGACGGAGCCGACGCCGCAGGTGAGATCGCAAGGCGTGGCAACCGCTCAGCCCGTCGACGGCCGGCGCGCCGGCGCCGCAGTGGGCCGCACATCCAGGTCACCGTCGCGGCCACCACCCTGCTCGGCCTCGACGACCAGCCCGCAGAGCTGGCCGGATACGGACCCATACCGGCCGAAGTAGCGCGCCGGATCGCTGCGGACCCTGACGCAACCTGGCGCAGGCTGCTCACCGACCCGGCGTCAGGCATCCTGCTCGACTACGGCACGACGGTGTACCGGCCACCACCCCACCTACGCGACCACGTCGTGGCTCGCGACCAGGTCTGCGCGTTCCCGGGCTGCCGTCAGCCGGCCGAGAGATGTGATCTCGATCACCGCGAGCCCTTCCCGCACGGACCGACGTGCGCCGCGAACCTGGGGCCCTTGTGTCGTCACCACCACCGCGCGAAGACCGAAGGCGGCTGGAGCTGGCGGCTCGCCGACGACGGCACGATCACCTGGGTCGCGCCGACGGGCCACATGTACGAATCGCCAACGCCTCCCGTGCTGGAGCATGACCCGACGGACTCCCGGCCCGCCGCGGACGACGAGGCCTGGCCATTCTGAGCCGGTGGCGCAGGCACCGATCAGACGGGCTGCGCCGGGATCTCGCCGGTCTCCTCGATGTGGTGGCGGACCTCCTCGACGCTGCGACGGACCGCGCTCGCGACGGCCTCGGTCACGCCGGGGTGGAACACGCTCGGCACGATGTAGGAGGGATTGAGCTCGTCGTCGCTCACCGTCCCAGCCAGTGCCTGCGCCGCGGCCAGCAGCATCTCGGTCGTCACGGTTCGGCTGTGCGCATCCAGCAATCCCCGGAACACGCCCGGGAAGGCCAGCACGTTGTTGATCTGGTTCGGGTAGTCGCTCCGGCCGGTCGCGACGACTCTCGCGTGCGCGGCAGCGTCGACCGGATCCACCTCCGGGTCGGGGTTGGCCAGCGCGAAGACGACGGCTCCGTCGGCCATGGTCGCGATGTCGTCCCCGGTGAGGATGTCGGGGCCGGAGACACCGATGAACACGTCCGAACCGGAGAGCGCATCACGCAATGCGCCCGTGATCCGCCGCGGATTCGTGTGCTCGGTGAACCACGCCGCCGCGCCGTGAAGATCGGAACGGCCCGCATGGATCACGCCGACCCGATCTGCAGCCACGATGTCGCGGACGCCGGCCACCAACAGGAGCTGGGCGACGGCCCGACCGGCTGCGCCGGCGCCGGCCATGGTCACCCTGATCGAGCCGATGTCCTTACCCACGACCTTGAGCGCGTTGTACAGCGCAGCGAGGACGACGATCGCGGTCCCGTGCTGGTCGTCGTGGAAAACGGGGATGTCCAGAAGCTCACGCAGACGCGCCTCCACCTCGAAGCACCGAGGCGCCGAGATGTCCTCCAGATTGATCCCCGCGAACACCGGGGCGATCGCCTGGACGATCATGACGATCTCATCGGTGTCCTGGGTGTCCAGGCAGATCGGGAACGCATCGATGTCGGCGAAGCGCTTGAAGAGCGCGGCCTTGCCCTCCATCACCGGCAACGCCGCCATCGCCCCGAGGTTGCCGAGACCCAGCACTGCCGAGCCGTCGGTGACCACGGCGACCGTGTTCCGCTTGATGGTCAGCCTGCGGGCGTCCTCCGGGTTCTCGGCGATCGCCAAACTGATGCGTGCCACACCGGGCGTGTAGACCAGCGAGAGGTCGTCGCGGTTGCGGATCGGCACCTTGGACCTGACCTCGAGCTTGCCACCCAGATGGACGAGGAAAGTCCGGTCGCTGACCTTGCCGATCGTGACGCCCTCGACCGACCGGAGCGCCTGCACGAGCTCATCAGCGTGAGCCGTCGACGTCGCAGCGCACGTGACGTCGACCTGGATGCGGTCATGACCTGAACCGGTGACGTCGAGCCCGGTGACGAGTCCGCCGGCCTTCTCGACGGCCGTGGTGAGCAGGCTGATGGCGGTTCCGCCCGCGGCTACCTCGAGGCGGACGGTGATCGAGTAGGACACGCTGGGCACGTTTGCCAAGGGGCCGGCTCCTTCGGCGACACGCGGAACGATTCGACGCCAAGGATCGTGCCACTGACCGATGCTCCGCGGTACCAATGGGCCCCGCGCGGCGTCCCGAGTCGTAGCGTATCGGCCATGATCGTGGTCGCGGGCGAAGCCCTGGTCGACCTGGTCGACGAGGGCGACGGCCTGTTCCGCGCCGTCGCCGGCGGTTCTCCGGCCAACGTGGCCGTGGGACTGTCGCGGCTGGGGACGCCGACCGAGTTCCTGGCCAGGCTCGGGACCGGACGATTCGGCCAGATCGTTCGATCCCACCTGATCGGCAGCGGCGTGGGGCTCGC
Source organism: uncultured Actinomycetota bacterium (assembly GCA_963801065.1). Taxonomy (GTDB): domain Bacteria; phylum Actinomycetota; class Actinomycetes; order Jiangellales; family Jiangellaceae; genus CAWDDG01. The sequence continues at coordinate 350,186 of CAWDDG010000008.1, read as the reverse complement.
CTACGCCGTCGCGACGACGGCACCCGCCACCGTGGCCGTCGTGTCGGTCGCCGAGGACGGCCACGCGTCGTACGACTTCTACGTGGACGGCACCGCCGACTGGGGATGGTCCCGCGACGAGCTGCCCGCTGCTCTCCCCAGCGAGGCGGTCGCGCTGTGCACGGGGTCGCTCGCGGTCGCGATGGAACCGGGAGCAACGGCGCTGACGGCCCTCATGCGCCGCGAGCACGACCGCGGTGCGGTGACTATCGTGCTCGATCCGAACCTGCGCCCCGCCCTGGTCGGCCCCCGCGATCGCGCCCGAGACCGGCTCGCGGCACAGGTCGGGCTGGCGGACGTCGTCAAGGTGAGCGACGAGGACTTGGCGTGGATCGCGCCCGGCGAGAACGCCGAACAGGTTGCCACCAGCTGGCTCGGGGCCGGCCCGGCGCTCGTCGTCGTGACCCGCGGCGGTGACGGCGCCATCGCCATGACGGGCCACGGCGCACGCGTTGACGTGCCCGCCCGTCGCGTCGAGGTCGTCGACACCGTCGGCGCCGGCGACGCGTTCACCGCAGGGCTGGTCGATGCGCTGCGGCGTCACGACCTTCTCGGTCCAGGTGCCCACGACCGGCTCGCCCGATGCGGAACCACGACGCTCCGCGACGTCGCCGAGCAGGCCAACCTCGTGGCCGCCCTGACCACCGCGCGCCGGGGCGCCGATCCGCCGACTGCCGCCGAGCTCGCTGCAGCAGCCGACGAGGCATGACTAACGTGGCGGCATGAGCGGCATGAGCGCTACGAGCGGCCCAGCGGACGACCCGACCTGTGCCGTCGCCCATGGCGACGCTTCGCTCGACACGAGCGACCGCAGGCTGGTCGTGGTCTTCGCCTCTCCGGTCGCATCGCATCTGGTGCATTTCGGCCGTCATCTCGGCTACGCGACCGTTCTCCTCGACCCGGTCGAGTCGAACGGAGCATTCGACGCCGACCTCGTCGTCCAGGACGCCGCCGGCGCGGGGATCGACCCCTCGACCGACGTGGTCGTCACCGACCATCATCGATCCGAGCTCGGCGCCGTTCTCCGCGACGTCTTGACCTTCCCGGCCCGGTGGGTGGGCGTCATGGGGTCTCCCCGCCACGTCGGGCCACACGTCGCCGCGCTCGGCGAGCTCGGCGTGCAGCAATCCGACATCGAGCGGGTTCACCGCCCGATCGGCCTGAACATCGGGTCGCGTACTCCGCCGGAGATCGCCGTTGCCACGTTGGCGGGCCTGCTCGCCGACCGCGCCGGCCGGCCCGGTGGCTTCGCTTTCGACGAGGGCGTGTCGACTGCCGACGCGCTACCCTTGAGCACATGACAGGTCGGCGCTGGTTCGGCTGCCCCCGGTCGGCGAACGTCCGCCGCCCGGAGGGCCCGCACGCCTGACCCTCCACGGACGACCGGCCGGGGGAGGCCCCCAGCCAACCCGATGCAGAGTGCCCGTCGCGGCGCTCGACCATCGAGCCAGCCTCGAAAGGCCCGGTCATGTCCGTCACACCGCTGTCCCCGAACGCACTCGTCTCGGCCCTGTCGATCCGCGACCTCACCGACCCGGCCCAGGGTCCGCACGCGCTCCAGCTCCTCGTCGATCAGGCGCTCGGCTCGCTCGCGCACATCTGGCCGAGCCAGCCTCGGGTGATCCGAGCTGGGCCTGTCGTCCCTGTCGACGACAACTACGACCGGCTCGGTTACGCCCCGGATGCTGTCGCGCGCGACGCCCGATACACGCGCTACGTCAGCGACGGCTGCGTGCTGCGAAGCCACACCTCTGCCGGAGTCCCACCTGCCCTTCGGTCACTGGCAGCCGAGCCGGACGGCACCGACGACGTGCTGATCGCACTGCCAGGCATCTGCCACCGACGTGACACCATCGACCGCCTGCACACCGGCACGCCTCACCAGCTCGACCTGTGGCGAGTGCGCCGCGACGGTCGCCGGCTCGACCACGCCGACCTGGCCGTAATGGTCGGCACGCTCGTCGCCGCACTCGTGCCGGGCCGGCACTGGCGCTGGTCCACCGCCGAGCACCCCTACACCGAGGGCGGCCGCGAGGTCGAGGCCATCGACCGCGACCACCCGGTCGAGCTGGCCGAGTGTGGCCTTGCGGCACCACACGTCCTCGCCAGGGCGGGCCTCGATCCGGATCGCTGGAGTGGCCTCGCCCTCGGCATCGGCCTGGACCGGGCGATGATGCTGCGCAAGGGGATACCCGACATCCGGCTGCTGCGCTCGGAGGATCCCCGCGTGGCAGAACAAATGCTCGACCTGGCGCCGTACCGCGCGGTATCGGCGCTCCCGGCGACGCGGCGCGACCTCTCGGTGGCCGTCGACTCAGGCGCGGACGCCGAGACGCTGGGCGACCGGGTCCGTGACGCCCTCGGAGCCGACGCCGATCTCGTCGAGGAGGTCGCGGTCGTGTCCACGACGCCGTACGACGAACTCCCCACGCCGGCGCACGACCGGCTCGGGATGCGTCCCGGTCAGGACAACGTCCTGCTCAGGATCGTGCTGCGCGCGATGGACCGGACGCTGACCGCCACGGAGGTGAACACACTCCGGGATCGGATCTACGACTCTCTCCACGAAGGCGCGCGGGTCACTGCGTCGGCGTGACGGTGACGCGGTCGCCGGATCCGAGGTCGAGCTCGTCGGCGGCATCGCCCTTGTTCAGGGCGAGTGCGACATGACCGGCCGAGTCCACGAAGAGCACGAAGTCGCCAGGTGCCACGTCCGCGAAGGTGACGCCCATGGCCATCTCGACGGCTCGATCGCCAACGCCGACCTCGACCCGGCCGGACCCGAGGTCCGCGGCGTCCATGTCACCGGCCGTTGCCGCGAGCTGGACGTTGCCGAAATGGTCGGTCGTCAGAACCTCGGTGTCGAGCACACCGGGGCGGACTTCGACCCGCGGCGGCGTCAGCCGGACCAGCTCCGCGACGGGCACCGACGGGCCCAACGCCTCGAGCGGCACGCCCGTCGCCACGTGTGCAGCCACGGGCGCGAGGACGTCTCGCCCGGCGAACGTGTACGCCGACACCGGCATCTGGTAGGCGGGTTCGGTGAGCTCGACGGCCGCGTTCACGCCGCCCAAGGTGTCGGCGGCCCACGGCAACAGGCCGTTGTCGGGTCCCACCAGCACCGAGCCGCCGGCCGTCAGGGCCACGCCCCGACGCGAGGTGCCGACACCGGGATCGACCACGCCGACGATGACCGACGGCGGCAGGTGCGCAACTGTCTGCGCGAGCACGGCGGCACCATGCCGGACGTCGTGAGCAGGCACCTCGTGGGTGATGTCGTCGACCCGCGCTGCCGGTGCGATCCGGGCGATCACGCCGTAGCACGAGGCGACGAATCCGTCCCGCCATCCGTAGTCCGTCAGCAGCCAGATCCGGTCGTAGGCCACTCGGCTACGGTACGGGCGTCAGGAGCGCCTAGCGTGCCAGCCAGGTGGCCGGGTTCTGGAACTGGCCGTCGACCTGGACCTCGAAATGCAGGTGTGGTCCGGTCGACAGGCCGGTCGAGCCGATCCGGCCCACGACCTGGGCCGCGGCGACCGTGTCGCCGGGCTTGACCAACGACCTGGCCAGATGCGCGTACCGGGTCGTGACGCCCTTGCCGTGGGCGATGGTGACCATGTTTCCGTACGCCGCATCCCGCGTCACCGCGGCGACCGTCCCCGCCGCGGCAGCGTAGGCCCGGCCATCCGCGACCTGGAAGTCCGTTCCTGTGTGCAGCTTGTGCGCACCCGTGATCGGGTGCGTGCGCATGCCGTACGGACTGCTGATGGCGCCGATCCCGGGCAGGACAAGCCGCTTGTCGATGCCGAGCGACGCAGCGAAGCTCTCGGCGGCCGCATCCGCGGCGGCGCTCGCCGCCCCGGCGGCCTTCTCGTCATCCTCCGTGGCCACCAGGGCCGCATCGGCCGCGTCCCGCAGGCCTTCGGCCTCGGACACCTTCACCGCGACCGCCCGCTGAGCACGCACCGCCTCCGCGCGGTCCGCCCGCACCGCCTGCTCCCGACGCTCGGCAGCCGCGAGGTCCCGGTCCGCGTCCTCCACCTGTTCGTCGAGGGCATCGTCGAGCGGGTTCAGCGCACCGATGATGGGACCGACGACGCCCCCCAGGCCGGCCGTGACCGCCGTTCCGGCCGCGTCGACCAGCGTCGAGTCCGATTCGCCGGTCGCCGCGGCGGCGACATCGAGCAAGCCACCGTCGCTCTCGACGGTCAGCCGCTCCACCGTTGCTTCCTTCACGCGATCGTCGAGCATCGTGAGGTGGTCGCGCGCGGACGACAGCGCATCCTGCGCCGCGTCGAGCGCCGTGGCGGCCTCGGAGACGGCCTGCTCGGCCTCGGCTTTCGACGCTGTCGCCTGGACGAGAGCCGACTTCGCAGCCTCGGCGGCACTGGCCGCGGCGGAGACCTTCGTGGGGTCGACTGCAGCCGCCTGCGCGGCGGGTGCGTGTATCGCGACGACGATCGACGTGGTGGCGGCAAGCGTGAGGACGCCAGCCACCCGGGTACAGGTGTTCAGGGGGGACATGTAGATCCGTCGGTCGGGGACAAGGGCGGTGCGCTCCTGGCGCGCTGCGGCCCCGCCCGTCAGAGAGGGCAGGGCCGGCCGACCGCGCATGCAGCACGCGGTGACGGGTCGTCAACGTGCGGCGGGAAAGCGGGCGTTCCACCCCAAAGGGTGACCTGGCCCACGACATCCGTCGTGAGTCATGTGACGCGGGTCACACCCGGTGCTCAGGCAGACGCCACCCAACTGGCGATCCGGCGGCGCAACACGGGCAGGCTGATCGTCGCTGCCCCCAGCGCGGCGTCGTGGAAGCCCTTGATGTCGAACCGGTCGCCCAGGGTCGCCCTGGCCTCGTCACGCAGCCGCAGGATCTCGCGCTGACCGACCTTGTACGCCAGCGCTTGACCGGGCATGCCGATGTAGCGGTCGACCTCCACGGTGATCGTTTCGAGGTCGACCGGCATGTGCTCGACCATGAAGTCAATGGCCTGCTGGCGGGTCCACCCCATCGCGTGCAGCCCGGTGTCGACAACGAGCCGGCATGCCCGCCACACGTCGGACGAGAGCATGCCGAGCCGGTCGAGATCGCTCTCGTACAGCCCCATCTCGTCGGCGAGGCGCTCGGTGTAGAGCGCCCAGCCCTCGACGAATGCCGTGTGACCCAACGACATCCGGCGGAACGACGGCAGATCGGTGCGCTCGGTGGCGATGGCCAGCTGCAGGTGATGCCCGGGGATCGCCTCGTGGAAGGCGATCGAGGCCGTCGACGCGCGGCCACGTTCGGTGGGCTCGTACAGGTTGACGTGGTACTCCCCCGGCCGGCTGCCGTCGGGTGTCGGGGGCGTGTAGTAGGCGGGCGGCACATCGGCCGCCAGGTAGTCGGGCACCGGCGTCAGGACGCACGGTGCCTGCGGAAGGATGCCGAACCAGTCGTCGATGGCGGCCGTGGCCGCCTCCAGACAGCGCTGCGCGTGCGCGACGATCTCGTCGCCGTCGCGGTAGCGGAGCTCCGGATCGTCGAGCAGCTCGGCGAAGATCGCGCCGATCTCGGGTGTGCCGAACGCCCGCGCGCCGACCTCGGCGAACTCCGCCGGCAGGCTCTTGGTGGCTTCTTCGAGGCCGATCTCGTGCAGTTCGGCAGCCGTCAGCGGAAGTCCGGTGTGGAGCTCGATCAGGGCCTGGTAGAGCTCCTCGCCGTCGGCGAGGTGGCACAGACCGGGACGGTCGTCGGGCCGCGCGGCGGGCGCCAGCTCTGTCGCGAACACGTCGCGGTAACGCGCGAAGGCCGGCCGCAGCACGTCGCGCACGGCCTCGGACATCTGCGCGCGCCACGCGTCGGTGCCGTCCCAGCCCTCTGGACCGGTCAGGTTGACGAACGGGTCGGTGTCGAGCGGCGTGCTCAAATACCCGGATACCTGGTGCAGTGACCGGGAGACGTTGATCAGCGCCGGCGTGCGACCGGCCGCCAGACCCTCGCGGTAGCGGCCGGCCCCCTGGTCGAGCATGCGGCCCAGCTCGGCGATCCGGGTCAGGGCCATCTGGGCATGCTCGGGCTGGGGGGCCCGCAGCTGCGCCGCGGTGATCAACAGGCCAGCGTGGACGCCCTGCATCTGGTCCGACGAGAGCTCGATCAGCCTGAGGTCGAGGACCCGAACTGCGTCGTCGAGCTCGTCGACCAGCAGGTCGCGGGTGACCTGGTCGGTGTCGTCGAGCGCATCCGCCGGGAGCGCCGCCGCGAGGTCATGCAGCTCGACCCAGCGAGACCGCAGCCGCTGTTCCGCCGCGGCGGAGAGGTCGTCGGCGCGGTCGTCGTAACGGTGGTCGCCGAGAAATGACGCAAAGAGCGGGCTGGCCTCGAGCTTGGCCTCCCAGTAGTCGTCGGCGACGGCGCGGAGATCGTCAGAAGCGGTCACGGTCGCCCATCTTGCCCGACCGTCCCGACAGGGCCGTCCACCGCCGGCTCGGACACCGACCCCTGGCGACCCGCTGGATGTTCGACGAGCGCGAGCACCCGGGACGCCATGAACCGGGCCGTCCGCACCGGCGTGCCGCCCCTGGTGACCTCGGTCACCTCGACGACGCCGCGACCCTGGGTGATCTCGACTCGACGGCCGGCCCGGGTGGCGACGACCTGGTACGTGCGGGTACCGGCCCCGGCATCGATGACGATCTCTACCCGGTCGCCTCTCATCTCGCCGTCCTTCCCGATACGACGAAAGCCGCCGGCCAGAACACTCTGACCCGCGGCTTCGTCATCGGTGGAGGTGCCGGGAATCGAACCCGGGTCCTTCGACGCTTCGCCAGGGCTTCTCCGGGCGCAGCCTGCGCTGCCTCTACTCGGCTCCGGTGATCATGCAGGCGAGTTCACCGTGACGAGCCCAGTCGCGTAGGTGTCCCTGCCGGTCCCGCGACCGTACCGGCAGGTGGAGCTTCCTAGCTGATGCCGAACACCGGGGCGGAAGCATCCCCGGGTCGACAGACTTCAGTGCTCTGCCTCAGGCGGCGAGAGCGAAGTCAGTGCGCTTAGCGTTGGCACTTGTAACGTTTGCCGCGCTGGTTTACGAGATCACGCGACATCCTCGGCCCGCTTCCCCTGGTTCGACGAACGAAGTCGAAACCGTTCACCCCCATGTTGAGTTGTCAACGCCCGAACGGGCTGGCGTGCTCGCGCAGCCCGTCCAGGCTACAGGCTTCAACGCCCGGCCAACCAGGGAGATTCCCGACTAACCGGCCGCTCTTCGCAAACGAAGACGACGCCCGGACGGGGTTCCCTTCGCAGCTACTCGTGGGTAACACTGGTGAGTAGCTAATCCGTCCGAGGGAGGGCGATGACGACGACGCAGGTGGACGAACGGGAAGCCCGGCGGGTGGCCGAGGCCGCCCGCCAGACGGAGTGGCGGCAGCCGTCGTTCGCGAAGGAGCTGTACCTCGGCAGGTTCCGGCTCGACCTCATCCACCCCCACCCGAGCCAGAGCCCGGACGACGAGTCCCGCACCAGCGCGTTCCTCGCCGAGCTGCGGGTGCTGTGCGAGAGCGAGCTCGACGGCGCGGTCATCGAGCGCGAGTCGCGAATCCCCGACGAGTACCTGAAAGCACTGGCCAGGCTCGGCGTCTTCGGCATGAAGATTCCCCGCCGCTACGGCGGCGTCGGGCTCTCGCAGGTCGGGTACAACCGCGCCCTCATGCTGCTCGGCGCCGTCCATCCGTCCGTCGGGGCCCTCGTGTCGGCGCACCAGTCGATCGGCGTGCCCGAGCCCGTCAAGCAGTTCGGTACCGAGGCGCAGAAGCAGGCGTTCCTCCCCCGTTGCGCGCAGGGCGCGATCAGCGCCTTCCTGCTCACCGAGCCCGACGTCGGCTCCGACCCGGCCCGGCTCGCGGCTACCGCGACGCCGGTCGACGGCGGCGCGGCGTACGAGATCGACGGCCTCAAGCTGTGGACGACGAATGGCGTCATCGCCGAGCTGCTCGTCGTGATGGCGCGTGTTCCGGAGCATGACGGAGGGCGCGGCGGTATCACCGCGTTCGTCGTGGAGGCCGCGTCGCCGGGCATCACCGTCGAGCGGCGCAACGCGTTCATGGGCCTCAAGGGCATCGAGAACGGCCTCACCCGGTTGGAGAAGGTCCGCGTCCCTGCCGAGAACCGGCTGGCCCGAGAAGGCGACGGCCTCAAGATCGCGCTGACGACCCTCAACACCGGACGGCTCTCGATTCCGGCCCTGTGCACGGGGGCCTCGAAATGGTGCCTCAAGATCGCCCGCGAGTGGTCCGCCGCGCGAGTCCAGTGGGGAAGGCCGGTCGGCCGGCATGCCGCCGTCGCGCACAAGGTCTCCTTCATCGCCGCCACCGCCTACGCGCAGGAGGCCGCCCTCGACCTGTCCGCCCATCTCGCCGACGCCGGCGGCCACGACATCCGGATCGAGGCTGCCATCGCCAAGCTGTGGTCGAGCGAGATGTCCTGGCTGGTCGCCGACGAGCTCGTGCAGATCCGCGGCGGCAGGGGCTACGAGACGGGCGAGTCGCTGCGGGCCCGCGGCGAGCGTGCCGTACCCGCCGAACAGATCCTGCGCGACCTCCGGATCAACCGGATCTTCGAAGGCTCGACGGAGATCATGCACCTGCTCATCGCCCGCGAGGCCGTCGACGCCCACCTGCAGGCGGCCGGCGACGTCGTCGATCCCGACGTCGATCTCGCCGGCAAGGCCCGGGCGGCCGCCAAGGCCACCGGGTTCTATGCCCGCTGGCTGCCGCAGCTCGTCGCCGGCAGGGGACAGGTGCCGACGTCGTACGCCGAGTTCGGGACGCTCGCGCCACACCTGCGCTACGTGGAGCGCGCGTCGCGCAAGCTGGCGCGGCAGACGTTCTACGGGATGGCCCGCTGGCAGGCCGGCCTCGAGCGCAAGCAGGGCTTCCTCGCCCGCGTGGTCGACATCGGCGCCGAGTTGTTCGCGATGGCTGCGAGCTGCGTACGCGCCCAGATGCTGCGTGGGCAGGGCGACGGCCGTGGTGCCGAGCTGGCCGACGTGTTCTGCCAGCAGTCAAGGCTGCGCACGGAGCGGCTCTTCGACGCGCTCTGGCGCAACACCGACTCGGCGGACGAGCGGCTCGCCAAGGCGGTTCTCGAGGGCCGGCACACCTGGTTCGAGGCCGACGTCCTCGACCCGACCGAGGGCACCGGCCCCTGGATCGCCGACGCCTCCAGTACGGCCGGGTCCTCAGACGTCCACCGCTTCATCCGGTGAGCTCTCCGCTCCACTCACCCTCGCGATCGCCGCGGCTGAGCCGTGGTCAGCCCGTCTCGACCGCGCCCGCCTCGGGAACGAGCCCGATCCAGGTCCGGCCTGGTGGCACGACCAGCTCTGCACCGGCGAGGTCGGTCAGCTGTAGCGCTGACGCGGCGTCGGCCTTGGACCAGCGGCCATCGAGGAGCTGCCCGCTGGTCAACAGGAGTGCCTCTCCGGATCCCTCCAGGACGGTCTCGGGCACCGGGTTGCCCGCGGGGTCGAGATAGCCGGCGTCGCGGGTGGTCACCCGGAGCACGAGCAGGCTCGCGGGGCGGAACTCGTCGCCCGGTTCGGCCAGGTCGTCGGTGCGGCTCCAGGTGCCGTCCACCCATCGCCACCTGGTCGTGTGCCCGCCGGAGAACGTCACCGCGGCCGAGTTTGCCGGTACTCCCGCCGGCGGTGGCATCTCCGGCGTCGCCCACGGCAGGTAGGGCCCCATCGGTGCCGCTAGATCGGTCCCGCCCGCGACCGCCGCGGCCGGGTCGAGCATGACGTTGTACGGCGCCGGACGGGATCGGTCCCGCGACAACCCGGCGTCTCCTTCGGTCAGCACAGGGATGCCGGCCGCGTCGATGGCGGCGAGGACGCGACCCGCACCCCCGGACGCCACCAGCACTCCCCCGGTGGGCGCGACGATGCCGATGTCCGTCGTCCGCACCGACCGGACCGGGCCGACGACGGCAGGAAGCGTCGAGTGGAACATGGCGGCGAGCCGGGTCAGCCCGCCCTCGACCAGCTCCTCCACGACCAGGTCGGCCGACGAGAGTCCCAGCTGCGGCCGCGAGCTCCCCGTGTTGTCGACCTTCACGACCAGTGCCGGCCGGTCAGGTACGCCGTCGGGCGCGGGCAGCCCGGAGAGGGGCAGAACCGGCGTCGCGGTCGGCGATGCACTGGCCGTTGGCTCGGGGTCCTCACCGGAGCAGCCGGCCGGCACCAGGAGCGCCGCAAGGGTGACTGCGATCAAGCCCCGCACGCGGGTCAGTCGCCCCGGCGGGCCCGTGCGACCGCCCGCTCGGCCTCGCGCTTCGCCTGCTTCTCGGCCAGCGCGTGCCGCTTGTCGTAGGACTTCTTGCCGCGGGCCAGCGCCAGCTCGACCTTCGCGTAGCCGTCGGAGAAGTACAGCGAGAGCGGCACGAGCGTGAAGCCCTTCTCCCGGGTCTTGCCGATCAGCCGGCTGATCTCGTCGCGACGCATGAGCAGCTTGCGAGGTCGCCGTGGCTCGTGGTTCGTCCAGGTGCCCTGGTCGTACTCGGGGATGTGCACGTTGCGGAGCCAGACCTCGCCGTCCCGCACCTCGGCGAACCCGTCGACCAGTGAGGCGCGACCGGCCCGCAGCGACTTGACCTCGGTGCCGGTCAGGACGAGCCCCGCCTCGTAGGTCGAGTCGACGTGGTAGTCGTGGCGCGCCTTCCGGTTCTGCGCCACCAGCCTGCGACCACGCTCCCTCGCCATACGGGTCAGGATCTCATGGGGGCGAGCCCCGGTTCACAGGTAGCGCATCGGGTTCGTGCGGATCCCGTCGACGTAGACCATGAAATGCAGGTGGCAGGCCGTCGAGTAGCCCGTCGAACCCGAGTAGCCGATGACCTCGCCCTTGGCGACCCGCTCGCCGGACGACACCGCGAAGCGGGAGAGATGACTGTACGACGTCATGAACGGCGAGCCGTGATCCACGAGCACCTGGTTGCCGTACCCGCCGCGATACCGCGCCCATTGAACGGTGCCGGCGGCCGAGGCGCGGATCGACGTCCCGCAGTAGGCGCGGAAGTCGGTGCCGTCGTGCAGCTTGTAGACCCCGGTCACGGGGTGGACCCGCATGCCGTACGACGAGGTGACGTACGGGTTCGCGACGGGGTATCCGAGCGTCGACGACGAGCCGCCACCGGACGACCCACTGCCGGAGCCATCGGTCGACCCACTGCCGGAGTCGCCGGACGACGTCGAGCCGGACGAGGACTGCGCGGCGGCTCGCGCCCTGCGCTCCCGCTCCTCGCGCTCCGCGCGTGCCTTGCGGGCGATCTCGGCGATCTCGGCGTCGATCCGGTCGCGTTCGGCCTCGAGCGCCGCGTACTGCGTCGCGTCGTCGGCCTCGGCCTGCTGCGCGGCCTGGACCGCCGACGTGCGCTGACCGACCAGGCGCATCGACGGCAGCCTTCGCCGCACGAGCGTCCTGCTCCCTCTGCGCCGCCTGCTCGGCAGCCGCACGCGCCGCCGCCTCCAGTTCCTTGGTCTCGGCAAGTCGCTTGGCGGCCTCCTCGCGAAGCCGCCGAGCCTCCTCGCGGAGCTCTTCGAGGATCACGCGCTCGTTGGCCAGGTCGGCGCGGTCCTCCTTGAGGCCGGTGAGGATGGTGTCCTCGGCGTTGATCACGGACTGTGCATAGGCCATGCGAGCGGTGAAGTCCTGCAGGTCGTCGGCCTCGAGCACGGTCGCCAGGTTGAGCAGCTGCCCCATGGCGCCCTGCTGGTATGCCTGGACGGCCACCTGGCTCATCGAGGCGCGCTTGCCGTCGATGCGGGCCGTGACCTCCGCGATCCTGGCCTCCTGGTCGCGGACGCGCTGCTCGGCGGCGGCGAGCTTCTCGGCGGCGGCGGCGTCGGCCGCCTTCGCCGCCGCCAGCTCGCTGCGAGCCTCGGCCAGCCGGGTCTGCGCCGCCGCCAGCGCCTGCTCGGCGTCTGCCAGAGCCCGTTCGGCGGTCGGCAGCTGGGCCTGGGCGGATTCGAAGGACTCGGTCGCCTGGTTCAGCGCCTGGGTGGACTGGTGCAGCTCGGACTGCGCCTGTTCGAGCTGCTGCTCGACCTGGCGCTTGCGGTCCTCCGGATCGGACGCCCAGGCCGGGTTGAGCGCGGCCAGGACGAGCCCGGCCGCCGACGACGAGCGCGAGCATGGCGGGCGCGAGTCACACTCGTCACAACAGTCCCTTACGTACCACCACGCACAGGACGGTACACCTTGGCCGGCGGTGTGGGGAGGCTTCGAGCTAGACGCGCAGGTAGCGCCGGAGCGTCACGAACGCGGCCACCGCCGTCAACACCACGCCGGCGACCAGGAGCCAGGGCAGAACCTTCAACGTGTCCACCCAGTTGACCCAGGCCACGAACTGGAGCGCCTCCGCCATCTTTCCGTCGATGAACAGCGCCTTGACCAGGACGATGCCGATGGCGGCCAGGATGGCCCCGACGACGCCTGCGATGGCTGCCTCGAGGATGAACGGGAGCTGGATGTAGAAGTTCGAGGCGCCGACCAGCCGCATGATGCCGGTCTCGCGCCGGCGGCTGAAGGCGGCCAGCCGGATCGTGTTCGCGATCAACAGGACGGCCGCCACCACCATGATCCCGGTGATCGCGGCCGCGGCTACCTGCAGGCTGTTGAGCACGTTGAAGAACGGTTCGAGCAGCTCCCGCTGGTCGACCACCTGGTGAACGCCCGGCAGGCCGGCCACGGCCGACACCACTCCCTCGAACCGCTCGGGGTTGCGCAACTCGACCCGGAACGACTCCTGGAGCTGTTCCGGAGTGATGGTGTCGGCGATCGAGTCCTGGAACCGCTCCTGGAAGCGGTCGTAGGCCTGCTCCTGCGACTCGGGGAAGACCTGGCGCACCTCCGGGTGCGCCGTCAGCGTCTGCTCGATGGTGGCCTTCTGCTCGTCGGTCACCTGGCCGTCAACACAGCCGCTGCCCTTGTCGAACTCGTTGCACATGAAGACCGAGATCTCGATCTTGTCGTACCAGTAGTCCTTCATCGTGCTCGCTTGAGCGCGCACGAGCAGCCCGGTACCGAGGAAGCCCATCGAGATCGCCACCGTGATGACGACCGCGAGGGTCATCGTGAGGTTCCGGCGCAGGCCGGTCATGATCTCGGAGAAGACGTATTGGAAGCGCATCGCTCTCTTCGCAGGTCCGGGTTCGGGTGAGCGGACGACCGTCCGACGCTACCGGGTGTACCCGTAGACGCCCCGCGACTGGTCGCGGACCAGGCGTCCGCCGTCGAGCTCGATGACGCGCTTGCGCATCTGGTCGACGATCGACTGGTCGTGCGTGGCCATGACCACGGTGGTCCCCGTCCGGTTGATCCGGTCGAGGAGCTTCATGATCCCGACGCTGGTGCCGGGGTCGAGGTTACCCGTGGGCTCGTCGGCCAGCAGGATCAGCGGCCGGTTGACGAACGCACGGGCGATCCCCACCCGCTGCTGCTCACCGCCGGAGAGCTGGTCGGGGAGTCGATCTTCCTTGCCGTCCAGGCCCACGAGGTCGAGTACTGCGGGGACGTCCCGGTTGATCTGTCGGCGCGACTTGCCGATGACCTGCAGGGCGAAAGCAACGTTCTCGAACAGGGTCTTGTTCGGCAGCAGCCGGAAGTCCTGGAAGACGGTGCCGATCCGTCGCCGCAGCTGCGGCACCTTCCAGTTCGACAACCGGTGGAGGTCCTTGCCGGCCACCATGATGCGACCTGACGTGGGCCGTTCCTCTTTCAGCACCAAGCGCAGGAACGTCGACTTGCCGGAGCCGGACGGACCGACGAGGAAGACGAACTCACCCTTCTCGACCTCGACGGACAGGTCGTGCAGTGCCGCCGCCGTCTGGCTCGGGTAGAGCTTGGTGACGCTGTCGAAGTGGATCACTTTGCCTCGCCGGCGAGTCTCGGGTTGGTGCCGCGGACTGTCGCACGCACCGCGGCCAGCGCCTGAGTCTACGTCGCCCCCATGGCCCGGGCGCGACCGCCCGCGCCCGGGCATGGTCGGTCAGAGACGGTGTGTCGTGTCAGTCCTGGTGGCGTGCCGCCCGGCGACCTGCGAACACAAGGACCCCACCGATGCCGAGCAGACCTGCACCGGCGATGGCCAGCCAGCCGTTGCTGTTACCAGTTCGCGGCAGCCCGGACGTCCGCGGCGTCGGCGTGTCGGTCGACGTCGGCGAGCCAGTCACCCCTGGTGTGTCGGTCGGCGTCGGCGTGTCGCTCGGCGTCCCCCGAGACGTCCGCCGTTGTTGGTCACGAACCGGTTACAACGGCGAAAGCTCTCCGATGACACCTGTCATGCGGACGGCTCCTGCTGGCGCCGCCAGCGGATGGCGGCCTCGAGGAAGTCGTCGATGTCCCCGTCGAGCACGGCCTGCGGGTTTCCCACCTCGTGCTCAGTGCGGAGGTCCTTCACCATCTGGTAGGGGTGCAGCACGTACGAGCGCATCTGGTTGCCCCACGACGAGCCGGCGTCGCCCTTGAGGGCGTCCATCGCGGCCCGCTCCTCCCGCCGCTTGCGCTCGAGCAGCTTGGCCTGCAGGACGCGCATCGCCGACGCCTTGTTCTGCAGCTGCGATTTCTCGTTCTGGCAGGAGACGACGATGCCGGTAGGGACGTGCGTGATCCGCACCGCCGAGTCGGTCGTGTTGACGCTCTGGCCGCCGGGCCCGGACGATCGGAAGACGTCGACCCGGATGTCGGACTCGGGGATCTCGATGTGGTCGGTCTGCTCCACGACCGGCAGCACCTCGACGCCGGCGAACGAGGTCTGGCGGCGGCCCTGGTTGTCGAACGGGCTGATCCGGACCAGCCGATGGGTGCCCTGCTCGACCGAGAGCGTGCCGTACGCATACGGCGCGTGTACGACGAACGTCGCCGACTTGATGCCCGCTTCCTCGGCATACGAGATGTCATAGACCTCGGTCTTGTAGCCGTGGCGCTCCGCCCAGCGCGTGTACATGCGCAACAGCATCTCCGCCCAGTCCGCGGCGTCGACGCCACCGGCCTCGGACCGGATCGTCATGACGGCCTCGCGGGCGTCGTACTCGCCGGACGAGCAGGGTGCGGATCTCGAGCTCGGACACCAGATGCGTGACCTCGTCGAGCTCCCGTTCTGCCTCTGCGGCCGCGTCGGCGTCGTTCTCCTCCTCGGCGAGCTCGAACATGACCGGCAGGTCGTCGACCCGCTGGCGCAGCTCGGTGAGGCGGCGCAGGTCGGCCTGCAGGTAGGAGAGCTTGCTCGTGACCTGCTGTGCCTTGTCGACGTCGTCCCAGAGGTCGGGAGCGGCAGCCTGCTTTTCGAGGTCGGCGATCTGCTCGCGCATCCGGTCCGGGTCGAGGACCTGCTCGATGGACGCGAGAGTCTGGTCGAGCGCGCCGATCTCGACGCCGACATCACGGGCTGCCACGTCCGTCAAGGGTACGCGGCGCGGCGCCCGTCTCCATCTTGTGGCGGGTCAGGCACCTGTCCCTGGCTGCCGAAGCGTGTCTTTCCCGCCACAAGATGAAGGGGATTGCCTCAGCCCAGGGGTGCCGTCGCCGTGGCTTCGGCGCTGATCGCGATGCCACCGACGTCACCCGCGAGGGCGAACGGCATTCGTACTCGGAACCCCACCGTCACGGTGGTGGCTGTCGGGTCGACGACCACCGACGTTTCGAACTCCTCGAACCGCTCAGTCAGTCCGTGCCGCGCGACGTAGTCGGCGACAGCGGCGTGGGCGCCGTGCTCGGAGATGGGGAGCTCGCCGACCAGCGGGCCGGCGTAGATGGCGTCCTCGGCGACGTGTTGAGCGGCAGCGATCGCGGCGCCGTCGGCCCACGACGCGAGCGAGCGACGGTAGACGAACGCCTTCGACGCGTTCGCGACGACCCCGACCGCGAGTACGACGATCATCACGAACCCGATGATCATCAGTGTGATCTGGCCGGCGTCATCTCGGCGCAGCCTCGCCATCTCAGAGTGCCCGGAAGCGGTCGATGACGGTGGCGTGGGTGGCGTCGACCGGTATCTGTGCGTTCACCGCTCCCGCGAGGACGTCGGGAACGAACGGCAGCCGCACAGTCGACCCGACGGTCACGGTCACCTCCACCCCCGGTTGGTAGCACGGTGTCGCCGAGCACAAGAAGTGGATCTCGGTGGTGCCCGGTTCGACACCCTGGTCCTCCAATGCCACCTGCGCCGCCCTACGGGCAGCTCCCTCGTCGCCGGTCGCGACGTAGATCCGGCCGGCCTCCCGGGCCGCCTGCGTGACGCCGTACGACGTCCGTTGGACGTCGAGGACCGCGAGCAGGATGTAGATAAGCGGAACGAGAAGCAGAATGCCCAGGAAGTGGAACTCGATGATTGCGCTGCCGCGGTCGGCCGGGACCGGCCTGGTCACAGCGAGCCCTCCTCCACGGCATGGCCCGTCACGGTGATGCCCCGGTCGACGCCCAGCAGGCCGAACAGCGGAAGGGTCGTCGTCACCTCGATCTCGACCAACTGCGCGCCGCCCGTGGTGACGTACCGCGAGCTGACGCCGCCACCGAACCTCGCCGAGAGGGACTCGTCGATCAACGCGGCCGTGCGCAGTTCGCCGTCGGCAAGGCCGCGGTCAGCGTTCGCGGCGTGCCGCGCGCCCTCCGCGGCGCACGCGACCAGGGTGTTGCGCACGTGCAGAATTAGGCCGATCTGCAGGATCGCGAGGAACAGGCCGATCAGCACGACCGACACGAGCGTGAACTCGACGACAGCCGCGCCGCCGTCGCGGCACCGGCGCCTCGTAGCTGCGGGCACCGTCAGGGGGCGACGGCTTCGAGCGCCTGCTCGAGGATTTCGCGCAGGTAGGGCTCGGCGAACTGCCACAGAACTGCCACGATGCCGGCCGTCATGATCGTGACCAGCACCCAGCCCGGGACGTCGCCCCGCTCGTCTCGAAGCCTCGCCCTCGCGAACGCCCGGAGGATGCGGAGGTGCAGAGACATGCTCATCAGGTGTTCTCTCCTCGCGCTGTCGGTGGCGTCATGGCACGACCGAGCTGATCTGGATCAGCCCGGGATAGAGGGCGAACAGGATTGTCACGGGGAGCACCAGGAAGACGACCGGCACCATCATGGCGATCTCCCTCCGGCCCCCGATCTCGAGCAGGTTCCGCTTCCGCGCTTCGCGGACGTCAGCAGCCTGCGCGCGCAGCACGTCTGCCAATGGCGTGCCTCGTTCCACCGCGACTGCGATGCCGTCGACGAAGCGCGCCAGCGGCGTCAGCGTCGTCCGCTCGGCGATGCCGTCGAGTGCCTGCACCAGACCCGCCCCGGTGCGGGCGTCGGCGAGAGCCCGGCGAAGCTCGCGGGCGAGCTCGCCGGTGCTGACGCCGGCGACCCGCTCGAGCGCTCCGATCGGGCCCTCGCCGGCCGCGACAGACAGGGCGAGCAGGTCGGCGATCGTCGGGAACTCGGCGAGCATGCGCTGCTCGCGGTCGCGCACGGCCTTGGAGAGAAGCTGGTCACGCAGGACGACTCCGCACACGGCGGCGGACCCGCAGAACACGAGGAGCAGGAGGGGCGAACGTGCCGCACCGCCGCTCAGCATGAGCAGGCTGGCCGCGACGGCGCCACCGAACCCGGCCGCCGCCCACACCAGCTGCTCGACCCGGAACTCGTGCACGGACTGGGCGCTGCCCGACTGCTCCAGCCGTCGGCGCACCGAGCCACCCCCGCCCAGGATCCGTTCCAGCAGATCTGCCCCGTCGGCGAGGTAAGGCCGGACGATCCGCTCGAGCGTGGGGAACGGGGTCACAGCGCCGGCATCCTGAAGATAATGACGTCGCGCATTGTCCGCCGAAGGCTCGCCGATGTAGGGCGACAGGCGTGCGTCGAGCATCGGAAGGCGACGGAACGGCAGTCGCGACCAGGCCAGGACCAACCCTCCGCCGGCGATCAGGCCGAGCAGCGCACCGGCAGGGGGCACGGCCATCACCTCAGCACGCGCCGCTCGGCCGGAAGCCGGCCCAGCCGGAGCATGAGGCGGTACGCGACGACACAGAGTCCGGCGCCAGCGGCGAGCACGATCCACCCGCTCGGCGCGTTGTAGGCCCGGATCGACTCGGTGCGGATCGACAGCAACCCCAGCAGCAACCACGGTGCCGCGACAGCGAGTCGTGCCGCGTTGACGACCCAGCCCTGGCGGGTCTCGAGCTCCGCGCGCGTGCGGGCATCATCACGCAGGAAGGACGACAGCGTCCGCAGCAGCCGCCCGAGGTCCGAGCCACCGACCTCGCGGGCGATCCGGAGCGATTCGCAGATCCGGTCGCCGGTCGGGTCCGCCAGCCGTTCCTTGAGGTGCTCGAGGCTTTCCCCGAACCGGCCGCTGGCACGGTAGTCCTCGCCGAACCGGAGGAACGGCCGGCGCAGCGGCTGCGGGCCGCGGACGCCGAGTTGGGTCACGGCCTCGGGCAGCGAGAGTCCTGCCCGCACAGCGGACGCCAGGTTGTCGACCGCGTCCGGCCAAAGGTCACGCAGTTCGTTGCGTCGCTGCCGCGCCCGCAGGCGCACCAGCGCGATCGGCGCGTATGCGGCGAACACGGCGAAGGCGAGGGCGACTGACCAGGTTCGGGACACCACCAGGAACACGAGACCCACGAAGGCCCCGGATCCTGCGCCCGATGCGAGCAGCTGGCGCGGCGTCATGGCTTCAATGCCGGCCTCGGCGATCAGGTCCGCGAGCCGACCATGAACAGCGCCGCCGCGATCAGCACGACGGGGCTCGGCCAATCCACCGAACCACTGCCACACGAGCAACAAGCCGACGCCGAGCATGAGCCCCAGCAAGGCACCCATCAGGCCGCGCCCTCCTGCTCGCCGCCCTGGCCGAGCAGTCGGACCGGGTCGTAGCCGGCCCGTTCGAACCGTTCGACGTGCGGCGGATATCCGTCGCTGCGGACCAGCCGGTCACCGTTGTGGACGAAGATCGGCTCGAGCTCGACGATGTCGCCCTCGACCCGTCCGGGCACCGCGACGATCTCGCGCACCTGACGGGTGCCGTCATGCTCGGTGGCGAGGTGTACGACGACGTCGACACAGCCCGCGACGGTGGGCACCACGAAACGCGCGCCGATGTTCTCCCCTGCCAGCAACGGAAGGGTGCACATCTTCGTGACGGCCTCCCGGGCCGAGTTCGCATGGATCGTGCACATCCCGGGAATGCCGGAGTTCAGGGCGATCAGCAAGTCGAGGCATTCCTGCTGGCGGACCTCGCCGACCACCAGCCGCTGAGGCCGCATCCGGAGGGCCTCGCGGACGAGATGCCGGAGGTTGATCTCACCCGTGCCTTCGAGGCTCGGCTGCCTGGTCTGCATCCGCACGACGTCGGGCAGTGGGACCTTGAGCTCGAAGACCTCCTCGCATGTGATGACCCGCTCCCGAGCCGGCACCGCTGCTGTCAGGCAGTTGAGCAGCGTGGTCTTGCCGGTCTGGGTGCCGCCGGCGACGAGGACGTTGAGCCCGGCCACGACGCAGGCATCGAGGAAGCGGGCCGCGTGCGATGTCAGCGTGCCGAGACCGACGAGATCGTCGAGATGCGTCGCCCTGACCACGAACTTGCGGACGTTCACGGCCCAGTGCTCGGCCGTGATGTCGGGGATGACGACGTGGAGGCGGCTGCCGTCAGGCAGGCGGGCGTCGACGAACGGAGAGCTCAGGTCGATCCGCCTGCCGGAGATCTTGAGCATGCGCTCGACCAGGTCACGGACCTCCTGCGCCGTCAGGATCGTCGTGGTCAACTCGCTGCGACCGCGCCGGGCGACGAAGACCTTGCTCGGCTCGTTGATCCAGATCTCCTCCACCGTCGGGTCGTCGAGGAAGCGTTGCAGCGGCCCGAAGCCCGCGACCGCGTCCTGCACGGCGCGTGCGACGGCTCGCGGGTCGCCGAGCGGCGGCAGCGCGCGACTGAGGCTCCGCTCGTCGTACGTGGCCACGACGTCGTCGACGATGCGCCGGACGGATGCGGGATCGGCGACCGGGTCGAGCCCCTCCCGGCGGACGACGTCGCGGACTTCGGCATCGATGATCTCGATCGCGGTCATGCTGCGGCACCCGTCGACAGCGTTTTCACGTGCTCAGGCTGTTCGCACCTGACCTGGTGAGTGACCGGCGGAAAGAGCACATGACCTTGCCTGGATGCCGCTGAGTTATACCCCCGCCTCGCGAACTTGACCAGACCTCTCCTCGATATCCACAGCCGGATGCCCGAGCGGTTCGTCGACCATCACGGTCCACAGCACGCCGCTCGTCGGCTCAGATCCGGCCCGCCCGGTGCGACCGTCGCACTCGAAGGAGGGCCGAGCATGCGGATCCGGATGTCGGTCGCGAACGCCCGCGACCCCGGCGATCTGGTCGACATCGTCGTCACCGCACCGGTCGGTGCGCCCCTCACGGCCGTCGCGGAGGAGTTCCGGAAAATCGCAGGTGCGGACGGTCCGCTCTCGGTCAGCGGCATCATTTTGCCCGAAGCAACCGCCCTGGGGCTCCCCCCGCTGATCCAAGGGGCTGTCGTCGCCGTCGGGTCACCGATCCCACCGGCTGGGCCGGCCGGCCTGCTTCAGTTGCGCGTGGTCGCCGGACCTGACGCCGGAGCCGTCCATCATCTTTCCTCGGGCCGCTTCCGGATCGGACGCGGCGGGCGGACCGACGTCTGCATCGACGACCCAGCCCTGTCTCGCCAGCACGCCGAGATCGACGTCGGGTGGGACGCCGCGACGGTTCGCGATCTGCAGTCGACGAACGGCACATCTGTCGATGGCAGGCCGCTGGGTTCCCAGCCCGTCGCCGTGACTGTCGGAGCGTCGATCCGGCTCGGTGGAACGACGCTGGCGCTGGCCGTGCCGGACAGCGTGATCGCGGCCCGCCGAGCCGACGGGTCCGGCCACCTCGAGGTCAACCGACCGCCGCGAATGCGGGTGCCGACCGGCACCGCCGACCTGGTGCTCCCGGCGCCGCCGGTCATCCGCGAGCCGGGCGGCTTCCCCATGGTGACCATGCTCGTGTCACTCGTGCTCGCTGCGGTGGTGACCCTGGTGTGGGATCCGCAGTTCGCGCTGTTCACCCTTCTCACACCGGCCATGACCGGCGGCCACTGGCTCGCCGATCGGATCCGTGACCACAACGTGCGGCGCCGCGACCGCACCTCGTACGACGTCGCGTTGGCCGAGGCAGAGGCCCGAATCTCGACGACGCTCGACGCCGAACAGAGCGCTGCTCGGACCCGCACACCCGACCTCGCACAGGTGCTCCTCACAGCACTCGGGCCTTCGGCAGGGATCTGGCATCGGCGCCCGTTCGACGGCGACACCCTCCTGGTCCGGCTCGGCCTGGGTGATCTGCCTGCTGCCATCGTGGTTCGCGACGCAGCGGCGGCGAGCCGCGCACCAGTCTCGAGGATCCTGCATGACGTTCCGGTAACCGTCCCCATGCGAACTGTCGGCGTGCTGGGCCTGACCGGGCCCCGCGTCCGGATGCTCGGGCTCGCGCGAGCCGTCCTTGCTCAGCTCGCCGTCCAGCACAGCCCGTGCGACCTCGCGCTCGTCGTGCTGGCAACACCCGAGCACGCCGCCGACTGGTCGTGGGCGCAGTGGTTGCCCCACCTTGTTTCCGGCCCGATGCGTGGCGCGGGCAGAGCCATGGTCGGTTTCGATGCGACACAGGTCGCCGCCCGGGTGGCGGAGCTGATGACCCTGCTCGAGGCTCGCCTCGAGCTCGGAGACCGGCCCCGGCCAGACGTCGTCGTCGTCTTCGACGGTGCCCGGGCGCTTCGTTCCGTTCCGGGTGTCGCGACGCTTCTCCAGGAAGGCCCTGCCGTCGGCATCCATGGCATCTGTCTGGACGATCCGGCGTCGTTGCCCGTCGAGTGCAACGCGCG
Organism: uncultured Actinomycetota bacterium; assembly: GCA_963801065.1. Lineage (GTDB taxonomy): Bacteria > Actinomycetota > Actinomycetes > Jiangellales > Jiangellaceae > CAWDDG01. The sequence goes on along the minus strand of CAWDDG010000008.1, from coordinate 328,237 downwards.
AGCGCTGCTCGACAGCGAGGACGGCTGCACGCTACGGGTCGAGGTCGATGAGCGTGCGCCGGTGCTCGGCACAGCGGATGGAGCATCACGGGCCTGGGCTGAACGGCTGGCCCGAGCTCTCGCACCGCTGCGGGACGCTGCGCCGTCCGGTGCCGCCGGCGCGCTTCCGGACGCGACTCGGCTCACGGACGCAGTCGGCGGCCTCCTCGCCCCGGTCGACATCGCCGCCGCCTGGACGGCGAAGCCCCGGTCCACGACCGTGGTGCTCGGCGCCGCGGTCGACGGGCCGCTGCGGATCGACCTCACCCACGACGGCCCGCACGCCCTGGTCGCAGGCACGACCGGGTCGGGCAAGTCGGAGCTGCTCCAAACGATCGTCGCCTCACTCGCGCTGGTCAACCGGCCGGACGAGATGGCCTTCGTGCTGGTCGACTACAAGGGCGGAGCCGCGTTCGCCGACTGCGCCCGGCTCCCGCACACGGTCGGGCTTGTCACCGACCTCGACGAACGCCTCACCAGGCGAGCGCTCGGATCGATGACTGCCGAGCTGGAACGCCGCGAACGCATACTCGGCCTGGCCGGAGTCCGAGACCTCCGTGACTACCGTCGCACGGCGGGTGAGCCGGCGCTGCCCCGGATGGTCATCGTTGTCGACGAGTTCGCGACCCTGGCCGGGGAATTGCCCGAGTTCGTCCGCGGGCTGGTGGCGGTGGCGCAGCGCGGCCGTTCACTCGGCCTCCACCTCGTGCTGGCCACCCAACGCCCTGCGGGCGTGGTCAGCGCCGACATCCGAGCGAACGCCAACCTGCGGATCGCCCTGCGCGTCACCGACGCCGCTGACTCGGTCGACGTGATCGGCACGAAGAACGCGGCCCAGATCGGGCGCAACACACCCGGCCGGGCGTTCGCGACGCGGGGTGTCGGAGGCCCGGTGGCCTTCCAGACTGCGTGGGCCGGCGGTCCATCGCCCACAGCCGGCGATCCCGTTACGGTCGAGGTCGTCGACTGGCGTTCGCTGGGGGATCCGGTGAGCCCGCCGACGACGCCCGGCGGCCCCACCGAACTGGCTGTGCTTGTCGATGCGGTGCTCGAAGCCGCCGACCTGGTCGACGTGGCGCCCGTGGCGAACCCGTGGTTGCCTCCGTTGCCCTCGCGAGTCGCCGCCGAAGACCTTCCCGAGCCGGCCGCCCTGTATGCCGGACACCCGCTGGTTCCATACGCCTTGGCCGACCTTCCCAGAGAGCAGACCCACCGCACGGTGTCGTTCGATCTCGCGTCCGGCAGCACGCTGCTTGCCGTCGGCGGCCCTCGCTCCGGGCGTACGACCCTCGTGCGAACCATCGCCGCTGGCATAGCGGACCGGACGAGTTGCGCCGACGTCCACGTCTACGGCCTCGACGGCGGCGGCGGCGCGCTCCTGTCACTCGCCGGGCTGCCGCATTGTGGTGCGGTTATCCCGATCGACGCGGCCGAGCGGGTCGACCGTCTTCTCACCAGGCTCACCACCGAGGTGAGCCGACGGCGAGAACTGCTCGCGCATGCCGGCCTCGCCGATGTCACCGAGCAGCGGAAACGGGCCGAGCGGGGGCAACGGCTGCCCTATCTCGTGCTCCTCCTCGACGGATGGGAACGCATCACGGCGGATCTCGACGACATCGACGGCGGTCTGCTGACCGACACACTGTGCCGGCTGCTCCGGGAGGGTCCGAGTGCGGGGCTGCGGGGAGTCGTCACGGCCGATCGATCGGGACTGATCGGCAAGCTGCCGTCGCTGGCGAGCGAGACGCTGCTGCTCCGGCTGGCCGATCCGGTTGATGTCACTCTCGTCGGTCTGCATCCGAGTCAGGTCCCCGACCCGATGCCGCCCGGCCGTGCGGTCAGCGTGGCCCAGGGCTTCGAGGTGCAGGTGGCACTGCTCTGTCCCGATCCGGCCGGGGCCGTCCAAGCCGAAGCGTTCCGCGTGCTCGTCGAGCGGACCAACGTCCGCGACGAGACGGTGCCTGCGCGCCGTCGGCCGTTTCAGCTGCCTCCGCTTCCGGACCGGGTCAGCTATGCGGATGTGGTGGCCCGTGGGACGGCCCGCGATCCGCTGTGGATGTTGGTCGGCCTCGGTGGCGACGACTGCACGACGCTCGGCGTCGATCTCGCGACCGAGGGGCCGGCGTTCGTGATCGGTGGCGCCGCCCGGACCGGTCGGTCGACCGCTCTTGTCGTCGCCGCTCGCTCCCTGCTCGATCGGGGCTGCAGCGTGGTCGCCGTCGCGACGGCTCGATCCCCGTTGCGCGGGCTCGACGGCGGCCACGGCGTGGTGACCGATGGTGCGGACGCCGTGGGCTTCCATCGGCTCGTCGACGGCGTCGCCGGTCCCCTCGTCGTGATGGTCGACGACGCCGAGCTCCTCGTCGACACACCGGTCGGCGCAGAACTCGAACGGTTCCTCTCGGCCGCCCGTGACCGCGATCGTGGCTTGGTGATCGCAGGCATGACGGCCGAGTTGGCCAGCGGCTTCCGCGGTTTCGCCGTCCAGGCCCGCGGGAGTCGGACCGGACTGCTGCTGGGCCCGCGAGCGGCGCTCGACGGCGACCCGCTCGGCACCCGACTGCCCCGGACTCTGCTGGTACAGGGTCCGCCGGGCCGGGGGGTGCTCGTCGTCCGGGATTCACTCGTCGCCGTCCAAGTACCCGCGCCCTGACGACCCAGCGCATGCACGGCGTCTCTTGCACGGGTCAGGCGTGGAACGTCGCGGCGATCTGCTGCTCGGCCTGGGCATACGCCACGCCGGCCCGGCCGAGCAGTGCGCTGATCCCCGCCAGGGCATCGTTGAGACTCCGGGCGCTCTGCTGCCACTGCTCCCACAACGCCGTGAACTGCACCGAGGCCTGCCCGGCCCACTCCCCGCCCACCAGCGGGGCGAGCTGCGACCGCAGGCCCCCCAGCGCCGCGTCGATCTCACCCGAGCCATGCGAGACGCTTCCCGCGAGCTGCTGGAGCTGCTCCGGTGTGACCTTGATCCCTGCCATGCCGCCTCCCTCGACGGTGCGCACCCCGGTCGGCTCGTCGGCCGCCGCTGCGGGAGCGATGCCGGCGACGCTAGGACGCGTGGCTCGGCTCCGGCACGGCGTCGCGCATCGCCTGTGGACGACCGTCCCCGGTATCCACAGCGGGCGACCCCATGTCGCGCCACGGCCCGCCGAGCAACGGTGACAGCACGACCAGCAGGTATGCCGAGCCGAGCACGACGAGGGCGGACGTCAGCCCGACGTGGTCGATGACGACGCCCGTGACCAGGGCGCCGATCGGCATGGCGGCCCACGCACCGGCGCCCATCGACCCGCGAACCCGGGCCCGCATCCGCGGCAGGCGTCCGCTCCAGCGCGACGGTGCTGATGATCGGGTTGATCGAACCGGCGGCGAGACCCGCGACGGCCACGGTCGCCAAGCAGGCCCACAGCGGCGGTTCCGTGGCGAAGACCAGCATCCGCGGACCGCCGCAGAGCAGGAACGACACGACGAACAGCGCGCGCCGTGGCACCCGGTACCCGATGACGCCGAACATGAGCGAACCCACCAGCGCGCCGCCTCCCATCGCCGCGACCAGCAGGCCCAGCGCCACCGAGCCACCGAGGTTGCGGTCCGCGAACACCGGCAGCATCACCAGGCTCCAGGCCGCGTCGAAGAAGTTCGTCACGAGGATCAACACGGTGATCGCGCGCATCAGGGGCTGGCGCCACAGGAAGGCCAGGCCGTCACGGAGCTCCTGCCAGTAGCCGCCGCGGTCGTCGGTAGTTCCGCCGTCCGACGCCCTCATGGCGTCGACCGAGCGCGGCACCAGCCACGCGACGAGCAGGGCCGAGATCCCGAACGTGACGGCGTTGACGACCATGGTGTTCACCGGGCCGAGGAATACCACCAGGAAGCCCGCGACCGGCCCGCCCACCAGGCGCGCGCCCCGCTCCAGGGCCTCGAACGTCCCGACCGCGCGCTCCAGCGGCACGTCTGCTCGCTCGGCCAGCTCGGGCAGGAGCGCTGAGCGCGCCGACTGGCCCGGCGTATCGAACATGCCGGTCGCGAAGATCAGGATGAACAAGGCCCACAACGGCAGCCCGACGGTAGCGGCGAGAACGGGGACGGCGAGGATCGTGGCGCCGCCGATCAGGTCGGTCACCACGCTGGCCCGCCGGTAGCCGGCCCGGTCGACGAGGACTCCCCCGAACATCCCGCCGACGACGACGGGCAGCACGGCGAAGAACGCGGCCACGCCGGTCAGCGATGCGCTGCCGGTCGTGTCGAGCACGTACAGGGGCAGCGCGATGAAGCGTGATCATGTTGCCGGTCAGCGAGACGGCGTGCGCCGACAGCAGCGCGACCAGCGGGCGCCCGGTGCCTCACGGCTCGCTCCGGAAGCCGAAGTAGAGCATCGTGACCTGGGCCGCGCCCTCGCGGTCGGGGTCGCTGCTCGCCTCCCACCGGGCCGCGAGCTACTCGAGCTCGTCGCGGAGCTCGCCAGCTCGTCCGGCCGTCAGTTGCATGATCGCGTCGCTGCCGGCCGCAGCCGCGATCCATGGCGGATCGAGCGTGGGCTCGACCTGGAGGTACGTCTCCAGCTTCTCGACCCAGCGGCGCAGGATCGTGCGCTGAGCAGGTCCGCGGCGGCATGTCGCTCCGGATCGCTCCAGCAGCTCGAGCGGATCCCAGACGGTTCGCGCATGTGCGGCCCGCCACCACCGCTCGCGGCCGTTCGGAGCGAGTTCCGGCGCCTCCTCGACGAATCCGTGCTTGGCCAGCGTGCTCAGGTGGTAGCTGACCGAGCCGGGCGCCTCGTCGACGATCTCGCTGAGCATCCCCACGTTCTGCGGGCCGCGCGCCCGAAGCTCGCCGAGCAGCCGCAGGCGGGTCGGGTGGGCGAGAGCGCGCATCGCGCGCGGGATCGTGTGAGGTGGACGCTGCGCGCGTCGGTTCGTCGGCCATGCGTCCAGGCTAGATCGTACAAGAACTCACGTGCAAGAGTTCTTGTACGTTCTGCCGAAGACCCGAGGGGTTCAGAACCTTTGCTGCGTGAGATTCGTGTCGCCCTGGCGACGCAGGGCTCACGTGGATCACGTGCCCAGCAGCACCAACCTCACATCGATCATGGTTTCGGTTCACACACCCGTGACTGGTGATCATGCCGACGTTGCTGCCGTGGGAATGGCGGCCCGTCGTCAGGGCTCGAGCAGCGTCTCGTAGTGGGCGGAGCGCTCGTCGAACCGAGCGAGGACCTCCCTCGCCTCGGGTGGGACATACGCGACCTCGTAGTCGGCTCCGCCGAACGCCCGCACCGCCTCGATGGAGTCGAACAACATCAATGTGGCGAACTCGACCTCGCCGTCGAGCTCGCGTCGAAGTAGGTACGCACCGTTATAGCCCGCGATCCCTCGCTCACGAATGCCGGGCAGCACCCGGGTGCTGACGATCTCCTCGTACGCGTCTGCGTTTTCCGGCGTGGTCCAGCCGCGCCAGTAGCGGACGATCACGGTACTGTCCCTTCGCTGGTGATCACGCGGTGTCGGCGCGGAGCAGAGAGCGGACGACCCGCAGGCCGACGGAGAGGCGCGCCAGGTCGAACGACTCGCTCTCGACGATCTCGCGGAGCGTGTCGCGCGCCCTGCCGACCACCACCGAGTCGGCAGCGGCCCAGGCCTTCACCCGCGCCTTGGTGTCGAGCCCCTCCTCCGTCTGCTGGATGACCTGCGCGGTGAGCGCGGTCTGCACCGCGTGCAGGTCGTCGCGCAGGGCGGCGCGGGCCATCGTCTGCCAGCGGTCGGTGCGCGGCAGGGCGACGATTCGCTCCAGCAGTCGGCCCAAGGTGAGGTATTCGCCGAGCTTGAAGTGCACCCGTGCGACCTCGACCAGGTCGGTGCCGGTGGTCAGCGACGTCTCGACGATCCCCAACGCCGCATACGCCGGAGGTAGGACGGCTACCCGGACCGCCAGATCCTCGGGCACACCCGCCTTCAGCAGCGAATCACGCCGACGGGCGAACAGGTCGAGCTCGCGACCCATCATGACGCCCGGCAGCTCCTCGAGCAGCCTCGCGATCGGCGCCTCGAAGAAGCCGATCTGCCACGCGATGTCGATCGGCGGGCGCCGGTTGACCGCCAGCCACCGAGTGGCGCGCTCGGTGATGGTGCGGCCCTCGAGCCGCATCCGAGTCTGCAAGTCGGCAGGGACGACCGTGTCGAGGGCCTGTACCGCCGCGAGAAGCTCGGGCATGCGGAACACGACGCCGGCCACGGTGTGGGCCCGGGCGAGGTCTTCAGTCGTGCCGCCGGTCTCCATGCCCAGGCGGAACGCGAACGTCGTGCCGGCCTCGTTGACCAGCTCGTTCACGAGCATCGTGGTGATGATCTCGCGGCGTAGCGGGTGCTCGTCGATGCGGTCGGGGTAGCGCTCGCGCAGCGCGGTCGGGAAGTACGCATGCAGCGCGTTGCGCAGGTACGGGTCATCGGGCAGCGCGGTCTCGACGAGCTCCGCGTAGATCGTGTTCTTCGTGTAGGCGAGAAGCACGGAGAGCTCCGGCCCGGTGAGCCCGCGTCCGGCCTGCATCCGCTCGCCGAACTGCCGGTCGGTCGGCAGGAACTCCAGCCTCCGGTCGAGCAAGCCCTTCGCCTCCATCTTGGCGACGATAGGCACGGTGCACGTGCATGAGGTTGGCTGCCTGCGCCACGGCGCCCGCGAGCGCGACGTTCTGGCCGTAGTTGTCGGCGAGGACGAGCTGCCCAACCTCGTCGGTCATCTGCTGGAGCAGTTCGTTGCGCTGTTTCTTGGTGAGGTCGCCGTCGCGGACCACGCCGTCGAGCAGGATCTTGATGTTGACCTCGTGGTCAGACGTGTCGACGCCGGCCGAGTTGTCGATCGCGTCGGTGTTGATGCGACCCCCGCGCTTGTCGGCACCGGAGAGGGCGTACTCGATCCGCCCAAGCTGCGTGAACCCCAGGTTGCCGCCTTCGCCGACACAGCCGCAGCGCAACTCGGACCCGTTGGCCCGGATCGCGTCGTTGGCCTTGTCGCCGACCTCGGCGTGAGTCTCGGTGCTCGCCTTCACGTAGGTGCCGATGCCACCGTTCCACAGCAGGTCGACCGGAGCCGTGAGGATCGCGCGCAGGAGATCGGGCGGCGTCATCTCGGTGACGGCGTCGTCGATGCCGAGCCGGCTCTTGACCTGTGGCGTCAGCGCGATCCGCTTGGCCGTACGCGGGTGGATGCTGCCCGCCCTCACTGATCAGCGAAGGGTCGTAGTCGGCCCAGCTCGAGCGAAGCAGGTCGAACAGACGGCGGCGCTCCTGGTACGACGTGGCGGCGTCGGGATCCGGGTCGAGGAAGATGTGCCGGTGGTCGAACGCGGCCACCAGGCGGGTGTGCTCGGACAGGAGCATCCCGTTGCCGAAGACGTCACCGGACATGTCGCCGACGCCGACGCAGGTGAAGTCCTCGCTCTGGCAGTCGCGCCCCATCTCACGGAAATGCCGCTTGACCGACTCCCATGCCCCGCGGGCGGTGATGCCCATCGCCTTGTGGTCGTAGCCGGCCGAGCCGCCGGATGCGAAGGCGTCGCCGAGCCAGAAGCCGTACTCCCCGGAGACCTCGTTGGCGATGTCGGAGAACGTCGCGGTGCCCTTGTCGGCGGCCACGACCAGGTAGGGGTCGTCGCCGTCGTGCCGCACGACTCGCCGGGGCGGGACGACGCTGCGGTCGGCAGCGCGGTTGTCGGTGACGTCGAGCAGACCGCGAATGAACGTCTTGTAGCAGCCGATGCCCTCGGCCAGCCACTCCTCCCGGTTGGCCGGATCGGGAAGCCGCTTGCCGACGAAGCCGCCCTTCGCGCCGACCGGGACGATGACAGCGTTCTTGACCGCCTGTGCCTTGACCAGGCCGAGCACCTCCGTCCGGAAGTCCTCGCGCCGGTCGGACCAGCGCAGGCCGCCGCGGGCGACGGCACCGAAGCGCAGGTGGACTCCTTCGACGTCGCGGCGAGTACACCCACACCTCGTACAGCGGCCTGGGCTCTGGCAGGTCGGGCAAGGTCTGCGAGTTCGAGCTTGAACGAGGTCGCGGCCGACGACAGACCCCCGTCGCCGACGCGGTAATAGTTGGTGCGCAGGGTCGCCCGTACGAGGGCGACGAACGCCCGCAGGATGCGGTCCTGGTCCAGGCTCGCCACCTGGTCCAGTGCCGTCTCCAGCCGGGCGGCCACCTCCTCGGCCGCCGCCGCCCGCGCGTCGGGATCGCCGGCGAACCTGTCCGGGTCGAACCGGGTCTCGAACAGGTCGACCAGCAGGCGAGCGATCTCGACGTGCGTGCCCAGGCACTCCTCCAGGTACTCCTGGCTGAACGTCGAGCCGGCCTGCCGCAGGTACTTGGCGTAGGCGCGGAGCACGGCGGCTTGCCGCCAGGACAGCCGGGCCCGCAGCACCAGGGCGTTGAACCCGTCGCTCTCGGCATCGCCGCGCCACACGGCGGAGAAGGCGTCTTGGAACAGCTCCTTCAGGTCGCCGGTGTCGACCACGACGCGACGGCCCACGGAGCGCAGCCCGAAGTCGTAAACGAACGCCGGCGCCGCCGTGCCGTCGCCGTCGCGGAGGATCTCGTAGGGCCGTTCGTCCACGACCTCGACGCCCATCCGGGACAGGATCGGCAGGACCTGGGTGAGCGAGATCGGAGTACCGGTTCGATAGATCTTGAACCGCCGCTCGTCGGCCTCACCGCCGATCGGCTGGTACAGGTTCATGCCCAGACCGTCGTCGTCGGGCAGCTCCTCCAGCCGCCGGACGTCGGCCACCGCTGTGCGGGCCGGGAAGTCCTCCTTGTACGCCTCCGGGAACGCCTCCCGGTAGCGGCGCAGGAGTCGTGCCGCTGCCTCCTCGCCGACGCCATCGGCGAGCGTGTCGGCGAAGTCGTCGCTCCACGCCCGGGTGGCGGCGACGAGCCGCTTCTCCAGCGCGGGCACGTCCAGGTCGGGAAGCACCTGGTTGGGCCGCATCCGGATCACGAAGTGCAGACGGGCCAGGAGCGACTCGCTCACCAGTGCGGTGTGGTCGATCGACAGACCGTCGGTCGACTCCAGCAGGATCTGCTGGAACCGCTCGCGGACGTCGGTGTTGTAACGGTCGCGGGGCAGGAAGACAAGGCAGGAGAGGTAGCGCCCGTAGATGTCGCGGCGGACGAAGAGCCGCAGCTGGCGGCGCTCCTGCAGGTGGACGACGGCCAGCGCGATGGGCAGCAGCTCGTCGGCCGGGGTCTGGAACAGCTCGTCGCGCGGATAGGTCTCGAGGACCTGCATGAGGTCTTTGCCGGAGTGCCCGGTAGCGGCGAAGCCGCTCTGCTCCAGCACCTGCTGCACCCTGCGCCGCAGCACCGGGATCCGAAGCACGCTCTCGGTGTACGCCCCTGACGTGAGCAGACCCAGGAACCGGCGCTCGCCCACGACCTCCCCGGACGCGTCGAACGTCTTCACGCCGACGTAGTCGAGGTACGCGGGCCGGTGCACCGTGGCCCGGGAGTTCGCCTTGGTCAGGACCAGTAGGCGCTTCTCCCGCGCCTTCGCGCGCACCTCCGGCGGCAGCTTCGCGAACGACCCGGAGAGCTCCTGGTCGGCGCGGAGGATGCCTAGCCCCGACCCGGTGACCGCCCGGAGCACGTCGTCGCCGTCGACCGTGTCGAGCATGTATTCGCGGTAGCCGAGGAACGTGAAGTGGTCGTCGGCGAGCCAGCGGAGGAGCTCCTGGGACTCGGCGACCTCGTCGGCCTCGACCGGAAGCTGGTTCTTCTCGAGCTCTGCCGCGATGTCCTCGGCCCGCTGACGTATCCGCGGCCAGTCCTCGACGGCGTCGCGGACGTCGCGGAGCACCCGCTCCAACTCGTCGGCGATCCGTTGCTGGTCGGCGGCCTTGCTCTGTCGGTCGATCTCGACATGCATCCAGGACTCGACGACTGCGTCGGGTGTCTCTGACAGCCGCGGGTCTGCCTCGCCGTAGTCGCTGATCTCCAGCAGGCGGCCCGTGACGTCACGCCGGACGACGAAGGTCGGGTGGACCACGAGATGAACACCGCGTTCTTGCCGCATCAGCGCCATGGTGACCGAGTCGACGAGGAACGGCATGTCGTCGGTCACTACCTCGACGACGGTGTGCCCGGAGGACCACCCGTGCTCCTCCACGGTCGGCGTGGAGACCCGGACGAGGGACCGGCCCTGGGGACGCATCTGGCCGAAGTGGCGGTGGGACGCCGCGGCACCGAACACGTCGACCGGGTCGCGGTCGACGAGATCCTCTGGGGCGACGTGGAGGTAGTAGCGGCGTAGGAAGGCTTCGTCCTCGGCCCGTGGATGCCCGCGCTGGCCGTGATGGTCGGCGACCGTCGCGGCCTTCGCAAGAAGCTCGGACTTGGCCTCGTCTAGCCGGTTGCGCATGTCAGCCCCCGGGGGCAGGTGCTGCCGGTACGTCCTTGTACGCGACGAATCCGACACTAGTGCCCCGACGACCCGACATTGACACCCACGTGGGGTTTTCCACAGCTGCTACGCCGCCTAGAGCCAGGAGCGCAGCTCCCACAGGACCGGGTAGTACTGCAGACCGAGCCGGGCCCGCAGGTAGGTTGCCCCGGACGAGCCACCCGTGCCGGTCTTCGTGCCGATCATGCGCTCGACCATCGTGACGTGCCGGGCGCGCCAGCCTGCCGCCCGCTCGTCATGGACGAGCAGCGCCTCGGCGAGTTCCCAGATCTCGCCGTAGGTGGCGCGGTCGTGAGCCGCGGTCCGCAGCGACTCGCGCACCTCGTCGTCGGTCGCCGCGGGAAGGCCCCGTGTGCGAAGGACGTCGACGAACGCGTCCCACAGCGTCGGTTCCGCCAGCCGGCGGCGAAGCCGGTCTTTCTCCTCGTTGGTGACACCGCGAAACCGCTCCACGAAACGCGGATCCTTGGCGCCGGACAGGAACTCCAACTCGCGGAACTGCACCGACTGGAACCCGCTGGCGGGCGCGAGACGCTCGCGGAACTCGAGGAAATCCTGCGGCGTCATCGTCTCGAGCACGCCGATCTGCTCCACGATGATCCGCTCGATCTCGTGCACGCGGACCAGCAGGTGCCGGGCCCACCACAGCTCACCGGCGGTCATGGCGTCACGGGCCGACTCCAGCTCGAACAGGAGCTGCTTGAACCACAGCTCGTAGACCTGGTGGATCGTGATGAACAGCAGCTCGTCATGGGCGTCGGTAGCCAGCCGCTGCTGGTCGAGCAGGGCGTCGAGCCGCAGGTAGCTGCCGTACGTCAGCCGGGCGCCGTCCTCACCGAACCGCGCAGACGGCGGCTGTACGCGCGTGGTCACCCAGCAACCATAGGTGGTCGCATGGGGAGACCGGCTGGAATCAACAGCCCGCTTCGGAACGGCTGCACCGGGGCGGTCTCGGGGGCGGCCGGGGACGTCTGCCCCGCTGGCCCGCGTTCCCCCGGCCGGGACGACGCGCCTGGGCGGATACCGGCACTCGCGGTCGATGGCGACCGGGACGTGGGCCAGGATGTGCGCCATGGACCTGCGTACCGAGCTCCACTACGACGCCGACCCGACCACCGTTTTCGCCATGCTCACCGACGAGGCGTTCCTCGCCCGGAAGGCGGAGGCGACCGGCGCCTTTCGCCACGAGGCATCGGTGACCCGTGACGGCGACCGGGTGACGGTGCGCCTGCTGCGAGTGTTGCCACCGGAGGTGCCCGACTTCGTGCGCCGCTTCGTCGGCGACACGATCGACGTGGACCAGGTCGATGTCTGGGAGGCGGCGGCACCAGACGGTTCCCGCACCGGGTCGATCCGGATCGACATGGCCGGCGCCCCCGTCACCCTGACCGGGGGCATGACCCTCGTCCGGTCCGGCAATGGCAGCGCCGCCACGGTCGACGGCAAGATCAAGGCGTCCGTTCCCCTGGTGGGCGGCAGGATAGAGAAGGCGGTGCACGACGCGCTCGTGCAGGCGGCCCGTATCGAGGAGAAGGTCGGCCGCGCCTGGCTCGCCGGTGAGCGTGCGCGCTGACCGTCTGCGCTCAGACCTCCACGCTGACGCCCTTGCCGACCACAGTGATCCCGTTGGCGCTCACGGTGTAGCCGCGCTTGCGGTCCGCATCCTTGTCGACCCCCAACGATGCGCCCTCGCGGACGACGACGTTCTTGTCCAGGATCGCGTCGCGGACCACGGCGGCCGCCGCGACCCGGGCCCCGTGCAGGAGCACGGCGCGCGTGACCTCGGCGCCCTCGCGGATCTCCACGCCGGGCGAGAGCACGACATGGTCGACGACGGCGCCGGCGATGATGCAGCCGGGGTTCAGGATCGACTCCCGGGCCAGCCCGCCCTGGACGATCTTGGCTCCGGGTAGTTGGGGATGGCTGGTGAGGATCGGCCAGTCCCGGTTGTAGAGGCTGAACACCGGGTCGATCGCGACGAGGTCCATGTGTGCCTCGTGGTAAGCGTCGAGGGTCCCCACGTCGCGCCAGTAGCCGTGGTCGCGGGCCGTCGTGCCGGGCACCTGGTTGTCATCGAAGTCGTAGACGTGCGCCGCACCACGGGCGGCGAGCATCGGGATGATGTTCCCGCCCATGTCGTGGACCGACCCCTCGTCGCCCGCGTCGACCCGCAGCGCCTCGAGCAGGACCTCGGTGGTGAAGACGTAGTTGCCCATCGACGCGTAGCAGCGATCGGGGTCGTCGGGCAGACCGGGCGGCATCGCCGGCTTCTCCAGGAAGGCGTCGATCCGCAGCCCGTCCGAGGTCTGGATGATGCCGAATGCGCTCGCCCCGTCGCGGGGCACCCGGATGCCTGCGACCGTCACGCCGGCGCCGGTCCGGACGTGTTCGTCGAGCATCTGCCGCGGGTCCATCCGGTAGACGTGGTCGGCTCCGAAGACCACCACATGGTCAGGGGTCTCGTCGTAGACCAGGTTCAGCGACTGGTAGATGGCGTCGGCGCTGCCCTGATACCACCGTGGACCGAGCCGCTGCTGCGCCGGAACCGGAGTGACGTACTGGCCGAGGATCGTACTCATCCGCCAGGTCACCGAGATGTGCCGGTCGAGAGAGTGGGACTTGTACTGGGTCAGCACACAGATCCGGTCGATACCCCCGTTGACGAGGTTCGACAGGACGAAGTCGACCAGCCGGTAGCTCCCGCCGAACGGGACGGCCGGCTTGGCCCGGTCGGCGGTGAGCGGCATGAGCCGCTTGCCCTCTCCACCTGCGAGGACGATCCCGAGGACGTGCAGTCCCGTCGCCATGATCCGAACACTAGTAGGCCCGGACCTCGAAACCAGGCCCCCGAAACCGTGCCCGTGCTCGCCGCCGCGGGTGAGGATGAGGCCCGTGCCTGAGCTCATCACGCCGTCGGCCCACGTCCACCGTTCGTGGCTGGCCGCTGTCGCGGAACCCGAGTACGAGCCGCGCTGGGCCGAGGACCTCGACCTCGACCGGCTGATCGATCCGGTGGAGTTCGGGGCGTACGTCAGGGCCCAGCGGGCCCAGGCCGAGGAGGGCACGCCCCGTCCCCCAGGCTGGGTGCCCGCTACCTACCTCTGGTACGTCGACGGCGCCGAGTTCCTCGGCCGGCTCTCCATCCGGCACCGCCTCACTCCGTGGCTGCACGACTACGGCGGGCACATCGGATACGACGTCCGTCCGTCGGCCCGCCGGCAGGGCCACGCCACGGCGATGTTGCGCACGGCCCTGCCGTGGTGCCGCGCGCTCGGCATCGACCCGGTGCTGGTCACGTGCGACACCGACAACATCGCGTCCCGCAGGGTGATCGAGAACGGCGGCGGGGAGTTCGAGGACGAGCGCGACGGGAAGCTCCGGTTCTGGGTCCCCGCGTCGTAGGCTCGCCGGACATGCGGGTCGCGGTACTGACCAGGGAGTTCCCGCCGTATGTCTACGGCGGGGCCGGCGTCCACGTCGACTTCCTCGTGCGTGAGTTGCGACGAATGCCGGCGAGCATAACCGTCGATGTGCACGCCATCGGCGATCCACGGGACGGTGCCGCGACGTACTCCGAGGACGACCGCCGGATGACCGGTGCCAACCCGGCGCTGCAGGTCATGAGCGCGGATCTGGCGATGGCCGCGGCTCTCGGTGATGCGGACGTCGTGCACTCGCACACCTGGTACGCCAACTTCGCCGGCCACGTGGCGTCGCTGCTGTACGGCGCGCCGCACGTCGTCACGGCGCACTCACTGGAGCCGCTGCGACCATGGAAGGCGGAGCAGCTCGGCGGCGGCTACCGGCTCTCGTCCTGGGTGGAGAAGACGGCGTACGAGTCTGCGGCGGCTGTGATCGCGGTCAGCCGCGGGATGCGCGCCGACATCCTGTCGTGCTACCCGGCGCTCCCCGAAGATCGCGTCCACGTCGTGCACAACGGGATCGACACCGACTTCTACCGGCCGGTCGAAGAGACCGACGTGCTCGATCGGCTCGGCATCGACCGGAGCAGGCCGTCGCTGGCGTTCGTCGGGAGGATCACCCGGCAGAAGGGTGTGCCGCATCTCCTGCGGGCCGCCCTGCAGATCGACCCGGCGATCCAGCTCGTGCTGCTCGCAGGTGCCGCAGACACCCCCGAGCTGGCCAGGGAGACGGACGAGCTGGTCGCACGGTTGCGAGCCGCACGCACCGGCGTCGTGCTCGTCAGCGAGATGCTGCCCCGGGAGGACGTCCGCCAGGTGCTCAGCCACGCGACCGTCTTCTGCTGTCCGTCCGTCTACGAGCCGCTGGGGATCGTCAACCTGGAGGCGATGGCCTGCTCGTCAGCCGTCGTCGCCAGCGCCGTGGGTGGCATCCCAGAGGTCGTCGACGACGGGGTGACCGGACTGCTCGTGCCGTACGACCCGCGCGACACCGCCGCGTTCGAGGCCGGGCTGGCCGCGGCCCTCGACGCGCTCGCGGCCGACCCGGCGCGTGCCGCCGCGATGGGCAGAGCCGGACGCGAGCGAGCGGTCGCGGACTTCGCCTGGGACGCCATCGCCGCCCGCACCGTCGAGGTCTACCGCTCGACCCTGGCCGCGCCCGCGTAGACGTTCATGCCGCCGCCACGGACGAAGCCCAGCAGGGTGACACCACACTCGTCCGCCAGGTCGACAGCGAGGCTCGACGGCGCCGAGATCGCGGAGAGCACCGGAATCCCCGCCATCGCAGCCTTCTGGACCAGCTCGAACGACGCCCGGCCCGAGACCTGAAGGATGTGACCGGTCAGCGGCAGGTTGTCCTTGCGCAGGGCCGCACCGACGACCTTGTCCACAGCGTTGTGACGCCCGACGTCCTCACGGACGCACACCGGCTCACCCGACGCAGTGAACAGGCCGGCGGCGTGAAGCCCGCCCGTGCTGTCGAAGGCACGCTGTTCGGCGCGCAGCCGGTCCGGCAGATCGGCGACCACGGCGGTGGCTACCGCCACCGGGTCGTCTCCGACACGCCACCGCAGGCTGGAGCGAACCTCGGCGACGCTGTCGGAACCGCACACGCCGCAGGCGCTCGTCGTCGCGAAGGCTCGCGGACGCGGTGGTTCGACGCCGGAGGCGAGGGTGACCTCGACCGTATTGAGCTCGTCGGCGCACATGCGCATGGCCACGATGTCGGCCGCCGCCGCGACCGCACCCTCCGAGACCAGCCAGCCGGCGACCAGGTCGAAATCGTCGCCCGGCGTTCGCATGGTCGTCGTCAGACCGGCCTCGCCGACCCTGATCTGCAGCGGCTCCTCGACGGCCAGGGTGTCCGGCCGCTGCACCGCTCGGCCGTCGCGCACGCGCAGCACCGGCCGGCGCGTCGTCACCCGACCCACGAAAACCCCTCCTGCACGGATCCAGTCTGACTCGAAACGAGCGTTGCGTGGTAGACCGGGGCGCACAGTCGGACAAAGGAGCGGAGATGGCGGCGAGGATCGACACCGAGCACGTCCGAGGGTGGGTCGACGCCTACCTGTCGGCCTGGAAGAGCAACGACGCGACCGACATCGAGGCGCTGTTCACACCGGACGCTACGTACCGCCACCGGCCGTACCGCGAGCCGATCACCGGTCGGGCTGCGATCGTTGCCGACTGGATCGAGCACAAGGACGAGCCCGGCTCGTGGCAGGCACAATTCGAACCGTTGATCGTGCACGAGAACCGCGCGATCGTCACCGGGAGCGTCGACTACACGAACGCGGAGCGCTACTCGAACCTGTGGGTGGTCCGGTTCGACGACGACGGCCGCTGTGCGGACTACACCGAGTGGTGGATGGAGCGGCCCGCGGACCACGGCTCGTGATCGAGACAACCGGCGAGAGGTGGTACGAGCGCCTCGACAGCGCCGGCGCGGTCTACGGATCGCTGCTGGCGGCGTCCGTCGTCGTCGCCCAGAGCCCGCTCCAGGTGGCCGTGCCGCCCGGCGAGCTCGCGGCACTGCTGCTCGGCACCGGCCTGGTGTTCTGGCTCGTGCACGTCTACACGCGGACCGTGGGCGAGTACGTGGCCGGCGGTCGGCTCACGTGGTCCACCCTGACGCACGCCGCAGAGGACGAGATCCCTATCGTACTTGCCGCCTTGCCTCCGGCGGCGGCCGCGCTCGTGGCCGGCGCACTCGGAGCGTACTCCGTCCGCGGCGGCCTGGTGGGCGTTCGCCACAGCGCTCTGCGGGCAGGTCGCCTGGGCCGTGGCGGCGACCCGCCAGGCAGGGGCACCGGTGCGCGTGACCGTCGTATCCGTGCTGATCAACCTCGCACTGGGTCTTGTCCTGGTCGTGTTGAAGGTCGCGATCGCGCATTGAGCGCGCACCGGGCCGGGCCGATCGGCGCGAGCAGTCGTACGGTCGTGTCATGACGGCGAAGCCACCGGTCGAGGACGTCGGCGACGAGAACCTGCACGTCGGGCGGCCGGACCGCAGCGCCGCGGGCCTGGCAGGGGTCCGGCACGGCCTGGCGCCGGTGCTCCGACAGGCGGGCGTCGTGCGAGGCGTCAAGACGCTGCGGCTGGTCAACCAGCAACGTGGCTTCGACTGTCCCGGCTGCGCGTGGCCGGAGTCGGACAAGCCGCACCTGGCCGAGTTCTGTGAGAACGGCGCCAAAGCCGTCGCCGAGGAGTCGACCGTGCGTCGCGTCGGAGCCGAGTTCTTCCGGGCGCACCCGGTCAGCGAGCTGGCAAGCCGATCCGACCATTGGCTCGGCCAGCAAGGGCGCCTCACCGAGCCGATGCTGCGCGAGGCAGGTGACAGCCACTACCGGCCGGTTTCCTGGGACGACGCCTTCGGGATCGTCGCCGACGAGCTCGCGGCAGCGGACTCGCCGGACCGGGCGGTCTTCTACACCTCCGGCCGGACGAGCAACGAGGCCGCCTTCCTCTACCAGCTGTTCGCACGCAAGCTCGGCACGAACAACCTGCCGGACTGCTCCAACATGTGCCACGAGTCGTCCGGCGCCGCCCTGTCGGAGACCCTCGGTGTCGGCAAGGGCAGCGTGTCGCTGACCGACATCACCGACCACGCCGAGCTCATCGTGATCGTCGGGCAGAACCCCGGCACGAACCACCCGCGCATGCTCACAGCGCTCGAACAGGCGAAGCGCCGCGGTGCCCGGATGGTCGCCGTCAACCCGCTTCCCGAGGCCGGCCTGATCGCGTTCAAGAACCCGCAGCGGATCCGTGGCCTCGTCGGCCGCGGAACACCGCTCGCCGACCTGTTCCTCCAGATCCGGGTCGCCGGCGACCTCGCGCTGTTCCAGGCCGTGAACCGGCTGCTGGTCGAGGCCGACGTGGTCGACCACGAGTTCATCGCAACGCACACGACGGGCTTCGCCGAGGCGGCGGCCGGCTGGGCGGCACTCGACTGGGCCGACGTCCGCGACGCCACCGGGCTCACGCGGGCGCAGATCGAGGCGTTCGTCGACGAGGTCCGCCGGGCGAAGAGCGTCATCGTGTGCTGGGCGATGGGGTTGACGCAGCACAAGCACGCCGTGCCGACGATCCGCGAGATCGTGAACTTCCTCCTGCTCCGCGGCAACATCGGCCGGCCCGGCGCGGGGGTCTGTCCGGTCCGCGGCCACAGCAATGTGCAGGGCGACCGCACCATGGGGATCTGGGAGAACGCGCCTGCGTCCTTCCTCGACGCATTGGGCTCTGAGTTCGCGTTCTCGCCGCCGCGCGCGCCCGGCTATGACACCGTCGGCGCGATCCGGGCGATGCGCGACGGCACGGTACGGGTCTTCATGGCCATGGGCGGCAATTTCGCGGCCGCGACGCCGGACAGCGCGGTCAGCGGCGCGGCCCTGCGGAGCGTGCCGCTGACCGTCCACGTCTCGACGAAGCTCAACCGTTCCCACGCGCTTGCCGGACGGAGATCGCTGATCTTGCCCTGCCTGGGCCGGACCGAGGTCGACGTGCAGGCCGGGAGCGAGCAGTTCGTCACCGTCGAGGACTCGATGAGCATCGTGCATGCTTCTCGTGGCGCGTTGCCCCCGGCAGCACCGTCCCTCCGCAGCGAAGTGGCGATCGTGTGCGGGCTGGCCCGCCGGGTGCTCGGAGAGGACGACCCCACGCCGTGGGAGGCGATGGCGTCGGACTACGCCGCGGTACGGGATCGGATCGCCCGGGTCGTGCCCGGCTTCGACGACTTCGAGGCGAGGGTCGGGCGACCGGGCGGGTTCGTTCTGCCGCACCCACCGCGGGACGAGCGTCGCTTCCCGACGGCGACCGGGAAGGCCCAGTTCAGCATCAACCCGCTGTCGGTGCTCCGGGTTCCACCGGGACGCCTGTTGCTGCAGACCGTCCGCTCACACGACCAGTTCAACACCACGATCTACGGCATGGACGACCGCTACCGCGGCGTCCACGGGGGACGTCGGGTCGTGTTCGTCAACCCGGACGATCTACGGGACCTCGGCGTCGCAGACGGCGCGACGGTCGACCTGGTCAGCGAATGGTCAGACGGCGAACGGCGGGCCGAAGGCTTCCGCGTGATCGCCTACCCGTCGGCCCGCGGGTGCGCTGCGGCCTACTTCCCCGAGGCGAACGTGCTCGTCCCGCTCGATCACACTGCCGACATCAGCGGCACGCCCGCCTCGAAGTCGGTGATCATCCGCCTGGACCCAACCCCGCGTTGATCCACGGCCCGCTGTCGTAGTCACCCGGCCAGACGGGCAGCGCGAGCAGGCCGGCCGGGATCTCCGTCAACGGGCGCCGGTCGGTCACGATGTCGGTCGCGGTGTTGGACGTCAAGGGCGCCTCCTCGTCGGCCAGTGCGCGGCGCGGCCCCGGCCCGGCGCGAGTCCTGCGCCAGCCGGGGCCGAACCGGGTCAGTCCGCCAGCGTCGTCAGCCGGCGGCACCTTTCAGCGCATCTCCGAGCGCGTTGGCCTCGTCGGCCGAGAGCTCGACGACCAGGCGCCCCCCACCCTCGAGTGGGACGCGCATGACGATGCCGCGCCCCTCCTTGGTGACCTCGAGCGGCCCGTCGCCTGTCCGCGGCTTCATCGCCGCCATCCGCGCACCCCTTTCCTATCCAGGCGCGCACACGAGCCCCCTGGATCGCCAGGAGACGACCCCGCGTGCAACACGATGGTGGCCATTATCCCGCATGGCCGGTGCTGGTGGGAGGGCACGCCTGCCAGGGGCGCTCTGCGCCGAGATCGGTGCGACCGGGCAGGATGGCGTGTTGTGAACGCCAGATCCGCGCTCTTCGACCTCTACGGTGACCATCTCCGGTCCCGTGGCGGACGAGCCCGGATCGCCTCCCTGGTCGCGATGCTCGCGCCGCTCGGGATCGCGCCGCCGGCCGTCCGCACGGCCGTCTCGCGCATGGTCAAGCAGGGGTGGCTCCAACCCGGCCGGATCGACGGGTCGCCGGGCTATGCGCTGACCGCGCGTGCTGAGCGGAGGCTCGAGGATGCCGGCGCCCGCATCTACCGCACCCGGGCAACCGACGGCTGGGACGGCCGGTGGCACCTGCTGATCCCGGAGCGGCCGGTCGACCGCGCCGCCCGCGACCGGCTGCGCAGCGGCCTGGCCTTCCTTGGGTACGCCCCGGTGGGCGATGGCGCGTGGGTCGCGGCGCGTCCCTCTCCCGAGCTGGACGCGCTACTCGACGCCGAACACGTCCACGCCGAGCGGTTCGCGGCGGCGCACGAGTCCGACGATGCGGACCTGGTCCGGCGGGCCTGGGATCTCGAGGCCGTGGGCCGCGCCTACGAGCGGTGGCTCGCCGACGCCCGCGGCCTGGTCGACGCCGTGCCGTCGGCGCCGTCCGACGAAGAAGCCTTCGCTGTCCGCAGTCAGCTCGTCCACGAGTGGCGAAAGTTCCTGTTCACCGACCCGGGCCTGCCTCGGGCGTTGCTGCCGGAACATTGGCCTGGCGACGATGCGGCCGCCTTCTTCGACGACCAGGCGGCACTCCTGCTCCCAGCCAGCGCCCGTTTCGTGAACCATTGCCTGTCCTCAGTCTCTCGCCCGAACGGAGCCGCCCGGTGACTTCCCCGGTTCTGTACGCCGCCGACGCAGGCGTCGCCACCATCACCCTCAACCGGCCCGAGGCGATGAACAGCCTCGACACCGCGACCAAGGTCGCCCTGCGCGATCACGTGGTGAACGCCGCCGACGATCCCGGCGTCCGCGCCGTCGTGCTCACAGGGGCGGGTCGGGCGTTCTGCGTCGGCCAAGACCTCAAGGAGCACGCCGACGCGCTGGCCGGCGGCGACGGCGACCTCGGCGCGACGGTTCAGCAGCACTACAACCCGATCGCGGCCGCGCTCGCGACGATGCGCAAACCGGTGATCGCCGCGGTCAACGGCGTAGCAGCTGGGGCCGGGGCCGCCTTCGCATTCGCCTGTGACCTGCGGATCGTGGCCGACACGGCCGGTTTCAACCTCGCGTTCGCCGCCATCGGCCTCTCCTGCGACTCCGGGTCGTCCTGGACGCTGCCCCGGCTGGTGGGGTGGGCGCGGGCCAGGGAGCTCCTGCTGATGCCCCGGACGGTCTCAGCCGACGAAGCGCTGGACCTGGGCCTCGCCACAGAGGTCGTTTCCGCGGACACCGTGGTGAACCGGGCCGGCGAGCTGGCCCGCGAGTTCGCCGCGGGCCCGACGCTGGCCTACGGGGCGATCCGACGGGCGCTGGCCTTCTCGGCCACCCATGAGCTGGCCGAGTCGCTGGCCGAGGAGGCCGAGCTGATGCGGTTCACCGGCGGAACGGAAGACCACCGGGGCGCCGTGGCGGCGTTCCTCGCGAAGCAGCCAGCCGAGTTCCGCGCGCGATGAGCAGCACCGTCGCAGGGCCCGACGGCCGGCTCCGCTGCCCGTGGGCCCTGGGGTCGCCGGATTATCTCTCCTACCACGACGAGGAGTGGGGCCGGCCGGTCCATGACGACATCGGCCTGTACGAGCGGCTCACGCTCGAGGCGTTCCAGTCGGGGCTGTCGTGGCTGACGATCCTGCGGAAGCGCGACGGCTTCCGCCGCGCCTTCGCCGGCTTCGATCCGGACACGGTCGCGCGTTACGACGACGCTGACGTCGCCCGCCTGTTGGCCGACTCCGGCATCGTCCGCAACCGGGCCAAGGTCACCGCGGCCGTCACCAACGCGCGCGCTCTCGTCCGGCTGCACGCGACCGACGGCGACGGCGCGCTCGACCGGCTGGTGTGGGCGCACGAACCCCCCGCCCGGCCCGCTCCGTCGACGCTCGCCGATTTGCCGGCGACCACACCCGAGTCCGTCGCACTCGCGAAGGCCCTCAAGCGCAGTGGTTTCGTCTTCGTCGGCCCGACCACTGCCTACGCGACCATGCAGGCCGCGGGCGTCGTCGACGACCACCTCGCCGACTGCTTCGCCCGTCGGGCCAGCTGACCACGACCGAGTCGAGGCGGCGGAGGGCGGCCGCGAGGCCGGCCCGGGCGAACGGCCGCACGACCAGCCAACCGACCCGGCCAGCCACCCCGAACGGCAGATCGACGTGTTCCTCCCAGACCACGCGGCACCCCGCGCCGAGCAGCTGGACGTCGAACGCACCGGGTCCGTTGACCAGTCGCCCGGTGTGGAGCACCTCACAACGCCGAGGCGGATCCCACAACGTGATCTCCATCGTGTCGAGGAAGCCGACCGGCCCGAGACCGGTCCAGGCCTCGATCCGCCCGCCGACCGCATCCGCGTTCGTCGCGTGAACCCGGGTCGCCGGAATCCAGTCCCCCTGTCGTTCCCAGTCGGTGAGGACCGCCCACACCAGGTCCGCCGGCGCCGCAACGACCCGCGCCACGCGGACATGGGCCGTCATCGGGGCGGGCTGCTCTGCGAAGGTGGTTGCTCGGCCACGAGCTGTTCCAGCTCGGCGATGCGCTCGTCGCGGACCGCGATCTCGTTGCCCAGCCGGGTCAGCACCTCGTCGACCTGGTCCATCCGGTACCCGCGGAAACCGACCGCGAAGCGCAGCGAGTCGATGTCCTCGGCGAAGACCCGCTGCGCCGGTAGCCACGGCCAGACGAGGTCAGGCTCCGCCGCCTCCAGGCCACCGCCGCGCCCGACGGCGGTCGCCGCCACGGCGAACACGACGACCACCGCCACCACGACGAACACGAGGATCACGGCAACCTCCCTGCGGTGCTGGTCCGCCGATCGTGTCACGCTATGGCTCGTCGTCGCCTTCGGAGGGTCGCGTGCCGCTTCGTCTCGGGAGCCGCGTCTTCGGACCCGGCGAGTTCGCCGTCATGGCGATCGTCAACCGGACCCCGGACTCGTTCTACGACTACGGCGCGACCTTCACCTTCGATGCCGCGCTCGCCCGGGTCGACGAGGTCGTCGCCGAAGGTGCCGACATCGTCGACATCGGTGGCGTCATGGCCGGTCACGGACCACCGGTGAGCGAGGACGAGGAGATCGACCGTACGGCCGGCCTCGTCGCCGCCGTGCGAAGGCGGCACCCGGCGCTCGTCATCAGCGTCGACACGTACCGTGCACGAGTCGCCGATGCCGGGTGCGAAGCGGGCGCGGATCTGGTCAACGACACCTGGGCCGCCGCGGACCCTGACGTGGCCACGGTGGCGGCGCGGTGGGGCGCCGGCCTCGTCTGCAGCCATACCGGCGGCCAGGAACCGCGCACCAACCCGCACCGGGTCGCCTACGACGACGTCGTCGGCGACGTGATCGCCCAGACGACGGCTCTGGCCGAGCGGGCTTCAGCCGCGGGAGTTCGCCGGGACGGGATCCTGATCGACCCCACCCACGACTTCGGCAAGAACACCCGGCACTCGCTGGAGCTCACCAGGCGTCTCGACGAGCTAGTCGCCGCGGGGTGGCCGGTCCTGGTGAGCCTGTCCCGCAAAGACTCCGTCGGCGAGACCCTCGGCCTGGCCGTCGACGACCGCCTGCCCGGCACGCTTGCGGCCACCGCCGTGTCGGCCTGGCTGGGCGCCCGGGTGTTCCGGGCCCACGACGTCGCGGCGACCAGGCAGGTGCTCGACATGGTCGCCTCGATCCTCGGCACCCGCCCGCCCACGGCTCCCCGCCGCGGCCTGATGTGACATACGAGACGTTTCGCCGAGTAGCAGCCGGGCCGGGCAGGTGCCAATGCGCTGCTGCCGATCTATCGCTTCGCCGGAAGCGAGCGGGCGTACGTCGTGCCGAGTTCGACCCATGTGGCGAGCTGGCGTTCGGTGCGAAGGTCTTCCGGGTCGACTCGTAGCCATCCCTGCATCGGCCGCCCGCCCATTTCCATGAGCCGAGCGTTCGTCGTCGCGACGAGGGTGTCTGACTGCGCTGGGTCTACGCGAACCAAGACTCCACCTTGGCCGCTTGCTGCCACGGCCATGTTGCCGCCAATGAGAAATGCGAGCCCGCCGAACATCCTCTTCTCGGTCAGATCGGATGCGCTGACGACCAGTTCGCGTATGCGGTCCGCGAGCTCCTCGTCGTAGGCCACGGCGGGAATCGTACGGCAGGGCGGCCTAGAGTCGAGGCCATCGGGTCCCGAAGGCCCACGACGTCAGGGGATCTGCCAGAACAGATAGATCGCGACGGCGGACCCGACGACCGCCGATCCGTAGCAGAGCACGGCGATGAGCACGTTCAGGTGCCTGAGCTGCAGTCCGTCGTAGAGCGTATAGCGGAACCGGTGCGCCCAGTGGAACAGCGCGAGGAAGACGAGTGCCCACAAGCCGATGCGCACGACCGGATGGCCGAGCACGTCGAGCAGGCGGCCGTACTCCGGCGGTGAGACCCACTCCAGGGGGAACGCGAGGCCGAACAGGAACAGCAGGATCGGCACGAAGAGCGCGGCAAGGACGCCACCGGCGCTGAAGAGGAGCCAAACGATTGGCTCAGCAGAACGCGCGCGCACCTACGCCCCCACCAGGATCCAGGCCGCGACCACCGAGACGAGTGCCCACGCCACATAGCCGCCCAGGGCAATCTGCCAGCGGGGTAGCCGCCGCCCACGACGCCGCACGACCGTCGCCCGCGACGTCAGGTCGAACCAGGTCACGGCGTGGAGCAGCACGAACACCAGGGCGATCACGTTGATCACCAGAACCCACGGCGTGGCCGCCCAGTCGAGGAACCCCGCATAGTCCTCGGGTCCTTGGCTCACGGCGCGTACCAGCAGCAGCAGGAAGACGGCGAACCACGCGACGAAGAGGCTGCTCAACTCGCGCAGGATGAAGAGCAGATACGACCGGCGCTCCAACCACCAGAACAGAGAAACCTGCCGGCGGTACGGACGGGGCCGGTAGTCGATGTCCTGCGTCATCGCGCCCCCCTCGGCAAGAGGAACGCCTTCAGCGACTCCGTCGCCGCGGTCAGCTTGTAGCGCTGGATGGCCCCGGCGGGGTCGACGTCCTTCGGGCAGGCCCGGGTGCACTCGCCGACGAACGTGCATCCCCACACCCCGTCGGGATGGATGAGAACGTCGAGCCGATCGCGAGCTCCCTGGTCACGCGAATCCAGGTTGTAGCGCTGCGCCAGCGCGATCGCCGCCGGCCCGACGAACTGCTCGTCGAGCCCGTAGACCGGGCATGCCGCGTAGCAGATCATGCAGTTGATGCACATGCTGTACTGCTGGTACTCGTCCATCTGAGCCGGCGTCTGGAGGTACTCGCCCTCGCTCACCGGCAGGTCGTCATCCCGGACGATCCAGGGCTTGACCCGCACCAGCTTGCGCATGAAGTCGCTGACGTCGACCACGAGATCGCGGATCACGGGAAAGTTGCGCAACGGCCCGACCTGCACCGGGCCGGGCGAGTGGTCGGTCAAGAGCTCGGCGCAGGTCAGCGTGGGGTCTCCGTCGACCGTCATGCCGCAGCTGCCGCAGATACCCATCCGGCACGACCAGCGGTAGGACAGCGTGCCGTCGAGATGATCCTTGACGTAGTTCAGGCCGTCCAGCACCGACCAGTCCTCGCGCAATGGGACCTCGTAGGACTGCCAGGTCGGCTCGGTCTCCTCGTCGGGCCGGTATCGCTCCACCTGCAACGTGATGCGATCCGTCATCGGCTACCTCCCGTAGACGCGCTCCCCCGGTGGCCAGCGAGTGATCGTCACCGGCAGGTACTCGACCCGACAGGTCCCGTCGGCGTCTCGATGCACCACCGAGTGCGCGAGGAACCGTTCGTCGTCGCGAGCCGGGAAGTCGGTGCGCTGGTGTGCACCGCGGGACTCCTCCCTCCGCAATGCGCACGCGACGATGCTCTCCGCCACGTCGAGCATGAACGACAGCTCGAGCACTGCGGTCCGCTCGGTGTTGAACGTCCGGCTGTGGTCCTCGACGACTGCCGAGCCGAGCCTCTCCCGGATCTCCGCCAGGGTGCTGGCGGCTTTGCTCAGGTCGTCTCCGTTCCGGTAGATCCCGGCGGCCTGCTCCATCGTGGCGTGCATCTCCTGCCGGAGGTCGGCAAGCCGTTCTCCGCCCTCCGGCCGTTCGAACAGGTCGTGTTCCAGCCGGTGCCGCTCGTCGTCGGCCTGGGCGTTCATGGCCTGGTCGGGTTCGGGCGCAGTCGACGCGTACTCGGCGGCCGCAAGGCCGGCACGAGCGCCGAAGACAAGCAGCTCGGGCAGTGAGTTCGAACCCAGCCGGTTGGCCCCGTTGATGCTGACGCACGCGACCTCACCTGCCGCATAGAGGCCGTCGAGCGAGGTGGCGCCGTTCGTGTCGGTGTGGATCCCGCCCATCGCGTAGTGCACGACCGGCCGAACCGGGACCATCTCGTGCACGGGGTCGATGTTCTCGTACTTGAGACACAGCTCCCGCACGAACGGCAGCTTCGCGTCGATCAGCTCTGCGCCGAGATGGCGCAGGTCGAGGTGCACGACCGGCCCGTACGGCGTGTCCACGGTGCGGCCCTTCTCCACCTCGTGGACGAACGCCTGCGAGAGCCGGTCGCGCGGGCCGAGCTCCATACTGCGCATCACGGGCCTCGGCTCGGGTGTGCCGAGGTCGTAGTCCTGCAAGTAGCGGTAGCCATCCTTGTTGACCAGCCAGCCACCCTCGGCCCGCGCCGCCTCCGTGATCAGGATGCCGGTGAACGGCAGGCCGGTGGGGTGGTACTGGACGAACTCCATGTCCTTCAGCGGTGCTCCCGCGCGGAAGGCAAGCGCCATCCCGTCACCGTTCTTGATGTTGGCGTTGGTCGTGAACGGGAAGACGCGGCCGCACCCGCCCGTGCACAGGATCACCGCCTTGGCCGTGACTGCCTCGATCCGGCCCGACATCAGGTCGAACGCGACGACGCCTTGGACTCTCCCGTCACCGACGAGCAACCGGGTCACGAACCACTCGTCGTAACGGGTGACGCTGCCGTACTTCAGGGAGGTCTGGAACAGCGTGTGCAGCATGTGGAAGCCGGTCTTGTCGGCGGCGAACCAGGTGCGCATCTTCTTCATCCCGCCGAATGCCCGGACCGCTATGCGTCCGTCCGGCTGCCGGCTCCACGGGCAGCCCCAGTGCTCGAGCTGCAGCAGCTCGCCCTGCGCCTCCCGGACGAAGGCCTCGACGGCATCCTGGTCGCAGAGCCAGTCGCCGCCGGACACGGTGTCGTACGCATGCTCGTCCAAGCTGTCGTCCGGCGCGATGACACCGGCTGCCCCGCCCTCCGCAGACACGGTGTGGCTGCGCATCGGGTAGACCTTCGACACGACCGCCACGTCGAGCTGTGGGTTGGTCTCGGCCACCGCAATTGCCGCTCTGAGGCCGGCCCCGCCCCCGCCGACCACCACGATGTCGTGGGACGCCGTCATCGGTCTGCTCAAGCGCCGTGCTCGCCGATGATCTGGTCCTCCAGAACCTTCCCGTGGTGATCAACGATCCGGTGGTAGACGCTGCCGTCGTGGTATTCCTGGCGCAGCCACTGACAGCCGCAGCTGTACCGCCTCTCCTCGGTCGTCAGCCCCTGTGCGTCCTCGGTCTCCTGGACCTCACCGTCGTGGACCTCTCCGCAAGGAGCCGGTCGGTCGGTGAACCGGGAAGTAGTGGCGACCATCGCACCATCCTCAGTCGATCCTCCGGCGGCGATCCACGGCATTGACCCGCCGGCCCCCTAATGTCCTCCGATCCGCTGCCAGTGGGAAGATGCTTCAGGCGTCCTCGCTGATGCGGACGATCACGTCGACCGCCTCGTCGACGTCGTCGGTGACCGAGATCAGCTCCAGGTCGGCCGTGGCGATCTTCTTCTCCGCCGCCGCGACGTCGCGGAGCCACTGCAGCAGCCCGCGCCAGTACGCCGTGCCCATCAGCACGACCGGGAACTGGGTGACCTTGCCGGTCTGGACCAGTGTCAGCGCCTCGAACAGCTCGTCGAGCGTCCCGAACCCGCCCGGGAAGACCACGAACCCCTGCGCGTACTTGACGAACATCGTCTTGCGGGCGAAGAAGTAGCGGAAGTTGATGCCGAGGTCGACGTACTCGTTCAGGCCCTGCTCGAACGGAAGCTCGATGCCGAGTCCGACGGATACCCCACCGGCCTCCACCGCTCCCCTGTTCGCGGCTTCCATGATCCCCGGGCCGCCACCGGTGATCACCGCGTACCCGGCGCGCACGAGGGCGGAGCCGAGCTGCACAGCCGTCCGGTACATCGGGTCGTCGCGAGGGATCCGAGCCGAGCCGAACACGCTGATGGCGGCACCGAGCTCCGCCAGCGACCCGAACCCCTCGACGAACTCGGACTGGATCCGCATGACCCGCCAGGGGTCGGTGTGCACCCAGTCCGCCGGACCCGGTCCGTCCAGCAGCCGTTGGTCGGTCGTGCTGACCTCCACCTGCGAACGGCGCAGCGTGACTGGCCCGCGGTGTTTCTCGGTCGGCCGGTCCGAGCCCTCCGGTGGGGTCACGGCGTTCAGGCTATCCACGCAGCGGCGAACTCGCGCCCGACAGCCACGCCCTCATCCGGTACTCGCACCGCTCGATCTCGCGCACGTCGACGCGCTCGTCGTCGGCATGGGCCAGGCTGGGGTCGCCAGGCCCGTAGTTCACCGCCGGGATGCCGAGCGCCGAGAAGCGCGCGACGTCGGTCCAGCCGTACTTCGGCATCGGCTCAGCCTCGACCGCAGCGATGAATGCAGCCGCGGCCGGATGGTCGAGGCCGGGTCGGGCTCCCGGCGCGCTGTCTGTTGTCACCACCTCGAACCCGTCGAAAAGCTCCCGCAGGTGCGCCTCAGCCTCGGCCTCGGTCCGGCTCGGCGCGAACCGGTAGTTGACCGCGACCACGCACATATCGGGGATGACGTTGCCGGCGATGCCGCCGTGGATGCCGACGGCGTTCATGCCCTCGCGGTACACCAGGCCGTCGACTTCGACCTCGGCGGGCGGGTAGGAGCGGAGCCGTTGGAGGACATCCCCGGCGGCATGGACGGCGTTGCTCCCCTTCCACCATCGCGCGCTGTGCGCAGCATGGCCACGGACGATGACCTCGACCTGGACGGTCCCGTTGCAGCCGCCTTCGACCTGTGTCGACGTCGGCTCCATCAACACGGCGAAGTCGGCCGCGAGCCAGTCCGGATGATCGAGCGCCACCCGGCCCAGGCCGCTCCGGGACGCCTCGACCTCCTCGTGGTCGTAGAAGACGTAGGTGACGTCACGCACCGGGGCGACGACGTGCGCCGCAAGCCGCAGCGCCACCGCGATCCCGCCCTTCATGTCCACAGTGCCGCGGCCCCACAGGACGTCGCCGTCCCGGCGTGTCGGAAGGTTCGCCGCCACCGGCACGGTGTCGAGATGTCCGGCGACGACCACGCGCTCGGCCCGGCGGAGTTCGGTGCGGGCGACCACTGTGTCGCCGTCCCGGTCGACGCGAATGTGAGGGTGGTCCCGAAGGGCCGCCTCGACCGCGTCGGCGAGCGCCGTCTCGTCTCCGCTCACCGACGGAATGTCGCACACCGCGGCGGTCAGCTCCGGCCCGGTGAGCTCGAGGTCGAGTCGCAATCCCACGGCTGCCGACCTTAACCGGGTCGCCGTTCGGACCGTCAGTCGGGCGCGGACGCGCAGAACTCGTTGCCCTCGGGATCGGCGAGCACATGCCAGGAGATCTCGTCGTCCGGTTCCCGCAGCACCCGAGCCCCCCTGGCGACGAGGGCCGGCACGTCTGGTGC
Source organism: uncultured Actinomycetota bacterium (assembly GCA_963801065.1). Classification (GTDB taxonomy): domain Bacteria; phylum Actinomycetota; class Actinomycetes; order Jiangellales; family Jiangellaceae; genus CAWDDG01. Next base: position 298,655 of record CAWDDG010000008.1, on the reverse strand, counting down.
GACGACATCCCAGTGGATGCGGTTCTTGGCCGCCTTGGGTTCGGGGACGGGCACGAAGCACAGGTAGTCGAAGGGCAGCTTGTCGCCCCCCTCGAGGGCCGCGTAGTGCTCCTGCGGCTCGGCCTCCCGGATGATCCCGAAGACGTCGCCCCACCAGTCGGCCTGCGAGAACGGGTCGGCACAGTCCACGACGATCTCGTACAGGCGGCCCGGCAGCGAGGGCCGCCCGTCACGGAGGAACGCGCAGAACTCGCCGCCCTCGACGTCGGCCATGACCCACCAGGTCCGGTCCTCGCCCGGCGGGCGGACGACGGTCGCGCCGAGCTCCTCCAGACCATCGAGCTCGCCGACATCGACGTCGAGATGGACGCGGTGCTTGACCGACTTCGGCTCCGGAACCGGGTCGACCCAGATCTGCTGGTCCTCGTCGGCGCCGTCGAGGCGCAACGAGCCGTCGCCGCCGTCAGCCGGGCTCAGGCCGAGCACAGCAGCCCAGAAGCCGGCCTGCCGCGTCGCGTTGCCCGCGTCCATGCACAGCGCCTGCCATCTCGCCAAGGTCATGGGGGGAGGCTACGTGCCAGCCGCGCTTGCGCCAGGCTCGACGCGCGACCGCTCCGCCCCGGGCACGGTCGAGCTCCTAGGCTGTCGGTCATGCCCGACGACCATCCGCTCAGGTCTGCCTGGGCCATCGGCCTCGCCACGACCACGTCGGACGGGACCGTGCTCGACGTCTGGTATCCGTCGCCGCGGCTCGGCCCCGTCGCGGACGCCGACGACGCCGATCTCCGGCCGCTCGCCCGCGACGACCCGGACCGCCGCGTGTCGCAGTCGGTCGTCGGAACCGTCGTGGAGCTCGACCACCCCCCGACCGACGCCGCGGACGCCTACCTGCGCCTCCACCTGCTCTCGCACCGGCTGGTCCGTCCGCACGGCCTCGACCTGACCGGGATCTTCGGGCTGCTGGCGACGGTCGTGTGGACGAACCACGGGCCCTGCGCTGTCGAGGACTTCGAGCAGACCCGGGCGCGGCTGCGCCGGCGCGGTCGGGTCGAGGTGTACGGCGTCGACAAGTTCCCGCGCATGACCGACTATGTAGTGCCCTCGGGTGTGCGGATCGCCGACGCCGATCGGGTGCGTCTCGGCGCATACCTCGCGCCCGGCACAGTCGTCATGCACGAGGGCTTCGTCAACTTCAACGCCGGCACGCTCGGATCGTCCATGATCGAGGGCCGGGTCTCCGCGGGGGTCGTCGTCGGAGACGGCTCCGACATCGGCGGCGGTTCGTCGATCATGGGAACGCTCTCCGGTGGCGGCGCGGAGGTCATCTCCGTCGGCCGGGGGTGCTTGCTGGGCGCCAACGCCGGCATCGGCATCTCGCTCGGCGACGGGTGCGTAGTCGAGGCAGGCTGTTATGTCACCGCAGGTACCAAGGTGAGCCTGCCGGACGACCGGGTGGTCAAGGCGCGCGAGCTCTCCGGTCGCGACGGCCTGCTGTTCCGGCGCAACAGCGTGACCGGGGCCGTCGAGGCCCTGGTGCGTTCGGGTGACTGGGGCGGCCTCAACACGGCGCTGCACAACACCTGACGTGGGAACGCCCGCACACGCACGAGTCGTTCTCTGCGCACGATGACCCGACTCACACGCGCGTGGGCAGCCGTCCTCGCCCTCGCCCTGGTCGGCGCCGGCGGGGTCCTCGCGTTGGTCCTGCTGACCGACGGCTCGGTCGGTCCGGTGGTGTTGCGCGAGTCGTGCACGGCCGAGGTCGACGGCCAGACGACCAGGGTGAACCTCGAGCAGGCCGGCCATGCGGCCACCATCGCCGCGGTCGCCGAGCAGCGCGGGCTTCCGGCTCGTGCGGTGACGATCGCCCTGGCCGCGGCGTACCAGGAGTCGGACCTGTACAACCTCTCACGCGGCGACCGCGACTCGGTCGGCCTGTTCCAGCAGCGGCCGTCGCAGGGCTGGGGCACGCCCGAGCAGATCCAGGACCCGGTGTACGCGACCAACCAGTTCTACGACGCCCTGGTGAAGATCCCCGACTATCGTGAGCTGGCGATCACCGTGGCGGCCCAGGAGGTGCAGCGCAGCGCGTTTCCGGACGCGTACGCAGACCACGAGTCCGACGCACGCGTCCTGGCGTCGGCGCTCTCCGGTAACTCCCCTGCGGCATTCAGCTGCTCGTTCAGGCCCGCGTCGTACGACACCCAGACCGAGGAAGCTGACGGGCTGACGATGCGTGCGCGCACCCTCCGCGACGAGCTCGGCAGCACCTTCGGCGGACTCGAGGTGGGCGGCTATCAGGCCGGTGGCATCGATTCAGGGCACATCGAGGGGTCGGCGCACTACGAGGGGCGTGCGCTGGACATCATGTTCCGGCCCAGCGACGACCCCGAACAGATCCGGGCAGGCTGGGTCGTCGCTCATTGGCTGGTGGCCAACGCCGATCGCCTCGGCGTCGCGACCGTCATCTACGACGCCCAGATCTGGACCGCGCGGCGCTCGGGCGACGGCTGGCGCCCGTACACGCACCCGTCCGGCGACACGTCCAACCTGACGCTCCAGCACCTCGACCACATCCACGTCGACGTCGACTAGCCCCGTTGATCATGCAAGTTCTGCGCGACACGCCGGCCGGAGGCCGTGGCGTGTCGCGCAGAACTTGCATGATCAACGGGAGAGGCGCTCAGCGGCGGCCGCTACGTGCTCGTCGGTGACCGTCAGGGCCACCCGGACGTGGCGTGACCCGGCCGGCCCGTAGAAGTCGCCAGGCGCGACCAGGATCCCGCGTGCAGCCAGCCACGCCACGGTGTCCCAGCACGGTTCCCCTCGACTGGCCCAGAGGTAGAGCCCGCCCTCGGAGTGGTCGATCGCGAAGCTTGCGGCTTCCAAGGACGATCGGAGGACCCCTCGACGCGAGGCGTAACGCGACCGTTGCTCGTCGATGTGCGCGTCGTCACCCAGCGCCGCGACGAGCGCGGCCTGAACCGGCGTCGGCACCATCATCCCCGCGTGCCTGCGAACCTCGAGCAGCCGCCGGACCAGCGAGACGTCGCCGGCCACGAAGCCTGCACGGTAGCCCGCCATGTTCGAACGCTTGGACAGCGAGTGCACGGCAAGCACACCGTCCAGAGACCCGCCGTTGACCCCGGCGTCGAGAACCGACACCGGGCTGGCCTCCCACCCGAACTCCAGGTAGCACTCGTCCGACGCGACGACGGCCCCGAGCTCGCGGGCCCGGGCGACCACCTTGGCGAGATGATCGGCGGGCAACACCTGACCGTGCGGGTTCGCGGGCGAGTTGAGCCACACCAGGCCTACCCGCCGCGGCCCGAGGGCGGTGAGCGAGTCGGCCGGGACCGGTTCGGCGCCGGCGAGCCGCGCCCCCACGTCGTACGTCGGATACGCCAGCGACGGAAAGACGACGGCATCGCCCGGGCCGACGCCGAGCAGCGTCGGTAGCCACGCGACAAGCTCCTTGGACCCGACGGTGGGCAGCACGCCGTCCGGATCCACGCCGTCGATGCCCCAGCGCCGTGCGAACCAGTCCACGACGCCCTCACGCAGCTCCGGCGTCCCGTAGGTCATCGGGTATCCAGGGGCGTTCCAGCCGGCGGTCAGAGCAGCCCGGACGACCGCCGGCGTCGGGTCGACCGGAGTTCCGACCGAGAGGTCGAGGATCCCGCCCGGGTGCGCCGCCGCGCGCTCCCGGTACGGGACCAGCCGGTCCCACGGGAAGTCCGGTAGGGCGCGAACGCCCGACGTGAGCGTCAGTGCGCGACCGTCTCCTGGGGCGGCAGCGCCGCGATCAGCGGGTGGTCCTTGTCGATGACGCCGAGCTTCGACGCCCCGCCCGGCGAGCCGAGGTCGTCGAAGAACTCTGCGTTTGCCTGGGTGTAGTCCTTCCACTGCTCGGGGACGTCGTCTTCGTAGAAGATCGCCTCGACCGGGCAGACCGGCTCGCACGCCCCGCAGTCAACACACTCGTCGGGGTGGATGTAGAGCATCCGATCGCCCTCGTAGATGCAGTCGACCGGGCACTCCTCGACGCAGGCAAGGTCCTTCAGATCGACGCACGGCTGCGCGATGGTGTAAGTCACGAGCTACGTCCTCCCGTCGGTGCCAGGCACGGGTGAGCTGGCACCGCTTCCTAGTATTGCCTTGCCCGCTCCGGCACGCGCAACCAGCCTAGGCCGTCGTGGCGCGATCGGGGAACGCTGACCGCACTGTGGAAGGACGCCGATGACAGCCGGACCGGTGCGTCCCGGCGACGGTTCCGGAATCGACCGGATCGGACCGTCTGACGTAGGCCGCCGCGTGGTCGTCCGTTACCACTTGCGCGACGAGGATGTGGCCACCGACGTGCTCGGCGACCTTGCCGCGTGGGCCGACGGAATTCTGCGGATCCGGCGAGATGACGGTCACGTCGTCGACGTGCCTCAGGTCGACGTCGTCGCCGCCAAGCGCGTACCTCGTCGGCCGGTGGCGAAGCGTGACGTTCGCGCCCTCGAGGCCGCTGCCGCCCTCGGCTGGCAGGCCCTCGAGACGGCCCAGCACGGGGGCTGGTTGCTCCGCGCCAGCGGTGGCTTCACCCGCCGGGCGAACTCGTGCCTGCCCCTGTCCGGGCCGGGCGTGCCACTGCGCGACGCGGTCGACGAGGTGGCGCTCTGGTACGACGCACGCGGGCTCGCCCCTGCCTTCCAGGTGCCTAGGCCGCTGGCCAGGGAGCTCGACGAGCACCTCGACACTCGCGGCTGGCCCCCGGCCGACGAGGACGTGCTGGTGATGACGGCGACCGCCGCACCCGTCGGCGCTGCGGTTCGGCCCGGCTTCGCCGAGGTGGTCGTGTCACCGGTTCCCGACGCCGCCTGGCTGGCCGCGTACCACTACCGCGGTGGCACCGTTCCGGCGCACGCGAGGGAGATGCTCGTCCGGGCCGACGTCGTCGGGTTCGCCTCGGTCGACCACGCCGGCGAGCGCATGGCGATCGCGCGCGGCGCGGTGACCGACGCCCCCGACAGCCGACGATGGCTCGGCGTCACGGCCGTGGAAGTCGACCCGAGGGCCCGCCGGCGTGGACTCGGCAGCCACGTGATGGCCGGTCTCGTGAGGTGGGCACTCGGCCACGGAGCTACGGACGTGTACCTCCAGGTCTCGGAGCACAACATCGCGGCGCAGGCAGCCTACGAACGGCTCGGCTTCACCGAGCACCACCGCTATCACTACCGCCGGCGGGCTTCCCCGCGTTGATCATGCAACTTCTGCGCGACACGCCGATTCCGGCGTGTCGCGCAGAAGTTGCATGATCAACGCGGGGTTCTAGCGTGCGGGGGCGGCCGATCCACGCTCGGGACCGCAGACGACCGTCGGGTTCGGCCGATACGTCCAGGGGTCGGCCTCGTCCTTGACGAGCTTGCCGTCCGGCGTCCAGGCCTTCCGGTAGGAGGTGATGCTGAAGCCCTCCCAGCCCTCCTCGGCTGTGCACTCGGGGCTGGTGTCGTAGATCGTCTGCGGGTCGGTGACGCTGCTCCGCCCGGACACCGAGGTCTCGACCCGGAAGTACCTGGTGCTCCAGATCTTGACGGTCAGCGTTCCGCTGCGTTCCGCGCTACTGGGGCTGAACTGCGTGTCCACGAGCACGCCGTAGGGCGTGTCGTTCTCGAACGACATGTCGAAGCTGCCCCAGGACACCGTGGCTTCCTGGCCCACCGGGTAGCGGTCGAAGTAGATGCTGTGCGGCTGGTGGTAGACGTCCTCCAGGCCGGCGAGGAACGCGGCATGGTAGGTCGTGGTCGCCAGCTGGGAGACGCCGCCGCCGAAGTCCTTCTTCAGCCGGCCGCCGTCGATCGTCCATCCCTCCGCGAAGCCGTTGGCGCCCGTCCGCTCGCCGACGAGGCCGTTGAGGCTGAACGTCTCGCCAGGGAGAAGCAGCGTGTCGTCGATGCGCCGTGCAGCCAGACCGATGTTCTGGTTGCGGTAGGAGGCGTGCGGGAAACGCGTCGTCCACTCGGCGACGACCTCCTTGACACCGAGCTGCCGGGCGGCGTCGGTCGTGAGCTCGGGGTCGACCTCGGTGAGCTCCACGCTCGCGGTACGGGCTTCGCCTGCCGCGGACAGCGCAGGTAGGACAGCAGCGGCCAGTGCATCGGGTGCCACTCCCCGACCCGTTCGGGCGGGGACGACGACGGGCCGGCCGCCCTCGATCCGGATCGTGGCATCCCTGCCCTGCTGGCCGAACTCGGCGAGCGCGTCCTCGGCGCCAGCCGCGAGCGCAGCGCCGTCGAGCTTCGGCGTGAGCGTGCCGTCGGCACCGGCCTCCATGGTCAACGCCGCGCCGATCACCGCCGGCTCGAGCGTCGCAGTCTGGTCGCCTGCGACCACTGCGACCGGACCGGACATCGCCGGCTCGGCGAACTCGGCGACGGCGCGCTGGACCTCGTCGTCGGTAATGGCCGGCTCGACCTCGGTCGTCGGCAGGTCGAGCTCCGGCAGCGGCAGCTCGGTCGCATCGTCACCCCCGAAGTAGGCCTCCTCGACGGCATCGGCGGACGCCGCCACATCGACCGCGCGGCCCGGCACGGCCGCGCTGGTCACGACCTCACCGGCCTCGAAGGCCACCGAGCCGTTCACCGGCTCCGTGTCGGCCTGCTCCGCGATCGCCGTGATCGCCGCCTCCAGCGCCGGCCGGTCGACCGCCGGAACCGGGTCGACCGGGCCCCCGCCGAACAATGCCCGAACCAGCGACACCGGGTTGGCGCTTGCGCCGGGGACGGCATCCACCGTCGCGGCCACGTCGATGCCCAGGCCGGCATCTGCGGGCACGATGCTGTACGTCGCCTCGTCCACTCCGACCCGGGCTGGGATCGCAACGTCGACGAGGGCAGGCAGTTCGGCTGCGAGCCTCTCCTCTGCGCGTGCCGGCGAGAGCCCGCCGACCTCGACGCCGAGCACCGTGGCACCGCTCGCCAGCTCTCCACCGGCAGTGAGGTATGCGCCCAGGTAGAACAGCAACGCACCGCCGAGGACCGACCCGGCGATGATCGTCGACCGACGCTGCCAGAAGATGGTGCGGGACTCGGCACGCTCAGCCTCAACCACGCCGGACTCGGCAGGCTGAACCTCGACCGCGCCGGACTCGGCAGGCTGAGCCTCGACCGCGCCGCGCTCGGCGGGCTGAGCCTCGACCGCGCCGGACTCGGCGGGCTGAGCCTCGACCGTGCCGGACTCGGCCTGCGGAAGCGCGTCGGCGGCCTCGGTGGTGACCGTGGAACGCGGAGGTTCGTCGGGGCGCGCGTCGCCGAGGCGAGTGGGTTGGTCAGTCACGCGAGGCACGCTTTCGTTCGGGAACGCGGTCGATCGTGGGATTGGGCCAGCCGACACGGCTGACCGCGGCATCTTAGCCGATGCAGCATGCTGACGAACCCGCGCCTACTCCCGCGGCTACGTGACGGGCAGGCCCGCGAACAGGTCGGTCTCCCATCCGGTGTCGGGATGCCGCTCACCGGGGACGCCCTTGACAAGCCGGAAGTGCTCCCACCCCCAGACCTCGAGACCGAGCCCGTCGGCGAGCGCGAAGAACGGGCCGTCGAGGCTGATCTGCGACGCGTGGGCACGCATCGCCGCCATCTTGCGCTCGACGAAGGGCATGCCGTCGATCGCGGCCGTGATCTGGTCGTCGGGGACGACGAAGGCGAGGTCGTCGGCGCTCTCGACGCCGAAGAAGTCCGATCCCTGCTCGCGCATCTTGGCGATGCCCTCCTCGATGAGGCTGCGCGGCAGGGCTCCCCAGTAGACCTTCGGGATGTCCCAAGCCTCGCCGAGGTCGGTGCGGTACGACGGCGCCGCGGCGAGCGACGTGGCATACGTGGCAACGCGGTGCGCCTGGATGTGATCCGGGTGTCCGTAACCGCCGAACTCGTCGTAGGTGACGAGCACCTGCGGGCGACACTCGCGGATGACGGCGACCATGTGGTCTGCCGCCTCGCGCAGGTCGGCTCGCCAGAACGCGTCGGGCCTCGTGTATTCGCGCGGGATGGCGCGGCCGTCCTCGCCGGTTGCCATGCCACTGTCGCGGTATCGGCCGGGCCCGCCGAGGAAGCGGTGGTCGGTGACGCCGAGCTCGGCCATCGCGGCCGCGAGCTCGCCGATGCGGTGCTTGCCGAGCCCGTCCTCCTGGTCGGCGGCGAGGTGCTCGAGCTCGGGGACCAGGATCTCGCCCTCCTCGCCCAGCGTGCAGGTGACCAGCGTGACCTGCGCCCCTTGGGCGACATAGCGCGCCATCGTGATACCGGTGCCGATGGTCTCGTCATCGGGATGTGCATGGACGAGAAGGAGCCGCCGCCCGGCCGTGGGTTCCGCCATGCGAGCCACCCTAGAGGCACGCTCGGACAGGGTGGGTCGACGTGGTCAAGCGGCGGCATCAGTGCTGGACGATGACGTCCTCGCGGATCGCGGCGTAGTGGCAGGCGGACTCGTGATCGATCCCCGGGCGCACGATCAGCTCCGGGACCTCCTCGGCGCACTTCTCCGTGGCCTTCCAGCAGCGGGTGCGGAACCGGCAGCCGCTGGGCGGATTCGCGGGGCTCGGCGGGTCGCCGGCCAGGATGATCTGCTTGCGTTGGCCCCGGGCCGCCGGGTCGGGCACCGGCACCGCCGAGAGCAGCGCCTGGGTGTACGGGTGCGACGGGCGCTCGTAGATCTGGTCCTCGGTGCCTATCTCGGCGAACTGCCCGAGATACATCGACGGCCACCCGGTCCGCGATGTGCCGGACGATGGAAAGGTCGTGCGCGATGAAGATGTACGACAGTCCGAACTCGTTCTGCAGTTTCTCCAGCAGGTTGATGACCTGGGCCTGCACGGACACGTCCAGCGCCGACACCGGCTCGTCGCAGATGATGATCTCCGGACGCAGCGCGAGGCCGCGGGCGATCCCGATCCGTTGCCGCTGGCCGCCGGAGAACTGGTGCGGATAGCGGTTGATGTGCTCGGGGTTCAGGCCGACGACCTCGAGCAGCTCCTCGACCCGCCGGCGGCGGTCACGCTTCGGTGCGACCTCGGGGTGGATGTCGTACGGCTCGCCGACGATGTCGCCGACGGTCATCCGTGGGTTCAGCGACGAGTACGGGTCCTGGAAGATGATCTGGATGTTGCGGCGCAGTGCGCGCAGGGCCTTCCCCTTGGCCTCGAAGATGTTCTTGCCCTTGAACAGGGCCTTGCCGCTGGTGGGCATCTCCAGCAGCATGAGCAGCTTGGCGAGCGTCGACTTGCCACAGCCCGACTCGCCCACGATGCCCAGCGTCTCGCCCTTGTGCAGCTGGAGGGACACGCCGTCGACGGCCTTCACGTCACCCACGTGTCGCCTGAAGACGATGCCGGTGGTCAGCGGAAAGTACTTCACGAGGTCCTGGACGTCGAGCACGACCTCGCCGACCTGCTGGTCAGAGGCTGCCATCGAGGACCTCCTGGGCGAAGTGGCATGCGCTTGACCGGCCCGGGACCACCTCGAGCAGCGGTGGCCGCTTCTCCAGGCAGATCGGCTGGACGTACGGGCAGCGGGGGTTGAACTCGCAGCCGGGCGGGATGCGCGTCAGGCTCGGCGGAAGCCCCTTGATCGCCGCAAGGTCCTGGCCCTTGAGGTCGACCCGGGGGATCGACTCCAGCAGGCCCTTCGTGTAGGGGTGCGCAGGAGCAGCGTAGATGTCGCCCACCTGCGCCTTCTCCATGATCCGGCCGGCGTACATGACCGAGATCTTGTCGGCGACGTCGGCCACCACGCCGAGGTCGTGGGTGATGAGGATCAGCCCCATCTTGCGATCGCGCTGCAGGTCGCGCAGCAGGTCCATGATCTGCGCCTGCACCGTCACGTCCAGCGCGGTGGTGGGCTCGTCGGCGATGAGCACGTCCGGGTCGAGCGCGATCGCCATCGCGATCATGATGCGCTGGCGCATGCCGCCGGAGAACTGGTGCGGATAGTCGTCGACCCGCTCGCGAGCCGCCGGGATGCGCACCTGCTCCATCAGGTCCATGGCGCGCACGCGGCCGTCCTTCTTGGACAGGCCCTCGTGAACCCGGAACATCTCGCCGATCTGCCAGCCCACGGAGAACACCGGGTTCAGGGCCGACAGGGCATCCTGGAAGATCATCGAGATGCTGCGGCCCCGATACGCCCGCCGCTCGTCCTCCGGCAGGGAGAGCAGGTCCTGGCCCCGGAAGCGGACGGCACCGCCGGTCACGAACCCGGGCGGGCTGTCCAGGATGCCCATGATCGCCTGTGCGGTGACGCTCTTGCCCGAGCCGGACTCGCCGAGCACGGCCAGCGTCTCGCCCTCCTCCACCGAGTAGGAGACACCATTGACCGCCTTGGCGACGCCGTCGCGGGTGCGGAACTCCACCTGGAGGTTGTCGACCTCCAAGAGCGGAGCGTGGCCGGCGGCGGTCGCCTCCGGAGCCGGGAACGTATCGGTGGTCGCCACGTGGGGGCTCCTTCTCAGCGCAGTCTCGGGTCGAACGCGTCGCGCACAGCGTCGCCGAGCATGATGAACGCCAGCACCGTGAGCACCAGGAAACCCCCAGGGAACAACAGCATATGCGGCGACTGCCGGAAGTACGTCGCGCCGTCGTCGATGGCGACACCCCACGAGATGACCGGTGGCTGCAGGCCGATGCCGAGGAAGGACAGCGTCGCCTCGGCACCGATGAAGATGCCGAGCACGATCGTCGCGTAGACGATCACGGGCGTGACGGCGTTGGGCAGCACGTGGGAGCGCAGGATCCTCGGCGCACCACCGCCCAAGGCCCGGGCCGCCTGGACGTAGTCGGCCTGCTTGACCTGGATCACGGTCGACCGCATGATCCGGGCCAGGCTCGTCCAACCCAGGAGCGCGAGCGCGAGGACGACCTTGCCTATGGTCTGCCACTCGGGCGTGCCCAGGCCGGAGGGGAACGACGAGAGCACCAGGATCCCGCCGAGCAGCAGCGGGATGCCGAAGAAGATGTCGGTGACGCGCGACACGACGCTGTCGGCCCAGCCGCCGTAGAAGCCGCCGATCATCCCGAACAGGGCGCCGCTGAGGGTGACCGCCGTCGTGGTCAGCACGCCGACCAGGATCGAGGCGCGGGCACCGTAGATGGTTCGGGCGTACACGTCGCAGCCTTGCACGTCGTAGCCGAACCAGGCATCAGCGCTGGGGCCCTGGCGGCTGAGGTGGAGGTCGCAGAAATACGGATCCTTGTTCGTGAACAACCCCGGGAACGCCGCCATCACTACGAAGACGACGATGATCACCGATGCGACGACGAAGATCGTGCTGCGGCGGAGGTCGTGCCACGCGTCGCTGGAGAGTGACCTCGGCTTGTCCTGAGCTGCAGGCGCGACGGCGCCGCCGAGGGGGCCCTCGCCGGCCTCGACCTCGAGCGTGTCGGCAGTAGCCCCGGTCGGGTGCGGGGACAGCGAATGCGGGTCAGTCATAGCGGATCCTCGGGTCGAGTGCCGCGTACAGCAGGTCGACGAGCAGGTTGACGAGCAGGAAGACGATCACGAGCACGGTGACGGCGCCCGTCACCAGCGCGAACTCGCGCAGCCTGATGCTGCGGTAGATCAGCCCGCCGACCCCGTTGATGTTGAAGATGCCCTCGGTGACGATGGCGCCGCCGAGCAACGTCCCGAAGTCGGCGCCGATCAGCGTGATCACCGGAATCAGCGAGTTGCGCAACGTGTGGACACCGACGACCCGCCGCCGGGCGAGGCCCTTGGCGGTTGCCGTCCGAACGTAGTCGGAGCGGAGGTTCTCGATCAGGTTCGTCCGCATGACCCGTGCGACGTACGCCAATGTGCCGCTGGCCAGCACGAAGGCCGGCAGGATCAACGCGTAGGTGGTGCCTTCGCGGCCGGTCACCGGGAACCACCCCAGGTTCACGCCGAGCAGCAGCTGGAGCGTGTAGCCGATGACGAAGATCGGGATGGAGATGACGAACAGGGTGCTGATCAGCACCAGGTTGTCGAGGAAGCCGCCGCGGCGCAGGCCGGTGAGGATGCCCGCACCGACGCCGATGACGATCTCGAAGAGGATCGCGATCACCGTGAGCTTGAAGGTCACCGGGTAGGCCTGTGTGAGCTCGTCGATGACTTGGACGCCGGCAAAGGTCTCACCGAAGTCGCCCCGGAGGAGGTTTGCCATGTAGAGCCCGTACTGGACGTACCACGGCTCGTCGAGGTTGAACTTGGCCGTCATGGCCTGCACGTAGGCCTCCGGGCACGGTCGGTCACCGCATTTGCCCGCGAACGGGTCCCCCGGAAGGGCCCAGACCATCATGAAGATCAGGAAGGTCGTCCCGATGAAGACGGGAATCATCTGCAGCAGGCGCCGGATGATGTAGCGTCCCATGAGCCCTCCTCCAAGCCGAGTCCACTAACCCCGGGAGTCGTCTATGGGGACGGCGCCAGGGTAGAACGCGTGACCGCCCCCGGGCTATCTTTCCGGCCCGAGGGAATCCCAGGTCGGTGCGGCACTCGGCCTGCCGGCCCCATCGGGGGCCGGCAGGCCGTGTGCTCGCGTGGTTCTTTACCCAGTGACCGTCAGGCTGAGGATGTCGGTCGTCGAGAACGGCGTGATCTTGACGTTGTCGACGTTCGACGAGTACCCAGCGATGGTCTTGCCGTACCACATCGGGATCGAGGCCATGTCCGCGGCGAGGATCGCCTCGGCCTCCTGGTACAGCGTGATCGCCTCGTCCGGGTCCGAGGCCTGGGAGGCCTCGGCCAGCTTGGCGTCGAAGTCCGGGTTGTCGTAGTCCCCATCGTTCGACCCGGCACCCTTACCGTAGATCGGTCCCAGGAAGTTCTCCATGGTCGGGTAGTCCATCTGCCACCCGGTCCGGAACATCCCGGTCATCTGCCGGTCGGTGATCTTGGCACGGAACGTGGCGAAGTCCACCTCGGGCGTGGCCAGGCACTCGATCCCGAGCGCGTTCTTGATGCTGTTGCACGTCGCCTCGGTCCAACCCTTGTGGTCGGCGTCGGCGTTGTACGACAGCGTCAACGTCCCGGTGTACCCGGACTGGGCAAGCAACTCCTTGGCCCGATCCGGGTCGTAGGTGCAGAACTCACCACACGCGTCTGCCTTGTACCCGTCCACCACCGGTGACACGAAGCCGGTCGCCGGCTCACGCTGACCCTGGAAGATGTTCTGGATGATCAGGTCACGGTCGATCGCCATCGACACCGCCTGCCGCAGCGCCAACTCATCAGCGATCGCGGGCTCGTGCAGCGACGGGTCGGCAACCGCCGGCGCGAAGGTGACCGTCTGGATGACGCCGGTCTCCCGCTCGATGAAGCGGTCGCCCAGGTCGGCCTTGTACTGCTCACCGGCCAACGCCTGCTCCGGCAGCTGGGTCATCACGTCCACGTTGTCGGCCAACAGGTCGTTGTACTCGGCCTGCTGATCGGTGTAGATCCGGAACGTGACGTCCTGCACCTGCGGCTGGATGTCACCCTGATACCCGTCGTACGCGGTCAGCTCGATGTCGGCGTTCTTGTTCCACGCCACCACCGAGTAGGGGCCGGAGCCGATCGGCTTGTCACCGAATGCGGCGACGTCCTCGAAGAACACCTCCGGCAGCGGCGCGAACACCGTGTAGCCCAGCGAGGTCGGCATGTCCGACTTCGGCGCCACCAACGTGATCGTGAAGGTCAGGTCGTCGACGACCTCGAGGCCGGACATCTCCGACACCGGGGCCTCGTCCTCGGTGATCGCCTCGTCACCGTTGGCGTCCTCACCGGCGACCTCGTCCGAGCCCTCGATGCCGATCAGGCTGAAGAAGTAGCTGTTGAGCGCGGCGTTGGGACCGTAGGCGCCCCAGTTCCAGGCATCCACAAAGCTGCTCGCGGTAATCGGAGACCCGTCGTGGAACGTCCAGCCATCCTTCAACGTCACCGTCCAGGTGATGTTGTCCTCAGACTCGATCGACTCCGCGATCTCGTTCTCCGGCGCCGCCGTGTCCGGGTTGTACCGCACCAACTTCGAGAATATGGCGTCCATCGGGTCGCCACCACAGGTCTCGTTGGTGTTCGCCGGGACGAGCGGGTTCTGCGGGTTACAGCCGCCGATGACGACCGCCCCAGTGGGCTCGCCAGTGCCGCCGCCGCCGGCGTCGCCGCCGCCGTCGTCGTCGTCGCCGCCACACGCGCTCAGTGCGAGCGCGAGGCCGACAGCACCGACGATCGCCCCCTTGCGAGTGAGTACTCGCATGGATGTCCTCCTTGGGTCCGATTTCTGCCCGGGACGTGGGCACGCGGTCGCCGGTTGGCAGGCCGCGCTGGTATCCCGTCCGACGCCCGAGAAAGGTGCCGAAAGGGAGGTCCGTCGCATTCTTAGGCGGCGACGTGCTGGCCAGGCAAGTTCCGGGGGCGTGCCTGGCCAGTCCGCAACCAGACTGTGACCAACCTGCAGAGTCGCTGTGACACCAGCCCGCTCTCTGGGGCAGAACGGCGTCACATGCTGCACGCGCCGTCGTCGGCCTGCGGGCTCGAGCGAGGGTCATCCGCCCTGGCTGCCCTGACCTAAGTTGGGCCGGGGTCAGACGCGGCCGTGCCGGCGGCGGCCGGCCATACGCGCACGCTCGGCCGCATCGAGGACGGCCTTCCGCAGCCGCACGGCGTTCGGCGTCACCTCGACACACTCGTCGTCGCGGCAGTACTCCAGCGCCTGCTCCAATGAGAGCCGCCGCGGCGGGATGAGCCGCTCGAGCTCCTCAGCGGTCGACGAGCGAACGTTGGTGAGCTTCTTCTCCTTCGTGATGTTGACGTCCATGTCGTCGGCGCGGGAGTTCTCACCGACGATCATGCCCTCGTACACCTCGGTGCCGGGGTCGACGAAGAGCGTGCCGCGTTCCTGGATGTTGAACATGGCGTACGACGTGGCAGCGCCGGACCGGTCGGCGACGAGCGAACCCGTCGGCCTGGTCCGCAGTTCGCCGACCCACGGCTCGTACCGCTCGAAGACGTGGTGGGCGATGCCGGTGCCACGGGTGTCGGTGAGGAAGTCGGTGCGGAAGCCGATCAGCCCGCGAGCGGGCACGACGAACTCCATCCGGATCCAGCCCGTGCCGTGGTTGGTCATGTGCTCCATCCGACCCCTGCGTGAGGCCAGCAGCTGGGTGATCGCGCCGAGGTACTCCTCCGGACAGTCGATGGTCAGGCGCTCGACCGGCTCGTGAGCGCGCCCGTCGATCTCCCTGGTGACGACCTGGGGCTTGCCGACCGTCAGCTCGAACCCCTCCCGCCGCATGGTCTCGACCAGCACCGCGAGCGCGAGCTCGCCGCGTCCCTGGACCTCCCAGGCGTCCGGCCGCACGGTGGGCAGAACCCGCAGCGAGACGTTGCCCACCAGCTCCGTGTCGAGCCGGTCCTTCACGAGGCGGGCGGTGACCTTCCGGCCGCCGGACCGACCCGTGAGCGGTGACGTGTTGGCGCCGATCGTCATCGACAGCGCGGGCTCGTCGACGGTGATGAGGGGCAGCGGCCGCGGGTCGTCCGCGTCGGCCAGCGTCTCCCCGATCGTGATCTCGGGGATGCCGGCGACGGCGATGATGTCACCCGGCCCGGCGCTGTCGGCCGGAACCCGCTCGAGCGCCTCCGTCATGAGCAGCTCGGTGACCTTGACCCGCTCGATCTCGCCGTTGCTGCGACACCAGGCGACCTGTTGGCCCTTCCGTATCTCGCCCTGATGAACGCGGCACAGGGCCAGCCGGCCCAGGAACGGCGACGCGTCCAGGTTCGTGACCTGCGCCTGCAGTGGCGCGCCCACCTCATAGGTCGGCGCCGGGATCGTCGCGAGGATGGTCTCGACGAGCGGCTCCAGGTTCCGGCTCGCGGGGACGGTGCCATCGGCCGGACGTTCGAGCGACGCCTTCCCGTCACGCGCACAGGCGTAGACGATCGGGAAGTCCAGCGCGGTGTGATCCGACGATTCCTCGAGGAGGTCGAGGAACAGCTCGTACGTCTCGTCGACGACCTCTTCGATGCGCGCGTCGGGCCGGTCCGTCTTGTTCACGACCAGGACGGTCGGCAGTCTTGCGGCCAGCGCCTTGCGCAGGACGAACCGGGTCTGCGGGAGCGGCCCCTCGCTGGCGTCGACCAGCAGGACGACGCCGTCGACCATCGCGAGGCCCCGCTCGACCTCGCCGCCGAAGTCGGCGTGGCCCGGCGTGTCGATGATGTTGACCGTGGTGCCGCCCCACCGCACCGCGGTGTTCTTGGCCAGAATCGTGATGCCCTTCTCGCGCTCCAGATCCTCGGAGTCCATGACCCGCTCGTTGACGGTCTGGTTGTCGCGGAAGGCTCCGGACTGCCAGAGCAGCGCGTCGACCAGCGTGGTCTTCCCGTGGTCGACGTGGGCGACGATCGCGACATTGCGCAGATCATCGCGGCTGCGGGTGGGCATGCGTGGTCCTATGACGAAAGGTGTGGTGGACGTGCGATTGTCTCATTTCAGGTGCTCACCACGAGACCCGCTGGCACCGAACGCAGTCTGGTGCATTCGGAGTGCAATTCACATGCTACGCTGCGGACGGAGGTGCCTCGATGGGGACGACGACGATCGGGTTCGCCGTGGCTGACGAGGATCGGGCCGAGCTGGACGAGCTGGTCGAGTATTTCGGTCAGGGCAACCGCTCCGCCTACCTGCGTGCCACGCTGCGGGTAATGAAATCCGCCAAGCTCGCCGAGCAACTTCGCGAGCTGCAGGCGTACGGGCAGGGCCGACTTGCCGAAGAGAGTGTGACGCTGGACGACATTCCGGAGATGACCCGGCGCGTGCTCAGGGGCAAGCCGGACTCGTGACGTCACCCATCCCCGTCGTCTATGACGTCAACGTTCTGGTTGGGGCGGCCGCGGGAGGAAACAGTCCGTTCCGCTCGTGGCCTTCTCCGCCGCCGACCTCGGGCAACCCATACGCCGACTGCCTCGGAATTGTCGTCGACGCTGTCGAGTTCGGACTGTGGCTCTCGCCTCACCTGCTCGACAACACGGCGCGAGTACTGATGGAGGGGCTGAAGTGGAGCCCTGAGCGGACCGAGGAGTACCTGTCCGTTCTCGTCCAGGTATCGGATCACAGCGGCGGCGTCGTCGTCGATCCTCCGGCAACGGTGAGCGACTGCGCCGACTGGGAGGACAACCGGGTCCTTGACCTCGTTGCGGAGGTGGGGGCGCTTCTCGTCGTCTCGGAGGACACCGATCTCACGTCGATGTCGCCCTGGCGCGGCACGCCGATCTTGCGTCCACGCGAGTTCGTCGCCAAGGTCGACGGCATGCGGCGACACCGGCGCCGCGGTTGACCAGCATGTGATCCACCTCGCACGCGCGTGACGCCGGTCAAGCTCTAGATTGGGACCCGCGAGGCATGCCAGGCTGCGGCCTGGCGCGTACTCGCGGACGGCCGAGGAGGGCGGACATGGCGGCGCAGACTCCTGACGTGCCATACGACTGCAGCAGGTCGACCGGCGCCGAGGACGAGGGCTTCGACGCACCCGACCGGCAAGCGCCCTAGATGGCCACCGGGGTCACGTCCCCCGCGCGGGCGCGCATCAAGTCGCGCACGCTGCGCAACGACCGCTGGTGGGTCGAGCCGACGATTACCGCCGCCGTCCTGTTGGCGTTCGTCGTTTACGCGACGTTCCGCGCCTTCTGGGGGAAGTACTACTTCGCCGAGCCCTACTTGACGCCGTTCTACTCGCCGTGCATCACGGACAAGTGCGTCGAAGGCGCGTCGCACCTCGGGACGCCCATCCCCGACTTTCTGCCCTCCGCGTTCTCGTCGCCCGCGGTGATCATCCTGATCATTCCACTGAGCCTGCGGTTGACCTGCTACTACTACCGCAAGGCCTACTACCGGTCGATCTGGGCGTCGCCGCCAGCATGTGCTGTGGCCGAGCCGCACCGGAGCTACAGCGGCGAGACACGGTTCCCGCTGATCCTGCAGAACATCCACCGCTACGCGCTGTACGTGGCCCTCGCATACAACGTGCTGCTCTTCTACGACGCGGTCCTGACGTTCAGGAACGCCGACGGCCAGTGGGGCCACATGGGACTGGGCACGCTGATCTTCCTGACCAATGCGGTCCTGCTCGCGCTCTACAGCTTCTCGTGTCACTCGTGCCGGCACATCGTCGGTGGCAAGCTGCGGCATTTCTCCAAGCACCCGATCCGCTATCGGTCCTGGGAGCTCGTCTCGAGGCTCAACGAACGGCATGCACAAATCGCCTGGGTGTCGCTGGTATTCGTCGCGTTCACCGATTTCTACGTCTGGATGGTCGCATCCGGGACGATCTCCGACCTCCGGTTCTTCTAGATCGAAAGGCTGTCCATTGCCCGATGCAAGCGAACGGCACGCGTACGACGTCCTCGTCGTCGGTGCCGGTGGCGCCGGCCTGCGGGCCGCCATCGCCGCGCACGACGCCGGCGCCCACGTGGCCATCGTGTGCAAGTCGCTGCTGGGCAAGGCGCACACGGTGATGGCCGAGGGCGGCATCGCCGCGGCCATGGGCAACGTATGGCCCGACGACAACTGGCAGATCCACTTCCGCGACACCATGCGCGGCGGCAAGATGCTCAACCACTGGCGGATGGCCCAGCTGCACGCCCAGGAGGCACCGGCGAGGGTACAGGAGCTCGAGGAGTGGGGCGCGCTCTTCGACCGCACGCCCGATGGACTGATCTCGCAGCGCGACTTCGGCGGACATCGCTACGCCCGGTTGGCCCACGTCGGCGACCGCACCGGGCTCGAGCTCATTCGCACGCTCCAGCAGCGGGCCGTCGCGCTCGGGATCGACGTCTACATGGAGTGCACGATCACCCGGCTGCTCCAGGACGACGGACGCATCTCGGGCGCCTTCGGATACTGGCGGGAGTCCGGGCGCTTCGTGGTGTTCGAGTCACCGACCGTGATCCTGGCGACCGGCGGTATCGGCAAGTCGTACAAGGTGACGTCGAACTCGTGGGAGTACACCGGCGACGGCCACGCGCTCGCGCTCGAGGCCGGCGCGAGCCTGGTGAACATGGAGTTCGTCCAGTTCCATCCGACCGGCATGGTCTGGCCGCCGTCCGTCCGCGGGATCCTCGTCACCGAGTCGGTGCGCGGCGACGGCGGCGTCCTGCGCAACCGCGAGGGACGCCGGTTCATGTTCGACTACATCCCGGAGTTCTTCAAGGCCGAGACGGCCGACACCGAGGACGAGGCCGACCGGTGGTACGACGACAAGAACTTCCGCCGCCCACCCGAGCTGCTCCCGCGCGACGAGGTCGCCCGGGCGATCAACGCCGAGGTCAAGGCCGGGCGGGGGTCGCCGCACGGCGGTGTCTTCCTCGACATCGCGTCGCGGCGCACTCCCGAGTACATCCAGCGTCGCCTGCCGTCGATGTACCACCAGTTCAAGGAGCTCGCCGACGTCGACATCACTGCCGGGCCGATGGAGATCGGCCCTACCTGCCACTACGTGATGGGCGGCGTGGCCGTAGAACCCGACACCGGCGAGTCGGCCGTGCCGGGGCTCTATGCGGCCGGTGAGGTCGCCGGTGGCATGCATGGCGCCAACCGGCTGGGCGGCAACTCGCTGTCCGACCTCATCGTCTTCGGCCGGCGGGCCGGACTCAACGCCGCGTACGCGATCGCCCGGATGCGCTCGCGCCCGGCCGTGTCCGACGCGGACGTCCACGCCGCCGCGGAAGCGGCTCTCGCACCCTTCGCTGACGAGGGCGGCGAGAACCCGTACACCGTCCAGACGGACCTCCAGGAGGTCATGCACAACCTGGTCGGCATCATCCGGCGGGCCGACGAGATGGAGGAGGCACTCAAGGAGATCGCCCGGCTGCGCGAACGGGCCGCGAAGGTGACGGTCGAAGGCCACCGTCAGTACAACCCGGGCTGGCACCTCGCCCTCGACCTGCACAACATGCTGCGCGTCTCCGAATGCATCGCGCGCGCCGCCCTCGAACGCACGGAGAGCCGAGGCGGCCACACCCGCGACGACTTCCCCGCGACCGACCCGACCTGGGGCACGGTCAACCTGCACTGCGTCCTGGACGGACCGGAGATCGCCATCCAACGACGACCGCTTCCCCTGATGCCCGATGAGCTGCGCGCCCTGTTCGAGGGGAAATAGTCGATGGGTTACGACCTGAGCATGCGGGTGTGGCGGGGCGACGCCACCGGCGGAGAGCTCGCTGACTACACGGTCCCGGTCGAGGAGGGTGAGGTCGTCCTCGACGCCATCCATCGCGTGCAGGCGACCCAGGCAGGGGACCTCGCGGTCCGGTGGAACTGCAAGGCCGGCAAGTGCGGCTCCTGCAGCGCAGAGATCAACGGCCAGCCGCGGCTGATGTGCATGACCCGGTTGTCGGTGTACGACCCGGCCGAGACCATCACGGTGACGCCGCTGCGGACGTTCCCCGTCGTCCGCGACCTGGTCACCGACGTGTCGTACAACTACCGCAAGGCGGCCGAGCTGCCGGCGTTCGCGCCGGAGCCGCGGCAGGCCGACGGCACCTACCGCATGCAACAGGCGGACGTGGAGCGCGGCCAGGAGTTCCGCAAGTGCATCGAGTGCTTCCTGTGCCAGGACGTCTGCCACGTGATCCGCGACCACGAGGAAAACAAGCCCGCGTTCGCCGGGCCGCGGTTCTTCCTGCGCTTTGCCGAGCTCGACATGCACCCGCTGGACACCAACGACCGCCGGCGGCTCGCCCGCGAGCAGGCCGGCATCGGCCTGTGCAACATCACCAAATGCTGCACTGACGTATGCCCCGAGCACATCAAGATCACCGACAACGCGATCATCCCGATGAAGGAGCGGGTGGTGGACCGCTCCTTCGACCCGGTGGTCTGGCTGGGCTCCAAGATCCGCCGGCGCGACCACCGCACCGAACCCGACCCACCTCCGACGACCGCCGCCGCCGGTTGACCACGGCTCTTCCCCGGCACCAGGAGCGCACCATGACACTGCTCGGCGACGACGGCGTACGCGCCGCCCTGGCCGCCTTGCCCGGTTGGTCGGGTGACGCGACGTCGATCACCCGAACGGTCAAGGCGCCGGACTTCCTGGCAGGGATCAGGACCGTCGACGACGTCGCGTTGGTGGCCGAGACGATCGACCATCACCCGGACATCGACATCCGCTGGCGGACGCTGACGTTCACGCTGTCCACGCACTCCGAGGGCGGAGTCACCGCGGCCGACCTCGAGTTGGCGGGCGAAATCGACGATGTCGCGGAGCGGCACGGCGCCGAGTAGAGGCCGGACGCACGGTTGCAGGTTTGTGGCCAGGTCAGGAAAGGGAAGGATCTCGGCCGTTCGATCCGTCAATCTCTCCAGGAGGTCCGGTGAACACGCGCACGATCGCCATCTTGGCGCTCATCATCGCCGTCATCGTCGTCCTCATTCTCGTCCTCTGACGAGTTCGGCCGGCGACGACGGGCTCTGCGTAGAGCTCGTACGGCCGGCAATCTCACCGAGAACGCTGTGCGTCAGGGCGGCGCCGACAACCCGTCGGCGCTGTCTTGACGCGCTGTGGGCAATGACGGCGTCGGCGTTGCGCTCCGGCACCCGCGTGTGACAAGGAATCGCCGGCACCTCGATACCGCTCGTCCGCTCGCCCACTACAGTCTCGTGGAGGGTCCGGACGTCAGAGCGAGTCTCGGGAGATCACCCGTGGAGCTGGTACGCAAGTTCCCGCAGGGCCATGCGATCGAGCAGCCGAGGGTCCCTTGGTACGAGGCGGTCGTCTCGTACGTGATCCTCATGCCGGCGGTGATCACCTGGTTCTTCAGTGTTCCGCTGCTCATCAGCTACTGGGCGTGCCTCGGCGACGGGGCGGTGGCATGCGCGGCATCAGACCTGCTCCGGTCCAGTACGGGCTCGTACACCGGGATCGTCGTGACGGCGGCACTGGCGCTCGTCGTGGCCATCGCCTGCGCCGTGGTCGTCCAGCTCACCGTGCGGAAGCTGTATTTCGTGCTGGTGTGGGTGATCGCCGTCATGGGCCTGGCGGCGAGCATCTATGCCTACGCCGTGCTGTCCGGTCTTGCGGGCACACCGTGGGGGCACCTCATCCAGCTCACCTAGCCCGCGCCGGCGTCTACCCAGTGACGTGCTCGCACCGGTGGCGTGGCTTGAGCCGCTCGTTGAGATAGGCGCCCCGGCTCTCGGCCGTCATCAGCTCGTCGGCCTCATCCGGACCGACGTCGAAGTAGCGGTACACCTCGGCCGAGGTGAACTCGACCTCGAGGACCCGCGCTTCATCGTCGTAACCCACCGAGGCGATTGCCGACGATGTCACCGGCCGACGTTTCATCGCGACGCCCTTCATCGCAGCTGTGGAGGAGAGTGCCCGCCCGCGACGGGATGCATGCGACCCCGCCCGTTTCACTCCGGCGAGTCTGCAGGAGTGTCCGCGCGCCAGGGGGCCCGCCATTCGGGAGCCTCCCAGCCCTCCATGACGTAGATCCGCTCGCGCGCCACCTTGTCGCCTCGGAACTCGAGCAGCTGCACCCCGTACTGCCAGGGACCACCGTTGTAGCTGACCGACACCTCGACAACGACCAGGTCCTCACCGGCGGTCATCCGTCGGATCCGGTAGCTGACGTCAGCCGGATACTGCCGGCGCCACTCCAGGAAGGTGGCAACGCCTTCGAATCGCTCACCCGACTGCGGAAACTCAAGCACCGCGTCGTCGTGGTAGATCTCATGAGCGCGGTTGGCGTCCTTGCCCATGTACTCCCAGTGCCGCCGCACCTGGTCGAGCAGAACGGACTGATCTCCCATCGCACCTCCGGACTCTCCCGATCACGTTAGGCCGTGATCCTCGGCGATCCAACCTCCGGATCCTCGCGGTAGCGGCCACCTTCTGGGGCGTATCACGGACTGGGTCGGTCGCTCCGGCCTTCTGCTGGCTGGAGGACACAGCGTTCAATCGCAGGCAGGCACGATTTCATGAACATGGCGTACGTGCGATCAAGGAATATTTTGTGAATAGGAGACGTCCCAAGGCCGAGGGCGCCGGGGAAATTGCGCCGGCGCAGCGTGGCGGCCCGGCCGTTGTTCGCCGGAAGGTACCAGAGCTCCCCTCGTGCCATGCCAACATGTCGGTCGGTGACAACTGGACCTCGTCCATGGTGGCTCCTTGGCGTGCTGACTCGAGCGGCCGCGACCGGCCACTAGCGCGGCTCGGTTGCATTGGCGAGTTGGTCGGCGATGTTGTTGACATCGTCGAGCGTTCCGGTGGCCCGCTGAGCCTCATACATACCCGTTGCTGAGCTTGGACTTCAGTTGCAGCGCGGTGCGCTCCTTCCAGTCCATCTCGGCGTGACGCGGACATCGTGGCCGACTTGTTGTTGCCAACCACCACGACGCTCAGGCCCACGAGCTTGGCTTTGTAGTAGGTGTCATCAGACTGATCCGGCCGCGGGCCACTGCAGCAGCGCAAAGCGCCGGACTCAGTCCCGGAGGAAGGGGATTAAATCGCCCTTGATCATCCAAGAAAATGAGAATGCCCAGACCGCAATCGACTCCAGCCAGAACAGCGGGTGAATTTGGTCACGCACGGCGTCGCTCAGGACCAGATCGAGGAGCGGCGCCAGGGCAAGGCTAACCACGATGGTCACGCCACAGATCCTGTAGATCTTGTTCCTTGTACGTTTGCGCGGTTCTAGTTGCTCTTTGGGTAGAGGCGGTCTCGTGAACACGAAGTAGGCGATCACGGCGAGGGTCAAGAAGAACGAAATCGCACAAACAAGGTGGGCGCGGCCTGTCCAGCCCGTGTCCTCGCCGCTTGGGGTGGTGGGGAAGAAGACGACTCCGAGGGCGAACACACTGGCGAGCGTGCTGAGGAGGTTGTCGCGGGGTGCGTACTTGTAGGAGAAGAGGAAGACGGCCAAAGCGCACAGGGTCCCGACGAAGTAGTTTTGCATCCCTGTGTAGTAGTAGGCGCTGATCGAGCCCAGCATGCCTCCGCCGTCGACGAGAGGCTTCCCAACCAACAGGGCAATCGGCAGAGCAAGTCCGATGATCCCCACGGCCTTGCGCAGACCCATGTACGACAGAACGTACAAGCTTTCGTCCGACGGCGGATCGGGATCTGTCAGCCGTTCCAGCGTCGCGGTCAACGGCGACGCCGCCGTCTGACTGCCTTCGCGTCGTTCCATGGCAAACCCCCGAGGCCGAGGACTCGAGTGTGGAACCAGGCGCCGTGACGAGCAAGCTCTTTAGCCACGTTTGCAGCTGGGGCGTGCAGCTGGGACCGGCCATTTCTGCTCCAAGCAGTCAAATGCTTGCAAAGTGCCTACTTGACCCCTGCGGCACGGTGATCGTGAGCCTCCCCGTGGAGCCACTTAGACCGTGCCTTTATCGCCTGGTTGAAGGCGTCCAGGCAGTCAGCCAGGTACTCGGCGACGATGAATTCCGGGGTGGCTGATGCAGATTCCCAGGAGTACTTGTCGATAAGGTCCGCAAGCTCGCTGACAAACGCCGCGCGTGGGTCTAATCCTCCCCCAGCGCCGTGTCATCTGCCGCATCGAAGTACTCACACTCCGGGTTGCCACAGCGCCACGGCCTGCCGTTGGGTTGAGTCCCGCGGGGTCGTGTAGGACGACCGCCGCGTGATCGGGGTCAGGTTACTGCGCTGCGCTGAGTTCGGGGGCCACCTCCGGTGGGTGCGCGAGGGGGTCGCCGCCGGCGATGACTGACAGCATTGTTTTGGCTAGCGATTCGGCGCTGATGTAGCGGCGGCCGCAGGCCATTCCTCGTGTTGCTCGGCGAGGACGGCGCCGACAAGGCGGATCATGGCGGCGCGGTCGGGGAAGATGCGACGACGTCGGTGCGGCGCCGTATCTCCTTGTTCTGGCGCTCTTGTGGGTAGTTGGATCGGATCTGCTTCCAGTGTTCGACCGGAAACGCGGTGAAGGCGAGCACGTTGGTCTCGGCTGCCTCGAGTAGTGCGAGTGCGTCGGCGAACTTGCCGTCCAGGGCACTGCAGAGCTCGCGGTACTGGCGGTGCACGGCTTCGGCGTCGGGTTGCTCGAAGACGCTGCGCAGCATCCCGGCGACCGTCGGCCAGGCATGCTTGGGGGTCTTGGCCCGCAGGTTGTTCGCAAAGTGGGTGCGGCAGCGCTGCCGGCCGGTGACCGGGCTCTCCACACACCCGATACTTGCCTTCAGGTAGTCCAGAACGATGTAGCCCTGCTCTGCGAACCTCACCGTTTCCGCCTTTGCCAGCTCCCGAAGGACTGGCATTAGCGCAAGCCGGTGAGGCTTTGCTCCCCAGCCAGCGAGCCTTTTCAGCTCGTCGGTGACCTCGTGCGAGTTCGGTTGGAACACTGGAACCCCATTCGGTCCAGTTGTTCCGCACCTCACATTGGAGTCTTGCGGACCAGGGTTGGCCCCCCTCGGCTGCTCAGGACGAGCGACCCACCAGCCTGAGGCCGGTTCTCTAGCCTGTCAACTGGAGTCCCATGGGCAGGGGCTACCGATTTGTTGATCCGTGCCGGAACTCCACGACGTCGCCGTCGGCCATGACGTAGTCCTTGCCCTCGATCCGGACCAGGCCTTTCGCCTTGGCTTCGGCCATCGAGCCGCAGGCCACCAGGTCGTCGTAGGACACGACCTCGGCCTTGATGAACCCTCTCTGGAAGTCGGTGTGGATCACGCCGGCGGCCTCGGGGGCCGTGGCGCCCTTGCGGATCGTCCACGCGCGGGCCTCCTTGGGGCCGGCGGTCAGGTAGGTCTGCAGGCCAAGAGTGTCGAAGCCGACCCGCGCCAGCATGTCGAGCCCCGACTCCTCCTGGCCCATCGACTGCAACAGCTCGAGCGCCTCGGCATCGTCGAGCTCAGCGAGCTCGGCCTCGACCTTGGCGTCGAGGAAGATCGCCTCAGCGGGTGCGA
The DNA here is from genome assembly GCA_963801065.1 of uncultured Actinomycetota bacterium. GTDB lineage: Bacteria > Actinomycetota > Actinomycetes > Jiangellales > Jiangellaceae > CAWDDG01. The sequence goes on along the minus strand of CAWDDG010000008.1, from coordinate 272,732 downwards.
CCAGGGCGCGCATCTCGTCCTTCAGGGCTTCGTCGCCCAGCTCCTCGTCATCCATGTTGAACACGTAGAGGAAGGGCTTGGCGGTCAGCAGGTGCAGTTCACGCAGCGGTTCGGGGTCCAGCCGGGTGGCGAAGAACGGCCGACCTTCGTCGAGGACGGCCCTCGCCTCCTCGATGGCGGCGACCACCGCGGCCTTGTCCTTCTGGAGTTTGACCTCCTTCCGGAGCCGTGGGAGGACCCGGTCGATGGTCTGGATGTCGGCCAGGATCAGCTCCGTGTTGATCGTCTCGATGTCGTCCTTCGGCGCGATCCGGCCGTCGACGTGGACGACGTCGGGGTCGGCGAAGACGCGGATGACCTGGCAGATCGCGTCCGCCTCGCGGATGTTGGCCAGAAACTTGTTGCCCAGCCCCTGACCCTCCGAGGCTCCCTTCACGATGCCGGCGATGTCGACGAAGCTCACCGTCGCTGGGACCTGGCGCGCGGAACCGAAGATCTCGGCCAGCTTGGCGATCCGTGGTTCCGGCACTCCGACCACGCCGACATTCGGCTCGATGGTCGCGAACGGGTAGTTCGCCGCCACGACGTCGTTCTTGGTCAGCGCGTTGAACAGGGTGGACTTGCCGACATTGGGCAGCCCGACGATGCCGATGGCGAGCGAGGACATGGTCCGACGAGTCTAGGAGACCCACGCGCCGCGGCTCCGGTCAGGCGAGCGGGAACGGCGGTTGCCACCACGGTGGCTCACCCACGCCCGGCGCGGCGACCTGCCCGGATGGTTCGTCGACTCGCCCGAATCCGGCGAGCGGGTACTCGTCGACGGCGTGCGGACGTTGCTCGCCGGGCTGCGGTGACACCCCAACCTGCCGGCCTGCCCGCCGCGCCTCCACGATCCTGTCGGTCGGAACGGCCAGAGTGGGGTCATGAACGGGACCGACCTGCTGCTCGTCGCCCTGGCCGTCGTGCTGGGTGCGGCGCTGGGGTCGCTCGCGGTGCGGGCGCTGTCGGCCGGCGCCGTCGCCGAGCGCGACGCTGCCAGGGCCGAGCGCGACGCCGTTCGCGCCGACCGCGACACGACTGCGCGCGAGCGGTCGGCCGTCGAGGCGCGGCTGCGCGAGTCCGAGGCCGGACGGATCCGTCTCACCGCCGACCTGGCGCATTCCCGGTCCGCCGCCCAGGAGAAGCTCGCGATGCTGCGCGAGGACCAGGAACGGCTGGTCCACGAGTTCGAGCGCTTGTCCGCCGAGGCGCTGCGCCGTAACAACGAGCAGTTCCTCCAGCTCGCGGGCGAACGCCTCAAGGGCAGCGAGCAGCGTGCAGTCGCCGAGCTCGAGCAGCGACGCCAGGCCGTCGACCAGTTGGTGAAGCCGCTGGCCGAGCAGCTCGGCAAGGTCGAAGCGCAGCTTTCCGCCGTAGAGCGGACCCGGGCCGATGCCTACGCAGAGCTCCGCGAGCAGGTCAAGGGCATGAGCCAGACGTCCGAGCAGCTCCGGGTGGAGACCAGCCAGCTCGTCGCCGCCCTCCGGGCGCCCCAGGTGCGCGGCCGATGGGGCGAGATGCAGTTGCGGCGGGTCGTCGAATCCGCGGGCATGGTCGAGCACTGCGACTTCGACGAGCAGGCCAGCGTGCGCACCGACGACGGGCTGTTGCGCCCCGACCTGGTCGTCCGCATGGCCGGCGGGAAGAACGTGGTGGTCGACGCGAAGGTCCCGTTCGCGGGATGGCTCGAGGCGATGGAGGCCCGCGAGGACCACCAGCGCGCCGCCCGGCTCAAGGCCCACGTCCGCCATGTCAAGGATCATCTCGACGAGCTGGCAGCGAAGAAGTACTGGGAGTATCTCGACCCGACGCCCGAGTTCGTCGTGATGTTCGTGCCCGCCGAGGTCTTTCTGAATGCCGCCCTCGAGGAGGAGCCTGCGCTGCTCGAGTACGCGTTCGAGCGCAACGTCGTGATCGCGACGCCGCAGACGCTGGTCGCCCTGTTGCGCACGGTCGCCTACACCTGGCGGCAGGAGGCCCTGGCCCGCAATGCTCAGGACGTGCTTCGCCTCGGGCGCGACCTGCACGGTCGGCTGGCAACGTTGGGCGGCCACGTCGGCAAGCTGGGCAACGCACTCAACTCGGCGATACGGCAGTACAACGCCACGGTCGGCTCGCTCGAGGGTCGGGTGCTCGTCACCGCCCGGCGCTTCGCCGAGCTCAAGGTTGCCGACGAGGAGCTTCCTACACCCGCACAGGTCGAGGTCATCGCCCGCCAGGTCCAGGCACCCGAGCTGGTCGCCTCGGCAACGGAGGCCCTGATCGCGATCGACGACATCGAAGCCGACCCGCGCTACGGCGTCGAGGTGGAGCCGAAGCGGTCGCCGCGTGACGGCACCGACGGCTGAACGGCACGGCGTCCAGCGGCCTGCGTCCTCGTCGGGTCGGCGTTGTGGCGCGGCGACGACAAGAAATGACGTTCAGCCAGCGGTCTTCAGGTCCCGGCGCAGCTCGCGGGGCAGCGAGAAGATCAGCGACTCCTCGGTGGTCCGGTGCTCCTCGACGGTCGGGTACCCGCGCTCGCCGAGCCACGCGATGACACCCCGGACCAGCTCCTCCGGCACCGAGGCACCGCTGGTCAGGCCCACTGTCCGTACCCCGGAGAGCCAGGCTTCGTCGATCTCAGTCGCGTTGTCGACCCGGTATGCCGCGTCGGCTCCGGCCTCCAGAGCCACCTCGACCAAGCGGACCGAGTTGGATGAGTTCGCCGAGCCGACGACGAGGACGAGCTCTGACTGCGCGGCGATCTCCTTGACCGCGACCTGCCGGTTCTGCGTCGCGTAACAGATGTCGTCACTCGGCGGACTGATCAGCGCGGGGAAGCGCTCGCGCAACTTGGTGACCGTCTCGTACGCCTCGTCGACCGACAGCGTGGTCTGGGAGAGCCACACGACTCGTGACGGGTCGCGGACCTCGACCCGGTCGACGTCCGCCGGGCTCTGCACGAGCTGGATGTGGTCCGGCGCCTCGCCGGACGTCCCCTCGACCTCCTCGTGCCCCTCGTGACCGATCAGGACGATGTCCAGGTCGTCCTTGGCGAACCGCTTGGCTTCGTTGTGGACCTTGGTGACGAGTGGGCAGGTCGCGTCGATCGTCCGGAGCCCGCGTTGGGAGGCCTCGGCGTGCACCATCGGCGACACGCCGTGGGCGGAGAACACGACGAGCGCGCCCTCGGGGACCTCGTCGAGCTCCTCGACGAAGACGGCGCCGCGCTCCTCGAGCGACTCGACGACGTGTTTGTTGTGCACGATTTGCTTGCGCACGTACACCGGTGGCCCGTACAGGTCCAACGCCTTCTCCACCGTCACGACCGCCCGGTCGACGCCGGCGCAGTATCCGCGCGGCGCGGCAAGCAGGACCCGGCCCTCGGCAGCGCTCATGCCTCCATGGTAGGTGCCGCACGCCGAGTGCCTGGCGCGGTTCCACGCGCGGCCCCCTGTACGGTGCCGGGGTGGCTCTGGAGACGTCGCCCGAGAAGCCGGCGCCGGTCAGGGTGGTGTCGCAGGCGATCGGCGGCTGGATCGCCCGGCTCGGCTCGATCTGGGTCGAAGGCCAGGTCGCCCAGCTGACCCGGCGGTCCGGCACCCAGACCGCGTTCCTGACATTGCGTGACCCCGCCGCCGACCTGTCTTTGCAGGTCACCTGCCCGGGGCGGGTGCTCGACGCGGTCGAGCCGCCACTGGCCGAGGGCGCCCGCGTGGTCGTCCACGCGAGACCCTCCTGGTACTTCACCCGAGGCACGCTCTCGCTGGCCGCCGACGAGGTCCGCCAGATCGGCGTTGGCGAGCTGCTGGCCCGCATCGAGAGGCTGCGCCGCATGCTGACGGCCGAGGGGCTGTTCGCACCCGAGCGCAAACGGCCGCTCCCCTTCCTGCCACGCGTGATCGGCCTGGTCTGCGGACGCGGTTCGGCGGCCGAGCACGACGTGCTGGAGAACGCCCGCCGCCGCTGGCCGGCCGTCCGGTTCCGTCTGGAAGAGGTTGCGGTCCAGGGCACGTCCGCGGTGATCCAGGTCGTCGACGCGCTGCGAACGCTGGACCGCGACGCCGAGGTCGACGTGATCGTGCTGGCCCGTGGCGGCGGCTCCGCCGAGGATCTGCTCCCGTTCTCCGACGAGACGCTGGTACGCGCTGTTGCGTCGTCGCGGACACCCGTCGTCAGCGCGATCGGACATGAGAACGACGTGCCGCTGGTCGACCTGGCCGCAGACGTACGGGCTTCGACCCCGACCGACGCCGCCAAACGCGTCGTGCCCGACGTCGCCGAGGAGACGGATCGAGTGCGCCGTGCGCGGGACCGGATCCGGTCAGCGGTCATGCGCCGGCTCGACGCCGACCGCGCTGCGCTCGCCGCGCTGCGGTCGCGCCCGGTCCTGGCCGACCCGGCGCACGGGCTGCGACTGCGCGCGGGGGAACTCCACGACCTGCGCGACCGGGCCCGCCGAGGCGTCAGGCACACGCTCGACCGCGGCGGCGTCGACGTCGAGCACATCCGCGCGCGGGTGCGGGCGCTCTCCCCCGCGGCGACACTCGAGAGGGGGTACGCGGTGGTGCAACGCCACGACGGCTCCGTGGTGCGCAGACCCGACGACGTGTCCCACGGTGAGCGCCTGCGCATCCGGCTCGCCGACGGCGAACTCTCGGCGACCGTCGACGGTGGTCGCCATGATCATCGATAGGGTGGCGGCCATGTCGGACACTGCCTCCGAGCCCACCTACGAGCAGGCGCGCGATGAGCTCGTCGAGATCGTCGGACGGCTCGAGGCCGGCGGGACGACGCTGGAGGAGTCGCTGGCCCTGTGGCAGCGCGGCGAGGACCTCGCCGCACTGTGCGAGCGCTATCTGGACGCAGCCCGAGCCCGGCTGGACGCGGCAGCCAAGCCGGACACCTCGTCGTGATCTCGTTGGCGGTGACCGCCGAACGCCATCGACGGCCTTGATCACGATTTCAGGCGGGCGGCGAAGCCCTCGAGGACGTCGTACGGTTCGGTGCCGAGCACGACGGTCGCCACGCCGTCCTGCACCTGCACGAGCGCCCGGTCCGGGTGGTCGCCGGCCTCGAGCCACCGTTCCCAGGTCGCGCCGTTGACTCTGCTGGTGCCGTCCTCGGTGAAGTCCTCCAGCCGGTCGGCCACGAACGATTCCGTCTCGCCGTCGGACTGCTCGAGCCCGACGAACTCGCCGTCGTCGGTGACGAATCCGAGGCGCCACCGGTTGCCCGAACGTGCCGACGAGTTCTCGACGCTGGTGGCCGTCCATCCGTCAGGCACCGGTGTCGGCGCAAGGACCGGATAGGGGAACTCGTCGCGGACGCGGTCGAGGACGTCGCCGTAGTCGACCCGTTACGGGCCCCTCGTCGTCCGGCCGCATGAGCGTGAACGCGAGGACGATCGCGGCGATGACCCCGACCAGGGCGACCAGGCTGCGTACGGCGTCGCCGACGGTCTCGCTCCCGCGGGGCCTCTGGGCCATGCGCGTCATCGTCTCAGGCCGGATAGACCGTCACCTCGGTGGCCTTGACCGCCGACCACACGTCTGCTCCGGGTGCGAGCCCCAGTTCTGCTACGGCGAGCGGTGTGACGTCGGCCAGCAGTGGCACCGGGCCGTCGACCGTGACCCGCACCAGATCGCCGTGCTGTTCGACGTCGGCCACCCGGCCCGGCCACGCGTTGCGGGCCGAACCGTCCGGTCGATGCAGACTCAGGGTCACCGCCGACGGCGGAAATGCGACGTGGACCGGCCCGGCTGCCTCGTGCGCCAGCGCGACGGACGCCTCCGGGCCCACGGCCGCCACCCGGCCGCGCGCGTCGCCGCGTAACAGGTTGAGCCCCACCAGCCGGGCGACGTAGTCGGTGCGTGGGTGCCTGGCGAGCTCGGCGGGCCGGCCCTCCTGAACGACCTCCCCGTGCTCGAGCACGACGATCCGGTCGCCCAGGACGAGCGCCTCCAACGGGTCGTGGGTGACGACGATCGTGCAGCCGCCGTACGCCTCGAGGTGCCGTCGCAGATCGGCGCGGACCGCGGGGCGGGTACCGGCATCGAGTGCAGCCAGCGGCTCGTCGAGCAGAAGAAGCCGCGGCTCGACGACGAGAGCGCGCGCGAGGGCGACCCGCTGCGCCTGCCCCCCGGACAATTCGCCAGGACGCCGACTCGACAGCTGGGCGAGCCCCATCCGGTCGAGCCACGCCGACGCCTGGGCGCGCGCGATCTCGCGTGACATCCCGCGGGCGCGCAAGCCGAACGCGACGTTCTCCAGTGCGGTCATGCGCGGGAAGAGCAGATAGTCCTGCACCACCATGCCGACCTGCCGCTGCTGCGGCGGAAGGTGGATGCGCTGCGTGGTGTCGACCAGGACCGCACCGTCCAGGACGATCCGTCCTTCGTCCGGGCGGAGCAGGCCGGCGAGCGTCGCGAGCACGGTGGACTTGCCCGCTCCGTTGGGTCCGAGCAGCACCACCACCTCGCCCGTTTCGACGGCGATCGTGACGTCGACCCTGAACTCGCCCCGGCTGACAGCGATGCGCGCCGAAAGCCTCATCGGGTGCCCACCCACCGGTCCCGCAGACCGACCAGGATCGTCACCGAGACGACGATCATCGCCAGGCTCAGCACGATCGCCGTCTCGACGTCGCCGCTGTTGATCGCCCCGTATGCCGCCAATGGCAGCGTCTGCGTGGTGCCCGGGAAACTTCCGGCGAACGTGATCGTCGCGCCGAACTCCCCCAGTGCCCGCGCCCAGCACAGCACGGCGCCCGCGAGCACGCCCGGCGCGACGCCCGGCAGCGTCACGCGCCGAAAGGTCGTCCACGCCGACGCCCCCAGCGTCGCCGCCACGTCGTCGTAACGGCGGTCTGCCGTGCGCAGCGCGCCGTCGACCGTGACGACGAGGAATGGCATGGCGACGAACGACTGCGCCATGACCACACCAGCCGTGGTGAACGGAAGTGACACGCCGAACGTCTCGAACAACCACTCGCCAACGATGCCCCGGCGACCGAATGCGACCAGCAGGGCCACACCGCCGATGACCGGAGGCAGAACCAACGGGACCGTGACGAGGCCACGAAGGAGCGCGCGGCCCGGCACCGTCGTCCGGGCGAGCAGCCAGGCCAACGGCACCCCGCAGGCGAGGCACAGCGCCGTCGTCACGGTCGACGTGATCAACGAGAGCCGCAGCGCGGTGAGGACGCCTTCGGAACCGAGGATCTCCGGCAGCCGCGTCCACGGGGCCCGCGCCACCAGCCCGGCCATCGGGAGCAGCAGCAGGGCGAGCCCGACGAGCGACGGGACGAGCAACACGAGGGGTACCCGGGCGTCGGCCGGGCGCGCGGCGGATCGGGTCACAGACAGATCACGGGCCGAGGAAACCGGCCGCGCCGAGGATGCGCTGGCCCGGCTCACCGATGATCGCGGCGACGACGACCTGGGCTGCCTCGGGGTTCGGCGCGTCGGTCAGGAGGGCAACCGGGTAGTCGTTCACGACCTCGGCGGCCTGAGGGACGTCGATCGTCTCCACGGCATCGCGTTCGGCGGCCGCGTCGGTGAGATAGACCAGCGCGGCATCGGCCTCGCCGAGCGAGACGAGGGACGTCGCCTCCTTGACGTCGGTAGCCAGGGTGTCCGGCTTGGCTGTGACACCGGCGGCTGCCAGCAGCCGTTCGGCCGCGGCACCGCAGGGAACGCCGGGCTCGCAGATCGCGACGCGGAGCTCGTCGCGGGCGAGGTCGTCGAGCCCTTGCACCGAACCCGGGTTGCCCGCCGGCACGATCAACGCCAACGTGTTGCGGGCGAAGACCACCGGCTCGCCGTCGACGACACCACCGTCGACGGCGTTGCCCATGGTCCGGGCGTCGGCGGTGGCGAGCACGTCGGCCGGCGCGCCCGCGAGTACCTGCTCGACCAGGCCCGAGCTGGGTCCGAACGAGAATGCGAGGTCCAGGTCCGGATGCTCCTCCTCCAGGCGCTCGCCGAGCTCCTCGAACGAACCGGTGAGCGATGCCGCGGCGAGGACCGTGACCGTGCCACCGACATCCACCGCGGTCCGGCTCTGGCCGGCACCGGCCGTGTCGTCGCCCGGTCCGCCTCCTCCCCCGCAGGAGGCGGACAGGACCACGGCCGCGGCAGCCGCCAGGACTGGCGGAAGCCGGCTCATGGCGACCGGCCGGGGACGTCGACGACGACGCTGGTGGCCTTGACGGACGCGATGGCCGCGACACCGACCTCGAGACCCAGCTCGTCGGCGGCTTCGCGGCTCATCAGCGAGACCACGCGGTATGGACCGGCCTGAATCTCGACCTGAGCCATGACGCCGTCCTTCCGGACACCGGTGACGACGCCGGGGAAGTGGTTACGAGCGGACTCCCTGGGCGCCGGCAGGGCCGACTCGGCGGGGACGATCTCGCGGGCGATCCGGGCCAGGTCGACGCCGTCGACGACGAGCCGTCCGGCATCGTCGTGAGACAGCTCGACCTTGCCGGCGTCGGCCCAGCGGCGCAGGGAGTCGTCGCTCACACCGAGCAGGCGGGCTGCGTCAGAGATCCGATGATGCGGCACGAAACTCACAATAGAGCCGCATGTGCGGATCTGAAAAGGGTCAGCGGCCGAAGAGTGACCGCCCCTGCCGAGGCGGCCGCACCGTGAGGTCGCCGAGCACCACGTACCCCGGCACCCAGTAGATCGGCCGGCCCGGAGTGATCGGACCGGTCAGCAGGTGCCTTCTCTCGCCGAGGACAGACGTGCCCGTTCCTTCCGGACGTCGATCCCGTCCGGCACGATGAGCGTCACGCTGCCGAGCACCGCTCCGATCTGGACGACGATGTCCCGGTGCCGCACGATCGCCTCGGTGAAGTCGAGCACCACCTCGCCGAGGAAGCAGCTGACTCCCAGTGTCGCGGGCATCTCCCACCGCTCGCGGCGCTTCTCGTCGCCGAGGACCGTCGTGATCCGCTCCGGCCGAATCGCAGGCGGACCTCCTCGCGCCGGCGACCGACGCCGGCCGGGTTGCGGCCGCAACACGGGCGTTCCCGGCGCCGGGTGAGGCGGGGGAGGCAGATCGTGCGTGATCGGCTCCAGACCGGCGTAGGTACGCTCCTTGAACGTCGCGTCGAGTCGTTCCTCCAGCTCAGACAACGTGAGGCGGCCTTCGCCGGCCGCCTCACGCAGCGCCTTGGCGACCCCGTTCGTGGTCGGCGTCCGAGCCACCGCAGCTCGCCGGCATCGCGAGCCTCCGGCTCACCGCTCACCGGCCGCCGCCGCGTGGCCGGCGTTCACGCTGACTCCGCCGAAGACGGCCCTCCCACCCATCCGAACGACGGGCGAGCAGGGCGGTCAGATGGCGGGTGGGCCTTCGGGCACGGAGTCTGCCTGGGAGCCTGGCACGCCGTTTTCCGTGGCCGAAGGCGAGGAGCCGGGTGCCGCGTCGCGGGCGGCCAGGGTGAGGTTGGCATCGGTCGCAGGGTCGAACACGTGGACCTTGCGCAGATCCAGCCAGAGCGTCGCCGTCTGACCCTCCGGGAGCCGACTGGAGGCGTCCAGGGCCACGACGAGCTGGGTCCGCAGGGCTTCGCTGTCCACCTCCCGCTCGAGATCGGCGAGCTGGCGCCTGATGTCCTCCTGAGCCTCGTACGGGACGTACGCGAACTGCTCGTTGCCGAGCCACTCGATCACGTCGACGTGCGCGTCGAACGTCAGCCCACGGTCACGAACGGCAGGGTCGACCACAGACGCGTCCTCGAAGTGCTCCGGCCGGGCCCCGATGAGCACGAGCTCCTGGTCGCCGAGACCCGCGATGCGGTCGTCCGGCAGCCGCACGTCGCCGAACGGCGTGTGTAGGCCGCGGTCTGTGACCTCTGCCGGGATGAAGTTCATCGGCGGCGAGCCCATGAACCCGGCTACGAACAGGTTGGCCGGGTGGTCGTACAGCTCCCGCGGCGTCGCGACCTGTTGGAGTACACCCTTGCGCAGCACGGCCACCCGATCCCCCAGCGTCATCGCCTCGATCTGGTCGTGCGTCACGTAGACGGTGGTGATGCCCAGCCGCTTCTGCAGGCGCGCGATCTCGGTGCGCATCTGGCCGCGTAGCTTCGCGTCGAGGTTGGACAGCGGCTCGTCGAAGAGGAACGCCCGCGCGTCCCGCACGATCGCCCGGCCCATCGCGACGCGCTGCCGCTGGCCGCCGGAGAGGTTGGCCGGCTTGCGGTCGAGATGCTCGGTGAGCTCGAGCAGCTCGCCGGCGCGCCGAACCCGTTCGTCGACCTCGGCGTCCGGAGTCTTTGCCAGTCGCAGCGGGAAGGCGATGTTCTCGAAGACCGTCAGGTGGGGGTAGAGCGCGTAGTTCTGGAAGACCATCGACAGGTTGCGGTCGCGGGGGGCCTTCTCGTTGACCCGCTGCCCTCCGATCTCGATGTCGCCGCTGGAGATGTCCTCGAGCCCGACGATCATTCGCAGAACCGTGGACTTTCCGCAGCCGGACGGCCCCACCAGGATCATGAACTCGCCGTCACCGATGTCGAGGCTGACGTCTTTCACCGCGATGTAGCCGTCGCCGTACTCCTTGTTGATGTGCTTCAGCGTGATGGCAGCCATGGCTTCTCCTGAGTGATTGTCAGCCCTTGACGGCACCGTTGGTGAGTCCGGCGACGATCCGCCGCTGGAAGATCAGGACGAGGACGACGACGGGGATCGTGACGATGATCGCGGCCGCCGAGATGGCACCGGTCGGCTGGATGAACTGCGATTCGCCGGTGAAGAACGACAGAGCCGCCGGTACCGGGCGGGCTGCCGACGTCGAGGTCAACGAGATCCCGTAGACGAAGTCGTTCCAGGCGATGAAGAAGCTGATGATCGCGGTCGTGAAGACGCCGGGCGCCGCCAGCGGGACGATGACCTTCCGGAACGCCTGCCACGACGTGGCACCGTCGACCTGGGCCGCCTGCTCCATCTCCCACGGAATCTCGCGGAAGAAGGCCGACATCGTCCAGATCGACAGCGGCAGCGTGAGGGACAGGAACGGGATGATCAGCCCCGGCCAGGTGTCGTAGAGGCCGATGTTGCGCCACAGGTTGAACAGCGGGGTCACGATCGAGACCACCGGGAAGATAGCGACCGCGAGCGCCGAGGTGAGGATCAGCCGCTTGCCCGGGAAGTCGAGCCGGGCGATCGCGTAGGCGGCGAACATCGCCAGCACCACGGCGATCAGGGTCGCGATCAACGAGATACCGATCGAGTTGCGCAGCGCCGGCAAGAACAGATCGGCCGCCGAGCCGCCGGGCAGGATCTGCTCGTAGTTCTCCGTGGACGGATTTGTGGGCAGGAACTGCTGGTTGTTGAGTTCGGCCGGAGCCTTGAACGACAGCGACGTCAGCCACGCGACCGGGAACAGGCAGTAAATGATGATCAGCGCGCCGCCGACGATCCAGAAGACCCGCTGACGGGTCGAGAGCTGGTCCATCACCGCTCCCCTCTCGCGCTAGCCAGGTCGATCCTGAACAGCCTGATGAGACTGAAGCTGATCAGGAGCACCGAGAGGAACAACAGCACCGAGACGGCGGAGCCAAGCCCGATCTCGAGCCGTTGGATCGTCTGCCGGTAGGCCAGCAGCGACACGGTTTCGGTGTTCTGCGCACCTGCGGTCATGATGAACACGTTGTCGAAGATGCGGAACGCGTCGAGTGTGCGGAACAGCAGGGCCACCATGATGGCGGCCTTCATGTTCGGCAGCGTCACCTTGTACAGCCGCTGCCACCAAGTGGCGCCGTCGACCTTTGCTGCCTCTTGCATCTCCTCGGGAACCTGGGCCAGCCCGGCGAGCAACAGCAGTGAGATGAACGGCGTCGTCTTCCAGATCTCGGACAAGATGATGACGAAGATCGACGACCCGAAGCCGCCGAACCAGTCGGTCTGTTCATCGATGCCAGGCAGCCAGGAGAACCACGGGTTGACGAAGCCCGAGTCGACGGCGAAGGCGAACTGCCAGCCGAATGCCGACACGACCGTGATGATCGAATAGGGGATGAGGATCGCCGTACGCAGGATCGGCCGCAGCGCCTTCAGCGCCCGGTGCATCACCAGCGCGAGCGCGAAGCCGAGCACGAGCTCCACCACGACCGTGATCACGGTGATCAGCAGGGTGACACCGACGACCCGCCACCAGAGCGGGTCGGTGAGGATCACCGCGTAGTTCTGGAACCAGATGAACTCGCGGTCGTCGGGAGTCGTGAGCCGGTAGTCCCACAGCGAGTCCCACACCGCCTGGAGGATCGGGTAGAGGGTGACCAGCAACATCACGACGAACGCCGGCCCCGCCAGCATCCAGCCCAGCCGGGCGTCCGCGCGCTGCTTGTCGGTGCGAATGGGGCGGCGGGTCCGCCTCGTGGTGGCCGGCGCCGTCCGCGCCTCGCGGGTCTCGACGCTCACAGCAGCACCTCCTTGTTGAGCACGCCGACGATCAACTCGGCCGCCTCCTGGGGTGTGCTGTCGGGCTGGACGGACTCCGGCGGGTGGTACGTGCGCTGCAGGCTCTCGGAGACCTCGTTGTAGTACGGGGTCTGCGGCCGCGGCTTCGCCTGCTGCAGCGACTCGAGGATGAACTCGGCCATCGGGAACGCCTCCACGACCTCCGGATCGCTGTACGACTCCTCGGAGGCCGACGGGTTGCCGGAGAACAGCATGTACTCGGTCCGGCTCTCCGCGGAGGTGATGCAGGCAGCCGCTTCGAGGGCCTCGTCTGGGTGCTCGGTGAAGGCGCCGATGCCGAGCGTGATGCCGCCGAACGGGGGCGCAGAGTCCTCGCCCTCGACCGTCTGGGGGTAGATAGTCCAGCCGATGTCGTCGATGAAGGAGGCATCGAGCGCGCCAGACTCCGCCTCGCCGTTCGCGGCCTGCCAGACGTACGGCCAGTTGATCATGAAACCGCCGATGTCGCTCTGGAACAGCGCCCGGGCCTCTTCCTCGCCCGCGGTGGAGACCGCGGGACCGGCCACGCCGGCGTCGACGAGCTGGGCGATGACCGCTGCGCCCTGCTCGGCACCCGGCTCGTTCAGACCGAGCTCGAGATCCTCCACGTTGGCCTCGGGGTTGAGCAGCACCGAGGTCCCGGTGCCCTCGATCAGGGCGTTGATCCATACCGTGTAGCCCTCATACCGGTTGGCCTGTACGGCGACCGTCGTGCCGGTCTCCTCCGCGGCTGCGATGACCTGCTCCCAAGTCACCGGCTCGTCCTCCGGATCCAGGCCGGCCTGCTCGGCGACGGACTTCCGGTACCAAAGCAGTTGCGTGTTGGCCCAGAAGGGGATGCCGACGAGCTCGTCCTTCCAGGTGGCGCCGGCGACGGCCGACTCGACCACGCCGTCGGTGAACTCCTCGGCCCGGTCGTCGGGGATGTCGAGGAGGAACTCGGCCTCCGCGAACTCCGGGACGAAGGGAGGGTCGACGCTCATCAGGTCGATCGAGGAGTCATTGGCCGCGAGGCGGCGGATCAGCTGCTCGCGTTGGGCGGAAGCGCTGTTGGGCAGGATCGACGTCTCGATCTGGTATGCGCCGCCGGCCTCGTCGGTGCACTTGGCGGCGAGCTCCGCCTGGCCCCCGTTGTCCGGATTGATGTACCAGTTGAGCGTCGGGGGCCCGCTGTCTCCCCCGCACGCGGTGAGGACGGTCATCGCCCCAGCCGCAAGGAGAACTGTCGCTCTCTTGGGCCTCACGTCGCCTCCCGACTGCCGGCGGCGACTCGCTGGGCGACGTCACCGGACATGACGTGGATCGTGACGTTACATTCGGACCTTACCCACCGGGTCAAGAGTGCATCACTCCACAGCGGCTCTTATTGCCGCGACTCGCGGTGCGACGACGAGTTCCACGTCGCCTGGGTGGTCGTCGAGCCGCCTGACGTCCCGGTCCGGCAGGTGCCGCACTGATATGTAGAGCCTGTTGTCAAGGGGGCGTGGTGAGGCGGCACCCCTGATGGCTTCGGGGGTGCCGCCTTGACCGGTTCCGGCGCTGGTTGGTGACGGGCGTGTCGGTGTCGACGCGCGGTCACTCTGTATGCGCGGGTTGGTTACCGCAGGACGGGCTGTTCGGCTGGAGCTGCACCGCGGGTCTAGAGATCGAGCGTGGTCTTGGCCCGGAACGGGCTGGGACCGCTCATAGTGCGTTCGCGGGTCGCTCCCAGGCGCTGCCGTCACCACCGTCACCGGAATCGGACGCTTGGGGTTGTGCCGGGTTACTCCTCGTCGAGGACGGCCAGGGACCAGCACCACCCGGCGAGTTCGCGGGCGATCGCTGCGTTGGCGATGACGGACTTCTTGCCGCGTGCGTTGAATCTGTGCCAGCGGGCGTGCAGTCGCTGGTGCCGGCGTGTCCGCGGGCTCGGGCTGCGGTCCGGCCAGGTCCCAGCGACGGCGCATGCTCGCGCTGGCGGCCCGGTCGGGCTGGCGGTGGTGCCAGGCGGCCTCGATCAGCAGCCGACGGGCGTGCCCGTTGCCGGTCTTGGTGAGCCCGCCCTGGGATCGGGAGCCGCCCGAGGATGACTCGGTGGGCACCAGCCCCAGGTAGGGGCCGATGCTGCGCCCGGTCAGCCGGTGCCAGTCACCGATCTCGACCGCAAGCCCGAACGCGGTCAGTGTGGGACCCCGCGCAGGCAGCCCAGCCGGTGCACCACCGGGGTGAACTCGCTGTCGGCGGCCATCTGCGCGATCGCGACGTCGAGGCGGTCTCTGCGGTCCACGGTGGCCAGCATCGTGTCGTGGGCGGTCTCGAAGGCCATCTGCAGCCCGGCTGGTCGAACCGCTGCTGACGAAGCCACCCCTCGTGGACGCCGGTCCAGGCCCTGCCGCCGATGTAGACGATCCCCCGGCGCAGCAGCAGCTTCGAGAGTCGATGCCGCGCGCTCATCAGGTCCCCACGCACGTCGTCACGGGCCCGGACCAGATCCCGGGCCGCCTCCTGCTCCACGCTGGGCACCGCCACCTCGACGATCTCGCCCAGGTGCAGCAGCCTGGCCAGATGCAGCGCGTCCCGAGCATCGGTTTTGACCCGGTCACCGACCGGGCGCTGCAGCTTCGACGGCGCGGCCACCACACAAACGACTCAGCGTCGCCGGTCGTGGACCCGCGTCCGGAGACGCTCGCCCGAGCCGAGGGGGTCGGCGGCGAGGTCGTGCTACGTCGCCGGGCGGGAGCCGAAGGCTCCGTGTACGAGCTGATCGTCAACGGGATCTTCCTCATGGACACCGCCGAGAGCTCGACCGAGCGACTACTCGCCGATGCGGTCCTCGACCGGCACGCGGCCCCGCGCCGGGTGCTCGTCGGCGGCGTCGGGCTCGGAATCACGCTCGCCGCCCTGCTGACCGACGTCCGGGTCGAGGTCGTGGACTTAGTGGAGATCGAGCCACTGCTCGTCGAATGGCTGAGATCTGGTCTGGTCCCGGGCGTCGAGGCGGTGCTTGCCGATCCACGGGTCCGGGTCAGCGTTGCCGACATCCGGGACGCCCTGCGCGACGCAACGGCCGGCACCTACGATGCCGTCCTTCTCGACGTCGACAACGGACCGGGCTTCCTGGTCCGCGATGCCAATGCGGCGGTCTACCAGGCGCCCGCCGTGCGGAACGCGGCACGCGCGCTGGCGCCCGGCGGCGTGCTCGCCGTCTGGTCGGCGGCCCCCTCGGCGACGCTGGCGACGACGCTGTCGAGGCTCGTCGGGCGCCTCGGGGAGGTCGTCCGCACGGTCGAGCGCGAAGGCCGGCCGGTGACGTACCACGTCTACCTGGCGCGAAGGGAGACGTGACGGCACCCGGGTCGCGGCGCGATCACCCAGCGGCGATGATGAGCGCATGAGCGAGTATCGCGTCGAGCGCGACACGATGGGTGACGTCCGGGTTCCGGCTGCCGCGAAGTACCGCGCCCAGACCCAGCGGGCCGTCGAGAACTTCCCGATCAGCGGCGCCCGGTTGGAGTCCGCACAGATCGCCGCACTGGCGCGGATCAAGGCGGCAGCAGCGCTGGTCAACGCCGAGCTCGGTGTCGTCGATGGCGACGTCGCGCACGCGATCGCAGCCGCCGCCGAGGAGGTCGCCGAGGGCCGCTGGGACGACGAGTTCCCGATCGACGTGTTCCAGACCGGGTCGGGCACGAGCAGCAACATGAACATGAACGAGGTGCTGGCTACGCTCGCGTCCGAGCGACTCGACCGCCCGGTCCACCCGAACGACGAGGTCAACGCCAGCCAGTCGAGCAACGACGTCTTCCCGTCCAGCATTCACCTGGCGGCGACCGACGCGGTGGTGAACGACCTGGTGCCCGCGCTTCGCCACCTCGAGGCGAGCCTGCGGCGGAAGTCCGCCGAGTTCGGGGCCGTCGTCAAGTCCGGGCGGACGCATCTCATGGACGCCACACCGGTGACGCTCGGCCAGGAGTTCGGCGGGTACGCGGCGGCCGTCTCCTATGGAGTCGAGCGGCTCATGGCGTCCCTGCCCCGCCTGGCCGAGCTGCCGCTCGGCGGCACGGCCGTCGGCACCGGCATCAACACACCGCCCGGGTTCGCCGCTCAGGTGATCTCGCGGCTCGCCGGGTTGACCGGACTGCCGCTGACCGAGGCGCGAGACCACTTCGAGGCGCAGGGCGCCCGCGACGGGCTGGTCGAGGCCTCCGGCCAGCTCCGGACCATTGCGGTCAGCGTCTACAAGATTGTCAACGACCTACGCTGGATGGGCTCGGGGCCGCGGGCCGGGCTGGCCGAGATCCGGCTGCCCGACCTTCAGCCTGGGTCGTCGATCATGCCTGGCAAGGTCAACCCGGTCGTGCCCGAAGCGGTCGCCATGGTCTGCGCCCAGGTCGTCGGCAACGACGCTGCCGTGGCGTGGGGCGGCGGCGCGGGCGCGTTCGAGCTCAACGTCATGCTGCCGATGCTTGCGCGCAACGTGCTGGAGTCGATCCGGCTGCTGGCCAACGCGGCACGGCTGCTCGCCGACCGGTGCGTCGACGGCATCGAGGCCGACGCCGAGCGGTGCCGCGAGTACGCGGAGGGATCGCCCTCGATCGTCACGCCGCTGAACCGCTACATCGGCTACGAGAACGCCGCCATGGTCGCGAAGAAGGCGCTGGCCGAGCGCAAGACCATCCGTGAGGTCGTGATCGAGCAGGGCCACGTCGAACGGGGTGAGCTCACCGAGGCACAGCTCGACGAAGCCCTGGACGTCCTCCGCATGACCCACCCCTAGGCTTCCAAATGATCACGTTAAGTGGGTGACTTAGGCCGTTACCAGGTGCCGAGACCTGGTAACGGACCCACAGGCCCACTTAACGTGATCATTTGGGGCAGGCTCGGATCAGTACCAGCCGGCGGACTGGGAGTGGCCCCATGCGCCGCACGGGCTTCCGTACACGTCGCGGATGTACGGCCGCCGCGATGACGGTAGGGCGAACGAGCGTGCGGATCAAGGCGTGCTTTCGACGGCCGTGCCCTGCATGTCACCGTCGCGGCACGAGCAACCTCACCCCGGGCACGGACCCGCAGGCCCACGCAGACGAGGACCGGACATGCAGGGAGTCCGGCGTGGGCCGGCGGACGGGATCCGGCGACGCACGCGGCGCGCCACCTTGCTCATCCGGGGGCACGCGGAGGTGCTTTGCCCGCCCACCTTGCCTCGTGCCACCGAGTACGGCCAAATCAGGACGATATGGTCTTCGTCACTCGGCGGCGCTGCTACGAGGGATGAGATGAGCGCTGCGCACCGCCGCTCACTGATCGTCCTACGGCACTAGGGGAGCTGTTCGAGCATCTCGGTGACCAGGGCGGCGATCGGCGACCGCTCCGACCTGGTCAGCGTGACGTGCGCGAACAGGGGGTGACCCTTGAGCTTCTCGACCACGGCGACGACGCCGTCGTGCCGGCCGACCCGGAGGTTGTCGCGCTGGCCGACGTCGTGTGTCAGCACCACCCTGGACCCGCTGCCGACCCGCGAGAGCACGGTCAGCAAGACGTTGCGTTCCAGCGACTGAGCCTCGTCGACGACGACGAAGGAGTCGTGCAGCGACCGGCCCCGGATGTGGGTCAGTGGGAGCACCTCGAGCATGCCGCGGGCGACGACCTCGTCGATGACGTCCTGGGTGGTGAGCGCTCCCAGCGTGTCGTAGACCGCCTGCGCCCAGGGATTCATCTTCTCGGCCTCGCTGCCGGGCAGATACCCGAGGTCCTGGCCGCCCACGGCGTACAACGGCCGGAAGACCAGCACCTTCTTGTATTGCCGACGCTCGAGGACCGCCTCGAGACCGGCGCACAGCGCCAAGGCCGACTTCCCCGTGCCGGCCCGGCCGCCCAGGGAGACGATGCCCACCTCCTCGTCGAGCAGCACGTCCAACGCCACCCGCTGCTCCGCGGAGCGGCCGCGCAGGCCGAACGCCTCACGGTCGCCGCGCACGAGGCGGACGGTCTTCTCGGGCGTGATGCGCGCCAGCCCACTCCCCCGCTCGCTGTGCAACACGAGCCCGGTGTGGCAGGGCAGGTCGCGGGCGGCATCGAGGTCGACGACGCCGGCCTCGTAGAGGACGTCCAGGTCCGCGGACGCGACCTCGAGCTCGACCATGCCGGTCCAGCCGGACTCGATGACGGCCTCGGCTCGGTATTCCTCGGCGTGCAGGCCGACGGCCGACGCCTTGACCCGCATCGGCAGGTCCTTGGAAACCAGCGTGACCGCACGCCCGTCGGCGGACAGGTTGCGTGCCACCGCGAGGATGCGCGAGTCGTTGTCTCCGAGCCGGAAACCCGCGGGGAGCACGTCGGGGTCGGTGTGGTTGAGCTCGACGCGCACCGTTCCACCCTCGTCGCCCACCGGAAGCGGGGCGTCGAGGCGGCCGTGCTCGAGGCGCAGCTCGTCCAGCAGCCGGAGGGCCGCACGCGCGAAATACCCGAGCTCGGGATGGTGGCGCTTGCCCTCGAGCTCGGTGATCACCACGACCGGAAGAACGACCTCGTGCTCGGCGAAGCGGAGAATCGCGTAGGGATCGGCCAGCAGGACGCTGGTGTCGACGACGTAGGTACGACAGTCGGCGCTTGAGCCCTTAACTGAGGTACGCCGGGTCGAGGGATTCCTGGAAGCGGCCACGTCCGTCTCCCTGCCCGGGCGTGCACCCTCGCCCGGTTCTTCTCGCGCGGGCGGCCGGGACCAGGCCCGAGGGCCGGGTGCCGGCCCTCCTACGCGCTCCAGGTCGCAGCACGTGGACGGGCCTCCCGGGCGGCCGGCTTCCCCACCGGCTGCCACCGACAACGGTACGGCAGAGGACCTTCGCCCAGAAGGGACACGCCCGAACGCGGGGTGAACTCATGCCCAACCTGATCATTCCGGACACGGGCGTTCCTGCCCGCTGCGCGGCTCCTGCTCCTCACCGCCCGTAGCGTCGCTCGCGCTCACCGTAGGAGCGAAGCGCACGCAGGAAGTCGACGCGCCGGAAGTCCGGCCAGAGAGCCTCACAGAAGTAGAACTCGGAGTTGGCGCTCTGCCACAGCAGGAAGCCGGAAAGCCGCTGCTCTCCGCTGGCCCGGATCACGAGGTCGGGATCCGGCTGGCCCTTGGTGTAGAGATGCTCGGCGATGTGCTCGACGTCGAGGACCTCTGCCAGCTCCTCGATAGACGTGCCTCGGGTGGCATGTTCCTGGAGCAACGAGCGCACCGCGTCGGCGATCTCACGGCGTCCGCCGTACCCGACGGCGACATTGACGTGCATGCCTTCGATGTCGCGGGTGCGGTCAGCCGCCTCCTTGAGAACCGACGCCGTCCGGTCCGGCAGGAGGTCGAGGGCTCCGACCGGATGGACCAGCCACCGGCCGGCTTCTGCCAGATCGTCGATGAGCTCTTCGATGATGGCGAGCAAGGGCCCCAGCTCGCTCTCGGGCCGGTGCAGGTTGTCGGTCGACAGCAGGAACAAGGTGACGACCTTGACGTCGACCTCGTCACACCAGCCGAGGAACTCCTGAGCTTTCTCCGCGCCCGCCTGATGCCCGCTGGCCGTAGGTGCGCCGAACGCCCGTGCCCAGCGGCGGTTGCCGTCGAGCATCACGGCGACGTGTCGGGGAATCCGGCGGGGATCCAGCCGTCGCTGGAGCCTGCGGCCGTACACGCCGTAGACCAGCTCGGACAGACCCATCGTCCGCGACACCTCCATCGCCGGCGGGCGGCTACCACTGGGGCCGGGTCGCCCTGCGGAAGGCTACTCCCCCGCGTCTGCGGCAATCGGAACGGCTGTGGCCACCACAACCCCACGTTCTCCTAAGTTAGGCTCCCCTCGTGCCGGTGGATGAGCAGGAGCGCGCTGCCCTGACCGCCGTCACACCTCAGCTGCGAGGCTGGCTGCACGCCGCGGCCTTCCCAGTGGCCATCGTGGCCGGGGTCACGCTCGTCGTGCTGGCTCCCACGACGTCGGCCAAGATCACCAGTGGGATCTTTGCATTGACCGGCGCGCTGCTCTTCGGCGTCAGCGCGCTCTACCATCGCGGCCGCTGGTCACCCCGTGCTCACGCCGCGCTCCGGCGGCTGGATCACGCGAACATCTTCCTGATCATCGCCGGCACGTACACGCCGTTCACATTGTTGCTGCTCGATCGGCGCGACGCCCGGATCCTGTTGACGCTGGTGTGGGTCGGCGCTCTCGTCGGCGTGGCATTCCGGGTGCTCTGGCTCGGCGCGCCACGGTGGCTCTACCTCCCCGTCTACATCGCGCTCGGGTGGGCGGCGGTGTTCTGGTTGCCTGCGTTCGCCTCCCGTGGGGGCATGGCCATCCTGACGCTGATCGTGGTCGGTGGGTTGCTGTACTCGGCCGGCGCGGTGATCTACGGGCTCAAGCGGCCGAACCCTGCACCGCGGTGGTTCGGTTTCCACGAGATCTTCCACGCGTGCACGCTGGCCGGGTTCGTCGCGCACCATGTCGGGGTCTGGCTTGCTGCCTTCGGCGTCGGTGCGGCGGCCGTGGCGAGCTGACGCGAGGGATCACGACGAGGTCGGGCCTTCGGCGCGCACCTTCTCGACACCGGCCATGGCCTCACGCAGCTTGGCCAGCCATTCCTCGATGTTCTGCCCCGTGAGCTTCACGCACCACGCCAGCGCCTCGGAACGAGATCTGGCCACGCCGGCGTCGACCAGCGTGTCCAGAACCTGTCGCTCGGGTTGACGCAGCCGGGTCATCACCGGCATCGCCAGCGTGGTGAACAGCTCCCGTCGGTCGCCGACGTCGACGCCCCAGGCCACCTTCCGCCGGGCGCGGTGCTCGAGCTCGCGGGCGATCTCGATCCGCCGCTCGCGGGTCTGCTCACGAAACTGGTTGATCCGGCCGGAGACGGCCGCGGCCTGCTCGGCATCAGATCCGCCCTCGGCCACGGCGGGCTCCGCGAGCCGCCCGACGATCGTGATCTCCTCGCGGTCTACGGTCACGTCGACCGGGCCTTCGAACCAGTCCTGCGGCAGCCGCCCGGTCAACCATTCGCGGACCTTCTCCACGCGCTCGCCCTGAGTCGTCACGTAGCGATGATTACATGATTACGTCGCACGTCAACACCGTTGCCCTGGGCCTACCGGCACCAGCCGTTGATCACGGCAAGCGGATGGCTGGGGCGGCGCCGCGACCCCCACGATTTCGTGATGACCAACCCGGTCAGGAGGCGTCGGCAAGGGTGGCCGCGAGGTCGTCCGGGTCGGTCGTGGGCGCCGCGCACACGAACTGCCGGCAGACGTACGCCGCCGGTCGTCCCTCCACGAGCGGACGGTCCCGCAACAGCGGCACCGCCGTGCTCGCCTGGTCGCCCGGATCGCCGGCCACGATGGCGGCGCCCGGCGACGTGCTCCGCAGCGCGACCTCGTACAGAGCGCGGGCGCGAGCATCGCCCGCGGCACCGACCACTGCCACCTCCACGGGTCCGGCGGCCAGCGCCTCGCCCACGGCGAGACCCCAGCCCGCGAACCGCGGCGCCTGGGCGCCGAGGACGTCGTAGACCGCCAGAGCCAGCTCAGCCGCCTCCCGATGCAGATCCGACCCGGTGTACGCAGCGAACGTCAGCAGCGCACCGGCCGCGGCCGATGTGCCCGACGGCGTCGCGTTGTCCGTGGGGTCCTGCGGTCGTCGGATCCCGGACAATCGCGGGTCCGTTGCGTCGGCAGCCGTGTCGAAGAAACCCCCCGCCGGGTCGGCGTGCTGGGACAGCACGACGTCGAGCACCTGCTCTGCGAAGGAGAGCCAGACCGGGTCTCCGGTCACGGCCACCAGCGCGAGGAAGCCCTCGGCGACGTCGGCGTAGTCCTCGAGCACACCGGCGTGCCGCCCGGCCCGTCCGGTCCTCGACGTCCGCGTCAGCCGGCCATGGTCGTCGAGATGCACCCGGACCAACAGATCGGCGCACTCGACCGCCGCATCGATCCAGCCGGGCTCGCCGAAGAGGGCCCCCGCCTCCGCCAGCGCCGCGACCGCGAGCCCGTTCCAGGACGCCACGACCTTGTCGTCGCGGGCCGGCTGCGGCCGCGCGATCCGGGCCTGCAAGAGCCGCGCCCGTACCACGCTCCAACGGTCGAGGTCGTCCGGGTCCGCCAACATCTGGAGCGTCGACGCCCCGCCCTCGAACGTCCCCTCGTCGGTCACGCCGAGCAAGCCAGCCGCCCAGCGGCCGTCTTCCGCTCCGAGAAGATCCCGCAGTTGGGCCGGCGTCCACACGTAGGTGGCGCCCTCGACCGACGCGCCATCGACGACCGTGTCGGCATCGAGCGCGCTGGCGAACCCACCCTCCCGTGTTCGGAGGTCGCGCAGCATGAACTCGGCGGTCTGGCCGGCGATCCGCTCGCCCAACACCGAGCCCGTGGCCCGCCACCAGTGCGCGTACACCCGCAGCAGCAGGGCGTTGTCGTAGAGCATCTTCTCGAAGTGAGGAACGACCCAGGCGCGGTCCACGCTGTACCGTGCGAAACCACCGCCGAGCTGGTCGTACATGCCACCACGGGCCATCCGCTCGCATGTCGCGTCGACCATCGCCAGCGACTGTGCCGCGCCAGTGCGTGCATGGTGCCGGAGCAGGAACTCCAGGATCATCGACGGCGGGAACTTCGGCGCGAGGCCGAAACCGGCGTGCTCGACGTCGAAGTCGGCGGCGAGGCGGCGAGCGGCGGCATCGAGCAGGTCGGGCGCGGGCGGATGCGCACCCACGAGATGGCGCGTGCCGCCCAGCCGGTCGGCGATGCCCGTCGCGGCGGCGTCCACCTCGCCGCGCCGTTCGGTCCAGGCCTGCGCCACCGCCTCCAGCACCTGCCGGAACGACGGCATCCCGTGGGCCGGCCGCGGCGGGTAGTACGTGCCCGCGAAGAACGGCCGCCCCTCGGGGGTGAGGAAGGCCGTCATCGGCCAGCCGCCCTGGCCGGTCAGGACTTGCACCGCCTCCATGTAGACGGCGTCGACGTCCGGGCGCTCTTCGCGGTCGACCTTCACGGCCACGAAGTGCACGTTCAGATACGCCGCCGTCGCCTCGTCCTCGAAGGACTCGTGCGCCATGACGTGGCACCAGTGGCAGGCCGCGTAGCCGACGGACAGCAGAACGGGCACGTCGCGGGCGCGAGCCTCGGCGAACGCTCCGTCGCCCCACTCCCACCAGTCCACCGGATTGTCGGCGTGTTGGAGCAGGTACGGGCTCGTCGACCCGGCCAGGCGGTTCACCATGCTCGTCTCAGCGCGCGCCGTTGTCGTCGGGGTCCGGCCGGTCGCCCATCCGTTCGGCGTCGGTGCGGCCCTCGGGGTCGAAGTCGATCCGCTTGAGCTGCCGGCGCAGGCTGCGGTACAGCACGAACACCGCCGCTGCCAGGCCCAGCACCACCAGGAACCCGAGCAGGCCGGGCCCGATCGAGGAGTCCCTCGGTGCTCGTGGCGGCCGCGAGGGCGGCAATGCTCATCGGTCAACCTCCGCACTCATCGTCGCACCATGCGCCCGCGACTCAACGCAGGCCTGCGAACAGGTCGTCTTCGGGAAGCTCGGCGTCGACGAGGCACCTGGCGAGCTCGTAGTCCTCGGTCGGCCAGGCCTCGCGGTCCACGTCGAGTGGCACCGCGAACCATGGTCCCTCCGGGTCGACCTGCGTGGCATGGGCGATCAACGCCCTGTCACGCACCGGAAAGTAGTCGGCGCATGGCACCCGGGTGGTGATGCGGCGATCGTGCTCGGGGTCGGGCTTCCACTGGGCGAGGCGCTCGACGTACGGCGACTCGAGCCCGCGGCGAATCATCTCGTCGTGCAGTGCTTGGATGCGCTGGCGGTGGAACGCATGGTGGAAGTAGAGCTTGCGCGGCTGCCACGGCTCGCCGGCGTCTGGGTATCCATCCGCATCACCCGCGGCGTCGAAGGCCGCCATGGTCACGGCGTGGCACATGACGTGGTCCGGGTGCGGGTACCCGCCGTTCTCGTCGTACGTGGTGACGACGTGCGGCCGGAACCGGCGGACCGCAGCCACCAGTGGAGCCGCCGCCTCGCCCACGGGCTGGAGTGCGAAGCAGCCATTCGGCAGCGGGGGAGGCGGGTCACCCTCGGGGTAGCCGGAGTCGACGAAGCCCAGCCATTCCTGCTGGATGCCAAGGATCCGGCGGGCGGCGTCCATCTCCTGCCGCCGGATCGTCGCGATGTTGGCCCGCACGTCTGGACGGTCCATGCTCGGGTTGAGGATCGACCCGCGCTCGCCTCCCGTACAGGTGACGACGAGTACCTGGACGCCCTCGGCGACGTAGCGGGCAGTCGACGCGGCACCCTTGCTGGACTCGTCGTCGGGATGCGCGTGCACGTGCATGAGCCGGAGCTGCTTGGGCACCGGTCACCCCTTCCGGACGTCGTCACCTGCCGCGCTGCGATCAGCTGGTCGGGAGACAATGGTGCCTGACCCGCCCGCGACCGAAGCCGGAGCCCACACCGTGGCCGCGCACCCCGTTCGTCCCGCCGACCGATACGGCGACCGCAGCCATGGCCGGCTGTGGCTGCTGGCGGTGATCGCCGGTGGCGTCCTGTTCGCCGCCGCCGTCGGCTGGTTGCTGGTGAGGGCGGCGGACGACCCGGTCCGTTCGAGCCTGGTCGCCTGGGAGGCCCCCGCCGGCGGAGTGCTGACCGCGACCGTGGAGGTGGTACGACAACCCGGTCTCGCAGTCACGTGCGACCTGGTCGCCGTCGACCTTCGCCATGTCGTTGTCGGTCAGATCACCGTCGAGGTCCCTGCCGGGGACCAACAGCGGATCCGGGTGCAGGCCGAGATCCCGCTGGAGGGCGATGGGGTCGCCCCGGAGCTGCGTGGTTGCGAGCCGGCCGGAGGACGCTAGTTGCGAAGATCTCTTGGCCCAGGGACGGGCTTGCTAATCTAGACGTTTCCATCCCCGACACCCGTCCGGGCACCTGCCCGGTGGCCGACGGCATCCGAGCGCGGCCACAGCGCGGACGAGATAGCAAGGAGCAGATGCCGTGACCTCCACGACCGACAACGTCGCCTGGCTGACCCAGGACGGGTACGACCGCCTCCGGAGCGAGCTCGAGCATCTCATGGGCCCGGCGCGCATCGAGATCGCGAAGCGGATCGAGGCCTCCCGCTCCGAGGGCGACCTGTCCGAGAACGGCGGCTACCACGCGGCCAAGGAGGAGCAGGGCAAGCAGGAGGCCCGGATCCGCCAGCTTCAGCAGCTGCTGCAGCGTGCGAAGGTCGGTGAGACACCGGCCGACGACGGCGTGGTCGAACCCGGCATGATCGTCGAAGTCCGGTTCAGCGGCGACGACGAGACCGAGACGTTCCTACTCGGCTCGCGTGAGCTGCTCGCGCTCGACGAGTCGGTCGAGATCGAGGTCTACTCACCGCAGTCGCCCCTCGGTGCCGCCATCCACGGCAAGAGAGCCGGTGAGACGGCGTCGTACGAGACGCCGAACGGGCACGCGGTCGAGGTCGAGATCGTCAGCGCTCACCCGTACACCGGCTGACGAAACGCCGCAGTCATCGGCGTCCGCACGAGAGCCCGGTAGCTCGCACGGCGCCCGGGGCTACTTCGTGGTTGCGGCCTTGTACTTGCGGATCGCCAGTGGCGCGAAGATCCCAACGATGACGACGACCCAGATCAGCGACAACAGGACAGGATTCTGGCTCGGGAAGCTGTCGGTCGCGTACGGGTTCGGATTTCCGAACAGCTCGCGGCAGGCCGAGACGAACGAGCTGATCGGGTTCCACTCCGCCACCGTCTGGAGCCAGTCCGGCAGGGAAGGCAGCGGGACGAACGCATTGGACAGGAACGTCACCGGGAACAGCCAGATCAGGCCGGCCGAGGCGGCCACCTGCGGGCTTCCCACCGACAGGCCGATGAGCGCGCCCACCCAGAGCATCGAGAACGCGAGCAGAAGCAGGAGCCCGACGCCGGCCAGGAACTGAGGCACACCGTTGTGGAACCGCCACCCGACGATGAGCCCACAGATGATCATGATCACCAGGACGATCACCTGATTCGCGAGATCGGCCACCACGCGCCCGGCGATCACCCCCGAGCGCGCCATCGGCAACGAGCGGAACCTGTCGATCAGGCCCTTCTGCATGTCGTCGGCGAGCCCGACACTCGCCGGCGCACTGGCGAAGGCCATCGTCTGAGCGAAGATGCCGGCCATCAGGAACTCGCGGTAGGCGAGCGGGTCGCCCTCCGCGCCAGGTACCGGGATCGCGCCGCCGAACACGTACGCGAACAGCACCACAAACATGATCGGCTGGATGAACATGTAGACCTGGTTGTCGGGCACCCGCCAGCCGCCACGGAGGTTGCGCCACGCGACGACCATGGTGTCACGGAAGGCAGACGCCATCCCTCCGCCGCTAGCGGCGGCGCGCGTGGGCTTGAGTTCGGTCGTGGTCACGTGGCCCTCCCGGACACAGGCTCTTGAGCAGATGCGGTCTGGTCGCCGGATTCGTTCTCCGCGCGGCGGCCGGTGAGCTCGAGGAACACGTCGTCGAGCGTCGGCCGGCGCAGCGCGATGTCGTCGATGACGATGCCGGCTTCGTCGAGATCGCGGATGACCAGAACGAGCCCCTTCGAGCCCTGGCTCGTCGGTACCGTCAGGCGGCGCATTTGTGTGTCGACCACGCACTGACCGTCGCTGCCGCGGTTGAGGATCTCCTCCGCCGTGGGCAGCACAGCCGGGTCGTGCACGATGACCTCGATCCGCTCGCCCCCCACCTGGGCCTTGAGCTCGTCAGCGGTGCCCTCGGCGATGATCGAGCCCTTGTCGATGACGACGATCCGGTCGGCGAGCGCGTCGGCCTCCTCGAGGTACTGCGTCGTGAGCAGGATCGACGCGCCCTCCTGCCGGCGCTCCCGGATGACGTCCCACATGTCGAGCCGGCTGCCCGGGTCGAGACCGGTGGTCGGCTCGTCGAGGAACAGGACCTCCGGGTGCACGATGAGGCTGCCCGCGAGGTCGAGCCGGCGGCGCATGCCGCCGGAGTACGTCTTCGCGACCCGGTCGCCGGCGTCGGAGAGCCCGAACTGCTCGAGCAGCTCAACGGCCCGCTTTCTGGCCTCGGCGCTGGAGAGCTGGTAGAGCCGCCCGAACAGCCAGAGGTTCTCGCGGCCGGTGAGGTTCTCGTCGATCGCGGCGAACTGGCCGGACAGGCCGATGCGCGCCCGCACTGCCTGCGGCTCGGCGACGACGTCGTGACCGGCGACGATCGCCCGACCGGCGTCGGGTCGCAGCAACGTTGTCAGCATGCGCACCGTCGTGGTCTTGCCCGCAGCGTTGGGCCCGAGCAGGCCGATCACGCTGCCCTTCGGCACCACGAGGTCGATGCCGGCCACGGCCCTGACGGCTTCGTCGCCGGATCCGAAGGTCTTGACCAGACCTTCGGCGGTGATCGCGTTCTTGGTATTCGATCGGACTGCCGTCTCGCTCGCCATGAACGCCTCCTTAGGGCTTGTGGTGGTACTTGTTCGGCGAATACATCCCGGCGATTGTCATTCGCGCGGGGCTGCGGTCGCATCCGCCTGTGCACAGTGCGAGTGGCCAGTCATGGACCGGTGGCGCGCCGACCAGGCCGCCGCGGCTAGAGCAGCGGGACGGTGCTCGGGTCGCTGGGCAGCCACCCAGGTGTCCGCTGCCTATGAAGCCGATCGTCGTCATAGTGCTGGGGCTAACCCCGGCCCCGCCGTCGGCATTCCGAGATGTCGCTGGGGCGGCCGGATCCGGTCCATGGCGATTATCTCGCCTACCTTCTGACGATCGTCTTCTGCTCTTCCGATCGCTCACGATCCGTCGCGTTGCCAGAGAGCGCTCGGAGACGACCTTCCTCGCGCACCGTATCCGTACCAGGCGTTGGTGCCGAGCGGCATCGCGTCAGCACTCCGACAGTCCCAACCCCTGGTGCCCCTGATGTCGGAGGGCACGCTCTTTGATGTCGAACCTCAGCCACGTGCTCAACGTGCCGCTCGACCGCGCTCGCTTTCATCAAGGAGCAGGGCATCTCCTTCGAGCCAGCGGCTGATCGGCTATCGGTCGCCGGGTTCGATTCGTTGGAGGATTCGTTCGGACGCTGTGCGTAATTGGCGCAGCTCGGCCGGGCTGAGAGCGTCGATCACCAGCTCGCGGACCTTGGCGACATGGGCGGGTGCGCTGGCGGTGAGAAGGCGCAGCCCGGCCCGGGTCAGGATCGCGTTGGTGTACCGGCCGTCGTTCGGGTCGGGTTCTCGCCGGACGAGGTTGCGCAGCTCCAGGCGCTTGATCAGGTGCGACAGCCGGGACAGTGAGGCGTTGGTGACCTCGGCGAGTTCGCTCATCCGCATCGTATGGCCGGGATTCTCCGACAGCCGGGCCAGGGCGTGGTACTCGACGAAGCTGAGCCCCGCGTCCTGTTGCAACTGGCACTCCAGCGCCCAGCGCAGCTTGACCGTCGCCGCGGCGAAGGCCCGCCACGAGTTCTGCTGCTCGTCGTCCAGCCAGCGGGGCGCCGCTGTCCGGGTGCGGGCGCCAGTCACGGGCAGAGGCTATCAGGTCACTTGACAGTTCAAGTCATGGGGGCGTACGTTGACCTGGAATTGACTTGAATCTTCAAGTCACGGCTCAGCGATCGCCGGGACGCGTGATGAGCGGGCCCGCGACCGTCGCGGCGTCGCCAAGCGATCTCCCCACCAAGGAGGACCACAGTGACCACGACCTACGCATCTGATCGCTTCACCGGGCTGCCTGATGACCAGACGATCGCGGCGACCGTCGTTGCGCTCGAAGAGCACGGATTCAGCGTCGACGTCGTCGATGGCCTCGACGCCGCGCGCGAAGCTGTCCTCGCCCGCATCCCCGAAGGCTCCTCCGTGATGACCAACACCTCGGTGACGCTGCAGGAGACCGGTATCGCGGACGCGATCAACGACGGCGGGCCGTACGAGTCGGCGCGCAACAGGATGTTCGCGCTCGACTTCGCGACCCAAGTGCAGGAGATGAAGGCGATCGGTGGCCAGCCCGATTACGCCCTCGGCAGCGTCCATGCGGTCACCCGCGACGGAACCCTCGTCATCGCCTCGGCCTCCGGCAGCCAACTCGCCTCCTACGCCTGGGGCGCCGCCAACGTCATCTTCGTCGTGGGCGCGCAGAAACTCGTCCCCACCCTGGAAGCGGCACATGAGCGGATCTACGAGCACAGTCTGAAGCTCGAGGACGCTCGCGCGTATGCCGCCTACGGGCAGAACAGCCGCGTCGGCAAGATCCTCGAGATACACCAGGAGGACCCCGGCCGCATCTCCGTCGTCCTCATCCGGCAGTCGGTCGGTTTCTGAGAGGACCTAATCCGAAAATGAGCCCGGGGCGGGCGAGCGGAACTGCCGGCTCTGCGCGCGGCGGGGACGGTGAAGTGGTGATCAGGCGGCGGGTTCGAGGGTGACCTTGTAGCCGAGTGCTTCGAGTTGGCGTATGTGGTTGCGCTTCTTGCGCTCGGGGCCGAGGTCGTGGAAGCGGGCCTTCGGGTCGGACAGCAGATGCCACACGATCACCAGGATCGAGCGGCCGACCGCGACGATGGCCTTCTTCTTGCCGCGGCGTCGGGCGATGCGCCGGTAGCGCTCACCGAGGAAGGTGTCGGTCTTGCCCGCCGAGACGGCGGCCTCACCGAGGACGCGGGCCAGGTAGGGGTTGCCGTGGCCGGTGGCGCCACGACCCTTCTTCTTGCCAGCGGACTCCTTGATTCCGGGGGCGAACCGGGCCCAGGAAGTTAGGTGGGCCGCGGTGGCGAACCGGCTCATGTCCAGCCCGACCTCCGCGATGATCACGTACGCGCCGGTGGCCCCGACGCCGGTGATCTCATCGAGCCGCTCCACCGCCCTGGCGAAAGGGCGACAAGCTGCCGCGGCCGAGGCCGCTGCACTTCAGGACCAGTTCTGGGACATGCACGAGCCGCTCATTCACCGCCAAATAGCGCTCGAAGACGACGACCTGCGGGCGGTATGCGCTGAACTCGAGCTCGACGTCGCACGCTTCGACCAGGACCGAACGGGCGCTGGCGTCCTTGGGCGTATCCGACGGGACCTCGAGTTCACGGTGTGTCCTCTCGTCCGGGTGTGTCGTCTAGTAGCACGGCAGGCGGGTCTGAAATTTCCGCGCCGGCCAGGCTCAACAGGGAGCTGGCTTCGTCGAGGTCGAGCTCGCCCGCCGCCAAGCGGCGCAGGACATCTTCGCGGCTCGGCCCGAACTCATGGTGGTGTCGGTCACCGGCCTCCTCCAATCCCAGCCGCGCCAGCATCTCGGCGAAACGCTGGCGTGCCGTCGGGTAGCTGACCCCGAGGTCGCGGGCCAGCTCTCTCATGTTGCCGCGAGAGACGAGGAAGGTGCGAAGGATCTGCCGATCCTGCTCGCCCATTGCGCAGTATTCGCACGAGGCGAACCGCCCGGACAGCTCGCTGCCGCAGGAGGGACACCCCAGCCGCGTGATCTGCAGCTGGTCGCCGCAGACCGGGCAGTCTCGCGGTGGCTGGTGCGTGGACCCGATCACCGGGGCGCCTTGACCGTGACGCTGCCCATCACGACCTCGACGTCCATCTCGGCGGCACCGGTGCCGACGACCAGATCGCGGTTGCGGTCACGACCCCGGCGCTCGGGCTCGGTGACGAACCTGCCCAGCTGGACGTCGGAGCGAACTCGCACGTCCGAGCCCGGGAGCAGGGTCAGCTGCATCGAGCCCGACTCGCAGCGCAACCGGGAGCGGCCATGCGTCTGAAGCGTCTCGACCTGAGCGGAACCGGCCTGGACGAGCAGGTCGAACGGTTCCTCTGCGCCACGCACTCGGAGCGAACCCGCGGTGACCCGCACGTGGTCAAGCCCCTTGGCGCCCTCGACCTGCAATGATCCCGCGATGACCTCGACGCCGATCGCGAGGTCGGGCCGAACCCGGACCCGGAGCTCGAGCCCCTGCCCGAAGCCGTGCTGGACCCGGTCGGCCACCTCGCGCCAGCGGCCCCCGGAGAGCAGGGTGAAGGCGTCGTCGGTCGGGATCGGTTCGACCTCGCCGGCGACCACGAGCGTGGCCCCCTCACGCCGGACGTGATGCGGGCCGTCGACCGCGTACGTCGCGACGGACGGGTCGCCCACGATCCGCACCCGGCGCGACGTCGCCCGGATCAGGATGCGCTGGATGTCGGGCACGGCCGGCGGCGGGACGGCCCGACCGGCCGCCGCGTCAGCTGGTGCTTCGGAGTCGCCGGCGGCTGGCGCCTCGGCGTTCGCATCGGCGAGCAGCTGGGCCGCGTCGGCAGGGTCGAGCCGGCCGGCTGCGACGTCTTCGAGTATCTGTCGGGTGCTGGGTTCCGTCATGAACTAATCGTGACCTGGAGTTACCAATCCGTCAAGTGAACTTTCCGTTCTGACAAGCCACGCTTACTCAATCGTCAACGGATAGCCCGCCTTGCGCATGCTGGACAGGACCCGGGCCCGGTGCTCGGGCCCACGGGTCTCCACCTGCAGCGCCACCTCGACCTCCTCGACGTGCAGCTGGGCGCCCGTGCGCTCGTGGACGACGTCGAGCACGTTGGCGTCGGACGAAGCCAGTTCGCCGAGCAGCCGGGCCAGCGCGCCCGGCCGATCCGGGATCCGCACCCGGAAGGAGAGGTACCGGCCGGTGGCTGCCATGCCGTGCCGGATCACCCGCAGCAGCAGGAGCGGGTCGACGTTGCCGCCGGACAGGACGGCCACCACAGGCGGCTCGAACCCGGAGGGATCGGCCAACAGCGCGGCCACTCCCGCCGCACCTGCCGGCTCGACCACCAGCTTGGCTCGTTCCAGCAGGAGCACGAGCGCGCGCGAGAGCGACTCCTCGGTGACGGTGACGACGTCGTCGACGAGCTCGCGGACGAGACCGAATGTCACCTCGCCCGGACACGCGACCGCGATCCCGTCGGCCATCGTCGCCATGGTCGACAGCGTCACCGGCTCGCCGGCGGCGAGCGAGTCCGGATATGCGGCCGCGCCGGCGGCCTGGACGCCGACCACACGCACGTCGGGCCGCGAGTCCTTGATGGCCAGCGCGATGCCGGCGAGCAGGCCACCTCCTCCGGTGCCGACCACCACCGTCCTGACGTCCGGGCACTCCGCCAGGATCTCCAGGCCGACCGTCGCCTGCCCGGCGACGATGTCGGGGTGGTCGAAGGGGTGGATGAGAACGGCACCCGTCGACGCCGAGAACTCCTGGGCCACGACCAGTGCCTCGTCGACCGTGCTGCCCGCGAAGCGGACGTCGGCGCCATAGGCGCGGGTCGCCTTCTCCTTGACGATCGGCGCGCCTTCGGGCATGAACACGGTCGCCTTCGAGCCCAGCATGTTCGCTGCCAGAGCAACCCCCTGGGCGTGGTTGCCGGCGCTTGCCGCGACGACCCCCCGCGCCCGCTCGTCGTCGGAGAGCCGGGCGATGCGCACGTACGCCCCACGGATCTTGAACGACCCGGCCCGCTGGAGGTTCTCGCACTTCAGGTACACCGGCCCGCCGACCTGGCCGGCCAGCCAGCGCGACATTTCCAGCGGGGTCGGCCGCACGACGCCGCGAAGGAGCTCACGGGCGGCACGCACGTCGGCGATCGACACCGTCGTCATGCCGGCGATCCTGCCACCCGGGCGCACCACCGACCGGCCACTGGAGCGGGCATGAAGTTGCGTGTCGCAAGCAACTTCGTTAATACTTGGGGGATGCAAGCAACTAGTCCTTCTCCGGTGCTCGGCCCCGGCGGGCTGCCGGTCGCGCCCGAGGACGAGCTCCACGTCGCCTTCATCCGGCTCTTCCGGCGGCTCAAGCGCATGTCGACGATGGGCGGGCTCGACCCCTCTCTGGCGGGCGTCCTCCACGAGGTGGCCTGCTCTGCGCCCATACGGGTCTCCGCGCTCGCCGACACCCTCCACCTGGACCAGTCGACGGTGAGCAGGCACGTGCGCAGCCTCGAGCAGCTCGGCCTGGTCGAGCGCTCGGGCGATCCCGAGGACCGCCGCGCCGCCCTCCTGTCGCCCACCGCAGCGGGAGAGGATCGGCTCGCGACGATCCACAGCCACCGCCGTGCCCTGTTCCGGTCCGCGACCGCCGGCTGGTCCGACGACGACCGCACCCAGCTCGCGCGGCTCATCGACCGGCTCGCCCAGGACCTCGACGCAAAGGCCCGCGTGGCCGCCGCCTCAGCAACCACCACGGAGAACTCGTGAGCATCGCTGACGCCACCAAGGCGCCGACCGCCGACGAGACCAGCTACTTGTCACACCGGCAGATCCTGATCGTGCTCTCCGGTCTGATGGCCGGCATGTTCCTCGCCGCCCTCGACCAGAGCATCGTCGGGACCGCGCTACCCAGCATCGTCAGCGACCTCGGTGGGCTCAACTACCTGTCCTGGGTCGTCACCGTCTATCTGCTGACCTCGACGGCGTCGACGCCGCTGTGGGGGAAGATCTCCGACCTCTACGGAAGACGGCCGATCTTCCAGACGGCGATCGTCGTCTTCCTGGCGGGATCGCTCGTGGCCGGAGCAGCCGGCAGCATGGGCGTGCTCATCGGCGGCCGGGCCATCCAGGGCCTCGGCGCCGGCGGCCTGATGGCGCTGGCTCTGTCGATCATCGGCGACGTGATCCCGCCCCGGGAGCGCGGGCGCTATCAGGGCTACTTCGGGGTCGTCTTCGGGGTCTCCAGCATCGCCGGCCCGCTGCTCGGCGGCTGGTTCACCGACGGACCCGGCTGGGAGTGGATCTTCTGGATCAACATCCCGATCGGCATCGCCGCGCTCGTCGTCACGTCGCTCGCGCTGAAGATGCCGAACGTCCGGCGCGACCACAAGATCGACTATCTGGGAGCCGCGGTCATCGTGGCGTCCGTGACCTCGATCCTGCTCTACACCGCGTGGGCGGGTTCGGAGTACGGCTGGGGCGACCCGTTCTCGCTGGCGCTGCTCGCCGCCGGTATCGTGCTCGCGGGTCTGTTCGTCCTCGTCGAGTTCCGAGCCGAGGAGCCGATCATCCCGATGCGGCTTTTCCGGAACCGCGTCTTCACGCCGACGGTGATCTTCACGTTGATCACGGGTCTGGCGATGTTCGGCGGCATCATCTTCCTGCCGGTCTACCTCCAGGTCGTCCAGGGCATGTCCCCGACCGAGTCCGGGCTCGCCCTGCTGCCGATGATCGTCGGCCTGTTCGCGACGTCGATCTCGTCCGGCCAGATCGTCACCCGCACGGGCCGGTACAAGATCTTCCCGATCCTCGGAGCCGGGGTGATCGCCATCGGCCTGCTGCTGCTTTCGACCCTCGGCACCGACACGCCCTACTGGCAGACGGCGATCTATTTCTTCGTCTTCGGTGCGGGACTCGGCTTCACGCTGCAGATCGTGGTGACCGTCGTGCAGAACGCCGTCGAGCGGCGCGACATGGGCTCTGCGACGTCCAGCGTCATCTTCTTCCGCTCGATGGGCGCGGCCTTCGGCACTGCCGTCTTCGGAGCGGTGCTCACCAGCCGGCTGGGCCACTACCTGGCCGAGGCCGGCGGCGCAGGTGCTCTGCCGGCGGGCGCTGGAGGCGACACACAGATCGCCAACAACGTCCAGGCGATCCAGGCGCTACCGGCCGACATCAAGGCAGTCGTCGTCGACGCCTGGGTGAGGTCGCTGCACGACGTCTTCCTGGTGGCGCTGCCGTTCGTCCTCATCGCCTTCGTGGCCGCGTTCTTCATCCCCGAGCTCACGCTGAAGACCGGGACGACGGAGGAGGACGCACCGGGCGAGCCGCGCGCTCGCGATGGACTGACGAACCCCTCCCGTCGGTCGGGCCCTAGGTTGACCTGATCGCAAGCCGTCGAGCGGGAGTCCGTCGTGAGGTTCGCCTGGTTGTGCAGCCATGAGTCGTACCAGCCCGAGGTGCTGGTCGAGCACGCGATCGGTGCCGAGCATGCGGGGTTCGACATGGTCACCGGCGCGGACCACTTCCATCCCTGGGTCGACGACAGGTCGGCGGCGAGCTTCGTCTGGAGCTGGTTCGGTGCGGTCGCACAGGCCACCTCACGGGTCGAGCTCGCCACAAGCGTCACGGCGCCGCTCTACCGCTACCACCCGGCGCTGATCGCCCAGGCGGCCGCGACCGTCGACCGCCTGTCCGGAGGCCGGTTCCGGTTGGGTGTGGGAACCGGCGAGGCGATCAACGAGGCTCCGCTGGGGTTGGACTTCCCGGGATATTCCGAGCGCATCCGGCGGCTGGAGGAGGCGCTGCGCATCATCCACGGCCTTCTCGCCGGCCAGAAGCTGGATTTCGACGGCACCTATTACTCGACCCACGCCGCAAAGCTCTACAGCCCGCCGGTCGGCACCGTGCCGGTCTGGATGGCCGCCGGCGGTCCGAAATCCGCGAGGTTCGCGGGCCAGCATGCGGATGGCTTGATCACGAGCGTGAAGGACCCGGCCGAAACGATGGAGACGGTCATCGACCCGTACCGTGCAGCAGCCGATGCGCGGGGCGCGGCGACGACGATCATGGCGACGCGATGGTGCGTGCTGGCAGCCGACGCCGACGAAGCCTGGGCGGCACTCGCATCAATGCGGGGCCTTCGCGCACCAGGGCGGCTCGAGGTGGCCGACCCGATGATCCTGCGTCAGCGCGCCGACGAGATGGATCGGGCCGAGATCCTCGCCAAGTACACGATCGTGCGCGACATGGACCAGCTCGCCGAGGCGTACCGGCCGCTGGTCCAGGAGTTGGGTGCTGACTACGTGGCCATCCAGGTCGCGAGCCTCGACCCCGTGCGGACGATCGAGCTGGTGGGCTCGCGGGTGTTGCCGGCGCTGCGGAGCCTGGCCGCCTGAGCCGGCTATCGCGGCGGCAACCGCCAGGGGTCCACGTCCTCCGGTGGCTCAGCGGGTGGCTCGGGCGCTGTCGCCTGCGGCGGATGCTCAGGCGTCGAGGGCGGCACAGCGGTCCAGGGCTGGGCCGGAGCGTTCCAGGTCGGCTGCTGGCCCCACACCTGGCCAGGACCAGGCCAGAGGACGGCGGCGGCCCGGTAGGCGCGCTCCTGTCGTCCGGTCATGGACCTGACCATGACAATGCAGACGACGGCAGTGGCGATCAGGAAGAGAAATGCCACGGCGCCGACTGCGTCCGAGGCCGCGGCAGCCTCGATGTCCCTCGTGGTGGTGAATCTTTCGTCCGTCGGGTACAGAGCGTTCTCTACACCTTGGAGAACGAGGCTGATGCCGAAGAGGATCGCCCACGCGATGACGATCCCCGGCCCCCTGCCCGTTCGGTCTGGCGGCGCTCCGACGAGGTCGGGATCGGACGCCCGCCCGGCCTGGAACAGTTGAACACCCGGGAGGACGAAGTTGGCGAACGGGACGAACCAACCGCCGATCGCCCATCCTGGGGCCAGGCCTCGGAATCGGCCGAGGTTCACCGCGTTCTTGGCGTGCCGGTACTGCCAGATGATGAACACGACGGCCGTGGCCACGTAGAGCAGGAGGTGCGACACGATCGTCACACCAACCGCGGCGTCCGCAGCGTTCGCGGCCCGGTCAGTGGCGAAGTTGCCGGCGGCGGCATCGGCGAGCAGGTCTGCCCGGTAGAACCACGCGATCGCTCCGGCCAGATCGACGGCGGCGATGATGCAGAGCAGCACCAGCAGGGCCGTCGCCAGACCGCGCAGCGACCTCATGCCACCGGTCCGGGACGGCGGGTAGTAGACCCCCGATGGAGCGTTCCATGGCGACGGGCCGGCACCCTGAGGCGTGGGTCCAGTCATCGACTGAGCGCCTGGCTGAGGTCGGCCAGCAGATCCTCGACGCTCTCGATGCCGACCGAGAGTCGCACCAGGTCGGCCGGGACCTCGAGTGGACTCCCCGCGGCGCTCGCGTGGGTCATCCGGCCCGGGTGTTCGATCAGCGACTCGACACCGCCGAGGGACTCCGCCAAGGTGAAGAGCCGAGCTCTGTTGCACACCTCGACCGCGGCGTCCTCGCCGCCGTCGACCCGGAACGAGACCATGCCACCGAACCGGCGCATCTGTTTGGCCGCGACCTCGTGTCCGCGGTGCCCTGGCAGCCCTGGGTACAGGACCTCGGTGACGCGGGGGTGTGCTATGAGCAGCGACACCAGGCGCTCGGCGTTGTCGCAGTGCCGGTCCATGCGCACCCCGAGCGTTCGGAGCCCCCGAAGCACGAGCCAAGCGTCGAACGGGCCGGCAACCGCTCCGATGGCGTTCTGGTGGTAGGCGAGCTCGTCGGCCAGCCCTGTATCCGCGACGACGAGTGCACCGCCGACGACGTCGGAGTGCCCACCGCAGTACTTGGTCGTGGAGTGGACGACGGCGTCCGCGCCCAGAGCAAGCGGCTGCTGGAGGTACGGCGTCGCGAACGTGTTGTCGACCACGAGTAGCGCGCCGGCCTCGTGCGCCATGTCCGCCAGCGCGGCGATGTCGGCGACGCCCAGCAGTGGGTTCGTCGGCGTCTCGACCCACACGACCTTCGTCGCGGGACGCATCGCGGCACGTACGGCTCCCAGATCGGTGACGTGCGCCGGCGTCCACGACACGCCCCAGCGCTCGACGACCTTGCTGACGAGCCGGTACGTGCCGCCGTAGGCGTCGTCCGGGATGACGATGTGGTCGCCTGGCTTCAGCACGGCGCGCAGCAGCGTGTCCTCGGCGGCCATGCCGCTGGCGAAGGCGAGCCCGCGGGTGCCGTCCTCCAGCGCGGCCAGGCAGTCCTCCAGCGCCCTGCGCGTGGGGTTGGCCGTCCGGCTGTACTCGTAGCCGTCGCGGAGGCCACCGACGCCGTCCTGGGCATAGGTACTCGTCGCGTAGATCGGTGGTACGACAGCGCCGGTCGTCGGGTCCGGCTCCTGGCCGGCGTGGATCGCGAGTGTCTCGAAACCTTGCACGACCCGGAACCATACGCACACGACGTCAGTCGCGCCCGTCAGTGCCCACTCAGGGTCCCCGGTATGGCTGCGTACGGTCTCGACCGAATGGCGCTCCCAGAACCACCGGTGGCTCGTTGCCCAGTCGTCGACGTCGACGTATCCCTCGCCCTCGGCGTCGGCGAACTCCCAGGTGACCCGGCTGAGCGGCACGACGTCGACCCTCGTCACCTCGACCAACGCGAGGCGCTCACCGTCGTTACCGACCAGGACGAGCCGCTCGCCGGCATGTTCGATCTCCTCGCCGTCGACGGCGTACTCGGCGAGCAGCCCAGCGGTGGCTCGCTTGTGGCCGTGGACGACGAGGTCGCTCAGCCGTTTCCGCAGCGGTCCCGGCGATCCGAGCTCGAGCGTCCGCAGCCTGTCGACGCGAGGCCAGGTCATGCGGCCGAGCCGACCACTCGCCACCGGTGGACGCAACCGGAACCGTCAACAGCGGCAGCAGCACGTGGACGAGGGGGCCGATCCCGAGCGCGTACGCGACGGTCCCGACGCCGACCGTGCCGCCGAGCAACCAACCGGCGCCGAGCACGGTGACCTCGATGGACGTCCGGACCAGCCGGACGGAGCGTCCGGTCCGGCGGACCAGGCCGGTCATCAGGCCGTCGCGTGGGCCTGGTCCCAGTCGGGCCCCGATGTACGCCGCGGTGGCGACGCCGTTGAGCACGACGCCCGAGACCAGCAGGACGATCCGCATTGCCAGCAGGTCAGGAGCGGGCAAGGCGGCGAGCATCGCATCTACCGCCAGGCCGATCACGACGACGTTGCTCACCGTGCCGATCCCTGGCCGCTGGCGCAGCGGGATCCAGGCGAGCAGGACCAGAGCACCGACGACGATCGTCACCATGCCGAACGAGAGAGGGACCCGCTCGGCGATGCCCTGGTGCAGGACGTCCCATGGATCCAGACCGAGTCCGGCGCGGATCATCAGGGCCATGCTGGCGCCGTAGAGCACCAGTCCCGCGTAGAGCTGCACGAAGCGTCGCGTCATCACGACAACCCAACCTGCCTCACAGGTGGTCTGTTTTGCCATAGCCACTTGTGAAAGAGTGGCTCTCATGAGGTCGGTCGACGGCACCCATCTGAGCCGGCTGCTCGGCGATTGGGCGACGCACGCCTCGGGTCCCACGTATGCGCGGCTCACCGCGGCGATTCGCCTGCTCGTGCTCGACGGGCGTCTGGCGCTGACCACACGGCTGCCGGCCGAGCGGGAGCTAGCCGCGGCGCTGAGCGTGAGCCGGACCACGGTGACCGCCGCGTACGACGCCCTCCGTGAGCACGGCTACGCCGTCAGCAGGCGCGGTTCGGGCACCTGGACCACGCTGCCTCCCTCACGCTGCGGCGACACGTCGGCGGCTCCGTGGGCGCCGGCGGCTCCTGACGGAACGGAGCTGCTGGACCTGGCGCACGCGGCGCCCGCAGCCCCGGTGCACGCGCTTCGTGAGGCCTACGACGCCGCGCTCGAACAGCTGCCCCGATACCTGCCGGGGCACGGCTACAGCCTCTACGGTCTGCCCGAGCTGCGGTCCGCCGTCGCCAGCCGCTTCACCTCCCGGGGCCTGCCGACCACGCCCGACCAGGTCCTCGTCACGTCCGGGGCTCAGCACGCCTTCTCCCTCGTGCTCGGTCTCGTGGTGACCCAGGGCGATCGGGTGCTGGTCGACCATCCGACGTACCCGAACGCGCTCGACGCCGCCCGCCGCGCGGGTGCCCGACTCGTTCCGGTCGCGCTGATGGACGACGGTTGGGACGTCGAGGCGTTGTCGGCTGCGCTGCGGCAGACCGCCCCCCGACTTGCTTACCTCGTGCCCGAGTTCCACAACCCGACCGGTCTGCTGGCCAGCGACGGCGAACGGACCGCGCTGGCCCGTGAGCTGGGACGGGCGCGGACGCTCACGGTCGTTGACGAGACGCTCGCCGAGCTGTCCCTGGGCGAGCGAGACATTCCGGTGCCGTTCGCGACGTACGCATCCGACAAACAGATCGTCACCATCGGCAGCGCCAGCAAGTCGTTCTGGGGTGGGTTACGAGTCGGCTGGCTGCGCGCCGACCGGGCGACGATCCGGCGCTTGGCCGCAGTCCGGGCCACGCTCGACAACGCGTCGCCCCTGCTCGAGCAGCTCGCAGTCGCGTACCTGCTGGACAATGCCGACGACGTGCTGACGCCACGCCGCGAGGAGCTGCGCACTCGTCGCGACGTCCTCGTCGAGGCACTGAGGCAGCGTCTTCCGGAATGGACCGCGAGGATGCCAGATGGCGGCCTCGTGCTCTGGTGCGACCTCGGTGCGCCGGTGAGCAGCGCACTCGTCGGCGCCGCAGAGGGTCACGGTCTCCGCCTTGCCGCCGGCCCACGGTTCGGCGTCGACGGCGCCTTCGAGCGCCGGCTCCGGTTGCCGTTCATATACGACACAGACGTCCTCGTCGGCGCAGCCGAGCGCCTGGCCGTCGCTTACCGTTCCGTGACGGACGGCCGCGATGCGGAACAGCGTGCCCCGGTCGAAGCGTTTGCCTGAGCAGACACCCACGAAAGGGAACGCATGTACCTCTTCGACCGATCAGCGAAGTCACGCCTCGTCACCGCCGACGAGGCCCTGCCCGGTCGCGCCACACGCCCGTTCGGACTCGCGGGGACCCATACCGTTCTCGGCACGCCGATCGCGGAAACCGTCCCGACCGGGTACGAGGAGGCGGTCTTCGGTCTCGGCTGCTTCTGGGGCGCCGAACGCATCTTCTGGAAGATTCCCGGGGTCTGGACCACGGCCGTCGGATACGCCGGTGGGCACACGCCGAACCCCACTTACGAGGAAGTCTGCACTGGCGCGACCGGTCACACCGAGGCCGTCCGGGTGGTGTATGACCCGGAGAAGGTGAGCTACACCGACCTGCTCAAGGCCTTCTGGGAAGGCCACGACCCGACCCAGGGCATGCGGCAGGGCAACGACGTCGGCACCCAGTACCGCTCCGCGATCTACTGGACGACGGGCGACCAGAGCGCCGCCGCCGAGACTTCGCGGATCACATACGAGAAGCGGCTGGCCGAGGCCGGCTACGGAGCCGTCACGACCGAGATCCTCCCGCTCGGGGAGTTCTGGTACGCCGAGGACTACCACCAGCAGTACCTGGACAAGAACCCGCTGGGCTACTGCGGCATCGGTGGCACCGGTGTGTCCTGCCCCGTCGGCGTCGCCAAGGCCAGCGACTGAACCTCGAGCCAACCCACTCGACTTCCTGACGTAGCTTCGGCCGCCTGTGGGCCCGGTGCAGTGCTTCCTTGCGCGCCACGGCGTGGCTGGCGGATGTCGTGGCCGTTCGGCGCCGGCCATGGTCAACCGGCGAGGTGGCCCAGCAGGTCTGCGCGGGTGAGCACGCCGCTTGGCTTGCCGTCGTCGAGCACCAACACCGCGTCTGACGAGCCGAGGGCGGTCACCGCCGTCGCCACCGGCTCGCCCGCGCCCACGACCGGCAGTGGTGCCGACATGTGTTTTTCGACGGCATCGGTCAGGTGTGCGCGGCCGGTGAACAGTGCGTCGAGGATGTCGCGCTCGACCACCGAGCCGGCGACCTCGGCGGCCATCACCGGCGGCTCCGCACGCACCACGGGCATCTGGGATACCGCGTACTCGCGCAGGATGGCGACGGCCTGAGCGACGGTCTCGTTCGGGTGCGTGTGCACCAGCGCAGGCATGTCGCCGCTCTTGCGACGAAGCACGTCGCCGACCGTCGTGCCGTCCGCGCCATGGTCGCCGAATCCGTAGGACGCCATCCAGTCGTCGTTGAACACCTTCGACAGATAGCCGCGCCCACCGTCGGGCAGCAACACGACGACGACGTCCTCGGCGCTCCCGCGTGCCGCCACCTCGAGAGCCGCCACAACGGCCATGCCGCACGAGCCGCCGACCAGCAGACCCTCCTCACGGGCCAGCCGCCTGGTCATGTCGAACGAGTCCTTGTCCTGCACGGCGACGATCTCGTCGCAGATGTCGCGGTCGTAGGTCTGCGGCCAGAAGTCTTCGCCGACACCTTCGACGAGGTACGGCCGGCCGGTACCTCCTGAGTACACCGAGCCCACCGGGTCCGCGCCGACGACGCGGACCCGCCCGCCCGACTCTTCCTTGAGATACCGGCCGGCGCCGCTGATGGTGCCGCCGGTACCGATCCCAGCGACGAAGTGGGTGATCCTGCCGTCGGTTTGCTCCCACATCTCGGGACCGGTCGTCTCGTAGTGCGAGCGTGGGTTGTCCGGGTTGGCGTACTGGTCCGGCTTCCACGCTCCGTCGATCTCCGTCGTCAGCCGGTCGGAGACCGAGTAGTACGAGTCCGGGTGCTCGGGTGGGACGGCGGTCGGGCAGACGACCACCTCGGCGCCGTAGGCCTTGAGGACGTTGCGCTTGTCCTCGCTCACCTTGTCCGGGCAGACGAAGACGCACCGGTATCCCTTGCGCTGCGCGACGAGGGCCAGCCCGATACCGGTGTTGCCGCTGGTGGGCTCCACGATGGTGCCGCCCGGTTTGATCCGGCCGTCGCTCTCGGCCTGCTCGACCATCCGCAGCGCGATCCGATCCTTCACCGAGCCGCCCGGGTTGAAGTACTCCACCTTGGCGAGGACGGTCGCCGGTACGCCCGCACCCACCCGGCCGAGCCGGACGAGCGGAGTGCCGCCGACCAGGTCGAGCACGCTGTCGTAGTACCGCACGCCGCGAAGCCTAGGCGAACTGCGAGCCGGGCTAGAGTCGGGTCCGTGGCGGCAACGGTCAGCGCGCGGACGGCACGACGCATCGCGATGACCGCAGCGTACGGAGGCGGCGGGATCGGCCTGATGGGAGCCGGCCTATACGGGTTGCTGCGCCTGGAGGCCCGCCAGGCCCGCCGAGCGATCGGCACCATCCCCGAGAACCCGCCCGTTGCCGACGGGCTCTACGGCCCTTTCACGGGTGAGCCGATCTCGCTCGCGATCCTGGGCGACTCCTCCGCGGCCGGCGTCGGAGTCGACACCGCCGACGAGACGCCCGGCGCCTTGCTGGCCGCCGGCCTCGCCGAGGTCGCCGAGCGGCCCGTCCGCCTCGCGGTCGTCGCCCAGTCCGGCGCGCAGACCAGCGACCTGGCCGAGCAGGTCCCGCTCGCCATCGCCTCGCGGCCCGACCTGGCGCTGATCATCGTCGGCGGAAACGACGTCACCCATCGGATGCGGCCGGCCATGTCGGTGCGTCTGCTGGACGAGGCGGTTCGCCGCCTGCGCGACGCCGGTGCCGCTGTCGTGGTCGGCACCTGTCCCGACCTGGGCACCGTCGAACCCATCCCGCACCCGCTGCGCTGGCTTGTGCGGCGGGCCAGTAGGCAGCTCGCAGCGGCACAGACGGTCGCGGTCGTCGAAGCGGGCGGGCGGACGATCTCGCTCGGCTCCATCCTCGGCCCGGAGTTCGCGGCCGCGCCCGGACACATGTTCGCCACCGACCGCTTCCACCCGTCAGCAGCCGGCTACGCGGCGGCCGCGGCCGCCGTCCTGCCGTCTGCCGCCAGCGCACTCGGCCTGTGGGATGACCGCGAAGAGCGGCCCGAGCTGTTGCGCGGCGACGAGATCCTGCCGGTCGCGGTCGCCGCAGCGGCCGCGGCCGAGGAGGCCGGCACGGAGGTCGCCGGAACCGAGGTCGCCGGACACGACCGCGGTCCGCGGGGACGCTGGGCGCAGTTGCGGCACCGGCGCCGCCGGCAGCTTCCGGAGCCTGAGCGTGAAGACGATTTCGTCGAGGTCGGCCAGGCTCCGCGGGTGTAGGCCGGCGAGGTACGGTGGCGGCTACCAGTCGGTAACTTCTGATCGCAGGAGGCGCCATGCCCGAAGCCGTCATCGTTGCGACCGCAAGGTCGCCGATCGGGCGGGCCGTCAAGGGCTCACTGGTCGACGTCCGGCCGGACGACCTGGCGACGACCGTCATCCAGACCGCCCTGGACAAGGTGCCGGCGTTGGACCCGGCCACCATCGACGACATCTACGTCGG
Source organism: uncultured Actinomycetota bacterium (assembly GCA_963801065.1). Lineage (GTDB taxonomy): Bacteria > Actinomycetota > Actinomycetes > Jiangellales > Jiangellaceae > CAWDDG01. The sequence continues at coordinate 228,295 of CAWDDG010000008.1, read as the reverse complement.
CTGTGCCGAGCCGCGCGACGAGCACGGCGGCAACATGGCCCGCCGCATCGCCGTCCAGCTCGGACTCGACGACGTGCCCGCGGTGACGGTCAACCGGTTCTGCGCATCGTCCGTGCAGACGGCTCGGATGGCGTTTCACGCGATCAAGGTCGGCGAAGGGGACGCCTTCGTCTCGGCAGGCGTCGAGTGCGTGTCCCGCTACACCGGGTTCGGTGGGGCGGGCGTCGACCCTGTCGACACCCAGAACCCGCTGTTCGCCGACGCACAGGCACGCACCGCGCACTACGCCGAGACGAACGAGACCTGGCACGACCCGCGCGCCGACGGCCTGGTCCCCGACATCTACGTCCAGATGGGCCAGACCGCTGAGAACGTCGCGACATTGCGCGGCGTGACCCGCCGCGCGCAGGACGAGTTCGCGGTGCTGTCGCAGAACCGGGCCGAACAGTCGATCAAGGACGGGTTCTTCGCCCGTGAGATCACGCCCATCTCACTGCCGGACGGCCGCGTGGTCGACACCGACGACGGCCCGCGGCCGGGTACGACGTATGAGAAGGTCGCAGCGCTGCAGCCGGTGTTCCGCCCCGACGGCACCGTGACCGCGGGCAACTGCTGCCCCCTCAATGACGGCGCGGCAGCCGTGATCATCATGTCCGATGTCCGGGCCCGCTCGTTGGGTCTGACTCCACTGGCCCGGATCGTCGCGACAGCCGCGTCGGCCCTCTCCCCCGAGATCATGGGGCTCGGCCCGGTCGAGGCATCCCGGCGGGTATTGACGCGGACCGGTATGACGATCGACGACATCGACCTGATCGAGATCAACGAGGCCTTCGCGGCCCAGGTCGTGCCCAGTGCCCGCGAGCTCGGGATCCCCTATGAGAAGCTCAACGTTCACGGCGGGGCGATCGCCCTCGGGCACCCGTTCGGCATGACCGGCGCGCGGATCATGACGACGCTGCTCAACGGCCTCCAGTCGACCGACAGCACGATCGGTCTGGAGACGATGTGCGTCGGCGGCGGCCAGGGCATGGCGATCATGCTCGAGCGACTCGCGTGATGGCGGCGAGACCAATCGGCCCGGGCCTTGGGGTTGTGCCGTAGGCAGCCGTCAGGCAGTCTCGTATGACGGAGCCCCTCGACGCCACCGGAGGCCACCATGTCCCTGAACCACTCCGAGGAGACCCATCGGAACTTGGTCGCCAGAGTTCCCCGAGCGACCGGACGAGACCTCCCCGAGTGGTTCCAGGCCCTCGAAGCCGGACCCGCATTCCTTCGATTCGACGACCGCGTGCGGTGGCTCCGCGACGAGCACGGGCTGGCACACGGCCATGCCACCGCGATCGTGCACGAGCACGACCTTCGCCGCGCACAGCGCTCCTTCGAGTGAGCTAGACGGCGAAGGCCCCGCCCCGGAACAGTCCGGGCGGGGCCTCGCGTCCGAGTTGAGCTACTCGCCGCGCAGGATGGCGAGCAGGCGGAGCATCTCGATGTACAGCCAGACGAGCGTGACGGTGAGCCCGAAGGCGGCCGTCCAGGCGAACTTGGCGGGGATCCCCTCCTTGACGCCCTTCTCGACGAAGTCGAAGTCGAGGACGAGGCAGAGCGCCGCCAGCCCGACGGCGAACAGCCCGATCAGGACGCCGAGCCACCCCGAGCGGAACCCGAACATGCTGTCGCTCGACCCGAAGACCTGGAACACGAGGTTGACCAGGCTGAACACCAGGTAACCGCCGAGCGCGATCAGGACGCCGCGCTGGAGCTTCGGAGTGACCCTGATCCGCCTGCTGCTGTACGCCCACAACGAGACCCCGAAGACGGCGAGCGTCGCCAGGACGGCCTGGGCGACGATGCCGTCGAGGCTGTTGCCGTTGACCTCCATGCCTTCGAAGACGCTGCTGATGCCGCCGACGAACAGGCCCTCGAACGCCGCGTACGCCAGGATCAGCGCCGGGCTCGGGTTCCGCTTGAACGCGTTGACCAGCCCGAGCGCCAGGCCGACGATCGCGCCCACGAGGGCGAGCTGTGGCTGGAACCAGCCCACCACGGCGCCCACGAGCAGTACGCCGAAGGTCATGCCGGTCTTGACCACGACGTCGTCGTAGGTCAGCCGGCCCGTCTGTACGGGTGTCGCCGACGGTGCGGCGTACATGTCCTCTAGTTGCTCGGCGCTCGGCGCGACGGTACCGCGGCCCGCCTGCTGCCGGCCGCTGAAGGCCTCGGTCCGGTTGAAGACCGGGTTGTTGCTCTCCATTGCACTCCTCCACGCCGCCGGGGCTCCGCCCCGGCGATCCGTTACTACGCTCAACAGTACCGATCCGGGCGGCGTTCCCGCCGGCGCCGTCCACGGAAATGGCATGAGTGGCCGGACCGGCCCGGCGTAAACTGCGACGCTACCGATCCCGAGAGCCGACGATGACCCTCGAGCCGCCTGCCGTCCTGCCGCCAAGCCCGCTGGTGGAGCGCATCCGCAACTCCATCATCGGCGACGACCACGTGATCGTCGGGCCGTACGGGCCACGCCGGGTGACCTACGCCGACTACACCGCGAGCGGCCGCTCGCTGACGTTCATCGAGGACTTCATCCGCCAGCGGGTGCTGCCGTCGTACGCCAACACGCACACCGAGTCGAGCGGTACCGGGCTTCAGACCACCCGCCTGCGCGAGGACGCCAGGCGTGTCGTGCGCGACTGCATCGGTGGCAACGAGGACACGGTGGTCGTCTTCTGCGGGTCCGGGGCGACCGGGGCGGTGGACAAGATGGTCGGGATCCTCGGCCTGCACTCCGGACAAGCCGCGCTGTTGCCGGCCGACCGGCGCCCGATCGTGTTCGTGGGACCTTACGAGCACCATTCCAACGAGCTGCCCTGGCGTGAGTCGATCGCCGACGTAGTGACGATCCCCGAGGATGCCGACGGTCATGTGGACCTCGAGGCGCTGCGGACGGAGCTCGCACGGCACGCCGGCCGGCCGTTGCGGATCGGCGCGTTCTCGGCCGCTTCGAATGTCACTGGCATCCTCACCGACACCCCGGGCATCGCGCGCGTCCTGCACGAGCACGGAGCGCTCTCCTTCTGGGACTTCGCGGCAGCGGCCCCGTACGTCGAGATCGACATGAACCCGGCAGACGACCCCCTCGGCTACTTCGACGCGATCTTCCTGTCACCCCACAAGTTCATCGGCGGCCCCGGCACGCCAGGCATCCTCGCCGCCCGCCGTGAGCTTTTCGACAACCCCGTGCCCGTCGTCGTCGGCGGCGGCACCGTGACGTACGTCAACGCGGTTGAGCACCAATACTTGGCCGACCCGGCTCACCGCGAGGAGGGCGGGACGCCGGCGATCGTGGAGTCGATCAGAGCCGGGCTGGTGTTCCAGCTCAAGCGGGCCGTCGGTTCCGACGTCATCCGCGCCAAGGAGGCCGACTTCGTGCGTCGTGCCCTCGGCTCGTGGACGCAGGACCCGGACATCGAGGTCCTCGGCAACCTCGACGCCGACCGGCTGGGCATCGTGTCCTTCGAGGTGCGGCGCCCCGGCGGGCGCAGGCTCCATCACAACTTCGTCGTCGCCGTGCTCAACGACCTGTTCGGCATCCAGTCGCGTGGTGGTTGTTCGTGCGCCGGGCCGTACGGCCACCGGTTGCTGTCTATCGACCTCGACCGGTCGCACGAGTACGAACGCGAGATCGAGCACGGCCGCGAGGGGATCAAGCCCGGCTGGACCAGGGTGAACTTCAACTACTTCATCTCGGAGGACGCGTTCCACTACATCGTCGAAGCGGTCCACCTGATCGCGGCATACGGTTACCGGCTGCTGCCCGACTACACGTTCGACCCGGGGTCGGGCCTGTGGCGGCACCGCAACGCTCCGGCCGAGCCGGCCCTGCGGCTGTCCGACCTCACGTACGCCGACGACGGCTCGCTCGTCTGCCCCTCGCCCGAACCCGCCGCCCCCGACGCGGCGTTGCAGGACTACCTGGACGAGGCGACCAAGATCATGGAGGCGCTGCCGGACCCGCCGTCGGACGCGTCTGACGACACCCCCCGGGTCTCGGCGGGCTTCGAGGGGCTCCGTTGGTTCGAGCTGCCCGCCGCCTGCGTAACGGCGACGCCGCAGCCGTCACGCGTACCGCGCGTATGAGGTCTGCGTTGCCGGCCCGCCGATCTCACGTCGATCAGTCGGCGGCGGTTTCGGCCGGCCGAGCCACCGCACGAGCGGCCGAGGTCAAGCCGTTCGCCCGTACATCGCGAGCAGCCGCGTCTGCGCATCGGCGTCGTCACTGATCGAGGGACGCGCCGCGATCGCTCCGCCGGCGCGGTACGAGTCTTCGTTGTCCTCGAACCACGCGGCGACTGCGTCGACCAGCTCACCGTCGAGCCTCGTATCGGCTCCGACCGCGATCGCGAGGTCCCAGGCGTGAACGAGATTGTCGGCCCCGATCTGCATGAGGTACTCGTGCGTCGGTACGTCACCGGACGAGATGTGAACGGCCGTGTCGACTGAGTCGAGCGCGGTCGCGGCATCGGTGGCGGCAGTTGCGGCTTGCCGCGACGACGCCTGCGGGTCGTCGCCGAGCTGATCGCCGTCGAAGCGGTCGCCGACCTCGGCGATCGTGCTGCCCGCGAGCAGAGGTGGGACCCAGAGGTTCTCGACGGTGACGTGGTTGACCAACGCGCGCACGTCCCACTCGGCGCACGGCGTGAAGTGCGACCACTGGTCGGGCTGAACCGCGGCGACCCGGCTGTCAAACTCCGTGCAGGCCTTGCTGAACAGGTCGATGACGTCCATTGCCCCTCCTGGAACGGATCACCCGACGATGGCACGAGCGCGCCCCCGACTGGGTTCGTAGAGTATCGACAGCTCCGCTACGAACGCAGGAGTGCGAGCACGGCGACGCGCGCGTCGGTGCTGGTCGCGCGACTCGACAAGGCCCAACTTCTCGAAGATCCGCATGATATGTGCCTCGACCGTGCGTTCGAAGACGACGATCCGCACGGCAATGGCGCGGCTGGACATACTGTGGGCAACCAATAGGAGCACCTCCTTCTCCCGGCCACTGAGCGCATCCATCAGGCTGCGCCGGCGCCGCCGGCAAGCAGCTGCCACGATCGTCGGGTCGATCACCGTCTAGCTGTCGCAGACCGTCGCAGCGTGTTGATGAGAATCGTCGGGTCGAACACCCGTGCTTGATCAGCGCGGCGCCGCTTCTGCTACCCCTGGTCGGCTTCGATGTCTGGGCGACGCCCGGGCCATCTGCTCGCCCAGACGATGCGTCTGAGAGAAGCAAATTGGAGAAAGAATGCCGACCAACGTCGCTATTGCGCAGTTGGCATGCTCAGCCAGGAAGGCAATCCAGAAGCAGAGGCCCCCTCGACTACGAGGGTGACTCTCGTCGACAGAGGTGGCATCGACAAGGCCCTTCAAAATGTTCGCTACACGTCGGGTCGTGGGCCGGCACGGTCGTATCGGGGTCGGTTGTTTCGTCGGGGTGTCTGGTCGGGGTCGATCCAGGGTGGGGGTAGGAATTGGGGGTGCCGGTCGGTGGCCATGCGCACCTGCCAGCCGTGGTGGTGGATCACCCGGTGGTGGTGGCCGCAGAGCAGGACGAGGTTGTCCAGGTCGGTGGGTCCGCGGTGGGCCCAGTGGATGATGTGGTGCGCGATGCACCACTCGCCCGGTCGGGTGCAGCCGGGGAAGGCGCAGCCACGATCGCGGGCGACCAGCGCGGCCCACTGGCCGGCGGTCACGGTGCGGGACTCGCGGCCGACGTCGAGTGGCACGCCGGCCGGCCCGGTGATGATGCGGGTGATGCCGGCGTGGCAGCCGATCCGGCGCGCCGTGGCCGCGCTGATCGGCCCGCCGAAGCCCAGCTCCCCCGGCGGCACGCCCGGCTCCTCGGCGTCGGCCAGCAGGGTGTCCAGCGAGACGATCACGCTCAGGTGCGGGGGCACGCCGTGACCGGCCGGCACGGTGCCGGCCTCGGCGGCCCGGCGGGCCAGCTCGACCAGCGCGTCGGCCATCCGCTGGCCGGCGGGGCGCGGGTCGGCGGTGCCGTCGGCGGCCGGGCAGGGCGCGGCCAGCGGGTCCAGGACCGAGCGCACCATGGCGCTGCTCTCGGTGTCCAGCTGGCCGCAGATCCGGGTGGTGCCGTCGCCGATATCGACCAGCCGCAGCTCCCGGCGCCTATAGGCCCGCTGCTCCCGCTCTTCGAGGGTCTCGGTATCCAGGGTGTGGATCAGGTGCTGGCCCAGCTTGCCCAGGGTGACCGGGTCGAACTGGCGGGCGTAGCCGGCCAGATCGGCTTCTGCGGCGCGTTCTTGCTCGGTGCTGAGCCCGCCGGGCAACGCCACCATCGTCTTGGCGATCACGTGCGCATGCTCGGTCGACACCTCGCCCGCGGCGAGTGCGGCGGCGGTGGCCGGCATCGCCCGCGCACTGGTCGCGGACCCGACGTTGGCGGCGTAGTCCACCGGGCCATCAGCCGCGCCGGCGTCCAACCGGTGGGCCAGGTCCACCCGCGCCTTCGCCTCACCGGGCCGCAGCCGCAGCCGATCCTTCACCCACCCGGTGGTCGACGAGGCGCCCAGGCGGCGGCCCAGATCCCGGCCGTCCGCCTCCCGGAGCAGCCGCAGCGACAGCGCCGCCTGCCGCGCCGCCAACACCTCACAGCGTTCCAACGCCGCGGCCAGATCGTCATCGGACAACGACCACACATCCGCGCCACTCGTCTTGTCCAACGCGTCGGACACAGCGTCCAGCGCCGCCACCACCGGGTGACCGGACTGGATGACACCGAACGACACGCTATCCATAACCCCAACCATAAAACCCGCCACCGACAAACAGAGCGGCATTCGTAGCCGCTGTGGAAAGACGTGCTGCCGCTAGGCGCGTGTGGATAACATCGCCCGGCGAAATGGGCGCGAGAATTGCCTCTGCAACTGCGTATTTTCACAGCGCTCAAATCAGCGACACACGTTCGAGCATGGTCACGACGTGTGTGCGACAGATCGTCGGCGTGACCCGACAACAACAAATCGCCGCTCATTCCGCGGAGCAGATCGGCTGCCGTCCGCTGGGCTACGCTGCACCACTTAGGGAATCGCGACGGAGAGCCGCCACACCATGCGCCAAGATCCAAGTTGCTTCCAAGGCGTGGTGTTCACGTTCGCCGGTATCCCTCGTGCGTCGTCCACTCCGCGGGGTCGGCGGTCGAGCAGTTGCCACCCGCGTCGCTCGTAGTGGACGATCGCGCGCGTGGCCTCGTAGAACGACGTCGTGGACAAAATGCTGAACTTCGCGCACCGCGCGACGACCCGGCGGTACAAATCGCACACACACGAGGTTCACCTGATGCGGCAATGAACACTTCCCCGCCGATACACCGTGGGCTTGGCATCACCGCGGGACTCGACGCGGGGCTCGCTCGTGACCTCGCCGCCCGCTGCGAGCGTCTCGGGTACCACTCGCTGTGGTCGAACGACGAGCCGGCCTCGCCCGGCCTGGAGACGCTCGCGCAGTTCGCGGCGGCGGCCCCGCAGCTCGGGCTCGGCGTGGGTGCCCTTCCCCTCGACCGTCATCAGCCGGTCCGGATCGCGGCAGAAATCGACCGCCTCGGGCTCGACCCCGCGAGGCTCTGGATCGGGATCGGGTCTGGCCAGCTGCGCGCGCCGATCGAAGTCGTCCAGCGGGCCGTCGCCGAATTGCGTGAGCTCCTCCCGGAGGGGACTCGCATTGTCGTGGCAGCCATGCGACCGCGGCTCTGCCGCATCGGTGGCGCGATCGCCGACGGCGTCCTGCTCAACTGGATGCTCCCTCCTCAAGCGGCGCAGGCCCGCCGATGGGTGCAGGAGGGAGCCGACGAGGCGGGACGCGCCGCCCCAGTCGTCGCGTCGTACGTCCGCGTCGCAGTGGGCCCAGGCTCGCTGCAGCGCCTCCGCGACGAGGAGGGCCATTACCGCAACATCAATGAGGGCCATCGCAAGCACTTCGAGGCCATGAATGTTCCGTTCGGGAGCGTCGGCGTGGCCGCGTCGACGCGACCGGAGGTGGTCGAGGGACTGGCGCCGTACCACACCGCGCTCGACCTTCCGATCGCACGGGTGCTCGCAGAATACGATGCGACCTCGCTGCGCACCGCCGCGAACGCAGCGGCGCCGTAACGCGCTCCGATCCCCGATCCACGACAACGATCCCCAACGAACGGCGATCGCGAGCCCTGCGTCAAGCACGCACCGTCGCTGGGATCTATCGGGAAGTCAGCCAGAACGATCCTGCGAGCATGCGGGTCAGGGGAAGCCCGAAGGAATCATGCTCACCATAGGGACCTCCCCTACCGGCAGTGGTGTGTGCGCCAGGCGGCGCGGTGTCCGCGTCCGGGGCTAGTCCGACTCCGACTCGAACAGGGCGGCCCGGGCGCGCGCCTCTGCCATCGCTTCGAGGAACTTGGTGTCGAAGTCCGAGTCGCTGTCCGGGATCTCCACCACCAGGTGCTCGTCGAGTACGTCGTCGTAGCCGAGCCTCACCTTGCGGACGACCACGCGGGTCGCGCCGTTGACCGCATAGTGGGTAGCCACCCATCGTGGGCCGGCGGGTGCCACATCGATGCGCCGCTTCGCGGTGCCGCTGATCATGGCGTAGGTCGCGTAGGCGATCACCGCGAGGACGCCCAGGACGACGAGGGCCCGGACCAGCGCCATCATCACCACCCGGTCCTCGTCAGATTACTGAGGATTCCATGATGCACCAGCGCAGCGGCGGCAGCTGGGCGCGATGGCCGTGGTCAGGATCGATCCTCTCGTCGGCGAGGGTAGTTCCGGCACTGTGGCGTAGGCCAGTGACGAGCGCGGTGAACCCGACCGAGGGGCGACTGCCGCGACCGCACGTCGGGGCACTGCGCCTCTCGGGCGGCGGCCGAGCGGTCAGCCGGCGGGGCCGACGGGATCCTCGGCCACGATGTTCAACGCCCGCTGAGCGCGAACGTCAACGGAGAGACGGAACACGTCGGGGCGGTGGTAGTGGCCCACAGGGTCAAAGAGCCGCCGCCCAACCGCGACCTCCGTCAGGTCGACCTCGGCCGTCAGAATGTTCTCCGAGTACCGCAGCGGTCCGGCGACAATCTCGCCGTTGGGGTTGCATATCACACTGTTTCCAGGCTCAACCCACTCCGCCTCTTCCTCGTCCAGAACCCGCCAAACCCGATCGCGATCCGGGAAGTCGGCAGGGATCTGATCGACGCGCACACACGGGTTGACACCGATGACCCAGACGCGACCCTCCCGTGCGATGTGGCGCATCGTGGCAATCCAGCCGTCACCGCGGGCCAGTGTCGGCGCAACCCAGATCTCTACGCCTTGGGCGTACAGGTGGAACCGCGCCAGGGGCATGTAGTTCTCCCAGCAGATGAGGCCGCCGACACGACCGAGATCGGTGGGCACCACGTCCAGCATCGAGCCGTCGCCCATGCCCCACACCGTCCGCTCGGAACCGGTGGGAATCAGCTTGCGGTGTTTGTTGAGCAGTCGGCCGTCCGGACCGAAGTACAGGAGTGTGTTGTAGATCGTTGTCCCGTGTGGCTCGCGCTCGTCGACGCCCAACACCACGTACGCATGATTGTCCTGCGCGGCGGCGGCGATTCGTTCGGTGGTCGCGCTCGGGACGACCACTGCCTGATCGACGAGGCGAGCGAACCATGCTTCGTCGCCGTCCCAGATCGGTACCGCGTCGATCCAGATCGGAGTGCCCGGCACGAACACCTCAGGGAACACGATCAACTCGGCGCCCTGAGCGGCGGCTGCACCGATCAGCTGCTCCACCCGGTCGGTGGTCGCCGCGCGGTCCATCAAGACATAGGCCGCTTGCACCGCTGCGACCGTGAACGATCTACCCATGGGAGCTCTCCTCGCTCACCGACACGTCAGCGTATAACGCCGAAACTCGCGTGACCCATGGTGCGAGACCCAGCTACCGGCCACATCCGACTCTCCGTAAGGGAGCTCGCTCGGCAGCGAATGAGTGCGTCGGTGTGCATGGCCTGCTGGCTGTGGATGACCGGAAGTCGGGGTTGCGCACCGATCGGCGGGGAAGATCGCCTCCTGTGGCGAAAATGTCGCTGGCCTGGCGTAGCGTCGGGCCATCGACATCGTCCTGATTCCCGGTTTGTGGCTCGACGGCTCGTCGTGGGACGAGGTCGCTCCCGCCCTCGAGCAGGCGGGGCACCGCACGCACGCGCTTACGCTTCCCGGCATGGAGTCGAAGGACGCCGACCGCTCCGAGATCACTCTGCGCGACCACGTCGACGCGGTCGTCGAGGCGATCGACTCCTTCGACCCGGCCGAGGGCAAGGTCGTACTTGTCGGGCACTCCGGCGGCGGCGCGATCGCCCACGCCGCGGTCGACGCGCGGCCTGACCGTGTCGCCCGCGTCGTCTACGTCGACAGCGGCCCCCTCGGCGAGGGCGGGGTCATCAACGACGAGTTCCCGGCCGAGAACGGCGAGGTCCCGCTGCCGGACTGGTCGCTCTTCGAGGAGGAAGACCTCGTCGACCTCGACGACGAGCTGCGCGCGGCGTTCCGGGAGCGCGCGATCCCGTCGCCCGTGCACGTCACGAGCGACCCGCAGCAGCTCTCCGACGAGCGTCGCTACGACGTGCCCGTCACCGTCATCGCGTGCGAGTTCCCGAGTGCGATGCTCCGGGAGTGGATGGAGCAGGGTCACCCGTACGTGCGGGAGCTCGCGAAGATCCGCGATGTCGACTACAACGACCTGCCGACGGGCCACTGGCCGCAGTTCACCCGGCCCGAGGAGCTCGGGCGGGCGATCCTCGCGAGCGTCGGCCCCGCCTGATCGCCCGGCTCGCGATCGTTCTCATCCTGCAGGACGGCATCCACCCGCAGCGCACCACGATCAGCCTGCTGTGGGGCGCTGCTACCGGCCCTGGAACATATCGGCGGAGGGCAGACCACATCTGCCTGGCGCCGCGTCGCCGCCGCAGGTGGCTGATCGACGGCGGGCGCGAACTGCCGAAGCAGACCGTGACCGTGCGACTCAGGTCAGCCGAGCCACGGTGGGTTGAAGGCACCAAGCTGATACATGATGTCGGCGGCGTCGTCGGCTGCCCACTCCTCGCTGATGCGGCCGTCGGTGATCCGGTAGATATCGACCGCGTTCCACCGGTTCTGGCGGCCACTGGCGGGTACGCCCAGCAGGTCGCCCCGCTGCGTCACGGTTATCACGAGTCGCAGCATGACCGGGTCGCCCTCGGCGATGACGTCCTGCTCGACGGCGTGCAGGTCGGCAAGGGGCCCGATGAAACTGCGCAGGACTCCCGTCACGTTCCTCGGCACCGGCGACGTCGCCGAGGATGCCTCCGTGCCACACGACGTCCGGTGTGACGAAGTCATTGGCGAGGTCGGGCCGGTGTTGGTTGAAGACGCGCTCGATGTAGTCCCGCGCGATCTTCTTGTGTCCCTCGGGTCGGCATGCATCCGTAGCGTGGCCACTGTCGAGCCAAGGCGTCGTACCCGACGGCTATGGGCGAGCACGATCAGCGAACTGGCGCCAGACCCAGGCTCCCGCGACGCCAAAGCCGTAGCCAATGGCATCGGAAATGCCAACGAGCATGCCTTGGAAGAGCCCGGGGCGCGGCAGTAGCGAAGGCGTGAACGGCAGGCTTGCGAACACGACAGCAACTCCGTCCATCTGTGAGGTCGCGGCATCCCAGCCGGCGAAGGGCGAGACCACAGATGGCAGGATGCGTTCGTCACCCGACGCCGAAGACGGGCACCATCGATCCCGTGCTGCTGCTTGCGGTCGTCCTGGTCATGGGGGCTGTCAACGTCGCGACGAATCGGTTGCCGCAGCGGTGGTATGTCCCTGTCTGCGTGCTTGGGTCGACCGCGCTTCTGGTGCTGGCCTGGCTGGACGGCTTGAGCGCTAGCGACCTCGGGGTGGGACGCGGCACCGTCCTGCCCGGGTTGTTGTGGGCTGTGCTGATCGTGCTCGTCGTGGTCGTCGGCTACGCCGTTGCTGCGGCGTTGAAACGAACTCGCGGCGCCTTCGCCGACCGGAGGGCGATGGGCGCCAGCGGACAAGCGGTCGCGCTGCGGGTCCTTGTGGTCATTCCGTTCGGGACCGTACTGCTCGAGGAGACCGCCTTTCGTGGGGTTCTCTTCGGCATGGTCTCGGTCCGGTACGGCACGGGCTGGGCCGTCTGTGGCACGTCGGTGCTCTTCGGGCTCTGGCATGTGCTGCCGGCTCGCGCGATGCATGCCTCGCACGACGGGGTTGCGAAGATGCTCGGGCGCGACCGACGCGGGCGCCTGCTCGCGGTGCTGACCACGGTGCTGTTCACTACGGCGGGCGGCTTCGTGTTTGCGCTGCTTCGGCTGTGGTCCGACAGCCTGCTGCCGCCGATCGGGCTGCATTGGGCCCTGAATGGCATGGGCGTCGCCGTGGTCTGGTGGCTTGCCCAGCGATCGTCATCTCGTCGGGATCTCGCGAGTTCCGGCCCGTCGGAACAGAATTGACGGAGGACGGCCCGCGAAGCGCGCTACGGGCTGGTCACTGGTAGACGCGACGTCGGTACACGGGCGTCCGCACCCGGCCACCCGGTCGTGCAACCGAATGCGCCAGACCCGCCGGTCAACGGTTCGCACCCGAGGGACGCACGTGTACGTGAACTGTGCGGGTCTCTTTCGGCGTGTCCTCCCAGGGCCTGGCCAGGGTGAAGGCGAGAACGTAGTCGCCCGCGCGATCCGCCCGGAACCGGATGGCCTTGCGTCGCGACGCGCCGACGACACCTGTGGGCGGCGCTGTCATCTCCTCCTCGAGCAAGGTCAGGCCCGGGGCAACCTCACCCGGCTCCCAGACGTAGCCCGCTCCGGGCAGGTCGGCGAGACTCACCTCGAACCGTTCGCCTTCGACCACGTCCACCGGTCGGCCGCGCGGAATCTCCTCCCCCTTTCGTTGACGGCTCATTCAGTCGCGCCTACCTTCGAGGCAGCGACCGATCTTGGATCGCGAGTACGGCCGGCCGGCGTTGCCAGCTGGCCGCATACCGTTACCGGGGGGTGCGCGATGGCCAAGAAGGTTAATGACAAGAGCCGGTCCGTCACCACCGACGATGGCACGAGACGCATTCTCAACTGCATACCGTCGTCGGACACCGAGAACGACTGGGCGTTCCACAACGCCGAAGACGCCGGGATCCTCGCGAGTTCGGCGAGAGCCCCGGCGTCGAAGGATCTCCGCGACGACACCTGGTGGCAGGTCGGCGACCAGGGCGCGACGGGATCGTGCGTGGGGTGGGCCTCGGCCGATTCCGTGCTGCGCTGGCACTTCGTCCAGACCGGCCGGATAGCGAAGACCGACGTCCTGTCGACGCGGTTCCAGTGGATGGCGGCCAAGGAGACCGACCAGTTCGTGCGCCAGCCCACGTCCTTCATCGAGTCAGCGGGCACCTCGTTGAAGAGCGCCCTGGACGTCGCTCGCAAGTGGGGCGCGGTGCGCAATCGCGAACTGCCGTTCAAGAGCGGGAAGCTCTACGTCGGGGAGGAAGCCACGTTCTATGCCATCGCAACCCAACTCAAGATCGCGGCCTACTTCAACCTCGGCCGTACGCTGGGCAACTGGCGCACCTGGCTGGCGAACAACGGGCCCATCCTCACCCGGCTCGACGTGGACTCGACGTGGGACAACGCGACCGCCACCAATGGCAAGCTCGCGACCTACAAGCCGTCAACCGCCCATGGCGGCCACGCAATCGCGCTTGTGGGCTACACCACCGCCGGCTTCATCGTCCGCAACAGCTGGGGCACCAACTGGGGCGACGGAGGCTACGCCTATGCCTCGAACGCGTACACCGGCAAGGCCTTTACCGAGGCGTACGGCATATCCGTTTGACAGACGGGACTGGTCGGTACCGGAGGCCACGCCTAGGTGAGGCCGGCGATCGTTATCGCAAGGAAGATCACGATGACGATCTCGCTGACGACCCACGAGTTCGTGTTCATCCACGCACGCATCTTCGGCAAGATGACTTGAGCCCGTTCTCCGAGCAGAAGCAGGATCAGGAGCGGTATCGCGACGAGCAACACCGTTGTGAGAACTCTCCACAGGCTGGTCTCCGGTGGGTTGCTCAGGCGTGAATTGGGTCGGTTGGCTGGCCCAAAGAGTGCTCGTGGTCGTAGCGGTTGCTGTACTTCGCTGCTGTGCTGCGGTCGGCACCGTCAAGACTCTGCCAGTGCTTGTTCCGTAGCTTGTCGGCGCGGCGATCATGTCTTGGGCTGGCGTGAGGCCTTGCGGGCGGTCACGGCGGCGGCGATGAACCAGCCGACTGCGAACCGCACGACGGGGCCGACGTTTTTGCCAGCGCGATTATGGACGGGTCCTGGTCGGCGAGCAGGTCGGCCAGCATGTTGCGGCTCAGGTCGGTGGGATCAACCGTGACCCGCAGCGGTTGGCCCTCCTCCGCCCAAACTGGTCGCTGTCCGCGAGGTCCACGTCGACTGTGCGGCCGTCCGGCAGGCTGCCGCGGACGTACAGCGCCTCGTCGGTCCGGCTGCGCTCGAGGACCTTGACTACAGTCGCGGTCATCGCCCGGCCCCGACTGTTGTGGATCGCTCTGTCGTCGTACTCCCATACCACGTCGGGGACCAGGAAACCGCGCATGCGAGTAAGGCCAGGCCGAATACTGCATACGTCGTCGGCTGTGCCCAGTCTGATCGGGCGAACCGAGGAGCTGCTCCACATCGCCCAGTGTGCATCGGCGTTGGGGCATCAAAGTCCGTGTCGACGAGCGGGAGGCGGCCGGCGAGGGCCGCCGGCACCGGCCGGGCAGGAGCCTTCCTGCCCCCTGCCCGAGGGGCCGCGGAGGCTCAGGGGTCAAGGGCGGCCGCTTGCGGCCGTCGCCCGCGGCGAGGCGAAGCACCCCTTGCGGTCAGCCGAGTGGATCGGTCGGGCCGTTGCTACGCGAACTTGGTCAAGGAGGCTCCACTGATCGGTGACAGCATCCTTGTCCCGTGGGACCAGGAACTATCGGGCAACTGCGGGCGCTGGTATGCAGTGATGTCCCTCGCTGGTCGAGGACAAGTCGCCGCAAGTCGAACGGAATCGAAGTCAGCCCAAGGCCGTCCCTTCGACTGAGCCCGACGGGGTTATCTCCGGAAGGCGCATCATGCGGAATGAGTTGAACAGCCCGATCAGTCCGGCGATGACGGGAACGAGCAACGCCACTTGGAGTGAAAGGTCTCTTGCGTGTGTGTTAATGCGGAGGATCTCCTCTCGGACCGCCTCGGGTTCCTTTACGAGCAACGCGTCAAGCTGGGTGTTGCTCATCACCTGGGCATCGTCCTCCAGCGTCTGGGAGATCTGCTCCTGCTGATCAGGGGGGATCACGGTGCTCGCCGCGGTCAAGTCGGTAAAGCTCAGGGAGAGGGCTGCCAGCATGATGCCTCCTGCCACCGCCAAGCCGAACGACAGCCCGAACGACCCGGCGGCCGAGTTCACGCCGGCAGCCTCGCTGACCCGCTCTTCCTCGATGGGGGCCAACGTGTAGTTGTTGAGCTGGGACACCAACAGGCCCAACCCGGATCCCGCCAGCAGCAGGGGGCCGATGAGTAACCAGCCGAAGTCCGCTCGAGGGACAAGCGGGATGAGCAGCGCCATTCCCACTGTTGTGAGCGCGAACCCGACACAAATAATGCTGCTCGAGCGCCGCTTTCCCGATTTCCGACCCGCATACATCGCAACCGCGAACATGCTGAGTGACAACGGGGCGAGGGAAAGCCCTGCCTGCAGCGCGTTGTACTCGAGCGTCATCTGCAAGAAGATCGGAAGCACGATCATCGCGCCGCCCAAGGTGATCTGCTGAAGCATCTGCTGGAAGATCCCGATCCTGAAGTGCGGGAAGCGGAACAGGTCCGGGTCGAGCAATGTCGACTTCCCTTGACGCTTGCGGCGCACCAGCCAGTACGCCATCACGACGAGCCCGATTGCGCCGATCGCAATGAGCGCCGCAACGGCTTCACCCCCCTCTTGCCAGACGAGGATGCCCAGCACGACACCGCCCATGCCCACGACGGAAAGAACCGCGCCAACAAGGTCGATGTGCCGAGGTCCCGTGTAGGCCACGTCGCGGACGATCTTGATATTTGCGAGCACCACCGCGATAACCACGACCTCGAGGAGGAAGCCGACCCGCCACGACAAGAACGTCGTGACGAAGCCTCCGAGCAGTGGCCCAACCGCGGCAGCAATCGCCGCCGCGGCCCCAACCAGGGCATAGGTCTTCTTCCGAGCCGCCCCGTCGAAGTTCCCGTGGATGAGTGACTGCATGGCGGGCAGCAGCAACGACGCGCCAAGGCCGCCCAGGATCGCCCAGAAGATGATGATCGCCAACAGGCTCTGGGCCAGGGTCATCGCCAAGGCACCGATCGCGTAGGCGAGCAGGCCCAACACGTAGGCCAGCTTCCGGCCAATGAGGTCGCCCACCTTGCTGCTGATCAGGATGAACGCGGCGGAGACCAGAGCCTCGAGCGCGATCGCGGACTGGACGCCGCTCACCGTCGTGTCGAGATCCTTGACCACCGATGAGATCGAGACGTTCATCAGCGACGTGTCGACGACGAGGACGAACATCGCCGCTGCAAGCAAGACAGCCAACCGTGGACTGTGCTGATCCTGTTGAGGAACGCTGGTACTCGCTTTCTTGCTCACCGAACCTCCAACCTGCGCACTCCGGGTTTGCTGGTCTCGCCTGGATGGCGGGTGGTCTGGCGCGGTCCTACCATTCTCATCCGCGCGCGACAACGGCGTGCTCCAGCATGACCCGGACAGCGCGCGCCTCGAACCCCCATTGCACCAGGCAACGTGGCGCGATGTCGGCGCGTTGACCGGATCGGCGTTGATGTGGATCTCACCGTCACGAGGAGGCCCGTGGAGGCTGACCTCAGCTGGCCCAGAAGAAGGTTGACCGCTCGGGAACCTCCTCCCCCGCAAACGCGACAAACTCTCGCACGTCGAGGAGGAGAACGGCTTTGGAGGAGCCCAATCGAGTCACGGGAACGTCCCCGCGGGATGATGCCGGAGGCGACCATTGTCACGCCTGGACGCTGGACGGATAGCCGGGCGCATGTCGTCGCTGAGTCCACCCGGCACCCCCGTGCACGATATCGAGGACGGCAGCCAAACCCACCCAGAACCAGTCCCCCCGGAAAGGCCGACGCCCACCGTGTACAGGATCACGTAGATGAGGGTCGCCAAGGGAAGGAAGATGATGCCCAGCAGCGGCAGGATCCACGTATCGAAAGCGGCGTCCACCATCTTGGGTCGTGCCACCCAGACGATGAACATGGCCAGACGCGGAAAACACCGGCGAACAAGGCGAAAAGCACCCCATCGGTTTCCCCTCTCGCGCGCTCCCGGCGCTACCTTCTCCTGATGAGGCACCGCCGGCCTCACCCACAGTGGGTGACTGGGGCAGCGTTGCGCGGTGCTCTGGATGGGCTTGGCCCTCCCGGCAATCTCGCTCGGATCGTCGAGTAACGGCTCGGGACGGAACTGCCAGTGTCTTTCGAGGGCTGCGACGGCCCTCGGCTCTTACCTCCCGACGCCCCGGGGATGGTGGCGGGGCGGTCATCGGACGCGTTGCGACGCGTGCTGTTCACTCCGGGCGAGCTGGGGAAGTGAGCGTTCGTGGCCGGCGACATCGGTGTCGAGGGTATCTTCGCGGGCTTGAGGCGGGACCCTGTTCATCGACGACCGCGAGGTGGCCATGGGGCGGATCGACCGCAGCACGGGAGCGGTCGGCGCGGCACGCTTGGTGCGCGCCCGCGAACGCGGGAGAGTGCGGAACTATGACGCAGCACTTGGGGCCGTCGATGCCGACCTCCCGGCGGCACGCTTGGAAGCTCGGTCTCGTCGTAGTGCTCCGGGTCACGCTGTCGGTGTCATTGCTGTTCGGGGCGTACTACCTGATCCCGGCCAGGAGCTCGGGCGAGGGCTCCGACTTGCCGTGGCTGATCCTGGAGCTGTGCGTGTTCGGGGTGATCGTCGGTATCCAGGTACCAGCCATCGTCAAGGCGAAGCACCCCGTCCTCCGTGCAGTCGAGGCCCTGGCGGTCGTCGTTCCGCTGTATTTGCTGATCTTCGCGCGGATCTATCTGTCGAGCTCGCTCAACGATCCGGCGGCCTTTACCCAACCCCTGGACAACACCACAGCGCTGTACTTCACCGTCACGGTCTTTGCCACCGTCGGATTCGGAGACATCGTCGCGCAAGCCAACAACATGAGGCTGTTGGTGACGCTTCAGATGTTGCTCAATCTGGTGGTGCTGGGATTGGTGATCAGGTTGCTCGCCTTGGCGGCTCGACGCGGCGTCGCCCGGCGCGGAGGTCAGCCCGACCTCGGCGACCGGGACCGCCTCGGCGACTGAGGGACTGGACGGCTGGCGTCGTCGTCGGTCAGGGCGTCCCGCCGGCTCGCCTCGTCGGCGACCGCGGCGAGCTCCTGCGTGCCGGTACGTCCACCATCAGCTCCCAGGACGGATGCCCGCCACGTTGCCTGTCGGAGTGCCACAGCCGTTCGCGCAGCGTGGCGTAGTCGAAGGGCTTGACCAGGTTGTGCACTACGCCACCGCGCATGGCGAGCTTGATCATCTCGACGTCGCGGGCGCGGTGGCCACGATCACGCAGCCACCATTCGGTCGGCGCCGAATACCCGCGTCTGAGCTGCGGAGACTGTGCTCGGAGAAGCGGCATCCACGCGGCGGAGCAGCCGCGATCCGTGCCGCTGTCAGCTGGGAGTGACCACGCCCGCGCTGCCCCCTCCGCGACGTACCGGCTCGGCCACCGCCTGCAGGAGGCCGTTGTCGAGGAACTCGACTCCCGTCGCAGCCCCGATCTCGGGGTTGTTGGCGAACACGTGCCCCAGCGGTTCCAGCTCCGCGCGTGGGAAGCCGGGCTCGGCCTGGACCGACGCGGTGTTGCGCTGTGTGGCACGCGGCGCCGCGACAGCGTCCGGCAGGTCCATGCCGAGATCCAGACGGTTCACCAGGATCTGCAGGACCGTGGTGATGATCGTCGATCCGCCCGGAGAACCGACAGCCAGCAGCGGCTGCCCGCCCTCGAGCACGATCGTCGGCGACATAGAACTGCGCGGCCGCTTGCCCGGGGCCGGCAGGTTGGGGTCGTCGCCCCCCTGCGTGTCGGTGAAGTTGAAGTCGGTCAGCTCGTTGTTGAGCAGGAAGCCCCGGCCAGGGACGACGATGCCCGAGCCGCCCGTCGACTCGATGGTCAGGGTGTAGGCAACCACGTTGCCGAAGCGGTCGGCCGTGGTCAGATGAGTGGTGGACAGGCCCTCGTCGTCGGCCAACACGGTGAACGTCGACGACGCGCAGGTCGTGTCGTAGTCGCCGTCGGGGGACCCGGGCGGAACGGGCTTCGCCAGGGCGATCCCCGGTGTGATCTCGCACGCCCGCTCGGCAGCGAAGCCGTCCGAGAGCAGTTGATCCAACGGCACGACGACGTGGTCGCTGTCGCCGACGTAGCGGTTCCGGTCGGCGAAGGCCAGCGCGCTGGCCTCGAGGTAGTGGTGCAGCGCCTGGGTCTCGCCGATCTCGGCAAGCGGGAAGTTCTCCAGGATGTTCATCGCCTCGCCCACGGTCGAGCCACCCGAGGACGGCGGCCCCATTCCGAAGATGTCAAGACCGCGGTAGGAGACGGCGGTCGGTTCCCGCAGCGGGGCTTCGTACGACGCGAGGTCGCCGAGCTCCATCAGACCCGGGCGGACGAGGCGAGTGACCCCTGGCGCGACCGGCGGGTCCTGCACGGTATCGACGATGTCCTGAGCAACCGGCCCGGTGTAGAGCGCCCTGATGCCCTCGCGGGCGAGCAGGTCGTAGGTCGCGGCCATGTCGAGGTTGCGGAACACGGTGCCCACCGCAGGGGGCTGCCCTCCCGGCAGGTAGAGGTCGGCGGTCGAGGTGAATTCTGCGAACCGTCCGGCGTTGCCGGCGGTCTGGTCGAAGAAGGTCTGGTCGACCACGAAACCCCGGCGGGCTACCTGGGTAGCGCCGCTCAATGCCTCGCGGAGACTGATCGTTCCCCATTGGTCGAGCGCGACGCCCCAGGTCTGCGGTGTGCCCGGTACGCCGACGGACAGCCCAGAGGTGACGGCTTCGCCGAAGGGGATAGCCATGCCGTCCTCGACGAAGGAGTCCTCCTGCATCGCCTGCGGCGCAGTCTCGCGTCCGTCGATCGTGTGCACCTCGCCGGTTGACGCGTCGTAGTAGACGAAGAACCCGCCGCCACCGATACCCGCGGAGTAGGGCTCGGTCACACCGAGGGTGGCGGCCGCCGCCACCGCGGCGTCCACCGCGTTGCCACCCTTGCGCAGCACCTCGAGACCCACCCGGGTCGCATCAGCGTCGACAGTCGCGACCGCGCCGCCGGTGCCGACAGCGACCGGCTGCTTCTCGGTGGCGCGCGGCTTGCCGTTGGCCGGAGAGACGGGCGCGACGACTAGCGCCGTCGCCAGGGCCCCACTACCGAGCGCGGCCAGGAGGCGGGACGGAGTGCTGCGCATGAGTGCCTCCCAGTGAGGACGTACGACCCGTATTACCCACATCGCATCGAATCAACCCCAGCCGGGCGACTGCAGACGTCCGATCAGCCGCGCCGCCGTCGTTCGTGGGCGCGGCAGCCACAGCCGACGCCGGGTGAGCGCTCAGTATCCGGTGCCGGTCTTTATCCGCCTGCGCTCGGATTCGTGCGCGCCGCCTTTTTGCTCCAGGGTGGTGCACGCCCTGGCGGTGTCAGCGGCAAGCGTCCGGACGTGGTCCCGCGTGAGGCTCTCCTTCACGAGCGCACTTCACCGCCCGGTTCCGCCGGGCCTTCGGAACGACGCCGTCCCAGGTGCGCATCAGGGGCTAACGGCGGCAGACCCTACTGCGTACTGCTCAGAGGTGCCTCTGCCAGGTCATGCCCCTGGCCACGACGTGGTAGCCGAGCACCTCGTTGACCTGGATCATGTGCGCGTTGGACGCGGCGTTCCACGTGTCGAGCGTCCGAAGCTGCGGCTCCTCCTCGCCGAGCCAGCGCAGCATGGCGATCTTCAGGAGCAGGCCGAGGCGGTGGCCGCGGTGCGAGCGCAGCACGCTGGTGTCGTACTGCCAGCCGTACCCTGGCTGCTCGCTCTCGACCGCGACCATGGTGTGACCGGCGAGGACCCCCGTGTCGCGCTCGCGGGCGATCAGACGGTAGATCCGCCGGTCGCGCGCCAGCTGGGCCGCCTCGAACGCCCGGATGCGCTCGGGGCTGAACACCTCGTCCTCGACGTCCAGGTCGTCGGTCGGGGCGTCGTTGATCGCCGCTGTCATCCCGGCGACGTCGGCGATCAGCTCCTCCGGCGTCGCTCCAGGCATTCGTACCAGTTCGTAACCGCCGGCACGGCTCTCCGCCGCCTCGTACTCGTGGGCGAGCCCGTTCCAGTCCAATGTGAGCAGGTCCTGTCGGCGCTTGACGTCCTCGGAGGCGAGGTCGAGTCCCATCGCCTTCACGAACGCGATGCCCGCGAGCTGGTCGAAGCAGTCGGCGACGACCAGCGTGCGTCCCTCGGCGCGGACTCGTTGCACGCCGGCCTCGAACAGGCGGCGCCCAATGCCCTGCCGTCGAGCCAGCGGGTCGACGGTCACCCCTACCAGGCCGAGGTGGGTGTTGTCCCACTGTGGAAAGGAGATCTCGAGGGCACCGGTGACTCGGCCGCCCGATTCTCGGACCAGGGCGATCATCGGGGGGTCGCCATCCCACCCGTGGCGCAGACGCGCGGTGAATGACGAGACAGTCAGGTTGATCTCATGTGGGCAGTCGACGACACGGGCCGCCTCCAGCAGCGCCACCGCCCCGGTCACGTCGCGGCGTTCGAGATGCACGGGGTCGAGCCAGCTGAGCTCCACGAGTCCATGAAATCGCAACTGGCCGCGCGCCCGCGACGCATTATCAGCTGAACCGGGGTGCTGCGATCGACGTCGCACCTCGACAGCTCGTCCTGCAGAACGCCGCCGTGTCCAACGAAGCCAAGCGAGTGCAGCGATCCCGATCGCCCGCTTCGGGGTCTCGACGTCGACCACGAATTTCCAGCCAGCCATTCCTTGGCTTCCGAGTACGGCCAGGCCAGACGTGACCGGCAAAACATGTATCTCGGAACGGGCGCAGCCCCCTTCAGATGTGAAGCGCGAGACCAGGTCGCGCTCGCGTAGCCAGAAATCATGCCCAAGGAGGCAGTCATGATCACGAACGATTACATCGCGCAGAAGCTTCACGAGGAGCGCTCGGCCAGGCTCAGCGCCGATGTGGCTGCCTACCGGCTGGCTCGGCCCGCGGCTCGCCGTCCGCGGAGTCGACCCTCGCGACGGCCGTGGTGGCGCCAGCTAGGCTTCGGCGGCCAACCGGCCAACCTGCGTCCCGCGTAAAAAGCCCCAGAGCTATACGCCGGCGGGCCGTAGCATGACACCCGTGTCCACCGACACGACTCCGTCCGCCGAGGCCGGCCACGACGATCGGCGGGAGCGGCTCGCGCGCTGCCTCGACCGTGCCAGAAGCGGCGAGCTTGCCGCGCTCGACGAAGTAGTGCGCGAGCTCAACCCCCTGCTCTGGCACGTGGCCCGCGCGCAAGGCCTGACCGTCGAACAAGCCGCGGACGTCGTGCAGACCACCTGGCTGGAGCTGCTGCAGCGGCTACACGAGATCCGGTCGCCGAAGGCGCTCGCCGCGTGGCTGGTCACCACCACCCGCCGAGAGGCGTGGCGGGTCAGCAACTGGCGCCGCCAGCACAAGCAGGAAGGTACGGAGATTCTCGAGTCCACAGCCGACCCCGGCCCCGAACCGTCCGAACGCCTCGTGTCCGACGAGCGTGACCGCGTCCTGTGGGGGCACTTCCAGCGGTTGCCAGAGCGGTGCCGCGCGCTCCTGCGCATCGTGGCCCAGGTCGAGCGCCCTGACTATTCGATGGTGGCCGATGCGATGGAGATGCCGCGCGGCAGCATCGGTCCCACTCGCGGCCGCTGCCTGGCCAAGCTCCGCGAGATGCTGTTGGCCGATCCCGGATGGAGCTCGTCATGACTGACTCCGCGAACGAGCCGCTTGACGTAACCGACCAGGCGATCCTCGACCAGGTGCGGGCCGTCCACTCCCTCGTCGACCCGCCGCCCTCCGACCTGGACGAACGGGTTCGGTTCGCGATCGCACTAGAGAACGTCGACGTCGAGGTGGCCCGGCTCGTCGAAGATCTGCTCGTAGGCTCCGGCGCCCGTGGCACCGAGAGGACCCGCACGATCACCTTCGACGGCGACAGCCGAACCATCATGGTCACCATGGTCGACACACCGGACGGGCGGGTGCGCGTGGACGGCTGGCTCGCGCCGGCGGCTCGGCTGAGGGTCGAGCTGCGCCTCGCTGGCGCTGCCCCGGACGCACCTGCGACCTCCGAGATCGTCGTGTCCGATGACAGCGGCCGGTTCGTCTTCGACGGCGTTGCCCACGGGCTGGCGCAGTTGCTGGTGCATCCGATCGACGAGGGCGATGCGACCCGCGTCGCCACGCCTTCGCTGGTCCTGTGACATACCAGAAAAGGTGAGTCCACGATGCCGGACGGTGGGCTCGACGAGAGGCTGGCTGCGCATAACGCCGCCCCACTGATCAAGGGCGACTTGCTGCTGAACGCCTACCGGCAGGACGTGCTCGTTCTCCCCACCGAGCTGCTCGATCGCACGCCGGGGCTGGTCCACGAGCTCAACAACCTGCTCCAGGACGCGGATCTGGGTCGGCCGATGGACGAAGACGAACGCGTGACGATCGACCCAGCGAGCGCGGTCACAGCTCTCCGTCTGCTCCCAGGCGTCGACGCACTTGGGGTGGTGAGGGATCTACTGTCGAAGGCACTGCAGGAACCTGCCGCCGGACTGTCCCCAAAAACGGCGGAGGCGGCGCGGCGCCTCGCGGTCGATCGGCTATACGAGCCGGGCGACCCCGTCGTGCCGGACCCGCCCGATCCATCGGTATCACTCTTGGCTTCCGGGTCGAAGCAGGGCCACGGAGATGCTGGTCGCGTCCCGGTCACACTGTTCGCCGCGGCGCCTGGCTGGCGAAGCCTCTCGGGGACACGGCCGGTAGTCGCTCTGTTGGACACCGCTGTGAACGACCGCCATGACTGGTTGAGCCCCTCGCGACGCGACCCGTTCTGTGTCGATGCCGCAGCACTCGGATGGCGGCCGCCACCGCAGCAGCGCCAAACCAAGGACTCCTTCGCGGGCCACGGGACCTTCACCGCCGGCCTGGTGCGGCAGGTGGCTCCTGACGTCAGCGTGCTGTCGGTGCAGCTCATGCACGACGACGGCGTCGTCGAAGGGAGCACCTTCGTCAACGCCCTCAAGTGGCTGCACGACGGGTTGGTAGACGGTGAGACCAGCCGGCGGGTCGACGTGCTCTGCATCCCATTCGGTTACGAGCCGGCGGCAGGCGACGAGAAGCACAACGACGAACTGAAGGCCTGGCTCAAGCGCATCGCCGAACATGGTGTGCGGATCGTGGCGTCGGCCGGCAACCGCGGAAGCGACACCAAGACCTACCCCGCCGCTTTCGCGGCCGAGCCGGACCTCCCGCTGACCAGCGTGGGAGCGCAGAACCCAGACAAGAGGCCCGCTCACTACAGCAACCACGGGAACTGGGTGACCGATTGGGAGATCGGCACCGGCGTCATCAGCACGATGCCGCGTGAGCTGAACGGCGTCCTCGCCCGCCCGGAGGTGCCGAAGTCCTTCTTTCCGAACGCCATAGGCGAAACTCTCGATCCCGACAGCTTCGTCGGCGGCTTCGCCCGATGGAGCGGCACATCCTTTGCGGCCGCAGTGGTGGCGGGCCGGAAAGCGCAGGAAATAGTCGACACCAACCCGGCCGGTAGGCCCTGATCAGAGAGATTCGCGGGACGAGGGCCGGAGTCGTCCTCGCCCACCGGGCCGCCTCGCTGCACGCGACGGGGCCACCCTGGACCGCGTCGCGATCGCCCACCTCGCGGCGCACGGTCACCCCGTGTCGGACAACGCGCTGTTCTCCGCGCTTG
This sequence comes from uncultured Actinomycetota bacterium, assembly GCA_963801065.1. Classification (GTDB taxonomy): domain Bacteria; phylum Actinomycetota; class Actinomycetes; order Jiangellales; family Jiangellaceae; genus CAWDDG01. The sequence continues at coordinate 203,187 of CAWDDG010000008.1, read as the reverse complement.
AATTGACCGATGGCCCGCTGATGGGCTACGACCTGCAGCGCATGGGCGCCACTCCGGCAATCGTGGTGCTGTCGTCGTGCGACTTGGGGTTGAGCGACGTGCGTCCCGGCGACGAGACGCTCGGCCTGGTCACCGCCCTGCTCAGCACCGGGACCAGTGCCGTGATCGCGAGCGTGAGCCGGATTGCCGACGAGACTTCGATGACCGTGATGACGGCCTGTCATCGGGCGCTGCGCGATGGTTGGTCGCCCGCGGCCGCCCTGGCCGCCGCTGCGCCGCCGAAACTCGTTACCGGTTTCGTCTGCTTCGGTGCCGGCTGATCCGTTTCACTCCCCTGACAAGGCTCGGCCAGACGCGAGCGGCAAAACATGTATCTCGGAACGGGCGTAGCTCCCTTCAGATGTGAAGCGCGAGACAGGTCGCGCTCGCAGATCCAGGAGGAAGCCATGACCCGCATCACGCTCCTCGCCCGCTGCTCAGCGGCGGCCGCCGTAGCCACCCTGATCGCCGGGCTCGCAGCCGCCCCGGCCATTGCCCGACCCGACCCAGGCGGGTCGGCACCGGAGCAGAGTCAGCTGGAGGACGGCAGTACCAAGGCTCAGATCGAGCACGGTGATCAGCTGTGGTTGAACGATGGCCGTACCAAGGCTCAGATCGAGCACAGTGAACAGCTGTCGGTGCCGTCGACCGGTAGCGACGACGTCGCCGCGTCTTCCGACGAGTTCCCGTGGGCCACGGTGTCCTTTGCCGCGGTCGGGCTCGCTGCAGTCGCCGCCGGGGGCATGGTCGTGCTGCGCCAGCGCCGGACCACCTTGGTCAGCGCCTGAACTGCTGGGCCCTGCGACACAGTCCCGCAGGAGCATTGATCTACGTGAGACTTGCGGCGCCATGGCGCCGCAAGTCTCACGTCGCGCCAAAGCCTCCCGCCTCAGCTGATGATCATACGTTTGATCCGATCACCTTCGAGCCTGAACACCATGTCGCCGGTGTCGTTGTAGCCGCTGCCGGTCACCTCGAGGGTCACGACGTGCTCGTCGCCGTTCCACTGCCGCCTGCGTCATGACCTGACTCTCTCACCCGTGGTCAGGGCGGTTCGCGGCCGGCTGAGATGCCGCGATCGCGGGCGGTTCTGGCGAGCCGGCGGGCTTCGCGCAGGGGTTCGGGAGTTCGCCGTCTGCACCAGCTTGCGCGCACGACATCCACTGCGGTGACCGCATCGACGCGCCATGCAGCATGAACGGCGAGCGGCCGGACCCCGGCTCGCGTACGCAGCCAGAAGCCCACGACATCGCCGTCCAGCAGGAGGGGGCTCGTCGCACCGATGTGATCCGCGGGTAGTTCACCACAGGCGATCAGCGGGCGATGAGTCACACCGACCGTGGGCAGGTCGAGCACGGCGCCGAGGTGTAGGGCGAGTCCCGCCCGGCGCGGATGGTCTCGCCCGGTAGCGTCGATCAGCAGAACATCGGGACGCTCGGGAAGGCCCCGCACCACCGAATCCAGCAGTGCGCCCATCCGCAGCGCCAAGAATCCGGGTTCGTAAGGTGCGCCCGTCGAGCCAGTCATCACCTGGTGTCCGGTGGCTTGAGGGCCTCGCATGAGCACGGCAGCGGCCCACGTCGCTTCGCCAGCGGCGCCGCGGCCCCTATTACCGTGCGGGAAGCAGACGAAGCAGCCACCAACCAACAACTGTCCATCCGGCGGCGTCCAGGCGTCCGGCGCTGCTGCCGCCAGGACATGCTGCAGCCGGACCAGCTCCTCGCGCGTTCGCGGCCAGGACCACACGGCTCCAGCCTGCGTCGCCGACCGTCACAGCGCCAGAACGGTCAGTCGACCAGGCGGGCGACGTGACGCATCTTGTTCATCGCGTCCAGTGCGGCGACCTTGTAGGACTCGGCCAATGTGGGGTAGTTGAACACGGCGTCGACCAGGTAGTCGACCGTGCCACCGCAGCCCATGACTGTCTGGCCGATGTGGACCAACTCAGTCGCCCCGGTGCCGAAGATATGCACGCCGAGCAGTGAGTGGTCGGCCGGCGAAACGAGAAGCTTGAGCATGCCATACGAATCGCCGATGATCTGACCGCGAGCGAGTTCCCGGTAGCGGGAAACGCCGACCTCGAACGGGATTCGCGCCTCTGTCAGCTGGTCCTCGGTCTGGCCGATGAAGCTGATCTCCGGAATCGCATAGATCCCAATGGGTTGCAGCTCGTCCATGGCTCGCTCGTCATCGCCGCACGCGTAGTGCGCGGCCAGCCGGCCCTGCTCCATCGATGTCGCGGCGAGCGCTGGGAAGCCGATGACGTCCCCGACCGCGTAGATGTGCGGCACCGCTGTGCGGAAGTGATTGTCGACGGTGATCCGGCCGCGGTCGTCCGCGGCAAGGCCAGCCTTGTCCAGTTGGAGCTCGGCGGTCATCCCTTGCCTGCCGGCCGAGTACATGACCGTCTCGGCCGGGATCCTCTTGCCGCTCTCGAGCACGGTGATGGCCCCATGGGCATGCCGCTCAACGGAAGCGACTGTCTCGCCGAACCGGAAGGTCACCGCAAGATCCCGTAGGTGGTACTTCAGCCCCTCGACGACCTCGAGATCGCAGAACTCCAGCATCCGGTCGCGCCGTTCGACAACCGTCACCTTCGTGCCGAGCGCCGCAAACATCGAGGCGTACTCGATTCCGATCACGCCGGCGCCGACAACCACCATCGACTGAGGGATGTTCTCCATCTGCAGGATGCCGTCTGAGTCGATGATGGTGCGCTCGTCGAACTCGACGCTCGCCGGCCGCGCCGGGCAGCTGCCGGTGGCGATGACAACCGTCGCGGCAGTCACGCTGGTGTCCCGGCCGCCGTCATGTGTTATTGCGATCGTGTGCGGGTCGAGGAAGCGTCCGGTGCCTGATAGCAGCGCGATGCGGTTGCGGGACAGTTGGCTGCGGATCACGTCGACCTCTCGCCCGACCACATGCTGCGTGCGGACACTGAGGTCGGCGACCGTGATGTCATCCTTGACGCGGTAGGCCTGCCCGTACATCTCGCGCTGGCTGGATCCAGTCAGATAGAGCACGGCCTCTCGTAGCGTCTTCGACGGGATCGTGCCCGTGTGGATGCTCCCTCCACCGACCATGTCCTGCCGCTCGACGACGGCTGCCCGGCGCCCGAGCTTCGACGCGGCAATGGCTGCCTTCTGCCCACCAGGACCTGACCCGAGCGCAAGGACGTCGAAGTCGTACATCCCATCAGTCTGACCGGAGCTGCCCGAGCGGTCGAGCATCCGGACGACGTGAGGCCGGGGATCCGCGAGCAGCTCAGCACGGCCGGCTCGGCAGCGCTGGTCGCCTGACGCCGAAGGAGGTGGTCCCGGAGATGGCGACGGAGGACCCGCGGAGGGATAGCGTGTCGGGGATCACGCACCCGGATATCGGAAGGGTCGTCCCATGACCGTCCAGCGCCGCACGTTTCTCAAGGGGGGCCTTGCCGCCGTCGGCGGCGCGGTGCTCGGTGGGCCGTTCCAGGGCTTCGCCGCCGCGGGCCCGCTCGCCGGCCCTAACGGCAAGCCAAGTGCCGCCGACCTGCTGCCCATCCCCGACCTGCGCGACGGCAAGGTACGCCTGCACCTGCCCGCAGGCTTCCACTACCGCTCGTTCCACGACACCGAGTTCCGCCGTCACGCTCGACGACGGCACTCGGCTGCCCGGTCGCCACGACGGGATGGCCGCGTTCGCGCGCGGCAACGGCAACTACCTGCTGGTGCGCAACCACGAGGTCAACAACCCTGGCGCGGCGTTCGGCCCCGGCACGCCGTACGACGCGATGGCGCAGGGCGGCACGACCACCGTCGAGGTGACGCCGTTCGGCGAGGTTGTGCAGGCATACACGAGCCTCAACGGCACGATGATGAACTGCAGCGGCGGCCCGATGCCGTGGGGCAGCTGGGTCAGCTGCGAGGAGACGGTCAACGGCCCCGACGTCGGACCCGACTTCACCGGCGTCCCGAACATCGCGCTCCAGCAGCGGCACGGCCTCATCTTCGAGGTGCCCGCGGGCGGGCAGTCAGACCGACAGCCGATCACCCAGGCCGGCCGCTTCGCGCACGAGTCGGTGGCCTTCAACCCGGAGGAGGGCATCCTCTACCTGACCGAGGACAACTTCGGGTTCCCATCCGGCTTCTACCGCTACATCCCGGCCACCAACCCAATGGAGACCGGCCGCCTCGACGACGACGGCCGGTTGCAGATGCTGGCAGTCGCCGGTCGGCCCAACGCGCACCTCGAAGGCACGCAGCGGCGTCGCGCGACGTACGACGTGGAATGGGTCGACATCGAGGACGCGGCGCCGTCGTTCCCCTACACCCCGGGCGTGGTGGCGCCCACCACCAACGACGAGGCGCTGACCTATGTGGGCCGGCAGGGGTTCGAGCAGGGTGCCGCCTATTTCTCCCGGCTGGAGGGGTCGGCGTACGACGAGGGCGTCGTCTACTTCTGCTCCACTCAGGGCGGTCTCGAGGCGGAGACCGAGTTCGGGCCGATCTCGAACGGTTACGGCAACGGGTTCGGGCAGATCTGGGCCTACCGCACCCGGACCCAGGAGCTGCAGCTGATCTTCGAGTCGCCGGACCGGCTGACGCTCGACCTGCCGGACAACGTGACGACAAGCGCACGCGGCACCTTGGTGCTCTGCGAGGACAGTGACCAGGACAACTACCTGCGCGGCCTGTCGCGCGGTGGCCAGCTGTGGGACATCGCGCTGAACCGGCTGACGTCGAGCGCGGGCGTCCCTCGGTTCAACGACGAGTTCGCCGGCTCGACCTTCAGCCCGGACGGTCACACGCTGTTCGTCAACATTCAGGCCAGCCGGGGTGTGAGCTTCGCGATCTGGGGACCCTGGGCGCGCATCGGCGTCTGAACCTGCGCGCAGCCTGCCAACCAGATGCTGTTGGCCGGTCAGGAGTTCGGGGCACGCTGCCGCCTCCCCAAGCTGCGCCAGATGCTCTGTGTCGAACTGGAACCTCGCCACATCCACGCTGCCCATCGTGCCTGGTGGCATGTCGGTCACTCGGGGACCCTGCCCGATCCCCCCGCGGGTGAGGCGGACCTATACCTTCATGACGAGGACGGGTGGTGCCGCAGGACACCGACAGCTGATCCAGAGAGGAGTGCATGCGCATGGCTGCCAACTGCACGCATCTCGACGCCGTCGCCGACGTCACGCCCTCGAGTGGCGGCTGTGAGGACTGCCTCCCCATCGGAGGTCGGTGGGTGCATCTGCGGATGTGCATGAGTTGCGGCCACGTCGGCTGCTGCGACAACTCCCCGAACCGTCACGCCACAGCCCACTGGCATGCCCGACCGGACCACCCGCTGATTCGGTCCTACGAGCCCGGCGAGGACTGGTGGTGGTGCTACGAAGACCAGCTCGGCTTCGAGATCGACGGAGCACCGCCAGCTCCGTCGCATCCCTGACATCGAGGTGCGGATCTCCCCTCACCGACGTTGTGGACGCCCCGACCGCCGCCTTTCAAGGCTTGTCGACGATCACCGCGTCGTATTCGGTGCCGGCGGCGCGCTCGCGCTGGTCCACCCCGGCAGGGCCGTAAGGGTAGTCGTCCACGATCGGTGTGCTGACATCGTCGAGTTGTGCGGCTTCCGCAGCGGACAGATGGAGGCCGATCGCGCCCAAGTTGTCGCGGAGCTGCTCGACCGTACGAGCACCGATGATGACCGAGGTGACCGCCGGGCGATCCACCAACCACGCCAGGGCGACCTGCGCCATCGAGACGCCGCGCGCCTCGGCTACAGACCGTACGGCCTCGATCACGCGCCAAGTGCGCTCCTCGGCGTTCCGGGGTTCGTAGGCCTCCATGCCGCGCTCGGGATTGTCACCCAGCCGGGTCGCGCCGGTCGGGGTGGAATCGCGCCGATACTTGCCAGTGAGCCAGCCGCCTCCCAGCGGTGACCATGGCAAGATGCCGATGCCCTCGTTGACGCACACATCGCGCAGTTCGAACTCGATGCTGCGCTGCAGCAGGTTGTACTGGGGCTGCAGCGTGACGATCGGCGCGAGGCCAAGATATTGCGTCAGCAGCGCCGCCTTCTGGAGCTGCCACCCGATGAAATTGCTGACCCCTATGTATTGGATCTTGCCCGCACGGACCGCATCGTCGAGGAAGCGCAGCGTCTCCTCGATAGGAGTCACCGGGTCCCATGCGTGCGCCTGGTAGAGGTCGATCACGTCGACGCCGAGGCGCCGGAGACTAGCGTCCAGTGCCCGCGTCAGGCTGACCCTCGAAAGGCCGATGTCGTTGACGGCGTCGCCGGTGGCGAAGCGTGCCTTGGTGGCGACAACCACCCCGTCGCGCATCCCCGGCCGTGCTGCGAGCCAGCGTCCGATGATCTCCTCCGAGTGCCCATCCGCGTAGACATTTGCACTGTCGAGGAAATTGCCGCCGTGCTCGTGGAAGATGTCGAGCTGCTCGTGTGCGACCTTGTCGTTGCTCTCCTCTCCGAACGTCATCGTGCCGAGACACAGCGCGGACACGAGTGTGCCGGTGCTTCCGAGCGTCCGGTATTCCATGGGCTACACGCCTCCGTCGAGTGATCTCTTCGGCTGCCAGTGGTCTGCGCTGAAAGGAGCCGGCTGGGCTGATCTGGTTGTCATCCGGAGTGTGCCGTGCCAGCGGCACCCATCCAAGCGCGTCGATTGCCTGCACAAGCACGTGGATCACCTGCTGACGCCAGGCAAGGCTGCAATGATCGATGGGGTGGTGGCGGGGGCGCTCGAGATTCGACACATCGGGCTGACCGGGTGTCAGCATTTCGTCGTCGGCGTCGGCGATCGAGTGGCGAAATGATCGACCCACCGCGGAATGCCGGCGTGGAGGTCGGTGGCGAGCGAGCGCCGGTCGTCGCCCCGCTGGCCGTGTTGGTGAGTTGCGCATTGCTGGTGTTGATGCAGCTCTACCTGGCGATCCCGCTCGCGCCCGTGGTGGGCGAGGCGCTCGGGGATAGCGCTGCCGCCGCTGCGGCTGCGCTGGTCACGGCCTACAGCCTGGCCTATGCATTCGGGTTCCTGATCTTTGGGCCACTGTCGGACCGCTATGGACGCAAGGTGATCCTGGTGCCGGGGATGGCGGCACTGGCGATCGCCACCGCGGTCTTGTCCGCAGCGTCTTCGCTGCCCGTGGTGGCACTGCTGAGAAGCGTGCAGGGTCTACTGGCGGCGAGCTTCGCGGCGGTGGCGCTGGCGTACGTGGGCGAGGCGCTTCCGCCGCGTTGGCGGTCCACCGGGATCGGCGCCGTGTCGACCGCCTTCCTGGTGGCCGGCATCGTCGGTCAGGTCTATGCACAGGCAGTGTCGCTGGCCCTCGGCTGGCGGTGGGTGTTCGCCCTGTCCGCGCCGGCGTTTGCAGTCGGGGCGATCGCGATGGCCACCGTTCTGCTCGAGCCGGCCCGCAGCGGGCCGCCGGCAAGCTTGAGCCAGAAGTACCGCGAACTCGGCACGCTGGTGGCCCGACGCGAGCTTGCGCTGCCCATCACGGCTTGTTGCACCGTGCTGCTGAGCTTCGTCGCCATGTACACCGTCCTCGGTCCGCTCTTGCAGACCGAATTCGGACTCGACCAGACCGATGTGCTGCTGGTGCGCCTCGCCGGGCTCCCCGCCATGCTGCTGGGACCGCTGGCCGGCTGGCTCGCCGGGCGATTCGGCCCCGGACGGGTCGCCGTCGCGGGGTTCATGCTGGCCGCGGTCGGCCTCGCCGCAGAGGCCATCTCCGTCGCTGCGCTGTGGGCACTCGTCATCGCCAGCGTGGTCTTCGTAGCGGGCATAGCCACAGTCATACCCTCGGTGATCGCCCTGGTCGGCGGCCGAGGCGGCTCATCTCGCGCCGGAGCGCTCGGCATCTGTGGCCTGGCGCTGTTCGTCGGAGCCGCCTGCGGCCCGCTCGCAGCCGAGCTCCCGCTCGGATTCACCGGCCTGCTGCTCGTGCTCGCCACGCTGCTCATCGTGGGGGCGGCACTCGTCGCTGTCAGCGGTCGACGAACGGCCGAAGTCAGCACATTCGGATCTCAACAATGACGGCAGTGGTCGATCGGGTGTGACAGGTGGGCCGACGCCCGAGATCAGCATCCGGTCCAGGCGAACTCGGCACTCATGCCGATCGACGGAGACCGACGGGCTGCGCTGGGGGATTCGCGGTAGACACCTGACCCAAGCCGAGGTGGGCTCGGTCACGGGCGATAGAACTCGAGAGTGGCCTCGAGGGCCTCGCCCATCGGGGTGGGTGCGATGCCGAAGGTGGACTCGAAGGCCGAGGAGTCCACCACGAAGGGCCGGTCGAACTGGTATCGCGTCTCGCGCAGCTCGCGCACCAACGGCGACACCACCCCGACAGCGTTCATGACCCAGCGCGGCATCCGAGCGATGCGCGGCGCCGGAGCGCCCGCCAAGGCGCTCAGCCGTTCGGCCAGAGCCTGGGCAGACAGGGGCGGATTCGTCGGAACGTTCCACGGGTGGCCCCATGCCCGCCCGTCGGTGCCGGCGACCGCCAGCGCGCGGGCCGCATCGGGCAGATAAGTCCAGCTGTGCGGCGCGGCCGGGTCGCCCAGGAACATCACGCGCTTGCCGGCCAGCAGGGGCGGCACGAACCGGGTGCCCACCGGGGTCTGGTCCCCGGCTCCGGGGCCGAAGTAGTCGGCAGCGCGGACCTCGGTGACCCGGGCCCGGCCCGCCTCGTGGGCGGCGAGTGCATCGGACCACATCTTCGCCCGGACCCGGCCCTTGTGGCCGACCGGGGCCACCGGGAGGTCCTCGGTCATCGGGCCCTCGACCCTTCCGTAAAGGTAGAGGTTGCTCGACGTGACCAGCACTGCGCCGGTCGCTTCGGCGGTGGCCAGCAGCGCGGCGGCGAGCGGTGGCCAATCCTGTGGCCAACGGGTATAGGGCGGGGCGGCAACGTTGTAGAGGGCGTCGGCGCCCCTCGTTATCTCGATGAGCCGGTCTCGGTCAGTGGCGTCCGCGGCGATCGTGGCGACGTTCTCGGGGCCTGACCCGGATCGGGTGACGACAGTAACCTCGTGACCCTGCGTCGGCAGCAGTTCGGCGAGGTGCCGGCCGACCTGTCCGGCTCCGACGATGACATGCTTGCCCATGGCAGTCCCCTCTCGGTTCGTTGCTATCCGCCCTCATCGGCGCCGAAGTCGACAAGCAGGCCGCGGTGCCACGCCTCGCGAGCCGCGACCCATCACCACGCGGCGGCAGGGCGGACCGTGCTTGCTGCCCGATTCTCGATCGTCACCGGTCGACCAGCGGCCGTCTGCAGCAGCGCCTTGATGGCCGACCAGCCCGAGGTTGATGCTACGGCGGCGGGAGAGAAACCGGGCGCGTGCGCTGGGATCCGCACCCGCAGAGCTCTCGGGACGGTCCGGAACCGGATCGGTGGGTCGAGCATCATCGACTCGCCGTCTACGCCGACCTCGACGGCGTGGCCGGATCGAACCTCGAAGCTGATGTCGCTCCATTCGAGCCAGCCGGGAGGGCGACGGGTCCGACCGGAGGCCTGCATCTGCGCGAACTCCGCGACGTCGTTGGACGACTCGAAATTCGCCGCGATGATGCCGAGGGTTCCGCTGTCGATGCGCCGCCTGGATCCGAAGCCATCGGCGCGGCCCAATTCGTACCGGTCGTTCGAGACCATGATCAGGTGCGCGGACAGATGCTCGGTCCCGTCGGGACCGGTGAACTGCAGGTCGAAGGGGGTAGCGTCCGGGCCGAGCATCACGGGCAGCAACTCGAGGGCCGTGGCCACCTTATGGCTGCGGTAGGCCGGGGACTGCACGATCTTTGCGTACAGGCCGACGCTGGCGTTGTTGACGAACACTCGGTCGCCCATCAAGCCCAGATCGATCCGTCGCTCTACCGCCTCTGCGAAGGCGTCGAGGGCACCGACCACATCGTCTCGATCGAGGCCGAGATCCATGGCCAGATGGTTGCGCGTTCCCGCCGGGACACAGACGAAGGCGACATCGTGCTGCATGGCCACGCTAGCTACGAGCGCCTGCGAACCGTCCCCACCTGCCATGCCGATGACATCCGCGCCGCCAGCTACAGCCTCACGGGCAAGCTGCAGCACATCATCTCCCGGCTGTAGCAGGATCGGCTCGATGCCCCGTCGGCGGGCCTCTGGGACCAGCCCGAACCGCTCGACTTTCCCGCCCCCGGACTTGGGATTCATGAGTAGGACCGGCCGCGCTGCCGGCCCTACGTTCGCGACCGCAAGGTTGAGGTTCCCTACAGCGGCGACCAGGATCAGCGCGGTCAGCACCAGTCCGGATTGTTGTGGAGCCTGGCCGGCGGTTTGGTCTGGCATGGCGCGCTTGTCCGGTGGTTAGGGGACGATCCACGGGGCCCGCCAGCCGCCATTGCCGGCGGTCAGCTCGTCGGCTGCTGCCGGTCCCCACGAGCCGGCGGCGTAGGTGTGAACCGGCGGCGGCCCGTTCAGTAGCGGTTGCATGATCCGCCAGGTTTCCTCCACCCCGTCCTGGCGGGCGAATCGGGTGCTGTCGCCGACCATGGCGGCGTGCAGCAGCACTTCGTAGGGTGTGGCGCCCTCCCCGCCCTCGGCCGCGAACTCCATATCCAGCTCGATCGGGGCGATCGCACCGACGTCGGCGCGTCTAGCGTTGACCACGACCCTGACTCCGGTGGATGGATCCAGCTTGACGACCAGCTGGTTGGGCTCGGCCTGCCCGGCCAGCCCGAAACCCAGCCGAGGTGGATGCTTGAACACCAGCCTGAGTTCGGTCTGGGTCACCGGCAGACGCTTCCCGGTGCGGATGAAAAACGGAACCCCGGCCCACCGCCAGTTCTCGATCTCCAGGCGCAAGGCCGCGTAGGTCTCGGTCGTCGAGTCCGCCGCGACGCCGTCGATGCCGAGGTAACCGTCGTACTGGCCGCGGACGTAGTGAGCCGGATCGGCCTCGACAACGGAGTGGAACAGCGCCACCTGAGCTTCCTTGATCGTCCTCGGGTCACCCCGGGACGGTGGCTCCATCGCGGCCGCCGCCACGACCTGCATGAGGTGGTTGACCACCACATCCCGCAGCGCACCGACCGGGTCATAGAAATGGCCGCGGTCCTCGACCCCGAAGCTCTCCGCCATCGTGATCAGGACGCACTCCACGTAGATGCGGCTCCACAGCGGCTCCAGGATCGCGTTGGCGAACCGCAGTTGCAGGATCTCCGCCAGCCCCATCTTCCCGAGGTAATGGTCGATCCGGTACAGCTGGGACTCGTCGACATACTCATGCAGCTCACCCGCCAGGGACTGGGCCGACGCCAGGTCGTGGCCGAACGGCTTCTCCACCACCACCCGCGCGCCCTTCGTCAGGCCCGCGTCGGCCAGGCCCTTGACCACGGTGCCGAACAGGAACGGCGGGATCTCGAGGTAGAAGACCGGCGTGTTGCCGCCCTTAATGGCCGCGCCGACCCGGCCGTAGGTCGCGGCGTCGGTGAAATCACCACTCACGTACGACAACCGTGCTGCGAAGCGGTCGAAGACGGCTTGGTCGAGCCGCTCGCCTGTGCCTTCGATTGACTCACGCGCGCGCTGAACGAGCTGTTCCACGGTCCAGTCGTCGACGGCGACGCCGATGATCGGGCACTGCAGCAGCCCGCGGGCCTCGAGCCGGTACAACGACCGGAAGGTCATCACCTTTGCCAGGTCACCCGTGATTCCGAAGATCACGAAGACGTCTGCCGGCTCCTCTGCACTCTCGGTTGTCATTGCCATCTCTGCCTCCATGTCCCGTTCGTAGGTGCGTCACCGCAGCCGCTCGGCGATAACGTCCACTGGCAGCGCGTCCGCGACTGCCGTCAGCCGCGGCCGCCGGTGGGCATCTTCACCGCAGACGTGGTGATCGGGCCTCCGGCCGTCGCCGATTGCCCTGCCTGTCGGGCTTGAACGCGGCGACTCGGCACCTTGTCTCGCCCAGTTCCGCCGCGGAGGGTAAGACGTCTGCCGGACGAGGCAGGTATCTCCCTCGCTCCGGCGACGGGATGCGGTTGCCGGTAGACCGCCGTCGTGCCGGCGCGTCGCAAGCATCGGCGCCGATGACGTCTCGGGTCCCGTCGTCTACCACGAACTCACCTCACCGTGGCGGTTGCTGGACCAACGATGTCGCGGTTGTCTCGCATGCGCTTCGTCCGCGCCGGATGACCTGCTCTTGTTCGTAACGAGCCTCGCACAACGTTCTCCATGCCTCACCGTGAGCCGTAGGTCCATCTGTCCAGTCCGACGAGGCGACGCCTGCTCGTGGTGACCGCCGGCGTGACCCGTCAGCGGGCGGGCATCGTCTTCTGACCAGATCGCGCACGCCAAGCGGCTTCTGGACTCTTGGGTGATCGGCACGGCAGGGGTACGAGGCGCGCTAGGCGAGGGTGTTCGATGTGCCGCGGGGAGTGTCCGTCGGGTGGAAGAGTAGGTGGCGCAGGGTTCGAGCTGGGCCGGGATGTCGTTGTTCCGAGGAGGTTGGTGAATGTCCGAGTCTGGATCCGTGCAGGCGGTCGAGCCGACTGTCGTGGAGCGTCGCGGCGGGCGGTCGGTGGCGGCGGTGGTGTGTGTGGTGTTGGCGGCGTTGCTGACGACGCCGGCGGCGCTGGCGTATTGGGGGCAGCGCACCCTGAATGACACCCAGCGGTATGTGGACACGGTGGGCCCGCTGGTGGACTCGCCGGAGGTGCAGGACGCGATCGCGACCACGGTGACCGACGCGATCCAGGCGCAGGTGGACGTGGAGGCGATCCTGAACGAGGTGTTCGCCGGTGTGATCACCGACCGTCCGCGGTTGCAGCAGCTGGTGGGGCCGTTGGCCGGTGCGATCAACGGGTTGATCGACCGGGAGGTCCGGGCGTTGGTGGCCTCGGACGCGTTCGCCGACCTGTGGGTGCGGGTCAGTACCCGGGCGCAGCAGACCCTGGTGCGGGTGCTGGAGGGCGACGAGGGCGGCGCGGTGTCGGTGCAGGGCGAGCAGGTGGTGCTGGACGTGTCCGAGGTCATCGACCAGGTCCAGCAGCGGCTGGTCGACCGCGGGCTGACGATCGTGGAGAACGTGCCGATCCCGGACGTGGACAAGCAGATCGTGCTGCTGGACTCGGCGCAGCTGGAGCAGGCCCGCACCATCTACGCGTTCACGAACCCGGTGGCCAGGTGGCTGCTGCCCCTGGTGGCGGCGCTCTACCTGGCCGCGTTGCTGCTCTCCCGCCGCCGGCCGCGGATGACGGTCACCATCGGGGTGGTGCTGGCCGCGAACGCGCTGCTGGTGGCGCTGGCGCTCTCGGTCGGCCGCCAGCTGTTCATCAACGAGCTGGCCGGCACCGCGTTCGGCCCGGCCAGCTCGGTGTTCTACGACACCCTGCTGGCCTACCTCGAACGCGGCTGGCAGGTGTTCCTCTGGCTCGGCCTGATCCTGGTGGTCGTGGGCTGGTTCACCGGAACCAACGCCTCCGGCACCGCCGCCCGCACCACCCTGGCCGGCGGCCTGCACACCGCCGGCGCCGCGCTGCCCGACCCGGTCGGCCCCACCGGCCGCTGGGTCGCAGCCAACACCCGCTGGCTACGGGTCGCGGTGGGCGTGCTCGGCGCCGTCGTCCTGCTCTGGGGCAACGACGTCTCGCTGCCGCGCCTGTTCTGGTCACTGCTACTCACCCTCGTGCTCCTGGCGGTCGTGCAGATCCTGGCCGGGGCCGGCAGCGGGACAGGGGCCCCCAGCCCCGCGCCGGCAACCGACCCCGAGACCGCCACCGGCGATCCGCAGCTACCGGCCGACACTGTGGGCAACCCCGCACAAAACCCCTGACTATTCGCAGGTCAACAGCATGCCCCGGTGGTGCCCCCGGTGGGGTCGAACCCCCACTGCGTGGATCTAAGGACGCAGCATCACGACGACCGTGGCACGCGGTCGCGTGTGCAGGGCGTCGCCTAGGCAGGCTCGAACGTGGCGAGCAGCGCCTCGAGCGCCGCCTGGTCGGGTCCGACGAACGGGGTGTCTGCGGCGCGAGCAGTACGGTCTCGAAGAACCGGTCGTCCGGCTGCGGCGCAGGCGGCAGGTGGGTGCTGAAGACGGCGGAGGCTGCCATGGCACGGACCGGTCGACCGTGTCGCGGAACCTTGCAGGGTCGACCTGGTGGACCCACGGGCTGTCGATCGACGCCCACAGCAGCTGAAGGTCGCGAATCTCGTCGCCAACCGCGCGCACGTCGGCGGAGGTGGCCAGTTCCGCCGACGGCATCGGAGCCCCGAAGCAGTCCGAGCTGAACAGCGCGCCCGATCGGTCGTCCAGGAAGCCGGTTGTCGCGGGGTTGTCGAACAGCGGGGGGGCGGAACGCGTGCAGCCGGCGGTCACCGACATCGAGAACCTGGCCCGGGTTGAGGAGGAAGACCCGGTCGAGGGGGACCGGCGGCGAGGGTGGAAACGGCCGTTTAGCTGGGTTGTGGCGTCGAGTGCCGGCTCCGTTCCAGCCCGTCGACGAGCACGTTGAGACCGGATGCAAATCGCTCGTCGCGGTTGTCGATCCATACGTGCTCGCCGAGGGCGACAAGGGTGGGAAAGCGGTCATCGGGAAGCGACCGGAAGAATTCGTGGAGCTGCTTCCGGGTCGCCGCGTCCTGGACACGCTGCTCGTTGACTGAGATGCGGGTGCTGCTGACCTCGAAGCCGATGGTGTAGCCGAGGATGAGGAAGTATGCGAGGCCGGTGTCGCGGTGGGAGAACCCGGCATTGTGCAGCGGCGCGAGGAAGGCTTCGGCCAGCGCAAGGGAGTGCGGCCCGAGTGGGTCGCGAGTCTTTAGCATGCCGGCTACACCGGGATGGTTTTCCAGGACCTTGTGCAGCCGGTGAGCGAGCGCCTTGATCTGCTCGGTCCAGGGCAACGCGTGGGTGATGTCGCAGTCGACCTCGGCGAGCACGCCGTCCAGGACGAGGTCCTGGAGCTGCTCCTTGTTGCGTACGTGGCGGTAGAGCGCGCCGGGGACCACCCCGAGCCGCGCGGCAAGGGCACGCATGGTGAGCGCCGCGACGCCGTCCTGGGCGATCAGTGTGAGCGCCTCGGCCACCACACGCTGCCGGTTGAGCGTGCGGCGGCGCTCTTCGTCGGTCTCCGGAGCGTTGAACCACAGCGGGCGCGCTGTGGCGTTGACGGACCCGGGCGGGGTCGACAGTTGATCTTCCACGGGCTCCTCCATCGGACCAGCATTGACAGTGAACATTGTTCACGATACTGTGAACATGGTGGCTCGACAAGTGAACGTCCTTCGCTTCACCGGGGACCTTCGTTCATCCCGAACCGCCGGCCGATGGACAAGGGAATCGAGATGGCGATGATGACGCGCTGGGATGCCTTTCACGATCTGCGCGGCGCGCAGGACCGGATGAGCCAGATGCTTGCCGATGCGCTCGGTCAGGACGCCGCGCAGTCCGGCGCCGGGGCGACCAGCACGCCGGCCTGGGCGCCTGCGGTAGACATCTCGGAGCGCAAGGACGCCTACGTCGTCACGGTCGAGCTGCCCGGCGTCAAGGTCGACGATCTCGAGATCGCGTTCCAGGACGGTCTACTCACCATCCAGGGCGAGCGGCACCCACCGCAGGGCTCACCAGACCAGCAGTTTCACGTGCTCGAGCGCCGGTATGGCCTCTTCCGCCGCTCCATCACGCTGCCCCTGCATGTGATGGCGGACGCCATCGAGGCATCGACCGAAGACGGCGTGCTGCAGGTGGTGGTACCCAAGGCGGAGGAAGTCAAGCCCAAGCGCATCGAGGTCCACGCCGTTCCGACCCGGGCGCCTGTCACCGCCGGTCCGCAGGCCAGCGCCAGCACCTGAGTGCTGGCCGACGGCCAGGCTGACGCCCCCCACCGGAAATCGGCGACAAGTGGCGGATGTCATCGGTTTGCGGGCGGCGCTGCTGCCCGCGCACTCCAAGTGAGCGGTACTGGCACGCAACCCGCGCGATGGCTTCGCCGTGGAGATCGAGGAACTGTCGGGCGCCAGGCCGCAGCGCGTCCACGCACGCGCCACGGGCATGCCCAGGAAACCGCGACGCGAACACGAACCCGCGTCGGGCGGTCGGGCGGTCAGCCGCCACGACTCGGTACGTCGTGCACCAGAGGCGCCAGACCGTAGCGGTCCATCCTACGAAGGGAACACCAGGGCGGGGGCGCTACGCCGTCGACGGTCAGCCCCCGGTACGTGCCGCCTTCCTGGCAGCGGCCTCTTCCCGCTGCTCCACGAAGCGGCTGGCCTGGGCGTCGAGCGCGTTGAGGAAGTCGGCCAGCTCGCCGCGCGCCTGCTCTCCTTCGGCGTCGAGACCCTCGAGGCCGAGCACATCCCACTGGCGCACCAGTGGCATGACGACGTCATCGTGATGGATGCGCAGATCGTAGATGCCGGCCCTGGCGATCTGCACGGCCTTGCGGGCGAAGCCGGGAATGATGCTTCCCGGCATCTCGAACCCGACGACCTCGTCAGCTATCGCACGCATGGTCTCGTTCGGCGCCAACTCCAGGGCGGCTGACACGAGGTTGCGGTAGAAGATCATGTGCAGGTTCTCGTCCATGGCTACCCGCGCCAGCAGCCGCTCGGCGATCGGATCCTCGGTGTAGCGCCCGGTGTTTCGATGCGAGATCCGGGTCGCGAGCTCCTGGAACGACACGTATGCGCAGACGTGGAGCAACGGCTTGTCGCCGGCGTCGAACCCGGTCTCCATCGTCTGCATACGGGCGCGCTCCAGCTCGACAGGGTCGACGCCGCGCGTGACCAGCAGGTAGTCGCGGATGCAGAAAGCGTGCCGGCCCTCCTCTGCGGTCCATCGGTTGACCCAAGTGCCCCATGCGCTGTCCCGGCCGAACGCTCGCTCGACCTCCCGGTGGTAGCTGGGCAGGTTGTCCTCGGTGAGCAGGTTGACCTCGAGCGCCGTGCGCGCGATCGGGGACAGGGTGGATTGCTCGAGCGCCCAGGGCTCCCCGCCGAGTTCGGCGAAGTCACGCCCCTGGCTCCAGGGCACGAACTCGTGCGGCATCCACTCCTTGGCGGTGGATAGGTGGCGGTCGAGGTTCTCCGTGACCGTCGACTCGAGCTCAGCGAGCAACCAGGCGGACTCCAATGTCGTCATCGCGGCCGTCCCTCCTCGGGTGGCGGCGAAGAAGAGCGTGCCAAATCCGCCGTCACCTGACCCTAGTCGTGCCGGAGCGCGACAGGCCGTAACCGACCGCCTACCTGCCCATCACGCCAGCCAGGTCCGTGACCGGGCGTGCAGCGCTGGAGTCCCGCTGCGCAGACACGTGGAGCAGGCGTCCGTCGGCATCCAGGACCGCCGCGCCGCTGGGCCTCTACTGACCCCACGACGACTGCGACCGCCGCCCGCTCGCCGTGGTCGCGCGGCAGCTGGTCGCCCGGCTGCCCACCGCCGGCCGCGCGAACATCGAAGCGTCCCCCAATCTCGGCGAGAGCAGTATCGACGTTGGGGTTTGCGTAGGTGACGTGGTCGATCAACGCGGGAAGTCACTCACAGCCACGGTGTTGCATGCTTCCGCTCATCTGTTGGACCGAACGACTAGCGGCAATGGCGTGCGGTCGCACGCGGCGGCAATACGTGCGTCGGTCTACTGCTTGACGACGGTGGTGGCCGGAGTGGTCACCCCGGCCAACAGCACAGACACGAGGATGCCGAGCGGCAGCATGCCCCAATAGGACTGCTGAAGGCCAACGTTTCCGGCGAAGAGCATCAGCAGCCAGGTCGCCGGAAAGGTGGCAACGACGAAGAAGATGAAACCGAACACGAGCGCCTTGATCATGGCCTACCCTCTCGACGGTCGTGCGATGCGCAGTAGCGAGCCCGCGCCAACCCATCATCGACCTGAGCCACGACTTCTCAACTCACGACACGCGATCTCGCGCCGGACAATGCTCGTGCCGGAAACGGCATCGAGCGGCGGATATCAGCCGCACGTGGGCGTGCGACCAGCGAATTGCGCATCGCGAAGGTTTCAGACCTGCCGACTCGCGGCTCGAGCGGAAGTGGTGAGAGCGTCGACCAAGTGGTGCAGTGCGGCGCGGACCTCATCGGTGGCCATGTCGCGGTCCTCGGCCCGCGACGCGTAGAGCGCGGCCTCTTCGAGGGCGCCGACCAATACATGCGCGAGCGGTCGCGCCGGCTGTTGGGGCAAGATTCCCTGCTCGATCATCGCGGCGAGCGCGGCTTCGACCAGTCCGACTCCGTACCGGCGCCCGATCTCGCGCCATCGCTCCCACCCCAGCGCCGCAGGAGCCTCGATGAGCACGATCCGGTGCACATCGGGATCTGCACTCGCTGCTAGCCACGCATCAACGCCGACGCGCAGCGCCGCTGCCGGGTCTTCGGCGCCGCTAGCCAGAATGTGGGTCCCGATGGACTGAGCGATCTCGTCCTCCATCTGCTCGAAGACGGCGGCGAACAACTCCGTCTTGCCGTCGAACTGGTGGTAGAGCGCGCCACGCGTGACGCCGGCTGCGCGGGCCAGTTCGTCTGTGCCTACGGCAGCGAAACCTCGCTCGGCGAACAGCGGTCTGGCCGCGGCCACGAGGGCGGTGCGGGTCGCCTCGGTACGGGCTGCCTGGGTGCGCTTGATTTCCATACAACCTGTCTGTAAGTTACGTACATCGTGTATGCAACAGTAGCGGAGGCCACTCGTGTCTGGACCACAAATCGCCGAACGCCGGCCCGTCGACCTCAAGGCCGGCACGATCCATTACCGGGTCGCCGGCCCAGAGGACGGGCGACCAGTCGTGTTCGTCCACGGATTCCTCGTCGACGACGCGTTGTGGGCCGACGTGCCCGAGCGACTGGGTGAGCGTGGCTTCCGCGCGTTCGCCCCGACGTGGCCGCTCGCCGCTCACACCGTTGCGATGAAGCCGGACGCTGACCTGTCGCCACGCGGTGTCGCAAAAGTCGTGCTCGACTTCCTGGCCCGGTTCGATTTGGACGATGTCGTGCTCGTCGGCAACGACACGGGCGGCGCGGTGTCCCAGTTCGTCATCGACGAGGACCCGATGCGAATTGGTCGACTCGTGCTGACGAACTGCGACGC
Organism: uncultured Actinomycetota bacterium; assembly: GCA_963801065.1. Classification (GTDB taxonomy): domain Bacteria; phylum Actinomycetota; class Actinomycetes; order Jiangellales; family Jiangellaceae; genus CAWDDG01. Next base: position 184,079 of record CAWDDG010000008.1, on the reverse strand, counting down.
CTTCGACACGTTCCCGCCGTTCCCGTTCAACCTGCTCTTCCGACTCGGCCGGCATCCCGGTGCGGCTCGGCTCGTACTGCAGACCATGCGCCCGGCCGCATTGCGCAACGGCCCGCTGGGCTTCGGACCGCTCGTCCGACGCCCGCTCACTGCCGAGGACACCGCGGGCTGGATCCGTCCCTACCTTTCCGACGCAGGCATACGGCACGACACGACCAGCCTGCTTCGCGGTTGGCGACCCGAAGACCTGGCCGATGTGGCCACCCGGCTACACAAGTTCGACAAGCCGGTCCTGATCGCGTGGGCGCCGTCTGACCGGTTCTTCAAGATCGCGCTCGGCCGTCGACTGGCATCGGTCTTCCCTGATGCTCGGCTGGTCGAGGTGCCCAACGCCGGCACGTTCATCTCTCTCGATCAGCCAGGCCGACTGGCTGACGAGATCGCCGACTTCGCCAAGTAGTGCACATGCCGTTGACGCGAAGTTGCCCAACCAGCTCACCACCATCGGCAGAGTCGGCGAGCGCAGCCACACTCAGCGGCTGAGCGTGCCGGACGTCGACCGGCGACGGATCGAAGACAGGTCAGCCGGCCGGTCACTCGTACCGCAGCGCTTCGACGACCGGCGCCCGTGCGGTGAGCCACGCCGGTCCGCCTATGGTGATTACCACGGCCGCGGCGGTCGCGACGGGTACCAGTGCGAGCCACCACCACGGGGCCAGGACGAGGTCGGCGGCATCGCCGCCTGCCATGGCGTATACACCCCGGTACAAGCCGATTCCCAGCGGGATCGAGATGACGGCGGCGACGACCGCGACGGTCAGATGGGAGCCAACCAGGCCCGAGGTGACCTGTCCCGGGGTGAACCCGAGCGTGCGCATGACGCCGAGGTCCCGGACCCGCTCGCGGACAGCGAGGCTGGCGACCGCGACGAGGGTGGTCAACGCGATCATCAGCAGCACCCCGTCGAGGGTGTAGACGAGGATCGGGAGGCTGTCCGGCACGTCGCTGGCCTCGCCGGCCGGTTGCGCATCCAGGGTGGCCTTCATGCACAGCGCGAACACGACGGCGGCGGTGGTGACGGCGATGGAGGCGGCGAGCAGGAGGGCTCGGCCACGCTGGGCGAGGGTGTCCTTCAGACCCAAAACCACCGCGAGCGGGAGGCCTATCGTCTGGGCGAGCCGGGCCAGACGCGAGCTCGCACCGGGTGCGCCCACGCCGGCGCGGATCGCGTCGACCACGGTGAGTCGACTGCGCCGCCGGGTCGAGGCCCACGCGCCGACGGCCATGATCAAGAGGACCGGCACCGCCGCAACGCCGAGGTCGCTGGGGTTCGGCGCGATGCTCGGCGCGCCGAGGAGGGTGGCGAGCGTCGGCGCCGCCAGCGTCGGGGCCAGGAGCATGCCCACGACGAAGCCGACGAGAAGCCCCGCCACTCCGAGCGCAACGGTCTCGATGGCGAAGGTCAGTGAGACCTGGCGGGGGGTGAGTCCGACGGCCTTGGCGAGCCCGATCTCGCGGCGCTGCTGGCTGGCCCGCGCACCGATGAGGATGGCGATCTCTGCGAAGACCACGGCGAGCAGCGCGACTGTGTAGGCGGTGAGGAGCACGATGGTGGGTTGGGTCTCCGTGAGCACGCTGTCGCGTTGGTCGTCCGCAGTGAATGCCGCGACCGTCTGCGGCGGGAACGAGGCCAGGACGCCGGCGGCGAAGGCCGCCGCTCGTGCGGGGTCGGCCAGACGCACCGGTTGCGTCCACCGCCACCGGGTCAGGTCCGGCTGGACCGCCTCCAGGGTCGAGCGCGACACCCAGGCCAGGCCGGGTGTCTGGCGGGGATACCGCGATTGGCTGGGAATGATCGCGGTGCCGACGACGTCGAGCACGACGGGTCCACGCGCGGAGTCGAGCCGCACGACGTCGCCGATGCCGATTCCGAGCACCTCGGCGAGGCTGCGTTCGAGGACAACGCCCGAGCCTGGCCTGCTCGTACCGGCGACCCCGACGGGGATGTTCAACCTGGGCTGGCCGACGAGTCCGGCGATGAGGATGGTCTCGGACCCGCCGCGCAGGTGTACCTCGGTATCGGTGATCGGCGTCGGGTCGTCGGACTCCGCGACGCCGCTCCGCCCGGCGACGGCTCGCGCGTCGTCGACAGTCGGAACGATGGCCAGCACGTCCGCGCCGCGTGCGGCCTGGAAGGTGCGTCGCCACGGATCGTCGACGGTGCGGCCGACCTCGAGTGCGAGCACGATCGTGGTGGTCGCCGTTGCGGCGAGGAGCACGGTGAACAGGCTGGCCAGGAGCCGGGCCCGGATCCCACCGAAGGCGAGCTTGAGGAGCGTGAGGGTCATGACCGTCTCGGCGGGTCGAAGGGCAGCGTGACCGGGCGCGGCGGCTGCAGTTGCGCCTCCTCGACGACGAGTCCGTCACGCAGGGTGATCATGCGGTCGGCCGCGGCGGCGACCCGCGCGTCGTGGGTGACCACCAGCAGGGTCTGGCCGCGGTCACGTGCCGCGGCGAACAGGCCGAGCACTTCGCGGCTCGCGACCGAGTCGAGATTGCCAGTGGGCTCGTCGCCCATCACGATGTCGGGACCGTTGGCGAGCGCTCTCGCCAGGGCAACCCGCTGCTGCTGCCCACCGGAGAGCTGCGACGGGGCAGCGTCCGGCCTCGCTCCCAGGCCCAGGTCGTCAAGGAGGCCGGTCGCCATCCTGCGAGCCGTCCGCCTGCCGCGCCCGGCCAGCAGCAGTGGGAGCTCGACGTTCTCCACCGCGCTGAGGGTGGGGAGCAGGTTGAACGACTGGAACACGAACCCGACCCTCGTGCGCCGGAAGCGGGCGAGGGCGGTCTCACTCATGGTGTCGACCCGCCGGCCCTCGAGCCAGACCTCGCCCGACGTCGGCCGGTCGAGCCCCGCCAACGCATTGAGCAGCGTCGACTTGCCACTGCCGCTCGGGCCCATGATCGCGACGAACTCACCCCTCTCCACGCGCAGCTCGACGCCACGGAGCACCTCCATTCGCGCGGAACCCTCGCCATAGCTGCGCGTCAACCCGCGTGCTTCCAGCAGCGCCCCCATCAGCGGCCCCCTCCGACGTTCCCGAGGTGCACCTGGTGCTCGATCAGGTCCAGCCACTCCAGATCCGCCTTCAGGTGCAAGACCGCGCCTTCGATGAGCAACTCACCCGCGACCTTGTCCACGCCGGAGGTCAACCGGGCGTCAAGGTCGCGCAGCGACTGCAGGTGCTCTCGTCGCTGCAGCTCGATCAATCGCGCGGGCTCCGCGAGTCCGACCGAGGTCGCGATCGCGAACTTCATGAAGAACTCGTCACGGAGCCGGACCCCGGGGACCGGCGTCTCCAGCCACTCGGCCAGAGCGACGCGGCCCCGGTCGGTGAGTTCGTACACCCGCTTCCCGCGGCCGTCGCCGTCGACGTCCTCGCCGGTGACGAGTCCTTCCCGGTCCAGGCGCGCCAGCGCCGAGTACAGCTGACCCGAGTTCAGTGCCGGCATCGTCGACCCGAACTCCTCCTCCAGTGCCCGCTTGATCTCGTAGCCGTGGCCGCCGGCACCGGCCAGCAGGGCCAAGAACACCTCTCTCATGTCAAGCGAGTATAGATATCGGATACGTATTGCGGCTACACCTGGCCGCCTGGCATTCCGATGACTCCAGGCTGCTTCCACGAATACGCACCCGCAGGTCGCCGCCACAGGGCACTTGTGAAGTCACATGCGACCTATGGGCCTTACATGCCAGAGGTGTGTGCGGTAGTGGGGTGGCGAGACGGAGCGCCGCCGGACATGGCCGACTACGAGGGCATGATGTCCGACGTCGAGTACATCGACCTCCAACCCCTGGTTCGCCAGCCACCGTTGACACCGGACGAGCCGGCGGGAACCTCCGAGGCCGCGGCGGTGTAGACAGGTCGACCGAGGAGAGGGACACCCAACCTGAACACCGGCCCGGAAGACGCCGAGATGCTGGCCCGGGTGCGCGGTGGTGACCGTGACGCGTACGCGGAGCTCGTGAGTCGCCATGCCCCGGTGGCGATCCGCACCGCCGCCCTACTCGGCGCGGGCGGGGAAGCGGAGGACGTCGTGCAGGAGGCGTTCGTCAAGGCGTACGCCGCCCTGGATCGCTTCCACCCCGGGGCGCCGTTCCGCCCCTGGCTGCTGCGCATCGTCGCCAACGAGACCCACAACCTGCACCGCGCCTCAGGCCGGCGCGTGGCGCGGGAACGCCGGGCGTGGGAGCAGTCCCAGCCGCTGCTCCTCGCCCGGCCCGACGACCCCGCCGACGCGCTGCTGTCGCAGGAGCGGCAGTCCGCGCTCGTGCGGGGGCTGGCCCGGCTCTCCCCCGAGCACCGGCTGGTGGTGACCTGCCGCTACCTCCTCGACCTCGACGAGGCCGAGACCGCGGCGGTCCTCGGCTGGCCGCGCGGGACGGTGAAGTCGCGCCTGCGCCGAGCCCTGATCAAGCTCAGGGACGTGCTGGACACCGAGGCGAGCCAGGACCGGACGAGGGAGGTGAAGCAGGGTGGCTGAGGGCAGGTACGACGACCTGGTCCGCGACCTGTCGACGCTGGGTCGCGTGATCGACCCACCCGCGCCCTCGGAGGGCCTGACGACCGCCGTGATGGACCGGGTCGCGGAGCTGCCCGCAGCCGACCGGCCGGCCCACGCGTGGACCCGGATGTGGCGTCACGCCGGACGCCGGGTGGCGGACAGCGTCGCGTCCCGACGCCGCCGGGTCGCGGTGGTGGTCGGCGCGGTCCTGCTCGCACTGCTGGCGACACCACCGGTGCGCGCGGCCGTCGCCGACTGGTTCGGCTTCGGAGGGGTGCTGGTGGAGCGGGGCTCATCCGGGCCCGGTGCCGCGCCGCCGCCGCCCGAGGTGGCGGAGGACCGGTCGGTGTCGGAGGCCGCAGCCGCGGTCGCCTTCACGCTGTCGGTGCCGGAGGAGCTCGGCGCCCCCGACGGGGTCGAGGTCTCGCCCGACAGGCGGCTGGTGTCGATGAGCTGGGCGACCGACGAGGACGGCGTCGTGCGCCTCGACCAGTTCGACGCGAGATATGACTTCTCTGTCCTCAAGCGCGCGCCGGGCGTCTTCTACGCCGCGGTCGGCGGGACCGACGCGCTGTGGTTCGAAGAGCCCCACGAGGTCGTGTTGCTCGAGCCCGACGGCAGCCGGCGGACCGAGTCGGCCCGCCTGGCCGGACACACGCTGATCTGGCTGGACGACGTCACGACCCTGCGACTCGAAGGTGACCTGAGCCTCGAGCGTGCCGTCGAGATCGCGGAGTCGAGCGTCACGGTCGACTGACGGGAACCCCGCAGGTGCGTGGCGGTGTAACACAGACACCCGTCCCGAGGAGGCAGCCGTGCACCGATTCCGCGCATCTCTCACCGTCGCCCTCCTGGTCGCGGCGTCCCTGATGCTGTCCAGACCCGCATCCGCGGGCGGGCCGACCAGCGCACTGCTGTCGGTGCCCGGCGAGGGGAAGACCGCCTCGCTCTACTACACCGACCCGGAGTACGACGCCCTCGCCGACCTGGTCGGGATCGAGAGCGAGACCGGGACCGGCAAGGTGGACCAGTCGGGACTGGGCCACGACAACGGCCCCGGAGTGACGGTCACCTGGTTGATCCACGACGTCACGCCGTGGCGGGTCGACCACATCTACCTGGAGGGCAAGGGCGCACCCTGGATCGCGACGCAGGTCTCCGGCGAGAGCGGGATGAACTGGGACAGCCCGGTCGTGTGGCACCAGCCCGCGTCGGCGGCCGAGCTTGTGGCGCTGCTCGACAAGCTCGGCGTCGGTGAGGCCTCCCGCGATGCGGGCGACTTCAGCGGGGTGGCGGGCGCACCGCTGCCGGCCCCGGCCGAGCCCGCTCCCGCCCCCGCCGAGCCGGCGCCGGCGGAGGCGTCCCCGTTCGCCGGCATCTGGTGGGGACTCGGCGGACTCGCCGGTGGCGTCCTGCTCACCGTGCTCTGGATGCGGCGCAGCCGGGCGGACACCGACGCGTCGCCGGACCCCGGCAACGAGCACGCGGAAACACCGGGGCTCGTGGTCGCCGAGGAGCTGCCCTGATCGTGCTACTGGGCATGCTCGGACTGCGCGTCGGCGAAGCCTGCGTCGCCAACATCGAAGACCTCAGCATGGACACCGCGCGAGGTCAGCGGCGGACGCGCGTGATGGTGGCGACCTCCTCGTGGGTCAGCGCCCAGGCCGGCCGGTCGAGCGGTGGCCTTGTCTCGCCGGTGCGTTCCGCGAGGCAGCCCGAGATCAAGGATCGGTCGGGGAACTCCGAGCGTTGCACGAGTACAGCACCAGCGGTGACGCGGCAGTGGTGGCCGAGGGTGGACCAGTCCGAGACGATCGCACCGGGCTCGATCACGCAGCCGTCCCCAATCACACAGCCGTGGATCATCGCAGCGGGACCGATGACGCAGTCGTCGCCGACGAGCAGCTGGTTATCGGGGAGCAGGTGCAGGACGGTGTTCTCGAGTATCTGGACCCGGTCGCCGATGCGAACCGGCCCGTGGCTGTCACCGATGATCTTCACGCCGGCGCCGATGATGCAGTCGCGGCCGATACGGACGTCGCCGGTGACCTCGGCGGAGTCGAACAGCACCGTGCCCTGGCCGATCTCGGGTGTGTGGTCCTTGTAGGCGTAGAGGGTTCCCACGGCGTCGCGCTCCTCGGGGTGGTAGGCCAGGGTGGGCTCGTCGGGGATCGACAGGTCGCCGCCGCGCAGGCCGCGAAGTCGGTCGACGTCGGCGTCGGTGGCGTCGCGCAGTTTGCGGGCGGGTCGGCCGACCCAGACGCTGGCGTCCGGCAGGCGGGCGCCAGCGGGTACGAGCGTGCCCTCCCCAAGGAAGACGCGGTCGCCGAGCACGCAGCCGGGCAGCATCGTCGAGCCGTTGCCGATCTCGCAGAGGTCACCGATGGTCGCGCCGACGATCGTGCAACGGTGCCCAAACACGGTACGCCGACCGATCGCCACCCCCATCCCGGGCCTGCCGATGACCGTGCAGTTCTCGAGCACCGCCGAGCCCGCACCGATCGAGACCGCCTCCTCGTGGGAGCGGATCACCAATCCCTGCGACAGGTAGGCACCGTGCCCGAGCCGCAGCCGGCCGAACAGCCGTGCCGAGGCGGCGATTTCGACGTCGGCGACTGGCTGCTCGGTCGGGATCCGGGTTCGGCTCGTGACGCCTCCCTCCTACCGCATCGTGTCAGGCTATGTCGCCGTCCGCGTCAAGGTCGATACCTGCTCCCCATCTGCTGGGTTGTCGCGGTGACCTGCCGGGTGCTCGGCTTCAGTAGGCAGGCGTTCTACGCGTGGAAGGCCAACCCGGTCAGCCGGCGAGACTGGGACGATGCGCACCTGATCAACGCCGCGGTGGACCTCCACCACGACGACCCGGCTTCGGGTACCGGTCATCGCCGACGAACTCGCCATCGGGGCGTGCGCACCGGACAGAACCGGGTCGCCCAGTTGTGCTCTCAGCGGCGCATCTGGTCGGTGTTCGCCGGCAAACGGGGCCTGACCCTCAAGGCCGGCCCGCCGGTGCACGACGACCTCGTGCACCGCCGGTTCACCGCGTCGGCGCCGAACGCGCTGTGGCTGACCGACATCACACTAGACGTCGCTCCGTGAGGCGGATCCGACTCGGAGAAGATCGCCATCCGCCGACATTGCGCCTACCCCGTCTACGGCGTGCGGGTGACTTCCTCCGAGCGGCGGAAGAGCGCGTTGGACGCGACCTGGTGCGAGGCCAGCCCTCCGGGCGGGCCGGGTGAGAGCGGTCGCGTTGGTGCGAGGATCGGGGGATGGGTGACGAGGTGGGTGCGGAGCCGCAGTACGAGGTGTTCGCCGAGGAGTTCATGGACCACGCGCGCGATGGCTTCTACAACGCTCACTACGACCGGCCGGTCTGTTTGGAGCTGCTCGGCAATGTCGCCGGACGCCGGGTACTCGACGCCGCCTGTGGTCCTGGCCTGTACGCGGAGGCGCTGCTGGCCCGCGGCGCGCAGGTCATCGGGTTCGACCAGAGCCCGCGGATGATCGATCTCTGTCGTCAGCGAGTCCCCGCGGGCGAGTTCCGCGTTCACGACCTTGCAAGCCCGCTGGACTGGATGCCCGACTCGTCCGTCGACCTGGTCCTGCTCGCCTTGGCCATCGAGTACGTCGACGACCGCATCGCCGCGTTGCGCGAGCTGCACCGCGTGCTGCGTCCCACGGGAGCGCTTGTGTTGTCGCGCCAGCACCCGACTGGGGACTGGCTCCGGCACGGCGGCAGCTACTTCGACGTGCGCATGATCGAGGAGGTGTGGAGCAAGGGCTGGAAGCTGCGCTACTGGCTCGCACCGCTCGAGCAGACGTGCCACGAACTCTTCGCGGCCGGCTTCCTCATCGAACGCCTGCTCGAACCGCGCCCAGCGCAAACGGCCGCCGAGATCGACTTCGAGGACTATCAACGCTTGTCCCGAGAGCCGACAGGCTTCCTGGCCATGCGGGCGGTGCCGCGCTGTCGGCCTTCGGACCTTGACTGCGACGGGCCGCGTGATCAGCCACATCGCGGCCTGTAGCCGAGGAGGCGCGCTGTCGGCGGCTACGGCGCGGATCGTTGCGCGTGGGGGGTCCGTGGCTCCCCGGGCCTACAGCCGGCGGTCACGCTGGCCACCCCTGCAACAGCAGCACGGCCGGACCGCGACCAATCCGCTCGTGGTCGAGGGCGAATACCCTCACCACCGCCAGAGCAGTCGCGCTCGCCGCGGGCATGCTCACCGTTGCGTACGGCGTGATCATCACCTGAAGAGTCGGTCGTACCGGGCGCCGGCGCCAGCGGCACGGGCGATGACGCGCAGGTGCGTTCCTCGTGCGGGTCTCGGCCCGACGTCCGCCGCAAGCGATGCGCCCCGTGACTGATCGGAAATGGTCATCACGTCACCCTCCGCGCCTTCACGAGGTTCTGCTTCGGCCCCGCTACGAACAAGCCGTCAGGATCGATCGATCGATCAGTCTGCCCGCACCTCACCTCTCCGGTTCATGGAGGGCAGGACGGTCCACGCTGCGCGGCGGCTCGATATGCGCAGGATCCCGACTGCGGCGCCCATCCGCGGCGTGATCTGTACCGAATACCGATCGAAGCGACGTTGGACCGAAGCGTCAGCGGATAGTCCCATCAGCGAGGGATCGGCGACATGCGAGTCTTCCGGCTCTACGCACCCAACAAGCGAATCGCGGGGCGGCATCGCCGCCAGCGACCACACAGAGACCGCCGGCCCTGGTCGGCGGCGGCCATCATCGCAGTGGTGGCGCTGGGGTTGGTGGCCATCGCAGCAGCCGATCACCCCGCGACGAGTGCGTCGCAAAGGGTAGGAGCGAACGCTGTCCACGTCGACGAGAGCCTGAAGGACTTTCTCGAACCGGCGCATCTGGAGGCAGTACCCGTCGGCCCCGAACCCGTGGCCGAACCGATTCAAGCCGTCCTATCGGGTGCCCGGGTGATCGAGACCCTCGGCGAGAGCGGCATCCCCGATGTCGCGCTGCGGGCGTACATGCAGGCGGAATCGCGGCTTGCCTCCAACGACGACTCGTGCGGCGTGCCATGGACGCTGCTGGCGGCGATCGGGCGGGTCGAGTCGAACCACGGCCGATTCGGAGGGGCCCAACTGCGCGAAGACGGCTACGGCACCAGGCCCATTCGTGGAATCCCACTTGACGGGCGACCGAATGTCGCGCTGATCCGCGACACAGACGGTGGCGCACTCGATGGCGACACGACCTATGACCGGGCGGTCGGACCCATGCAATTCATCCCGTCGACCTGGCGGTCGGTGAGCGCGGACGCCAACTCCGACGGACGCCGCGATCCGAACAACATCTTCGATGCAGCGCAGGGCGCGGCTGTCTATCTGTGTGCGGGTGACACGGATCTGCGTGACCGGGTTCAGGCCGCTCGGGCCGTCCGTCGCTACAACAATGCCGACGAATACGTGAGGATCGTGCTCAGCCTGGCTCAGCAGTATCAGACGGGTCGCACTGTCGCGATGCCGCCTCCCTCGGAGCCTCCGCCGGACGATTGGCCAGCCGCAGACAACGCTAGGCCGCGTAGCTCCCCACGGCCCTCTACATCAGCGACTCCCGCAACACCACCGGCACCTGAGGGAACCGTTCCGCAGGATCGGCCAACCCAGGGGACGGCCCCAACCCCGCCGGCGGAGGAGACCGCCACGGGTGAGCCGGTGCCGGCGGAGGAAGCCGCCACGGGTGAGCCGGTGCCGGCGGAGGAGGCCGCCACGGGTGAGCCGGCGACTGCCGCAGTTGGCTGGGCGCCGGCGATGCGCGATGCAGTGCTCAGCGTGTTGCAGGAGTCGTCCGATTCTGTCGAACCCCAAGCGGTATGCACCCAAGGTGCCGACCGTCCGCCCGTCGCTGGGTCCGAGGCGGCACCGCCGTCCAAGGAATCGCCAAGCTGCAAGCCGGAGGTGGCGCCGACTTCCTGATGACTGTGATCTGTGAGCGTTGGTAGGCGGTTCTGGGTGGATCGTTGCCAGGATCGGTGTGCGGTGTTCGGGGCCGACTCGGCCGGAATGGCCCACGTGCTGCCGCCTCAAGATCGGAAGAACGGCAGGAACAATGCGGCCAGGCGGGCGACATAGTGTGACAAATCATGGCCTTGGCGGTCGTTGTTCCTGCCGTTCTTCCGATCTTGGCGACGCGGAGGGCTGCACCTGCAGTGCCTTCGGCCGGGAGGCCCAGGCGGCGTGGCGTTCTACCGCAGCGATCCTGCTCGACCAACGCCCCGGCGGCGTGAGCGGACGGTGCGGCGAACCTCTCCGGAACAGCGCTAGTCGACCAGGGCGCCGCAGCTGATGTTGGCGGTGGCGGCAGTCATAGTGCGGGCGCGGTCGGAGGCGACGAAGGCTGCCACGTTGCCGACGTCCTCGAGGGTTGCGACCCGGCCGAGCATTGTCAGCTTCTCGATGTCGTCGACGATCGCCTCGCGCCCGTCGAAGCCGTGCGGGATGGTCTCGGGCACGCCACCAGTTCGCAGGGTCACCACCCGCACGCCATGCGGTCCGAGCTCGGAGGCCAGCTGCCGCCTCATTGATTCCATCGCTTCGAAGGCGACTTGGAGGCCGCCCAGGAGTAGCCGCGCATAGGATGGCCGGCGAAGGCCCGAGCGACCGCGCCGCCGATCGCCCCGCCGCCTCCAGATCAGCGTTCTTGCCCTCGAGCAACATTCGTGCCTCCCGATTGCCGGCTCTTGCCCCGAAATTCCGCGGATGTCCGACTCCTCCCAGCTCGAATCGAGCTCGCAAGGAATCGACACCCGCTGCGAAACGCCGGAGCGGGGAGACGGACTGCGCGACGAGGCGGGGCAGCGGTGCAGATCTCATCGGTAGGTCAGCAAGAGCCGCGGAACCGAATTGGCCGATGAGCCAGGATGGGACTGTGACCGACCGACCGATCGAGTACCGGTTCTACGGCGAGCTGGCTCGATGGTGGCCCCTCATCTCGCCACCAGAGGATTACGTCGAGGAGGCGGCCTTCGCGGCATCGGTCCTACGTACGGCGTCTGTGCCGGTGCATGAGGTCCTGGAGCTCGGTAGCGGGGGCGGTCACAACGCATTCCATCTCAAGACCTCCTTCGCCATGACGCTCGTCGACCTCTCGGAGGAGATGCTCGATGTGTCGCGGCAGCTCAATCCGGAATGCACCCATCACCAGGGGGACATGCGCACTGTTCGGTTGGGCCGTGAGTTCGATGCGGTGTTCGTGCACGACGCCGTGGACTACATGACCAGTGAGTCCGACCTGCGCCAGGCCGTCGAAACGGCGTTCGTCCACTGCCGACCGGGCGGCATCGTGGTCTTTGTGCCGGACGCGACGCGCGAGACCTTCGAGCCGTCGAGCGACCACGGCGGAACGGACGACGCCGACGGTCGCGGGGTCCGTTACCTGGAATGGAGCTGGGACCCGGATCCCGACGACACCTCGATCCAGACCGAGTATGCCTTCCTGCTCCGAGACGCCGACGGCTCGGTCCGGGTGGTGTACGAGACGCACCACCACGGAGTGTTCGGCCGCGACGCCTGGCTTCGGCTGCTCACCGAGGGGGGCTTCGTCGCGACCGATGTCACCGAGCAGACTGCCGAGGAACGGACGCCTCGGGTTCTGTTCATCGGCCAGCTGCCCTTCGAAGACGACGCCCTTGATCCCCGCGGCGCGTGAGCGGAGGCCGTGCTTGCGCAGGACCTCCGCTGTCCTGGCTGCGCGGTTGCCGTTGCCGTTGGGCGTAGCCGACGGTTACTTGCGAGCGTGGCGGCGGGCCGCCTATCGCGCGAGGGAGTCGGCCGCCTGGTTCGTCCTCATCCCGTTGGCCCTCGCTTCCCTGCTAACCGGGCTTGCCCAGTCACTGGGCACGTGGGGCTTGTTCCGGCGCGCTCGGCCCTCCACCTGCGACCAGTCCGGATGACCATGGGCAACATCTTCGAGAGCGTGGACTACCAGGCCGTCGAAGCGATCTAGCGCCGGACGTGCTGACAGATCCGCTGCGCGGCGGAGGACCACAGGGCAGGCACACCGGTCGTCCTGGTCACACCCAGCCGCGCGGTCGGATCAGTTCGGGCTGCCACTGACACAGTCCGTAGCGCGCCGGCGCCATGAGCTGAGGACCGTCAAGCCTGGCGCTGGGCGATCATCAGGCAATAGCCGTCCGGATCGTCGACGCGCAACTCCTCACGCGGGCCAGGGGATCCGTCGGCAATCTCGCTCGGGACCGCACCGTGGGCACGCAGATGTTCGCGCAGCCCGGCCAGATCGTCGCTGTAGAGGTAGAACAGGACACCCTGCCGCGCCGGGTCGACCGGGTCTTCGGTCTCGGCGAGCATCAGCTCGGCGTCGCCGCTGCGCAACGCGGCCCACACGAGCCGGCCGTGCGGCCGGTACTCCCGTGTCACAGCGAATCCCAGCGATCGATAAAAGGTGACCGACGCCGCTACGTCCTGGACGTCGACGAACGGCACGAGGCGCCCGACGGTGCCGGCAGATTCACCCGGAGCCGGTGAGACGAGGTCCCGCTCGGCGACGGCGGGATTGCTGTAGTCGAGCAGTTGCGTGATGCGGCCGGCGGCGTCCAGGGTCAGCATCTGGTAGACATCCCCGCCGCCGGGCTCGACCGCGACGTGCAGCAGCACCCGGTGGCCGACCCGATGCAGCCTGACCAGCCGGAACGTGACGCCCTCGGCGGTCCTGTCGCCATACCAGGCCAGCACATCGGCGGCCGAGTGGCACCCGCCGGGGCCGGCGCCGTGCCAGCGCAGGTCCGGGGCTAGCACCGGCCCCAGTCCGGCGAGCTCGCCGGAGTCGAACGCCGTTCGCACCGCGTCTGCGGTCCGCTGCCAGATCGCCTCTTCCACCCCGTCCTCCATCCTGTTCTCCGTACGATGGTGCGGCTCAGGTGTCCCGGCGGGCGAACGCGACCACGCCACGGCCGACCCCAGCGCACCGCGTGACCAGTCCGAAACCGTCCCATCATTCACCCGGATCACGAACGGCTCGAGAGGTACCGTCGCTACAGGCTGGCTCGTCACGGATAGGTCAAGCCACGTAGAGGTCGTCCCCGCGTTGGATCACGCGTCCTCGCCCGAGAGGTATGACCTTGGTGAGCAGCTGGAAGGACCACCCGAGCCCGGGCACCCTCGCAAAGATGCCTTGCGGCCCACGGACCATTCGCCCACTCTTCACGTCGTAGGCGGACTGGTGCCACGGGCAGACCAGACAGCCATTCTCGTCGACGGACCCGCCCGCGAGATCGGCGCGCAGATGCCTGCACCTGCGGTCACGGCGAAGTATTCGCCGTTGTTCCGACGGCATACTTGCCCACGCCGACGACCGCGCCAGGCGGAAGGTCGGAGACCGCGCCGACACTCTGCTCACTCATCCAGGCTCCATTCGGGCGCGGCGAACCGCCGCGCGTCACCCAGTGCGTCTGGGTCGGTCACAATGTCGCCATGCCCCATGTCCTGAATCTCCACCGGGGATACTCGTCGATCGAGTCGCTGTTCTACGACAACATGATCGCGCCTGGAACCCTGGCGGCCTCGCGGCCGATCCTGGACCAGGTGTCATCTGGCACCGGCCCAGGCGGAAGCGTTCTTGATGTCGGATGCGGCGGAGGTCAAGCGCTCGTCAGCCTGTCTCACTCGCGACCGGACCTGCAGCTCGTCGGCGTCGACCCGTCCTCTGCTCTGATTCGTCGGGCCGCGAGCCGTGTACCCGCGGGAAGGCGCATCGGGTTGGTCGAGGCGTCAGCCCTCGATTTGCCCTTCGCCGACAACAGCTTCGACGCTGTCGTCTCGCTGTTCGCGATCAAGCACTGGCCGGACCAGCACCAGGGCCTGGCCGAATGTGTTCGAGTGATCCGCCCTGGCGGGAGGTTGATCGTCACCGAACTCGACGCTCTCGCCGATCGTGCGCGATGGAGGTCGTTGATCGATCTGACCCGACTGCCGGCGCCACTGTGCGGTGCTTTCGCCGCCGCAGCGCTCGGCCCGATAGTCCTTCGCTTGATCCAGGCGGACGCTGTGCGGCAACAGTTGGAGGAACTTCGGGTGTACGGCGTGAAGGTCTCCCGGGACCCGTGGTTGGCGATCGTTTGTGTTGAGGCGACGGCCGCGAACCCGTAGATGGTTGCGGACGCGTCATGCGGCTCGAACGGGCTCGATCAGGTCAGACTTCGCCGACCACGGGCGCGCGGGTGAACTGCGCGTCGTAGTGGCCGGTAATGCGCCCGCCGCGTGCCAGCAGGTCCGCATGGGTGCCCTGCTCGACGATGCGACCGAACCGGCTGCCCAATCATGAGGATGAGGTCAGCGTCGCGGACGGACGAGAGCCTGTGGGCGATGACGAAGCTGGTGCGGTCGGAGCGCAGCGCTGCCATGGGCCTTTGGCATGAGCACCGCAGTCAAGTTGCTCAGCAATCACGCCCGCTCATCTTGTCGGCATGTGGTGTGCAAATCCGCAGTTCAACGGGTGCCCCACAGTGCGAGGGTCGAACCCACACACAGCGGATTTTGAAGGCGCAGCATAACGACGACCGTGGCCTCTACCTGCAGCGAGCCGGCGCTGGTCGCAGGGGCCTCCACGGTCCTGGCAGCCCGGACAGCCATGGCGATGCCGTCGGTGTCGGGCGTGCCGAACAGCGGTGTCACGAGCTGGAGTGCCTCATTCGGTGACCGGGCGTGCGACGTCGGAGTCGAGGAGCCGGCGAAGCTGGGCAACCAGTCATCGATGGGCCCGCCGCGGCGCGTCGCATCGTCGTCGGGTTCGGCGCCCACGGGTTACCCCGCTGGCGATCCGCGGGCCGTGGGGAGTCATGAAGTCGGCTGAGTCCGAGTGACCACTACAAGTACTTGCCGCCGTTGATGGAGTAGATCTGTCCGGTGACGAAACCGGAGTCGGGGTCCGCGAGAAACTCGACGACCCGGGCGACCTCGTCGGGTTCGCCGAGCCGGCCCACGGGGATCTTGGCGATCACCTTCTCCATGGCCTCGGCGGGCGCCGCGGCCACCATGCTGATGTAGCCCGGAGCGACGGAGTTGACCGTGATGCCCTTGCGCGCCGTCTCCTGCGGGAGGCTCATGGTCAGCCCGAACAGGCCACCCTTGGCCGCCGCGTAGTTCGCCTGCCCGATATTGCCAGACTCCCCGATGATCGAGCTGATGTTCACGATGCGCCCGCTGCTCCGGCCGAGCATGTGCTGCAGGATGGCCCGGCACAAGTTGAACGCCCCAGACAGGTTCACGTGAACGACGCGGTCCCACTCCGCCGGCGTCAACCGGCGGACGGTACGGTCCGCCGGATGCCGCCGTTGTTGACCAGGATGTCGAGCCGGCCGTGCTGTTCGAGGACCTCCTTGATCACCCGCTCGCAGTCCTCGACCGAGTCGATGTTCCCCTGGTGCGCGGTCGCGCCGGGACGGTCGTCGACGCACTGCTTGGCCGGCCTCGGCGTCCCGCGAGTAGCCGGCGGCAACGGTGAGGCCGCGGGCGGCGAGCCGTTAGCTGATCGATAGCCCGATCCCCCGGATACCGCCGGTGACCAGTGCGACCTGCCCTGTCATGTCTGCCATCGAGGTCTCCTTCATGAACCATGCCACGCCCGCTCACCTCGCGGGCATCAGGTCCACATATCCCCAGGTCAACGCGGTGCCCCCGGTGGGGATCGAACCCACACTGCGCGGATTTTAAGTCCGCCGCCTCTGCCGGTTGGGCTACGGGGGCCCGCGGCGTCAGGGTACGGGGTTTGCCCTGGTCACAGGTAGGTACGACGCTGGTACACGGCGTGTGCGCCCGCCACCCGATCGAGGAAGAGCATGCCCTCGCAGTGGTCGATCTCGTGCTGCACGGCGCGGGCCTCGAAGGCATCGGTCTCGACGACGACCCGCTCTCCCGAGCCCGGCAGCTCGCCGACGACGGCGAGCCGCGACGCACGCTTGACGTCGCCGGTGAGGTCGGGCACCGACATGCAGCCCTCGCGCGCATTCTCGTTCCGTGTCGCCTCCGCAACCCCGGCGTTGCACAGGACGAACGTGCCGTGAATGGTCCTGGCCTTCGCGTGCCCGTTCACGTCGACGCAGAACACGTGCGCGCCGACACCGACCTGGGCAGCGGCGAGGCCGACACATCCGGGCGAGACCCTCATCGTCGCGACCAGATCGGCCGCGAGCTGGACGATCTTGGGGTCCGTGGCGTCGACCCGGTCGGACACAGCGGCGAGCAGTGGGTGCGGCGCCCGCACCACCGGCAGCACCCGGCCGGGCACGCCGAGGTCGTGCTCGGTCCAATCGTGCAACGTCACAGGACGTCGGTCTCCTGCCGCCGCAAGGTGACGCCGACGCCGAGATCGCGCCCGGTCGCGGCAAGCCGGCCGGCAAGCGCCTCCTCGTCGACGGCGTCGGGCAGGTCGACCTCGGCGACCAGGAGGTATAGGTCGCCGGTCAGCCTCGTCGTCAGGTCGGTGATGTTGCCGCCCGCATCGGCAAGGACGCGCGTCACGGCCGACACGATGCCCGGCCGGTCGCCACCGTGGACGGTGAGGACGTACGGCGTGCCGGTCGGCTCCGGGCTCAGCTCGGCCGGCACGGCTCGGACCGACACCAGCAACGAGCCGTCGCCGGTCAGAGGCGACAGTGCCCGCTCGACGTCTCCCGCCGACGGGTCGCCCGCGCAGACGAGCGTCATCGCGAAGTGGCCCCGCAGCAACGTCATGGTGGAGTCCTCGAGGTTGAGCCCAAGGCCGGCGAGTCCCGCCGTGACGTCGGCGATGATGCCGGGGCGATCGTGCCCGATGACCGTGACGGCGAGCAGGCTCACGTGACCCCGAGCCAGGCCGTGCGCGTGGCCGGGAAGCCGCTGGCACCGGCGCCGTGCCGGCGCACGGCCAGCACCTGGGCCACCCCGATCCGGCCGACATCGAAGGACAGCGCCGAACCGGTCATGTAGAGCCGCCACACCCGGGCCCGGCCGAGGCCGGCGAACTCGACCGCCCGGTCCCAGCCGGCCTCGAGGTTCGCCACCCAGCTGCGCAATGTTCGGGCGTAGTGCTCTCGCAGGCTCTCGACGTCGCGCACCTCGAGGTCGCCGGCCTCGATGGCGTTGACGACGTCGCCGATCTGCAGCAGCTCGCCGTCGGGGAAAACGTACGCGTCGATGAACGACCTCCCGGCGCGACCATGGCCGGGCCGGCGGACGATCTGGTGGTTGAGCAGCCGCCCGCCCGGAACCAAAAGGTCGTGCAGGATACGGGCGTACTCGCTCCAGCGCTCGGCCCCCAGGTGCTCGGCCATGCCGATGCTCGCGACGGCGTCGAACGGGTCGTCCGTCAGATCGCGCCAGTCCTGGACGCGGATGTCGACCTGCTCCGAGAGGCCCGCCTCGAACACCCGCTTGCGGGCGTATTCAGCCTGCTCCTGCGACAACGTGATGCCCACCGCGTCGACGCCGTACTCGCGGGCGGCGTGGATGACCAGCGCACCCCAGCCACAGCCGACGTCGAGCAGGCGCATGCCCGGTTGGAGGCCGAGCTTGCGGCAGATGAGCTCGAGTTTGTCGCGCTGGGCGTCGTCCAGCGAGTACCCGGGATCGTCGGGGCGAGCCCAGTAGGCGCACGAGTAGACCATCGAGGGGCCGAGCACGATCTCGTAGAACTCGTTGCCGACGTCGTAATGGTGACTGACCGCTGCCCGGTCCCGGCTCTTCGAGTGCTTTTCGCCGGTGAGCGCGATCTCCTCGGGCGGAGGTTTCGGCTGCGGACCGATGGCACCCAGCATCACGGCCGCGCGGAGAACCTCGGCGAGCTCGGTCGGACTGAGATGGCGGCGGACAGCGAGATCTCGGCCGATCATCTCGAGCCGGGACAGCGCGTCCTCGAGATCGCCCTCGAGGTCGATCTCTCCGGCGACCCAGGCGCGGCCCAGCCCGACCTCGTCGGGACGCCACAGAATCCGCCGCAACGCCCGTCTCGACCGGACGACGAGCGTGGGCCCGTCGGCCGCCCCGGCCTGGGTGCCGTCCCAGGCCCGGATCCGGAGCGGCACCGGCGCCCCGAGCAGTCGTTCGAGGACCAACGCCACCCGGTCAGCAGCACCGCTGCGCGCCTTCGCCTTCTTCACCGGCCCGGCCTCCCTCCCGTCGGAAGCACCCCAGCGGCCAGCGTAGTCTGCCGCTGCGGTCTCCAAATGATCACGTTAAGTGGGCCTGTTGGTCCGTTACCAGGTCTCGGACCCTGGTAACGGCCTAAGACACCCACTTAACGTGATCATTTGGGAGCGGGCGGGGGGACGGCGGCGCGGCGGAACTCGTCGCGGGGTACGTGGATGCGCCCCAGCGAGACGGCCTCGCGGCGGAAGAAGAGCGCCAGCGTCCAGTCCAGCACGATCCGGACCTTGCGATTGAGCGTCGGCATCCGGCTCACGTGGTAGGTCCGGTGCATGAACCAGGCCGGGAAGCCCTTGACCTTGACGCCGTAGACCTCCGCGACGCCCTCGTGCAGCCCCAGGCTCGCGACCGACCCGACGTACTTGTGGACGTAGTTCTTGGGCTCGCGGCCGCGCAGCACCGCGGCGATGTTGTCACCGAGCAGCTTCGCCTGCCGGACGGCGTGCTGGGCATTGGGACCCGTCGTGGCGCCAGGCACGTCGGACGTCAGGTCGGGCACAGCGGCGCAGTCGCCCGCACCCCAGGCGTCCTCGACGCCTTCGACCCGAAGGTCGGCGCGGCAGCGAAGCCGACCCTTCTCGTCCAGTGGGAGGTCGGTGGCGGCCAGAAGCGGATGCGCCTTCACGCCGGCGGTCCAGATGAGCGTGTCAGCATCGAACTCGGTGCCGTCGTCGAGCACCACGTGCCCGTCCACGCACGACTCCAGCCGGGTCTCGAGCCGCACCTCGATGCCGTGGCGGCGCAGCTCCTCGACCGTGTACACGCCCATGTCCGGACCCACCTCCGGCAGGATCCGGCCGGTCGCCTCGACGAGCACCCAGCGCATGTGGTGCGGCTCGAGGTACGGGTAGTACCGCAGCGCGTCCTTGGCCATGTCCTGCAACTCGGCGAGCGCCTCGACGCCCGCGTATCCGCCGCCCACGACGACGAAGCTCAGAGCACGGCGGCGCACGTCTTCGTCCGCCGTCGATGCCGCGACGTCCAGTCGATCGAGGACGTGGTTCCGCAGCGCGATGGCCTCCTCGACCTGCTTGAAGCCGATGCCCTGATCGGCCAGGCCCGGGATTGGCAACGTCCTGGCCACCGATCCGAGAGCGACCACCAGGACGTTGTACGAGAGGTCGTACGGTTCGCCGACCCGAGGCTCGATGCGGGCGACCCGGTCAGCATGCCGGATCTGGGTCACCTCGCCGGTGATGACCTGGCTTTGACGCAGGACCCGCCGCAGCGGCACCACTACATGCCGAGGCTCGAGCGAGCCGGCCGCGGCCTCGGGCAGGAACGGCTGGTAGGTCATGTACGAACGCGGGTCGACGACCGTGATCCGCATCGTGCTCCACCGCAGCTTCTTCTGCAGCCGCAGCGCCGTGTACATGCCGACGTACCCGCCGCCGACGATCAGGACCCTGGGGACGCGCTCATCGGTCACAGCCCCAGCCTAGTATCCTTGTGAACGAATTCACAAGCATAGCCCCAGCGCTCTCACCACCAGCTATGAGGGACGACACCCATGGCTCTGTCGGACTTCTTACTCCGCCTGGATGGCGGCTGCATGTCCGATCACATCGTCCAGCATTGCCTCGGTCAGCTTGCCGGTGAACGTGTTCTGCTGGCTCGGGTGGTAGCAGCCCAGCAGCCGCACCGTGCCCGAGTCGCCCTCGAGCACCGCCTCCGTCCCGTGGGCGAAGCGCGGTCGCGGCCGTGCCATGAGGAAGCCGTTGCGGGCGAGCGTCCCCAAGGCCGCGTCCCAGGCGAACGAGCCCAGCGCGACCACGCAGCGCAACGTGGCGAGCACGAGCGTCACCTCGCGGTCCAGCCAGGCGGCGCACGTGTCCCGCTCGGCCGGGGTCGGCTTGTTATCCGGCGGGGCGCATCGGACGGCTGCGACGACGCGGACACCGACGAGGCGCAGGCCGTCGCCGGCGTGAGTCGAGGTCGGCTGCGTCGCCAGCCCGGCCCGGTGCACGGCCGCGTAAAGCCAGTCGCCGCTCCGGTCGCCGGTGAAGACCCGTCCGGTGCGGTTGGCGCCGTGAGCGGCCGGAGCCAGGCCCAGAACCAGCACTCGCGGCGACGGGTCACCCCAGCCCGGCGCCGGGCGACCCCAGTAGGGCTGGTTCGCGAAGGCCCGCCGCCTCGTGGCAGCCACGTTCTCCCGCCAGGCGACCATCCTGGGGCAGGCTCGGCAGACGGAGGACCGGGCGGTGAGCTCGGCCAGCCCGGACCCGGCCGCCATAAGGGCGACCTCGGTGGGGTTGTGCGCGACCGGGGTCGTCGGCGATGCCACGTCGTCTGGCCATCCGGTGCCGGGAGGAACCGGGCTCGGGTACGACCAGCCTGTCAGGGGATGGGGCAGCCTCTCCCCTTTCCCCGGCACCTCCGTCATCGCGGTCCCGTCTGGGTGGACTCGGCGCTCCGGCCGACCAAACCCGCCACGAGCAACGCGAGGGCGCCAGGCAGGTAGAACATGCCGACGCTGAAGCCGGCGAGGAATGCGAGCAGGAGATAGACGGCGCTGAGCCCGATCACCACACCGCGTCGAGATGGACCGGCGAGCAGCGCCAACGCCGGCAACGCGATCGGGAACAGCAGGACCGGCAGCACCGAAAGACCATCGCTCTCCAGCAACGACACGTGTCGAGTCGTGATCTCGGCGCCGCCGAGTGCGTCTTCCGGACCGGACTCGGCCGTCTCCGTCTGCGTCATTCCGGTGGGCACGACCATCAGCGTCACCGACACCACGACCGTCCAGGCGAGAGAGCCGACAGCCCACCGCGACGCCACGCCCCTGCTCACGGCACCCACACCGGCAGGAGACCACGCCTCACCCGTGATGTCGACGTACCGGCTCGCCATCCGTGTCCGCGACCAGTAGCCGCAGCGAGGTCGTGCAACAGTCGATCGCCGCGACCCGCGTCACCGAGGATCCACACAACGGCCGGCGGCCCACCAGTCCGGCAGCGCGTCGAGGGCCTCGTCGCCCAAAGCGTTGACCCCGGGCCCGGCAGCCAGCGCGTGCGCGACCAACACGTGCAGGCACTTCACCCTCGTCGGCATGCCGCCGGCGGACACGCCGGCGATCTCGGGCACGTGCGCGATGCGCTCACGCCGGGCCAGGTAGTCGTCGTGGGCCGATGCGTACGACTCGGCCAGGTCCGTGTCGTCGGCCAGGCGTGCCGTCATCTCCTGCATGAGCCCACGAGACTCCAGCGTCGACACGGCGCCCGTCGCCCGCGGGCAGGTCAGGTAGTACGTGGTCGGGAACGGTGTTCCATCGGGAAGGCGTGGCTCGGTCTCGACGACGTCCGGCAGGCCACACGGGCACCGGTGGGCGACTGCTCGCACTCCGCGCACGGGCCGGCCGAGTTGAGCCGACACCGCCGCCATGTCTGCAGCCGACGGTTTGGTCACCCGGCACCCTCGGGTGGCACGGCGTCGGCGGCCTCGACCGACGCCCACAGCCGCGAATACCAGGGGCCGTCGCCGCTCACCGCGACGCCGGCGGGGCCGTCGACCGGCTCGCTGGCCTCCCCCGACTCGTCGACGACGACGTAGCCGACCTCGCCCGGGAGCACGAAGTTCAGCCGCTCCCGGGCCCGCGCCCGGACATAGGCCGGGTCCTCCCAAAGTCGCAGCTCGGTCTCGAGCTCCGCGACGGACGTGCGCAGCTCGGCCGCCTCCTGCTCGAGAGCGGCACGCTGGCTGTGCTGGTCGTACCACGCACGCAGCGGGTACGCGTACGACACGGCGAGCACACCGAGCACCAGGGCCAGCACGGCGGCACGACTGGTGAGCGACCCCCGCCTCGGGCCCCCGCTCCTCACCGTCTCGGCCGGCCGGCCTGGACCGCCCGTCGCCCATGTCCTTGCGCCGGCCTGAGGCCGCGATGCCGGACGAGCAGGCCTGGTCGACCGCCGCCGGGCCGGCCGTGCCGCGCCCGAGGGGCGGGCGCCGGGACCGCGGCCAGCTCCGACCATGGTCAGGCCGTGAACCTCGGGAAGGCCCCGGCACCGGCGTACCGCGCTGCATCATCGAGCTCCTCCTCGATCCGCAGCAGCTGGTTGTACTTCGCCAC
Organism: uncultured Actinomycetota bacterium; assembly: GCA_963801065.1. Taxonomy (GTDB): domain Bacteria; phylum Actinomycetota; class Actinomycetes; order Jiangellales; family Jiangellaceae; genus CAWDDG01. Next base: position 161,273 of record CAWDDG010000008.1, on the reverse strand, counting down.
GCGCTCGGAGCGGGCAGGAGCGCCCGCCTTCATCTGGCCGCAGTCGGTCGCGACCGCGAGATCGGCGATCGTCGTGTCCTCAGTCTCTCCGGAGCGGTGGCTCATCATGCAGCGGTACCCGGAACGGTGCGCCAGCGCGACCGCATCGAGTGTCTCGGTGAGCGTGCCGATCTGGTTGACCTTGACCAGGAGCGCGTTGGCAGCGCTCTCGGAGATTCCCCGGCGCAGTCGCTCGGGGTTGGTGACGAACAGGTCGTCGCCGACGATCTGGATCTCGTCGCCGAGCGAGGCGGTCAGTGCCGTCCAGCCGGACCAGTCGTCCTCCGACAGCGGGTCCTCGATGGACACCAGTGGGTAGGCCGAGACCAGCTCGCCGTAGTAGGCAGCCATGTCGTCAGCAGACCGGCTCTTGCCCTCGAACGAGTAGCCGTCCTCGCCGTGGAACTCCGTCGCGGCGACGTCGAGCGCCAGCGCGATGTCGCTTCCGAGCGCGAAGCCGGCCTTGTCGACGGCCACTCCGATCAGGTCGAGGGCGTCTCGGTTGCTGGGCAGGTTGGGAGCGAACCCGCCCTCGTCGCCCAGCCCGGTCGCATAGCCCTTCTCCTTCAGCACGGATTTCAGCGCGTGATAGACCTCGGCGCCCCACCGCAGCGCCTCGCGGAACGTTGCGGCGCCGATCGGCGCCACCATGAACTCCTGGATGTCGACGTTGCTATCCGCATGGGCGCCGCCGTTGAGGATGTTCAGCATCGGCACCGGGAGCAGGTGGGCGTTGGGCCCGCCGACGTAGCGGAACAGCGGAAGCTCCGCGCAATCCGCGGCGGCCTTGGCGACGGCCAGGGAGACACCGAGGATGGCGTTGGCGCCGAGCCGCTCCTTGTTCGGTGTGCCGTCGAGGTCGAGCAGTGCCTGGTCGACCAGCCGCTGCTCGCTGGCGTCGAACCCGAGCAGCTCCGGGCCGATCTCGTCCAGCACGGCGGTGACGGCCTTCTCGACGCCCTTGCCGCCGTAGCGGTCGGCGTCTCCGTCACGCAGTTCGACGGCCTCGAACGCGCCGGTCGAGGCGCCGCTCGGGACGGCGGCGCGTGCGATCGTCGAATCGTCCAGCGCCACCTCGACCTCGACCGTGGGGTTGCCGCGCGAGTCCAGGATCTCCCGTGCACCGACAGCTTCGATCGTGGCCACGTCGGGTCGTCTCCTACGGGTTCGAGGTCTCGTCCGGTACGGCCGCAAGCCTAGCGGCGACCGACCCTCGACCCGGGGAACGCCTCACCTGCGCGGTGCGGCCGGTGCCGGACTGTTCGCGCGGCCTTTGCTCTGCGCACCTATACGCGACACCGCTTCTCACAGCCCGTTGTTGCTCGACGATGGATGACTCGTGGCGAAGCGACCGTGGCTGCTGCGTATAGGTGTGCAAAGCAAAGGGGCCCCGCGCCCTCCGAATTGTCGTCGGCAGGTGTCTCGGCTTGCGGTCACCGACCGCTCTCGCTGCGGCGCACCGACTCTGCGTAGCGGCGGATCGATTCGCGCAGCGCCTGCTCGGGGTCGACGCCCTCGCCGCGGGCGCGCGCCACGACGGCCAGCAACAGGTCGCCGACCGGAGCCGCCGGATCGACTACCGGGTCGGGCGGCGCAACGCCGGCCTGGGCCGCCCGCCCCATGAGCTTCGCGGCGAGCGCGAGCGCCGGCTGGGCCAGCGGTACCCCGTCCATCGAGGACGAACGCTGCTTCTCGGCCTGCTTGAGCTCGTGCCACCGAGCCTCGACGTGTTCGGCCGTGGCCGCGTCGGCGTCCGCGAACACGTGGGGGTGGCGACGGACGAGCTTCTCGACGATCCCGGACGCGACATCGTCGATCGACCACGGCTGCTCGTGCTCCTCGCCGATCCGGGCGTGGAAGACGACCTGGAGGAGGAGGTCGCCGAGCTCCTCGCGCAAGTGGTCCGGATCGGTCTCGATCGCCTCCAGGGTCTCGTACGCCTCCTCGAGCAGGTAGGTCGCGAGCGATCGGTGGGTCTGCTCGCGGTCCCATGGGCAGCCGCCCGGCGACCGCAGCCGGTCCATCACGGCGACCAGGTCGAGCAGCCGGGCGCCCGGCAGGTCGTACGAGCCGGTCAGCACCTCGACCTCGGCGACCGGTTGCCCCCGCGCGACGCGGGCGGCCACCTCCGTCGCTAGCCCGTCCGCCAGCCCCGGATCGCCGTCCGGCGAACCCAACCACACGACGGTGTCAGAGTCCGCAGCGTCGAGCAGGCCGGCGGAAGTCGGCGCACCCACCGCCTGTGCGGCCACACCGCTGGCGCGCAGCGCAGGCAGCTGCGAATGGTCGGGGTCGGCGACGAGCACCTTCCCCGCATGCAGGACCTCCCAGGCTGCCGCCGACAGCAACCCGGGCGCCACCCGCGGGCTGGTGACGAGCAGGACGAGGCGTCGGTCGGGCACGGAGATGGGTCAGCCGGCGGGAGTTTCGGCCGGGGCTTCGTCTCCCGAGCCCTCGCCCGGCTCGGAGATCGAGCCGCTGGACGGCTCGAGGTTGACTCCCGACCAGGAACCGTACCGCGGGCTGACCTCGACGCCGATCTCGTCCGCCTTGTCACCGAGCGCCTGGACGAATGCTTCCTGCCCGCCGAGCCGCTCGGAGAGTTCGTCGGCGGTGATCTGGTCGCGCACAGCTTCCCGGAAGGTCTCCTCGGTGTAGCCGTTCTGCGCAAGAAGCGGCGTGAGGTCGCCGTCTGGTGCCTGCGGGACGATCTGTTCCTGGATGTAGGTGTCGACCTCGGCCTCGGATACCTCCACCCCCTCCGCCCTGGCCACCTCGGAGAGAAGCTCGTGCTGGATCATCCGCTCGAGGATCGTCAGTTGCAGGTCCTCCTGGTCGCCCGTCGCGGACCCGCCCTCGGGCGCCGATTCGGCCAGGTCGCGTACCTGCTGCTGGAGCTCGCTGATCGTGATCCGGTCGCCGCCCACGACCGCCGCAGCACCGACCTCGTCGGCGTTGCACCCTACGAGCGGGACGGCGGCCACCGCGCAGAGCGCGACGGCCAGGACGCGGCGGCTGTGGAACGGGGTGCTGGTCTTCAAGCGACGATCCTGTTCACGCGGAGGCCCGAGACGACGCGCATCCTACGCGGCGGCTTGTCGCGCTGCGCAGCGCGACCCTCGCAGCTCCCGCCGTCAGCCCAAATGATCACGTTAAGTGGGCCTGTGGGTCCATTACCAGGTCTCGGCGCCTGGCAACGGCCTAAGAGACCCACTTAACGTGATCATTTGGGCCGGCGGCGGGAGCGCGCGCAGCGAGGAGGTCGGCAGCCGCCTCGGCCGTCACGCGGGAGGCACCGAAGGCCAGCACGTACCGGCTCCCGAGCACCGTCGGATCCGCCGGGAGGTCGTGGTCGACCACGACGACGTCGGGGCGGATCTCCCGGACGGCCGCCACCATGACGGCCTGCCACGCCCGGCGCCGCGCGCCGCGCACGGCGACGACGACCGGCCGGCCGTCGTGGCCCGCCAGGACCGACGCGGGCGCCGGCCCCGACTCGGACAGCGGGACGACGACGGTGCCCGGCAGCCGTTCCGCCAGGGCTCCACCCACCCCCCACGGGATCCTCCCGGCAGCCAGGGACGGGTCGTCCTGGAGCTCGAGAACCACCGGCGCGCTCCCGAGCGACACGTCTCCCACCGCGACGACCGCCCGCCGCGCAGCGCGAACACCGGCCGGCTCGCCGTCGGCGCTCCCGCCGTACAGCGTCGACGACCGGGCCCAGCGCGCCAGCGAGCGGACCCGGCCGGCCGCCTCGGTCAGCCGCTCGTACGGCAACCGGCCGGACTCCACGGCCGTGACCACCGCCGCGACGATCCCCTCGATCGTCCCCGGGTCGGTGCTCTCGCCGCCCACACAGAGCGCGTCGACTCCGGCCAGCAAGGCTCGAACGCCACCTTCGGCGTGCCCGACCGTGCGGCTGATCGCGTGCATGTCCATGCCGTCTGTCATGACGAGCCCGTCGAAGCCGAGGCGATGCCTCAGCAGACCGGTGATCACGGCGGATGACAGCGTCGCGGGGGTGTCTGGGTCGATCGCGCCGACCTTGATGTGCGCCGTCATCACGATCTTGACGCCGGCGGACACGGCAGCTCGGAACGGGACCAGCTCCCGCTTGTCGAGCAGGCTCGAGTCGGCAGAGATCGTCGGCACGGTCACGTGGCTGTCCTCGTCCGTGGCGCCGTGTCCGGGAAAATGCTTGGCGGTCGCCGCCAAGCCGCTGGTCTGCTGGCCCTGAACGAAAGCCGCCACGTGTCGAGCGACCAGCCCAGGGTCGGAGCCGAATGCCCGGACACCGACCACGGGGTTGAAGGGGTCGACGTCGATGTCTGCTACGGGCGCGAAGTTGACGTCGATCCCGCACGCGCGCAGCCGTGCCCCGAGCGATGCGGCCACGTCCCTCGTCAGCACGACGTCGTCCACGACGCCGAGGGCAGCGCTACCGGGCAGCTCCGAGCCGGTCGTGGCGTCCAGCCGCGTGACGTCGCCGCCCTCCTCGTCGATTGCGACGAGCAGGTCTGGTCCCGCGGCGCGCAGCCGAGCTGTCAGAGCGGCGACGCCCTCGTCCCCGAGCGTGGGGTCCACGTTGCGGCCGAAGAGCACCACGCCGCCCAGCCCCTCGGCGATCAGGCCGGCGAGCCACCGCGGCGGCTCGGCTGTTCCTTCGAAGCCCGGAAAGAGCGTGGCGAGAGCCAGGCCCCGCAATTGCGCGGGGTCGTGGGAGCTGTCCACGCTCAGCCCTTGACCGCGCCCGAGACGAGGCCGGACGCCATGCGGTTCTGGATGATCATGAAGAAGATCACGACGGGGATCGCGATGAGAGTGGAGCCGGCCATGATGCCGCCCCAGTCCGTGGCCCGGTTGGTCTCGGTGAAGCCCCGGAGCCACAGGGTCAGCGTCTGGTTCTCCGGCCGGGTCATGATGACCAGTGCGAGTGTGAACTCGTTCCACGCCTGCAAGAACGCGTAGACCCCGCTCGCAACCAGCCCCGGCGCGAGCAGCGGGAGAGTGACCCGGAAGAACGCCTGCATCCGGCTGCACCCGTCGACCATCGCGGCTTCCTCCAGCTCTATCGGGACGCCGTTGACGAAGCCGCGTAGCAGCCAGATCGTGAACGGCATGACGGCGGCAACGTAGAGCAGGGTCAGACCGACGACGCTGTTGAGGAGGTTCCAGCCGTCGAGCAACTTGAACTGAGAGATGAACAGGCCCTCGGCCGGGATCAGCTGTACGAACAAGATCGTCAAGATGAACGCCTTGCGGCCGCGGAACCGGAATCGCGACACCGCCAACGCCGCCAGGAAGGCGAACAGCAACGCCGTCAGGACGGTCAGGGTCGTCACGATCAGGCTGGTGCGCAGCGAAGGCAGGAACTCGCCGTCGTCGATGACGCGCCTGAAGTTGGCCAGCGTACCGCCGAACGGAACGAACGTCGGCTCCGGGTTGCGGATCTTGTTTCCGGGCAGGAACGAGCTGTTGACCATCCAGTAGACCGGGAAGGCCCAGAGCACTCCGAGCACGACCGCCAGCAGGCCGTAGAGCCGGCGGCGGACCCGCCTGCGATCCCGGTTCGGCCGGATGCTCGCTGGTGCCCGCGCGGGCTGCACCGCTGCGGCCGGCGTGGTCGCGGTCGTCACAGCGTCTCCTCTCGCAGCATCACACGGATGTAGAAGAAGCTGAGGACGACGGTCAGCACGAGGACGAACCACGACGCCGCCGCGGCTAGCCCGAACTCACCCTCGGCGATGCCCAGCCGGTAGATGTACGTTCCGATCAGGTTGGTTTCGCGGGCGACGCCGCCGGCGTCCTGCAGCACGAAGATCTGGGTGAACACCTTCAGATCCCAGATGATCTGCAAGAGCCCGACGATCAGGAGAATCGGCTTGATCATCGGGACGGTGATGGCGCGGAAGCGCTGCCATGCGCTGGCGCCGTCGATCTCCGCGGCCTCCATCGTCTCGAGCGGCACCTGGGTGAGGCCCGCATAGACACTGAACGCGACGAACGGCACGCTCATCCAGACCACGATCACCGTGGCGACGAAGTAGAACGAGAGCTGGGAGATCAGCCACGAGTGGCCCGCGTACTGATCCTGCCCGAGGACATTGGACAGCACCCAGTTGACGACGCCGTACTGCGTGTCGAACAGCCATTGCCAGACCGTAAGAGAGGCCAGGACGGGCATCGCCCACGCGAGCAACAGCCCGATCTGGAGCACCAGTCTGGTCGCGCCTGAGAGTTGGGTCATGAGGGCGGCGAGGGCGATCCCGATTGCCATCGTCATGACGGCGTTGACCAGGCAGAACAGGATTGACCGCAGGATCACCGCCCACAGGTACGGGTCGGTGACCAGCGTGACGTAGTTGTCGAGTCCGACCCACTCGGCTGGCTGGCCGAACTGCTGGGCGAGCCCGTACTCCTGGAACGACATCACCAGCTGGCGGACCATCGGGTAGCCGGCGCCGAGGACGAGAGTGGCGACAGCCGAGACCAGCAGGATGTACGGCAGCCGGGATCCGCGCTTCCTCGTCGCCTGCGGGGCCGCTGCCCCGGGCGCCGCGGTCGTGGACGTGCTCATCACGGCCATGCTGCGTCCTCAGGTGTTGTGGTGGCGGCCGGGGGCGGAACCAGTATGGAACCGTCCCCGGCCGCTGTCTTCACACCGGGAGCGTCAGTTGAGCTGCTCGGTGATCTTTGCGTCGGCGTCCTCGGCGAGCTGCTGGACGTCGCCGCCGTTGGCGATCCCGACGAACAGGTCCTCCAGGACCCGGCTGCCCTCGACGGCGGCCCAGTTCTCGGCCGGTGGCGTCAGCTTGGCGTTGGACGCCGCCGTGATCGCCGCCTGGGCGAACTCGTCGGTGCCGAGGCCGGAAGCGAGCGACACCTTCGCCGGGGTCAGACCAGCTGCCGCGAACATCTCCTGGAACTCGTCGGAGAGCATGAGCTTGACGGCCTGGTAGGCCAGCTCCTGATTCTGGGAATTAGCCGACACGGCGATGTTCGAACCGCCGAGCAGCACCGGGGCCGGGTCTCCAGTAGTGCCGGGGAGCGCGAAGACGCCCACGTTGGCCATCATCGGTGGGCAGCCGATGTCGGCGTTGTCGATGCTCCACCGGACCCAGCCGGGAGCGGAGAGCATGCCGATCTCTCCGGCGCAGAACGGCACTTGCGGGTCGGCCTCGTTGCCATCCTTCGCCGCACCGGAGGCCTCGGTGAACAGCGTCTGCGCGGTTGTGAGCCCTTCGATCGACTCGGGACTGGACAACGCGCCCTGCCACTCACCGCCCTCTTCCACGGCCAGATCGCCGCCCGCATCCCAGATGAATACGACAGCGTTGCGCCAGTCCTGGCCGGGGAACCAGAACCCGGAGAAGTTCGGCACGTCGGCGTTGTCCTGCTTGAGCGCGATCGCCGCGTCGACGAACTCGTCGAGGGTTGTCGGCACCTCGATGCCGGCCTTGGCGAACAGGTCCTTGCGGTAGAAGACGAACTTGCTGCCGGCGTAATAGGGCACCGCGTAGGTATTCCCGTCGACGGTCCCAGCCTCGACGAAGCCCGGGAGCAGGTCGTCGCCGCCCAGCTCGTCGAGATTGTCGGTGATGTCAGTGAACGCGCCGACGTTGGTGAACGTCGGTGACTGCGTGTTGCCGACCTCGACGACGTCCGGGGTCTCCTCCTCGCTGCCGAGCGAGGTGGTCAGACGCTCGACCAGACCCTCCCAGTCCTGCTCCTCGATGGTGAGCGTCGAACCGGGGTTCTGCGTCTCGAACTCGGTCTTCGAGCCAGTCACGCATCTCCTGAGGGGTGTCCGTGCCGTTGAGCCAGACTCGGATGTCGGCGGGCTCGGGAGCGGCGGAGGTCTCCTCGGCCCCCGCTCCGCTCGTCGCGTCGTCGTCACCACAAGCGGTGAGGGCGAGTGCCGCGGCGATGCCGACGGCAAGGAAGCGTGCTCTCTTCACGTGAAGGATCCTCCCTGGTGCGAGGTGCTCGTCGGGCGACGGGCGCCGTGGAACATCGGCGAGACTGATAAGAACCTTTTCAGAAGGGTGCCACTACTGAAAGGTTTCCTACTAGTCCCCGCGCGTCACGATCCGGTAACAACCTGTTGATCACCGTGCGGCGACGGGCTCCGGGAGGAGGACGGCGTCGACGAACTCGCGCGCCCAGGTCAGCAGCTCGACATCACGCAGCGGGCTGCCGCCGACCCGGGCCGTCGAGGGGCGCAGGACGAGCACCGTCCCGACGGCTTCCTTGACCAGCGACCTCGGGTACATGCGGTCCAGCCGGACCCGCTGCGAGTCCCTCAGAGCGACCGGACCGAACCGGACGTGGTTGCCCTGAAGGGTCACCTCGCGCAGACCGGCCGCGCGCGCGTGGGTGCGGAACAGGGCAACCTCGAGCAGGTTCTCCACCGGTCGCGGAGGCGGCCCGTAGCGGTCCTCGAGCTCGTCGCGAACCGCGACGACGTCGGTCTCCGTCACCGCCGAGGACAGCCGCCGGTACGCCTCCAGCCGCAGCCGCTCGCTCGCGACGTATTCGTGCGGGACGTGGGCGTCGATCGGCAGTTCCACCCGCGCGTCGGCCACCTCCGGCGCGCCGTCGCCCCGATACTCCGCCACCGCCTCGCCGACCAGCCTGACGTACAGGTCGAACCCCACGTCGGCGATGTGACCCGACTGCTCGCCACCGAGCAGGTTGCCGGCACCGCGGATCTCCAGGTCCTTCATCGCCACCTGCATGCCCGCACCGAGCTCGGAGTGTGACGCGATCGTGGCGAGCCGCTCGTGCGCCTCCTCAGTCATCGGTCGGTCCGGCGGGTAGAGGAAGTACGCGTAGGCCCGCTCGCGCCCACGCCCCACCCGACCGCGCAGCTGGTGCAGCTGCGAGAGCCCGAGCCGGTCCGGCCGGTCGACGATCGAGCGTGTTCGCGTTGGAGATGTCCAGACCGGTCTCGACGATCGTCGTGCACACCAGGACGTCGGTCTCGCGCTCCCAGAAGCTCTCGATCACCTGCTCGAGCGTGTGTTCGCCCATCTGGCCGTGAGCGACGGCGACGCGGGCCTCGGGCACCAGCTCGCGCAGCCGGGCGGCGACCTTCTCGATCGTCTCGACCCGGTTGTGGACGAAGAACACCTGACCGTCGCGCATGAGCTCGCGCCGGATCGCCGCACCGATCTGCTTCTCCTCGTACGGCCCGACGTACGTCAGCACCGGATGCCGCTCCTCGGGCGGAGTGGTGATCGTCGACATGTCCCGGATCCCGGTGATGGACATCTCCAGCGTCCGCGGTATCGGCGTCGCCGACATGGTGAGGACGTCGACATCGGCGCGCAGGTGCTTGAGTTTCTCCTTGTGCTCGACGCCGAAGCGCTGCTCCTCGTCGACGACGAGCAGACCGAGGTCCTTGAACCGGACGTCCCCGGTGAGCAACCGATGGGTGCCGATGACGACGTCGACGGTGCCGTCGGCCAGCCCCTGAAGCGTGTCTGCGGCCTCACGGTCGGTCTGGAACCGCGACAGCGCCCTCACCGTCACCGGGAACTGCGCGTACCGCTCGGAGAACGTCCCGTGGTGCTGCGAGACCAACAGCGTGGTCGGCACCAGCACCCCCACCTGCTTGCCTTCCTGGACCGCCTTGAACGCAGCACGCACCGCGATCTCGGTCTTGCCGTAGCCGACGTCGCCGGCGATCACGCGGTCCATCGGGACGGTGCGCTCCATGTCCCGCTTGACCTCGTCGATGACGGTCAGCTGGTCCGGCGTCTCGACGTAGGCGAACGCGTCCTCCAGCTCGCGCTGCCAAGGCGTGTCCGGGCCGAACGCGTAACCCGGTGCGGCCTGGCGCGCCGCGTAGAGCTTGATCAGCTCAGCCGCGATCTCGCGGACCGCCTTGCGGGCGCGGCCCTTGCGCCTGGCCCAGTCGGAGCCGCCGATGCGGTCCAGCGACGGCGTGTCGCCGCCGACGTACCTCGTCACATGCTCGAGTTGGTCGGTCGGGACGTAGAGCCGGTCCGGCGGTTGCCCCCGTCGCCCCGGTGCGTACTCGAGCACCAGGTATTCACGAGTCGCACCCTGGACCGTACGACTGGTCATCTCGACGTAGCGGCCGACGCCGTGCTGCTCGTGTACGACGTGATCTCCGGGTCGAAGCTGGAGCGGGTCGACCTGGTTGCGGCGCCGGCTCGGCATCCGGCGCATGTCCTTGGTGGACGCGCGCTGCCCGGTGAGGTCGTCCTCGGTGAGTACCGCGAGCGCGTCGGTCACAAAGCCGTGGGCGAGGGCGCCCGTCGTCACGTGGACAACGCCCGGCTCGGGCACCGTCGTGATCGCGTCGTCGACGCGAGCGGGGATGTCGGCGTCGGCCAGCATCTCGACGACGCGCTGCGCGGTGCCGTGGCCGCCGGTGACGACGACCGTCCGGCGCCGATCCGCCAGCCAGCCCTTGAGATCCGCCATCGCGCGCTGTGTGTCGCCCCGATAGGAGTCGGCCGGCCGTGCGCCGACGGTGCGGGTCTCGACGCCCGGTTCGGCGTCGGTGAGCTCCTCGTCGGCGCCGTACGGGCTCACGCTCCACCAGGGCAGACCGAGCCGGATCGCGTGGGCCCGGACGTCGGCGAGCGTCCGATAGGCGGCCGCGCCGAGGTCGATCGGCGTCTGGCCTCCTCCGGCGGCTGCCGCCCACGAGGCCTCGAGGAATTCCTGGCTGGTCGCGACCAGGTCGTGCGCACGCGCGCGCACCCGCTCCGGGTCGCAGACGAGCACGTGCGTGCCCTCGGGAAGCAGGTCGACCAGCAGTTCCAGCTCGTCGACGAGGACGGGCGCGAGCGACTCCATGCCCTCGACCGCCACGCCGGCGGCGATCTTCTCGAACAGGTCCGCGAGTTCCGGATGTTCCTTCGCCAGCACGGCCGCCCGCGACCGCACGTCGTCGGAGAGCAGCAGCTCACGGCAGGGGGGTGCCCACAGACCGTGCTCGGCGGGTTCGAGCGAGCGCTGGTCGGCGACCTTGAACCAGCGGATCTCCTCGACGGTGTCGCCCCAGAAGTCCAGCCGCAGCGGATGTTCGTCGGTCGGCGGGAAGACGTCGACGATGCCGCCCCGGACGGCGAACTCGCCGCGGCGCTCCACCAGGTCGACCCTGGTGTAGGCGGCGGCAGCCAGACGCTCGACCAGGTCGTCAAGCGCGATGTCGTCGCCTGCGTGCACGCGCACCGGCCTGAGGTCGGCGAGCCCCGCCACCTGTGGCTGGAGCACGCTGCGGACCGGAGCCACCACCACCTCGACCGGCCCTGCGCCGGGGTCGTCGCCGGCCTCGGGGTGGACCAGCCGCCGCAGCACCGCGAGCCGCCGCCCGACAGTGTCGCTCCGCGGCGAGAGCCGTTCGTGCGGGAGCGTCTCCCAGGACGGGTACTCGGCCACCGTCTCCGCCGGCAGCAGGCATCCCACCGCCTCGACGAGATCCTCTGCCTCTCGGGACGTCGCCGTGACCACGAGCACGGGACGTCCGCCGCCTGCACGGTCTGCTACCGCTCCGACGACGAAGGGTCTGAGCGCTGCGGGCGCCGTCAGGTCGAGCGCCGTGACAGCACCGGTCCGGGCGTCGGACGCTGCCGAACGCAGGGCGGCGTCGCCGTCGTCGCCGAGCAGGGTGTGGAGCAGACCGGTGAGGCTCATCGGGTCCCTCGTCGAGGTTGTTGCGGGCACGCACACAGGCCCCCGATCCGGACGGATAGGGGGTTCGCCCACCAGGCTACGCCGACTCGACGCGTCGAGGAGACCGTGGCGTCCAGCGCCCAGACGCTCCGGTCTAGTCTTGGCACTTCGGGTGGGGTCGTTTCGGGGGGTTGAGCATGTGGTCTCGTCGGGTTGCCGTCATCGCGGCGGCAGTGGTGACGCTGACGGTCGTCGTGGCGTTGGTTGTGTGGGCACTCGGCGACGACGGTCAGCCGTCCGATGCCGCGAGCCCGCAACACAGCACCAGCAGCCCCGGCCCAGATGCGCCGACCGACGGCGCGGAGCCCGGTGAGGACGACACCGGCGACGGCCAAGCGGCCGGGGCCGGCCCGCTCGCCGTCGACGAAGCGATCGAGCCGGCCGTCGACGACCAGATGGCCCTCGATACCTACTGCTCGCTCGACCCCGACGTTCTCGACGCCATGCCCAGACCACCGGGCGGCGGCGACGTCGATCCCGATGCCCTGCGCGACGCCCTCGTCCTGCTGAGCGACCGGAAACAGGAGTGGAGCTTCGCCGCCTTCGGCCGGCCGGGCTTCGAGTCGCTGCTGACCGTCGTCGACGAGGTCGGGACGCAATGGCAGGCGGCGATGGACGCGTTCGACTCCGGTGAGACGGACACGGCGAACGATCGGCTCGCGGACGCCGACGCCGCCATCGCGGAACTACGCGAGCGCCTCGAGGCTGAGGCCGTGGACTGCCCGTGACGCCGGACGAGGCTCTCCTTCCCGGCGAGCTGGCGTCCTGGCCGGCCTACGTCCCACCTCCCGCGGTGCTCGGGCACGTCGAGCTCCTGCTGGGCGGCGCGTACGAGCCACTGACAGGGTTCCTGGACGAGCACGCCGAAGCGACCGTCCGTTCGGAGGGTCGGCTACCCAACGGGCGGCCGTGCCGCCTTCCCCTGACACTCGAGGTGCCAGAGCCGGTCGGCGAGGCGGCGGGGCGGGCCGGCCACCTCGTCATCGCCGACGAGGAGGGCACGCCCCTCGCGCAGGTCGACGTCGAGAAGAGCTGGCCGGTCGCGCACCGCGCCGGCGCTCGGGTCGCCGGGCGTGTCCACCCGCTCCGAGCCTCGCGCTCGGGCCCATTCCGAGCGCTGCGACTCCGCCCGGACGAGGTGCGCCGCCGGCTCGCCGGCACCCCGGCGCTCGGTGTGCCGCTCCGCCGGCCGCTGCTCGCCGCGGAGGAGGGTGCCCTGGTCGGCCTCGCCACAGCCCAGGATGCCCGCCTTCTGCTTCTGCCCTGCGTCGCCGAGACGGGTCCGTCCGGCCTTCCGCCCGAGGTGCTCGTCCGGAGCGTGCGCGCGTCGACTCCACGGCTGCCCACGCCGGCGGGGCCGGCCGTCGTCGCCGCCGTGCCCCTGGTGCCGGGAATGGACGACGTTGCCCCCGCCGGACTCGCGGAGTTCGCCGCCGCGGCCGGCGCCACGCTGACCGGCGCCGAGGCTCTCGACTCCGGCAGCTGGGCGGCCATCGCAGCCGCGCTGGACGCCGAAGCGGGGCGGCTCGAGCGGATCGTCGCAGGCGACGTCGCAGCCGTCCTGCGGAGCTGGCGCGCGCCGCGGCCGGACCGCGGCCTGACGGTGTTCTTCACCGGCCTGTCGGGGTCGGGCAAGTCCACGTTGGCCCGAGGGCTGGTCGACGCCCTGATCGAGCGGGGCCGCACGGTGACCCTGCTGGACGGCGACGCCACCCGCCGCCTGCTCTCGGCCGGACTCGGCTTCGGCCGGGCCGACCGGGACCTCAACATCCGCCGGATCGGATGGGTGGCCAGTGAGGTCACGCGACACGGTGGCGTGGCGGTGTGTGCGCCGATCGCCCCATACGCGGCCACCCGGGCGGACGTGCGACGCATGGTCGAGACCCATGGCGGCTTCGTGCTCGTGCACGTCGCCACGCCGCTCGCGGTCTGCGAGCAGCGCGACCGCAAGGGCCTGTACGCCAAGGCACGCGCCGGGCTGATCCCCGAGTTCACCGGCGTGTCCGACCCCTACGAGCAGCCCACCGACGCCGACATCCGCCTCGATACCAGCGTGATGCCGGTCGACGCTGCGGTCGGCGCCGTACTCGACCACCTCGAGCGTGGCGGCTGGCTGCGCTGACCGCGGGCCGCGCAGCGAGATGACGGCCGGGTTCGGCGGCCGGCCGTCATCTGGCGCAAGGGCTACGGAGCGATCAGCACTGTCCACATTGTCGCGCGAGACCCCGCCACGTCGGTAGTCGCCGTCAGGCCGCCCACGCTGGCACCCGAGACGACCTGGACGGCGTTGTCGGTAGCGAGCGACGTGACGTACCCGGTGCCCGTCCCGATCGACTCCGACCTCACCTGTTGCCCCGCCGGTGGTGTCCAGTCGGTCACCGCGCTGGACTTGTCCGCCCAGTAGCTGGCAACCAGACCGGCGCCCGACGTCGCGAATGAGGGCGTCGTACGGCTCGTCGCCGACGCACCGGCCGCGCTCGCGAACTGCGCCACCGGGTTGCCGCCACCGGTCCGGTCGAATGCCAGCACCGTGATGTCGACCTTCGACGTGACGCTCAACGGCGTACTCACCGTGCTACCGGCGTCGCCCGCTCCGGCCGTCCGCTGGTAGAGCAGCGTCTTCATGGCGCCGGCGGCTGACTGTTCGCCGACCAGTGTCCAGCCGGCAGGCGTCCCTACGGTCAGGCCGTCTTTGTTGATCGACACGAACAGCAGGAGACCATCGCCCGCCTGCACGGCCGCCGGAACCGTCACCGACGGGTTCGCCGTGTTCGAGTTCGACGCCGCTGCGGCACGGAACGTGACCTCGGCGCCGCCGGCTTCGGACACCGACACCGACTGGCTCGCCGCGTCGGTCGCGTCGTCGTCGTCCGTGACGGTCAACGTCACCAGGTACGTACCCGGTGCGTCGAACGTGTGGGACACGGTCTCGCCCGAGTCGGTGTCGCCGTCGCCGAAGTTCCAGGCGTACGACTCGATCGTGCCGTCCGGGTCGCTCGAACCGGACCCGTCGAGGTCGCAGGCGAGTTCTTCGCACGACACCGTGAACGCTGCCGTCGGGGGCTCGTTCTCGGGCGGCGGCGGCGTGCCCTCGCCGACGAACAGCGCCCGCGCCCGCCAGTCCAGGCCGTCGATGCCCGGCCCGCTCAGCCGGACCGGTGCGCCGCTCGGTGCGCCGGATGCGAAGTCGACACGCCACAGGCTCCCGTCGTTTCGCGCGGCGTAGTAGAGCCCGTCTCCGGAGAGGAACATGCCGGCGATCTGCGGCAGAGCGGCACCGGAGACCTGGAAGCGCTCCGGGCTGACGATCCCGCTGTCCGGCGAGAACAGGCGGTAGTAGAGACCGGGCTGCCCGAACAGCGTGTAGTAGAGCTTGCCGTCACGGAAGGCCATCCCCGTGACGTTCCCGAGCTCGCTGTAGAACGTCGGGCGCACGCCGCGGAAGGTGCCGCCGGACCCGGTGTCGACGTTGCTCCACTCCGGGTCGTTGTACGGGTCGATCGCCTGGGCGGGACCGAAGTTCGTCCCGTCGTAGGCGCGGCGGTGGAGCATTCCGGAGGCCAGGCCGTAGAACAGCGTGTCGTCGATCCGGACGGCGCCCCTGACGAGGTTCCAGGGGACGTCGGCACCGGGAACGACGACCGTCGGTCCGGTCGTTCCCACGCCGTCGTACGGTCGCGCCCGGAGCGTGCCCCCCACGTCGGCACCGGGGTCGAAACCCGCCTCGACGATCTCGATGGCGTTGACCAGCGGGTTCTCGACCACGTGACCGAGGTCGATGTTGATGATGCCGTCACTGGTGACCGTCCACTGCCGCATCGTGCCGCGCTGGTCGCCCACGGCCGCAACGATGTCGAAGTCGTTCAGCACGGTGGCGCCCTCGAGGCTCACGTCGAACACCCGCTGGCCCACGGCGCTGGTGCAGCCGCACCGGTTCGCCAGGTAGACGCGAACGTCGACCGCCGTGCCGGCCGCCACCGGGAACGACCATTGCAGCTCGGGAGGGCCGCTCGGGTCCCAGCGCTCGCTGTCGAATACCGCGAGCGGGGTCGTGGCGGGCACGGTGCCGTCCACGCTCGGCACCGGGCCCCAGGGCGCGGCGTTACTGCCCGAGTTGCGGAACGCCGAGCTCGCTGTGTCGTCGGCCCGCCAGTCCGGGCCCGAGTCGAGCGACTGCATAGCCGGGCCACCGGCGTTGACGCGGTGGAGCACGCCGCTCTCGGGCTCTCCACCCGATCCGGCCTCGACGATCTCGATGGCGTTGACGAGTGGGTTCTCGACGACATGCCCGAACCCGATGTCGATCGCTCCGTCGCTCGTGACCGTCGACTCGCGCATGGTGCCCCGTTGATCGCCGACGGCGGCGACGATGTCGAAGTCGTCGAGCATCGTCGAACCCTCGAGGCTCACGTCGAAGACCCGCTGGCCGGCGCCGCTCGTGCAGCTGCACCGGTTGGCCAGGTAGACGCGGACGTCGACCTCGGTACCTGCGGGGATCGGGATCGACCAATCCATCTCCGGCGCGTCGCCCGGATCCCACCTCTCGCTGTCGAACACGGCGGGCGGCGTGGAGACCGGCACAGTACTGTCCACGTCGGGCACCGGCGACCAGCCCGCCCCGTTGCTGCCTGCGTTCCGGTAGGGCGAGGTTGCGCTGTCGTCGCCGATCCAGTCCGGCCCGCCGTCGATCGCCGGAAGGGTCGGTCCGCCGGCGTTGACTCTGAACAGCACACCGGAGCTGGCGGCGCCGCTCACCTCTCCGCCCATCAGGACGGAGCCCGGGAGGTCACCCGTCTCGCCCTCGGGGAGAACCTGTCCACCCGTGATCGGGAAGAACGCGATCCGCGGCCGGCGGTAGTCGAACGTGCCGATCCACTCGGTGTCGCTGCCCATCCACAAGCCTTGCGGCGTCGAGTAGAGCGCGAACGCGCCGGCGCCACGCGGGTTTCGGCCGGGGTTCCAGGACAACGGAATGCCGGTCTCCGGATCCATGGCCCCCAGACCGGGCCGCGGCACTGCGCCGGGTGCCGCGTTGTCGGTGCCGCCGGCGTTGTTCATCCAGCGCTGGTGCCCGCCGGTGTAGACGGCGGTGCCTGTGATCGCGACCGACCACAGCGTGTCGCCGCCGGTGTCGTCGACCCACGTCGGCTCGATGGCGTCGCCTCGGCCGGCGGTCTCCCACCGGGCCGCCGTGTCGCACAGGGTGCCCGGGTTCGGTCCACCGGTGTTGACGATGACGAAGTAGGAGCCGTCCGGCGAGATGTCGATGTCGCGCTGGTACGAGTCGAACGCTCCGGAGAAGCATGCGGGCTCGTAGCGACGCGTCCGCCAGTCGGCGACCACCCCGGTGGCGCCGCCGGTCTCGATCAGGACGGCCTGGTCGCGTTCCAGACCGTTGGCCTTACGGAAGTTGCCGATCACGACCAGCGTGCCGCCGTCGGGGGCGACGTCGAGCGCCCTGGCGCCCACCGAGGCCTTGGCACCGGTGCTGCCGGCCGTCCAGTTGTGGTTCTCGGTCAAGGTCACGTTGAGGAAGGCGTGGTCGACCGCGCCTGTCGTCCGGTTGAGCACGGCAAGGCCGCCGTGCGGCTGCCCGCCGACCGACGTGAAATAGCCGCCGATGTACAGCCGGTTCGCGTTGCTCGCCATGTCGTTGACGATGCCGTTCATCGACGGCACCGCGAACGATGTGATCCGTGCACCCGTCGTGGCGTCCAGCAGGGTGAGCCCGCGCGACGCCACTCCGTTCACCGTCGTGAACGCGCCGCCGACAAGCACGCTGTTGGCGACCGGACCCGGCAGCAGCGCGTTGACGTCGCCGTTGAGCGTGGGGTTGAACGTCGACAGGATCGCCCCGGTCGTGGCGTTGAATGCCATGATCCGGTTGCGGCTGAGCGTGGGCGAGCCGCCGGGCCCGCTGACCGACGTGAAGCTTCCGCCGGCGATCACCGTGTTGCCGACCTGGACGATCGCGAAAACGCGACCGTCGTTGGCCCACGGCGTGCTGGCAGCCGGCGCCGGGTTGACGACCCGGTCATGTGGCGTGTTGACGGCAGTCGCGCTCGTCGCGGCCATCAGGCCCGACGCGACGACCGAGATCGCCGCCACGACAACAGACACCACGCGTACGCGTGCTCGACTCACAGTGGCCCCCCACCCTTTGGCGCCCGCCCCGGCGCTACCCGTGTCAACCACGAGTGACGGCTCATGGTGCCCGAACGGATGTTCCCTGTCCAGCGGAACGCGCCACCAGGTCAGAAGCGCTCGATGAGCTCCCGGTACATCTCGAGCGGCTCGTCGGAGTCGTTGTCGAGCCACCATGGCCCGCGGTAGGGCCCCGCATGGAAGTACTCGACGTAGATCGCACCAAGCGAGTGGTAGTACTCGACCGCCTGCCGGATCCACTCCGCCTTCGTGGGGGTGTCGGTCCAGTCCGCGGTGATTCCCGTGGTGTTCTCCAGCGACCCGAACTCCGCGATGCCCAGCTTCGCGTCATGACGCTGCAGAAAAGCGAGGATTCCGCCGTCGACGAAGCCGCCCCTCATCGCGGCATCACCGGGGGCCGGCTGACCGAACTCGCGACCGGGCGAGTCCCACTCGGACTGCTTGAGCGAGCCCTCGTTGTAGGTGTCGATACCGACGATGTCGACGACGCCGTCGCCGGGCCACCAGTCCATCGGTTCGCGTCCGGACATGGCCCGGAACGAGTACGCCATCATGACCCACGAGGTCGACAGCTCCGGGCGGTCCTGCGCCTTGACCAGCTGAGCGAAGCGCTGCCACCCCTTTCGGTAGTCGGCCTTCTGGGCATCGCTCTGGAAGTCGTTCTCCGGTTCGTGCCAGACCGTCAAGATCGTCGGGTGCCCGGCGGGGATCGAGTCCAGGAGCGCCCGGATGTCGGCGTCGAGTGCACCGCGGGCGAGCGCGGACATGTCGGGCTTGAACGAGTAGTGGGTCGTCCGCTTGCCGATGTCGAGCCCGGCCCGGTTCGTGAAGTCCCGGTCGAAGCCCGAGTCGTAGACCCGCCGGATCTCCAGTCGTCCGACCCGGCTCTCCAGGTACTCGAGCTCCTCGGGGATGCTGGTGCGGCCGTCGTGGTACCAGACCGTCGACCCGACGAGCATCGGGTCCTCTCCGCCGGACCCGCCAGCAGGCGGCGGCGGCTTGGCCGGGCTCGACGGCGTCGGTGTCGGTGTGGGCGCCGTCGGCTGCGGCGTGGGGGTCGGAGTCGGCTCCGGCGTGGGGGTCGGCGTCGGCTCCGGCTCCGTCGGCGCACCGGTCCAGGTGACTTCGAGCTCGGGCAGGTCGAGAGCCGCCTCGCTGGACGGGAACCAGGTCGAGGCCTGGATCGGGCCGGCAGCCGTCAGTGCGAGGTTGACGCCACCGTTGCCGTCGACCGCGTCGGTGACGTCGAGCACCACCGGGCGTCCGACCTCCGGCGGATCGGTCTCGGCGAGCATCTCGCCGACCGGCGGCCGGTCCCTCCAGGTCAGCGCGGCCTCGTCGAAGGGGTCTGTGAGGCTGGCTCGCACGGCGAACGAGCGGGACACCGTTGGCGAGAGCGCCAGCGTCGCACGAACGTCCTCGGCGTCGTCGGGGATGCCCGCGACCTCGAACGCGAGGTAGATGATGCGCGTGTACTTCCGCTCCTGGTTGAGCCGCAGCAGCGTCCGCTCGCCGAAGTTCCTGTCCTGCGCGAGCGAGTCAGCGTAGGTGTCGGCGACAGGCGTCACCGTCAAGCTCTGCGCGCCGGGCTCGCCCATGCGCCCCACCCCGGGGAGAAATCCCGGCCCCGCGGCCGACGCCGGCAGCACCAGCAGCGTCGCGACAGCAACGGCAGCGGCTGCGAACTTTGCTCTTCGTCGTCTCGGCCAGGCGCCTCTGGGTGCGGCGTACCGACCCGACATTCACCTCTCCGATCCTCCGCCGCCCGGTTGCTTCCACCCGTTCGAGCCCGACCGGCACTCCGGGGGACCGTAGCGGGACCCCTGGGCATGGGCAAGTCACCACCACGGACAGCTCGCCAAGCTGCCCGGACTTGTCCCGGTAAGTGACCCGCCGACTCCTACTCCGGCGCGAGCACCAGCGTCCACATCGGTCGCCTTCGACCCGGCCCCTCCTGTCGTGGTGGCGGTCAGCCCGCCGACCGTCGAGCCCGACGGCACCGGTGCACCCGCGTCGGTGGCGAGTGAGGTGATGTAGCCGGTGCCGGTGCCGAGGGAGAGACCACGCTGGGTCTGCCCGGCCGGAGGTGTCCAGCCGGTGACGACACTGGACTTGTCGGCCCAGTAGCTGACGACCCACGACGGGTCGGCCGTGGCGGTCAGCGTCGGGGTCGTGTGCGACGAACCGGCCACCGTGTCGGCGGCGCTGGCGAACTGCGCCACGGGTGCCGTCCCCGACGTCCCGTCGTACGCCAGCACCTGGAGGTCGACCTTTGACAGCTCGCTGAGCGTGGTGCCGACCACGGATCCGGCGTCGGCGCCGGTGGCCACTCGCTGATAGAGGCGGGTGGTCATCGTGCCCGACTCCCGTTGCCCGACAGCCGCCCAGCCCGCTGGCGTGGTGGCCGTCACCGTCGCCGCCTTGTTCACGCTGACGAACAGCAGCAGCCCGTCGCCGCTCTGCACCGAGGCCGGGACCGTGACCGACGGCGACGCCGTCGTCAGAGCTGCGCTCGCTCCATCGCGGAACGTGACCGCCGTCTGGCCGTCGTCGACGCTCACGTCATGGCTGACCGTCCCGGTCCCGCCCTCGTTGTCGGTGACCTCCAGCGTCACCTGATAGGTGCCGGTGAAGGGGAACGTGTGCGTGGTCGTGGCACCGCTGCCTGTGGTGCCGTCGCCGAAGTCCCATCCGTAGCCGGTGATCGTCCCGTCCGCATCACTCGACGAGGACCCGTCGAGCGAGCACTCCAGCAGCGTGCAGGATGAGGTGAACGACGCCGTCGGCAGTTGGTTCGGGGACGGGTCGGGTCCGGGCCCGACGAGCAGAGCGCGAGCACTCCAGTTGATCCCGTCGAAAGGTGGGCCGCCGACGAAGGTCGCGGCGCCGAGGTTTGGTGTGACCCCGGACATCGGTGCCGCCCGCAGCGTGCCGTCGGAGCGCGCGTAGTACAGCGTGTCACCCGCCACGAACATGCCGCGCAGGTCGGCCGGCATCGAGATGCCCGCTAGCTGCGTCCGCTCGCCGCCGATGATCCCGCTCTCGGTGTTGAACGGCCGCGACCACAGCGCGGATTGGCCCGACACGGTGTAGTAGATGCGCCCGGAGCGGTAGTACATGCCGGTCACCGTGGTCATCTCCGTCCCGAACAGGTTCGGGACGACACCGCGGAACGTCTGTCCGGAGCCCGTGTCGACATTGCTCCAGTACGGGTCGTTGTACGGATCGACGAGCGTGGCCGCCCCGGCGGTCACCCCGTCGAAGGGTCGGCGGTAGAACTTGCCGTCGGACCAGCCGTGGAAGAGCGTGCCGTCCACGGCGAACGCCCCGCGCACATTCGTCCAGTCGACGCCGCCGCCCACGGTAGCGGTCTGCTCGACCGCCGAACCGGTCCAGTAGCGGCGCACCATCGACGTCGTCGCACCCGACAGCGGGCCCGCCTGGTACACGTTCGCCGGCAGACTCCAGGCCGAGGTCGTGGGCAGGTCGACACCCTGCGAGAAGGGGAAGAAGGCGATCCGCGGGCGGAAGTAGTCGAAGTCGCCGATCCACTCGGTGTCGCTGCCCACCCACAGCCCTGTCGCGCTGGCATAGACGACCGACGCGCCGTCTCCCCGCGGGTTGCGGCCGGGGTTCCAGGAGAACGGCGTGCCGTTCTCGGGTGACAGCGCCGCGATGCCCGGCCGCGGAACCGCGCCGGTGCGCGCATTGTCGCGGCCCTGCGGGTTGTTGTGCCAGCGCTGGTGCCCGCCGGTGTAGATCACGCCGTCGGCGATCTCGACCGACAGCAGAGTGTCGCCGCCGGTGTAGTCGACCCACGCGGGCTGGAGGCTGGTGCCGGATGCCGACGTATTCCATCGGGCGGTCGTGTCGCAGAGCGTCCCCAAGAACGGGGCGCCGGTGGTCACGATCACGAAGTAGCTGCCGTCCGGCGAGTATTGGACGTCGCGGACCCAGCTGTCGAACGCGTTGGCGGCGCAGCGGTCGTCGTACCGGTTGGTGTGCCAGCTGGTGTCGACGACGGCGGTCGGCCCGGTCAGGTTGATCGCCACAGCCTGGTCGTGGTCGAGGCCGTCGGCCCTCTTGAAGTTGCCGATGACGACCAGACGCGAGCCGTCCGGAGACAGCGCCGTGGCCATCGCGCCGATCGCGGCGTTGGCCCCCGTACCGTTCCAGTTGTGGTGCTCGGTGAGGTTGACGGCGAGGAAGCCGTCGAGGACGCCGCCTGCTGCGCTGACTGACGCGAGGCCGCCGCGGGGCTGGCCGTTGACGGTTGTGAACGTTCCGCCGAGAAGCAGGCGGTCGCCGCGCACCTCGATGTCACGCACGATCCCGTTCATGAACTGCTGAGCGAAGCTCGTGACCACCTGGCCGGTGGTGACGTCGAGCACCGCCAGGCTCTTGCGGTTGGCGCCGTTGACCGTCTTGAACGACCCGGCGGCGTAGACCGTATTCGGCAGCGGTCCGGGAAGCAGGGCCTCGACCGCGCCGTCGAGAACGGGCCGGAAGCCGTCTCGCAGCGCACCGGTCGTGGCGTCGAAGGCGAACACGCCGCGCTGAGCGAGTGGGCTGCCACCCCGGGGCGCGATCGTGGTGAAGTCGCCGCCGGCCACCATCGTGTCGCCGATCTGCACGAACGCGAGGACGGTGCCGTCGCGCACCTCAGGCGTAGCGACCGCGGGCACCGCGCCGACCAGCCGGCCCGGGGGCTCCGCGCCCACCGCCGGCGCCGTCGTCAGCCCGGCGGCCAGCACCGTGGAGGCGCACAGCAGCGCCCAGACCATGCGTCGTCTCATCGATCCCACCCCTAGAGGTCTCACGACCTCTCGTTGATTGACCCCCCACGCACGTCGCCCCGACGTGCGATCCCCAGATCATGCGTCATGACCCGGCCTGCCCGCAACGGGGCAACCGGTTGGCCCACAGCGTACCCTTATGCGGCAGGACGTTCGAGACGTGCGCGCATGACGCGCCCAGGGGAAAGGCAGTTGATGTCGGAGGTTCCTGGCCAGGCGCCTGCGTCCTACGGCTTGTCCGACTACGCAGCCATGCTGCGGCGGCGGTGGGGCTGGGTCGTGTTCGGCCTGCTTCTCGGCCTCGGCGCCGGGTACGTCGTCAGCGACCAGCTACGCCCGGCGTACGTCTCGGAGGCCAGCGTCCTGGTCGAGCCCATGGGCGTCCTGACGACGTCGCTGGCCAACGGCCGGACCTCGGGAGAGATCAATCTCGACACCGAGGCCCAGCTGGTGAAGTCGGCCGAGGTCGCGACCCGGGCGCAGGAGGCGATCGGCAGCCGGCTGCCGCTGACCGAGCTGGTCGACCAGGTCAGCGTCACCGTGCCGCCGAACAGCCAGGTGCTGACCATCGCGTTCGAGGCCGAGACGCCGCAGGCCGCACAGGAAGGCGCCCAGGCCTTCTCGCAGGCCTACCTCGACAGCCGGTCCGAGATCGCCAAGGCCGACGTCGACGCGAGAAGCGAAGAGGTGCAGGCGCAGATCACGACGGCCAGCACGAGCCTGCAGGAGGTGGTCGAACAGCTCGCTGGACTCGATGCGGACTCACCCGAGCTCGCGACCGTCGAATCCCAGCGCAGCCTGTTCACCCAGCGGATCGTCATCCTCAACGAGCAGCTTCAGGACCTCGCCGCCCTCGACGACCGTCCCGGGCGGATCATCAACCCGGCGATCGTGCCCGAGGCGCCGAGCGGGCCGGGCAAGGCCTTGATATACGGCAGCGCGCTCATGCTCGGCCTGCTCATCGGCGTCGGCCTGCTCCTCATGCGTGAGCGCACCGACCGGCGGCTACTGTCGTTGGAGGATGCGACCGGCGACACCGGGCTGCGAATCATCGGCAGAGTGCCGCCGACGACCGTATGGGGCGCGGACGCGACGGTCGAGCGCACGGCATACGAGCGGTTGCGCAACGTGGTGGTGTCGACCGCCGGCCGGCACCGGGTCCTGCTCGTCACCGGAGCCGACCACGGTGTTCCGGTCGCGACGGTCGCGTCCAACCTCGCAGAACGCCTCGCAGCTACCGGGCGCCGGGTCGTCCTGGTCGACGCACCCTCGGCCGGCGTGGCCACGGAGCCGAGCGACGAGCCAGGGCTCTCCGACGTACTCGCGAGCGGCGACTGGACGCTGGCCGGCCTGGTGGCCTGGGACGGGTCGTCGAGCGCAGTACTACAGGCCGACTACGTCCGGATCGGTCCTGGCACCCGTCCCGACCTGCTGCACCATCTGCTCGCCAGCCCGGTCGCCAGCTCGACGTTCAACGACCTTCGCCGGCTCGTCGACCTGGTGCTCGTCGTCGCACCGCACGATGACGTCGCCTCTTCCCAGACGATCGCCACACTGGCCGACGGCGTGATCCATGTGGCGGTGCGCCGTCGCTCGCGCCGTCCCGATCTTGTTGCGTCGGTCCAGCGGACCACGCAGGTCGGCGCGCCGTCGGTCGGCCTCGTCGTCGTCGACTACCCGCCGCGCCCGATCGCCACGTTCCGTTCCCTCAAGTACAGGTTCCAGCACCGGCACGGCGACCAGGTCGCCGCCGCCGAGGTCGCCCCGACCGATGCCACCGAGGAGACAGCCGCGGCGAACGCTGATCAGGCAGACCTCGACGACACCAGCACCGAGCTCGTCCCACTCGGCAGACTCATGGACGGTCGCGACGACGATCACGACGCCGACGCCGTACCGGGGACGGACGAGGAGCCGGTGAGTTCGTACGCGGACACGGCAGACGAGTCAAGCCCGTACTCGGATGACGCCGCGAGCGATATGCGCGGCCGGCACGAGGCCTCCGGTGTTCGGCACGGATACTGACACGACGTAGGCACAGCGGTCCCCGTGGGCGGGGCGGGGGACAGCGATTGGGGGTGAGCAGTCGATGAGCGCAGTACTCGAACCTGTAGTCCACGCTCCTCCGACCACACCCTCCGCCGCCGAGCCGGCCGTACGGCGCCGACCTTTTTTCTCACTGCCCTACGGCTGGCCCTTGACGATCATGTTCGGCGGCCTCGGCATCTGGTGGGCACTGGGGCTCGGCGAGCTCGCCGTCATCGTGCTGGCCGTGCCCATGGCCTGGCAGCTCGTCCGCAGCGGAGCCTCGGTGCGCTTCCCACGCGGCTTCCTGATCTGGGCCGTGTTCGTGGTGTGGGTCCTGGCCTCGTTGTCCATGCTGGGCGCCGACCCGCCCGGGACGCTGCCCGGATCGGCCTCGGAGCGGCTGATACCGGCCGCCTATCGGCTGGGATCCTTCGCCGCTGCCGCGGTCGTGCTGGTCTATGCCGGCAACCTCGACCTGATCCGCTATCCGCAGCGCAAGCTCGCCCGCGTTCTCGGCTCCGGATTCCTGTGGGTGGCCCTCGGCGGCTACCTGGGCATGTTCGCCCCACTCTTCGAGTTCACCTCGCCACTGGAGATTCTGTTACCGGGAGGACTCCGTTCGGACAAGTTCGTCCTCAGCTTCGTCCACCCGATCGCGGCACAGGTCCAGGACTTCCTCGGGTATGAGGCTCCTCGACCCGCGGCACCCTTCGGTTACACCAACGCGTGGGGCCACGCATTCGCGCTGCTCCTGCCGTGGTTCGTGGTCGGGTTCGTCGTCTACGCCCGTGGGTGGCGACGGCTGGCAGGTGTCGCGTTCATCGCCGCGGCCATGGTTCCGGCCATTGCGTCCATGAACCGGGGCATGTGGGTGGCGATCGCCCTGCTGGTCGCGTACATCGTGATCCGGCAGTTCCTCCAGGGCCGGTTGATGGTCACGGTCGGCGCCGTGATGGTGACGTTGCTGGCGGGAGCGGTGATCGCGCTGTCGCCGCTGGGCGCGCTGATCGAGCAACGTCTCGAGAACGGGCGCAGCGACAACATCCGAGAATTCTCGACCGAGAAAGCACTCGAACTGGGCGCCCAGAGCCCGGTGCTCGGGTTCGGGAGCACGAGGACCACGTACGGCTCCGCTGAGTCCATCGCGGTCGGCAAGACGCCTGAGTGCCCGAACTGCGGCAACATCCCCATCGGCATCAACGGCCAGCTGTGGTCCGAGATCGTCGGCCGGGGTTACGTCGGCGCGGTCCTCTACGTGGGCACCTTCGCGATGCTCGTCTGGCGGTTCAGGCGGGACACGACACCCATCGGGCTGGCCGCGCACGCGGGACTGGTGCTGATGCTCTGGTGCATGTTCGTCTACCCCTCGCTCGTCGTCCCGCTGGCGGTCGCGTTCACCAGTTGGGCCGCGCTGTGGCGCAACCAACAAGCCGGGGTCGCCCCGTGAGTGTGGCGCGGGACATCGCCGTCGGCGCTCCGGACGAGGCCGCGTACGTCGAGCGGGCGCTCAGCCACCTCTGGCCGGCCGACGGTGGACTCCCGACTACCATGCTGGCGCTGCCGTCCCGCGCTGCTCCGCGGCTCCTCGTCAGACCGGCACCCGCCCGGGTCTCGGCGCGCGCCGTGCGGGCGCTCACATCGGACCGGTCGGTGCGCTCGATACTGCGCCGCGAGGTCGTCGCTGCCGGCTTGCGCGTCGGCGCGGGCAGCCTGCTGGCCCGACGCCACGGGTTCACCGTCGGAGCCGGTGGCATCGACGCCTACCTCGCCGACCTGCTCGGGACACCGGTTCATGTCGCCATGTCGATCGGGCCACCACGGGCGAACCGGAAGCCCGTGCTGGCGGTGCTGCGGCCGGACGGCGAGGTGATCGCCTATGCGAAAGTCGGCCTCGACGACCTTCCCCGGGTGCTCGTGCGCCACGAGGCGGGGGCGCTGCGTCGGCTCGCCGACGCGATGCTGACGTCGGTCACGGTCCCCCATCTGCTCCACGGCGGGCGGTGGAACGGTGTGGATCTGCTCGTCCAGTCCGCGCTACCCACCGCTCGCGCGCGGCCGGTGGCCCCCGATCGGCTGATCGCGGCGGGCCGAGAGATCGCGGCGATCCACGCCGGACGCTGCGAGCTCGCGAGCTCGCCGGCCTGGCACCGGATGTCGCGGACTCTCGCGGACCTGTCCGGACCTCGCGCCGGCGTGCTCCGCCATCATGCGGCGGAGGTCGAGCGGCAGTTCGGGACGAGGGTCGTGGACGTCGGGACGTGGCACGGGGACTGGACGCCGTGGAACGTCGTAGCGACCCCTGATGCGGTGCTCGCCTGGGACTGGGAGCGGTTCGCGCAGGGGGTCCCGGTCGGTTACGACGCTTTGCACCATCACGTCCAGGAGGGAGCCGTCGGTCGGAGGATCCGGGAGATCGCGCCCTGGTTGGCCGGTAGCGCTGCCAGGGTTCTGGCACCTTACGGAGTGGAGCCGGCCAGTGCTGCCGCTGTCACGTCGGCGTATCTGCTCGAGATCGGTTCCCGCTACGTGGCAGACGGCCAGGACGTGGCGGGACCACGCCTCGGCCGGATCGAGGACTGGCTGCTTCCCGCGCTCACCACGTTCGGTGAAGGGCACGCGAGGCAGTCCACGGGGAGGGATGGTCCATGAGCCCGAGCGTGACGTCCGGACGGCTCCCGCGGTCCGTGGCCATGAAGGCGTCGTTCGCGTGGGGGCGGGCGACGGCGCCGGCGCGGATGCGGCCGTCCTTTCTCATCGTCGGCGCGCAGCGCTGCGGGACGACCTCGCTCTACCGCGCGCTCGTCCAGCACCCGGCGGTGCTTCGGCCACCGTTGCGCAAGGGCATCCACTACTTCGACACGGACTACGACCGCGGCCCGCAGTGGTACCGCGCCCATTTTCCGCTCGCTGCGACGGCCAGCCTCGTGGCCGCGCGGGCCGGCCATCCGGTTGCGACCTTCGAGTCGAGCCCGTACTACATGTTCCATCCGCTTGCCGGCGAGCGGATCGCCCATGACCTGCCTGGCGTGCGGCTGATCGCATTGGTTCGCGACCCGGTCGAGCGCGCCTATTCCGCGCACGCACACGAGCTGGCCCGCGGCTTCGAGGACCAGCCGTTCGAGAAGGCTCTCGAACTCGAGCAGGAGCGGCTCGCCGGCGAGGACGAGCACCTGCGCGCCAGCCCTTACGCGCTCAGTCACGCTCACCAGCACAATGCCTACGTCGCGCGTGGCCACTACATCGACCAGATCGAGCGGTTGGAGGAGATGGTCGGCCGCCACCGGTTGCATGTCATCGACTGTCACGACTTCTTCACGACGCCGGAGCCCGAGTACGAGGCGGTGCTGGACTTCCTCGGACTCCCCCAGGTCGCACCGGGCTCCGTGACGTTCGACCGCCACAACGCCCGCCCCCGCTCCCCGATGCCCCTCCCGCTGCGCGACCGGCTGACCGCACACTTCGAGCCGTACGACGCCAGGCTCGCCGCCTGGCTGGGCAAGACACCGTCGTGGCGCCGATGACGGCGGCGGACGACGACGGCCACGCCGAGCGACTGCGCGGCGTGGCCCGCGGCGGAGCCCTCAACCTGGCCGGGGCGATCGTCGCGGCGGTCGCCAATGTCCTGCTCATCCTGATCGTCACCCAGAAGGTCTCACCCGAGCGGGCAGGCTCATTGTTCGCCGCGACGTCCCTGTTCCTGATCGCCGCGACGATCGCGCGTCTCGGCACGACGACCGGGCTGGTCTACTGGTTCGCCCGGCTTCGTGCGCTCGACCGCTCCGACCAGCTCGGCCGCTGCCTACGCCTCGCCCTCGGTCCGGTCGTCGTCGTCGGTGTTGCGCTCGCCCTGCTGATGCTGGCTGCGGCCGAGCCGCTGGGTCGCTTGGTGGGAGGCGACAACCCTGAAGCGGCCATCGGATACCTGCGCGGCCTGGCCGCGTTCCTCCCGCTGGCGGCTCTCGGTGACGCCGTGCTCGCCGCCACCCGTGGCCTGGGCAACATGCGCGCAACGGTCGTCGTCGACAAGGTGTCCCGGCCACTGGTCCAGGTTCTGCTCACTGTGGTCGTCATCGCGATCTCGGCGCCGGATCTGCTCGCGCTGGCGTGGGCGGTGCCGTATGTCGCCGCCGCGGTCGTCGCCGTGCTCTGGCTCGGGCATCTCTGGCGCCGCCGCGGCCTTGGCCTTGACGTCGCCACGCGATCCGGCGACCCGGACCGGCCGGCCCTGACCTCGTCGGAGTTCTGGCGCTACACGGCGCCACGCTCGGTTAGCACCCTGGCACTGCTCGCCCTCCAGCGCATGGACATCATCCTCGTCGCCGCTCTACGAGGGCCGGCCGACGCGGCCATCTACACGGCCGCCACCCGGTTCCTCGTCGTGGGACAGCTCGGCAACCAGGCACTGGCGTTCGCGGTCCAGCCGCGGCTGGCTGCCCTGATGGCGGTCGACGACCGTGCCGGCGCGGGCCGGCTCTACCAGGTGGGGACGGCGTGGCTGATCCTGCTGACCTGGCCTCTGTACATGCTCTGCCTGGCCTTCCCGTCCGAGGTGGTCGGCGTCTTCGGCGACGGCTACGAACAGGGCGCCAGCGTCGTCGTCGTGCTGGCGCTCGCGATGCTCGTCGCGACTGCCTGCGGAATGGTCGACGAAATGCTCAACATGGCGGGCAAGACCGTGTGGTCACTGGCCAACAGTGTCAGCGCTCTCGCGACCATGGTGGTCATGGATCTCCTGCTGATTCCGCCGTACGGGATCCTCGGCGCGGCGATCGGCTGGGCCGCCGCGATCATCGTCAAGAACATCGTCCCGCTCGTCCAGTTGAGGGCCGCCTTCGGCCTTCATCCGTACGGTCCGGAGACCAGGCGCGCCATGCTCCTCTGCGCTGCGTCACTAGGGGTGGTGCCGCCGCTTCTGGCGTGGCTCGAGGTCGGGCTGGCGTGGCGTGTGACGGCCGTGCTGGTGTGCTCCGCCGGGCTCGCCGCGGCGGTCGTCCGCTCGCGTGCCGTCCTCGCGCTCGACTCATTCGCGGCCGCGCTGCGCCGCAGGCCCACCGTGGACGTCCCGGGCGAACCGGGCATGCCGGCACTGGTCAGGGAGAACCGTGGCTGACCGGGTCCTGTTCATCGCCGGCATGGGGCGCAGCGGCACCACGGTACTGGAGCAGGCGCTGGGCCAGCACCGCGACATGGTCATCCTCGGCGAGACCCTGCACCTGTGGAAGCGCGGCCTGATGCTCGACGAGCGGTGCGGCTGCGGCGAGCCCTTCTCGTCCTGCACGTTCTGGCAGGAGATCGGCGAGCGGGCTTTCGGCGGCTGGGCGAACGTCGATCCCGAACGCGTCCTCGCCCTGCGCGACCAGGTCGACCACGTCCGCGACCTGCCGAGGACGGCACGCAAACGCCTGCGCGGCCGCACGGGTGCACTGGTCCGGGAGTACGCCGGCTACTTCCAGCGGATCCATTTGACCGCGGCCGCCATGACGGGCGCCGCAACGGTCGTCGACAGCAGCAAGCAGATCTCTCTCGCGTTCTGCCTCAGCCACCTGCCCGGCTACGACCTGCGGGTACTGCACTGCGTGCGCGATGCCCGCGCCGTCGCCCATTCCTGGTCGAGGGCGATCCGCCGGCCGGAGTCACAGAAACCGGACGACCGGATGCCGACGTTCCATCCGAGCAAGATCGCGGTTCAGTGGGATCTCCACAACGCCGTCGTGCCGTTGCTGCGCCGGCGCGGTGTGCCGTGGCAGCTCTCCCGTTACGAGGACTTCGCCGCCGACCCGGCGGGCAGCCTGCGCCGGGTCGTGGAGTTCGCCGGACTCGACCCGGACCGGTTCCGCGCCGGCACCATCGGCGAAGGCTGGCTTGACCTCCGGCCCAGCCACACGGTCTCCGGCAACCCGGTGCGCTTCGACTCGGGCCGGGTCGAGGTGCGCCTCGACGACCGGTGGCGTGTGGAGATGTCGTCCGGCCGGCGCCTGCTCGTCTCCGGCATGACCTGGCCGATGCTCAGGCGCTACGACTACCCGCTCGAATTCGTGCGCAACGGATCGTCTGCACGGGGCTAGCCTGACCCTTTGGGCCAGCACGGCCCTTGGACCGCACACCCCGCGACGAGCATGAGGGCAGCAGCTTGCAACCTCTGGACTCCTACATCGTGGTCATCACAGAGTCGCTGAGCGAGTGCCGCGACTTCTATCGCCACTACTTCGCCTTCGAGCCGGTGTTCGAGTCCTCCTGGTTCGTGCTGATGAGCTCGGGAGGCGATCGACCGGTGTCGATCGCGTTCATGCACCCCGAGCACCCGTCATCACCGCCGGATCCGGCGGCACATCGGGGCGATGGCTCCTTCCTCACCCTGCAGGTAGTGGATGCCCGCGCGGATTACGAGCACCTTCTGGGCATCGGCCTTCGCTGCGACCTGCCACTGACGGACGAGCCCTGGGGCCAGAGACGATTCGGAGTGATCGACCCGTCCGGCATGTGGGTCGACGTCGTCGAGCAGACGGAGCCGCAGGACGGGTGGTGGGACCCGTACGTGGCGGATTCGCGGTGACGAAAGCGGCCATCGGCCGCCCATCCAGCTGGAGGACGACGAATGCTCGGGAACAGCCCCGTCCAGCAGCGGTGATCTTACGCCTTCGTCACAACGTGGAATCCGAGGCTCGTTCTCGCCCCGACCTCCTGGACGTCGATCTTCTCCAGCAGAACACGTTCGGGATCGATGTCCTCGAGCAACCGGAGGCCGCCACCCAACAGCACCGGCACACCTGAAACTCGTAACTGCCGACATACGAGTCAGGGTCCCCATCTCGAACGTCCTCTTCCCCATGAGGACCGCACCGGTCTCTTCCACCGCCGCGGTCATGTACGCCGTGCCCCGAAGCGCCGAAAGATCGGGATAGAGACGGGCGGCGCTGCCATTCCGATCAGCGACGAACCCGTCGACTGACATCGTCATCCCGGCGATCACGCTCGCCATTGGCGTCTCCTCACCAACGTCGGTACCTCGGCATCGAGCTCAGGCTCGCTGGCGAAGCCGCTCCAGCAGCCGAGGGCCCTCGCGACGCGCGCCTGCTCCTACAGACCGATCGAACCAGCGAAACTCACCGGTAAGTCCTTCGTGCCCGGCGTCGAGCGTGCCCTCGACTAGCTCGCCTCGGTGATCATGCCCGCGCCGACGGTGCGGTTCGTCGACTCGTCGACGAGGATGAAGCCGCCGGTCGACCGGTTGCGCCGGTACTCGTCGCAGAGCAGAGGCGCCGTGGTCCGTAACCGCACCCGGCCGATGTCGTTGAGGCCCAACCGGTCGGCGGACTCGTCGCGGTGCAGGGTGTTGACGTCGAGCCGGTACTGGAGCTCCTTCACCAAGGTGCGCACGGAGCGGGTCGTGTGCTTGAGCGCGAGTTTGGCGCCGGGCCGCAATGGCTCGTCTGCCATCCAGCAGACCATGGCGTCGAGATCCTGGGCGATCGCCGGCTGGTTGTGCGGGCGGCAGATCATGTCGCCGCGGGAGATGTCGAGCTCGTCCTCGAGCCGGATCGTCACCGACATCGGGGGGAACGCCTCGTCGACCGGGCCGTCCGCCGTCGAGATCCCGGCGATCCGGGTCGTGAGGCCGCTCGGAAGCACCATGACCTCGTCGCCCGCCTTGAGGACGCCACCGGCGACCTGGCCGGCGTAGCCCCGATAGTCGACGTGCTGACGCGACTGCGGGCGGATGACGTATTGCACCGGGAACCGGACGTCGACCAGGTTGCGGTCGCTGGCGATATGGACGTGCTCGAGGTGGTGTAGTAGCGACGGCCCGTCGTACCAGGTCATGTTCTCCGACCGGGTGACGATGTTGTCGCCGTGCAGCGCCGAGATCGGCACGATCGTCAGGTCCGGGATCTCCAGCTTGGTCGCGAAGTTCGTGAACTCGGCGGCGATCCGGTCGAACACGCGCTGCGACCAGTCGACCAGGTCCATCTTGTTCACCGCGAGCACGAGGTGGGGAACCCGGAGCAGTGAGACGAGGAACGCGTGCCGCCGGCTCTGCTCGACCATGCCCTTGCGCGCGTCGACCAGCACGATCGCGAGGTCGGCCGTCGAGGCGCCGGTCACCATGTTGCGGGTGTATTGGATGTGTCCAGGCGTGTCGGCGATGATGAACTTGCGCCGAGGGGTGGCGAAGTATCGGTACGCGACATCGATCGTGATGCCCTGCTCACGCTCGGCCCGCAGGCCGTCGGTGAGCAGCGCCAGGTCTGTGTACTCGTCCCCCCGCTCGCGGCTGGTGCGTTCCACGCTCTCCAGCTGATCGGTGAAAATCGCCTTCGAGTCGTAGAGAAGCCTGCCGATCAGTGTGCTCTTGCCGTCGTCGACAGACCCCGCCGTGGCGAACCGCAGCAGATCCATCTAGAAGTAGCCCTCTCGTTTGCGGTCCTCCATGGCGGCTTCGCTGACCCGATCGTCGCCGCGGGTGGCGCCCCGCTCGGTGACCCGGGTGGACGCGATCTCGTCGATGATCTTCTCGACCGTGTCGGCGTCGGACTTGACCGCAGCGGTGAGCGACGCGTCGCCGACCGTGCGGTAGCGCACCCTCTCGACGAAGGTGGACTCGCCGTCCCCCGGCCGGCAGAAATCGTTCGCCGCGAACAGCATGCCGTCGCGCTCGAACACCTCACGCTCGTGGGCGAAGTAGATGGACGGCACGTCGATGCCCTCGCGGGCTATGTACTGCCACACGTCGAGCTCGGTCCAGTTCGACAGCGGGAAGACCCGGATGCTCTCGCCGAGGTGGATGCGGCCGTTGTAGAGGCTCCAGAGCTCGGGTCGTTGGTTCTTCGGGTCCCACTGGCCGAACTCGTCGCGGAAGGAGTACACCCGCTCCTTGGCCCGCGCCTTCTCCTCGTCGCGGCGGGCACCGCCGAAGAGCGCCGTGAAGCGGTACTTCTCGACCGCCTCCAGCAGGACGGGGTCTGGATCCGGTTACGTGAACCGTTGGGCTCCTCGCGCACCATGCCACGGTCGATGGCGTCCTGCACCGAGGCGACGACGAGCTGCACACCGAGATCGTCGACCCGCCGGTCGCGAAACTCCAGCACCTCGGCGAAGTTGTGGCCGGTGTCGACGTGCATGACCGCGAACGGGATCCGGGCCGGCCAGAACGCCTTCTCCGCGAGGCGAAGCATGACGATGGAGTCCTTGCCGCCGGAGAAGAGCAGCACCGGCCGCTCGAACTCGGCTGCCACCTCGCGCAGGACATGGACCGCCTCGGCCTCGAGGACGTCGAGTTGGGTCAGCCGGTAATCAGGGGTGCTCATGGCAACGGTCCTAGGGAGACGTTGTCGTTGACGGCCGCGAGGAGCGCGTCGGCGAGCTCCGGCCGGCAGATCAGCAAGTCTGGCAGATACGGCTCGGGCATGTTGTACCGCAGCGGTGATCCGTCGAGACGGCTGGCGTGCAGGCCGGCCGCGCGTGCGACGGCGACCGGCGCGGCGGAGTCCCATTCGTACTGGCCACCGGCGTGGACATACGCATCGACCTCACCGAAGATCACCGAAGCCGCCTTGTAGCCGGCAGAGCCCATCGGGACCAGCTCGGCGCCGAGGTCACCAGCCACCTGGTCGACCAGCGCCGGGGGTCGGCTGCGGCTCACCGCGATCCGGATCGGCCGATCGCTCCGCTCCGGCAGGGTCGGCGTCGGATCGGTGCAGAGCGTCGGCCCGCGGTCGGGCAGCGCGACCGCGCCCGCCACCAGGTCGCCGTCGCGCCACAGGGCGACGTGGACCGCCCAGTCGGACCGGCCCTCGGCGAACTCCCTGGTGCCGTCGAGCGGGTCGACGATCCAGACCCGGTCGGCCGTCAGCCGCCGGAGATCGTCCGCCGCCTCCTCGCTGAGCACCGCGTCGTCGGGCCGCTCGGCGGCGAGCCGCGCGGCCAAGAACTGCTCCGACGCCTGGTCCGCGGCCGCGCGCAGCACGCGCTGATCACCGTCGCCCGACCACGTCCAGGCCCTGCGCACGCCGACCACCACGCTTCCCGCCTCGGTCGCGAGGCGGCGCGCGAGATGTGCGTCGGCGTACTCGTCCACGGGTCTCCTCGTCATTCGTCAGGTATCACAGGATTGGCAGATCCTCCGGCCGAATCCGACCAGGATGCGGACTCTGCCGCCGCTCAATAGGCTCCGGTACCGCGTACGACTACCCGGCCGGTGCGCCAGAGCAGGCTCAGGTCGAGACCGAGCGACCAGTTGTCGACGTAGCGCAGGTCGAGACGCATGGTCTCTTCCCAGGACAGGTCCGATCGCCCGCTCACCTGCCAGAGGCCGGTCATGCCGGGCCGGACCAGCAGGCGGCGGTGCTCGACCGGATTGTACGCGGCGACCTCCTCGGGCAGCGGCGGACGCGGCCCGACGAGTGACATCTCCCCGAGCAGGACGTTGACCAGCTGCGGCAGCTCGTCCAGCGAGAGCCGCCGGAGGAGGCCTCCAGCCTTGGTGATCCGGGGGTCCTGTCGCAGCTTGAACATGTGCCCGTCATGCTCGTTCGCATCGATCAGCTCGTGCCGTACCGCCTCGGCGTCGACCCGCATGGTGCGGAACTTCAACATGGTGAATTGGCGACCGCACAGCCCGACGCGGGTCTGGCGGTACAGCGCCGGACCAGGGCTCGTGAGCCGGACGAGGGCGCCGATCCCGGCCAGCACCGGGAGCAGCACGAGCAACCCGACGGCCGCGACCACGCGGTCGGAGGCGTGCTTGTAGATCGCCGGGAGGCCCGCCACCTTCACCGGGTACACGTGGACCAACGACACGTTGCCGGCCCGACCGAACTGCAGGCGGTGCGTCGCTACCTCGACCAGCCCGGAGACGCTCACCAGGCTGGAGCCACGCTCGGCCAGAGCCCAGCCCAAGGCGCGCATCCGGTCGCCGGAGAACAGCGAACAGCCAGTGACACATACCGTGTCGGCGCCGACCTGGCTCATCGCCGCGAGCACGGCGTGCACGGCCTCGTCGTCGGAGACGACACCTTCGCCCACCCGTGGGTCGGGAAGCCGGGCGATGACCGGCACGTCCTCGACGACTGGCCCCGTGCCTTCGGCACAAGCGCCGACGACCACGATGTCGTGTTCGACGTTGGTCGAGAGCCGCTCGAGGAAGGTGGTGATTCCCGGACCGGTGCCCAGCGCGAGGACCCTGCGCACTGCCAGGCCACGCCGGCGCAGCGTGCGCAGCCGCCGACGGACGAGATAGCGGGTGAGCAAGGAGCCGAGCAGCACCACCGGAAGTGCGACCATCGCGGCCGCTTGCGGCACCGGGCGGTCAATGACCAGGGCGATCACGGCGAGCAGTGCGACGAGCTCGACGACCCACCGGCCTACCCGGGTGTACTCGTCGCGGGCGCCTAGCGATCGCGGACCGTACGCGCCGCGCAGGGCTAGCAGCATCGGCCATGCGATCAACGCGATCCCGACAAACGGCAGCGCCGCCGATCGCTGCGCGGGAGGTGTCGCCACGATGCCGGCCGCCAGCCCGGCGCCGGACGCGAGGATGTCGCCGCTGACCAGTGCACCCACATACCACCAGGGCTGGTGTGGCGCGGTCTTGACACGCAGAAGCGCACCGACACGACTGCCGGCGCGCAACGACCCAACTATGGCCATGGAGCCCCCCTCAGAGTCCTAGGCCCTCACTACGGCACAACTCCCCCATCCGCAGGAGTGGTGCGCAACTATAGCTCATCGATGCAATTACGCCAGTCCAGTCGTTGATACGTCGCCGAAGCTTCGCCTCGAGGACAGCGCTGAGCATCATCCCGGTCACCCGTTGTAGTGGTTTTGCGCGTACTCGAGGCCGTCGACGACCAGCGCCTCGACGGCGTCGGCGGCCCGGTCGACGTGCGACGGCAGGTCCGCCCGCTCTGCCGCCGCGAACGGCTTGAGCACGAACGCAGCAGGATCCATCCGTCCCGGAGGCCGGCCGATCCCGATCCGGACCCGGCAGAAGTCGCCCGTGCCCAGCGACGCCCGGATTGAACGCAGACCGTTGTGCCCGTTGTCGCCGCCGCCCACCTTGACCCGCAGAACGCCGTACGGCAAGTCGAGCTCGTCGTGTACCACGACCAGCCGGGACGGGGAGATCTTGTAGAAGTCGCGCAGGCTGGCAACCGATCTGCCGGACTCGTTCATGTACGACCGCGGGACGGCGAGGACCGTCGGGATCCCCGGCATATCCCCGAGCCGGACCGCCGCGACCTCGGCCCGTCCACGTCGGTGTGTCTTGAAGGACACGCCCGCCCGCTCGGCGAGCAGCTCGACCACGAGACGACCGACGTTGTGCCGGGTGGCGGCATACGAGGGGCCGGGGTTGCCGAGTCCGACGACGAGCCACGTCTCGTCGGCCATCGGGCGACCCCGGCCCTTGCCCCGCGGGTCGTTCAGGCCTCTTCGGACGGCGCAGCCTCGGGCGCGCTCTCGGCGGCTGCCTCCTCGGCGCCCTCCTCCGGCGCAGCCTCGGCGGCGGCTTCCTCGACCTCGCCGGCGCCCTCGACCTCGAGCTCCTCGGCTGTCGGCGCCACCGTGACGTTGACGACGAGCATGTCCTCGTCGTCCTCCAGCGTCGCTCCGGAGGGCAGCTGCAGGTCTTTCGCATGGATCCGGGTGCCGGCCTCGAGACCCTCGACGGAAACCTCGATCCGATCGGGCAGGTTGGTGGCCTCGGCCTGCAGGGCCACGGTCGTGTTCTCGAGGTTGACCAGTGTCTCGGGAGCGGCCTCTCCCACGACGACGACGGTGACGTCGACCGTGACCTTCTCGCCGCGGCGGACGAGTAGGAGGTCTACGTGCTCGATGTTGCCCTTCAGCGGATCGCGCTGGACGTGCTTGGGCAGCGCCAGCTCATCCTTCCGGCCGTCGATGTCGAGCGTGATCAGCACGTTGCGGGTCTTGAGCGCGAGCATGGTCTGGTGGCCCGGCAGCGTGAGGTGCAGTGGGTCGGTGCCGTGGCCGTAGAGCACCGCGGGCACTTTGTCCGCGCGGCGGATGCGACGCGCGGGGCCCTTGCCGAACTCGGTGCGCAGCTCGGCGGCGATCTTGACGTCGGACACGGGATGACTCCTCGAGGTGGCGGTGGCGGTCGGACGTAGGGGCGCTCGGTGCGAGACGCACGCCGACGGACACACCGCGTCGATCACGGAGCCGTCAGGGGCGCCCTCGCCGAGGCAACCCCGGGAGTGTACCCGCTCGCCGTTGGGTGGCGCGAACCCGCCTCTCCGCGTTGATCATGCAACTTCTGCGCGACACGCCGAGAACCCCTGCGGGGAGTCCCTCAACAGGTCGGCGTGTCGCACCGAAGTTGCATGATCAACGTGGGGATCAGGCGTTGCCGTCGAACAGGCTGGTGACGGAGCCGTCCTCGAAGACCTCGTGGATCGCCCGCGCGATGAGCGGGGCGATCGAGAG
Organism: uncultured Actinomycetota bacterium; assembly: GCA_963801065.1. GTDB lineage: Bacteria > Actinomycetota > Actinomycetes > Jiangellales > Jiangellaceae > CAWDDG01. Next base: position 123,090 of record CAWDDG010000008.1, on the reverse strand, counting down.
GACAGTCAGCTTGTCGAAGCGCCGGTCGTCGGGTATCGGCAACGTGTTGGTGACGACGACCTCGCGGACCCGGGAGTTCTTGAGCCGGTCGACGGCCGGGCCGGACAGCACGGCATGCGTGGCCGTGATCAGCACATCGGAGGCACCGCTGGCGAGCAGCGCGTCGGCCGCCTGGGTGATCGTCGCCGCCGTGTCGATCATGTCGTCGACCAGCAAGCAGGTGCGGCCCTCGACGGCGCCCACCACCTCGTGGACGCGTACCTGGTTGGCCTCGTTGGGGTCGCGGCGCTTGTGGATGATCGCCAGCGGCGTGCCCAGCTTGTCCGCCCAGAGGTCGGCGACCCGGACCCTCCCAGCGTCGGGCGAGACCACGGTCATGTTCGAGGAGTCGTACGTCATCTGGACGTAGTTAGCCAGGATCGGCAGCGCCCACAGGTGGTCGACCGGGCCGTCGAAGAAGCCCTGGATCTGGGCGGAGTGCAGGTCGACGGCCATCAGCCGGTCGGCACCGGCGGTCTTGAACAGGTCCGCGATCAGCCGGGCGGAGATCGGCTCCCGGCCACGGTGCTTCTTGTCCTGGCGGGCGTAGCCGTAGAAGGGCATGACCACCGTGATCCGCTTGGCCGACGCTCGCTTCAGGGCATCAACCATGATCAGCTGCTCCATGATCCACTCGTTGATCGGAGTGGCATGGCTCTGGAGCACGAACGCGTCCGAGCCCCGGATGCTCTCCTCGAAGCGGACGTAGATCTCGCCGTTGGCGAAGTTGAAGACCTTCGTGGGAATCAGCTCGACGCCGAGCCGCCCGGCGACCTCGGTGGCGAGCTCGGGATATGCGCGGCCGGCGAAGAGCATCAGGGTCTTGGTGCCGCTCGCCTTGATCCCGGTCACTGCGCACTCCCCTCGACGGCGGCCTCGTCCCCAGTCTGCCCCGATTGCGCGCGGGCAGCCGCATCGGCGGACGTGGTTCCGGGCCGCTTGCGCTCGACCCAGCCCTCGACGTTGCGCTGGCGGCCACGGGCGACCGCCATCGCGCCCGGAGGAACGTCGTTCGTGATCACCGAACCGGCGGCGGTGTAGGCGCCGTCGCCGACGGTGACGGGGGCGACCAGCATTGTGTCGCTGCCGATCCGCACGTGGTCGCCGACCACGGTCCGGTGCTTCGCCACGCCGTCGTAGTTGACGACCACCGCCGCGGCACCGATGTTGCTCCCTTCGCCGATCTCCGCGTCGCCGACGTAGGACAGGTGCGGCACCTTGGACCCCTCGCCCACGCTCGACGCCTTGATCTCGACGTATGCACCCGCCTTAGACCCATGCGCCAGCCGGGTGCCGGGGCGGAGGAACGTGAACGGCCCGACAGAGCACTCCGGACCGATGTCGGCACCGGTCGCGTGCGTCCGGACCACGCTCGCGCCAGCACCGATCGCACAGTCGGTGATCGTGGAGTCGGGTCCGACCTCGGCGCCACCCTCGACTCGGGTGCTGCCGCAGAGCTGAACCCCCGGCCGCAGCACGACGTCGCGGTCGAGCTCGACGGTGACGTCGACCCAGGTCGTCGCCGGGTCGACGACGGTGACACCCGCACGCATCCAGCCGTCGAGAACGCGCCGGTTGAGCTCGCGGCGGATGGCGGCGAGCTGAACCCGGTCGTTGACCCCCTCGGTCTGCCAGGAGTCGGCGGTCCCGTAGGCCCCGACGCCGCGGCCGTCGGTGCGCGCCATCGCGACCAGGTCGGTGAGGTAGAGCTCGCCCTGCGCGTTGTCGGAGGTCAGCCTGGCCAGGCCGTCGCGCAGCACCGCGGCGTCGAATGCGTAGATCCCCGAGTTGATCTCGCGGATCCGCTGCACGGCGTCCGAAGCGTCCTTCTCCTCGACGATGCCGAGGACGCCGCCATCAGCATCGCGCACGATCCGGCCGTATCCGGCTGGGTTCTCGACCTCTGCGGTGAGCACGGTGACCCCGTTGCCGTCCGCGAGGTGGAGATCGACCAGGTCGCGTATCGTCCCGCTGGCAAGCAGTGGGACGTCGCCATACGTGACGACCACGACGCCGGCGAGCTCAGGCAGCGTGCCCAGCGCACAGCCGACCGCATGGCCGGTACCGAGCTGCCGGTCCTGGACGGCTGTCGTCACGCGCGGTGCGACGGCTGCGAGGTGCTCGGTCACCTGGTCGCGACCGTGGCCGACGACGACGACGAGGTGCTCGGGCTCGAGCGCCTCTGCCGCGGCGACCGCGTGGCCGATCAGGGTGCGGCCACCCACCTCGTGCAGGACCTTGGGGACAGCGGACTTCATCCGGGTGCCCTCGCCGGCAGCGAGGACGACGACGGCGGCCAAGCGTGCGGTCACGCGGACAGCTCCTGGGCGTCGGTGGCAGGGCCGCCGCCGACGATACCTCCGCGGCGTTGCGGAAACGGCATGGGCCCATCGCTCCGCCGCCAGGACTCGAACCTGGACTAAAGGCTCCAAAGGCCTCTGTGCTGCCGATTACACCACGGCGGATCATTTCGGACATGGGCCGCAGGTGACCCTGCCGAGGACGACGTTACCGGTGCGGGCACGCATGCGGCCGCGGCACCCTGACTCATCAAGGCGCTCCCACATGTCAGGCCCGCTGACCACATCGAGGCCGGACGTGAGCCAGTACGACCTGACAAGTCGGCCGATCGGGTTCATGATCGCCGCAGGATCTCCGGGTGGGCCAGGTGGCACGTTCAGCCGCCGTTGATGGCACGCTCAACCGTTGCCCGACCGCCCGATCTGTCCCCGTATGTGGAGCGTTCCAGCGTGCCAGGCGCGCCTCGACGGGCGGCCCGACGAGCAAGGTCAGCGGCTGTGGTCTCGGGGTCGTCGAGGCTGTCGGCCACCACGTCCACGAACGTCGCGAACACATCTGTCGGGCTCATGCCGTCCACTCTGTCCGATGCTGGAGCCGCCTGACTTGATCGAGATTGCTCAGCATCGACGGTAGGCCCGCCTCGAGCCTGCCGGAGGTTCGGTCGCTCCGTCAGGAGATCACGCGATCGCCGGACTCAGCGGCCGAGGAGCCGGTCGAAGACGCCGACGTACGTACCGACCTGGCTCTGCCAGGACAGCTGACTCTCGATCCGCGCCCGGCCGACCTTACCCATGGCCCGGCGGCGGTCTGGGTCGTCGAGCAAGTCGGCGATCGCCGTCGCAAGTGCCTCGTCGTCGTCGTCGACCACGAGCCCGGCCTCCCCGGCCGAGCGGGAGTTCTCGGTGAGCGCGAAGCTCACCACGGGCAACTCGTGAGCCATGTACTCCAGCGTCTTGTTCATCGTGGAGAGATCGTTGAACCGGTTCGGCGGATCGGGCGTGACGCCCAGGTCGGCGGTAGAGAGCCACTCGTGGATCACGCCGGCGTCCGCGCGCCCGGTGAACGTCACCACGTCGTCGAGCTCGCGGCGGCGTACGGTCTCGCGAAGCTCCTCCAGACAGTCGCCGAACCCCAGCAGGCCGAAGTGGACGTCCGTGCGCCCCAACGTGTGGACGAGCACGTCGATCGCACCCAACAGCCGGTCCACGCCGTCCTGCGGTCCCATGATCCCCAGATAACAGACCAGGTGCGCTCGACCGTGACGCAGCTCCGGTACGGGCTCACCGCGGTACATGACGTCTGGATCGGGCGCGCTCCGGACGACCGCAACGTCGGTCTTCTTCAGCCCGCCCCGACGCAGCGCCACCCCTCGGTACGACTCGTTGGTTGCGATCACGGCATCGCTCGTGCGGTATGTCGCGCGCTCCAGCATCAGGAGCATCCTGTACAGCAGCCCGCGGGCGCCGAACCTGGCCTCGTACACCTCGGGACAAAGGTCGTGCTGGTCGTAGACGAACCGCCTGCCCCGCAGCTTGTGGAGCAGCCCGAGCAGCCAGTACGTGTCCGGCGGGTTGCACGCCTGCAGGACGTCGAACCGCGCACGGCGTGCGACCTTCAGCGACAGGAGAGCCGCGCGGAGCCAGCAGTAGGCGAACTCCGTGGCGAATCCGAGCACGCCCCTGGCCTGGGGAGGAGGCGCGTAGGTGTAGATGTCGACGCCCTCGAGCCGACGGAAAGCCGGCTCGTCCTCGCCCCGTGGACAGATGACGGACACCACGTATCCGGCCGCGACGAGCGATCGGGCCTCCTGCCACACCCGGCGATCCAGCGGAACCGACAGGTTCTGCACGACGATCAGCACCCCAGGCGACCTGGACCCGCGCGGTCCGCGCATGCCTCGCCCCCCTCGGATCGGCATCACGAGGGCCCGAGAATAGCCTCCCGCCCGCGGGTCGTTGCACACTTCCGCCATGGCAATGCCACCCGCGCCCTCGGTGGGCGTCGTCATCCCGACCCGGGATCGCCCAGAGCTCCTCCGCCGGGCGATTGCCGCAGTGGTCGACCAGGACCACGAGGGCGTCGTACGCACGATCGTCGTCCACGACCAGTCCCAGCCCGACCAGGACGTGGCGTCGGCCGACCCCCGTCGACCGGTCGAGGTGGTCGTCAACACCCGCTCTGCCGGCCTTTCCGGCGCTCGCAACACCGGCATCCTGGCTCTGGGCACCGACCTGGTGGCGTTCTGCGACGACGACGACGTCTGGCTCTCCGGCAAGCTGACCGCCCAGGTGGCACGCCTCCGCGCCGTCCCGACTGCCGAGTTCTGCGCGTCGGCGATCGAGGTCGAGTTCCGCGACACGACGAGCACCCGGCTGGCCGGCACCGACACAGTCACCTACGAGCAGCTTCTCCGGTCCCGGATGTCAATGCTGCACTCCTCCACGTTTCTGGCCTGGCGTGCCGCGCTGGTCGACCGGATCGGTCTGGTAGACGAGCGCACCCCGGGGAGCATGTGCGAGGACTGGGACATCCTGTTGCGCGCCAGCCTGAGGCACCCGATCGTCGTGGTCGACGAACCATTGGTCCGCGTGCTCTGGGGCCGGACGTCGTTCTTCGCGCAGCGCTGGGAGACCAAGATCGCTGCACACCAGTGGATGCTCGAGCACCATCCGGACATCGCCGGCTCGAAGGTAGGCGCCGGCAGGGTCTACGGGCAGCTCGCGTTCTCGAACGCGGCGCTGCACCAGGGCCGAGAGACGCTGCGATGGGCCCGTCGCTCGCTTCGGGCCAACTGGCGTGAGCCTCGGGCGGTCCTGGCAGTGGCGGTGGCATCCCGGCTGGTGAGCGCCGACCGGGTGCTGGACACACTGCACCGGCGCGGTCGAGGTATCTAGGGTTCGCACGGCCAACCCCGGTTCGACCGGACTTGCGTAACCTACGGCACCGTAGGTTACGGTGGCGTAGCCAAGATTGTCCTCATGAGGGAGACGCGGCATGACGCCTCCGACCGTCACCGAGACAGACGTCCGGCCTCCGGTCGCCCCAACCGATCCCTCTCCGGGAACGCTCAGCGCAAATCCCACTCTGGGGACGCTCAGCGCAGACCAGCAGTCGCTCAACGAGCGGATCATCCTGGCGGTCTTCATCGCCGTCCCGTTCGTCGCCATCCTGGCCGCGATCCCGTTCGCCTGGGGCGGCTGGCTGGGCCCGCTCGACATCGCCATCGCGGTGGTCATGTACGCGATCTCCGGCCACGGCGTCACCGTTGGGTTCCACCGGCACTTCACCCACCGGTCCTTCAAGGCCAACCGGGGAACGAAGATCGCGCTGGCGATCGCCGGCAGCCTCGCCATCGAGGGCCCGGTGGTCCGCTGGGTCGCCGATCACCGCAAGCACCACAAGTACTCCGACCGCGACGGTGATCCGCACTCCCCATGGCGCTACGGCGAGACCGTGCCGGCGCTGATCAAGGGCATGTTCTACGCCCACATGGGCTGGATGTTCGACATCGAGCAGACCAACCAGCGCCAGTACGCTCCTGACCTGCTGAAGGACGACGACATCCGCCGGATCAGCAAGGCCTTCCCGTGGCTGGTGATGATCTCCCTTCTGCTGCCGGCAGCCGTTGGCGGTCTGCTCTCGTGGTCGTGGCAAGGCGCCCTGACCGGGTTCTTCTGGGGCACGCTGGTCCGTGTGGGCCTGCTCCACCACGTCACCTGGTCGATCAACTCGATCTGCCACGCGATCGGCGAGCGCCCGTTCGAGAGCCGCGACAAGTCGGGCAACGTCTGGTGGCTGGCGTTCCTGTCGATGGGCGAGTCCTGGCACAACCTCCATCACGCCGACCCGACCTGTGCCCGGCACGGTGTTCTCAAGGGCCAGATCGACTCCAGCGCCCGGGTCATCTGGGCGCTCGAGAAACTCGGCTGGGCCCGGGACGTTCGCTGGCCGAGCCCGGAACGAATCCAGGCCAGGCGGATCGACGACTACGGCGGCGAGAAGACGCTGATCGCGCCCTGACCATCGCACCTCCGCCATGCGGAGGTGCCGTGAGACCATCCGCAAGCCCACAGCGCCGGTGAGTCCGGCAGGCATGATGAGGATCGTGACGGAGTCCGGGACGACGCGACCGCGCGCGACACCGAGCCGGGTGCGGATGACCGGAAAGCAGCGCCGCGAGCAGTTGCTGGACATCGGACGCTCCCTGTTCGCCGAGCGCGGCTTCGGCGGCACGTCGATCGAGGAGATCGCCAACCGGGCCGGGGTCTCCAAGCCCGTCGTGTACGAGCACTTCGGCGGCAAGGAGGGCCTCTACGCCGTCGTCGTCGACCGCGAGATGGAGCACCTCCTCGACCGCATCACCACCGCCCTGCGCTCCGCGTCGCATCCGCGAACGGTGCTCGAACAGGCTGCGCTCGCCCTGCTCGACTACATCGAGGCGTCGACCGACGGCTTTCGGATCCTGGTCCGCGACTCACCGGTCGCCCAGTCGACGGGTGGTTTCGCCAGCCTCATCTCCGACGCGGCCAGCCAGGTCGAGCACATCCTGGCCGCCGAGTTCAAGGCACGCGGCTTCGAGACGAAGCACGCGCCCATGTACGCACAGATGCTGGTGGGCATGGTTGCCCTCACCGGTCAGTGGTGGCTCGATGTCCGCAAGCCCAAGAAGGCCGACGTCGCCGCCCACCTGGTCAACCTGGCGTGGAACGGCCTGGCGGGTCTGGAGAGCAGGCCCCGCCTCACCAGCAGTTGACCCTGCGGATCGCACATCGGCACGCCTCGACGCTCATTCTCGCCTCGCGACCGCGAAGATCCGCCGGTAGGGCAGCAAGGTGCCATAGGAACGCACCGGGTACGCCTCACGCAGGAGCGCGCCGTACTCGGCGGTGAACTCAGCCCGCTCGGCCTGGTCCAGCACGCGAAGGATCGGCCGCAGCGCCGTCCCGCTCACCCAGTCGAGCACCGCGTCGTCACCGGGCAGGATCTGCAGGTAGGTCGTCTCCCACGCGTCGACGGCGCAGCCCAGGCCGGCCAGCGCGGCGAGATAGGTCTCGGGGTCGTGCGACGACGGGGCGCGCGACCAGGTCGCCGCCGATCCGGTTGCTCCACCGCGGGGAGTCGGCCACTTCGCGCAGCAGCACATGCGACGGCTCGGCGAAGTTGCCCGGTACCTGGAACGCCAGCCACCCGCCGGCCGCGACAGCGGCGACCAGCCGCGGCATGAGGGCGAGGTGGTCCGGGACCCATTGCAGGGTGGCGTTGCTGACCAGGACGTCGACCGGCCCGGGTGGCTCCCACTCCCGCAGGTCGGCCTGGACGACCTCGATCCCGTCGACGTCCTCCGCCGCAGCCACCATCTCGGCCGACGAGTCGACGCCGACCACATGTGCACCGGGCCAGCGTGCAGCCAGGGTCGCGGTGAGCGTCGCAGGCCCACAGCCCAGATCCACGACCTCTGCCGGGGCGTCGGCTCCCACCCTGGACATGAGGTCGTGGAACGGTCGAGCGCGTTCGTCGCCGAAGGCCAGGTACAGCCTCGGATCCCACATCAACGTCTCCCGGAGTGTCTCGGCGCCAAGATACCTCGGTCAAGGCTCACGTAAATCCGCTGTCTTGATGTCAAGATGCTTGACGTACAGTCTCCGTCGTGAGCCATGACGAGGTCGACAGGCTGGTCGAGGCGTGGCGCCGCGAGCGCCCAGACCTCGACGTCCGGCCGTTGGAGGTCCTCTCCCGGGTCAGCCGGCTGGCCCGCCATCTCGACCGCGGCCGGCGTGCGGCCTTCGCGGAGCACGGGCTCGAACCGTGGGAGTTCGACGTACTGGCGGCGCTGCGCCGTGCTGGTCCGCCTTACGAGCTCTCCCCCGGAGAGCTGCTGTCACGAACGCTGGTCACCAGCGGCACCATGACCGCCCGAGTGGACAAGCTCATCACCCGAGGCCTGGTCCGACGGCGCCGCGACACCGATGACCGCCGTGGCGTGCGGGTGAGCCTTACCGGCACCGGACGGACCGCCGTCGACGCTGCCTTGGAAGGACTCCTCGATCATGAACGTGGTCTCCTCGCCGGACTCTCCGGAGCCGACCGGTCCAGGCTCGCCGACCTGCTGCGCACGCTCGTCGTTCCCTTCGACGACGCCTCCGGCTGACGATCGGCCTGGTGGACCGTCGTACGCTGTCGCCAATCATGTCCGATATGCGACCTGTCAGAATCGCGCCCGCCGTACGCTGCCAGCGTCGGCTGGCAACCGGCGCCCGCGTGGGTTCGGTTGGCCTTGTGCTGGCAGTGATGGCGGCCGCGGCGGCGTTGCCCGCCCGAGCGACCGCGACGACACCCCCGGCCCCCGCCCCGACCCCTGCGCACACCACGACCGTCTCGCCACCTCGGGACTCACCGTTCGACGAGGCCGTCGGCGGTTCCGGGTTGGCGACCATCGGGGTTCCGGCAGTAGCCGCGGGCGCGCCGGCCGTCCCGGCCGTCGACGCGACCGCCTGGCTGGTCGGCGATCTCGAGTCCGGTGACGTACTTGCCGCACTCAACGCGCACGCGCCTCTACCTCCGGCCAGCACGCTCAAGCTATTGACCGCACTCGCACTTCTCCCCGGTCTCGGGCCTGACACAGCGCTCACGGCTACCGAGCAGGACGTCGTGGTCGAGGGCAGCCGGGTGGGGCTCGTCCCCGGCCACGAGTACACGCTTGCCGATCTCGAGCACGGAATCTTGCTCGCGTCCGGCAACGATGCCGCCACCGCACTGGCCAGGCTCACAGGCGGTCTGCCTCCCGCTCTGAGGATGATGAACGACGAGGCGGCGCGACTGGGCGCGTTCGACACGAACGCGACCACGCCACACGGAATGGACGAGCCCGGCCAGGTCTCGTCTGCCTACGACCTCGCCCTGATCGGCCGCGCCGTCCTGGCCGACGAGAGATTGGCCGCGCTTGTGCGAACGCCCACGTACGACTTCCCCGGGATGGACGGCGAGACCTTCCAGATCCAGAACCAGAACCGGCTGCTCGGCAGCTACGAGGGCACGATCGGGCTCAAGACCGGCTTCACGACAGTGGCCGGGCACACGCTGGTCGCTGCCGCCGAGCGCGGCGACGCTCGGCTGGTTGCCGTGGTCCTCGGCGCGAAGGGCCGAGCCGAGACCGCGGCCCAGAGCCTCCTGGACTGGGGATTCGCCGCCCAGCCGACAGCCGAGCCGATCGGATCCCTGGTGACGCCGGACGAGGTTGCGCGGGCACGCGCAGAGCACGACCAACGCCCCCAGCCGGCCGACGGCGCAACGCAGCAGGCCATGGACGATGCAGTCGACTCCGCCGTCAGCGTGCTGCCCGGCTGGGTGTGGGGCGGACTTCTCGTGCTAGCGGTCGGCGGCCTGCTCGGGCTGGCGCGGCGCCGGCGCCGGCGATCGTTGGGCCGCTACTCGGAGCCCCCGTCACACTCGCCGTGACGGCGCCCGGGCGTCGCCGAGCGGGAACGAGCGTCGCGGCCTCCAGACCTCGTCGGCCCCGTGCTCGTACAGGCTGAACGCCGTCACGTCGAAGCCGGCCTCGTAGTCCGCCAGCTCGGCGAAGGCACGATCCAAGGCCTGGTCAGGGACGTGGTGGGCCACGGTGACGTGCGGGTGGTAGGGAAACGAGAGCCCGCCCGGCAGAGGTCCCGTCCGCACCGCCTTCGAGAGCATCTCGCAGTGGGAGATGCCCTGCGCCACGACGACGAACACCACCGGGGACACCGGTCGGAACGTCGCCGTGCCGCGCAGGTGGACGTGGAACGGCGCGCCGGCGGCCGCTATCGCGGTCAGATGCTTCTCGACCACGGCCAGCTCGGCCGCCACGACCTCGGTCGGCGGGAGCAGCGTGATGTGGGACGGGATCGCGTCGGCAAGAGGGTCCCCGAACGCGCGGCGCCAGCCCTGGAGCTCACCGCCGTACGGCTCCGGGATCGGCACGGCGACGCCGATGGTGCACACGTCGACGCCCGGAGGAGTGCTCACCGGGGAACGACGAACCCGACGCGCTCGTACACCTGGGCGAGCGTAGGGGACGCGACCTCGCGGGCCTTGGCGGCACCCCGGGCGAGCAGCGAGTCGAGCTCGGCCGGGTCGTCGAGCAGTTCCCTCAGTCGCTCCTGGAACGGTACGACGGTGTCCAGGACGGCCGCGGCGACCTCCTTCTTCAGGTCGCCGTACCCGCGCCCGGCGAAGTCGCGCTCGAGATCTGACGTCGAGCGACCGCTGAACGCGGACAGGATCGTCATCAGGTTGGTCACGCCGGGCTTCTTCTCGGGGTCGGCGACCACCTCGCGCCCGGTGTCGGTGACCGCGCTTCTGATCTTCCTCTCGATCGTCGCCGGCTCGTCGAGCAGCCACACGCATCCCGGGCCGCCGAGGCTCTTGCTCATCTGCTTGTCGACGGATTGCAGGTCCAGGATCTTGGCCGTCGCCTTCACGATGAACGGCTCCGGGAGCACAAAGGTCTCGCCGAACCGGGTGTTGAAGCGCCGGCCGAGGTCCCGGGTGAGCTCGATGTGCTGACGCTGGTCCTCACCCACCGGCACCTTGTTCGCGCGGTAGAGCAGGATGTCGGCGGCCTGTAACACCGGGTAGGCGAAGAGCCCGACGGTCGCACCCTCCGTGCCCTGCCGCGCGGACTTGTCCTTGAACTGGGTCATCCGGCTCGCCTCGCCGAAGCCGGTGATGCAGCCGAGGACCCAGGCGAGCTGAGCATGCTCAGGCGCGTGGCTCTGTACGAAGAGCGTGCTTCGCTGCGGGTCGACGCCGGCAGCGAGGTACTGCGCGGCCGTGACCCGGGTGCGGTGGCGCAGGAGCGCGGGGTCGTGGCCCGCGGTGATCGCGTGCAGGTCCACCACGCAGTAGAACGCGTCGTGGGTCTCCTGCAGGGCCACCCACTGGCGCAGCGCCCCGAGGTAGTTTCCTAGGTGCAGCGAGTCGCTCGTGGGCTGCATGCCGGAGAACACACGTGGGCGGGCCGCGGTCATCGGGTCATTGTTGCAGCAGCTACCGCGAATCGGCTCGGCGCCGTCCGGCTCATGGCGACTGCTCCGGTGCGGCGGCCTCGTCGACCTCGGCCCCCGGAAGCCGTAGCGGGCGGACCTTCAGGCGCGACGCCCGGCGTCCGTCGAGCGCCAGCACCTCCAGCCGGTGCCCGTCGATGTCGACTGTCTCCCCCGGCCCCGGCAGGTGGCCCAGGGACGCCATCAGGAAGCCCGCTACCGTCTCGTAGGGGCCATCGGGCAGCTCCACCCCGGTCTGCTCGGCGAAGTCCTCGATGTTGAGCAGGCCGTCGACCTCCATCTCACCGGTCAGCGTGCGGGTGGGTACCTCCTCGTCAGCGTCGTACTCGTCGCGGATGTCGCCGACCAGCTCCTCGACGATGTCCTCGAGCGTGACGATTCCGGCCGTCCCGCCGTACTCGTCGACGACGATCGCGATGTGCCCGCCCACGCGGCGCATTTCCGACAGTGCCGGCAGCACCCGTTTCGTACCCGGGAGCATGATCACGTCGCGGGCGATCTCGCCGACCCGGACGCTGCGGTTGGCGATGTCCGGAGCGAACAGGTCACGGACGTGCACGAAGCCGACGACGTCGTCGACAGAGCCTCGTACGACCGGGTAGCGGGAGTGCGGCATCTCCGTCGCCATCTTCACCGCGCGGTAGACGGGCATGCCGGCATCGAGGAAGTCGACCTCCGTCCGCGGGCGCATGACTTCGCGAACCTGCCGGTCGCCCGCAGCGAAGACGTCCTCGACGATCTGACGCTCCTCGGCACTGAGCGCCTCGTGCCCTGACAGGATGTCCCGCAGCTCTTGCTCGGTGATCTCCTCACGACCGGCCGACGGGTCGCCACCGACCAGACGGACGACCAGGTCTGTGGACTTCGAGAGCAGCCAGATCACCGGCCGCATGAGGGTCGCGAACCGGTCCAGCGGCGGTGCGACGATCATCGACAGGCCCTCGGCACGCTGCAGAGCTATGCGCTTGGGGGCGAGCTCGCCGAGCACCAGCGACACGTAGACGATCACCAAGGTGATCACGATCAGTGCCAGCGTCTCCGCGACGCTATCGGAGAGACCCCACCCGACCAGCACGGGAGCCAGGTCGTCCGCGAGCGTCGTGGCGCCGAACGCCGCCGAGAAGAAGCCCGCGGCAGTAACGCCGATCTGGACTGCGGACAGGAAGCGGTTGGGGTTGCGGGCAAGCTGGGCGACCTTCTCCCCCCGCCTGCCGCGCTGGGAGAGCGGCGTGAGCTGGCTCTCCCGCAGCGAGACCAACGCCATCTCGGTTGCGGCGAAGACGCCGCCGATAAGGACGAACAACAGGACCAGCCCGATGTTCCCCCAGACCTCCTGGCTCACAGCGGGCGCCTCGGATGGCAGCCATCCATGACGCCGATACTACGAGGGTCGAGCCGGAACGACGTGATCATCGCGTCCGGCGCCGCGCCGTGCACCAGTGCGGCCGGTCAGGGTGGTCGGCATGCATCACCTCGCCGCCGTGCAGTACCTTGCCGGCACGGAGTCAGCCATGGGCGGGTTCGTCAACGACTCGCTTCCCGAAGACGTCGCCGCGCTGCTGCGAGGGGTCGCACCGTGAAAGTCCTGGTCACCGGCGGTGCGGGGTACATCGGCTCGGTAGTAACCGCCCAGCTGCTCGACGCCGGCCACGACGTCGTCGTTCTCGACGACCTCTCGACCGGGCACCGCGACGCGGTACCGGACGGAGCGGCCTTGGTCGAGGCGAGCCTCCGCGAGGCCGGCGCGGTGCTGGGCCGAGGCGGGTTCGACGCCGTCCTGCATTTCGCCGCGAAGTCACTGGTCGCCGAGTCGGTCAGGAACCCCGAGCTCTACTGGTCCACCAACGCCGTCGGCACGCTGACGTTGATGGATGCTATGCGGGACGCGGGCGTCCGACGGCTGGTCTTCTCCTCCACTGCGGCGACGTACGGCGCGCCCGCCGAGTCACCGATCACCGAGGACACCCCTGCGGTGCCGTCGAACCCCTACGGGCAGGCCAAGCTCGCCGCCGACCACGCGATCGCCGGCGACGCCCTCGCGCACGGGCTCGCGGCAGTGAGCCTGCGCTACTTCAACGTCGGCGGAGCGGTCGACGGGCTCGGTGAGCGGCACGACCCGGAAACCCACCTGATCCCAAACGTCCTCGCAGTCCCGGCCGGCCGTCGGGATGCCGTCGAGGTGTACGGAACCGACTACCCCACGCGCGACGGCACCGCGATCCGTGATTACCTGCACGTCGACGACCTGGCACGCGCCCACCTGCTCGCGCTCGACTCCACCGCTCCGGGCGAGCACCGGATTTACAACCTCGGCACGGGCACGGGCTTCTCCGTCCGGGAGGTTGTCGATGCCTGCCGCCGCGCGACGGGCCATCCGGTGCCGCACATCGACCGGGACCGCCGGCCCGGCGACCCGCCGGTGCTCGTGGCCTCGGGCGAACGGGCCCGGGCGGAGCTTGGCTGGACCCCGCGCCACGACCTCGACCGCATCGTGGCCGACGCCTGGGCCTTCATGCGGTCATGAGCCGGCCTGCCGACGAGCGACCGCAGGTCGGTCGGGCTGTCGCGGCCTTCCGCGAGACCTTCGGACGGGATGCGGATGGCGTCTGGGCGGCTCCCGGCCGAGTCAACCTCATCGGCGAGCACACCGACTACAACGACGGCTTCGTGCTCCCGATCGCGTTGCAGCAGCGCGCGGTGGTCGTCGCTGCCCGCTCGCCGTGGGGGCGGACACAGGTCCGTTCCCTGCAGGTCCCGGCCGGTGTCACGACCTTCGTCGCGGCGACCGTCGCTCCGGGCGAGGTCGCCGGTTGGGGCGCGTACGTCGCCGGGATCGGATGGGCGTTGCGCGTGGCCGGCCACGTGCTCGACGACCTCGACCTGCTCGTCGACGGCGACATTCCCCTCGGCGCCGGCCTGTCATCCTCGCACGCCCTGGAGGTCGCCGCCGGGCTGGCCTGGACCGACCTCGCCGGCCTGTCGATCGACCGTACGGAACTCGCACGGCTCTGCCAGCGCGCCGAGAACGGCTTCGTCGGCGCACCCACCGGGATCATGGATCAAACGGCCTCGTTGCAGGGCATGGAAGGGCACGCGGTCTTCATCGACACCCGGTCGCTCGCCGTCGAGCACGTCCGCTTCGACCTGACCGGGCACGGCCTCGCCCTTCTCGTCGTCGACACGAAGGCACCGCACCGGCACGCGGGCGGCGAGTACGCGGCGCGGCGACGAGACTGCGACGAGGCGGCGGGCCTGCTCGGCGTCACCGCCCTGCGCGACGCGGAGGTCGCCGACCTGGACGCGTTGCCGCCTCCCCTGCACAGGCGCGCCCGGCACGTCGTCACCGAGAACGCCCGGGTGCTGCAGGTGGTCGGCCTGCTCCGCGCTGGCGCCGACCCACGCGAGATCGGGCCGGCGCTCAGCGCGTCGCACGTCTCCCTGCGCGACGACTTCGAGGTGACGGTCCCCGAGGTCGACGCAGCCGTCGACGCCCTGCTCGAGGCCGGTGCGTACGGCGCGCGGATCACCGGCGGTGGCTTCGGCGGCTGCGTGATCGCCCTCGTGGAGGATTCCGCCGTGGACGCGTCAGTCACCGCCGTCGAGGCCGCCTACGCGAGCAAGGCCATCGCGGAGCCGGCGGCCTTCGTCGCCATCCCTTCGGCAGGTGCCAAGCGCCTTGCGTGACCACAGGTCGCGTCCCTGACCCGACCCGGCCAGATTGATCACGTTAAGTATGCGTCTTAGGCCGTTACCAGGTGCCGAGACCTGGTAACGGACCCACAGGCCCACTTAGAGCGCCTTCTCGCATCGCGGTGTCTCGGCGCGCAGGCGAAGGTGCCTTACGGTTGTGTCGGTTGACGTAACGCGCTAGAACCCGTCTGACCTCGGAGGAGGGCTTTTGGGGGAGCGACTCGTCGGTCGGCAGCAAGAGCTAGCGGCGATCGACGTCTTCCTGAAGGCGATGCCGGCCGGAGGGTCTGCCCTCGTGTTCGCCGGTGATGCGGGGGTGGGGAAGACGACGCTCTGGGAGGAGGCCGCGGCGAGGGCGAGGTCGCTTGGGCTCGGCGTGGCCGTGACTCGCGCGGCTGCCGTGGAGTCGTCGTTGTCGTTTGCGGGGCTTGCGGATCTCGTGACCGGCATCGGTGACGCCGAGCTCTCCGCCCTTCCGGCGCCGCAGCGCGCCGCGTTTGAGCAGGTGCTCCTGCGCCGCCCGGCCGCTGCACCGGTGGAGCTGCTCGCGGTTTCGCTCGCCACGGCCGGGGTGTTCCGCGCCCTCACCGCGCGCGTGCCGCTTCTGATCGCGATCGACGACGTCCAGTGGCTGGACCAGGCGACGGCCGGAGTGCTCAGCTTCGCCCTGCGACGGCTGGCCGATGAGCCGATCGGCGTGGTCGCCTCGCAGCGTCTGGGTCAAGAGGAACCGCCGCTTGATCTCGTGAGGACGTTCGCTGGGCTGCGACGGATGCTGCTCGGCCCACTCGCCGTCGAGGAGATCGCGCAGATCGTCGGCATGCGTGTCCGGCGGCCCCTGCCGCGGGCGGCGGCGCGCGCATTCCATGCGGCGTCCTCTGGCAATCCGTACTTTGCGGTCGAGCTCGCCGACGCGGTCGGCGCCGATGGCGCGTTGTCCGCGGAAAGGCGTCTGGTCGTCCCGGGGGGTTTACGCGAACTGCTCAGGCGCCGTCTCGATGGTCTCTCGACCGCGGGACGTCGCGCAGTCGTCGCCGCCGCCGCCGCGGGATTCTCAGCGCGGGACGTGATCGAGGCAGTCGCACCCACCGGCGTTGCCGAGGCGCTCGCCGCGGACGTCTTGCGCCTGGTGGATGGACGCCTGCTCTCTCGCCATCCGCTGCTGGCGAGGATCGCCTACGAGGACGCCGGGGCGGCAGAGCGCACGGCCGTGCACGGGCTGCTCGCCGAGGTCGCCGTCGAGGAGGAGCGGCCTCTGCACATCGCTCTGGCGACCGAGACGCCGGATGTCGACGTGGCCGCGCGGCTCGACGGGGCGGCGGTAGCGGCCGCCGCGCGGGGCGCAGCGCGCGACGCCGGGGTGCTTGCCGCCCATGCAGCGCGGCTGACGCCCGACGTGGCGCAGGGGGAGCGCCTGCGGCGGGGCCTCCTCGCCTGTGATCTGCTGGAAGAGTCGGGCGACCTCGAGCGGAGCCGCTCGACTGCCCGTTGGCTGCTCGGCGGTCGCCTTCCCGACGCGGAGGCGGCGAAGGTGCTGCTGCGACTGGGCAGCGCGTCGGTCGACCGGCTCGAGGGTGTCCGCCTGCTCCGCGAGGCGCTCGACCTTGCCGGAGACGACGAGACGGCTGCGGCCGTTCACTTCCGCCTCGCGGGCGCGCTGGGGATCGCCGAGGGCTTCACCGTCTGGGCGGGTCACTGCCGTGCCGCCGCCGAGCTCGCCGAGCGCGGCGACCCTGCGCTGCTCGCGATGGCGCTGTCGTCGGCTGCCGCTTCTGAGTTCTGGCTCGGCAGAGGGATCGACCACGATCTGATGGCGCGGGCGATCGCGCTCGAGGACTCGCTCGACCGTGGGCTTCCGAGCTACTCGAGTCCGAGGATCTCGCTCGCGCAGCAGCTTTTGTGGACGGACGACTTCGAGCAGGCGCGCCCGCTGCTGGAAGGCCAGCATCAGCGGGCGCTCGAGCGTGGCCAGGAAGGGGAGCGGGCAGCGATCCTGTTCCATCTGGTCGAGCTGGAGTGCCGGTCCGGCAATCTCGAGCGTGCCAACAGGTACGCCGGCGAGCTGCGCCGCCTCAACTGGGAGCTCGAACTCGCCCAGCTCGGCGTGGGAGGGTACGCGCAGGCATTGGCAGCCGCGGTTAGTGGCGACGCCGAGCGGGCCCGGAGCGCGGCCCGCGAGGGAATCGATGAGTCCGAGGCCTTCGGCGACGAGATCTTCCGCATTCAGAACTCCTGGGTGCTCGGCCTGGCCGAGCTGGCGGCAGGCGATGCCGCGGCCGCACATCGGGCCCTGGCGTCGCTCCCGAACGCGCTCGATCGCATCGGTCTCGTCGAGACTGCCTTCGCTCCCGCTCTTGCGCTCGACGCCGAGGCGCTCGCGAAGCTGGGCAGAGTCAAAGAGGCGGAGGCGCTGGCGACGCGACTCGATCAGCGCGGTCGAGCGCTGGGGCGCACTGCTACGCGGGCGGCGGCCGCGCGCTGCCGGATGCTCGTCGCGGCCGCACGCGGCGACTTCGAGGCTGCGCTCGGTCACGGGCGACGGGCGCTCGCCGCCCACGAGCGCGTCCGCGAGCCGTTCGAGCGGGCAAGGACGCTGCTCTTGCTCGGAACGGTCCGCCGTCGAGCCGGTCAGAAGCGCCTGGCGCGGGAGACGCTCGCCGAGGCGCGCCGTGCGTTCGAGGCGCTCGGCGCCACCGGCTGGGCGGAGCAGGCGAGCGCCGAGATCCGTCGCATTGGCGGCCGCGCCGCCGCCTCCGAGGGCCTGAGTGAGATGGAGCGGCGGATCGCGCGACTGGCGGCCGAGGGCCTGACGAACCGCGAGATAGCCGCCGCCGCGGTGGTCAGCGTCAAGACGGTCGAGGCCAACCTGACGAAGGCATACCACAAGCTGGGCGTGCGCTCGCGCACCGAGCTCGCCCGCCTGCTCGACCCGCAAATGTAGGGATTCCCCCAAGTGATCGGCCTGCGCCAGGCGGGCAGAGTCGGTCGCAGTAATGGCGAGGGAGGTCTCAGATGCGGAGGTTGATGGTCGTCTCGCTGTTCTTGCTGGCACTCGGCTCGGTCGGCGCCGTCGGCGCCCCGGCCGCGTCCGCCGAGAGCGCGCCCGTACGGCTCAGCTTCGAGAAATCGATCGTCGACCCGGCCGCCGGCGTCTGGGAGGGAACCACGGCCGGCGACGTTGCCGGAGCGCTGCGCACCGAGCTCCGCGGCCTGCAGGTGACCGGCCCGATCTGGCATGTCACCTTCGACTGGATCGTGACCGCCGGGCCGCAGTCGTTCACCGCCCGGCTCTTCGGAATCCTCAACACGGCCACTGGAGCGGTTGTCATGAATGGCACTGTCATCGACGGCTGGCTCGAAGGCGCCCAGGTGCACGAGACCGGTCAGCTCGTCGACCCTGCGGTGCTGCGCTTCCAGGGCTCGATCCGGCTAATGCCCGCGACGGCATGAACAGCGCCGCCGCTCGCAGCGCGTCGAAGCCGTCGCGCTCGGGGTCGGAGGCGCCGATGCGCACGACACCGAGGGAAGGACAACGCGCTCGCGGGCAACGAGCGCGGAAAGGATGTGATCGGCCATGAAGACCCGCACCGTAGCCGCGATTGCCGCTGGCGCAGCGATCATCGTCACGACGACACCCGCCGCCGCAATCACTTCAGAAAACTCGTCTCCTGCACCGGAGCGGACCGAAGTCGGATTCCTGGGGATGGCCGTTGACGTGAACAGCGACGGTGAGATCGACCTCATCGACGGCTTCTGCTCGGGAACAATGATCGACGACGACACGTTCCTGACCGCCGCCCACTGCACCGACGACTTTCCATCGGGACTCCACTTCTTCGTCTCCCTCGAGGAGGACATCCTGACCAAGTTCCTCGCCACCTCCCACCTCCCTGCCGCCCAGTTCGTCGACCTGTGGGTGGCAAACGGCTGGCTCGTCGAAGGAGACCTGCACCGTCACCCCCTGTTCCGCTCCATCCCCGGGGTCCCCGCGTCCGACCAGCACGACATCGCGGTCATCGACTTCGCCGACCGCGACACCACACCAGCCGACCTGTGGACCTTCACCCCGGCCACGCTCCCCACCGCCGGCCAGCTCGATGCCATCGGCGGCCGTGCTCTCGACGGATACGACTGGTGGGTCGTCGGCTACGGAGTGCAGGAGGCACTC
The DNA here is from genome assembly GCA_963801065.1 of uncultured Actinomycetota bacterium. Taxonomy (GTDB): domain Bacteria; phylum Actinomycetota; class Actinomycetes; order Jiangellales; family Jiangellaceae; genus CAWDDG01. The sequence continues at coordinate 103,851 of CAWDDG010000008.1, read as the reverse complement.
AGAGCCCCGGGAGGTCTCACGCATCCGCCCGTCCTTGCACGTCGGAAAGCGCTGCAGGACTTCAACGCCCTCACCGAAGCCGGAGTACATCTGGCGAAGAACACATCCCGTGACCTCGGTGGTGTCTGCTACGGCGACTCCGGTGGGCCGAACTTCGTCGACATCGAAGGCACCCTGATTTTGGCCGCGATCTCGCTCTCCACCGACATTCCCTGCTATGCGTCCACCTACGCCTACCGAATCGACACGCCGTCGGCCAGGGCGTACCTCGCCGACTTCGTCGACCTGCCGTAGCGGCAGGGAGACGAGGGGATGAACCGAGAGTCCCGATGCCGAGCCGCCTGCACACCACCTACCAGCTCGTCTACGTGAGCGGGGAGGAGAAACGTCGTCGAAGCGACCGGCCTCACGTTGGCGTGCGTCGGCCCGGCGTAAGGACACTCAGGTTCTGAAGAAGGCACTGATTCTGGAATTCTTGCTCGTGCTCGCAAGCACCGTCCTGGGCGCGATGGTCTTTGCGCGAGCCGCTCGCGTGGGCGGCTCCGCCGATTGCGTCGGTGTTCGTCACCAACGACGAATCGAGCCCAGTCCCGGTCCGCGAGCAGAACCTCGACCTGGACGGAAACATCAAGGTGCACGAGCAGGGGACCGCCGACGTCAACGTCACGAACACCAGCCTGCCGTTTGCCGACGGCGGTTCGAACCACGTCATGCTTATTGCCGCGGGTCGGCGACATCTTCACGCGCCAGCCTTCTTCGTCGGTACCCTCCAGACGCTCGCCCGAGTCCTGACGAGCCAGCCCCTCACACGCTCTCGCATGGGCCGCCCAGCTGGCCCTCATCCGTCGTAGTCGTTGTCGCACCGCTCCCAGCGACGACCTACGCCATACACGTCTGGCATTAGCGGCGCTAGCCGTTACACGACGTGTCGCGAGGGTGCTCTCACGTACTGACAGGTGGGCCATTGAACAGCGCCCTCGGTCAGAATGCGACGGGGAGAACTCACGCCAGGAGACGGCGTTCCGGACTTCACCGCGGCCGAGCTTCTACGCCGATGGGATGACCTGACCCGATGCCGCAGCACTGACGTGGCAGACGACGTCCTGCTCGAGATGGCCGCCGGGCCGTGGGGACGGCTGGCCGCAGCTTTGGGGGCGGCGGTCAGCGGGCTGCGGCCGGGGAACGCCGAAGCCGTTGCAATGGATCTGCGGCCACACACCGGTCGCGACCGGCGTGTGGCCAGCTACATGGCCTCGCGGTCGTGATCACATCGACGCCAACGGTGGCTGCGAATGGCCGTGACCACGTCACCGACCTGACCGGCCAACCGGCCTCTGGTCTACCACCCGCCTGGGCAATGGCCGGCGTCGTGCAGCCACGTGGCCACGACGGCGTCGAGCTCCGTTGCCTGGTCTGTGGCCAGCTGTTCGTGGCCCAGCGGCGAGACCAACGTACCTGCTCCCGGGTGTGCGCGAGGCGTCACACGACCACCACCCGGAGGAAAGCCCGCGACATTCCAGATGGCCGACCATGCCAGCACCGCGGCCGTGTCTTCGTCGGCGGACGAGCCGATCGCAGGTACTGCCACCCGCGACGCCGTGACCGTGCCTACCGGCGGCGCCGGCGGGAGCAGGTGGGTCGTAGTGATCTCCATCAAGGAGCTCCACGGCCCGACGCGTGGCGTTACCTGATGGAGTCGGTGACCGATGGGCAGGGTGACCTGCGGGAGGCCGCGGTCATCACGCGCTATTACACCGAGGCGGGTAGGCCGCCTGGACGGTGGATGGGCTCGCCCACTTAACGTGATCACTTGAGGGAGCGGCCGTCAGCTCTTGAGCGAGCGGGCCATCACGCCGCTGACGAAGTACCGGCCGAGCACGATGTACACGATCAGCGTCGGCAGCGAGGTGATCAGCGCACCGGCCGTGCTGGCGGCGTAGTCAGTCAGCTGACCGCCGACGAGGGAGTTGAGCGCGATCGTGACCGGACCGTTCCGCGTGTTCGACAGGAAGATCGCGAACAGGAAGTCGTTCCACACCGAGGTGAACTGCCAGATCAGGGTCACGACGAAGCCGGCCGCCCAAGTTTCAGCTCACGGTGCCCGCGTAGTACCGCTGGGCGAGCGCCCATGCGTCCTTGCCGCAGATCGACCCCATCTTGCGCCCTTCGAAGTCGTCCGGGCTGATGTGGATCCCGCCGAACAGTCGTGAAAGGCCGGCCTGGTCGGCCGCGTCGTAGTAGCTCGCCCACTGCAGCGTGACGTCCTCGGTAGGGCCGAGCTCGACCTGCAGTTCGCCGGCGGGGATGGTCCACTCGGTGAGCCCGCCGGGGAAGTAGGGACTGCCCGTGAACCCGGTCATCACCTCGGCAGCTGCGCGGCTGAACGTGCTGTGGCCAGAGACGTAGCCCGCGAAGGCCGGTGTCACAAACGTCGCGAGCTGATACGGCACCCAGTCGACCGCGAGGATCCAACCCACCCCGGCCGTCTGCGTGGCCGGATCCTCGGGGTTCCCCTGCCAGGCGCGGATCGCGACCTCGCCGACGTGATGGGCGAGCGCCTCGTGCCGCTCGCCCGGGACGCTCGATGCAGCCGTGACGACCTCGATCAGTCCCGGGACCAGCGGGAGCCCATCCGGATCGTACGCAGGAAGGTCGGGGTCGCTGGACTGGCCCATGCCGCCCATGTACCGGATCATCGAGATCGGACGGGCCGAGTCGTAGAAGCCCTTCACGCCCCACGCGGCCACGGCCGCATCATGGACAGCGCCGTTGATTGCGAAGTAGAGCTTCACGTCCCACTCGAGCCGGTCCAGGACCGGTCCCTGCCCGCCGATCCGGTGCTCGAAGCCCGGCGTGTCGGAGACCTCGTTCGCGATCGTGTTCCAGTGACCCGGCGGGGTCTCCGAGGCGGGCCCGTCGGCCCAGAACTGGGCCAGGACACGATCGAAGTCAGCGCGGAGCACGGCGTTCGGCTCGTAGGCCTCGCCGGTTACCGGGTTCTCCGCGTACCCGTTGCCGTCGTTCGTAGCGAGCGTGTTGTCGCCGAAGGCCCCAGGACCGATGTCGATCGTCACGCCGTCGCTCGGATCGAGCTGACTGCTATATCCGATGATCTCGACTGCGGTCTGCTTGAACTCCTCGCCTGTCTCGAGCTGCGGCGGGAGCCCCGGGTCGACCGGCGTGCCCTGTGCGGAGTGCGGGAGTGCGAACGTGCGGACCTGGCCCCAGTGGGGCCCGACGAAACGCTGCACGTTGCCGGGGATCGGGAGGCCGTTCTGCGCCACGAACTGCGCGAGCGCGAGTGGCTGCCAGAGGTTCGGGTCGGTCATCGTGGCGCCTGACTCACTGACAACGAGCGGCGGGTTGGAGGGCTTGTAGTCGGTATCGATGTAGCGCTGCTGCTCGAGCGAGCCGTCGGACTTCCCGTACTCGATCACGGCGGCGGCGATCCGGTTCCCGAGCGCGGCCGGCGAGTCGCCCTCCGTGTCGAGGTAGTCGTTCCGGTAGCAGAGCGACTCCATCGTCCTCGTGAGCTCGTCGAACGTCTCTTGCAGACCCGCTGCCCTCGAGTACCGCCACAGCAGCACCCGGTACGCGGCGAAGCTGATCGCGGCCTCGCGCGCTGCCTGGACGTCGTCCGCCTGTTGCTTCTCGGTCACGAAGTAGCCCTGCGCGCTGGGGTCATACGCAGCCCAGGCGTCCCACATAGCGGCCGACGTGTGGAAGAGGTTGCGAGCATGGACGGTGGGCGCCGGGACGTCACGGCGGATCGCGTCGAGGAGCGCGTCGTCCCACACCCGCGGGACCGAGTGCCCCTCCGCGTTCGCCCGTTGGCAGCCGTCGATGCTGTAGGGCTCGGCAGAGCTCTGGTTCGCGATCACGACCGTGGCCACAAGTGCGCCGGCCGCCACAATTGCGCCGGCCGCCACGATCGCTACCACCGGCCGGGCTCGCATCACGGCGCCCCTACCGTGATCGCTTGGCCGGCGGCGATGTCGCTCAAGGTGGTTTCCTGACCATCGGGCCACCGGACCTCCACGCGATCGACCACCGTGGCGTCTCCCAGGCCGAAGTGGGTCCGCGGGTCCGCGGAGGACAGGTAGCTGCTCCCCGCTTGGATCTCGCGGGTCAATTCCGTTCCGCCCGGCAACCGCACCGAGACCATGGCGCCCGGCGCGAAGCTCGCGAGCGACACCTCGAGCCAGGTCCCTTCGGTTCCGGTGTTCTCCAGCAGCACCAGTGGTCCGCCGATCGAGTTGATCGCGATGTCCAGGTCGCCGTCGTTGTCGAAGTCGGCCGCTGCGCTGCCTCGGGCGTTCAGGAGACCCACCTCGGCGAGGCCGACGGTGGTGAGGTCGCCGTAGAGACCGGGATCGCCCTGCGCCGTGAGGTTCTCGAAGGCGCGGATCTGCTGCGCATCCGCTTGGAGGTCCGTGATGGGGATGCCGCCGTTGACCAGTACGAGATCGAGGTCCGTGTCGAGGTCGAGGTCTGCCCACGACACGCCCCATCCGGTGGACCCGCTCAGGTCGACCCCGATGGCGGTGCGCACGTCCAGGAAGGACGGGTCGACCACGTGCGATACCTGGCCGCGGAACATCCCGTGCACCTGCGACCGCGCGTTCGAGACGAACAGGTCCCCGAGGCCGTCGCCGTCGTCGTCGCCGGCCGCAACCCCCATCCCCGCCCCTGGATCGGCGACACCGGCCTTGCCGGCGAGTTCTTCGAACCGGAACCCCAGGCCGGCCGGATCGGCCTCGGTCCCACCCGGCCACGGCACGTTGTCGTAGAGGCGGTCGGGCTTGGTGTCGTTGGCGACGTAGAGGTCGAGGTCGCCGTCGAGGTCGGCGTCTGTGAGCACCGCGCCCAGTCCGTACTCGAATGAGACCACCTCGAGCCCCGCGTCGACGCCCACCTCCCGGAAGGTCACGCCGCCACCGTCTGCGGGGCCTTGGCTCAGGTAGAGCAGGTCGCGGACGCCGAGGTAGGTGTTCGGGAAGCCCAGGGTCGCCTGTGGGGCGGGATTCGCAAGATCCGCGTAGCCGGCCACGAACAGGTCGGGCCAGCCGTCGGCATTCACGTCCCCGACGGCGGCGCCCGCCCGCCAGCCAAACGCCTCAACCCCGGCATCGGTCGTGCCATCGGAGAACCGGCCCTCCCCCTCGTTCCACAGCAGGACGCTCGCCTCCGACCCGGTGACGTAGAGGTCCGTGCGTCCATCCATATCGAAGTCGGCGGCCACGCAGCCGTTGCCTCGGATCGCGACGTCGGCTTCGGACCCGGCGCTGACATCCGTGAACTTGCCTTCCTCGTTGTGGTATAGCGCGCTCCGCGGCAGCCCTCCTTCGTTCTGCCAGCGGGCGGCCTCCGCATGCGAGTAGGAGTTCACCGCGAAGAGATCCATCCAGCCGTCGCCGTCGTAGTCCAGCCAGCAAACGCCACCTCCGAGCATTACGCCGACGTCGGGCGTGACGTCCCAGTGGAACGCCGACTGCTGGAAACCCAAACCCACGTCGGCAGCGACGTCCGTGAAGCCGAGGGGCTGTCCCGGCTCGCGGGCGCGGCCGCTCGGGCCCCGGCCGGTGCCGTCGGTGGTGCAGGCGGCGGCGAGGAGGCCGAGCACCACGATTGACGGCGCGAGACGCGTGGCCAGCCGGTTGCGCATCCCTCCTGCCGTTGGCCGCTCGACGTCAGGCCAGGCCACGGGCGGCGCGGGCGCGCTTGGACAAGGCGTCGACAAGCACCGCGGCGAGCAGGACCAGGCCGGTGATCACGAACCGCGTGCCCTGTGGCAGGCCGAGCAGATTCATCCCGCTGTTGATCGAGATGATGACGGTCGCCCCGAGGAGCGCCGCGACCACCCGGCCCGTGCCGCCGAACAGGCTGGTGCCGCCGATCACTGCCGCCGCGATAATACTGAGGAGCAGGTCGCCTCCGCCCGAGCTAGTGGCGACCGAGCGGAGCCGCGAGGCGAGCATGACCCCACCCACACCAACCATGAAGCCGTTGATCATGAACACGAGCATCCGGATTCGGTCGACGCTGATACCGGCCCGGCGGGCGGCCTCGGGATTGCCGCCCACCGCGTACACATGCCGCCCGAAGGGCGTTCGAGCGGCGACGAACGACCAGAACACGAGGAAGGCACCGAGGATCACTGTCGCCGTTGGGACGCCGCGGTCGAGGTTGGCGTAGTAGACGGCCGCAAACGTCACGACTCCAAGGCCGACGACCTGCAACGCGATGATCAACGTCGGCTTGCCTTCCAGGCCTCCCGCGCGACGTGATCGAGCGGTCAAAGCCTGGGATAACGCGAACCCCCCGACCACCAGCGCTCCCAGGATGTACCCGCCGGCGTCGGAGAGGAAGTTGTTGGCCAGGCCCACGATTCTCTCGTCCGAGATCCTGATCGTCCCGGTGCTCGTGACCTGGGTCATGAGGATGAGCACGACCCCCGACCAGATCAGCAACCCCGCGAGCGTGACCACGAACGACGGCACTCCGGCTTTCGTGATGACGATCGACTGCAGGAGGCCGATGACCGTGGTCACCGTGACGGCCGCGAGGATCGCGAGCCACCATGGCCAGCCCGGGTTGTCCGTCCGGATCAGGAGGGTCATGACGACCCCTCCGACGGCGCTCACGTAAGCGACGGACAGGTCGATCTCGCCGATCAACAGGACGAAGACGGTCCCGATCGCGAGCGTCGCCACCGCCGCCATCTGGAGCAGCAGGTTGGTGAAGTTGCGCTCGGTCAGGAAGGCATCGTCGAGGATCCCGAACACGATCGCGATGACGATGAGGGCGACGATGATCGGCAAGGAACCGAGCTCGCCGCCCCGCACTCGCTGCCACCACAGCCGCGCGTAACCAGCCACCGTCTGATCGGATACGGACGTGGCGCCTATCGTCAGGTCTGCACCTGTGGGCGCCGGAGTTCCGTCGCGTTGAGGCTGCTGCGTGTTCTCAGTCATCAGGCCTCGACCGCCGTGGAATCCGCCATCCCCGGCACATGCTGGAGGGCGCCCGCCGTGATCGCATGGACAACCTCCTGCTGGTTGGTCTTGGCTCGCTCCAGGAGTGCCACCTGCTGTCCGAGTCGCAGCACCGTTATCCGGTCCGCGCACTCGAACACGTCATGCAGGTTGTGGGAGATGATCACGACACCGAGGTTCTGTTCCGCCAGCCGCCGGACCAGGTCCAGCACCTGCCGGGTCTGCGCCACGCCGAGTGCGGCCGTGGGCTCGTCCAGGATCACGAGCTTCGAGTTCCACATCACGGACTTGGCCACGGCCACCGCCTGCCGCTGCCCTCCCGACAGCCCGATCACACGCTGGCGGACCGATCTCAGCGTCGTGACCGAGAGGCTTGCGAGCGTGGTGGCCGCTGCGCGCTCCATGCTGGGCTCGTCGAGAACGAGCCCGTTGCGCACGCGCTCGCGGCCCAAGAACATGTTGCTCACGACGTCCAGGTTGTCCGCCAGCGCCAGGTCCTGGTACACGACCTCGATGCCGAGCTGTGCCGCCTCACGGGGACTGTGGATTCGCACACTCTCGCCTTCGAAGCGGATTTCACCCTCGTCGAACGGGTAGATCCCGGCGATCCCCTTGATCAACGTGGACTTGCCGGCGCCGTTGTCGCCGACGAGCCCCATGACCTCACCGCGGCGGACCTCGAAGTCGACGTTGTACAGGGCCTGCACGGCCCCGAAGGCCTTGGAGATCCCGGTGCAGGCGAGCAGCGATTCACCAGCCATCGACGACACGGCCTCCTTGTCTGCGCCCGGCGGCCGGGACGCGTGCCACGACGCGTCCCGGCCGCCTAACGATCGGACGGACCCAGCTCAGCCCGCGTTCTCCGTGCACCAGGTCGTCGCGGCGACGTCTCCGGTGCAGATCTCTTCAACGGTGCGGAACCCGTCGGCGATGACCGTGTCCGCCATGTTCTCCTCGGTGACGCCGAGGGGCGTGAGGCCGAAGTACGGCACTACGCCATCACCTTCCGGCGTTTCGGTCGGCTGCCCCGTCTCCGCCTCGATGCCGATGAGCTCGTAGTCGTAGTCGAATGTCGTGGTGAGGATGTCCTCACCGGCGCGCAGCGCGAGGGCGACTGCGGCAGCGATACCCGCCTCGTTCTGGATCGACTTGTAGACGCTCATGGTCTGCCTGCCGAGCAGGACGTTCTGCATCCCCTCCGCGGTTGCGTCCTGACCGCTGATCGGCAGCGGCCCGATGCCGGCAGCTTCGATGGCGTTGGCCGCCGCGGCCGCAAGCCCGTCGTTCGCGGCGAACACGGCGTCCACGCCGTTGGCCTGGTCGACGAGAATCTGCTCCATGATCGTCAGAGCCTCTTGGTTGTCCCACGCGGGGACGTGCTGGTCGGCAACCAGCGCCCAGTCGCCGGCGGAGACGCGCTCCTGGACCGTGGCGTCGTACCCCGACTTGAACAGGAACGAGTTGTTGTCCTCCTCGCCACCGTTCAGCTCGACGACGCGCACGGGGGCGGGGAGCCCGAGCCCGTCGATCACCGGCTCGAGCGCCGTGGCCATCGCCGCGCCAACCGCCACGTTGTCGAAGCTGACGTAGGCAGCCCCGCCGGCACCTCCGGTGTTGAACCGGTCGTACTCGATGACTTGGACACCCGCCTCGGTGGCCTGGTCGATGATCGTCGCGCCCGAGCCCGTGTCGAGGCTCGTGAGCACGATGACGCTCGCGCCGTCGTTGATCGCCTGCTCGGCTTGGGACTGTTGCGTGGTCGGGTCGTTCTCGGCGTTCACGATCGTGAAGTCCTCGCCGTCGACGAGTCCGGCTGCCTCGAAGTTCTCCGTGAAGTACACCCGGTCGTCTTCTTCCCAGCGGTCCGACGACTCCGTGTCGGGGAGAAGCACCCAGATGCTGCCCCCGCCGCCACCGTCCGGCGATTCCGTGCCGTCCGATTCGGCCGTGCCGCCGTCGTCGTCGCCACACGCCGCCGTCACCAGGCCGAGCGCCGCGAACAGCGCGATCCAGATGAAGCCCTTTCGCTTGCCTGCCATGTCCAACCCCTCATGGTGTGTCCTGCTCGGCCTGACGGCGGCTGACGTGCCTCGAGCCGATCGGCTGCGCCGAGAGCGTATGCCCGGACGCAGATGCGCGCAACGCAGACACGGTGCTGCGATCGGTACGGATCCTCCCGGCGTCGCCGGCCGCACTCGTCGACCGCCCCGCGCGGCCCGGGTCATCCACGCGGCGACAACCGCCACCGTGCCGAACTCCCTAAGTGACGCACCGTGGTGGAACCGGTGACTCAGCCGGACGCGGTGGCCTTCTGCAGGTTGTCGTCGAGGGCCGCGAGGAACTCCTCGGTGGTCAGCCAGCTCTGGTTGGGGCCGACGAGCAGAGCGAGGTCCTTGGTCATCTGGCCGCTCTCGACGGTCTCGACGCAGACCCGCTCGAGGGTCTCGGCGAACCTCACCACCTCGGGTGTGTTGTCGAGCTTGCCGCGGTGCTCGAGCCCCCTGGTCCACGCGAAGATCGAGGCGATCGGGTTGGTGGACGTCGGCTTGCCCTGCTGGTGCTGCCGGTAGTGACGGGTGACGGTGCCGTGCGCGGCCTCGGCCTCGACCTTCCCGTCGGGGGTCATGAGCACCGAGGTCATCAGGCCGAGCGACCCGAAGCCCTGCGCGACCGTGTCGGACTGGACGTCGCCGTCGTAGTTCTTGCAGGCCCAGACATAGCCGCCCTCCCACTTGAGCGCCGCGGCCACCATGTCGTCGATCAACCGGTGTTCGTAGGTGATCCCCGAGTCCTCGAAGTCGGACCTGAACTCGGTCTCGAAGACCTCGGCGAACAGATCCTTGAACCGCCCGTCGTACGCCTTGAGGATCGTGTTCTTCGTGGACAGGTATACGGGGAGCTTGCGTTCGAGACCGTACCGGAACGAAGCCCGGGCGAAGTCACGGATCGAGTCGTCGTAGTTGTACATGCCCAGAGCGACGCCGCCGCCGTGGAAGTCGGCGATCTTCATCTCGACGGGCTCGTCACCGTCCGCCGGCGTGTACGTGATCGTCACGGTACCGGGCCCCGGCACCACGAAGTCGGTGGCCTTGTACTGGTCGCCGTGCGCATGACGGCCGATGACGATCGGCTTCGTCCATCCCGGAACCAGCCGGGGAATGTTGGAGATGACGATCGGCTCGCGGAAGATCACACCGCCGAGAATGTTGCGGATGGTGCCGTTGGGTGAACGCCACATCTTCTTCAGGCCGAACTCCTCGACCCGTGCTTCGTCCGGCGTGATCGTCGCGCACTTGACCCCGACGCCGTGCTCCTTGATCGCGTTGGCCGCGTCGACGGTGACCTGGTCGTCGGTCGCGTCGCGTTCCTGGATCGACAGGTCGAAGTACCTGAGATCCACGTCGAGATAGGGGTGGATCAGGCGGTCCTTGATGAACGCCCAGATGATGCGCGTCATCTCGTCGCCGTCGAGCTCGACGATGGGTCGGGCAACCTTGATCTTCGCCATGGGAAGTCGATCTCCTGTCGGTGCTGCTCGGCGTGCGACCGTGCGGCTCGAACTCGCTCGTCGCCAAGATACCGGTCCGCCGCCGGCGCTCCCGCTCGGAGTAGGAGCGCTACTGCTCGTCGCTGGCCACGGCAGCGTCAGAGGTCCTCGACGTCGGCCTGCTTCGCGCGGACCGCGTCGGCGGCCTCCCTCAGCGCCGCAAGCTCCGCCTCTGCGAGCTCTGTCTCGACGACACGGCGGACGCCATCCCGCCCGATCTCGGCCTCCACGCCGAGGTAGACCCCGGCGATGCCGTACTCCCCGTCGACCCAGGTGCATACCGGCATGACGGCGCCGGAGTCCTCGATCACCGCTCTCGCCATCCGGGCCGCCGCTGCCGACGGTGCGTAGTAGGCCGACCCGGTCTTGAGCAGGGCGACGACCTCGGCGCCGCCGTTGCGGGTACGGGTGACGAGCTCGTCGATCTCGGCTGCGGAGAGCAGGTCGGCGAGGGGCTTCCCGCCGACGGAGCACCGCGACGGGATCGGAACCATGGTGTCGCCATGGGAGCCGAGCGTCAGCGTCTCGACGCTGCCCACCGGGACGCCGAGCTTCTCGGCCACGTTGTTGGTGAACCGCGCCGTGTCGAGCATGCCTGCCTGGCCCAGCACGCGGTTCTTCGGGAAACCGGTGGCGATCTGGGCCAGCGCGGTCATCTCGTCCAGCGGGTTGGACACGACGACGACCACGGCGTCCCGCGCGTGCCGGGCCACGTTCTCGGCCACCGACCGGACGATCTTGGCGTTCGTCTCGATCAGGTCCATCCGGCTCATGCCCGGCTTGCGTGGCAGGCCCGCGGTGATGACGACGATGTCCGAGCCGGCGATCACCTCATAGCCGGAGCCGTCGGCGCCGGTCGTCCGGCCGACGATCGCCGTCTCGAAGCCCTCGATCGGCCGGGACTGGTTCATGTCCAGGGCCAGGCCCTCGGGCCTGCCTTCGATGATGTCGGTCAGGACGACGGTCTCGAAGACGTCGTACTCGGCCAGCCGTTGCGCAGTCGTGGAACCGTAGAACCCGGCACCGACGACTGTGACCTTGCCCTTGTGCGCCATTGCGCACCCTCCACGTGTGGTCGATCCGGTTGGGAAGCCTAACCCGGCGGCCGGCGGTCACCCGGCCCGGGTCAGGAGGGGGGTGGGACGATCAGAGCGGCCACCAGCGTGCTGCCGCCGAGGGCCACGAGCGTCAGCACGTCGACCACCCGCGATCGAACGCGCAACAGCCCGGCCGAACCGTTGGGCAGCACAGTTCGCAGGAACGCTGCCAGGCACACGCCGAGCGCGAAGAGCACCGTGCCGCGCTTGAAGTGGTTGTCCGCCACGATCAGGAGTGCCGTGCCAAGCACGGCGAGCACGAGGATGATCGGCCACTCCTGCCAGAGTCCGCCCACCCGCCGGTGCGCACCGGGAGGCTTGTTCACCGCTGGTCGAGCGGCACCCAGTGTCGGTCCCGCGGCCCCGTGTACTCGCTTTCCGGGCGGATCAGGCGGTTGTCCTCGTGCTGCTCGATGACGTGTGCGGTCCATCCGCTCATCCTGGAGATCGCGAAGACCGGCGTGAACAGGTCGGTCGGGATGCCGAGTGCGTGATAGACGCTCGCGGCGAAGAAGTCGACGTTCGGGTACAGCCCCTTGGTGTCGAGGACGACCTGTTCCATCCGCCGTGACATCTCGTAATAACGCGAGTCACCAGTGAGTCCGGCCAGTTCCTCGCTCATCTTCCGCAGGTGCGTCGCCCGTGGGTCCTCGGTCTTGTAGACGCGGTGGCCGAAACCCATCAGCTTGCGGCCGGCGTCGAGCTCAGCTCGTACGAAGTCGTCGACGTTCTCGACGTCGCCTTCGATCGAGGCCAGCGTCTTCATGACGGCCTCGTTGGCGCCGCCGTGCAGTGGGCCTCGCAGGGCTCCCATCGCGCCGGTGATCGCGGAGTGCATGTCCGAGAGCGTGGCCGCGATGACCCGAGCGGTAAAGGTCGACGCGTTCATGGTGTGGTCGGCGTGCAGGACCAGGCACTCGTCGAAGATCTCGGCGACCCGCTCGGACGGCGGCTCGCCGCCGATCTGGAGCAGGAAGTTGCCGGCGATGCCGAGCTTGGGGTCTGGCTCGGGCGTGGTCGCACCACCGCGGGCCGCGTGGAACCGCGCGACCAGGACGGGCATCTGCGCCACCAGCCGGGTTGCCTTCCGCCGGTTGGCCTCGAGGGACGAGTCCGCGGTGTCGGGGTCATCAACGGCAAGCGCCGAGACCATGGTTCGCAGCGCATCCATCGGGATGCTGTCGACGACGTACTGGAGCAGCGACTCGACCGTGCGACCGATCGGACGGTCGTCGGCGAGCTCCGCGGCCAGCCCGTTCAGCTGATCCTGGGTTGGCAGGTTGCCACGCTGCAGAAGGTGGACACACTCCTCGAACGAGATGCGTCCGGCGATGTCGTGGATGTCGTAACCCCGGTAGATCAGCCGACCCTCGAGGCCGTCGATGTCCGAGATCGACGTCGAGGCTGCGACGACATCCGCGAGGCCTCGCGGCGACTTCTCGGCCATGTGCTGGGACCTCCTCGTCCACGTCGCCGCCACCTTACCCAGCCGTCTTGCCAAGGGAGCTCAGGTGGTCAAGCCAATCGCGTCGCCGGACGCGCAGAGGCGACGGATACCGGTGCGGTGCCGCCGGGACGCGATCCCCCGGCGCCGGCGCACTCCATCTCGGGATTCACCCGGCCAGGGCGTGCGTGGCCTCAGCCGCCTCGACCACGTTGGTCAGCAGCATTGCCCGCGTCATCGGGCCGACGCCGCCAGGCATGGGAGCCAGATACCCCGCGACCTCGCGGACGTCGGGAGCCACGTCACCGGTGTACCGGCCTCTGCCGTCTCTGCCCACGACCCTGGTGATGCCGACGTCGAGCACGGCGGCGCCCGGCTTGACCATGTCGGCCGTGACCAGGCCCGGCACACCGGCAGCGGTGATCACGATGTCCGCGCGCCTCAAATGCGCGGCCAGGTCCTTCGTGCCCGTGTGGCAGATCGTGACCGTCGCATTCTCCGAGCGGCGCGTGAACAGCAGCGGCATCGTCCGGCCGGCCGTGACCCCGCGGCCGATCACGACGAGGTCAGCACCGGCGATCGGCACGTCGTAACGGCGCAGCAGCTCCAGGCACCCTCGCGGGGTGGACGGCAGCGGAGCGGGACGCATCTGGACCAGCCGTCCGAGGTTCACCGGGTGAAGGCCGTCGGCGTCCTTTGCGGGGTCGATACGGGCGACGACGCGGTCCTCGTCCAGCCCGTCGGGGAGGGGCAGCTGGACCAGGTAGCCGGTGCAGGCCGGGTCGGCGTTGAGCCGGTCGACCTCGGCCTCGACCTGCGCCTGGGAAGCGGTCGCCGGCAGCTCGACCTCGATCGACGCGATGCCCACCTCGGCGCAGTCTCGGTGCTTGCCGGCCACGTACGCGCGGCTGCCTGGGTCGTCGCCCACCAGAACGGTCCCGAGACCGGGGACCACGCCGTGCGAACGCAATGCCGCCACCCGCTCGGCCACGTCCGCCTTGATCACGGCCGCGACCGCTCTGCCGTCCAGGACCGTCGCCGTCACGGGCGGCAAGTCTTCCACGGCACCGCGAGACGCAGCCAGGCAGCGCGATGCCTGCCTGTTTGGCGGTGTTCCAGCATCAGCAAACAGGCAAGCATCAACCGCTCTTGCGCCGGAACATGCGCTGGGTCTTGGCGCTCTGCGTGTGTGCCGAGCCGCCCGCCTGATCCGGGTAGTGCGGGACGCCCTTCTCCTTGCCCTGCTTACGGGCCAGGGCCTCGCGGAACTTCTCGCGTACGTCGTCGGCCGGCTCCTCGGCCGTTCCGTCGGGCCGGCCGTCCCCGACCGGTCCGTCGGAGTTCGCGTCGGCCTGCGGCTCCGGCTTCTCCGAAGGGCTCATCGTCACCAACTCCTCGTCGTTGCGCGAGCGTCCGCGGTGCGGACACCCACCAGCCTGCCACGGCCCGCGCCTGACCCCTTACCGGGTTTGTTGGGCCGTTACCAGGCGCCGAGACCTGGTAACGGCCCCAGTAGCCCACTTAACGTGATCATTTGGGGAGCTCAGTGGAAGAAGTGGCGCGTCCCGGTCAGGTACATCGTCACGCCTGCCTCGTGCGCCGCTGCGCGGACCTCCTCGTCGCGCAGCGACCCGCCGGGCTGGACCACGGCACGGACCCCTGCGTCCAGCAGCACCCGAAGTCCGTCGGCGAACGGGAAGAATGCGTCGGACGCTGCCACCGACCCGCGCGCCCGCTCACCAGCCCGCGATACCGCGAGCCGCGCCGCATCGACCCGGTTGACCTGGCCCATGCCAACCCCGACAGCGGCACCGTCGTGAGCCAGCAGGATCGCATTCGACTTCACCGATCGGCATGCCCGCCACGCGAACGTCAGGTCGGCGAGCGCCGCCTCGTCGGCCGCGTCTCCGGCGGCGAGCGTCCACGACGCTGGGTCGTCCCCGTCGGCGTCGATCGCGTCGACACCCTGCATCAGCAGCCCACCGGAGACCGGCCGGATCTCGACCTCGGCCGGGCGGCGGTCGGCGACGCGAAGCAGCCGCACATTCTTCTTTCGGGCCAGGATCTCCAATGCGGCCGGCTCGTAGTCCGGGGCCACCACGACCTCGGTGAAGATCTCGGCCACCTGTTCGGCCATGGCCGATGTCACCGGACGGTTCGCGGCGATCACGCCACCGAACGCCGACACCGGGTCAGTCGCGAGCGCCTTCCGGTGTGCCTCGGCGACGCCGGAACCGACCGCGATCCCGCATGGGTTGGCGTGTTTGACGATCGCGACCGCGGGCTGGTCGAAGTCGTACGCCGCCCGGTGCGCGGCATCGGCGTCGACGTAGTTGTTGTACGACATCGCCTTGCCGTGCAGCTGCTCCGCCGTGGCCAGGCCGGATGCACCGAAGCCGGACACGTACAGAGCGCCGGGCTGGTGCGGGTTCTCGCCGTACCGCAGCACGGCGGCGCGATTCCAGGTGCCGCCGATCCAGGCCGGAAACCCGGTCCCGTCGTCGGTCGGGGCGAGGACGTTGCCCATCCAGGACGCCACGTGCACGTCGTACGTCGCCGTGTGAACGAAAGCATCGGCAGCCAGTCGCCGCCGCTGGTCCAGCGTGAAGCCACCGGCGCGCACCGCGTCGAGCACGTCGGCATAACGGGCCGGGTCGACGACGACCGCGACGCTCGGGTGGTTCTTGGCCGCGCCACGCACCATCGCCGGCCCACCGATGTCGATCTGCTCGACGGACTCGTCGGGAGCGGCTCCGGACGCGACCGTCTCCGTGAACGGGTAGAGGTTCACGACGACGAGATCGAATGGCTCGACCCCGAGCTCGGCCAGCTGGGCGACATGCGCCGGGAGCCGCCGGTCGGCCAGGATGCCTGCGTGCACTCTCGGGTGCAGCGTCTTGACCCTGCCGTCAAGGCTCTCCGGGAAGCCGGTCAGCTGCTCGACGGGAATGACGGGCACACCCGCTTCGGCGATCCGGGCCGCCGTCGACCCGGTCGAGACGATCGCGACACCGGCCTCGTGCAGTCCGGCGGCCAGCTCGGTCAGCCCCGACTTGTCGTAGACGCTGAGCAGCGCTCGCCGGATCGGCGTTCGTGCCTCGCTCACGGGATGGTGACCTTCCTTCCAGTGACCGTCCAGCCCTCGCGGACCAGTCGCCCGACGTGGTCGACGAGCTGGCGTCGTTCGGCCGCCTTGATGCGCTCGGTCAGGCTCTCCTCGGTGTCGTCATCCTCGACCGGCACCGCGACCTGCGCGATGATCGGCCCGGTGTCGACACCCTTGTCGACGAAGAACAAGGTGGCCCCTGCGACCTTCACGCCGTATTCGAGCGCGTCCCTCGGCCCGTGGATGCCGGGAAACGACGGCAGGAGGGCATTGTGCGTGTTGACGTAACGGTCGCCGAAGCGCCCCAGGAATGCCTTGCCCACGAGCTTCAGGAACCCGGCGGATATCACCAGATCCGGTTCGTGGTAGGCGACGCGCTCGGTGAGTGCGCGGTCCCAGTCCTCCCGGGCGTGATGGTCGCCGACGCGCTCGACGAACGTCGGGACTCCCGCGTGGGCCGCGACGTCGAGACTGCGGATGCCCGTCCGGTCGGCACCGACGACCACGACGGCCGCTCCGTAGGACGGGTTCGCGCACGCGCCGAGCATTGCCTCGAGGTTGCTCCCCGTGCCCGATACCAGGACCGCGAGCCGCGCGGGCCGTGCTGGGGGCGGGCGGTGCGGCACGGAATCTCCTGACGGAAGTCGTCGAGCCATCGGTCGCGCGTCGGCGACGATACCTGCCGCCAGGCGCCGCACCGTGCGGTACCAGCCGACCTGAGCGTGTACGGTCCGGCCATGCGGGGGGGACGTCGTGCCGTGACCATCGGCTTCTACGCGACGCTCGTCGTCCTGCTCGTCGCGATCTTGTTCAAGGTCCTGCCGTACGTCCTCCCCGATGCTGTCGCCAGCCGGATTTCGCACAACAGCGAGGGTGTAGGCCTGGTGCTGATCTTGGCGCCGTGGATCCAGTTCGTCCGGCCCAGGCTCGAGGGATCGCCGCGGAAGTGGCCGATCACCGTCGCGGCCGCGACGGTGTGCCTCGCCCTCGGTGTTGCCCTTTTCCAGAGCGACGTCGTCAGCCAGGTCAAGACTCACAGCGAGACGTTGATGGCCGCCGGCGCCCTCATCCCGTACGTCGAGCTGCGGCGGCCCCTGCCGCGCTGGCTGCCCGTCGGCATCGTGCTCGGCACGCTGGCCGTGATCGTCTTCGGTTTCTCCACGGAGCTCGTCACATTGACCGCAGAAGCACTCGCCGCGCTGCTTCTCGCGCCGATCGCGTTCGACCTGGTCGAGCGCGGCATCCTCGATCCACGAGCCCGGGTCGTGCCGTGGCACCGCGTCGTCTGGTACACCCTGCTGATCGCCGCTCCCCTGACGTTCGTGACGCTGGACAACGGTGCCGGCATCGACGGATTGCCCGGCGAGGTGCTGGAGTACGCAGGACGCACCACGGAGGTCTTCCTGTGCCTGCTGGCGCTGCAGCTCTACTTCGTGCTCGGACTCGGCAGGACCGGACTTCCGACCGCGCACGACGAGGGCACGCCCGCGTCCGCGGGCATCCTGCCACGCTGAGCGGTCGGCTCCGAACCGGGCCGAACTGTCGGCCGGGTCTGAGAGACTTTCACCACCTTGACCGCGAGGGAGCATCGTGCCCGACCCGACGCCGAGCGATCGGCCCGATCCGTACGCCGTCCGGCGCCCGGACGAGGGTGCGGACACGGGCGACCACGGTCCCGGAGGGCGCACCCAGGCAAAGCTCGATCCCTCGGCCGGAGCCGCCAGAGACGTACATCCGCCGGATCCCGATGCCGCCCGGCAGGCCCGCACGTTGGGCCTGCTGGCCGCGATCGCCGCGGTCATGGCCATCGTTGTGCCACCTGCCGGCGTGGTACTCGGTGTCGTCACGCTCGTGCTCGCAGCCCGGCGGCGTTCACGGGATCGTTTCGCGCGCATCGGCCTCTCGGTCAGGGCCGTGTCGGTCGCCGGTGGCGTCTTCGCGCTGGTGGTCGGTGGCCTGCTGTCGCTGGTGTCCGTGCTCCTGGACGAGGAGACCGGCCAGCTCCGCGAGTGCCTGGCCGGCGCGAACACACGAGTGGCCGAGCGGACCTGTCAGAACGAGTTCATGGATGCGCTGCAGGGTCGGCTGACCGGGGACTGACGTCGGCCTCTGCCGGCCGCGACCTGCGGTGGAGCAATGCCGCGACGACCGTCGCCGGTACTCCGATCTCGACGAACGTCGCCAACGCGGCCTGCCACGGCACCGGCCCGACGACCGCCAGCCGCGCCGCTCCCGCCGATCCGCCTGAGAGCAGCGCCAGGACGGCCATCGCGACGGCGGCGCCCGCGGCGGTGGCGAGGGCATCTCCGGCGACCCGTTTCGAATCCCCCGACGATCGACGGTGGACGACGATCCCGGCGAGCACTCCGACGGCGACCGGTCCGAGGAGAACGAGCCAAGCGGCGGGTCCGTCGACGTCAGCAGGCAGAGCACCGAGCGCCGGCAGCGCCGGGACGATGCCGAGCTCGACTCCGCCCGGGCCGACCGACGTGCCGGTTCCGACAGCGAAGCCCGGGCCGAGAGCGAACGTCGCGGCCCAGAGCGCCGCGTTGGGCGCGAATGCGGCACCGGCCAGCGCCAGCAGGCTTCCGCCGAGCAGGCCAGGGTCGAGTGCCTCGGCGAGCGCCGCGATCCGCCCGGAGTTCGCGATCGCACTCGCACCGACAAGCATCGCTCCGACAATGAAAAGCCCGGCCACGGCAACTGCCGATCCGTACAGAGCAGGCCGAACTGATAACGGCGCCCGGTCCAGGATCCGGCCAGCCAGGCCCGCCTCGTGCACCACGCCGGCGGCCGTAGCCGTTGATGCCACCAGCCCCGCCCACGCGACCGCGTGCAACGGCACGACCGAGACGTCCGCGGTCGCCGACAGCCCGGCGACGACGCCGGCTCCCAGGGCGTATGCGGCAGACGCCGGCAGGACCACGGAGAGCGCCGCACGCCCGGTCGACACTCCTGAGGAGTGCGCCGCCCAACGCGCGGCCCGGTAGAGCAGGAGAAGGAACAGGACCGACAGCCCCCACGGCGCGATCTTCAGTTCTGCGTCGCCCACCTGCAGGCCGGCCCGGTGGGCGACCAGCCAGATCTGGGCACCGAGCCGCAACGGCTCGCCGACCGGCGCCTCCGCACCCTCGTCGATCCACACGAGCATCCCTGGCAGAACCGCTAAGGCGAGACCGGCGACCAGAGCCCAGGCCGCAGCCAGTACGCCGGCGAGCCACGCGACCCGCGAACCCCACGTCGGCTCGTCGCGGCGGAGGAGCGGCCGGGACAGCAGGTCGGTCACGGTTCCATCATCACGGGGGACCAGGCCAGTCTCGTCGTGCCGACACGCCAACGCCCCGTCTTGTGGCGGGAAATGCACGCCATCAGGGGTCTCGAAGCGTGCATTTCCCGCCACAAGACGGGAGGCGTACGGTCTCGCCCCGCGAGCGGGTGCAACCGTCTGGCTGACCTGGGCGTCATGACAGGTGAACCCCGCGCCACCCGGGGGGCGCCACGACCACTCCAGCGAGGGCGACATGGGCGACAGCGACGACTTCGACGCGTTCTACCACGCGACCAGCCGTCGGCTGCTGCACCAGATGTACGCCATGACGGGCAACATCGCCGACGCTCAGGAGTGCGTCCAGGAGGCGTACGCCCGCGCGTGGCAGCGGTGGAAACACGTCCACCAGGCCGACGACCCGGCCGCTTGGGTTCGGACGGTGGCCTGGCGGATCGCCGCCAGTCGCTGGCGGAAGACGCGTAACGGTATCCAGGCGCTGGTCAGGCACGGCCCTCCAGACCACGGTCATCCGCCGTCGCCGGACCATGTCGCACTCGTCCAGGCACTGCGGGAGATTTCCGAGACGCAGCGGCGCGCGATCGTCCTGCACCATCTGGTCGGCATGTCGGTCGACGAGGTCGCCCACGAGACAGGGGTACCGACGGGAACGGTCAAGGCTCGGCTGTCCCGCGGCCGGGCTGCCTTGGCCGAGTTGCTCCACGACGAGCCCAGGGAGGCCCGCCATGTCGGCTGACTTCGATTCCGATCTCCAGCGCGGGCTCGAGGGCCTCAGCTCCGACGCCCGCCACGTCGGCCTGCCCGGCCCTGCCGCCGCCCGCCGCCGCGCCCGCCAGCGCACCCGCAACCAGGCCACTGGAGCTGTTCTCGGCGCGGTCGCGATCGTCGCGAGCGGCATCTTCGCCTTCGCCCAGCCCACGCTGTCCAGCGCTCCGGACCCGGCGGACACGCCCACCGGAACGGTGACGGCGAGCCCGTCGACGTCTCCGCCCACGTCGCCGAGCCCGAACCCGACGGCTGAGATGGTGGCCTTGCCCGAGTCCGTGCTACTCACGGTCGAAGACATCGACAACGATTCCACCCGCTGGCAGCAAGTCGGGGAGCCGGCGGCACCGTGGACATGCGCTCCTGCCGCGCCCGCCGCCGCTGACGACCGTCAGGTGCTGCGGCGTTCGTTCGGCACCGCGGGCTCGCGACTCGACCAGATCATCGAGGCCTCGACTCCGGACGATGCAGTTGCGCGCTTCGAGGAGATCCGTTCCGGCGTCACGGCCTGCGTCGATGCCCTCGGCGACAGCTACGGCTTCGGCTGGATCTCCGCGTTCGACGGGCTCGGTGACGACGCGTGGCAGGCAAGCTACTTCGCCCCCCCGAGGAACGGAGACGAAGCGACGCTGGTGCGAGTCGATCTCGTACGCACGGGCCTCGCGGTGACGAGCGTCTCGTCGGGAGGCTTCGCCATGGACGACAACTACCCGCCGGAATGGGATCGGGCTGTCGCCGCGACCACTCGGCTCTGCGAGGCGGCCGCCGGCGCATGCGTGACCGAGGTCGAACGGGAACTGCTGTACCCCGAGGGTGCTCAAGACCTGGCGGGCTGGCTCACCGCCGATGACGTCGTGGAGATGATCCGGTCTCGCCGAGATCACCCAGGCCACTGAGGCGTTCGCTAGGGAGGACGGCTCGCTGGGCTTCGTCTGCTTCGAGCAGAATGCCTTGGCCAGCGGTGCCAGGTCGGTGCTCGGCCGCGCGTATGTGGACCCGACGGACCCGGCGGGCCTCACGGTCGAGCAGGTCGTCGCCGTGTTCCCCACCGGCGACGACGGTTTGGCCTACTACGAGGCGCTAGCCGCTGAAGGCGACGGCTGCAACGCCGAGCCCGACATCGCCGTGCAGAACACGGGGGCGGACGCGCCCGGGCCGCAGGATGTTCTTGGGTTCACCACCTGGCGGGTCACCTCCACGAGCACCGGATCGACCTGGGTGCTGGGCCTCGCCGTCAGCGGTCCGGCGGTGACCTTCGTGAGCTACGGCGTGCAGCCGGGGCACGACGTCTCAGCCGACCAGATGCAAGCCCTGCTCGAGCGGGCCGTCGTACGCTACACCAACCCCTAGGGCGGGTGCGGACCGTAGCGTTCAGCCATGACGACTCGTGCCGATGCCGAAGCGCTCGACCTGGCCGACCCGCTCCGTCACCTGCGGGACCGGTTCGAGTTGCCGGAGGATTTGATCTACCTCGACGGTAACTCGCTCGGGCCGCTGCCGGTCGGAGTTCGCGAGCGCGTGATGGCCGTCGTCGGCGAGGAGTGGGGCCGCGACCTCATCTCATCGTGGAACCGCCACGACTGGATCGGCTTACCGGCACGGGTGGGCGCGAAGATCGCCAGGTTGGTGGGCGCGCCCGCGGACTGCGTCGTCGCGGGCGACTCGACAAGCGTCCAGCTGTTCAAGCTCCTCGTCGCGGCCATCAGGGTGCGCTCCGGCCGTCGCGTGGTCGTCACCGAGCCGGGAAACTTCCCGACCGACTCCTACATGATCGCCAGCGCTGCCCGGATCACCGGGCTGGAGCTGCGCTGGTGCGACCCGGACGACGTCACGCAGTCCTTCGACGACGACGTGGCAGTCGCGGCGCTGACCCACGTCGATTACCGGACCGGGCGACAGCACGACGCGCGGGCGGTTACAGCAGCTGCGCACGGCGTCGGCGCCTTGATGCTCTGGGACCTCTGCCATTCGGCCGGTGCCGTACAGGTCGACCTTGACGGCTGGGACGCCGATTTCGGCGTCGGGTGCGGCTACAAGTACCTCAACGGCGGCCCCGGCGCGCCCGCCTTCGCCTACGTCCATCGGCGCTGGCACGACACTCTCGATCAGCCGCTCAGCGGCTGGATGGGACACGCGGCACCGTTCGCTCTCGAGCGCGACTACCGGCCGGCGCCCGGCGTCGCCCGGGTCCAGACCGGGACGCCGTCAGTCCTGTCGACCGCTGCCCTCGATGCCGCGCTCGACGTCTTCGCCGACGTCTCGATGAACGACGTCCGCGCCAAGTCGTTGGGGCTGACGGACTATTTCATCGCGCTCGTCGAGGAGCGGCTCACGGGTGGCGGCGTGACCATCGAGGTACCACGCGACCATGCCCGACGGGGGTCTCAGGTCTGCTTGCGCCACCAGGGGGCCTACGGCCTGGTGCAGGCCCTCATCGCACGAGGGGTGGTCGGCGACTTCCGCGAGCCGGACCTCGCCAGGTTCGGGTTCGCGCCCCTCTATCTTCGCTACCTCGACATCTGGGACGCGGTGGAGCATCTGAGCGAGGTCCTGGACTCCGGCGAGTGGGACCGGCCCGAGTTCGCCGCTCGGGCGGCCGTCACCTAGGCAAACGCTCGGCCAACTGCCGCCGCCTGCTGAGGGCGTCGACGCCCAGCCGATCGGCGCGGCACTCGCCATCGTCCGGCACGTCGTCCGGCTGATGTGGCGTGGTGCGCTACCGCACCTGCATGACCTCGCGCATGAGACGTGCCGTCTCCGACGGTGTCTTGCCGACGCGGACGCCGGCGGCCTCCAGCGCCTCCTGCTTGGCGGCGGCCGTCCCCGACGAGCCGGACACGATCGCTCCGGCGTGGCCCATGGTCTTGCCCTCGGGCGCAGTGAAGCCCGCGACGTAGCCGACGACCGGCTTGCTGACATTGCCCCTGACGTAGTCGGCCGCGCGCTCCTCGGCATCGCCGCCGATCTCGCCGATCATCACGATCGCGTCGGTCTCCGCATCGGCCTCGAACGCCGCGAGCGCGTCGATGTGCGTCGTCCCGATCACCGGGTCGCCGCCGATACCGACGGCGGTCGAGAAGCCGATGTCGCGAAGCTCGTACATCATCTGGTAGGTCAGCGTGCCCGACTTGCTGACCAGGCCGATCCGGCCCGGCTTGGTGATGTCGGCCGGGATGATCCCGGCGTTCGACTTGCCCGGGCTGATCAGTCCCGGGCAGTTCGGCCCGATGATCCGGGTCGTGCCGGAGTTCTGTGCGTACTGGAAGAACGACGCCGTGTCGTGAACCGGGATGCCCTCGGTGATCACGACGACGAGCGGCACGCCCGCGTCGACCGATTCGACAACGGCCGCCTTGGCGAACTTCGGCGGCACGAAGACGACCGACACGTCGGCGCCGGTGGCGTCCACGGCCTCCTTGACGCTGCCATACACAACTACGGTCGCGTCTTCGAAGTCGACAGACTGCCCGCCCTTCCCCGGGGTCACGCCACCGACGACAGCCGTGCCCGAGCGGAGCATCCGCTGAGTGTGCCGGCGCCCCTCGGAGCCGGTCATGCCCTGGACGATGATCTTCGAGCTCTCGGTCAGGAAGATAGCCACGTCAGCTTCCTCACTTCGCCGCGGCGAGTTCGGCCACGCGGCGCGCGGCTCCGTCCATGGTGTCGACCTGCTCGAGGTGCGGCAGCGCAGCGTCGTGCAAGATCTGCCGGCCGACCTCGGCGTTGTTGCCGTCCAACCGGACGACGAGCGGGTGCGTGATCTCGTCGCCGCGGCTCCCCAGCAGCGCGAACGCCTGCACGATGCCGTTGGCCACCTCGTCGCATGCCGTGATGCCGCCGAACACATTGACCAACACGCTGCGCACGTCCGGGTCGGACAGGATGATCTCGAGCCCGTTGGCCATGACCTCGGCTGACGCGCCGCCACCGATGTCCAGGAAATTGGCCGGCTTGACACTGTGGCCGTCGACGGCGAACTCCTCGCCGGCGTACGCGACCACATCCAGAGTTGACATGACCAGGCCGGCTCCGTTGCCGATGATGCCGACCTCGCCGTCCAGCTTGACGTAGTTGAGGTCCTTCTCCTTGGCCCGCGCCTCCAGCGGGTCGGCTGCGGACGTG
The DNA here is from genome assembly GCA_963801065.1 of uncultured Actinomycetota bacterium. Classification (GTDB taxonomy): domain Bacteria; phylum Actinomycetota; class Actinomycetes; order Jiangellales; family Jiangellaceae; genus CAWDDG01. The sequence continues at coordinate 79,489 of CAWDDG010000008.1, read as the reverse complement.
TCCTCGAAAGCCGCGTGCGCCGGGTGCCGGAACTCGGCGTTGTCGTCGAGTGAGACCTTGCCGTCGAGGGCGACGACCCGGCCTGCTGGCGTCTTCACCAGCGGGTTGACCTCGACCAGCGTGGCGTCCTCGGCCGTGAAGACCGTCCAGAGGTTCTGCATGACGTCGACGACGTGGTCGCGCACGTCGGGTGCGAACCCGGCTGCGTCCACGATCTCGGCCGCCTTGTCGGCATCGACTCCCGCGATCGCGTCGACCGGGACCCGTGCCAGCGCCGTGGGTCGCTCGACGGCGAGCTGCTCGATGTCGATGCCACCCTCGACGCTGGCCATGGCCAGAAAGGTGCGGTTGGCGCGATCGAGCAGGTAGGACACGTAATACTCCTGCTCGATGTCGCTCGCCTCGGTGACGAGCACGCGGTGGACCGGGTGGCCCTTGATGTCCATGCCGAGAATGGCTTGCGCCTTGTCAGCGGTCTCGTCCGGGGACCTGGCGAGCTTCACGCCGCCGGCCTTTCCTCTGCCGCCGGTCTTCACCTGCGCCTTGACGACGACGCGGCCGCCGATCCGCTCTGCGGCCTGCCGGGCCTGCTCGACAGTCTCGGCCACGACGCCTCGCAGCACCGGCACGCCGTGTGCGGCGAAGAGCTCCTTCGCCTGGTACTCCATCAGGTCCACGGATGTCCCGTCCTCGGGTCGCTCCAACGCTTGTCAGGACGGCGCGACGGGTCCGGTCTCCGGGGGGCGCTGCCCGCGCCGAGCCTAGACCCGGTACGCGCTAAGTCACGTGCCGGGGCTGCGTCAGGCGGGCTGTTGAGCGCCGAGGTTGGCGTTGACCCACGCGACGATCTCATAGGTCGTGGCACCGGGGGTGAAGATCTTCGCCACGCCCATCTCCTCGAGCAACGGAATGTCCGCATCGGGAATGATCCCGCCGCCGAACACGAGGATGTCCCTGGCATCGCGCTCGGTGAGCAGTTCGAGCACCTTGCGGAACAGCGTCATGTGCGCGCCGGACAGGATCGACAGACCGATCGCGTCGGCGTCCTCCTGGATCGCCGTCTCCACCACCTGCTCGGGCGTCTGGTGCAGTCCGGTGTAGACGACCTCGACGCCGGCGTCGCGCAGCGCCCGCGCGACGACCTTGGCGCCCCGATCGTGGCCGTCGAGGCCGGGCTTCGCGACCACGACGCGCACAGGGCTGGTGCCTGCCATGACCGTCAGGGTACCTGCGAGCCGCTGCAGGCCCTGCCGGCACCGCTCGGCTGCGGTCCACCGATCGCGCTCCCCGATGTGACGTAAATCACATTTACTTCGGGCCACCGTCGAGCGTCGTCCCTGCGGACGGCTGCGGGTGTGTTCCTGCAGGTCACGGGCAGATCACGACAAGGTCAACATCGCGGCACGTGGCATCAGCCTCTGCACCTGCATGTGCAGATGGTCGGCCAGGACGTTTGGCAGGGCAAACATCCTCCGTTATGGTCGGCCGGTCCCCCTGCAGCAGACGGAAGGCCCATCGACCGTGTCGCAACGCCCCGGCAACGGGCGTCATCGACGCCGCCGGCACGTCAGTCTGCCGTCCGCCGTCGGGTCCGTCGCCGTCGCGGCCGCCGCTTCCGGTGCCCTGACCTGCCCGCAAGCGTTCAGCGCCACCGCCGCGGTATCGGCCGACCCGGCGGCCGCGGTCCCCGAGCGACCACAGGCCGCGGGCAGGGTCGGTGCCCTGGACACGGTCGTCGCGGCCGGTCAGTCATTGACAGCCGAGAGCACACAGACCGCGAAGGTCGCCCACGCCGCCCTCGTCGAGGTCGAGCGCAAGCAAGCAGCCGAGCGTGCCGCCCGCGCCGAGCGCGAGGCCAAGATCTGGGTGTTGCCCGTCTCCGACTACCGCATCACCGCGGGCTTCGGCTCCGTGGGCCGGCTGTGGGCCAACCGGCACACCGGCCTCGACTTTGCTACCTCCTACGGCAGCCCGGTCAGGTCGATGTCCAGCGGCGAGATCATCGAGACCGGGTACGACGGGCCGTACGGAAACAAGGTCGTCGTCCGACACTGGGACGGGACCGAGACGTGGTACTGCCACCTGTCCCGCATCGTGCTGCGCTCCGGCAAGGTCTCCCCCGGCACCGTGGTCGGCAAGGTCGGTTCGACCGGCAACTCGACCGGGCCGCACCTGCACCTCGAGGTCCACCCGGACGGTGGCGATCCCGTCAACCCCCGGACCTGGCTCGCCGACCACGGCCTCACCGTCTGACCGTCCGGGCTAGCGTCGGCCCGTGAAGCGCCGGTCCGCGAGCCCGGCGCGGTCCAGCGCCCGGTGCCAGTTCCAGGCGGTGGCGCGGTCGTCGAGCAGGCCACCGGCCAACCCCGGTCTTGCTGCCGGTGGAGGTGAACATGTGGTCGTCCGGCGCGCTGATGGTGTGCGCGGCGATGTGGTCGCGGATCTCGGCAACCAGCCGGGCCGGGATGTCCAGCTTGCGCCTGCTGCGCTCCGTCTTCAGCCGCCGATGGAGTACCCGGCACCCCGGCAGCGCGGCAAGCGGGAAACGGCACCTCCGCTGCCTATCAACCAGCACCGAGCGCGTGCGTGGGCAGAGCGCCTGGATACCTGATCGCCCTTGCAATGCCCCGACGGTCGGATGCTTCCTCAACTGAATTGAGGATGCGTCAGTCGATCTTGCTGTCGTGCGATTTGGGCGTGGAGAGTGGTCCACCTCAGCGGCTCCGGCTGGCGTCTCCGCGGTCTTGGTGTGGTCTTGTTCGGCGTCGGTCGCCGGTTGCCGAGGGTGGCGAGTACTCCTCCTCCGGTGTGAGGTGATCACTCAACTCGGTTTCCGCGCTTCGTCGGGGGGCTTCCCATAGAGCGATGTGGGTCATGAAGTGGTCGGGGGCCGGACGCCGTGCCAGTGCCACTGGCCGGGCGGGGTGTGGATCGTGTCGCCGGGGCGCATCACGACGACGTCGCCGCCGCGGGATTGGACCAGTCCGATGCCCTGGGTCACGTGCAGGGTCTGGCCGACGGCGTGACGGTGCCACGCTGTGTGCGCGCCGGGTGCGAGGTGCACGGTGTTGGCACGCATGCGGGACGGCTGTTCGCCCTTGAGGATCATGTCGAACTAGACCTCCCCGGTGAAGAGCTCGGCGGGGCCTCGGCTGCCGGTTTGCGTCCCGGGTCGTCGGTGCCCGCCCCGGCGTCGGCGAGCGAGCTCACGTTGTCGGCTGCTGGTCATATCGACGTTCTGAACCGGGACGGCGCCGGGTCCGTGGGTTCTGGTGTCAGCCCACCAACGTGAAGGGGGCAGATCCATGCTTACCCAACGCACCTCCGCGCTTCGCGGCGGACGGGTGGCCGTGTTAGCGGCGCTCGCCGCCGCGGTCCTGGGCTCGGTCGTCGGGCCGGCCGACGCGGCCCCGAAGGAGAGCCGGTTCGATCAGATCAACGCCGTGTCGGACCTGCCCGGCGTGGCATCGATCAACGACCCGCTGCTGGTCAACCCGTGGGGGTTGGCGCTGTCGCCCACCAGCCCGGTCTGGGTGGCGAACAACGGCACCGGCACCGCGACGCTCTACCGCGGCGACGGTGGCGGCACGCCGTTCGCCAAAGTGCCGCTCGAGGTCACCGTGACCAACGGCTCGCCGACCGGCCAGGTATTCAACGGCACGACCAGCTTCCAGGTGCCAACGCCGCTCGGCCCCCGCCCGGCCCCCTTCATCTTCGACAGCCAGACCGGTGACATCACCGGGTGGAACCCGGCCAACGGGACGACCGCGGTGGTGGCCGCGCACTCCGACGACGCCATCTACACCGGGCTTGCGCTGCTGCAGACGCCCAGCGGCCCATTCCTGCTCGCGGCGGACTTCCGGCACGCGCGGATTGACGTCTTCGACGCCACCTGGCAGCAGGTCAACCTCGGCTCGGCGTTCACCGACCCGGACCTGCCGGCCGGCTACGCCCCGTTCAACGTGCAGGTCCTGGGCGGGGCGGTCTACGTCGCCTACGCCCTCCAGGGCGAAGGCGGCGAGGAGGAGGTCACCGGCCACACCCTCGGGTTCGTGGACAAGTACACCGACTTCGGCCAGACCGTGCAGCGGATCGCCAGCCGCGGCAACCTCAACGCGCCATGGGGCCTTGCCATCGCACCGGGCAGCTTCGGCAAGTACGCCGGCACACTGCTGGTCGGCAACTTCGGCGACGGGAAGATCGGCGCCTACACCGACGGCGGCGAGTACCTCGGCTTCCTCCGCGACCGCGACAACGACGTCATCGCCATCGACGGCCTGTGGGCGCTGCTGCCGGGGACCGCGGCCAGTGGCGGCACCGACGCGGTCTGGTTCAGCGCCGGCCCCGATGAGGAGACGCACGGTCTTCTCGGCGTCCTGCGCCCGGCCAACTAACCGCCGGCGCGGGTCGTCGGACCGCGCCGCCAACCCTGGAGGTAGCAGCAGGCGAGAACCAGCACCGGAATGGTGCCGGTGAAGGTCATCACCGAAGGAGTGCGCCGGAGCGGGGCAGGGACGCCTCTGCTCGACGGGCTTGGTCCGAGGCATTCGACGAGCTGACAGCCGCCGACGCAGAGGCTCCCCTGGAGCCAGCAGACCCGTGTCGACCAGCGTGGGCGGCGGGCGGGGCTGTCCCGCCGGGTGTTTGCCGGGCCATGTTGGTGTCGACCCTCCTCCTCCGCCATGTGCGACGGAACCTGCGCCATTACACGGGCCAGGGCCGTGTCGAACTCTCCGAGGCACGACGGCTCCGACACAACGTCAGCAACGTGCCCGGCGGGCCGGCGCTAGCGCTGAGACGCACGTAGCCGCATGGAGGGCGGCTACGCTCGCCCGCGATTAGCCGCGGATCGCAGGGTCTTGCCGAAAACGCTTCCTGCCAAGGAAATCTTGATTGCCCGGCCGAGGTTGCATTGCGACGATCTGGTCCATGCCTAGTTTGCCGCGTATGACGGAACGGAACTCGCTTACGACGTGCTCGGCGATGGTGCCCCGGTGGTGTGTCTGCCGGGCGGTCCGATGGAGGACTCCGCGTCCCTCGGTGACCTCGGTGGGCTGTCCGAGCGCCTTCGGCTGATCCTGGTGGACCCCCGCGGGACCGGGCATTCGGCGACACCGGCAGACACCGCCTCGTACCGCTGCGATCGTCTGGTCGACGACGTCGAGGCGCTGCGTGACGATCTCGGCCTCGCCCAGATGAACCTGCTCGCGCACTCCGCGGGCGCGAACATCGCAGTGCTGTATGCGGCCCGGTACCCCGAGCATGTCGGCACGCTTGTCCTGGTGACACCCAGCACCTTCGCGCTGGGCATCACCGCCACCGCCGAGGCCCGGCGCGAGGCCGTCCGGCTCCGCGACGACGAGCCATGGTTCGGGCCGGCGTCGGCGGCGTTCGAGAGGATTAACGCCGGGCATGCCACCGATCGTGACTGGGCGGCCGTCGCACCCTTCAAGTACGGCCGGTAGGACGGGGAAGCTCAAGCACACCACGCGAGTAGCGAGAAGCGGCGCAACGCCCAGGCCGTCGCTATCTTCGCAGCCGAGGGCGCTTTCCATCCGGAAGCCACCCGCGCGGCCCTGGCCACCTTCGGCGCGCCGGTTCTCGTGCTCGCCGGGGAGGTCGATGTGAACAGCCCCCCGAGCGTCGTGGCGGAGTTCGCCACAGCGTTCCCGAACGCCACGCTGGTCACCCTGCCGGGAGGCGGCCACTTCCCCTGGCTCGACGACGCCACATGGTTCACCAACACCATCGCATCGTTCCTGAAGTGAACCGTCCGCTTCTGCCGCATGGCATCTCCGGTCTTGACCGCCCTCCTGCGCGGGTCGGAACTTGTCGCATGGAGACCATCGACACGGCGCCGGCCGTGACCGGCACGATTCACCCGTTTAGCTCGTTGAGCGACCCACTCCGTCTTGCCGTGGCTGGCTACCTATCTCGGCAACCAGCCGGGCCGGGATGTCCAGCTTGCGCCTGCTGCGCTCCGTCTTCAGCCGCTCGGTGGTGTGCCCGGCACCCCGGCTGCGCGACAAGCGGGAAACGGCACCTCCGCTGCCCATCAACCAGCACCGAGCGCGTGCGTGGGCAGAGCGCCTGGATACCTGATCGCCCTTGCAATGCCCCGACGGTCGGATGCTTCCTCAATGCCGAATTGAGTGCGTTGCAAGCGGGCATTCTTATGCGCTGGCGAGCACATTGACTCGTGGTCTCGGGGCTGTGGGTGGCACACGACTAGGACGTGTCTCCTAAGAACTCCTAACAGACCCGAACAACACATTCGGCGGTGGCCGAGTGCTGATGCGCCCGCACGATCGAGGAATCGACCGACACCGACCAATCGACCCGGCCAGCAGCGTCGGCCTCGGACTGGATCACTCGCAGCAGCTTGTCCCAGGTCCCGTCGATAGCGAGACGATGATGCCGCTTCCACACCATCTGCCTCGGGCCGAACCGCCCGGCGTCGGTTCGGCGCTGTCGTTGTGTGCTGCGCTTCGCGCCCGGCGGGCCCTGTTGGCTGGGGCTTGCCAACCCGAGGGGTAACTGTTATACAGTAGGCTAACCGTTATCTTGGAGAGGTCATGCGGCAGGAAGTAGTGCTGGCGATGCTGGCGAAGGAGCCTTCGCACGGCTATCAACTCCGCGCGCGGCTGCGCGAGGCGCTTGGCCCACTCGGCGACACGATGAACGCCGGGCAGATCTACGTGGTGCTGACCCGGCTCGAGAAGGCTGGCCTGGCGGTGTCCGAGCGATCGGCCACGGTGGCGGACTTGCCGGATCGAAAGACGTACGCGCTGACTCCGGATGGCCAGCAACGAGTCTCCGAGTGGCTCGCCGAGGTGATTTGGCCCAAGCCCGACCTGGCGGAGTTCCATCTCAAGTTGGTCGCGGCCGCGGCTGCCGGGCTGGCTGACCCGCTCACCATCGTGGACACGCAGCGCCGCGAGCTGCTGCGCCGGCTGCGCGACGCCCAGCGGGCCGCCATGGCCGAGCCGGACGGCTCGGACGCCGCGCTGTTGTTGGAGGGCGTCGTGCTCCGGCTGCAGGCGGACCTGCGCTGGCTGGAGGCATGCGAGCAGAGCTGGACCGACCGAAGGAGCAGATCGTGAACGACACCGCCGCTACCCCCGTGCTGCGCGCCCGCGGGTTGCACAAGCAATACGGCACTGGAGACGGATTGGTGCGCGCCGTCGACGGTGTTGACCTCGATGTCGCCCCGGGCGAGACGGTGGCGGTGATGGGGCCCAGCGGCTGTGGGAAGTCCACACTGTTGCACTTGCTGGGCGGGTTGGACCGGCCATCGGGTGGCGAACTGTGGCTTGCCGGCCGCCGCACCGACGCGCTCAGCGAGCGGGCGCTGGCGCGGATGCGGCGAAGCGACGTCGGGTTCGTCTTCCAAGCCTTCCACCTGATGGATGAGCTCACCGCCGTGGAGAACGTCGAGCTGTCGGCGTTGCTGGCGGGCCGCTCGCCGAAGGCCGCGCGACGCCGAGCCACGGATCTGCTGGAGCGGGTCGGGCTCGCCGACAGGGCGACCTTCTTGCCCTCCGCGTTGTCGGGTGGGCAGCGTCAACGGGTCGCCATCGCTCGGGCGTTGAGCAATGAGCCGCTGGTCGTGTTCGCCGACGAACCCACCGGCAACCTGGACAGCGCCGCCACCGTCGAGGTTCTGCGCCTCTTCGAGAGCCTGCACGAGGCGGGGCAGACCCTGGTCGTCGTCACCCACGATGAGCGGATCGCCGCCACTGCCGACCGGCTGATCTCGATGCGCGACGGCGGATTCATTGACGAGATGCGGTTGATCGGCGGCACGAGCGGCAAGCTCGGCGCCATGGTCGGACTGGAGGGCTGAACCGATGGGCCGATTCCTACTCCTGGGCCGCCTCGCTATGCGTGACCTGCGGCGGCGCCCGGTCGAGGCGGCGCTCCTGTTGCTTGCCATCATGGCGGCCACCACAACACTCACCCTCGGGCTCTTACTGCACGAGGCGGGGAGCGATCCTTTTCAGCGCACCAGGGAGGCCACGGCCGGGCCCGACGTGATCGCGAGCACCGGCCCGAACGAAGGGACACCCGCCGATGTCGCCAGCTTGGAGGCACTGACCGACGCTCCCGGCGTCACCGCCCACAGCGGGCCGTACCCGATGATCGGGGCGGAACTCGAGGCGTCCGACGGCACGGCGAGCGTGTGGGCAGAAGGGCGCGACCCCAGCAGAAGCCTCGATCGACCAGCCGAAGCTGACCCAGGGCAGCTGGGTGCGCGACGGCGGCGTGGTCGTGGAGGCTGGCCTGGCCGACGCGCTCGGTGTCGGCGAAGGGGACCAGATCACCGTGAACGGCCACTCATTCCACGTCGTCGGGGTGGCGGTCACCGCCGCCGCGACGCCGTATCCGGATGTGTGCTACGCCACGTGCTGGTTCGGCGCCTGGGAGCCCGATGAAGATGAACTGCCCCCGCCGCCGGATGAGTCTGAGTCCCAGCCGGTCGATGAACCGGACGACATCGTCACTTTCGCGCCGCCGGTAGGCGATACCGGCCCCGATGCCGGCCTGGTCTGGCTCACCGAGGCAGACGCCCGCGGTCTCGCCCCAGCGGCGGAAGCCCTGTCCTACATCGTGAACCTGAGGCTGACGGACCCGGCCGAAGCGCCGACATTCGTCAACACACACGCCACGATGCCCGGACCAGCCCTAGCGACATGGCAGGACATCCTCGACATGCACACCAATGTGGTGCAGAACCAGCAGCTTGTGCTGCTGAGCGGCAGCTGGCTGGTTGGCAGCCTCGCCGTGGCCAGCATCGCCGTCCTGGCCGGAGGCCGGATGGCCGACCAAACCCGACGCGTCGGGCTGCTCAAAGCGGTCGGCGGCACACCAAGGCTGGTCGCTGCCGTGCTGCTCGCGGAGTATGTCGTCGTGGCCCTCCTCGCCACGGCGGCGGGGCTCGCTGCCGGGTGGCTGGCCGCTCCCTTGCTCACCGATAGTGGTGCCAGTCTCGTCGGCAGCGCAGGCGCGCCGTCGCTGACCATGTCCAGGGTCGGCCTGGTGACGGCGGTGGCACTGGTGGTCGCGGTCATCGCGACCACCGTTCCAGCCATCCGGGCCGCGCGCACCAGCACGGTCCGTGCACTGGCCGACTCGGCCCGCCCACCTCGCCGCGGGGCGTGGCTGATCGCGATCTCGGCGCGATTGCCTATTCCCCTGCTCCTCGGGTTACGGGTGGCCGGCCGGCGGCCGCGCCGTGTCGTGTTGGGCGTTGTCAGTATCGCGATCACCGTCAGCGGGATCGTCGCGGCGCTGGCAGCCCGCGCCCAACTCGCAGCGTCCGTTGGGACGGACGAGCTTCAAGCGGCTAACCGGGTGCTGCTGGTGATCACGGTCATGCTGGTCGCATTGGCGGCCGTGAACGCGATCTTCATCACGTGGGCGACCGCGCTCGACGCCAGGCATTCATTGGCGCTGGCGCGCGCACTGGGCGCGACTCCTCGGGAGGTCAGCGCAGGACTTTCAGCGGCGCAGGTGCTTCCCGCGTTCACCGGAGCCGTACTGGGCATCCCGGGAGGGATCGGGCTGTACATGGCCGTGGATCCGGACGAGGCGCCGATCCCACCGCTGTGGTGGTTGCTCACCGTGGTGGCGGGCACCGTTCTCGTGGTGGCGGTGCTCACCACCATTCCAGCTCGCCTCGGCGCACGGCGCCCGGTGGCCGAGATCCTCCAATCCGAACTTGCCTGAGGCTCGGGAGAGGACGGTGCGAACAATTGATCTTAGCGACGACACGCGTCGCCCCGGGGTACCGACGCGCGCCCTATTCGACCAACAGACGTGAGGGCCCGAGGTGATCAACCGCGTCGCCACGTGTCGGTGCCGTACCCCGGTCGCACCGACGGGCCGTATACCTATGCGACACAGCTCGCCCCACCGCAACATCGCTTGTGCCGCGTGGAGGGCGGCTACGCTCGCCCGGATGTCTGCCGCTGACGGCGAGGTCATGCTGGTGATGCTGACGCACAATTGCCCCTGGAATTGATCGGAGGAGGAGCCCCCGTGCCATGGCGTCCGAGCCCAATACCAGGGCCGGCCGAACCGCCTGTTCGCGTCACCGTCGATGAAGAAGTGTTCGACGTTACGACGCAACCGGATCATCCCGGCCACTACCACTACGCATGGATCTCTGGACCAAATCCCGGCTACGGATTCTCCTCGGCGTCATCGGACGGACGGCCGTCCAGCATGGTCGACCACGAGGAGGCGATCCGGAACTTCCTGTCGCATGTGGACCCTGTGACCGGATACATCGAATAGGACGCACGCATCTAGCCGCCGTCCGAGCGGATCACGCCGAGCCAGGCCGCTAGCGGCTGTGAATCCCGGTTGCGCAAACTTGGCTAGGGTTCATCCCGACCGGCGTCGAGAGCCGTCGCGAAGAGAACGGAGAGCCTTCATGAGCGGCAAGGTCGTCTGCGACATCTCGATCTCTGCCGATGGCTACGTCGCCGGCCCGGGCCAAACCGCAGACAAGCCCTTTGGCGACGGACCGGTTGACCTGTTGCACGCGTGGATGTTCGACACTCCCGATGAGAACAAGGCCGAGGTCGACCAGATCACCAGATCTGGCGCCTACGTGATGGGCCGGAACATGTTCGGACCTGTTCGCGGCGAGTGGGACCTTGACTGGAAGGGCTGGTGGGGTGATGACCCGCCCTACCATGCCCCCGTACTCGTGCTCACTCACCATCCACGCGACCCGTTGGCGATGCGGGGCGGGACGACATTCACGTTCGTCACCGATGGAATCCACTCTGCTCTGGACCAGGCGCGCGCCGCTGCCGGTGAGCGTGACGTAGCCATCGCAGGCGGTGCCGCCACGGTCAACCAGTACCTCGCCGCAGGTCTCATCCATGAGTTGCGCACCCACATTGCCCCGGTCACCCTCGGCGCCGGAGAACGACTCTTCGATGGTGTGGGCCCAATGCACCTCGACATCCTCTCCGCCAGATCGGCGTCGCTTGTCACTCACGTCGGCTACCGCATCGCCGGCTGAGGTCCTCTCCGGGACCAACGTTCCCTGCAAAGAGGCGTTACGCGGGTGAAGAGGATCGCCGGCATCCGCTCATGGCTCCGGCGCGAGTCTGCGTTCCGGCGGAAACGCTGAATCTGCCGGCGGCTGGACCTGTACGCCACCGGCCGTGACAACGCCCTGCCGCAGCAGCGGCGCCTCGAGATCGTCGAGGCGAAGGTCGCCGGGCTGGTCGAGCTCGGGGCCAGCGTCGAGCACCGCACCCGTGACGACAACCCGGAATACCCGGTCTACTTCGTGGTCATGCACGACCAGGAGGGCAACGAGTCCTGCATCAGTTGACTGGAGGCAGGTGCACGGTCGAGGCTGCACTGGCCAGCCCTTGTGGTCACACCGCGCAGCCGTCCTGCCAGAACGCGCACCTGCACGGTGCGCTGAGTTCGAGCGGCCCCCCGAGGCTTGATCAACCGTCCCCTTTGCCGCCGGTCGAGCGATCTTGCCGATCACGGGAACCACCCGACTCGTTTGCTGGCATCGGTTCAGCGCTTGTCGTCCTGCACGCGCCTCGCCGAATCAAGCAGTTGCATCGTCGTCGACCTCCTTGGGCTCGGTCCCTGAGTCGACCACGTAGGCGTTGATGTCGATGACCGCCCCGTCCGTCGCCGCCCAGCTGGGCGCGCGGAAGACGGTGGCCTGCTCGTGGCGGCCGCGCAGTTCGTCCAGTCGTTCGCGCACGATCTCGGCAGCCGATCGCTTGGCCTCGCCCGGGTCGCGGTCGGCGGTGGTGTCGACCACCAGGTGCGCGGCGGTCGACAGCCGGGGGATGACCCTGTCGAGCATGTCGCGCGTGGTCTTGAGCCTGATGTCCTCGTCCTTGCTTTGCAGCAGTTGCTCGACCACGTCGACGGCACTGTCCGAGAGCCCGAGTAGCCGGGTCCTCGCGTCCGCGACGACCTCGGACGCCTCGCGCTTCACGACGGGCAGGTTGCCGCCATGAACGACGCAGGTCTGCGCACGCCGCACGACCCGTCGGCCGCACCGCTCGTCTGAGCCGTGTTTGGTGGCCGCGCAGCGGATCGCCGGTGGCCACCTGCTGGTGCGTGGCATGCCCCCGAAGGTTGCCGCTGATGTCCGGCCGCGTACGGCACACCGGCTCGTGTGGATCTTGTACGGATTCTGTACATCGACGGACCAGACAGTCCATGACGGTCTCCTAGAGTTGCGTTATGCGCTTGGCTACGTGGAACGTCAACTCGATCACGGCGCGGCTGCCTCGACTGCTGGACTGGCTCGAGACGCGTCGGCCCGACATCGCCTGTCTGCAGGAGACCAAGGTGCCGGCGGACGCTCTGCCGGTCGACGAGTTCCGTGAGCTCGGCTACGAGGTCGCCGGTCACGGGCTCGGCCGGTGGAACGGCGTTGCGCTGCTCTCCAAGGTTGGTCTCGACGACGTGACGACCGGCATCGATGACGAGCCCGGATTCCCCGATCCGGAGGCACGGGCCGTGGCCGCCACCTGCGATGGAGTCCGGATCCGCAGCGTGTACGTCCCGAACGGACGCACGCCGCAAGACCCGCATTACGCCTACAAGCTGGCCTGGCTCGACGCGCTGCGCCTCACCCTCGAGCGGGAGCTCCCTGCTCACCCGCAGACCGTCGTGTGCGGGGACTTCAACGTTGCGCCGACGGATGCCGACGTCTGGGATCCGGCTGCGTTCGCCTCGGCCACCCACGTGACCCCGGCCGAGCGCGAGCGAGTCGGGCGGATTCGGGATCTTGGCCTCACCGACGTCATCCCTCGCCCGGGCAAGGGCCCGAACCCGTTCACCTACTGGGATTACCGGGCCGGCATGTTTCACAAGGACATGGGCATGCGCATCGACCATGTCTACGCGTCGGGTGCTGTCGCCGAGCGGATCACCGATGCCTGGGTGGACCGTGAGGCCCGTAAGGGCACCGGCCCGTCCGACCACGCCCCGGTCATCGTCGACCTCACCTGACGGGCGGGGCCCGCCACAGTGACCTGCCGACCGCTCAGCCAGACAGCTCCGAGAACAGCGTGAGCTGAAGGCCCGCGGGCCCCTCCAGCCGCGAGTTGAGCGACTGCCAGGGCGTGACCGTCGGCGGGGCGAGGACGGTGGCGCCCGACGACTCGAGCAACCGGGTCGTCGCCTCGGTGTCGGCGACCTCGAACGCGACCCGGACGTGGCCGGCGACGCGTCGCCCGACCTCCACCGCGTCGATGAAATCCGCTTGCGCCGGGTCGGCGATCTCCAGCGTGGCGTTGCCCGCATCGAGGATCGTCACCCGACCGTCCGGCGACGAGTGTGCCTCTCGCTCGGCCAGCCCCAGGACGTCGCGGTAGAACCGCACGGCCTCGTCGTAGTCGGTTGCCGTGACGACGAGCCGCAGCTCGCGCACGCCGGGCTCGCCCGTCATGTCATCTCCTCAGGTCAGCAGGGCACGCAATGCGGCAACGTCGCCGCTGCGCGGCGGAAGGCCCTCATGTATCGCCTGCGATGCGACACGCTGGACCGCCGCGTTGACCGGCGTCGGCACGTCGTGTATCCGCCCGAGCAAGACGACCTCGCCGTTGAGGAAGTCGACCTCGACCGATCCCGCCCCACGGGCGAAGCTCTGCCAGGTCGATCCGCCGCCGCGCGGGTACCCGGGCACATCCTGGACGGTGACGAGGTTACCGCGCGCCGTTCGCTGCTCACGGTCGGACGTGAAGGGGATACCCGCGGCACGCAGTGCGTTCCGGCCCTCTCGCATCGCCGCTTCGAGGAGGTCGGACCAGGAGGAGCGGTCGGCGAACAGCGCGTCGAACGCGTTGCCGATGTTGCTCAGCAGCTTGCCGTACTTCCAGCGCATCACATCGTCGCGCACCGGAACCTCGAAGCCGGCAGCTCGAAGGCCGACGGCGACGTCGTGCACCGAGCCGCCGGCGCCCGAGGGGTAGCGCCCGACGTGAAGCATCCCCGGTCTCGGGGCACCAGACGCCACGACGACGCCCGGCTCGGTGAACGCCGCGGGCAGCCAGACACAGACCCCAAGAACTCGTGCGAACCGCCGCAGCGCGAGCCTTTCGTTCTCCACGCCATTCTGGGCGCACAGCACGGGCAGCAGGTCCGCGGCGGTGCCGATCACCTCGCTGCCTCGGACGACCGGTGCGCTTGACCACGCGTCGAGCGCTGCGGCGGTGTCCTGTGACTTGGTGGTCAGGATCAGGACGTCGTCCGCGGAGAGCTGGACGTCGCCGGGCCCGGAAGCGGTCTGCACGCGGAGCACTCTGGACCCATCCGGCGTCACGAACCGAAGCCCGTGATCGCGCATCGCCACGAGGTGAGCGCCTCGCGCGACGAGCAGGACCGGCAGCGAGGCCTGGTGAAGGCGCGCGCCGATCGTGCCGCCGACCGCCCCCGCTCCGACGATCACGTACCTCACGGCGCCCGGCCCGACGTCTCCGCCTCATCCAGCTCGTGGGCGAGCACGAGCCATCGCTCCTCGGCCTCGTCGCGCTGAGCGCGCACGTCCCGCAAGGCCACGTCGAGCGCCATGAGCCTCTCCGGATCGGTCGCATGCTCGACCAGGTCGGCGTGCAGCGCGTCCTCGCGGCCGTTCAGTCGGTCGACCTCGCGCTCGATTCGAGCCAGCTCCTTGCGCGCCGCCCGGCTGTCGCCGCGCTTGGCGGTCCGCGGTTGCTGACTCGGCGAAGCCGTCACGGCGGCGCGTCGTCGGGCCAGATACTCGTCCACCCCTCCGGGCAGGTGGACGAGCCGGCCGTCGCCGAGCAGCGCCCACATCGCGTCGGTGACCCGCTCCAGGAACCACCGGTCGTGACTGACGACCACCAGCGTGCCGGGCCAGCCGTCGAGGAAGTCCTCCAGCACGGTCAGCGTCTCGATGTCGAGGTCGTTGGTCGGCTCGTCAAGCAGTAGCACGTTGGGCTCGGCCATGAGCAACCTGAGCAGTTGGAGCCGACGCCGCTCGCCGCCGGACAGCTCGCCGATCCGCGCCGACTGTCGCTCGCCGGCGAACCCGAACCGCTCCAGGAGCTGTCCGGCCGTCGCCTCCCCCGAACCCGAATCCACCCGGCTGACCCGGCGCACGTCCTCGACCGCCCCGAGCACCCGCACGGTCGGTTCGAGCTCGGCGACCTCCTGGCTCAGGTGGCCGACGGCCACCGTCCGGCCTATGCGCACCCGACCGGCCGACGGGCGCAGGCTGCCGTCGAGCAGGCGCAGCAGCGTGGTCTTGCCCGACCCGTTGACGCCGACCAGACCGACCCGGTCCCCCGGTCCGAGCCGCCAGGTCACCCGGTCCAGCAGCTCGCGGCCACCCAGCTCGACCGAAGCGTCCTCCACGTCGTACACGCTCTTGCCCAGCCGGACGGACGCGAAGCGGGCGAGCTCGTAGCGGTCCCGGGGAGGCGGCTCGTCGGCGATCAGGGCGTTAGCGGCCTCGATCCGGAATCTCGGCTTGGACGTCCGCGCCGGCGGACCACGGCGGAGCCAGGCGAGCTCCTTGCGCAACAGGTTCTGTCGGCGGGTCTCGCCGGCTTCGGCGATCCGGGTCCGCTCCGCCCGCGCCAGCACGTAGGCCGAGTATCCACCGTCGTAGGCCTCGATGTTGCCGTCGACGACCTCCCAGAGGCCCTGGCACACGGTATCCAGCAGCCAACGGTCGTGGGACACGATGACCAGGGACCGGCCGGAGCCGGCCAGGTGACGGGCCAGCCAGTCGATCGCCTCGACGTCGAGGTGGTTGGTGGGCTCGTCGAGGAGGAGCAGGTCGTCGTCGCCGACCAGCAACCGGGCCAGCGCCACACGGCGTCGCTCGCCCCCTGACAACGGGCCGACCCGGGCGTCCATCGGCACCGTCGGCAGCAGAGCAGCGAGCAGCTCGCGCACCGTCGCCCGGCCCGCCCACTCGTGCTCCGGGCGGTCACCGACGACAGCCTCCCGGACCGTCGCGGACGGGTCGAGGTCGTCGTGCTGACCGAGCCGGCCGACCCGGAGGCCGCCCGTGTGCGTGACCCGGCCCGCATCGGGCTCCTCTTCGCTCGCGATCAGCCGCAGCAGTGTCGACTTGCCGTCACCGTTGCGTCCGACGACACCGATCCGGTCGCCGCGCGCAACGCCCAGCGACACGTCGCGGAACACCTGGCGGGTGCCGTACGCCTTCGCAACCGACTCGAGGTTGACGAGGTTGACGGCCATGACCGGACGAGCCTTTCACGTGACGACGCGTGCCCCCGGCACCGGGCCGCTTGCCCGCTGCACGTCCGCGGATACCTCCGCCGCCGCGAGGCCCATCGCCACGTCCAGCGCCTGTTCGGGGTCGCGGACGAGGAACGCGCAGGTCGGCCCCGACCCGGACACGACGGCGCCCAGCGCGCCCAGGCCGAGGCCGGTCTCGAGTGTCGCCTCGAGCTCTGGGGCGAGCGTGCAGGCAGCAGGCTGCAGGTCGTTGTCGAGGACGGCACCCAGCGCTTCGGCGTCGCCTGCGCGCAGGGCCGCCAGCACCTCCGGTGCGACCGTGGGCGCGGCGACCGCGCGCTTGCCACGCTGCCGGTCGAGCTCGGCGTAGACCTCCGGCGTGCTGAGGCCACTCTCGGCGATGGCGAGGACCCAGTGGAATGTTCCGCCCACCATCGCCGGAGTGAGCCGCTCGCCGCGGCCGGTGCCGAGCGCCGTTCCCCCGACCAGCCCGAACGAGACGTCGCTCCCGAGCCGGGTCCCGAGGATGGACAGCTCCGCCCGGCCCAGACCGGTGCCCCACAACGCGTCACAAGCGACCAGAGCTGCAGCGGCGTCGGCACTGCCGCCCGCCATGCCGCCGGCGACCGGTATCCCCTTGCGGACGAGGAGCCGGGCCCCGGTCGTGACGCCTGCGTACGCCGCGAGCGTGCGGGCCGCTTGAACCGCGAGATTGGACTCGTCGACCGGGACCGAGTCGGCCTGCGCACCCTCGATGGTCACGCTGACCTCCTCGGCCGGGCTCGCGACCACCTCGTCGAAGAGCGAAACCGTGTGGAAGACCGTGGCCAGCTCGTGGAAGCCGTCCGGCCGCCGGGGGCCGACCGAGAGCACCAAGTTGACCTTGGCCGGCACCCGGACCGTCACGGACGGCATGCTCGCCACGCTAGCCGAATGATCACGTTAAGCAGGCCTGTGGGTCCGTTACCAGGTGTCCGAGACCTGGTAACGGACCCAAGGCGCCTGCTTAACGTGATCATTTGGGGCCCGCGACGGCGATGCGGGCGAAGTCCTCGAGGGTGAGCTGCTCACCGCGGGACCTGGGGTCCACGCCGGCGTCGCGCAGGGCCTCCTCCGCGGCCGCCGCCGACCCGGCCCAGCCGGCCAGGGCAGCACGCAGGGTTTTGCGCCGTTGAGCGAACGCCGCGTCGACGACGGCGAACACCTGGCGACGGTCGGCACCTGCTGGCGGGTCGTGCCGCGTCAGCGCCACGAGGCTGGAGTCCACGTTGGGGGCGGGCCAGAAGACGGTCCGGCCCACTGTCCCGGCCCGCCGTACGTCGGCGTACCAGGCCGCCTTCACCGACGGCACGCCGTACGTACGCGACCCCGGCCCGGCCGCCAACCGGTCGGCCACCTCCTTCTGGACCATCACGAGGGCCCTGCTCAGCGTCGGGAACGCCTCGAGCAGGTGCAGGAGCACCGAGACGGCGACGTTGTAGGGCAGGTTCGCCACCAGCGCCGTCGGGGCGGGCCCCGGCAGCTCGGTGACGCGGAGCGCGTCGGCCACGACCACGTCGAGCCGGTCGGCAAGGTCGGGAGCGAACTCGCGCACGGTCCCGGGAAGCGCGCCGCCCAGCAGTGGGTCCACCTCCACCGCCACGACCCGGGAGACCGCGGGCAGCAGCGCCAGGGTCAGCGACCCCAGGCCCGGCCCGACCTCGACGACGACGTCCGTGGGCCCGACGTCAGCCGCGCGGACGATCCGCCGCACGGTGTTCGGGTCGATGACGAAGTTCTGGCCGAGCGACCTGGTCGGACGGATTCGCAGCCCCGACGCCAGCCGGCGCACCTCGGCCGCCCCCAGCAGGCGCGATGTCGCAGGCGCCGGGTCGATCGCCATTCACCGCAGCCTACGGGGAGACTGAGGCCACCCACTCCACGAAGCGAGGAGCACGCATGAGGATCGGGGTCCTAGGCACCGGAATGGCCGGACGGGTCATCGCGTCACGACTCGTCGAGCTCGGACACGAGGTGCGGATGGGGTCGCGCACGGCGGGCAACCTGGCGGCGCTCGACTGGCTGCGTCACGCCGGCGGACCGGCCAGCGCCGGGACGTTCGCCGACGCTGCCTCGTTCGGCGAGGTGGTCTTCAACTGCACAGCCGGCGTGAGCTCACTCCACGCTCTCGAGGCGGCAGGGTCGACGAACCTCGCCGGCAAGCTCCTGGTCGACGTCGCCAACCCGCTCGACCACTCCGGCGAGGTTCCCAGCCTGTCCGTATGCAATACCGACAGCCTCGGCGAGCAACTCCAGCGCGGCTTCCCCGAGGTGCGAGTCGTCAAGGCGCTCAACACGATGAACTGCGAGGTCATGGTGAACCCGGCTCTGGTTCCGGGAGACCACGTCGTGTTCGTCTGCGGCGACGACGCGAGCGCCAAGGAACAGACCGGCGCGCTGCTCGGCGAGTTCGGCTGGCCGCCCGAGCGGGTGATCGATCTCGGCGACATCACGGCGGCGCGGGGAGCCGAGATGTACATGCCGTTGTGGCTGCGGCTGATGGGTCCGATGGGCGGCTGGCACTTCAACATCGCGATCGCCCGCTGACCGGGTCAGCGGGCGATCGCGAAGGGACAGCTACAAAGGCAGGCCGAGCTCGCGGGCGCAGGCCGGCCAGTCGCCGTACCCGCCACGAGCGTCGCGCACCTTGGTCGCGATCCGGATCTGCTCGGCCTTGCTGTTCTGGTGCGGGTAGCCCGAGCCGCCGAAGGCCTGCCACGTGCCCAGCGAGAACTGAAGCCCGCCGTAGTAGCCGTTGCCGGTGTTGATCGACCAGTTGCCGCCGGACTCGCACTGTGCGAGCCGGTCCCAGACACCGCCGTCACCGGACGTGTCGATCGGCGCGTCCGCGGCGGGCCGCTCCTTGGTGCCGACGTTGACGACCTCGGCCACGGCCGCGACCAGGATCTTCTCGGAAAGCACCCGCTGAGTGCCATCCTTGCCGTCCACGACGAGCACCTCGACGAGACGCTCGATCCTGGCCGTTGCGACCCCTGGTGACGACCTTGGTCTCGCCCTCGTACATCGAACTGTCGTTCCGCCGGGTCACGTCGTGGTCGACGGTGACGGTGACGGTCCGCTGCTCGGCCGTGACCCGCTGGACGGTGAGGGTGAGGCCGGTGGCCACGCGCTCCTCCAGCCCGGGCAGGACCTGGTCGCGATCGCCGAGGCTGATGCCGGCGTCGGCGAGGGCCTCCCGGACGGTGATCGCTGTGGTCGTGACGGACTCGGAGGCACCGTCGGCGACGATCGTCACGTCCTTGAGCGTGCGGATCTCGAACTCGAGGCCCCGGCGGCCGATCCCGAGCGACCGCGAGACGGACAGGTCCGCGCCCGCCGCCCGGATGCCGAGCTCGGCGAGAGCCTCGTCGACCGAGAGGGCGGTGGTCCACACCTCGCGGTCGACGCCGTCGATGGTGACCGTGATCTGGCGACCGTAGCGGACGGCGATCTCGGTGCCGTCCTGGACCGGACTGTCCGTGGAGGGGGCTACGACGTCGTGCTGGCCGAGGTCGATGTCCTGGTCGGCGAGGACTTCCTCGACGGTGTCGCCGAAGGTGTGCACGGACTCGGCCTTGCCGTCGACGCTGAGCGTGACGGTGTTGTCGAAGGTGGTGTAGGCGGTGGTGCCGCCGACGAGTGCGGTGACGACGGCGGCGTTGATCGCCAGCGTCTTCAGGGACGGACGCACAGTGCTCCAGGTGAACCGTTCTCCCCGGGCACGGGTTTCCAGCCGGCGCCGCCGTCCCCCGCGCGCCGTCTGGAGCCTCCCCGACCCCGGCTGACAGTCACGAGACGGTAACGGGTTCGCAGCCGTCTGCCAAACCCGCCGTCCACATCACCACGACCCGAAGGCCTCCTCGGTGTTGCGCTGGAGCGCTGCACACGTCGGGTCCAGATCGGTGCCGAGCACCTCGGCGACCTTACGGACGGTCAGCGGCAGGAGGTAGGACCCGTTCGGCCTGCCGCGGTGCGGATGCGGGGTGAGGAAGGGTGCGTCGGTCTCGACGAGCACCCGGTCCAGAGGGGTCACGGCCAGCGCCGAGCGGAGCCCGCCGGCGTTCGCGAACGTCACCGTTCCGGCGAAGGAGAGGAACCATCCGCGGCTGGCACAGTGCCGCGCCATGTCGACGTCTCCGGAGAAGCAGTGGAAGACGACGCGGTCCGGCAGCGGGGCGTCGTCGAGGACCCGGAGCACGTCGGCGTGCGCGTCGCGATCGTGGATGACCAGCGCCTTTGCATGCCGGCGGGCCATCTCGATGTGGGCACGGAAAGAGGTCTCCTGGACCGCGTGGCCGTCAGCGTCGGTGCGGAAGTGGTCCAGCCCGGTCTCGCCGACCGCGTGCACGCGGCCGCTCGAGCCCGCCAACCGGTCGATCTCCGTCAGCGCCTCATCGAGCGTGCGCCGGGCCGCCAGCCGAGGGGCTTCGTTGGGGTGCAACGCCACGCCCGCGACGACGTTCGGGAAGTCGGTGGCGGCGGCCACCGCCCAGGCGGCGCCTGGCAGGTCGCAGCCGATCTGCACGACGCGCGTCACGTTGACCGCCGCGGCGTCGGCCAGGGCCCGCGCCGGGCCGGTCCGCTCGTGGTCCGGACCGGCGCCCACATCGGCCTGCTCGCGCGCCAAGTCCAGGTGGCAGTGCGTGTCCGCGACCGGCGAGGGCAACGGCGCCGGCGCGGGCGGTCGCTCGCTAGCCGTCGGCACGTTGCTCGAGGCGCGCCAGCTCCTCGTCGACGATCGACGGCTCGAGCTTGGCGAAGACCGGTGTTGGCGGCGCGACCGGCGTGCCCGGTACGACGGCCGTGGAGCCCCACCGGCTTTCGCCCCGGTCGTCGTCGAGCATGAGCACCGGGTAGCCGGGCCCGCCGTCGAGGTCGTCGACCTCGCGGATCTCCGGCCGGTCCGACCACCGGCCGGTGCTGCCGAGTGCCTCGTGAACGCGTTGCGCGGAATGCGGCAGGAACGGCGTGAGCAGCGTCTTGCAGTCGTCGACGGCCTGCGCGGCAACGTAGAGGACGGTACGCATGCGATCGGGGTCGTCGGCCCGCAACTTCCAGGGTGCCTGCTGGGAAAGGTAGGTGTTGACCTCACCCACGACCCTCATGGCCTCCTGGACGGCCGCCTTCTGCCGGTGCCGTTCGATCAGCCCACCCACGGTCGTGAAGCCCTCGCGGGTCGTCATGAGCAGCGCCCGGTCCGCTCCGGTCAGCTCGCCCGGCTCAGGAATCGAGCCGACGTTCTTCGCGATCATCGCCGCCGTTCGGTTGACCAGGTTGCCCCAGCCGGCCACCAGCTCGTCGTTGTTGCGGCGGAGGAACTCGGCCCAGGTGAAGTCCGTGTCCTGCGTCTCCGGCCCGGCGACCGCGATGAAGTAGCGGAGCGCGTCGGGGTCGTAGCGGGACAGGAAGTCGTTGACGTAGATGACGACGCCGCGCGACGACGAGAACTTGCGGCCCTCCATGGTGAGGAACTCGCTCGCGACCACCTCGGTCGGCAACTCGAGCGTGCCGAAGCGGCCGGGCTCACCGCCACGAGCGCCGCGGCCGTCGTAGCCGAGCAGCTCCGCCGGCCAGATCTGGGCGTGGAAGGTGATGTTGTCCTTGCCCATGAAGTAGTACGAGGACGCATCCGGGTTGGTCCACCAGGCCCGCCAGGCGTCGTCGTCGCCGCTGCGTCGAGCCCATTCGACCGAGGCCGAGAGATACCCGATGACCGCGTCGAACCACACATAGAGGCGCTTGTTCGGGTTGTCCTCCCAGCCCGGCAGCGGAACCGGCACGCCCCAGTCGATGTCGCGCGTCATGGCCCGCGGACGGAGGTCGTCGAGAAGGTTGAGCGAGAACTTCAGGACGTTGGGCCGCCAGTCGGTGCGGGTCTGCAGCCAGGCACCGAGCGAATCGGCGAGCGCGGGCAGGTCGAGGAAGAAGTGCTCGGTCTCGACGAAGCGTGGCGTCTCGCCGTTGATGCGGCTCCGCGGGTTCTTCAGGTCCGTCGGATCCAGCTGGTTGCCGCAGTTGTCGCACTGGTCGCCGCGGGCGGCGTCGTACCCGCAGATCGGGCACGTGCCCTCGATGAAGCGGTCGGGCAACGTGCGGCCGGTGGACGGCGAGATCGCGCCCATCGTCGTGTGCTCGACCATGTAGCCGTTGCGATACAGCGTCTTGAACAGCTCCTGCGCCACGGCGTAGTGGTTGCGGGTGGTCGTTCGGGTGAACAGGTCGTACGCGAGCCCGAGGTCGTGCAGGTCCTGCACGATGACCCGGTTGTAACGATCCGCGAGCTCCCTCGGGCTGGCGCCCTCCTGCTCGGCCTGAACCAGGATCGGCGTGCCGTGCTCGTCGGTGCCGCTGACCATGAGGACGTCGTGGCCCGCCATGCGCATGTACCGGCTGAACACGTCCGACGGGACGCCGAAACCGGAGACATGGCCGATGTGGCGGGGCCCATTGGCGTAGGGCCAGGCCACGGCCGTGAGCACGTGACGGGACATGTGTCCTGATCGTAGGGGGCGAGGTCCCGCCAGTTCGCGCGGGTTATTCGACGGGTGCCGGTCGCGGGACGTACGACCGTACGCTGCGGATCTGCGGCGTCACGGCGGTCCGGATGTCCCCGCATTGCGTGCACGGGACGCCGTCATAGGGCGAGAGTACCGGCAGCCCGCCGACGAGGAACTCGATCATCTCCGCGCCGGCCCACTCGCGTGAGCGGCGCGTCTCGTACTCCGACTCCCAGGCGTGCCCGCACGAGCGGCACACGAGCTCGAAGGTCTCCTGGGTCACGGTCAGGTCGTGCATTGCCTCACCTCCGCGGAGCAGTGTGCGCCTGCCCGGGCGGTCGTCGCGCGCGGCGCGCCGAACGTCTCGCAGATCGAGACGCTGCGACCGAATCGTGACCTGCTGGACATCGCCGCCGAGCTCAGTCCTCGCCTCGGCGGGTGACGACCGCGCCGTAGACGTCGCGCTTGCGCAGGCCTGTCTCGCGGGCCACGGCGGCGATCGCCTCCTTGCGCGGAACGCCGTCAGCCTCACGAGCGGCCACCCGCGCCGCAGCGTCGTCGACCGTCGTGGCCACCGAGGCTGCCGTCGCACCGGTGACGACCAGCGTGATCTCCCCCAGCACGTGCCCGTCGTCGGCCCATTCGGCGAGCTCCCCCATCGTGCCGCGGCGGATCTCCTCGTGCGTCTTGGTCAGCTCACGGCACACCGCGGCCCGGCGATCCGCCCCGAACACCGACGCCATCGCGGCCAGAGTCGCCGCCAGCCGGTGCCGCGACTCGAAGAAGACCATCGTCCGGTCCTCCGCGGCCAACGCGGTCAGCCGGCGCACCCGCTCGCCGGGCCGTCGGGGCAGGAAACCCTCGAAGCAGAACCGGTCGACCGGAAGCCCGCTCACGGCCAGCGCCGTCAGCACGGCCGACGGTCCCGGCACCGCCGTGACCCGGATGCCGTTCGCGACGGCGGCGGACACGAGGCGGTACCCGGGGTCGGACACCGACGGCATGCCCGCGTCGGTCACCAGCAGCACGCGGGCACCGCCTGCCAGGGCCTCGACCAGCTCCGGGGTGCGCGCTAGCTCGTTGCCGTCGAAATACGACACGACGCGGCCCCGGACCTCGGTGCCGAGCTTCGCGACGAGCCGGCGCAACCGTCTCGTGTCCTCGGCCGCGATCACGTCGGCTGCGGCGAGCTCGCGGCCCAACGCGGGCGCTGCGTCGTCCACATCGCCGATCGGTGTTCCCGCCAGCACGAGAACGCCGTCCCGAGCATTGGTCACCCGGCCATCCTGACAGCCCCACCTACGATGTCTCGGTGACCCGGACCACCGATTCGCCTGCCCAGGTCGGGTCGGAGTCTCCACCCGACGAACCCGCGCCGGTCTCGGCAGCCGCGGCGGTGCGTGCACGGCTGGTCCGGCCGATGCCGAGGACGGCATGTGGGGCTGGCTCGGCCCACTGTTCGTCGGTGCCGTCGCAGCGGTACTGCGGCTCGTCGACCTCGGGCGGCCGGCGAAGTTCGTCTTCGACGAGACCTACTACGCCAAGGACGCGTTCTCGCTCCTGCGCTTCGGTGACGCGCGATCGTTCGTCGACGGCGCCGATGACAAGATCCTCGACGGCGACCTCGACGTGTTCACCGACAGCCCCTCGTTCGTTGTCCATCCCGACGGTCGGAAAGTGGCTCATCGCCGGCGGCATCAGGCTGCTCGGCATGGAGCCGGCCGGATGGCGGCTCGCCACCGCACTGTGCGGCGTCGTCACCGTGGTGATCGTCGCGCGCGCCGGACGGCGGCTGTTCCGGTCCACGCTGCTCGGAACTCTCGCAGGCCTGTTGCTGGCGGTCGACGGAATGTCGATCACCATGAGCAGGACAGCGATCCTGGACGGCATCCTGGTCATGTTCGTCGTGGCGGCGTTCGCCTGCCTGCTGGTCGACCGGGACCGGATCAGGGCCAGATATGCCGACCTGGCCGAGTCGCGGCCGTCCGGACCGCCGCCCCTCGTCGGCTTGGCGGCCGTGGCGGCTCGCCGCCGGAGTCCTGCTCGGGCTGGCGTGCGGTACCAAGTGGAGCGGCCTCTACGCCGTCGCCGTGTTCGGCCTGCTGACGGTGTGCTGGGAGTTCGGCGCCCGACGCGCGGCGCGTCAACCGACACCGGGCTGGGCCACCATCGGGCGTGACGCACCGGTTGCGTTCGTCACGATCGTCGGCTCGGCATTCGTCACGTACGTCGCCTCCTGGTGGGGCTGGATCGCCGGCGACAACGGCTGGTCGCGGCACTGGGCGGACGACAACCTTGCGTCAGGGCTTGCCGGGCTGGTGCCGGACTGGGTGCGCAGCCTGTGGCATTACCACTGGGAGATGTGGAACTTCCACAGCAAGCTCACCGCGCCGCACGACTACGCCTCCGACGCCTGGGGCTGGCTGGTGCTCAGCCGTCCGGTGTCGTTCGAGTACACCGGGCTCGAGCGCGGTCAGCAGGGTTGCGAGGTCGCACGGTGCAGCCAGGCCATGCTCGCCCTCGGTACGCCGTTGCTGTGGTGGGGAGCCTGCCTCGCGCTGCTGGCGTGCCTATGGATGTGGGCAGCCCGCCGGGACTGGCGGGCCGGCGCGATCCTGGCTGGAGTCGTCGCGACATACGTTCCCTGGTTCCTCTTCCTCGGACGCACTGCGTTCGCCTTCTACGCGGTGGCCGTCGCACCGTTCCTCGTGCTGGCCGTGGCGTACGCGATCGGGCTGATCCTCGGCCCGGCCGAAGCCCGGCCTACCCGCCGGACGGTGGGTGCCGCGGTGGCGGGCGCGTACGTCCTGGCGGTGATCGTCGTGGCCGCCTGGTTCTACCCGATCCACGTGGACGCAGTGATCCCGTACGAGGAGTGGCTGCGACGGATGTGGTTCAGGGGCCACGGCGCCTGGAACTGGATCTAGCCCGGGAATTTGCCTGGGCGAACTTCACGACCGTGACATCACGGCCTGACGAGGACCCGTCCGGCTGCGCGCAGGTCGTCGCACTGCGCTGGCGTCGGCGCTACGTCGAGCGGATCGACGTCGAGGGCGCGAGCGACGAGTCCCACCACGAGCGGGTCGGTGGGCAGCTGGCCGTGGCCGATATCGGAGTCGCCGCAGACGTCCTGGACCCGAATGCTGACGGCACCCTCGAGCCGGGCGGAGTCGGGCGGCGTCACGATGTCGTCCTCGTCGGTCCACACCGCGGTCCAACGGGGCCCAGCCGGGGCCTCCGCGAGCCCGAGAAGCAGGTCACTGCCGGGAACCAGCTGCTGGCAGGCCTCGGGGCACGCGCCAGGCACGAAGGCGGCGCCGATCCCCGCGACCTCGGCGCCGTGATGCGGCGATCCCAGTGTCACGATCCGCCGCGCGACGTCGTCGCCGCCCAGGTCATCCGCCCAGAGCCGGCTCACGACACCTCCGGCCGAGAACCCGACCACGTCGACGGACGGCGCTCCGCGCGCTAACTGCCGGTCGGCGGCGCGGTCGAGGGCCTCGGCCTGTTGTCGAAGGTCACCGGTTCCGTCGCCGACAACGGGCACGACGAAAGCCTCGTGCCCGTCGGCGCGCAAGGCATCGGCGAGTTGCTCGAGCGATCCGGTGTCGCCGCCATAGCCGGGAACGAGCAAGACCGGGCCGGGTCGGTCCTGGGCGACGTCGTTGCCGGTCAGGTCGCCGCTGCGGTCGACGACGGCGAGCGTGACGGCGACGGCAAGTGCCACCACGGCCAGCGCTGCAAGCACGACCAGCAACCGGCGCCGGGGACTCATCACGGTATTCAACGCGCCGACGCGCGGCACAGGTTCCGTCCCGCGGACCCGGCGCCCTACCCTCGGGAGCCGTGACGGAGAACGGGCGTGATGCGGGGCTGGACGCGACCAGGCGGAGCTATGACGCGGTGGCCGAGCGTTACGCGAAGGAGATCGGCGACGAGCTGCCCGCCAAACCGGTCGACCGGGCGCTGTACGGCCTGTTCGGCGAGCTCGTGGGTGGGGCTTCAGCCGGGCCCGTCGCGGATGTGGGCTGCGGCCCCGGCCACGTCACGCGGTATCTCGCGTCACTGGGCCTTGCGATGCTGGGTGTCGACGCGTCGCCCGGAATGATCGACGTGGCGCGGCGCCGCTACCCCGGCCTGCGGTTCGAGGTGGGCACTCTCGCCACCTTGCCGGCGGCCGACGCCGAGTGGGCCGGCGCCGTCGTGCCTTACTCGATCATCCACCTGGACCGGGACGGTCGCCGGGCAGCGGCCGTCGAGCTGGCTCGCGTCATCGCGCCCGGCGGCTGGTTGCTGGTCGCTTTCCACGTCAGCGATGCCTCGCGATCCCCCGGTTCGGTGGCGCACCTCGACGAGTGGTGGGGCACAGACGTCGTGCTCGATTTCCACTTCCTCGACCCGGCCGAGGTCGCCGGAGATCTCGCCGCCGCCGGTTTCACGCTGATGAGCCGCACCGACCGCGAGCCGTGGCCTGGCGTCGAGCAGCCGACTCAGCGCAGCTACCTGTTGGCACGCAGGAACTGACGTCCGCCTGTCTGCGGGCGCAGACTGGATGCATGCGGGCGCTCGATCGAGCCGGCCGGCGCACCAATCTCGCGCTGCTCGCCGTGCTGGCGGCTGCCGTCGGCTCGGGCGTCCTCGCGTTTGCTGTCGGCTCGCCGTCGGCTGTGCGGGCCGTCGTCGTGGTCCACGGCGTTGCCGGAGTGTGCGTGGTGCTCCTGGCGCCGTGGAAGACGATCATCGCCCGTCGGGGCCTTCGGCGTGCCCGGCCCACGGGTCGGCGCATCGCGTCCGTGGCCCTGGCTGCAGTCGTCGTCGTAGTCGTCGTGACGGGTGTCGCGCACGCGATGGGAGCGGCAGGCCCCTACCTCGGCATCACGTCGATGCAGGTGCACGTCGGTGGCGCCGTCGCCGCCGCGGTCCTCGTCCTCGAGCACGCCTTGCGGTACCGGGTTCGGCCACGCCGAACCGACCTGAGCCGACGCATGGCGGTGCGGGCTGGCACGCTCGCAGGCGGCGGCCTGTTGCTGTGGGGCGGCATCGAGGCGACGGCACGGCTTGCGTCTCTGCCGGGAGTGGAGCGCCGCGCCACCGGGTCCCACGAACGTGGCACCGACCGTCCCACCGAGATGCCTGTGACCCAGTGGTTCAGCGACGCCGTGCCCGGCCTCGACCCTGCGCGGTTCCGCCTGGAAGTTCGCGGCGACGCGACCTCGTACGTGGACATCGGCGACCTGGGCGAGGGAGACGTCGTTCGAGCCCTCCTCGATTGCACCGGCGGCTGGTTCGCGGAGCAGGACTGGAGCGGCATCCGGCTGGATCGGCTGCTGTCGGCCACTGCCGGATTGCCTTCACGTGGACGAAGTATCGACGTCGTCTCCGTGACGGGTTACCAGCGGCGCTTCCCGCTCGACGACGCTGGCCGGTTGCTGCTGGCGACACACCTCGGCGGACGCCCGCTCAGCGCCGGCCACGGCGCGCCCGTCCGCCTCGTCGCTCCTGACCGGCGCGGCTTCTGGTGGGTGAAGTGGGTGAGCCGGGTCGAGGTCGTCGACACGCCCTGGTGGCTGCAGTCTCCGTTCCCACTGCAATGACCTGGGCTTCGACTCGAATCGCTCATTGACGTAATGCTATTATCTGACTAACGTCGTTATTTGTGATGGCCAGGACCCGCCTCACGCGAGGCGAGAGCAAAGCCCGCACCCGGGCCGAGCTGGTCGAGGCGGGCAGGCGTGTGTTCCTGGCGCGCGGCTATCACCGGGCCACGCTGGAGGCCGTCGCCGATGCGGCGGGCTTCTCGACCGGCGCCGTGTACTCGACATTCCGGGGCAAGGCCGATCTGTTCCTCGCGGTCCTCGATGCGCGCGTCGAGGACCGGGCGCGCCGGCTCGAGCAGGCCGGGGCCACGGCGGCCAGCGCGGCCGAGCAGGGCGCCGACCTCGCCCGTGAGTTCACCGGAACCAGCAAGCAGGAACGCGACTGGTCGCTGCTGGTGATCGAGTTCTGGGTGCACGCCGCTCGCGACGCCGAACTGAGACGCAAGTTCGCCGCGCGCCACGACGCGCTCAAGGCCGCGATCGGGCGGGTGTTCGACCAGATGCTCGCGCGCACCGGACAGCGGCTCCTGCTCGACACGGAGCAGGTGGCCATGGCTGCGATCGCTATGGGCAACGGCTTCACGCTCGAGCGACTCGCGCATCCCGACGGCGTCCCGGACGAGCTCTTCCCGAGACTGGCCGGGCTGATCATGGAGAGTTTCACCGACAAGGCCGAGGAGGCCGGCAGATGAGCCGCGTCAACACCGCCACCCGGATCTCCGACCTGACAGTCGCGTTGCGGCGTTCGCGCGAGCTCGTGAAGCGCGACCACTGGTCGTCCGCACAGCTATACGCGTATCAACGGTCACAGCTCACCGAACTGGTGCGCCATGCCACGGCGCATTCGGCCTTCTACCGCGACCGCTACGGCGGCCTCGACACCGACGGCGAGATCGACCTGCAGCGCCTGCCGCCGGTCGACAAGGCCGCGTTGATGGACCACTTCGACGACCTCGTCACCGATCGGCGGCTACGGCTGGCGGACCTCGAGTCCCATCTTGGTGGGTTGGAGCGCGACGAGCGGTACCTCGGCCAATACCGCGTCGTGTCCACCGGCGGCAGCACCGGCCGGAAGGGGGTGTTCGTCGCCGACCGGGGCGAGTGGCGCGAGTACCTCGCGGGACTGCTCCGCGTCAACGAGTACATCGGCCTGCGCCCGCGGCTCCCCCGCCGCAGGACGGTCGCGACGGTGGCGGCAGCCCGACCGCTGCACGTGACCTACCGGATGTCGAGAGGCCTCGACGTCGGCCTCCATCGCGTCCTGCGACTCGATGCCACGACGCCGGTCGAGGGGCTGGTCGATCCTCTCAACCGCCATCAGCCCGAGTTCCTCTACAGCTATCCATCCGTTCTCTCGTTGCTCGCCGTCGAACAGCTCGAAGGGCGGCTGCGGATCGCGCCGGCGACGCTCGTCTCATCGGGAGAGACACACACCGACGACATCGTCGCGACGGTGCGCGCAGCCTGGAACGTCCCCTGGTTCCAGATCTACGGGACGACCGAGGTGCCCACCCTGGGGGCGCACTGCTCGCACCACACCGGCCTGCACCTCTTCGAGGACCTCGCGATCGTCGAGGTGGTCGACGAGAACGACCGGCCAGTTCCTGCGGGCCACGCCGGCCACCGGCTGCTCGTCACCAACCTGGTCAACCGCACCCAGCCGCTGATCCGCTACGCGATCTCCGACCTGGTCACCGTCGCGACCGAGCCGTGCCCGTGCGGCCGGCCGTTCCGCCTCGTGCCGGCCGTCGAAGGACGCAACGACGACATCCTCCGCATGCCGGGAGCCGACGGTGGCCAGGTAGCGGTCCACCCGCTTGCGCTGCGAAGCCCGATGGCCGGGATCGCAGACCTTGCGCAGTACCGGATCCTCTACGACCACCCGCGCCTGACCGTGCAGGCGGCATTGCGAGCGAGCGCCCTGGCTGATCCGGCCAGGCATGCGATCGCCACCGGCCTGCGAACCAAGCTCGCCGGTCTCGGCGTGACCCCCCTCGATGTGGACGTCGCGTTCGTCGAGCGGATCGACGGCGGCCGCGACGCGGCCGGCAAGTTCAAGGTCATCGAGTCGCGGCAGTGAGCCCCCGGTAGCCCGGTTCCTACTGCTCCGGGATCGCGGACATGTCGATGTAGAGGAACGACCACTGGTGCCCGTCTAGGTCGCGGAAGCCCCGCATGTACATGACACCGTCATCCAGCGGTTCGCCCAAGGCCTGCGCACCAGCCTCCACGGCCTTGTCGGCCAGGTCGTCGACCTGCTCCCTGCTCTCGGTCGACAGGCCCACTATCACCTCACTGCTCCTTGACGTGTCGGCGATCTCCTTCTGCGTGAACCCCTTGAAGAACGGCTCCGCCACCAGCATGGCGTAGGCGTCGTCGCTGATGATCATGCATGCGGCGTTCTCGTCGGTGAACTGCTCGTTGAAGGAGAAGCCGAGCCTCGTGAAGAACTCGGTCGTCTTCGCCAGATCCTTCACCGGCAGGTTGACGAACGTCTGCATGGACATCGTGATCTCCCTTCTCGGTCCGGGACCGTCTCTCGTTCTAGTGCTGACCGGCAGTCATCGCAAGGCCCGTCGGGCGCTGGGCGCCTCGATCTTGCCGGGCAGGGCGGAAGCCGCATTCCACCGCCCGCTCCCTTGCCCAAGGGACCTGTGGCCAATGAAGCGACCACGCGTTCAGGACAAGGCATCGACCAGCAGCCAGATGCCGAAGACCGCGAACAGCGCCGCAGCGACATAGCGCACGAGCCGCTCCGGCATGCGCTTCCCGAGCTGGCGCCCGACGACGATCGCGAGCACGGCGGCGGTCACCATGCCGAGGCTCGCCCCGAGCCACGTACCTGCCCAGCCGTTCTGTGAGGCGAGCGTGATCGTTGCCAGCATGGTCTTGTCGCCGACCTCGGCGAGCATGAACGCCGACGCAACGGTCACGACGACCGGCCCCGAGCCGACGTGCGCCGACAGGTCGTCGTCCTCGTCCCCGCGCAAGGTCCACACCGCAAAGCCCAGGAACAACAAGCCCGCCACCAGCGAGATCCACCTCGTCGGCAGGGCCAGCCCCAACCCGTAACCCACGCCCACCGAGACCCCGTTGATCAGCACCGTCGCGACGCCGATGCCCGCCAAGACGAGCGCCGGCCGGTACCGCGTCGCGAACGTCAGCGCCATCAGCTGGGACTTGTCGCCCAGCTCGGCCAGGAAGACCACGCCGAAGCTGAGCCAGAACGCCGCCCACAGGTCGGCCATCCTCAACCTTCCGATCCGGACCGGATCGGGGTGCCGACGAGCTCGACCGGCATCACTGCCTGGTCGAAGGTCTCGCCCGCCTCCGAGATCCGAGGCTGCCCGGCCGGACGCTCGCGGGAGCATCAGCAATGTCGACCGCGACATTCGGGGCTACTCCCCTTCGCGCGGATCAGCTTACCCAGCGCATTCTCGGCGTGGATGAACTGTGAGCGCCCTCCCGTCAGGGATCAACTGGCGGACGCGGTCGCCGTGGTGGACGTGAGGTTGGTGAGTCCTCCTGCGTGACGTGCGTGACGTCCCGGAGGCCGTCGCACAGACCATGACGGGTACGTGATCGCCGCACGAGCTGCCGATGGGCCGGTTGGCACGCCTAACCGCTGCTAATGGCACGCTCAACCACTGCTCCGGCGCCCGACTTGTCCGCGTATGTGGAGAGGTTCGGCGTGCCATACGGGCTCGAGAGGCAACACCAAAGCCCGGACCGACCCCTGGCCACGACCTCGCGCTCGTCATGCGTGGCGACTGCGTGGCACGCTGGCCCGTCCCACGTGGCACGCTGGAGCGCTGCTGCGGTGGGCACTTTGCCCGGTTTGTGGAACGGTTCAGCGTGCCACGCGGGATGCGGCTGTGGGCGCCGGGCGTTCGCCGCAGGGCCAGGCGTTGGCGAGGCACCAGGCGGTGATCGCCCTGCGCGGTGAGCAGGAATCGGTGACGGTCGTGCCTCCGCCGTCGCCCGCGATGGGCGTTGCCAGGACGTTCGTGGTCGGTCACCCTACGTGTGGTGGAGGGAGAATCACTCCCGGAAGCGGAGATCGATGATGCTGATCGCGCTGCTCGCGGTGCTGGGCGTCGATCTCATCGTCCTCGTCGGGTTCGTCGCGGTCGTCCTCACGCGCAAACGGTGGGTGGTGCGGCAGCCTGGCGCCTTTCCCGGCGTGATTCGGGTCGCCAGCGGAGAGATCGACGGTCTCCGCCAGAAATGGCGCCGCGGGTACGGGCGCTGGGTCCGCGACGTCCTGGTGTGGACGAAGGCGCCGTTCTTCTTCCGGAACGAACTCCTGGCCGCCGACGGCCTGGATGAGGAACGTCCTGCCCGCCCGCATGGGGTCAAGCGGCTCGGCGATCAGCCTGTCGTGATACGACTCAGGACGGGCGGGTCAACGGCCGAAGTTGCTGCGAACGGCGATGACCGCGAGCTGCTCCTCGGCCCGTACCGCAAGCCCGTCGGCGCCACGGGCAGCGCCGGGTCCGCGCCCGAGGACCACCGCTGAGTGGCGGGGCCACCCGCGAGTGGTCATGGCCCAACCAACTGTTGACACGAGCGCAGCTGCGCCTCGGGCGAACATCGATCGGCAGGAGGAGAACCTGCTCGACCTCGCCGCCGACGCGGCCCCCTCCCTCGCCTACAGTGCGCGGAAAGCACAGGAAGGTCCGATACCAACAAGCAGACCCGCCGTGAACGGCGAGCCTGCTCGGAGGACCCTGGCGGGCCTGCTCTCCCCTGTTTCTTTGGACGGGGGTTGGAGTAAGACCGCCATGGTGGAGCTGAGGGGATTCGAACCCCTGACCCCCTCGATGCGAACGAGGTGCGCTACCGGACTGCGCCACAGCCCCATGGAACGACGGCTCCGATGGACCGGAGCACGATATCACCGGGCCCTCGTCGGCTCCGAATCCGCGAAGGGCGTCAGTCGCCCACTGCGGGACGGTGTTCGGGCAGCTCAGCGACGTCGTCGTCAGGCTGTTCGGGCGCCGTCCGGACTCGTGCCAGGGCGATCGAGCCGGCCGGGTCGAGCCGGCCCGACGTCCACGCCCCCGGCTGAGAGAGGTCGATCGTACGAGCCGCCGGAGGCGCGACCACGGCTTTCGTGACGTACGTCGGAAGCGGTACAGGAACCGGCTCCCACGCGTTCGGATCGACCTCCGGCAGCGGCTCCGGTTCGTCGAGGACGGCGATTCTCTTGGCGACGGACGCGGGCGGCTCCGTCTCAGCAGCGGACCCTCGGTTGCGCCGTACGGTGACCCTTCGCCTGGCCTCGACGACCGCTGCACGTCGCGCCAGCACGAGGAACATGGCGAGCATGACTACCGGGATGGCCAATCCCCAGTTGGGCAGCCGGCCCGCGGCGACAGCAGCGGCGACGACTCCCGACGCCAGGGCCAGCACGACGAGGGTTCGCCTGCGACGGCGGGCGGCGACGCCGAACACCGACCCACCCAAAGCCGAATCCCGCCCGAGGTCGCCGACCGGCTCCGCTGCCGCGAGAGCGCCGTGCGCCGTTCGCTCATGAAAAGCCGTGCCCGTCGCCACGAAAGGCACTTCGGTCACCCGACGGCGGGCACGGGGAGCGTCGGTAACACGAGGTAGCACGCGCACCCCGCGGGTGGCGTCGGCCTCGCGGGCATGCTCGACCTCCTCGTTGCGCCGCACCCACCGGGGCACCAGAACGGCCGCCCAGGCGGCGACGATCGCCGCGTAGATCAGGCCGCTGTACCCCACACAACCCGACGCTACGGGGCGTGACACCCACGTCGGTGGACCCGAAACGGTGTGTCGCCAGTAACGGGTGTGACGAGCGTGACGGCACCGCGTGGTTACGCGGACTGGCGGGACGCGCGCCAGCGGCGCAGCAAACCGCCGGGAACCTCGTCGGCGGTCAGCGCGAACGACAGGTGGTCGCGCCAGTCACCGTCGATGTGCAGGAAGCGCTGGCGCACCCCCTCCTGGCGGAATCCGAGCTTCTCGACCACCCGCAGGGACGCGTGGTTCTCCGGCCGGATGTTGACCTCGATCCGGTGCAGCCCGACGGCGAAGAAGCAGTGGTCCACGG
This sequence comes from uncultured Actinomycetota bacterium, assembly GCA_963801065.1. Lineage (GTDB taxonomy): Bacteria > Actinomycetota > Actinomycetes > Jiangellales > Jiangellaceae > CAWDDG01. Next base: position 45,041 of record CAWDDG010000008.1, on the reverse strand, counting down.
CGAGCGCAAGCGCGGTCGGGATCACCCCCCGCCCGGCGACCTCCTGGTCGACCCAGTAGCCCGCGCTGGCAGCCCGCGCCGAGCCCCAGGTGATGCCCGACACCGTGAGCTGACCGGCCAGCCGGCCCTCGTAGGTCACCGCCCACGGCAGCGCCTCGCCCGCGCGCGCCTGTATCCCGAACCGCCGCACCATCTGGCGATAGCTCGCCGGGAAGTGCGCCTGCGGCGACGGAGGTGTCGGCTCCCAGGGCCGCAGCCAGTCGGCGTTGCGCTCCCTGACCGCAGTCCAGGTCGCACTGTCCCGGTAGCGCAGGGGACGCAGCCCGACCGGCCCCTCGGTCAGCCGGACGGGCCACTCCAACCGCTCGCCGCCGCTCAGTGGTCGCCTCCGTGAGCCTGGTCGACGGCATGCTTCAGGACCGGCGCGAGCACCGCCATGCCGTCGCGGACACCACCGGGGGAACCGGGCAGGTTGACGACGAGCGTCGCTCCGGCCAGACCGGCCGCACCCCGCGAGAGGGCCGCGGTCGGCACGCCGTTGCCGACGCCGTGCGCCCGGATCGCCTCGGCCAGGCCCGGTACCTCCCGATCGATCACCCGCCGCGTCATCTCCGGGGTGAGGTCGCGCGGTGTGAGCCCCGTCCCTCCGGTCGTCACGATCACGTCGTACCCTGCGGCCACCGCGGTGCGCAATGCCGCCTCGACCGGGTCGCCGTCGGACACCACGGCCGGCCCGTCGACCTCGAAGCCCATTTCGACCAGCCCGGCGCGGGCCACCGGACCGCCGCGGTCCTCGTAGACCCCCGAAGCCGCGCGGGTCGACACGGTGACGACCAGGGCCTTCACGGCCGGGCCTCGGATCGCCGCCAGGTACCGGACCGCCCGCCGGTCTTCTCCTCGACCCGGACGTCGGTGATGGTGGCGCCCTTGTCGACGGCCTTGACCATGTCGACGACGGTGAGCGCGGCGGTCGCCACCGCGGTCAGCGCCTCCATCTCGACTCCGGTCCGGTCGGCGGTACGGACGATCGCCACGATCTCCACGGCGTCGTCGGCGACGGTGATGTCGACGTCGATGCCGTGCAGCGCGAGCGGATGACACAGCGGCACCAGCTCCGGGGTTCGCTTCGCCCCCTGGATGCCCGCGATCCGGGCCACCGCCAACGCGTCGCCCTTCGGCATGCCCGGCCCGCGCAGCAGCTCGACGACCTGCGGCGACACCAGTACGCGCCCGCTCGCCCGCGCCGTCCGGGTGGTCACGTCCTTGCCGGAGACGTCGACCATCCGGGCGGCGCCCTGGTCGTCGACGTGCGTCAACCGCTCGGCCACGGCTCAGCCCTTCCGGCGTTCGAGGAGCACCGTGTCCACCACTTGTCCGGCCGCGATCTCGGTGACGTTCTCGGGCACGACGACCAGTGCGTTCGCGTAGGCGAGGTCGGCGACCATGTGCGACGCCTGACCTCCGAGCGGCGTGACCAGGTACGACCCGTCGGGAGCCGGCTGCCACCGCGCCCGGGCGAACTGACGCTTGCCCTCCGGGGAGCGCAACGTCGCCTGGAGGATCGCTTTGACGCTCGGCCGGTGCAGACGCGAGACACCGAGCATCTTGCGGATGGCGGGGCGGACGAACACCTCGAATGACACGAACGCGCTGACCGGGTTGCCCGGCAGCGTGAAGATCGGCGTCTCCTCGTCCCCGACGGTGCCGAAACCCTGCGGCATGCCCGGCTGCATGGCCACCTTGTCGAACCTCACCGTGCCGAGGTCGGACAGCACCTGCTTGACGATGTCGTAGGCACCCGCGCTGATGCCGCCACTGGTGACGACCAGGTCGGCCCGCACGAGCTGGTCCTCGATCAGGCTCAGCAGCGTCGTCTCGTCGTCGGCAACCGGCGCCACGCGATACGCGACCGCCCCCGCCTCGCGTGCGGCCGCAGTGAGGGTGAACGAGTTCGAGTCGGTGATCTGGCCGAGCGCCAACGGCAGCCCGGGCTCGACCAGTTCGCTCCCCGTCGAGATCACGACGACCCGCGGGCGTGGCCGCACCTTGACCCGGTCCTTACCGACCGCCGCGAGAAGCCCGACCTGCGCGGCGCCCAGGAACGTTCCGGCGGAGAGCACGGTGTCGCCTTCCTGCACGTCCTCGCCGATCTTGCGCAGGTGCCGGCCGGCCGGAGCGCCAGCGGTGATCCGCACCCGGGCCTCCCCACCGTCGCTGTGCTCCACGGGCACAATGGCGTCGGCGCCCACCGGGACCGGCGCGCCGGTCATGATGCGCGCGGCGAGGCCCGGCCCGATCGCCGCGACCTGGGTCTCGCCCGCGGCGATGTCGGCGACCACGGGCAGCTCTACCGGATTGTCGTCGGCGGCGTCGCGCACGTCCTCGGCCCGGACGGCGTAGCCGTCCATCGCCGAGTTGTCGAACTGCGGCAGGGGCCACGGCGCGACGACGTCCTCGGTGAGCACACAGCCGTGTGCGTCGAGCAGCTGGACGTCGAGCGGCGTCAGCGGGCGAACCGCGGAGAGGACGTCGGAGAGGTGGTCGGCAACCCGTTTCACTGGCGCGCCTCCGAGGGCATGCCGTCGCCATCCTCGGCCGGGAGCCCGGCCACGAACTCGCGCAACCAGGACCGGAACGGCGGCCCCAGGTCGGAGCGCTCAACCGCCAGCTGGACGGTCGTACGCAGGTAGTCGAACCGGTCGCCGGTGTCGTAACGGCGGCCCCGGAACACGACCGCCCGGACGCCGCCGCCCTTGTCGGCCGGGGTCGTGATCAGGGTCTTCAACGCGTCGGTGAGCTGGATCTCGCCGGCCTGGCCGGGGGGCGTGTCGCGGAGCACGTCGAAAATCGCGGGATGCAGCACGTATCGGCCGATGATCGCCAGGTTGCTCGGCGCTTCGTCGGGTGCCGGCTTCTCGACCAGGTCGGTGACCTCGACGACGCCGCTGTCGCGGTCGCCGGAGACCGCGGCACACCCGTAGAGGTGGATGAGCTCCGGGTCGACCTCGATCAGCGCGATCACGCTGCCGCCGTGTTCACGCTGCACGTCGAGCATGGTCGGCAGCAGCGGGTCGCGGCGGTCGATCAGGTCGTCACCGAGCAGCACGGCAAAGGGTTGGTCACCGACATGCCGCGCCGCGCACAGCACGGCGTGCCCGAGACCGAGCGGGTCGCCCTGGCGCACGTAGTGGACGTCGGCAAGCACCTGCGACTTCTGCACGCGGTCGAGCCGGTCGCGGTCGCCCTTGGCTTCCAGCGCAGCCTCGAGCTCCCAGGCCCGGTCGAAGTGATCCTCCAGCGAGCCCTTGTTGCGGCCGGTGACCAGCAGGACGTCGTCGAGCCCCGCGGCCACCGCCTCTTCGACGACGTACTGGATCGCCGGCTTGTCGACGACCGGCAGCATTTCCTTGGGCGTCGCCTTCGTGGCGGGCAGGAAACGGGTGCCCAGACCGGCGACCGGGATCACCGCCTTGGTCACGACATCGGTCCGCGACGTCATGGCGTCACCCTAGTTGTCACCGCTGCCGTAGCGTGGCGGGGTGAGGGACACGGGTAGCAGCAGCGTGGTCGAGGCGAAGCGTGCGCTGCGCCGTCGCGTGCTGGACACACGCCGCGATCTCGACGCGCGGGCGCTCGCCCAGAGTGCGCGCGGGCTGCGCGACGTCCTACTGGCCGCACCGGAGATCGCGAGCGCTGGGCGGGTCGCGGCCTACGTGTCCGTCGGTAGAGAGCCGGGCACCGGTCCGTTGATCGAGGCGCTCTCCGCGGACGGTGTCGACGTCCTGCTCCCCCTCCTGCAACCCGATGGGGATCTCGACTGGGCCGTCTACGAGGGACCACATGCGCTCATCTCCGTGTCGCGCGGACTGCTCGAACCGACCGGCGACCCGCTCGGCCCCGGCGCGGTGACCTCGGCCGACGTCATCCTCGTGCCGGGACTGGCCGTCGACCGGCGCGGCGTGCGGCTCGGGCGCGGCGGCGGGTCGTTCGACCGCGCACTGGCGCGGCTCGCCGGGCGCGCATTCAGCTGCGTGCTGCTCCACGACGGCGAGGTCCTGGACATGCCCGTGCCCCGCGACTCGCACGACGTGCCGGTCGCGGCGGCTGCGACTCCGTCGAGCCTTCAGCGCTTCGACCGTTGAACGCTCAGCGTGGCCGCATCCGGTACGAGTGCTCGGGGAACGGCGGGCGGGCGTAACACGAGTACTTGTGGAAGCTCGACCATTCCCATGCGCGCCCGAGACGCCACACCTCGAGGTGGGCCGGCAGGTGACGCCCGCCTTCGTCACGGGTGCCGTCGAACCGCCAAGGCTCTAACCGTTCGTCCTGACGACCTGCCGGCACCACTGCGATTTCGCATCCGCACGCCTCGGCCGCGCGCACCATCGACGCCCAACTCGGCGCCGCGCCGCTCGCGCGTTCGGCCCGCGCGACCGTGGAAACCGAGATGCCCGCCGCCGCCGCGAGCTCCCGCTGGCTCAGGCGGGCATGAGCCCGCATGGCGCGAAGTATCTCGCCGGCGAGCGTATGCGGGTCGACGTCCACGCTAGGACGGAAGCAAGTACCGCGTTCAGGCCGCCACAGGTTGTCGGCCGTTGTGGATCGCGGCCGCACTCCGCCCAACGGTGTGGACAGCGTGCCGCCGATGCCGGGCTGTGCGGGAAACGCCGTCGTGTCGCACCCTCGGCCATTCGCATGCGGCCGCTGGGAAGCTGCGCGCACTTGTCGGTGCAGGTACCGGAAGTTCTACGGCCTAACGGAGTCCCGGCGTAGCGCGTCAGCGCCCAGCACAGGAAATCTTGCGGCGCCTGCACCGATTTCTCGATGCAGCTTCCCAGCCTGCGCGCGGGTGCGCCGCCGCCCTCGGTGAGCCAGAGCCCCTCGTGGGCGAAGTGGGCGTCATTCCTCGTCGAGCGGCGGCGTCAGCGTCAACGTGTCGGCGGCTTCGGTGCGGATCGTGTCCTCGGACCACCGCATCGGCAGCGTCCGGCCGGTCGCCCACTTCTCGGTCTGGTCGCCGTAGTGCTCGTGGTACGGGTGGCCGCTGACGCCGGTGAGGTCGATCCACCGGGACGCGTCGAGATCGGCGAGGTCGACGACCATGCGCATCGACGGCACCCACACGGTCTCGTAGCCGTCCGGCGCGTACCAGGCAGTCGCCTGCACGGTCGACGTACCGCCGCCGACGTCGACCGGGTCACGGTTGATCATTGCCTCGATCGGGCCGATCCCCGACGTGCCGAACGTCTGGTCGGTCAACGGCAGGGCGTGCATGCGGCCCCATTCCCACTTCGCCGGGTCCTTGCCCTGGAGCCGGGTCATCTCGTCCCGTGCCTCACGAAGCGCCCGACGCAGGATCGTGTCGCGCGTCTCGACGTCGTCCTCGGTTGCCGTGTCGTCCCAGTACGGGTCCTCGGGCGCGTCCAGCATGTATCGGACGACCTCGAACCACCGGCCGCTCCCGTCCGGCCACTGATCCTCGGGCATGTCGTCGTGGAATGTCAGCTGCAGCAGGCTGCGCCAGACCGCGTTGAAGTAGGCGGCAGGCGCCGAGTCGGCAGGCTGCGAATAGTCCCAGTCGCGCAGCAGGTCCAGCCCGTCGCCGTAGTACCCGGACAGGCCGTCGACCTCCAGGAGGTATGGCACCAATGTCTCGGCGTTGGTGCTGTGGCTGTCCATCTGGACCTCGACCATCGTCTCGGCGTCGAGCGGACCGGCCTCGGTGATCAGGTCGCGGATCCGTTGGGCGCGCTGGCCGTAGTCGAAGTCGTGCGTGATGAGGAACGGGTAGGCCTCGCTCGTGACCGGCTGGTTCGCGGTGACGACGAACCCCTCGTCCGGGTCGAGCACGCTCGGCAGCGCCTCGAAGGGGATGTAGCCGACCCATTCGTACGCGTCGGACCAGCCGGGCGCCGGCCACCGTCCGTCACCCGAGCGGCGGATCGGGATCTTGCCCGGCGACTGGTAGCCGATGTTCCCCTCGACATCGGCATAGATCAGGTTCTGCGCCGGGACCTCGAAGAGCGCGGCGGCGGCACGGAAGGAGTCCCAGTCGCTCGCGGCGCCGAGCAGGAAGATCGCGTCCGCGGTGCGACCCGGGTCCAGCGCGGTCCAGCGCAGTGCGACCGCGTAGCCGCCGTCGCCCCGCGGCGGTGCGTCGGAGCCCTCGGCCGGAGCGGCCCGGCCGACGTCACGCAGGTCGTCGTCGTGGTCGGACAGGATCGGGCCGTGCCGGGTCGAGCGCACCGTGACCGTGACGTCGTCGCCATCGGCCACCGAGATCGTCTCCTCCCGCGTCTCCATCGGGACCATCTCGTCACCGACACGGTACGAGTCACCGGCGACCTGCTCGAGGTAGAGATCGGTGACGTCGGGCCGCATGTTGGTGAAACCCCAGGCGATCTGCGCACTGTGGCCGATCACAACCCCCGGCACGCCGGAGAACGAGTATCCGGCCAGCTCGAACGGGCACTCGGCCCCGACCGTCCGGCAATGCAGCCCGACCTGATACCAGATCGACGGCATCCCCGGCGCCAGGTGCGGATCGTTGACCAGCAACGGCGCACCGCTGGCGGTCTTGGATCCATCGACGACCCACGAGTTGGAGCCCACACCCGGCCCCTCGCCGAGCACGTCTGGCACACGAGCGACCGCCTCCGACACGATCTGCAAGGCCGCGGCTGCGGCCTCCGGCGGCGCCTGACGGGACATGACCCGGGCCGCTGCGTCGTCCACCGCTGCTGCCGTCGGGATGTAGGCGTCGTCGACGATCGGGGCGTTCCGGTCATAGGGATAGCCGGGGTACAGCTGCTCGATACGCTCCAGCGGGAGCTCGGCAGCGAGCAGCGACCGCTCGATCTCCTCCTCCATGTTTCCGCGCAGGTCCCAGGCCATCGCCTTGAGCCAGGCCAGCGAGTCGACCGGGCCCCATGCCTCGGGCGAATTGTCGCCGCCAGTCATGCCCAGCAGGGTGTACTGCAATCCGAGCTCACCCCCGGAGCGTCCGTCGATCCAGGCGTTGACGCCGTCGGCGTACGCCTCCAGGTACCGGCGGGTGGCCGGATCGAGTAGCGGCAGCTCCTGCTCGGCGACCCGGCGCCAGCCCAGCGCCCTGATGAACGCGTCGGTGTCGACCTGGTCTTCACCAAACAGCTCGGCGAGGCGTCCGGCCGTGACGTGCCGGCGGAAGTCCATCTCCCAGAACCGGTCCTGGGCGTGTACGTAACCCTGCGCACGGAACAGGTCCTCGGCCGTGTCGGCGTAGATGTGCGGGATGCCGTGCTCGTCGCGGACGACGTCGACATCGGCCCTGAGGCCGGGCACCGCCACCGTCCCGTCGTAGTCGGGGAACGGACGGCGGACCGACCACACCACGAACGCGGTTCCGGCGAGCACTGCGAGGACGACGACCCCCGCGACGATCGAGAGCCCGATCTTGAGACGGCGGCGAGTCACCGGGCAAGGGTAGGCGAACCCTCGTCGCCGTGAGCTCCGACGAGCGCGTCCACGCCGTCGAGGATGCGCGTGCGGCGGTACCGGCGGCTCAGCCGCTGAGGGTCGGGCCTGCGGTAACATTGGCAGTCGGGGCCAATGAGTGCTAACGGCCCTGGACCGCTCCTGGAGGACCGACGACCGTGCCCACGTACCAGTACGCCTGCACCGCCTGCGGCGAGCAGCTCGAGGTGGTGCAGAAGTTCACCGATGATGCGCTGACGGTGTGTCCGGCCTGCCAGGGCCGGCTGCGCAAGGTGTTCTCGGCCGTGGGTGTCGTGTTCAAGGGGTCGGGCTTCTACCGCACCGACAGCAGGGCGGCGTCCAACGGTTCGGCGAAGGACGCCAAGGTCTCGGCGGGCGACGGCAAGGGTGCGGCGAGCGAGTCCTCGTCGGACGGCACGAAGAGTTCTGAGGGCAGTTCCGCGAAGAAGAAGCCCGCTGACGCTGCTTCTGCCTCCTCACCGAAGACCAGCGACTCCTCCGTCGCCTGACGCTCACCACCGCTTTGTCCACAGCGCGTCGCTGACGCCGCTTCCTTCGCCGTCGGGCTGTGGACGACGGTCTCGAGGGCGCACCCAGCACCTAGCCTCGGCCGCCATGAAGGACAGGCGGCTGAAGCGCTTGGCGCCCCTCACCCGCGCGGTCGGCTGGCACCGACGAGTGCTCGCCGCCGGTCTGGCGGCGGGTGCCGTGGCGGTGGCGCTGCACGCAGCCGAGCCCGAGCCTGGCCAGACCGTCCCCGTTCTGGCCGCCGCACGCGACCTGCGCGGCGGGTCGACGGTCGGGCCTGACGACATTCGCATCGCGGACGTGCCGCCCGACGTGGTCCCGACCGGGGCGCTGGCCAGCGTCGACGCCGCGGTTGGGCGGGTGCTCTCGGGTCCGGTCCGGGCCGGCGAGCCGCTGACCGACGTGAGGCTGGTCGGGCCCGACCTGCTCGCCGGCTGGGGCGACGACCTGGTCGCGACGCCGGTGCGGATCGCCGACCCGGGCGTGATCGGCCTCGTCCAGCCGGGCGACGTGCTGGATCTGCTGGCCGCACCCACGTCCGGCGTCGCGGAAACCGCCGTCGTCGCCGGCGCGGTGCCCGTGCTGGCGGTACCCGAGCAGGCCGACCAGGGCGTGCTCGCCGAGGGCGCGCTGGTCTTGGTGGGCGCCACTTCTGACCAGGCGGCGGCGCTGGCGCAGGCCGCCGTCACGTCACGGTTGTCGATCGCGCTCCGGCCCCGGTGACCGGTCCGCGTTTGCCGTGACTGGCACGCTCCGCGCCGCTACGGTGATCGCCGACTTTGCTTTGTGATCCTCGTGAGGAGGCAAGATGCTCAAGGGCTTCAGGGACTTCGTCACCAAGGGCAACGTCATCGACCTGGCTGTCGCTGTCGTCATCGGAGCCGCATTCACCACCGTGGTCACCGCAATCGTCGACCACCTGGTCACGCCGCTGATCGCCGCGATCTTCGGCGAGCCGAACCTCGACAACGTCGCGACTTTCACGATCAACGGAGCCGAGTTCTCGATCGGCGCGATTCTGACCGCCGCCTTCAACTTCGTGCTCGTCGCAGCGGCCGTGTACTTCGTCCTGATCGCGCCCATCAACAAGTTCCGCGAGATGCGCGCCGCCGGCATGGAGGAAGAGCCTGAGGCACCACCGGAGGACGTCCTGCTGCTCCAGGAGATCCGCGACCTGATCCGTGACCGGCAAGGCAGCATCTGAGCAAGCCGGACTCGGGGGACCCGGCTGTCCGGAAGGCGGCAGGCTAGGACTCTTCCCAATGGGGTGGGAGCTCGTCGGCGAGCCGGTCATCGTCAGACGCGACGTCGACGTCGTCGCCCCAGCCCTCGCCGTCCTCGTCCGACGTCGTGTCGGGCAGGACGTCGAAGTCGTCCTCCCGCCCGGTGGTCATCAGTCCAGGTCGCCCTGTTCGAGCCGGGCGAGCCGGCGTTCGCGCACCAGCGGGTCGGAGTCGATCTCGGGGACGCCGGCGCCGCGGATCAATGCGGCGAACACGCCGGTGATGTCGCGCTGGCTGACGATCCCGACCAGCCGGCCGTGGTCGTCGACCACCGGCAGATGGCGGATCCAGTGCTGGGCCATGATCCGAGCCGCATCGCGGACGGGCACGTCGGGCGTCGTCGTGATGACGTCCATGGTCATGACGTCGCCGACGACGACGCTGCTGACGTCCTTGCCGACCGCGATCGTGCGCAGGATGTCGCGTTCGGTCACGATGCCGACGATCTCGCCGCCGTCCACGATGACCAGGGACCCGGTCTGTTGACGCCACATCAGATCAGCGGCCTTGGACAGGCTGCCGATGGTCGAGTCGGTGACGGTCGCGCTGGTCATGATCTCTGCGACACGCACGGATATCCGCTCCTTCGCATGCTTCGACGGCAACCTCAGGTTAGTCGCACCAGAGCGCCGGCGCTCCCGCCCTCGCGACCCGGACCGCGTGGCGCAACGCATCGTCGACCCGGGGGCCCCGCTCTGCGCCGAGCTCCTCGGCCAGCGCCGCCACGGCGTCGGCCTCGCTGTGGCTCGACCCGTCCGCGTCGACCCAACGCGCCATCGCAGCGAGCTCGCGTCGAGCGTAGGTACCGATCGGACGGCCCGCGGCGACTCGCGGCCGGGGGCTCCGCGCGTCGCGCCCGGGCTGCCCAACGCCCGGTGGTGTCGACTCGTCCGCCGGCATGCCGGCGACGACGTCGGCCTCGGCGGCGGCTTCCGCCCAGTCAAAGGCGTCGGCGTAGATCACCGCCCGCGTGTACGCAGCGAGCAGGCGCTCGGTCTCGCGATCCGGGTCGGCAGCCCACGCCGGTGCCCAGACCCGGTGCACGGCCCAACCCAGCCGGCTGAGGTGGCCGGGGCGGAGCCGATCGCGCTCGCGGGTCGAGGGCAGGGCGGCGTAGGCGGGCCCGTCGGTCTCGACGGCGAGCACCAACCGGTCGCGCCGCGCCGGGTGCCGCGCCGCGACGGCTACCCGGCCGGGCCCGCTTCCGTGCCCCACCACGACATCGATGCCATCCGCCCGCAACCGATCAGCGACGGCCGCCTCGAAGGCGTCGGAAACGACGTCGTCACCACCTGCGGCCGTCCCTGATGCCTGGATGTACGCGAGGAAGTCCCGCAGTGCCTGGGCGCCACCTGTCGTCAGCCGGCGAGGGCTCAGGTCGTCGGCGGTGAACGACGAGACCGCGGTCAGCCGCTCCCGGGCAGCGGTGACGACGGCCGTCAGCCGCCGCTCACCGCCGGGCCGGTCGAGCGCGCCGAACCGGTAGAGCACACGCCCGTCCACCGCACGTCCGTACCCGATGCTCAGGATGATCGCGTCGCGGACGTCGCCGGCGACACGGTCGACCTCCTTGACGAAGAACGGCTCCTCGCGGTCCTCGCGGATGAAGGCCGCCACGTCGGGCGACCGCACGAGCGCCCGTCGCAGCGCGTCGTCGATCCGCCGCGCATGCCGGCTGCCGAGCGTGACGACGCCGAGGCTCTCGTACGACCTGGTCCGGGCATGCTCCAGGATCAGCTCGACGACCCGGCTCACCTCGGCCGCGGCGCTGTCGACCGGCTCGTCCCCGCCCGGCGTCTCCACCAGCTCGTGCCGCAGCGGGGAGGCCCCGCGAACACCGGGCACCGTCGTCAGCCGGCCGCGGTACGACGTGCGAGCAGCGAAGCCGAACAGTCGGTCATCGCGCCCCCGGTACTGCGTCGTCAGCGGCAGCGCGGGAAGCGCGCCGCCGAGCGCCTCGAGCACCGACGGGCGGCCGTCCTCGGCGAGGGCGGCACCGGCCTCGTCCCGCTCACCGTCGGGTTCTACCGTCGTGCTGAACGTGGTCATCGCCAGCTGCTGGTCGTCACCGACGAGGACGACCCTCGAACCGCGGGCGATCGCCGGCACCGCATGCGAGACGGTGAGACGGCCGGCATCCTCGACCACGACGACGTCGAAGAGTCGGCGCGCCGGCAACGCCGTCGCGACCGTGAGCGGCGACATCACCCAGCACGGGACGACGGCGAGCGCGACGTCGGGTGCGGCGACCAGCAGCTCGCGCGGCGTCCGGGGGCCGCTCTCCCCCGACTCGACGACGACCGCCTGGCCCTCGTACTCGTCGGCCGCCTCGTGGAATCGCGCGGCTCTTGCCGCGCGCACCGCACCGGCGGCAGCGTGCAGCGCCTCCGTATCGGCACCACGGAACTCCTCGATCAGGGCCTCGTGCGCCAGCGGGTCGAAGTCGCGCAGCGCCTTGTCCTCGGCCCGCCAGGCGTCGAGCATCGACGCCTGGCGGGCGTAGTCGAAGGCCGCCACGACGCCCGTGGGGCCGATGCCCCGCTCGCGCATCGCCGCGAGCAACTCGTCCAATCCCGCAGCGGAGAACTCGGTCTCGAGCCCGGTCAGCCTCGGGATCGCCGTCAGCCGGGCCTCGTCGGCGGCGAGGGCGGCCAGGCGCTGCACGACCTCAGCGAACGGGAGCTCAGCCAGATCGGCGGTGCGCGGGTTGGCGTCGGCCAGGGTGGCGAACCGTTGGCGCACGGTCTCCACAGCCGTCGTCGCCGCCGCCAGGTGCGGGCCGACCCGCGGCGGCCGTCCGTCGCGAGCGTGCTCGCGCCAGGTCGCGAGCTGCTCCTGCGCGGCAACCAGCGCTTGGTGCAGCCGCGTGCGATCCGGGCGCTGCGAGGCTCCGAGGGCGAGATCACGAGCCTGGCGGCGCAGCCGACGCCGGGCGAACAGACCGACGTCCGAACCATGAGCGGTACGCCATCGGCGGTCGGCAGTCGACGCAGCCAGCTGGTCGAGGGGCGCGGCCCAGATCTCCGGCGCGAACTGTGACAGCGTCGTCACCACGGAGTCGAGCAGGTCGACCGTGGCGAAACACTCCTCCGCGGTCTGCGGACCGGCCAGGCCGACCTCGACCGCTGCCCGGGTTGCCGAGTCGCGCAACGCCGGCAGTTCCTTGTCCCAGAGGGCTGCGACGGTCGTCGTCAAGACCTTGGCGTCGTGCTCGGTCGGGACGGACGAGCCGGACCACGGCGAGTCGATCTCTGCGGACGTGAGACCTTCGAGGTCGGCGTACGCGCGCAGATCCCGGCGGATCGTCTCGAGCACGTCCGGTCCGAGCTCGCGCAGGGCCTCGATCGGGATCCGGGCGGTGGTACGCGCCTCGGCCGGCGCCGCCACCAACGCGACCATCGCGTCGTACGCCGTCGTCCCCCACGGGTCCCGAGGCCGGTGCAGCGCGTCGCAGTGGGCCTGCAGGGCCTCGCCGACGACGGGCGGCTGCTCGGCCGGGGCGTTTCGCGGCTCGTCGGCCAGCCGGCGCGCCGTCTCCCCTACCCGCCGCACGGCATCGGACGACGACGTCCGGCCGTCCGAGAGGTCCAAGGTCAGGTCGTCCAGGCCGACTGCTCGCAGCCGGGCCACAAGATCACGCAGATTGGCCCGTTTCTGGCCGACGACGAGCACCGTCTCGCCCCGGGCGACCAGCGCGGCGACCATGTTGGCGACGGTCTGCGTGCGCCCGGTGCCGGGTGGTGCTTCGACGCGCAAGTGGCTACCGGCCGCCGCGGCCGCGACGACGGATACCTGGCTGCTGTCGGCGTCGAGGACGAGATTCTCCGCCCGTCCCTGCCCGGCTGCGATGGCCGGACCGAGCGCTCTGGGATCCCCGGCAAGGACAGCGACGACTTCGTGCTGCTCCAGCTCGGGGCCCAACGCGGCAAGGTCGCGCGCCAGAGCCAGCGACTCCCGCGCGAACGTGCCGAGCACGGCCCGGTGGGCGATCGAGAACCCGTCGACGACATGCGCCGGGGCGAACTCCCGCATCCGCTCGACCACGACCGGGTAGCGCAGCACACCGGCCGGGTCGCGGAGGTCGTCGGGCTCGAATCGCAGCCCGAGCTGCGAATCGAGCGCGTGCAACAGGACCGGGTTGACCTCGGGTTCGTCCGCGAGCTCGATGACGAAATCGGTCTCGGCCGGGTCGCGAGCCCCGACCGTTGCAGGCCGCAGCAGCACAGGGGCGGTGGGCCGGTGCGCCGCGAACGGGTCGGCCCAGGTCGCGATCCCGACGGCGAGCAGGCATGTCGCGAGACCTCGCTCCTCGGCCAGCTCTCGAGACTTGTCGCGGATGGCGTGCACGGAGCGGAGCGCCGAGCTGCGCAGCGGTTCGTGCGGGAAGAGGCGGGTGACGGGGACCGGCTCCCCGTCCAGCAGCTTCTTTCGCGCCTCGGGCTCGGCTGCCGCAAGGTCGAGGGTGCCGACCTTCAGATCGCGGAAGTTCAGCAGCGGGTCGCGACCGCCCATGCTCGCGAGCTCGTCGGTCCAACCAGCGACCGCCTCGGCGACCGCGGTCACAGGCGGTCCAGGAGCTGCGGCCTCATCCGGTCGAGCGTAGCCACCCCGCCTCCAGCAGGCCCGGAGGCATGGCCGATGTCAGACGGTCCCGCGTTGGCCGGAAGATCCCGGGGCGTCATGCGACGACGCTGGGAAGCTGCACCGAATTACCGATACAGGTCCCGCAGGATCCTCGGCAGGTACCGGATCGAGATGGCGAACGCGTGCGCCTCCGCAGGAAGATTTCCGGCAACTGCATCGAGAACTCGGTGCAGTTTCCCAGCGGCGCCTGCAGCGGGAACTAGGGCTCGACCTGTCTATCCGGTGTCGCCTCGCGGAGCTTCGCCAGCACCAGGGGGTCGATCCTGCCGGGGACGAGGCGCTCCTCGTAGTTCTCGACGCCGGCCCAGTCGGCAAGTGCGGCGTCGAGGTCGTCGTTGGCGAAGCCGAGCGTTGCGAGCCGGGCCCGCACATCGGTGCCGAGGTCGCCGGTGAGGTCGAGGAGGCTGTCCGGGTCGGGTTTGCCGAAGTAGAGGTCGTGCAGGTCGAGAAGCCGCGCCAGCTCGCCAACGGGCGCCGCATGGTCGTCGACACGCAGGTCGACGAGGACGTCGCTGCCGCCGCCGTACCCGCCCTCGGGGGTGACCACGAGGAGGGCCGCACCCTGCCGGCCGCGGCGGTCACCGCCGGCGTCGTCCCCCGCGGCGAGCGCAGCGAGGAGCCGCCTCGCCAGAGGGGCGGCCTGATCGGTGCCGAGCCACGCCTGTTCCATGTCCGCGACCACGGCGGGGCCGACCAGGATGTTGCCCTGGATCGCAAAACCTTCACCGGTCACGCCGCCGGCCCATGGGTGACACTCGCTGCCGGTGAACGTCGCGGCGCCGCCGGCCGCGTCGACGATGCCGGCCTGCCGCGTCTCTCGCTTCTCGTCAGCCGCGAGCAGCGTGTCGAGTGTGAGCGACGCGCTGCGTCCCTCGCGCAGCTGGGCCAGGCCCTCCGGCCGGTAGGCGAGGTTGGCGTACGCCTGGGTGGCGATGGCCCCGACACCCGCGGCCGCGGCAGGGACAGCGGCACCGACGGCGAGGAACTTCGAGGCGACGGCGACGCCGAACGAGGTGCCGTCGGCGCTGCGCGCGACGATCGAGAACGTCATGGCGGGACCGTACGGCGTCAAGGCCGAACCGCTCTACGATCGAGCGATGAACGGTTCGATCGCTGAGTGAACCGTCGTGGACCCCGGGATCGTTGTCGGTTACCTGGTGACATTCCTACTGGGCGGTGCGAGGCGCTTCGCGGACAAAGACGCTCGACCAACTCCTCTCGCGGTTGTACCGGCGGGTCGCGGGTCGGCTCGGCGGGGAGCCGGCGTTCGCCGACCTGGCTGGTGATCCCAGTGACGAGCGGGCGCAGCGACACGCCCGTGACTCGATCGCACAGCTTGCGCGTACAGGCGACCTGTCGACCCGGGCGACATCTCGGACAGCCCGGTTTGGATCAAGGTCGTGATAGCGCTCGGGGTACTGCTCACCGTGGCCGGCCTCGGGTTGTTCGGCTACCGCTGTTCACCTGGGATCGCGACCTCGGCAGGCCCGACTTCGGCACGGTCCCCGACGGGCTCGGCCAGGCGGCGGCCGTCTTCTTCGCGGGCTTCGTGCTGCTCGCCCTCGGCAGCGTCGGCCGGGCGACGACACGCCGGAACCCGACGCGACGCTGACGGCGACTACGTGTCACCACCCACGGTGGCCCGGCAGCTCCGGTCACCCGGCGACCGTCGGCCCAGATGTCGTGGGGGTGATGCGGATGAGGCAGCGCCGATCGCGCACCATGGCGGCCCGATAGTCCTCCCAGTCGGGGTGCTCTCCGGCGATACCGCGGTAGTAGTCGACGAGCGGCTCCATCGCGTCGGGCAGGCTGAGGACGTCGGCGTCGCCACCGATCTGCGCCCAGCGCCCGAAGAACCCGTCGTTGAGGACGCAGAGCCAGGCGCGTGGGTCTCGGCGGACGTTCGCCGTCTTGATCGCCGTCTCGCGTGTACTGATCACCAGCCGGCCCTCGTCGTCGACGCCGGCGAGAATGGGCGACATCTGCGGCGTGCCGTCGCGTCGCATAGTCGCCAGCACGGCGCGTGGGTTGGATCGGAGGAAGTTCCTGGCTTGGTCGATGTCCATGGCCGGGACAGCATCGTGGGTCATGCTCGGTGTTCCCGGAAGCGGCGGACCGTCACTCGATCACCTGCCGGGCCAGAGCCAGCCGGATCGGCCGTCCATGGCGTCTGCGCCAGCCGGGCATCGGCGGCGTCGAGCCACCGGATGGTCCCCTCGAGACGGAACAGCTCCGCGTCGACGACCAGCGCCAGGCCGACGTCGTGCTCTGCAGCCTCGGCCTTGAGATGCGTGTAGCGCTGCATCACCTCGATCAGGTGCCGGCGGTGGACTTGCAGGATGTCGCGAACGTCGACGCCGGGCAGCGTCACGGCCACCAGAATCTTGATCACGAGCTCGTCTCTCGGCGGAGGCACAGAGTCCGGTGGCGTCTTCAGCCACTCCTTCAGCTCGTCGCCCCCCGACTGAGTGATCTTGAAGACCTTCTGGGGGCCCTCGCCCTCCGTGTCGTCGGACTCCACGAGCCCGTCGCGCTCCAGGCGCTGGAGGGTCGTGTACACCTGCCCGACGTTGAGCGGCCAGACCTCTCCGGTCCTGGCCTCGAACTCCTGCCGCAGCCGTAAGCCGAACTTCGGCCCCTCGCTCAGCAAAGCCAACAGCGCGTGCCGGACACTCATGAGCCGCTCCCGTCGCAGGAATACCCGGTATCATACTCCGTATAGCCACTCTGTCGATAGCCAACGCGGACCGATCGGCTGCGGGAGCACCTTGCGTTGTGGCGGGTTGATCTTTTGTCAACGGGACCGATAGACGTCCGCGCGGTGCTCGATCGCGGTCACCGTCACGATCTGCCGTTCCTCGTCGATCTCATACAGCACGCGGTAGGCGCCACGTCGGGCTGACCAGGTGTCCCTGTACGGCGGCAGTAGGAGGCGCTTGCCTAGTCGGTAGGGATCTTCCACCAAAGTACTTGTGATGAATTCGTAGACGGCCGTCGCGACCTTCTCTGGAAGCTGCCCGGCACGTGCGCGCGCCGCTGGACCAGTGATTCGTAGCTCGTAGTCTCCGGGGTGGCCCTTCACTCTGGCTTCCGCGCCCGCTTCGACATGAGCGCCGCAAGCTCCTCAGCGTCAAGAACATCCTCGGTCTCGATTGCCTGGCGTGACTGAGACAGCTGCCGCATCAAGTCCGGACTTGCCAGCACCTCGAGCGTTTCCTCCAATGCCGCAAGATCGTCAGGTGCAATGAGAATGGCTACCGCAGTGCCATGCCGAGTGATCTCGACGCGCTCGTGTGTGCGGCCAACCTCGTCGATGACTTCCGACAGGCGGTTTCGGGCCTCAGTGAACGGCAAGACGGTCATGCTCGCTAGCGTAGCAGAAGTGGCGCGAAGTTTAGGCAGTTTGCTGCGCCACCAGACTTCGGCGAGGCGACCCAGCCCAGCACATGGCTACGGCGTTCGCGTCGACCAGCCCGGCTCTCGCGCTGTTTGCGCCGCGCCGGAACGGAGCGATTAGTCATCGACTAGGCAGCGGGGCTCGGGAGGGTCGGGCCTTCCTCCGCTGACCGCTCGCGGTCCGGAGGAAGTCGCCCTTAGGGCGCGCTGTACGCGTCGGAGATCGTCGGCCGCCGCTACTGGATGAGCTGTCGTGGCGCCGTCGGCCGGTATCATCAGGTCCGGCGCCGCCGCTTACCATGATCGGCCCGACGGCTCGTTGGGCGGTCCGGACCGTTCTGTCGGGTCTCCTGCCCTCGTAGCTCAGGGGATAGAGCAACGGTTTCCTAAACCGTGTGTCGCAGGTTCGAATCCTGCCGGGGGCACCCGCTCTGACCAGCCACGTTGGTAAATCCATCCTTCCTATGGAAGGCTGTCGGGAATGACTCTGGGAATAAGCGCGGGCTAGGCAGCGCAGATGGCGCGTCGGCAGCGTCGGCTACGCGGGCACATCGAGGAGCGTCCGAACGGGACGTTCCGGGCCATCGTCTATGCCGGCATCGATCCGTTGACCAAGAAGCCGCGGTACTTGAAGAAGACCCTGCCCACCGAGGCACAGGCTCACGTCGAGCTGACCCGGATGCAGAACCAGGTCGACGAGCAGCGACACCCGCGCAGCAGCATCACTGTCGGCGGCGTGATCGCCAAGTGGCTCGAAGTCGTCGAGCTGGAGGACAGCACCAGGGAGCGGTACGAGGGGCTGATCCGGCTGTACATCGCGCCGACGTTCGGCGATCTGCCCGCGGCGAAGCTCGACGCGGAGCTGCTCGAACGCTTCTACGCACGACTGCGCCGCTGCAACCGGCTTTGCAGTGGGGGTTCCGCAGACCATGACTGTCGGCCGCTGTCGGCAAGCACCGTCCGACAGGTCCACTTCATCCTGCGGGCGGCGTTGGACCGAGCCGTTCGATGGCGGTATCTCGGCACGAACGAGGCAGCATTCGCCGAACCGCCAGCCTTCGAGCCCGCCGATCCCGACCCACCATCGGCGGAGGAGGTGTCCGTACTGCTCAACGAGGCGTGGCAGGACCCGGCCTGGGGCCTGTTTCTGTGGCTGGTGATGGTGACCGGGTGCCGGCGGGGTGAGATGTGCGCCCTGCGCTGGACGGATCTGGACCTGGTGCGCGGCACCATGACCGTCGAGCGCAGCTACTCACGAACCCGATCCAGAGCTCGCGAGAAGTCGACCAAGACCAACCAGAAGCGCAGGCTCTCACTCGACGCCGGCACCGTCGACCTGCTCAACGCGTACCACGAACAGTGTCGGCAACAGTGCGAAGCCCTCGATGTCACCCTTGCGCGAGACGCCTTCGTCTTCTCGGGCGGCCCCGACTTCACGACTCCCCTGTTGCCGGACACGGCCACCCAGCGGTACCGACGCCTGGCCAGGCGGCTCGGGCTGCGCAGCACCCGGCTACACGCCCTGCGACACTATTCAGCGACCGAGCTGCTCATGGCCGGCGTCGACCTGCGAACCGTGGCCGGGCGCCTCGGTCACGGCAGCGGTGGTGCAACCACGTTGCGGTTCTACGCCGCCTGGGTGGACGAGGCAGACCGACACGCCGCCGACGCCATTGCCAGTGCCATTCCGCGACCCGAGCCCGGTCGCCGAGAACCGCGCAATCTCTACGAGAAGCTCGCCGCAGGACTACGTGCTGCTATCGAATCGGGCCAGCTCCCTCCGGGGGAACTCCTGCCCACGGTGGTCGAGCTTGCCGCCGAACACCAGGTCTCCCCTGGCACTATCAACCGCGCCGTCGCCCTTCTCAAGGCAGAAGGCCTCATCGACGCGCAACGCGGGAAGCACGCGATTGTCAGGACCAAGAAAGACCGAAAGAGCCGCTGAGCCAACCGCCCCTGGAGTTGGCCGCTGGGCCATGGCTACGCATTACAACCAGTCGACCGGATGGCCCCACGACAGCAGCACGACTGCCGGCACCGGCGCGGCGACACGCATGGCAGCTCCGGCCCAGACGCGTGTGCCGCCGCCGCGCGGCGTCCAGATTCGTAGCCGGCCGCCGAGGGCCTTGACCCGGTCGGCCCGGCCCAGAAGCCCGGAACGTCGTTCAGTGTCGGCTCCGCCGACGCCGTCCTCGACGACCTCGACCACGAGTTGATGGTCGTTTTGTACGACGCTCACGGTTGCCGATGTGGCGCTACGTGTTTGCCGATGTTGGCCAGGCTCTCAGAGACCACGAAGTACGCCGCGACCTCGACCGACTCCGCGACGCGACCCTCCATTTCGAGGGTCAGGTGCACTGGCACTGTCGCCCGAGCAGTGAGCGATTCGAGCGCGACGGCGGGGCCGTGCGCGCTCAGCACCGCCGGGTGCGGGCCGCGGGCGACGTCGCGCAGCTCGGCCAGGAAACGGCGACCTTGTCGCTGGCCTTCGCCAACAAGGTGTTGGCGTCGGGGTCTCCGCCCGACCGGGTTTCCAGGACGCCGAAATCGAGCGAGAGCGCGACCAGGCGCTGCTGGGCCCCGGCGTGCAGGTCGCGTTGCAGCCGCTGGCGTTGCCTTCTGGCCGGCCTCGATGAGTCGCGCATGGGACCCGCGCAGCTCGTCGAGATTCGCCCGCAGCTCGGCCTGGAGTCGCCCGTTCTCCAGGGCGATCGGTTCCGCGACCGCGGCGCTCATTCAGCAGCTGGGCCGGTCGCCGACGGTTGCGGAGCTCGCCGAGCGGATCGGTACGGGCGAGGACGACGTGCTGAAGGGCTTGGAGTCCGCCGGCGCCTACAGCACCCTCTCCCTCGATGCCCCGCAGGGCGGGCGTGAGCCCGACGGGCCGTCGGTCCTCGGCATGCCCGGTGCGGAGGACGACGCACTGGAGGGCGTCGAGAACCGAGAGGCGCTCAAACCGTTGCCCGATCGCGAGCGGCGAATTTTCCTGCCGCGGTTCTTCGCCGGCATGACCCAATCGCAGATCGCAGTCGAGGTGGGTATCTCGCAAATGCACGTCTCCCGGTTGCTCGCCCGGACGCTGGTCAGACTGCGCGAAGGCTTGCTCGTCGACGAGGTCTGACGCGCAGGTGGGTGTGCCGGGGCGGGACGACGCCCCCGCGAGTCAGCTCTCCTCCCACTCTCTGCGCCAGGCCCGGTTGGCCGTGACTGCCTGCAGCGCATTGCGTTGACTGAGCCCGACGTTGATTTCATCGACGCGCACCATGGCCCTGGCGACCAGTCCGACGGTTCGCTCGATTAGCGCGACCGAAAGATTGGTTGCGTCATCGGTAATGGCTTCTGCGAGCCCTGCCATGGATTTCTCCCAGTCAGCACCCCTGCCTGCTTCCAGACTCACCGCTGTCGATGTCGGTGCTGTTACGCCTCGGTAAACCCTCGCCATTCCGTACGCCTTCTGGCCCTCCCGATCTGCGGATGTCACGATCGCAGCGTGCGAGCCGAGATCGCCAACCGGGTCCGAGACGTCACCACCGGGTTCGCGGCTGTTCTCGTCCTGGTGGCGCTCGTCGTCCTCGCCATCCGTGCCGACGCGGCCGCACCTCACGCGAGCACATGGCTCATCGTCCTCGACGTGGCCACCGGTGTGGCCTTCGTGGTCGCGGCCGCGCTTGCGCCTGGATCGCACCCGGAACGCGGGCTCATGGCGGCAGTGGGTGCGGCTTGGCTTACCGCCTCGTTCGTGCCCGCGGCCCGGTCTGTGCACCAGGCGGTGCTGGCTGGTGGCGCTGATCGCCTTCCCGGCCGGGCGAGTGCGTGGATCTGAGCCGCTGGCTAGTCGTAGGTCTGGCCGTACCGGTCGCGATCGGGCTCCTGCCGCAGATTGCCGTGGCCGCGCTGTTCGCCCTGGTCGCCTTGCTTGTACTGATCGGGGGCCGGCGGGATGCCGCCACCGGCTACCCAGCGGCCGCGGCTATCGCCGTGGCGGCTCGCGCTGGGCGCCTCGTGGTCGGTCGCCCGTTGGCGGGCGGACGTCTTCGATCCGACCTTGGCGCTGGTGGGCTACGAGCTGGTGCTCCTAGCGGTCGCGATCGCGTTTCCGGTCGCCGCACAGGCAGTCATCCGCAGCCGGGCACGGCTCGCCGACCGGCTGCTCGCCGGCGAGCGGCTCACGGGTCTCGACGGCTTGGCGGTCGTGTTGGGACGCGTACTTGGTGATCCCAGCGTCCAGGTCTTCCGCTGGCACAGCCCGGACGTGGGATACGTCGACGAAGGTGGTCGCCAGGTGCCAACCGGAGGTGGTGACCGGCGGTGGCTCACGGTGGACGATCCCGACGGGCATGTTGCCGTCGTCGCGCACCAATCGCCGGCGCTGGACGATCCACCGACCGCCGACGCGGTCGCTGCCGCAGTCCGGCTGGCGGTGACACATCTGCGTTTACAGGAGGAGCAGCGGCAGCAACTTGCCGAGCTCGAAGCCTCCCGCGCCAGGCTTGTCGCTGCCGCGGACCGCGAGCGGGAGCGGGCCGCGACGCAGCTCCGGCAGGACGTGGGAGTGTCCCTGCAACTGGCCCAGTCGGAGTTGACTGCGGTTCGTCCGGCAACGCGTGATCCGGCGGTAGCCGGGTCTCTCGACGTCGTCGTCACGGAGCTCGCGACCGCACGGGACGAGATCGTCGAACTCGTCGCAGGAGTACCTCCGGCGCAGCTCGGGCGCGGACGGCTCCGCGACGCCCTGGACGCAGTGGCCCAGCGCAGCCCGGTACCGGTGTCGGTGACCGTCGCCGCAGACGCGGCCGGCGACGCGGACACCGAGACAGCGCTCTTCTACGTCTGCTCCGAGGCTCTGGCCAACGCGGTCAAATATGCCGACGCGAACCGGATCGACATCACCGTGCGGCGGGTCAACGGCGCAATGCACGGCTGTCAGTTTCCGACGACGGCCACGGCGGCGCGGACCCGTCGGGCTCGGGACTGCAAGGGCTGGCTGACCGGCTGGCAACGCTGAACGGCCGGTTCCGGGTGGAAAGCCCACCCGGAACCGGCACGACGGTCACAGCGGTAGTTCCGGACTAGCCGATCTTCGTCCACGGTTCGAGGTCGCCACTAAACGTGAGGCTGTCGCCCTCGATCTCCCACGTCAGCGGGCCGCCACCACCGGGCCCGCAATGGTCGGGCAGCGTCTCGGAGACAGGAAGCTTGCATCCGCTCAGCTTGGAGACCAGTTCAGGGTCGTGCACGAGCGTCACGGTCTGACCAGTTCCCCGTAGGTAGCCGGCGTCGAGCGGCCGATCTTCGACGGAGCCGTCCGCAGTCAATTCCTGGATCATCGATGGGCCGGCAGCGCATCTCGTACATGCCGTCGCGAACCGTCAACGTCCACGTACCTGACTTCCCATCATGGTTGTCCAATCCGGCCGCCGCGAGGTCGTCCGTCGTGATCTCCACCCGGTATTCGCCGTCAGGCAGGTCGGATACCTGGCCCGGAGCGCCGGCGGCCGGGGAAGCAGCCGACTGGTCGTCCGCCGTGCCCTGCTGGCAGGCCTCGGGCACGGTGGGGACGTCAGGCTCTGGGTGGTCGGCCGCTATTGCCTGGATCTCCGTGAGCAGAGCCCCGTTGGCCGGGTCGGCGGCGAGGCCGTCCAGAACCGGCTGCAGGCTGGTGCGTAGTGCGGCGATCTGGTCCGGGCTGGCCGCGATGAAGCGCGCGCCCTTTCCCGCACAGCTCCTGTGCGATGGTGGTTTCGTCATAGGTCGCATCGACCGAGACTTGCATGGCCTCCTCGGCCGCCTCCCGCACCCAGTCCTGCTGTTCGTCGCTGAGCGCGTCGAATCGCTTCTGGTTGATGGATAGGACAAAGACCTTCGGCCACAGTACGACGTTGGCGGTGACGTAGCCGGCCTCGGTGGTGTTGCCCATCTGCCGCGTACTGCGCGATGTCGAACTCCACGCCGCGCAGGCGCCCAGCCCGCACCTCGTCGATCCACCCCAAGCTCAGGTTCACCGGCGTCGCGCCAAGGAGGCGCACCGCATCGATTTGCACCGGCGAGTTGTAAACCCGGAACGTCGCACCCGCCCAGTCCTCTGGCCCGAGCAGCGGTGCCTCCGCAGCAAACGGCCGGCGTAGTGGACCCACCGCGAGGTTGAGACCGACGACACCAGTTCCGTCGAGTTTCGCCAGCAGCTTGTCCGCAACCGGGCCCGAGACCAGCGCCTTCTCGGCCGCGTAGCTCGTCACCGTCATCGGCGCCTCGACTGCCTCCAGGCCGGTGATGCCGGCGTTGGCGAAGGCGCGGGTCGAGGGCCAGCCGCCGTCCACCTCACCGGAGGCGATCGCCTCCACCAGATCGGACTCCGCCTCCGGCGCCGCCCTGCCCGTACTTCTCGTCACCTCTACCTTGATGCCGGCCTCGGAGACCTTCTCCAGGTTCTCGAGGAAGGCCTCCGGCCCGTACGACTGGCCGTTGTTGTTGACACGGTCGATGGTTGCCAACTTCAACACGACCGTCTCGGCTCCTGCCTTGTCCGCGCCAGCGTGGCCGAGCACGCCGCCACCAGGGCTGCCGCCGCCACGGCTGCGGCCCATGGGCCGGTTGTTCTTATCTTCATCATGGCCTCCAGGTCATCCCATGCTCTGGACGCTAGGAGCCCGGATCGGCCTTGCCCACGGGGTTTCCCTCGGTATTCGGATGTGGATAACACTGCATCATCCGAACACGCAGGTAGTCACAACTCCAGCAGCGCGGCGACGGCGAGGCCACGTGATCTCTGCGGCCGCCGCCTGTCCGTGCACGTTCAGGTGGTTCCAGTCACTGGAGAAGTCTCTAGGCGGTCGACGTACGCGGCGCGCGCGCCTTCGTCGGTGCGGCAGTCCGGCACCGTGGCGCACACCCGGGCCTGCTCGGCCTCGTAGTCCTCGATGATGGACGTCAGCGTGTCGACGTGCTCCGCCACGAGCGCTCCGTCAGGCCCGTAGAAATCGCACTCCCCAGTTCCGGTGAGACCTGCCTGCGCGTACGGCTCGGCGGCGACCAGCTTCTCGACGAACGACGGGCTGGGTCGTCCGAGCTGGCCGACCATGAGGATTCGCGAGTCGGGGGCCACCGCCGCAGCCTCCTGGTCGTCCGCTGCTTGGACGCTAGGAGCCAGGATCGACGTGGCCCACCGAGTTCCCTCGGTATTCGGATGTGGATGCCGCTGAATTGCCCACGTTCCGGTGGCGAGTCGCAACGGCCGGCTCCGGGTGGACGGCCCACCCGGACGCCGGCCGACGATGACAGCGAACCTTCCCGGCTAGCCCGCCCGTTATCCCGCCAAGGTCGGGGCACAGAGCGCGGTAGTCCTCCGAGTGGAGGCCGTGCACCATCTCCGTCACATTGCCGCTCGAGTCAATCTCGATTCGGGCCATGCCGCTTGAGGCGTAGACCAGCCCGACGCCTTGCACCGTGATCATGCCGTCGGTTCCGTGCGCGAGTACCGTAACGGAGCCATCTGGGTGCAGTGTGATGTTGCGACCGCCGGTGCCGCCGGGATGGACGAGCACCGATTGACCGGTAGACGGCGCGGAGATGACCGAGTCGATACGGACGGCGACATCGTGGATCCGGACAGTGCCGTCTGGCAGTTCCATGGTCTGAATCTCGAGTGTCCCGAAGTCGTGCTTGTAGACCTCGAACCCGCAGGTGGCGCTGGTAATCGGGAGTAGATAGGTCTC
Source organism: uncultured Actinomycetota bacterium (assembly GCA_963801065.1). Taxonomy (GTDB): domain Bacteria; phylum Actinomycetota; class Actinomycetes; order Jiangellales; family Jiangellaceae; genus CAWDDG01. The sequence goes on along the minus strand of CAWDDG010000008.1, from coordinate 20,002 downwards.
ATCGACGGTTACCGTCTCCCAGGCCGGCGGTTCCGCCATCGCCGACGTCGCCCCGATCCCGACGACGAGCGTCGCGAGCGCCAACGCCTTCCGCAGCCGTCGTCCAATGAATCTCATGACCCTCCGTCGGTCGGTCGGCGCGCGGTTGGAAAGCGACGCGATCGTCGCCACTCCCGCGCCGACAATCGTGAAAGCTGCCGTTACCGCGGCTAACCCGGTGCGTCGGAAACGTGCCATTTCGGGCCTCCTTTAGAGGGATTCCTGGTCGTCCGATGCTTGGACGCTAGGAGCCGGGATCGACGTGGCCTACCGGGTTTCCTCGGTATTCGGATGTGGATAACACTGCACCGGCCCGAGCTCCGGTGTCCGCACAATGGCGCATATGGTCATGCCCGGCGGAACCCACAGCACGCCGCCAGGGCGGGCAGGTCGTGCCGCGACGATGACCACAGCGCTGGCCACCGGGGTTGCGGTATTGACGGTGCTGATCTCGGCTCTGGCGGATCGGGTCGGCGATGATCCGCTCGCCTTTGCCGAACGTCGGCTACCTGCCTGGCTGACAACGGTCGGCTTGGTGGTTGTCGGAGTCGTCGTCGCCGGCCTTTGGGCAACACGCGCTGATCACCCCTGGGCGTCCACTGGGCTCGCTGTGGCTACCGTCGGCTCGCTCCTGCCGTTGTGGGCGGCCTGGTCATGGCTTCCTGACGTCGTTCGTGCTGGGGTGCTCGCTGCGACGCCGTTCGCCGTCGTGGGAGTGGCCCAGGTTGGCCTTGGCTGGACGGTACCGAGTTCCCGGAACGCGTCCGCGGCGATGCATGTCGTGTTCGCTCTGGTCGTCGGCGGCGCGCTGGTTCATCTCCTGGGCTACGACCCGTTCGCCGACCCCGGTTGCGCCCGCACCTGCGCCGACGTAACGCCTCTTCTCGGACGGATTGATCTCTACCAGGTCAGCCGTGATCGATTGCCGGCTTGCTGACCGTGGTCGCAGCGTTTCTTGCTGTTGTCGTCGTGATCCGCGAAAACGATCCGCGAACCCCGCGCCTGATCGTCGGCGCCGTGCTGGTGGTGCTGGGCGCGCAGATGGCGTTGGCCACCGCACGGTTGGCGACCTGGGGAGACAGCGCAACCGCCGGTCTGCTGCTGGTCCTCCAGCCGGTGGCCGTCGCGATCGCCGCCGCCGCGGTCTGCGTGGTCGCGGCCCGAACCCTGCGGACCCGTTCCGCCGTCGACCGGTTGGCCGCCCGGCTGTCCGGGTCAGTGGAGGCGCTCAGTGGCGTCGAAGGGGTGCACTTCGCCGTCCCGGGCGAGGCGCGATGGGTCGACACCGCAGGCCGAGACGCCACCGAGGTGCCCGGCCAGGACAGGTACGTCGTGTTGTCGGACGAGTCGGGCCCGGTGCTTCGTCTCCTGGTCGCCCGAGGCACCGACGAGGGTGACGTGCTCACGGCGGTCACACCCGCTACCCGGCTGGCGCTGCAGAACGCCCAGCTCTCGGCGGTGGCGAAGGCGCGGCTGGCGGACGTTCAGGCGTCCCAGCGACGCGTGGTCGCCACGTCCGACGCTGAGCGGCGGCGCATCGAACGCGACCTGCACGACGGCGCGCAGCAGCGCCTGGTCAGCGTCGCGTTCCATCTGAAGGTCGCCCTCGCCGGTGTCGATCCCGCGACCGCCCCGGCACTTGCCAGAGCCGAGGACCAGGTTCGGGACGCCCTCGCCCACCTGCGCCGGCTCGCGCATGGCATCTTTCCCAGTGTGCTCGCCGAAGAGGGGCTTGCCGCTGCCTTGGACGAGCTGGTCGCGGCATCCGATGTCCCGACGACGTTGGAGGTCCGTTCGCGCATCGATGTCGGCGCCGAGCCGGCAATGGCCGCCTACGCTACGGCCGCCGCCGTCCTCGGCTCGGTCGAGCACCCGGCACCGGACAGCCGCGCCCTGATTTCGATCGACCAGGAGGACGACACGCTGACCGTCCGGGCAGAGGTGGAAGCCGGCGGTGGCGCCGTTGTGGCAGCAGACTTCGTGGACATCGCCGACCGGGTGGGTGCCCTCGGCGGACAGCTCACCAGGTCAGAGACGGCGACCGGCGCGACGGTGGTAATGGCGGTGATCCCATGCGGGTCGTAGTTGCCGATGACGTCATGCTGGTCCGGTCGGGGCTCGCCCGACTGCTCACCGATGCTGGGGTCGACGTAGTCGGGGAAGCTGCCGACGCCGATGCGCTCCTGCGCCTGGTCGCCCTGGAAGATCCGGATGTCGCGATCGTCGACATCCGGATGCCGCCGACCCACACCGACGAGGGTTTGGTCGCGGCCCGCCGCATCCGGGAGCGCTATCCGACGACGGCCGTCGTCGTGCTCAGCCAATACCTCGAGGCGCGCTACGCCCAGCGGCTGCTTGCCGACCAGCCCGGCGGGCTCGGTTACCTGCTCAAGGAGCGGGTCTCCGACATCGCCGTCCTCATCGATGCCCTGCGCCGGGTGACCGAGGGTGAATGCGTCATCGACCCGACCATCGTGTCCCGCCTCATGCAACGTCGGCGTCCGAACTCCCCGCTTAGCCACCTCACGCCGCGCGAGCGAGAGATCCTCGCCTTGATGGCCGAAGGGCGATCGAACGCCGGCATCGCCAGCGAACTCGTCGTTAGCGAACGCACCGTCGAAACGGTCTGCGCGCAGGTGTTCCGCAAGCTCGGCCTCGAGCCGTCCCGGGATGTTAACCGTCGCGTGCTGGCAGTGCTCACGTTGCTCCGCAGCTGAGTCTCAAGACCGGCCCAGCGCCACCCCGAGCTGGGGCCGAGAACAAGCGCAAGCAGCGCCGCCACATCTGGCCAGTCCAAGCAGCATGGCGCCAGGCCCAGAATCCGCTGGCCATCTGGTAAGTCATGCCGAGCCCGAGCAGCTGAAGGAAGACGCCGGCACCGAAGGCCCAGCTTTTCTGTCGCCACAGCGCGACGGACGCGACAACCAGCACGAGCAAGACCCATCAGCGCGAGGTACGCGGTCGCGCCTTGGAACACACCGCGATTGCTCGGCTCCTCACTGGTGCGGCGAAGCAGAAGCCACCCAGCGAACCCGCGCAATCGGGCCCCATCGACAGTGACCACACCAGCGGCGACCAGCAAAGCTGCGGGTCGTCGGTCAGGTGGAGAGCCATTCCCGCCGCCCACCCCAACCACGGACCCGCTTCGCCCAGCCTGACACGCCACCGTGACCTACATGCTCGACCCTCGACACATCCTTGTGCTCCCCGCGGCACGCCGTGTCTTGCATCCAACGCCGCAGTCGCTTGGCCGACGACGACCCCGCGCGACGACTTGACCCAGACACCTCTGGCATTGGCCGTCGTAGCCGTTTCAGTCGTGCTCGCCTTCGGTGCAACTCCCGGTGCCGGCTGGCGCTTGGGGGAACGAGGTCATGTGTGGCCCTGGAGTCTCCGACATGCGCGGCGAAGTTGCGCCGGTCGCCCCCCTTACGTGAGTAGGGCTCCTCCGGAAGGGTGCCCTGGTGATCACGCATTTCGCCAACGCCGTATTTGGCCTGCTCGCTGGAGTCGCGTCGCCCATGGCGTGGAGCAGGGACATGCGCGGGTTGCTCTGACCTCCAACGTGTCATGACGTCCTGCGTAGGGCCCAGGCATCCGATGGGTTCGGACCGCCCATTGCGGCGGCTGGACGTGCTATCGCTCGATCTCGGCTAGGTCGGCGTCGATGCCTTCGACGCCAGCTGTTACGAGCTGGTCGATGAGGTCCAGGCAACGACGCCGCATCTCAATGTTGGACTGCTGGGCATGCAGCCGCACTGCAAGCTGGGCAACGTATCGTCCGGCAGCGGCGCTTGCGGTGGTGATGTCGCCGAGTGCCGCGCCATGCTTCGCCACGATCTCATCGCACAGGTCAAGGACCACAGGTGGAAGAGGCTGTCGTGCTGAGAGGAGCATGTGGAGAACCGTGCTCGCCGCATCGTCGTCTAGCGCGGGGCTGGACATGAAGGCCTCAAGCAGGGCCACGTAGTCGGCGAGGGGTTCCTTCTCGAGGCCGTAGAAGCAGGTGACCGCGGCCGATCGGACATTCGGGGCTGGGTCAGCGAAGGCACGACTCAGGAGATCGAATACTCGATCTCGTCGGTTCGGCACGGTCACGTTGTCCGCTACGACCTTGATCATTTCAGTCCGCATCGCTTCGTGGCTGGCGATCGCCACGTCGACTTGCGAGTCGAGCTCAGGGTGGTGGTAGGCGGCGACGGTCAGCTGTCGGACTGCGGCAAGGCGTACCTTCTCGACATCGCTGACCATCATCTGCGTGAGGACATCGGCGATCTCGGGATAGTGGCCTCGTCGGATGGCGTGGTTGAGGAAGTGCTCAACGTACTGGCTGGCGAACAGATCGTCGGCGGCGTCGGCCACCGAGCGGCGGAACAGGTCGAGGGCTACATCCGCGTCGACGTAGAGGATGGTCGTCAGCGCTGCAATGGTCATCTGGCGCACTGACACTGCCTCGTCGGTGGACAGGCGTTCCAGGGTCTCCTGGAACCGAGGAAGCCGGTCATGGTGCAGGCCGACGAGTGCCCCCACGGCCAGCGCGGCCGCACCGCGGGCAGCCTCCACGCCGTCCCCGTCAGTCGCCAACTGATCAGCGTCTCCCGTTGAGTCCGGCCGCGCAGTAGCAATGCTGATGATCACGTCGAGGAGATCGTCGGGCAGTGTCATCGCAGCATCTGCCTGGATGAGCTCGGCGACGTAGCCGCTTATCTCACCTCCTCGGATCTGCCCGGCATATCGGCACACATCGAGCAACAACACGGGCTCGAGGTGGGCGCCCTTGAGACCTCGCAGGATCGCTCCCACGTACGATCTCGCGACGTCATCGGGAATGCGTAGGAGCAGCCTGGCGAACCTCTCCGGTGACTCGCGCGTCACCTCCTCTAACACCTGGGCCTGGGTTCCAGCATCGCCTACGAACTTGCCTTCGCGATCAAACCGCGGACCGGACTCACCGTGACGGACCATCGCGCGCAACCACTGGTCGTCAGACATCTTCCGTGCCCGATCCTCCGGAATCGGCGGCGGCACGACGCCGCCCTGGAATCCTCGGGGAGGTTGCCCGTCATCGCGGAGAAACTTCCGCCGTAGCTCGGCCAGTCGTCGTTCCGCCCGTTCAGGTCGGCGAGCAGGGTCGATGGCGTTGAGCAGGCACAGTTCGCCGTATCCGCGAGACTTCAGGCCGTCATACGTTCGTTCGTAGGGTGTTGTGAACCCGATCACGGCGTCGACCAGCCGATCCAGCTGCGTCGCACCACAGGTTGGGCTTATCGCGGCGATGAGTTCACGGCTCACCCAGTGCTCCGCGTCGCTGTAGCCAAGGTGCAACGCACCCGGTATGTCTGCCAGCCAGCTCGCGGCGGCATCGCCGAACCGATCGGGTTTGGCGGCGTAGCCGCGGGCGAGCACGAACCACGCAGCCTCATGTCGATCTTCCCGCAGGCGTGCGAACGCCACCTCGGCGACGTCGGGGTCAGACCGTGCGACCGCTCGAAGAGCGTCGTCCATGCCCTCGAAGAAATCGTCTGCGAGGGACGTGCGGTTCCGATAGATCCGGTATCCCCATACCGCGTCGCGGAGGACATCGTGTCGTTGCGGATTGGGACGTGCGTTCCGCTTCGCCACCTCCAACAGCGGTTGAAGCAGGTGCTCGACGAAGGCCCGCGGAGCTGCCAGTGCAGCCGCCCGGACTGTGTCGCCGGCCATCGTGTCCCGACTGGTCGCCAGAGGGCCGATGCCTTCGAACGGGTTGTCCACATTGCCCGCGAAGGTACGAGCGAACAGCGCGGCAATGACTTCGACCGCGCACTCTGGCCGACTGTCGACGAGTCGTTGCGTCGTAAACCACAGGTCATCTCGATGATCGCCGTCAAAGTGTCCATCGTTGATCCCCTGGAGGATTAGCTCGCAGAGCTGCCGACTCGCGGTCATATCGGCCCTGAAAACGAACCCCCGCAGCCGACCAGGCCACAGCTCGTCGCGCGGCAAAGAACGAAGAAGACCGGCGGCCTCGTCACCGTGCTCACGGGTCATGCCCGACAGCAACCACAGGGCGCGGTCAACGGTGGCGGCTTCTTGATCGCTGAGCCATTCCGACCATGCGCCGTTGTCTTGGAGGACCGGGTACCAGGCTGGGTTGCGCCGTAGGGTTTGCCACAGCCGATCACGGAGCGGGTTGTCAGCATCGGCAGCGACGGGTGCCAGGATCGTCCACTCCGCAGCCTTAGGATCGGTGATCGTCTGCATGGACGCAACGACGAGCGCCTTGATGTGCATGCGCACCTCGTCCGAGCTGAGAAGCCAGCCGAGATCGGACTCGTACCGGTCGAACGCCGTAGCGCGCTCGTAGGTGAGGACCTGGCGAACCTGGGCTCGGCGGAACAGATCCTGTTCTCCGGCGCGAAGCAGCTCGCGCAGGCTCTGCCCCGCTGAGACGAACCGGCGCGCGTAGCAGTAGTCAAAAAACGTCTCGTGGAAGAACGAGACCACGTGATCGTCAACGATGAGGACGTTCTCCGACGCCATCACCCTGACCTGATCGGCCAAGTCATCAAGTACCGCAGCTGGCACCGTGAGGGCCTGGTTAACGCTCATGTAGTCGACTAGCCGGTCGATCACTTCTACCCACTCGTCGGCCCCACCACGCAACGCGCGGCACGCCTGCCGCTTGCCCTGCCAGTACCGGTCGTACAGGTCCGTCAGGCTTCGCACATCCGATGGGTCGGCGCCCGACCCAGCTGCGAGGTCGACGTAGATGGCCAGATGCTGCGGAACGGTCAGAAGGTCAACAAGCCCAGCTTGCAAACTTGTGGACAGGCCCGCATCCACGAGCATCCCTAGGACGGCCGCGCGCTCAAGTGGGCTGACAGAGATGACCGCCGTGTCGTCCTCGGTAGCGACGACTCGCAGCCGCCGGTCATTGTCGAGATCAAACTGTCGGCACGCGAGCAGAACGCGCAGCTTGGGAAGGGCAGCGGCATCGGCCAGGACGTCTTCGATGATGGCCAACCGTTCCACGTGTCGGCCAGATGCCACGCTCACCGCGTCGAGCTGGTCGATGACGAGCAGGCAGTCGCCTCCACCCGCGGCCCCAGCCAACACGATCGGCGGGGAACCGGGAAGGCCAATGGCAGCCCCGAGAGCCTGGGCAGTGCCAGCGTCAGGTAGCCGGTCAGCGGGGAGCGCAAGGACCGTCCAGCCAGCTTGGCGCGCCAGCTCAGTGACCTGGCCGACGATAACGCTCTTGCCCATGCCGGCAGCACCGGCAACCAGGACACGCCTACCCTCAACCAGGCCGGCGAAGGCCTTGTCAGCCTCTGAGCGAGGCAGCTCGTGCCCACCGATGTACAGCCGCTGCAACCGACCCAAGTAACGATCGACGGTCTCCCGCAGACTCTCGACGACTGCCCCATCGGCCGAGAGATTCCGCGGCGCGATCCCGTGCTTCTCGAGCGCTTGCCACACGTCGGCAGCGGTCAAGCGGACATGAACGGAGTCGTCAGCAAGCTGCCCAAGAACCGCGACGGCCGTTGCCGGGAGGCCCGTGACAAGTGAGGCGAGACGAGCCACCAAGAGATCGTCAAGCCTAGCGTCGTCGATCAGGACTACCTCGATACTCCCGAGAGCCTCGTACACGGTCTCCTCGGGCGGGTCACCCCACGCGCTTCGTAACCGCTGAAAACGGGCGCGCTGTGTTCCGGTTAGGAACTCGCCCCTGAACTCGGACCACGACTCGGCACCTGATGCACGCTCAACCAGCTCACGCAGCTCCTGAGCACCAGTACTGGACACAAACTCGATCCGCCCACCAGCCTGGATCTTCGGCAACCACGGAGCAAGCACACCTTCGCTATCCAGGTTTGCAATCGTCCACGGTCCAGCGTCCCGCTGCCGCTTAGCCTGGCACCAGGTAGGAACGCCGCCCGCGATGACCTCGAACTCGGCCCCAGCCCCCTCCTCGCCAGGGACCTCGATGCGAATCGACTCAGCCTCACCGTCCAGCAAATCAAGGAGTACGCGGATTGTTAGCCGGCGTTCGTAACTATTGCCGGCCTTGTCCGCCGCACCACCTGTAAGGGGCATCCTTCCTCATCCAGCCATGATCCGCCGATGTCAGCACTCCGCTAGCGCTGCAGCCACAGGCAAGGTGATCATCAATGGCGACAAATCGCACCAACCCGATCGGCACGGCCATTAACGGTCAGGTCTAGCGATCCTGAGCATCGTCTCATCCAGAAGACCTCGGCGCCGAGACCGAGGCAACCTCGTCGAGGCAGTCGCAGGCGGCGACCTCATCCAGAAGAACCTCGACGATGACGAACATGGTCAGAGTCGTTGAGCTGATGCGCCGGTATCAGGCTTCCCGCTCGCATCACCGACGCCTCGGTAATCGCCATAGCCGAACGCGTCAAGGCGTCAAGCGTCGCCACCTCGATCACCGTCACTTCCACGCATAAGCCCGCACACATGCCTGCCCTGACGCTGCTTCCGTAGACCAGGGCGAGAACCAGCCCTGCTCAACCGTCCCCGTGAACATCTTGGGAATGAAATCCCGTCGAACCGACGGACTCCAGGCGACCAAAGGGGCGTACCGCGTTGCTGCAGTGCGCTGGTGAGATTCATGACGCCGTGGAGCGCACCCTTCCTAAACCGTGTGTCGCAGGTTCGAATCCTGCCGGGGGCACCCTCTGACCAGCACATATGCGTGCACGAAGATCATCGTAACCGCTCGTGAATTCACACGTGGTGCGAGTCGTCTGGTCAAGTGGCGCACCGGATCCGAAGGCCGCATCAGCACACTCAAGCGTGGATACGGATGGGACCGCAGCCAGCTCGACGGCATCCACGGAGCCCGGATCTGGTGCGGACACGGAGTCTTCGCCCACAACCTGGTCAAGATCAGCGCACTGACCACCTGAACCGACCAGACCGGAGCCTCCCGCCGCTCCCGCCTCACCGCCCGCGGTCATCCCTCACCGGCAACCGACTTCTTCAGGGGCAAGTAATTAGTGCCGGTCGCCCAGATGGGCGACCCCTCCGGCCCGCAGCCGGGCGAGCAGGCTGTAGCGTTGCTTGACCGGTCGGACGGTCCGCAGCGCACGCTCTATCCGCTTCACGGCCGCCCTCCGCCTGCTCGTGGCGTCCGTGGCCCACGGCCCGGGATGCGCCACAGACGCCACCCCGCCAACCAGTCGGCCTGATGCTTCCCGCGAAACCGTACGTCGAACCTCCATACTGGGGGAGGAACAGCATCCTGCCGGAAATCGCGGCTGTTGCACCTCGGGCACCGACTCAAGAGGGAATCATGAAGCCTCCAGCATCGGAATCTGCGGGGCAGCGGCCCGCGGCATACATCGTTGCCGACGTCATGCGCCCGGCCGCGACCACGGTCGAAACTCAGGGGCACCTTGCCGCCGCCGCGTACCTGATGTACCACGCAGACCAGAGCGCGCTGGTTGTTGTCGACGACGCCCACCGGCCGATCGCGCTGATCACGGAGGCCGACCTTCTGCGCGCCGTCGCCCATGGCGCGGATACAGGACGGGAACGCATCTCGGACTGGATGAACCACGAACTGCCGACCGTTAACCGCGACACAGTGGTGATGGAGGCGCTGCAGATCATGGTGGCAACGGGCAAGCGGCATCTGCCTGTCGTCTCGGATGGTCGGCTGGTGGGCATCGTCGCTATCAGCGATCTCATGGAGGCTGTCGTGCACAGCGTCCGGCTGGCCGGCGCAGTGGTGTTCGTTTCCGACCTGGCCCGATCGCTGAGCTTCTACCAGCCGCTGCTGCGATACCCGATCACCGTCGGCGACGCCGACGCCGCCTTGCTTACCGGACCGAACGGATCCCAGCTCTACCTCCGCCAAACCGGGGACCGCTCGATGCCCCGGGACGGGTTCGGCGTGCAGTGGGTCGCATGGACCGCAGGTGACGCCAACGACCTGGACCGGTGCAGCGAGTTGCTCAAGGAACGCGGCGCCTACGTGGGTCGCGAAACAAGCGACGGCATCACGTTGCTGGAGGGCCGGGATCCCGACGGTCTTCCCGTCCTCATTGTCTACCCGGGGGCCGAGCATGCGCCCCGCCATATGATCCACGATCGCATCCGCCGGGCGTGAATGCGATGCGAATCGAACCGCTGACAACATCTTGGTTGACGAACTTGCGGCTACCGGTCACCATCTGGCCGCACGCGCAGCGACACGTCCGAGGCTCGCCATTAGCCCCACTACCAAAGTCCTCATGCTGCGAGGACCCAACCTTTGCGAGCAGATCGTCCAGTCTCCCTCCGAATTGGCGGTTCGAAAGCTGTCCGATCAGGGGCACCGTCTGACCAGGGCAAACGTGCGTTCAATGCACTACGGGACGCATACGTGTTGTCGTCGTCTTCGCCGCAGGGGTGCCCAGCAGGGCCAAAAGTGCGCCGGTGGGGGCCATGACGCCGTGGAGCGCACCAATCCCATACGTGTGTCGCAGGTTCAATTCCGCCGCCTGCGCCGCCTCCGCCCCCGCTACCATGCCGGGAGCAAGCTACCGGGAGCAAGTCACAATTTCCGCAGGTCAACGGCCCTGTGGAGCGATCTTCAACTCGACAGCTTGGTCGCGGTCCGCAAGCCGTTTGCACCAATCTTCTTGATCGCTTCGTCGAGGTGGTGGCGACGGCGTCCAGCTCGTCGTAGAGCAGGTGCCCGCCGAGGCGTCGGATCGCCGCGTATATCCCGATGGCCAGTCGCTGGATATACTTGCCTTCGGGAGGTGGTCACCCATGACGAAGCGCCTTGTCGACATCGACGACTCTGATCTGCAAGCCGCTCAGGAAGCTCTGGCGACCCGCACCATCAAGGACACCGTGGGGCAGGCGTTGCGAGACGCCGCCGCCGCCGCCGCACGACGGCGGGAGATCCAGCGTTTGACGGCTGGGTCGCTCGCTGGCTTGGCTGACAAGGAGGAACGCGCGAAGCTGTGGCCGTAGTCGCGCGATACCTCGTCGATACGAGTGCCGCCGCGCGGCTCCAGCGACCGACGGTGGCCCAGCGGCTCGTGCCGGTCATCGAGGCTGGCCTGGTCGCCACGTGCGCACCGCTGGACTACGAGGCGTTGACGAGTGCGCGCAGTCCTCGCGAGTATGAGGCAATCCGAGCCGATCGGCGGATGGCGTACGAGTACCTCGCCACACAAGATGAGGACTGGCAGCGTGCTCTGGACGTACACCGTCAGCTCGCACGTGAGTCGCGCCTACGCGAGGTTGGACTGCCCGACCTGCTGATAGCGGCAGCGGCGGAACGGCATCGGGTGATGTTGCTCCACTACGACGACGACTTCGACACCATCGGCCGGATCACCGAACAGGAGGTCGCCTGGGTCGTGGCTCGTGGCTCCATTCCGTAACTGACGAAGTTCCGGACGCACACCCGGGCGTCACCGGAGTACGGAGGTTCAGACAAGGCAGCGTTCTTCACTTCGTTGGGCGGGAGCGGCTTCTGCAACAGCCGGCGGAGGCGCCGGTGCGGCCGGCGGAGGTGCGCGCCGTGCGGCTGATGGGGCGGGGGGAGCGGGGAGGGCGACCCCAACGGGTCGGCGACCGGATCGCGATCACCGCATACCTCGGCAGCAGCGACAAGTTCGACAACGCCATTCGCCGATTCGCCGAGACCTACGCCGACCAAAACGAAGCCGACTACCCTGCCCTCCAAGAAGCCGTCGCCTCGGCCGGGCCGAAGCGCAAGCCGGACTCTGACCGGTGCCGTATATTTCTGGTCGCAATTCACCCAAAGACCGAAGCCTCGGCGAGTCGGGAGGGCGGGATCCATCCAAAAGGTGAGCAAGGCAAGGCTGCAGGGACCTGGACGAAGTCGTGAGGGGCCGAGGCCGGCGTGGCCGATACGCGTCGACGACGACCTCGGTAGTGTCTGCGGACGGTTTTACGCGGCCGGGCGGTCTGCCTGAGCCGAGAAGCGCCTAGAACGAGGAGGCACCATGGGAGTCGGCCCTGTCGACGTGATCATCATCGGATTCCCGGGCAACAAGTTCACAGGTCGGATAGCCCCGGCCCTGATGGAGCTCGTCGACACTGGCACCATCCGCGTGATCGACCTGCTCTTCGTCATGAAGGACGCGGACGGCCTCGTCACCACGATCGAGGCGTCGGACCTGGACCCCGAGACGGGTCCTAGTTTCCTCGCCATCGACATTGGCCATCCAGGCGCGCTCGGCCCAGAGGACGCCGAGGAGGTCAGCGACGATCTTGCGCCGAACAGCTCGGCGCTCTTGATCGCGTTCGAGAACGTCTGGGCGGCCAAGTTTGTCGATGCCAGCCGGGCGGCTGACGCCGTCGTGATCGACCAGATTCGCATTCCGGCCGACGTCGTCGAGGCCGTCCTCACCGCGGGTTAGACACCAGCCCCATCCACGAACAGAGAGGCATCCACATGGGACTTCTACGCATGGCAACCCGGACGGCCGTTGTCGCCGGCACCGCCACCGCGGTGTCGGGCCGAGTCGCCCGCCGTCAGGCCGCCAGGTACGACCAGCAGCCCGAAGGGGAGCAGTATCAGGCTGCGCCTCAGCAGGCCCCGCCGCCTGAGCCCGCGCCCGCCCCACAGCAGGACGAGTCGATGGCCAAACTTCAGGAGCTCGCGCAGCTGCACAGCCAGGGGGTGCTCTCCGACGACGAGTTCACGGCTGCCAAGGCCAAGATCCTCGGGATCTGACCGGGCCCCGTGCCGGCGGTTCGTGTGACTGCGGCTGAGGCGTATTCACGGCTGGCAGGGGTCTACGACGAGATCGTCGTGGATCCCTGCTATGACCGCTGGGCCAGATACCTCCACGACCTCTGGGACTCGGACGAGGCCGGTGTGCGCGCCGTAATGGATCTCTGCTGCGGCACCGGACTGATGGCCCGCGAGCTCGTCGCCCTCGGCTATCGCATCGTCGGTGTGGACGGCTCGGCCGCGATGCTGGCCCGCGCCCGCCGACTCCTCGGCCCGAAGGTGGTTCTGGTGCAACAGACGCTTCCGGACCTCACGATCGATGGCGTCTTCGACGCGGCGATTTCCACATTCGACGGGCTGAACTACCTCACCCCAGCTCAGCTGCGCGCGACGCTCGGCGCCATATCCCGCCGACTCCGTATGGGCGGCTGGCTCGTCTTCGACCTGCACACCGACACGATGATGGACTTCGCCAAGTCCAACCCAGAAGTTGCGGGCGAGGCGGACGGTCATCACTTCGCCATCGCCAGCGTCGTAGACGTCCGCACACGGACATGCGACACACGGATCGACATCACCCGGACCAGCGACGGCGACACCTTCAGCGAGCACCACCGCCAGTACTTCTTCACCGACGCGCAGGTTCGGAGAGCGCTGGTCGATGCAGGCTTCGGAAGGTTGGCCGTAACCCACGAGTACAGCCACGAGCCCGTGGACGGGTCGACCCTGCGAGCGACCTGGACCGCCCGTCGGGTGGTGGGGCAACCACCTACCGAGACGTCGCGCGTGGACTAGGTCGGCTTTTCCGCTGAGGCATCGGAGGGTCCAGGACGAGGGACTCAATCCTTGGCGAACCATGCGCTGGCCCGGCGCGGCGCGGACCAGCAGCATCCTTGCACGCGAACACTAGCCACCTGCGGCTCGAGTTCGGCACACGTCGGCAGCGGCGCCAAACCCAGGCAGGCCAGAGTCTCTACCGAAGCCAAGCGCTTCACCCTGGAGTCCGACCGGGCTCGACTCGCCCGGCGCCAGGGCGGTGGCAGGCAGATCAACGTCCCGCGCCCGTCACGGGGTCCAAGGGCGGGGCCGATCTTGCGCAATTTTGCAAGGTATGGCGAGTACGTTGGCGTGTCATGGCGTCGGACGGTGCAGCGCGGCCCGCGGACAGGGCGATCAAGAGCCTGTCGCGCCTCCTGGATGGGTACTTCCGCGACCCGAGCACCGGACAGGTCGTCCTCTACGAGAAGCCCAACCGGAAAATCAAGGCCGCCGGGATGCTGATGGGCACGGCTGGGGTGTTACGCGCCGCGCACATGGTGAAACCTGACGGTGGATTCGACGTGTTCGCCCATCGCGCCGCGATGGCGATGCTCCTCTGGTGGAGCGTCGACCAAGTGCGCCACGGCACCACAAAATACCGGAAGACCATCGGTGCGGTGACGCTCTTCGGAGCCTTGTCCCGGACGGTCCAAGCCGAGCACGCCCGCGCCACGTCCGGGACGTACGAGGGGTTCCCGCGAGCCGCTCAATAGCCCGTGACTGAGTCTCGGCGCCGTCAGTGCGGTCTTGACGGATCGGCTCGGCGTCTCGTTTCTGCGTACATCTCATGTAGGTCGGGTTTCTTGCCCACTTGCCAGTAGGAGAAGTCTGCGCACGTGGGGGACGTGGCCAATCCGCCATGTCGATAACGCGGCCGTCGGCGGGAGCGGGGCACCTGCTGTGGCACACCGCCGCACGCGACACTGCCCGCCCACGATCCACGGCGCTGGTCGACTACCACGCCGCAACCGGGTACCCCGCCCGGCCGGTGGCTCGGGTTGGGATTGACCGGGCTGAGCGACGGTGCTGGCGTCACTCCCGGATCGGTGGTGAGCGAGCAGGCGTTGGCCGCTCTGTACGCCGGACGCGACGCCGTCACCGGACAGCCGCTCGGGCGACTGTCCTCGAACTACGCCGTCGCAAACGGGCGGCGCCAAACAGGCGGCGGCTGGCTTCGACCTGACGTGCACTGTGCCGAAGTCCGTAAGGGTGTTCTGGGCGATGGGCGACTCGCCAACCCGTGAGCTGATCTCGGAGGCGGCGCTCCGTGCGCGCCGCCAGTCCGGTGCGTCAGCGCACGTCGACATACGAGACCTCGATCGCGTTGTTTCCGTAGCCGAGCCGGTTCCAGGGCGGGATGTCGGGTTGCACGTTGCCGGAGGCATCGGTCGCGCGTGCGCGAAGGCTGTGGCGGCCGGCCGTGGTCGCCTCCCACTCGAACGACCAGTCCTGCCAATGGTAGGGGCCCTTTGGGGGTTCGAGCTCAGCTGGATGCCAGTCGCCTTCGCCGGTCAAGCTGACGTCGACCTGCGTCACCGGTCCCGTGCCCGACCATGCCTTTCCGCGCACGGTGTAGGTGCCCACGGGGATGGATGTGCCGAGAGCGGGGTCGGTGATGCGGGCGCGCACGCGCATGAGCGTCAGGGGCTCGTGCGGACGATCGGCCCACTCGTAGATGTAGTGGCCGGTCTGAAACTCGCCGACGTACGGCTCGGTAAGGACGTCGATCCGCTTCAACCACTTCACGGACGCCACGGCGAACCAGTGGGGCACGATGAGCCGGAAGGGGGCGCCGTGGTCGGGGCTCAGCGGCTCGCCGTTCATCTCGTAGGCGATCAGGATCTCGGCCACCGGATCGGTTGCGTGGGCGAGCGCGAGGGAGCGCACGAAGGTCAAGTCGGACTGGTTGGTCTCCGCAAGGACCGGCTTGAGGTGATACGGACCGTGGTCGGCGCCCTCGAATCGAACCTCGACGCCGTTCGCTGCCGGGTGCGCCCGCTCCAGCACCTGGTGCAGGAGGGCGCCTGTCCACCGGGCGGTCGAGACCGCGTAGTCACCCCATGGCTCGCCAACCGGCAGTGGTCGCATCTCGAGACGCCCGTTCCCCGCGCATTCGAGCGTGACGGCCCGCTCAACTGCTGGCATGGCGCGCAGGTCATCGAGCGTGAGCGTCGTCGGGTTCTCGATTGCGCCGCCGACCTCGAGCGTGCCGTCGTGGGCTGGCACCGCGAAGTTGCTGCGGACGTAATGAAGCTCCGTCGGCGTGATCTCGCCTTTCAGAGCCTCCGGCGGCGCTTCTGCATTGAAGGGCTCCTCGGCGATCATCCTGAGCGCGGAGCGCGCTCGTTCGAGGTCGCCTGTTACCGCCATCTCTCAGCCTCCTCGTGGATCAGTGGTTGGGCACGCGGGCCGCACGTCAGTAGTCGGGGTCCTGAAAGGTCGGCTCGCGATCGTCATTGAAGGCGCCGATCCCCTCGATGCGATCCGGATGCACAGCCGAGCGCCAGTGGGCCTCCATCATGATCGCGATCGACTGCTCGATGGGCTGTCCCTCACCCATGCGAACGGCACGCTTGACCGCCTGTACCGCTGTCGGAGAGTTACTCGCGATCTTCTCTGCGATGCGGCGCGCGCTATCCATGAGCTCGGCCTGGGGGTAGACCTCGTTGACCATTCCCAGCCGGTGCGCCTCCTGCGCGGTGATCGGATCGCCGGTCATCAGCATCTGCAGAGCCTTCCCCGGCGGCAGCACGCGGGGAAGCAGGGCCGGCGAGCCGCCCCCGGCAGCGAGGCCGATCATCGCTTCCGGCTGGCCGAATGTCGCGTGCTCGGAGGCGATGATGAAGTCGGTGCTCTGAGCGATCTCGGAGCCGCCGCCGTAGGCGATCCCGTTGACGGCGGCGAGGATCGGCTTTCGCAGCTGCCGCAGCGTGTAGAGAGTGCGATCGAAGTCCTGACGCTGGCGCAGCCACTCCTCCTTCGTCATGTCCTTGCGCTGGCGCAGGTCGCTTCCGACCGAGAACGCTCTCTTGCCGGCGCCGGTAATGATGGCGACCCGGACGGCGGGACGGACCGCGATCGTCTCCAGGATCTCGGTCAGGCGCGCCCCCATCTCCGTCGTGATCGCATTGTCGGCCTGCGGCCGGTTGAGCGTGATCACTGCGATCCGCCCGCCGGAGACGTACTCGACCAGCACCGGCTGGTCGGGCTCGGCCTCGTCGGACGGCGGTGGACCGAAATCGAGCGCCTTCCAGCGGTCGGTGCCTGTCGGCCTCGTTGCCACGTCGTCCTCTCTTTCGTGGTCGCCTTTCATGTCTCCAGCTCCGCTAGCCAGCGCAGCGCTCGCAGCCCCGGGACGAAGCAGTACTCGCCGCCGCGGGTGACGACGAACGGCGGCAGGTTCGGCAGCCGGCGCCGGATCGGCCGCTGCGGGATGGTGAACATGCCGGAGCCGTCGTTTGGCCCGACGAGCGGATCCTTCTCCGCCGGGGCGCCGATGAAGATGCCGTCGTTCAGCCACTGGGTCTTGACGAACTCGAACTGGCGCTTGGGGTGCGCGCCGGCGAAGACGAAGATGATGCCCCGGTCGGCCCCGTCGTCCTCGAGCACGCCCTCGGGCAGGATCGGGCCGTAGTTCGTGCCGCGCCGGATCATGCGGTGCAGGCGCACGTTGACGCTCCCCTCGTGGTCGAGCGCGTCTCGCGGGTTCGCACGCCGCGCGTGCGCGCCTGCAGGGCACTTGAATCCGCGCAGGTCTTCGCGGTAGAGGAAGTCGTTGTTGCGCTGAGGGTCGGCGCCGAGCTCCGGGTCGTCGCGTTCGGGGCAGAGCGCGAGCGGGGCGCCGCTCTGCCAGCGGCCGACCATCTTCGCGCCGAGCCGCGCCTCCTCCTCGCGTGTGGCGGCCTTGTCGCGCAGGTAGCGCCGGTAGGCGGCGACGCGCGTGTACAGCTTGCGAAAGACGATGTAGGTGCCGTTGCGGCCGAGCACCTCGGGCGTCGGCATCGGCGGCAGGCTTCCCGTCTCGTCCGGGTAGCCGAGGATGAACTCGCCCGCCTTGATCGGCCTCTCGTTGGGGTTGGTACCCGGGATGCCGCTCCCCTCCACCGCCGGCTGGCCGATCCCGTCCTTGAAACCGAAGGAGGTGCGCCCCGTCGGCAGCTGGTAGCAGTCCTGGCGCCAGATCACCTCGACGCCGGGCAGCTCCTGGTGGGCACGGCGTGCCCTCTCGACGACCCGCTCCAGCCGCGGGGCGTCGGGCGAGAGCGCCGCGAGTGCAACGTGGACATCGGGACTCCCGAGCGGCTTTTCCCAGTTTTCTGGGCTGCTCTCGCCGACATCGCCCAGCTCGGCGGCGCGCGCCGCCATCCCCTGCCGGAACTCCGGCGCGAAGCTGTCGAGCGAGTCCTGCGGCACGCCGAGCGCCTTCAGACCGTGATAGGTGAACGCGACCGTGATCCAGGCATCGCGAGCCGGGTCGGACGAGGGCCGACCGGAGTCGACGACCGGGTGCAGCCGCCGCACCAGCTCGCGTCCCGCCTCACGGTCGTCGATGCGGAGGAGAAGGTAGGTGCCGACGTACGGGGACGGTCGCTCGTGCAGCGCTCCGCTCTGGATGTCGTCGAGCTCGAGGCTGGTGCTTTGCGCGGTGGTCATGAGTCCCCAGGGCCCGACACTAGAGGTGCTCCGGAGGCTCGGGCGGATCCGAATTCGCCGGCGCCAGGTAGGGGAACGTGCTCGACGCGGGCTTCGTCGCCTGGTCGACGCCGTCGCGGATGACGGGGCCGTTGCCAGCGTTTACGAGGAGCGTGAAGATCGTGTCCATGACGTCGTCGTTGAGCGCTCGTCCGCCGCAGGTTTCGTGTGGGCTACCCCGACGAGTGGCGCGCTCGATCTCGAAGAAGGATCCCTGCTCGGCGTACGGCTTGGTGACGTCGACGGCGAGGTAGTCGGCGAGCAGGAGCTCGGTCAGCGGGTGGGTGCCGTTTCCGTCTGTGGGCCAGTCGGTCCTGCCGTCGAGGCCGTCCCAGAAGGCGAGGTTGGCGTTCAGGCGCGCGCGGTAGGCGCCCAGGTAGCCCTCGGCGAGGTGGAACGCATCCTCCATGTTGTACAGGTCGCGGATCTCGAGGTCGCGGTTCACCGGGTCGAACTGTTTCGGCGCCAGCATCAGGTTCTTTACCTCGGGCCTGCCGACCCGTTCGATCCGAACGCTCAGCTTGCCGCGCGTCAGCGTCTCCGCGACCACCCCGACCAGCTGGACACCGTTCAGTACCTCCGCGCAGTCGACCTCGAGCACGAGGCTGAGCACGTTCTTGCCGTCCAGGTAGATCGAGCCCGGATCGGTGAACGCGAGCTCGCCCGTCGCGATCGTCTTCAGCGCGGCGGGGGCATCCATGATGAACGGATCCCAACGCGGACCGGCGAAGACGCGAACGCCGTGACCCGAGCCACCCCGCTCGATCGTTCACGTTAAAGGAAACGGTCTCGCCCGACGGCATTGTGCAGACGCCTTCCTGCCCGCGCCCTCGCGCACCGTCAGCTCCCGCCGGATCGGAGAACACGCAGTCGAACGCGAACTCTTGCGCTCCTACAGCGAACGGCGCCGGATCCTCTCGGGCCCCCGCCGTCAGCGGGCGCAAGCGGAAGCGGTAGACGAGTCCGTCCGAGAACACCGCGGACGGCGGTGCGAACGGCAGCGTATTCAGCACGAGCACGAGATGCCCCGGCCGCTCGGGACTCGGGAACGCGTAGACGTCGGTGATGTCCGCGATCGGCTCGGCCAACGCCCTAGGCCCCGAGATGTGATCCGACATCGCGCCTCCCGGGTCGTCGGCTCTCGGCTACTCGGCGGCCTCGTCGAGCAGCGGCTTCAAAGCACGGTGTTGCAGCGCCTCTCCGGCCTCCGAGTCGTCAAGCACCCGCTGGAATGCCTTGTTCACACGCTCTGCCTTCCGAATCTCCTTCACCGTGCCGCCGTAATTCCGCGCGTAGGCGGCCGCCGTGACCTGAGCACCGAGGACGAACGCCTGCACCGCCGCCACGTCCGGAAGGCCCTCGTACCCCTCGACGTGCGCGAAGACGGCGTCGAAAAGCTCCAGCGTCGGCCCCGACGTAAAGAAGTCCTCCATGTAGGCATCCCACGGGCCGTCGAAACTCGTGGCGAACAGCAGTCGCGTGTCGTCGTCGAACAACACGAACCTGGCCTCGTGAATCGTCGCAACCGCCATGTTGTAATCCCCGGGCCGGTATCCCGGTTGGTCCTGGAGCGCCCGGAGCGCCTCGCGCAAGGCATCTCCGTGTCCCGGTTTGACATGGAAGAACAAGCTGAACTCACTCGTCGGGCCAACGCTGACACCGGGGCGGGCGGTTCCTGTTTCAGATGCTGGCATCCTTCCTCCCATGGATCGGGCGTTCCGAACGACACTCAACAGCCAT